>NZ_NGUR01000007.1:0-893733 GCF_002179865.1 Pandoraea sp. PE-S2R-1 | reverse complement strand
AGTTCTAAGCATGCGTGGAACCGCTGTCTCGCCAGCACTGTCGTTGAATAATGTGAATTTTGAGTGACAAACGACAGACTTTCGAGACGGCAAACGTCTTTCCGACAGCGCCCTTGGGTCAGCACATCAAGCCTCGTCCGGGCACATGGACTGGCTTTGATCGCGAGACGGCATCGTGCCGCGCCGTGCCGGGCGACGTTCAGTGCGCACGCCACCGTGCGCTGTACGGCCCGTGCGCATGGCGCAGTAGTCGAGGGTCTGGCGCAGGAGCGTGTCGACCTTGCGCAACGACAGGCCGTAGCGTGCCGCCACCTCTTCGCGGGTGAGGTCGTCGACGCGCAACTCCATGAGTACACGCCGGTGGTGACCCGTCATGTCTTCGAGTGCGCGGGCAAGCGCCGCCAGCTCGGAGCGGGCATCGGCCACGGCTTCCGGGCCGGGCCCGCGATCGGGCAGCACGTCGAAGATATCGTTCTCGTCGGCGACGGAGGCCCACATGCGCCGCCCACGCATCTGGTCGACGGCGAGGTTGTAGGCCATGCGGTAAACGTAGGTTTCGGCACTGCGAACCGCGTCGGGCAGCGTAGCACTGCCCAAACGCACCCAGGCCTCGTGCAGGCTGTCGCTCGCCGCGTCGGAGCAGCCGAGTCGGCGCGACAGACGATTGAGCAGCCGGTCGTAGTTCGACGTCAGGCACTCGCGCAGTTGTGCACCGGCGGGGTTTTCCCGTCCGGATTCGTTGTTGTGGCGAGGCGCTGCTGTCACCTCCGCGACCTCCCCGGCCGCCCCGAGCGGACCTGATATATGCCCGGCACTCATTTCCACGGCAACTTCTCCCGTGGATCGCCTTCTCCCCGCTTGCCTTGCACAAACATTGTGTGCCCCCGATACCGATGAACGTTTCGCTCTGCCATTGACTACGGCTTCAATGACATGACGAATGGCGACGGGTAAATCCGCACACTTTTTTTGTAACGAGGGGGTGACCGGTTGCGGGCGATGGGGCGAAAGTGGACGCTGACGCGAGGCACGGCCCATCCCAGCCTTATCAGACGGTCGTTGGCGCGAATTTCAGGGGCAGCGCTTCCTGATCGGCGACTCGCCGAGCGTCGACGTTGAGGATCGGCGCGCTTGCCTCACATCACTTCGGTCCTCACACCTTCGACGCCGGCGTCTCCATTGCTAACCTTGCTGCGGGATGTTCTGCCAGCGGCACAAACGTCCCAGTTTTGGCGTTGAGCGCGTCGATCCTCCCGGACTCGATGTCATAGACCCAGCCGTGAAGGGCCAGACGTCCTTGAATCTGCGCCAACGCGACCGAAGGATGCGTCTCCAGGTTGTTTAACTGGGCGATGACATTTTCTCGCACCATCGAATCAACGCGAGCTTTTGCGCTTGCATGCACCTTGTGCTCGTTAATCATCCGTGCCGCATCCGTGTAACGAAGCCAATTCGCTACCGCAGGCATATGGTCCAGACAAGCGCACATGGCCACTGCGGTCATCGCGCCGCAATCAGAATGCCCACAGACGACGATATCGGTCACCTTCAACTGGGCGACGGCGTACTCCACCGTAGCGGAGACGCCACCAGGCTCCGGTCCAAAAGACGGAACAATATTTCCCGCATTTCGGATGACAAACAAGTCACCAGGTTCCTGCTGAGTGACTAGCTCTGGAACCATCCTGGAGTCGGAACACGAGATAAAAAGTGTCGATGGGGATTGCTTTGTTGCCAACCGGCGGAAAAGGTCCCGACGCTCTGGGAATACTTCTTTCTGAAAGCGCAGAAACCCGCTGATGATGTCTTGCATTTGCTTCATTTGTTAAGGCGCTAGTTGATGCTGGCGTACGGTGCAATCTTGTAGCCCACGCCTTCCAACGCCGTGCGAACCGCGCTGGCCATACCGATGGCGTTAGGGCTATCGCCATGAACGCACACGGTGTCAATCGCCACTTTCAGGCGCTTGCCGCTTTCCGCGATGATGCAACCCTCGGTCACCATGGCAAGCACATGCTTTGCCGATTGCTCGGGGTCGTGAATGACGGCGCCGGGCAATTTCCGAGACTTGAGCTTGAAGTCGTCGGTGTAAGCACGATCCGCATAAATCTCGGAAATGACACGCAGGTCGCTTTGCATGCCGACTCGCCACAACGTAGTCGCTGCCATGGTCGAAAGGATAAGTTCCGGATTCAACTTGCGAATTGCGTTGATGAAAATCTCCGCCGCATCTTCCTCGTCTGCCACCAGATGCCCCATCGCACCATGCGCTTTCACGTGGGTCAGCCGATGCCCGGCCGCCCTGGCCATCGCATCGGCGGCCCCGATTTGGTAGACAAAATACGCCTCAAGCTCTTTCGGGCTCATGTCCATATGGCGACGACCAAAGCCGACCAGATCGGGATAGCCGGGATGCGCACCAACGGCAACGTTTCGTTCCTTCGCGGCAGCGCACAGCGACGCCATGATTAAGGGGTCACCGGCGTGAAAGCCACACGCCATGTTGGCAGTCGAGGCAATGGACAGCATCGCCAGGTCATCACCAATGGTGTACGACCCGAAGCCCTCACCCATATCTGAATTGATGTCGATAGTCTTCATAGGGCACCTTAATCTTCGAGGTTATCTTGCGCCGTCTCACGCATGGTAAAGAACACAATCAGTGCGCACACTGCCGTTGCCATGACGAAATAGGCGGGCGAAGTCTTGTCGCCGGTCTGCTGAACCAGCCATGTGGAAATGTAGGGCGTCGATGCGCCCCCCAAGATGGCCCCAAGGTTAAAGCCTACGGATACGCCGGTATAACGCACATGCGTTGGGAACAACTCCCCGTACAACGGATAACCGACGGCCTGAACCATGGCGAAAGCAAAGAATTCGAGCAACACCGCAGCAATTGCCAGGTTGAAATCCCCTTGCGAGGTCATCCAAAGCGCCAGCGGTGTGATGACAACGTATGCCACATACCCGGCAATCAGCACGGGACGGCGGCCTACCGAATCGGACAGTCGCCCAAAGAATGGCATCAGGAGCGCGGACAAAATGGGACCGGCCGCCATGAGCCAATACACCATCTGGCTGGGGTAATTCATCACCTTGGTCAGGTGAATGTTGAAATACACGAGACCAAGGTAGGCGCAGGCGTTCTGCGCGGTTGCGATGACCACGACGCGGAACAACGACTTCCCGTGGTTCGAGATGACGTCGCTAAGCGGCGCCTTCTCCGGCGCGTGGCTTTTCTGGGCGCTCTTGAATTTCGGCGATTCTTCAAGATGCTGACGTGCCCACACAGTCAGCAGAATCAGCGGGAAGCAAAGCAGGAACGGAATACGCCAGCCCCACTCACGCATGTCGTCGGCGCCGAGAACGAGGCCGACAATACCGGCCACCAACGCTGCGCTGCCGGTACCGATACCGACGCCCGCCGGGTTGAATGAGCCGAACATACCGCGGCGGTTCGCCGGTGCCACTTCGGCAATATAGGTGACGGCACCGCTGACTTCACCGCCCGCGAAGAAGCCTTGGATCACACGGCACACGAGCAGCAGAATCGGTGCCCAGATACCCGCAGTGGCGTAAGTCGGCAGCAGACCAACGCATGCGCTGGCAGCCCCCATACCCAACACCGTTGTCAGCAGCGTTTTCTTGCGGCCGAAGCGGTCACCCAGCCAGCCAAAAAAGACGCCCCCCAGCGGTCGAACGAAAAACGCGCTGGCGAAGATGCCAAGCGTTCCCAGCAAGGCATCCAGTCCGTCCGTGGTCGGGAAAAAGTGACCGCTCATCATCACGGCCAGCACGCCATAAAGCGCGAAGTCGAAGTACTCGACCGCCGACCCCATGGACGCGATGATCGATACACGCCAGGGCGACAGCTTCTCGCCGCCGGTAACGGTAACGGTGCCAGCGCCGGCGCCGGTGCTTGGCTGCGCCGGCAGTCCTTTTTGAGTTCCTACTGTAGACGTTTCCATTCTTTTCCCTTCATCTCCATATGCCTCTGCGGTCGCTTTTTAAAGCCACCGCCCTCCCCCCTTATTGCCTGTCTACTGCCTGCCGCCGGTCATCAGGAATTACAGGGGCCTGTTGACGACGACGGACATCAACACATCGCCAAATCCGGTCAACGCGCCATCCGGCTTTTTGATTTCTGAAATTTGCCCGGCAAACGGTGCTTCAACCGCGCTCAGGACCTCACCGATTTGCAGAAAGCCGATGATTTCCCCGGTCTCGACCTGACGCCCTGTCACCGCCGATGGGTTGCTATCCAACGGATGCCTGTGCACGAAGCGCCCCGTCGCCTGCGCCGTGAAGCCTGGCATCTGCGCTGCGCCCTCCGGTGTTGGTGCCGGGGTTGCCTGAACGCTCACGACTGGCGCGGCGTCCTTCTTCAGTACGAGACGAATGCTCTGGTCCTTGTAATCGAGTTCCCTCTGATTGGAAGTCGAGAACCAACGCATTAATTCGACGGCGAAATCAACGTTCATTGCTGCACTCCTCGCTTGGTGCGGCTGCCCAGCCACTCTTCAAGGAAATGGATATTGAAGCCGCCGTCGACCACGTCTCCCAGCGCCAAAACTTCCTTATGAAGGCCGATGTTCGTGTCGATGCCGTCAATCACCATCTCATCCAAGGCCTGACGCATACGGGAAATGGCTTGCTCGCGGTCTTTTCCATAAGCAATCAGCTTCGCAACCAGAGAGTCGTAGTTCGGCGGGACCGTATAGCCGGAGAACAAATGCGAATCGACGCGAATACCGGGCCCGCCGGGCGGCAACCACGCTGTCACGGTGCCCGGCGAAGGAACGAAGTTCCATGAGTTCTCGGCGTTGATCCGGCATTCGATGGCATGGCCGGCAAAGACCACATCCTTCTGGTCGATCGACAACGGGAAGCCCATCGCAATCCGGATTTGCTCCGCCACGATATCCACCCCGGTGACCATCTCAGTGACCGGATGCTCGACCTGAACGCGGGTGTTCATCTCGATGAAGAAGAACGCCCCGTCTTCGTAAAGAAATTCAAACGTGCCTGCACCGCGATAGCCGATCTGGCGGCAGGCCTCGACGCAGCGCTCACCAATGGCGGCAATCGCTCGCTCGTGAATCTTCGGTGCAGGCGATTCCTCCAGCACTTTTTGATGGCGTCGCTGCAAAGAACAGTCTCGGGCGCCCAGCCAAATCGCTTTGCCGTAGTTATCCGCCAGCACCTGAATTTCGACGTGACGCGGGTGTTGCAGAAAGCGCTCCATGTAGACCGCGGCGTTATTGAACGACCGTTGCGCCTCTTGTTTGGTTAAGGCAACCGCCTCGACCAGATCGGCTTCATTCGTCACGACCCGCATTCCTTTGCCGCCACCGCCCCCCGCCGCCTTGACGATGAGCGGGTATCCCACCTGCGCACCGATGCCGATGATCTCGGCCGCAGCGTCAGGCAACTCGCCCTCCGAACCGGGAACACACGGGACGCCGGCCTTCATCATGGCCTGCTTGGCGCGCACCTTATCGCCCATGCAGCGAATGGCGCCGGACGTCGGACCAATGAACGTCAGTCCGTTTTTTTCGATGCTTTCGGCAAAATCCGCGTTCTCGGCCAGAAAGCCATACCCGGGATGGATTGCCTGCGCGCCGGTGAGCTTGGCGGCCATCAGAATCTCGTTGGGATTCAGATAACTCGCTTGCGCAGCGGCCGGGCCGATGCAAATCGCCTCGTCAGCCATCGTCACGTGCGGCAACGCTTTGTCGGCCTCTGAATAGACCGCAACGGTCTTGAGTCCGAGATGCTTGGCCGCCCGCTGAATGCGCAACGCAATCTCGCCGCGATTCGCGATGAGCACAGTGTCAAACATTGCCGTTCACCTCGATGACGAATAGCGGCGTGCCAACGCTGACGACACCACTGTCTTCTGCAAGAATTTCTTTGACGGTGCCGGCCCAATCGCAGTCGACCTCGTTGAGCATCTTCATCGCCTCGATCAGGCAGAGCTTCTGGCCAACGTCGACCTTGTCGCCGGTCTTGACGAAGGGCGCATCTCCCGGCGCCGACGCCCGGAAGAAAGTCCCGCTCATCCCGCTCTTTACAGTTCTTGTCGACGCGTCGGTGGCCGCAGGAACGATGGCGGCTGCGGGGGCGGCTGCTGTGGGGGCTGCGACTGTCGCCCCGGCACCTAACGCGTTCTTCTTCAGCCTCAGCGAAAAGTCCGCCGCCTCTATTTCCATTTCGACCAGATGCGTTTTGCTAAAGACCTCAGCAAGCTTCTGAACTTCTTCCAACCGCCGTGACATGCTGGTTTCGGACACGTTATTTCCCTTGATTCAGTCGGGTGCCGCTCAATCGTGGAACGACGCCTCAGACGCGCACCGAGATCAATTCAATGCTGTTCTTCAGTTGATTCATGACCCGGCTTTGCTCCGAGAGCGCCGCCACGGCATCGTCCAACGCCAAGAATTTGAAGCGCAGGCAAACGCCCGCCCGGGCCTGCGCCAAACGCCACAGATCCGACTCGATGACATTCGCGATTTTTGGATATCCGCCGCAGGTATTGCCGTCTGCCAACTGGATAATCGGCTGCCCCGATGGCGGCACCTGAACGGTGCCGGGCACAACGCCGTAGGACAGTAATTCCACCGGCGCTTTCAACTCGAGGCTTTGGCCGCGCAGCCGATAACCCATACGGTTTGATTCCGGCTGAATCGCATACTCAGTGCTGGTGAAAATATCCAGCGCAGACGCCTGAAATAACTCAACCTCGGCCGCCGGCACGCAACGCAACTCAATGACGTTGCTCGACAGACTCGCGAAGTAATCGGTAATCACGCGGGGAGCAACGCCAAAACCACCGGCACGCTGCGGCTTGCGGCGCGCGCTCACCTGAGCATCGCCGATCACGAGCTTGTCGCCCCGCTTGAGCCCTCGCCCGTCGACGCCACCGAAGCCAGCGCGGATATCCGTGGACCGTGAGCCCAGCACCTGCGGCGTGTCGATCCCCCCTGCGACAGCCACATAACTTCTGGCGCCGAACTGGGGCGGCTCGATCGTCAGCACTTCGCCGGCGCGGACCCACTGGCTCCAATACGGCGGAAGCCGTTTGTTCCCCACCAACGCTTTGGTGAAAGCCCCCGTTACAGCGACCAGACGATCCTGTTCGAACTTGAGCTTGAAGGGATAGATGGCGACTTCGATGCCCGCGCAGTCCTCTGCGTTACCGACCATCAGATTCGCAATACCCAACGCCAGCGTATCCATCGCGCCACCGACGCTGACGCCAAGTGGCACGGCGGCCTCACGGCCCTTGTCGACGACGAGATTCAACGCGCCGTTACTCATGACCTCGATCATGCATTTACCTTTCCAACGTTAAAGCGCACAACGTCGCCGGGCGCGAGCAGACAGGGATCGCTCGAATGAGGGTCGAACAGCGTCGTAGCGGTGTGACCGAGCGCGTGCCAGCCGCACGGTCCCGCCATCGGGAAGACCGACGCCTGAACCCCGGCGATAACGACGGATCCCTTCGGGAGACTGACGCGCGGAACGTCGCGGCGCTTCAGGGTCAGCTCAGGCGGAAGCCCAACCATGTAGGCATAGCCGGGCATCGACCCGATGGCCGCGACGATATAGTTGGCTTCGCTGTGCAATCGCACCACGTCGGCAACGCTCATTCCCAGTAGCTCTGCGACAGGTATCAGGTCAGGCCCCGGCGCCCCGCCGTAATCCACCTGGAACTCAACCGTTTTCCCCTTCACACCTCTGGGCGAAGACTGCTCCCAAAGCGCGAGCAACATCTCGCACGCCGCTTTCGGATGCAGCGCCAGCGGGTCAAACTTCAACAAGAGGTTGTTAACGCCAAGAATGACTTGACGCACACCGGCCTCGATATGGGCCTTGCCGCGAAGTGTCGTCGCGAGGTCTAAAAGGCGCTCCTGAATGACGAGGTCGAACGTTCCATTCGACGGGTTCAGCAGTAAGCCACCCACCCCTGCCATCGAAACCGGCACAGCGCCGTTATCCAGACGACTTGTCCATAACGGTCTCGCCATTGCTCCTGTAGTGCTTTGAGGTAACGTCATAGCTTCCAATTTCGATTCACCGGATGCCTTGGCATCCCTTTTTTCTGCTGGCGATCCGCGAATCATAGGTCGCCGAAAATTACAAAAAAAGCGATATTTAACGATCCGTATATATCTAAAATTCGAATATTTCGTTGACGCTTTTTCGCGTATCTTCGGCAGAAACAGGCTTCATTCAGACGGTGCGCCAAGCGGTTCTGCACCCCATTCTCGCAACTTCGAAACGGCAATCAAGGACGACGGATGTTCTCGTTCAAACAGCTTGAAGCGCTTTATTGGATTGGTACGCTTGGCGGCTTCTCACAAGCCGCTCGCAGGCTAAACACCACGCAGTCGGCAATCTCCAAACGCATTCAGGAGCTGGAAGAGACCTTCGACACGCCGCTGTTCGACCGGGAGCTTCGTCAGGCTCGCCTCAATGAAAAAGGCGAAGAGATGATGATGATTGCGCGGCGTCTGCTGGAGCAGCGAGACGACGCCGTGGAGCAATTCAGCAAGCCCGAAGTCATCGAGCGGCGGCTTCGCATCGGGGTCACCGAGCTCACGGCGATGACGTGGCTTCCGAAATTGGTGCAGTCGATCAACCAGCATTACCCACGCGTGGTGATCGAACCCGAGGTCGACGACAGCACGCATTTGATGGAGAAGCTGCTCAACGACGAGATGGATACCATCATCGTCCCCGATGCGTTCGCCGACCACGGCACGATGGCCATGCCGCTTGCCAGCGTGAAAAACGTCTGGGTTGCCAAGCCGGGGCTGGTGACCGATCACAAACGGCCGCTTCGCATACACGAGCTATCGCCGTACACCATCCTGACGCAGGGAAGCAAATCGGGGACAGGGATCATCTACGACCGCTGGATTCGCTCTCACTCTCAATTCCCGAATCGCTCCATGAGCTGCACAAGCATGGTGGCGCTCGTCGGTCTGACCGCTGCCGGCATGGGGATCAGTTACCTTCCCTATCTCCCGTTCAGCTCGCTCATCGATAACGGGGTACTCGAGATTGTAGAAACGACCCCAAAGCTGCCCGACGTCACCTACGTCGCGCTATATCGGGCAGAACGTAAGAGCAGCTTCATTTCCTCGGTCTTGCGGCTTGTGCAGGAGTGCTGCGACTTTTCGAATGCCTTCCAAGGGCAGCTCACTACACAGAGAGTCCGCAGCTAACGCGAGAAAGGTGTGCATTTGCCCATAGGCCGG
Source organism: Pandoraea sp. PE-S2R-1 (assembly GCF_002179865.1). NCBI lineage: Bacteria > Pseudomonadati > Pseudomonadota > Betaproteobacteria > Burkholderiales > Burkholderiaceae > Pandoraea > Pandoraea sp. PE-S2R-1. Next base: position 884,467 of record NZ_NGUR01000007.1, on the reverse strand, counting down.
ATAGCGGCGCGCGACTATTCTTGCTTTCCATCGAAATCGCATTCTTCAATTGAAAGCTCAAGCCGTGAAAGTCGTCATCGCACCTGATTCGTTCAAGGAAAGTCTTAGCGCCGCCGAAGCCGCCAACGCCATTCGCGCCGGCTTCTCGGCAATCTTTCCTCATGCAGAGTTTGTCTTGGTGCCGATTGCGGATGGGGGCGAAGGCACAGTTGCCGCGCTGGTCCGGGCACTGGGTGGCGAATACCGGCTCGAACGCGTGTCCGATCCGCTGGGCCGTCCGGTCGATGCGCAGTACGGTGTCACGCCAGACGGCGTTGCCCTGATCGAAGTTGCGGCAGCCAGCGGCTTGGCGCTCTTGACGCCTGCCGAGCGAAATCCTCTTATTACGTCTAGCCGTGGAACCGGCGAACTGATACTGGCTGCCCTCGATGCCGGCTTACGCCGCTTTGCCATCGGACTGGGCGGCAGTGCGACCAACGATGCCGGCCAAGGCATTCTCTGTGCGCTGGGCGCTCGTCTGCTCGATGGAAATGGCCAGGACGTTGCGCCGGGTGGCGCAAGTCTGCGCACCGTAACGCGTATCGATGTTTCCCGATTGGATAAACGCCTGCTTGAGTGCGTTATCGAACTGGCGTGCGACGTGGACAATCCGCTTTGCGGCGAGACCGGTGCATCGGCCATCTTCGGCCCTCAGAAAGGGGCGACATCTGACCACGTCTCCGTGCTGGACGACGCACTCAACCACTTTACCAAGGTGCTGGAACGGGACCTTGGTGTGCCGCCCGGACTTGCCGCAATGCCCGGTGGCGGTGCCGCCGGCGGCATTGGCGCGACCCTGCATGCCGTATTCGGCGCACATGTGCGGGCCGGTGCCGACATCATCGCAGAGGCCTCTCGTCTGGAAGATGCCATCGATGGCGCCTCACTGGTCATTACCGGTGAAGGCCGAGTCGACAGCCAGACCGTTCGCGGCAAAGCGCCCGCCGCGGTGGCACGCATCGCCCGCCAAAAGTGCGTTCCGGTAATCGCGCTGGGCGGCTCAGTCGGCGCGTTAGGCAGCGACGATGAGCTTCTGTACGGCGCCGGCATTCATGCGGTCTTCGGGGCGGTACGCGCGCCCTGCACTGTCGAGAACGCATTGCGCCACGCCCATCAAAACCTGCAAGCCAGCGCCCGAAATATCGCGGCGGCAATCCGCATTGGTCAGACGTTTGCCTGAGCCATAGGCCGAGCCCTTCATGAGACGTCGAATTGATAGCCGGCTTGCAGAGCAAATTGTCGCTGAGGCCACCCGCGTGCTGCCGTTCGACGTCAACGTGATGGATGAAACCGGCTCAATTCTTGCGAGTTCCGACTTGAGTCGGATCGGTTCGTTGCACCGCGGGGCGCAAATTGCTCTGAGCAACGGCTGCGATTGGGAAGTCGACACGGCGATGGCCGCGCGCACACCAAAGGTGAAGCCCGGCGTCAATATGCCGCTTCTCGTGAATGGCGAGGTCTGGGGCGCCATCGGGCTGACAGGAGACCCTGACGAGGTTCGCCACTACGGCAAGCTGATGCAGGTGCTTGCACAGATGATTCTCGAGCGGGAAACGCTAACCGTCGAACTCCGTCGAAACCACCGGCACCGCGAGGATCTGGTGCTTCAACTCATCAACGCTCAACAGACGTTCACCACGACGGAACTGGAGAACGCAGCCAATCGGTTCGGCGTCGATACGACGGCATTCTGGTTTGTCATCGTCTGCGAATTCGCGACCCCGCAAGCGCCGCTGAGCGACGTGATCGACGCCGCCGCCAATGCGCAATCGATATTGAACCAACGCGCCCCGGACTGTCTGTCGGCGCGGGTTTCACAGCGAGAGCTCGTCATTCTGGACAGCACAAGCGCCGCGTCGGTCGACCCGCGTCATGTCGCGGATCTCGCCAAGGCGCGACTCGTCGCCATCGAGAATCTCCTCGACTCGGCGTGCAAACTGCCATTCAAAGTCGCGATTGGCGTTGGGTTGACAGGCATTTCAGCGTTCAATCATTCGTGGAAGAGCGCACGGGCGACGCTTAAGGCAGGCACGGCACGCGCAACCGATGCACGCGAACGGTGTTTCTCGTTTTACGACCACCGGCTGTTTTCCGCGTTGTCGTCGTGGGCGGACACGTGGCAGGCCAAGGAGCTTCTCAGACCGCTTGCGCAGCTCAAAGCGCGCGACCGAGCGGGCGGCGAACTGCTGGAAACGCTGAAAATCTGGTATCGCAACGCGCGCCAGAACAACGAATCGGCTGCGGAACTGGGTATCCACAGGAATACGCTCGACAAGCGTCTGCGGCGAATCGAGGAACTGAGCGGCCTGACCCTTTCCCGCACAGAGGACTACATCCTGCTGTACATCGCCTTGCAGCTCGATTGCCTCTAGATCGTCCATCACGGCTTCAAAGCGCTGTTGGGGCAGCGCTCTCACCAACCAACCTCCGGGCTTTTACTCTCATGGCAAACTCCACCTCCAGCAAACCTAACGTCCGCGCCTGCGCGCCCGAGGCCGTCGCGTCCGACAACGAGACCATTCGCATCAGAGCGAACGACGAACCGCTCAAGGAAGATATTCGGCTTCTGGGCAGGTTGCTGGGCGAGGTCGTACTCGAACAAGAAGGTCAGCAAGTCTTCGATGTCGTCGAGAACATCCGCCAGACGGCCGTGCGATTCCGTCGCGAGTCTGACCCAATTGCTGGCGATGCGCTCGACAAGCTACTCAAGCAACTGACCCGCGAGCAGACGAACGCCGTCGTGAGAGCCTTTTCGTATTTCTCTCATTTGGCCAATATCGCCGAGGACCAGCATCACAACCGCCAGCGCCGTGCTCACCTCCTCGCGAATCCCGATGCCCAGCCGGGCAGCGTGGCACATGCGCTGTCGCGGCTCGACGAGGCGGGCGTATCTGGCGCACAAGTCCGGAAGTTCTTACAAGAATCGCTCATCTCCCCAGTGCTGACCGCGCACCCCACGGAAGTGCAGCGCAAGAGTATTTTGGATGCAGAACGCGAAATCGCTCGCTTGGTCGCCGCGCGCGACATGCCGATGACGCCCGGCGAACTACGCCGCAACACCGAGCGCCTGCGCGCCCGCATTGCGACGCTCTGGCAGACCCGGATGCTCCGTTTCACGAAGCTGACGGTGGCGGACGAAATTGAGAATGCGCTTTCGTACTATCGCATTACCTTTCTGAGCGAGCTGCCCGCACTCTACGACGACGTCGCGGCGGAAATTGAGACTCAGTTTCCATCCAACGGTAAAGCCCAGAATCCCTCTACAGATCCCGCTTCGTATTTGCAGATGGGCAGTTGGATTGGCGGCGACCGGGACGGCAATCCGAACGTCAACGCCGGCACCATGCGACATGCGCTGGCACGTCAGTCGGCCACCCTCTTCGAGTATTACCTAGAGGAAATCCATGCGCTGGGGGCCGAACTCCCCATTTCCAGCCTGATGGTCGACGCGAGTCCTGACGTGCTGGCGCTGGCAGCGCAATCACCCGACCGCTCCGAGCACCGCGCTGATGAGCCCTATCGCCGTGCGTTGATCGGCATCTACGCTCGATTGGCCGCCACGGCACGCCTGCTCGGTGCCCACGACATTCTTCGTCAGGAAATCGGTGCGGCGGCGCCCTACGACACCTCGGAAGCCTTCACCGGCGACCTGAACATTCTGGGGACGTCGCTGCTTGCCAATCACGGTGCCGCACTGGTCAAGCCGCGCCTTGCTTCGCTCAAGCGCGCATCGGAGATTTTTGGTTTCCATCTGGCGACGCTGGATATGCGCCAGAGCTCGGATGTCCACGAGCGCGTTTTGGGGGAGCTGTTATCCAAGGCAGAGGTCGAGAACGACTATGCCAGTCTGACCGAAGTCGGCAAGATCGATCTGCTGCTCTCGGAGTTGGCGAAGCCCCGATTATTGTTCTCGCCCTTCGTGGAATACACGGACGAAACCCATTCGGAGCTGGGTGTCCTGCATGCGGCGCGGGAGATTCGGCGTCGCTATGGCAAGCGCGCCATTCGTAACTACATCATCTCGCATACCGAGACGCTATCGGACCTCCTCGAAGTCCTTCTGCTCCAGAAAGAAACCGGGTTGCTTCACACCGATGGCCATCGGTTGCAGGAACTTGAGCTGATGGTCGTCCCACTGTTCGAGACCATTCCGGATCTCCGCTGCGCCGCAACGATCATGCGCCAGTGGCTGACGCTTGCGCAAGTGGCGCCGCTCATCGCAAAACAAGGCCAGTTGCAAGAGGTGATGCTGGGATACTCCGACTCGAACAAGGACGGTGGCTTCCTGACATCCAATTGGGAGCTGTATAAGGCCGAAAACGAACTGGTTGTCTTGTTCAATGAAGCCGGCGTGACGCTTCGCCTCTTCCACGGCCGCGGCGGCACTGTCGGCCGTGGTGGCGGCCCCAGCTATCAAGCCATCCTGGCCCAGCCTTCGGGCACCGTGAACGGCCAGATTCGCGTGACGGAGCAGGGGGAAATCATCGCGTCCAAATTCTCCAACCCGGACATTGGCCGCCGGAATCTGGCGCTGCTGGTGTCGGCCACGCTGGAAGCCAGCCTGATGCCGGTGCCTCAGGACAGCCCAAAAGCACAAGCCGTCGCACGCTACGAAGCCGTGATGGATGAACTCTCGCAGCGGGCCTATCGCACCTACCGGAACCTTGTTTACGACACCCCGGGATTTACCGACTATTTCTTCGCCTCGACCCCGATCGCCGAAATCGCGCAGTTGAATATCGGCTCCCGCCCCGCTTCGCGAAAGGCGTCTCGTCGCATCGAAGACCTGCGCGCCATTCCGTGGGGATTCTCGTGGGGGCAGTGCCGACTGCTACTCCCCGGCTGGTATGGCTTCGGAAGCGCCGTCTCGGAATGGCTTGAGGATTCGACAGACGCAAAGGACAAACAAGAGCGTCTGGAAACGTTACGCTCGATGAGCAAGGACTGGCCGTTCTTCGACGCCCTTCTGTCCAATATGGACATGGTGCTGGCAAAGACCGACCTCGCCGTCGCGTCGCGCTATGCCGGGTTGGTACCGGACCACAAACTCCGCACCGCGATCTTTGCGCGCTTCTCCGACGAACACGAGCGGACTTGCGACATGTTGGCGGCCATCACGGGCAACGTGGAAAGGCTCGCGGCCGACCCCGCGCTCGCGCGGTCGATCAAGAACCGTTTTGCCTATCTGGACCCGCTGAATCACCTTCAGGTCGAACTGCTCAAACGCCACCGGGCTGGCCTGGCTGCGGGAGAAACGCCGGAGGAACGTGTGCAACGCGGCATACATCTCACCATTAACGGGGTCGCTGCTGGTTTGCGTAATAGCGGATAAGCGAACAAGTCCCGGAGTTGCTCTGCGGGACAAAAAAAGGCCGCGACATGATCATGTCGCGGCCCTTTTTGATATTGGTGAGCAGAGGTACCCAAGCCCGCCCTGCTCACATAACGACGAAGTGACAGTTGGTTAGCGCAGGCTCGCGCAAAAACGTTGAACGCGGGTGCAAGCATCACGCAAGCGTTCGGTGTCGTCGGCGTACGAAAGCCGGAAGCTCGGTCCAAGACCGAATGCCGTGCCGTGCACCAGCGCCACCCCCTCGGACTGGAGCAACTCGGAGACGAAGTCCTCGTCGTTCTCGATGCGCTTACCGCTTTCGGTGCGCTTGCCGACCAGCCGGGCAAGCGAAGGGAAAACGTAGAACGCACCGTCAGGTGTCGGGCAGTCCAGCCCCTCGGCGTCATTCAACATCGATACGACCATATTGCGACGCGCCTGAAAGACTTCCCGGCTGTTGTGAATGTAGTCCTGCGGACCATTCAACGCCTCGACGGCCGCCCACTGCGACACCGACGACGCACCGGAGGTCGTCTGCCCCTGAATTTTCTCCATGGCCTTGATGAGCGCAACCGGGCCGGCGGCATAGCCGATCCGCCATCCTGTCATGGCATAGGCTTTGGACACCCCGTTCATCGTGAGCGTGCGCTCGTATAGCTCGGGGGCGACTTGCGCCGGTGTCGTGTACTTGAAGCCGTCGTAGACCAGATGCTCGTAGATGTCGTCGGTCAGAACCCAAACGTGCGGATGACGCTTCACAACCTCCATGAGCGCCTTCAACTCGTCCTCGGTGTAGGCCGCACCACTCGGGTTGGAGGGCGAGTTGAACAGCAGCCATTTCGTGCGCGGCGTAATGGCTTTCTCCAAATCGTCCGGGCGCAACTTGAAATTGCTTTCGAGGGACGCCGTCACAAACACGGGCGTGCCACCGCACAGTGACACCAGTTCCGGGTAGGACACCCAGTAAGGCGCAGGGATGATGACCTCATCCCCCGGATTGACGGTCGCCATCAGGGCGTTGGCAATGACCTGCTTGCCGCCACTGGAAACCATCGTTTGCGAAACGTTGTAGTCCAGATTATTTTCACGCTTGAACTTGGCGACGATCGCCTCGCGAAGCTCAGTGATGCCCAGAACGGCCGTGTACTTGGTTTCGCCGCGGCGAATTGCCTCGTAGGCCGCCTGCTTGATGTTGTCCGGCGTGTCGAAGTCCGGCTGACCAGCGCTCAGGGCAATGATGTTTCGTCCTTGAGCGGCCAAATCACGTGCTTTATCGGAGATCGCAATGGTCGCAGAAGGCTTGATACGGGACAGAGAGTCGGAGATAAATGCCATGATGGAAAAAGGAATTTCTGGTGAATGTTTGTTAGCCCTGCCCGACAACGTTCCTCGGCTCGCCCCGGACGAACGCTTCGATGTTGTCGACCAGTTGGTCCGTCAATCCCTGAACGGCTTCATCGCTCGCCCAGGCAACGTGGGGCGTCAGGATGAAATTGCTTCGATTCACAAGCGCCATGAACGGATGGTCTTGCGGTGGTGGCTCGGCCATGACGACGTCGAAGCCCGCGCCCGAAATCTGACCGGCATCCAGTGCCGGCCCCACAGCAGCCTCATCGACCAAGCCGCCTCTCGCCGTGTTGATCAACAGTGGGCGACGCTTCATCAGCCCGAACTCCGGCGCACCGATCATGTGGCGGGTCTCTGCCGTCAACGGGCAGTGCAAGGTCAGAATGTCGGCTTCCGCCAACGCCTTCTCGAACGGCACATACAGTGAGCCTTGATTCGAAAAGCCCTTGTAGCCAGCGTAGATAACCCGCATCCCCAGCGCGCGGCCCAAGTTCGCCACCGCCTGCCCGAGGACACCGTCACCGATGACGCCGAGTGTCGAACCCGCCAGATCCTTGATGGGGAAATCGAAGAAGCAGAACTGACCTGATGCCTGCCAACGACCGGCGCGCACAGCATCCTGATACGCACAGATGCTGCGCCGCAAAGCAAAAATCAGCGCGAAGGTATGCTCGGGAACCGTGTTGACGGCGTAGTTTCGGATATTGCTGACGACGATGTCCTGTGCCTTACAGGCGGCAACATCCACGTTGTCGTAGCCCGTGGCGGCGATGGCCACCATGCGGAGCTTCTTAGCGCCTGCAACGACTTCTCGGGGCAGCTTCACCTTGTTCAGCACCACGATGTCGGCATCGGCAATACGCGACGCGACTTGCTCCGGACGGGTCTGATCGTAGGTGATCAGTTCGTGCGGAAACGCCGGCGCCCGGAAGACCGTTTGCGGGGACAGCGTACCGCGGTCCAAAAACACAATCTTCATGCGGTTAGCCCTTGTAGCCCAGACGCGCGAGCGCCGCGTCGATCCAAGTGGTGTCGAGCGTCCCGTCATCGATTTCTTTAAACGTCACCTTCTCAAGCGCCGACTTCTTACGCGCCGCTTCCAGAATTTCTTCGGCAGCTTCCACCGGAATACTCAGCAGGCCGTCGGCATCGCCCAGAATCAAATCACCGGAATTCACCACCATGCCATTCAAGGAAATCGGCACGTTGATTTCGCCCGGGCCGTCCTTATACGGGCCACGGTGAGTGACACCGGCCGCGTACACAGGGAACCGCCCGGCTTTGATGGCATCGACATCGCGAATGGCGCCATTGATCACGAAGCCGGCGATACCGCGCTTGATCGCGGTCGTGACCATCAATTCGCCAATCAACGCGTTAGAGAGTTCGCCGCCACCGTCCACCACGATGACGTCGCCCGGCTTGGCGAGATGCAGCGCCTTGTGAATCATCAGGTTGTCACCCGGGCGAACTTTCACGGTGAATGCCGGGCCGGCCAGTGCAGTGCCGTCGTGATACGGGCGCAGGCCAGCGCCGCCGGCGCTCATGCGCCACATGCAATCGCTGATGTTCGCCACGGGAACCGAGCGGAAGCCTTCAACCAAGGACGGGGAGATTTGACGCTTACGCTCCAGAATCTGAAGACCAATCATTTTGTGCTTTCCTAAAATAGATAAACAAACGTGCCAGTTGATGCACTACGACCGAATGGTCGAACCAAGGAGAACAGCGCCGCGCAGTCTGCTGACTGCGTGATTTCGCTGAGGTCTCCTTTTTGTGGTTTGTTGTCACTCTAGGACATGCGAAAATGTAGAAAAAGCGAAATTAATCGCTAATTTATGTTCACTGAATTCGATGAATAGAATGACCCTCAAACAGCTGGAAGCCTTTTACTGGGCAGCCACCTGCGAAAGCTTTGCGATTGCAGCCGACAAGCTGCATATTTCTCAATCCTCGCTCTCCAAGCGGCTGGTCGAGCTGGAGACGGGTATCGGGCAGACGTTGTTCAACCGGGATGCACGGCGGGCGTCTCTCACCGCCGATGGGCGGACACTTCTGCCCAAAGCCCGTGCGCTGCTCAGCCACGCGGAAGAGGTTGCGGCGTCCATCGGCGCGTCAGGTACCATTCGAGGCCGTTTTCGACTGGGTGTCGGTGAAATCACGGCCTCCTCTTGGATGCCGAAGTTGGTCTCTACGCTCAAGGAGAGGCACCCGCAATTGAAGCTCGAGCCCTATGTGGGATTGGGACTGGAGCTTGAAGCCAAATTGCTGAGCGGGAAGCTCGATGCGGCCATCGTTGCCCGGCCGTCGACCAGCCCCGCACTGGATTCCGTGCTGCTGGCGAAGGCCGAGTATGTGTGGGTCGCGGGACGAGAAACGATTCGACCGGGTCAGACCGCAGAAGATATGGTCGCCGACATGCCGGTCATTACCATGTCGCAGCAAGCCGGTTCCACGCTCATCTTCGATGCATGGAGAAAGGAATCCGGCGCGACCGTCTGCGAGATTATCGAGTCGAACAGCATGGCCACGATGGCCGGTCTGGTCTCTGCGGGGATAGGCATCGGATATCTGCCTAGCGGTTGGTTACGCCCCATGCTTCGGCGCGGCACGCTCGTGGTCGTACCGACAAAAACACCCCTTCAGCCGGTCGATTACCGTTTCTACTGGCGGGGGGACGACTCCCGCGCTGTCACCTCTACCCTCAGGGAAGTCGCATTGGAAGTCGTCGATTACGACGAATCTCTGCTGATGCTTTGATGTGTTAACCGGCTACGCAGCGAGAAACGCGTCCAACGCGCGCTCCAGCTCGGTCAGGTTATCAACGACAGCAGCAGCGCCGACGAAGGGAAAATCGTGCAGGAGCTCGCTTCTGATGACGATGCACGTCAGGCCCGCCGCGCAGGCGGCCGCTAAACCTCGCGGGGAGTCTTCGACCACGACACACCTGTCACTTGTCAATTGCAGCGCGTCCAGCGCCTTCAGATAGCAGTCGGGCGCCGGCTTCGGCTGGCCCGACGTCTCGCGCGTGAATATCGCCTCGAAGTGTTCGAAAAAGGCGTCTTGCCCGTGCGCCAACGCCAGATGGTCACGGAACGATGCCGTAACGATGGCCATGCGCGCCCGCCCTTTCATCCGCGTCAGCAACGGCACGAGGCCGGGACGGGTCAGGCCATTGGCTGTGGACAGCGCTATGCTGTAGCGGCGGTTACGCTCGATGCGAAGCCTCGCTAACTCAGGCGCCGGATACCCCCTGTCGCTAAGCACATGCCATGCCCCGAGATTGGCAACCAGAAACCAGTCGACATAGCGCTCGCGCGTCAAATCCACACCATGCTCGGCGAGGACATCGCGATTGACTTCGTAAAACAGACGCTCGGTGTCCGACAAGACACCGTCGTTGTCCCAGAGAATGGCTTTGGATAAAAGCGTTGAGGGAGATGGCATATGCGCGTCCGGTGCGAACGAGGCAACCGTTCAGAAAGATCACCCACCGGCCGAATGAAGACGACGAACGCTACATGCCTCGTCCGGGAAGCATGCCCTCGACCGCTTCCGCGATCGTTAGCAGCGCCTTATCATTTCCACGAGGTCCCATCAACGTGATGCCAACGGGCAGCCTTTCGCGGCGATCGGCAGGCAGCGAAATGGCACAACGATCGAGCACGTTGGCCACCCGTGAATTGCGCATCAGAAGCATGTTGTAGCGGCTGTAGCCCTCGTCATCGGCAACCGCACTGATGAGCGGCGGCAGTATTGGGCATGTGGGCATCAGCAGCGCATCCCAATCACGTGTGCCCCGGTCCGCGCTTTCGACAAGCGACGCCCGCAGCGCGAGTCTGTCGATCATGTCGGCGGCGGAAAGCACACCGCCCTGCTCGATTCGCGAGTAGGCACGCGCTGAAATCAGCGACCTCCTCAGTGATCCACGAGACCGCAGCCACGCGTAGATCTCTGCCATCGAGAAGCCCCCGCCTCGATACACCTCGGGGATCTGGTCAAGCGCAGGCAGCTCGATATCCTGCAACACCGCGCCGTGCGCCGACAAGACACTCAGCGTCTGTTCGAAGGCAGCGGCTACCGCCGGGTCGAGGTCGGCTAAGACGTAGTTTTTCGGCACCGCAAACCTAAACCCTTTGACCCGGCGAGGCTGGGAATTCGGCGGATACATGGAGGCATTCTGCGCGATCACCTCGTAGACCATTCGACATCGCTTGACGGACTTTGCCATCACGCCTACCGAGTCGAGATGTTGCGAGAGCGGGAGAACCCCTTCACGCGAAATCTGCGACGCGGTGGGTTTGAAGCCGACAATTCCGCATAGTGCTGCGGGAAGTTGTACCGACCCACCGGTGTCGGTTCCGAGTGCCGCGCAGGCCGCACCGACAGCCACCGACACCGCCGCCCCGCACGAAGACCCGCCGGGTACGCGCTCGGGATCGAGTGGATTCGGAAGTCGCTGCGTGCCCTCGATGAGCCCGACCGACGACAAGGCAAGTTCCGACATCGCCGTTTTGCCAAGGATGATGGCGCCCGCCGCGCGCAGGCGCCTCACCACGTCCGCATCCGTCGCGGCTGGAGACGCCGTTGCCATCACGGCTGGGGACCCCGCCGCAGTGGGCTCGCCCGCCACGTCCATGTTGTCCTTGATCGTCACGGGCAGGCCGGCCAACGTCGGCAGCCATTCGGTACCGCCTGATGCGCAACGTCCATCCATGGCGGCCGCTTGCACGATTGCCGCCTCGCGATAGATTTGTGTGAACGCTGCGCCATGCCTCGCCGCAGCATCCAGCGTCGAATCGACGAGTGCACTGAAGCGATTCCGGGTGTCTGTGCCGTTCATAGCACTCTCTCGATTTTCGAACGAAGGTTTTGTGTCATGCCATGACGCTACTGCGGGACGCCGTCGCGACCGCTCAATGCAACGGACGGATGTCGAAAATGCCAGGTGGTGACTCGTTGATATGCCGCCGCCACTGCGAGTAATTTCTCTTCTTCGAAGCGTCGCCCGATCAGTTGCGCACCGATTGGCAAACCACTGGACGAGAACCCGACACAGAACGCCAGCGCTGGATGTCCCGAGACGTTGAACGGCACACGCATTTGGTTGGCCGGTCGATTGACAGCATCCTCGTCGTCGAACCGCGCGGCTGTGTGCGCGGAAACACCGGTGAGCAAGACTTCAGACGTCTCCAGCAGCCGGTCGATCCGGTCAGTGAGATCAAGCTGCTGTCGCTTGGCATCGACGTATTCCTGCGCAGATATCAATGCGCCTGCCAAGAGCGTATCGCGGCAGCGTTCACCGTAACGCTCCGGGGATCGGGCAAGAAACTCACGATGGACCGCATAGGCTTCGACGCGCAGCAGCGTCGAGCCGCACCGCCGGAACGACTCAAGATCGCCGGCATCGACGTCGTCTAATCGAGCGCCCAGTCTGGCGATCTCGCCGGCGGCGGCGCCGATTGCGCTCTGAGTCTCGTCGTCGGCGATGATGTCCCGGCGATAAAAGTGCGAGAGCAGTCCGACTTTTAGGCCGTGCAACGGTGCGCCTTCCAGCGTGAAGTCGACGTTTTCCCGGCGAGACGGGTGCTTGAGCGCACCGAGCAAAAGCGCGCAGTCTTCGGCACTCCGCGTCATCAGCCCCACATGGTCCAGCGACGGCGCCAGCGGAAATACCCCTCGCCGGCTGAGCAACTCATAAGTTGGCTTGAGACCGATGACGCCGCACATGGCCGCCGGATTTCTGACGGAGCCCGCAGTATCTGAGCCGATCGCCAGTGGGACCTGACACGCGGCCAGCGCGACGCCGCACCCACTCGATGAGCCACCGGGTATGCGCTCGATGTCCCACGGATTGCGCGCGGGTGGCCATGGCAACGTGTCCGACGGCGAGCCGATGCCAAACTCCTCCAGGCTCAACTTTCCTATCAGGATGGCACCCGCCGCGCGCAGTTGCCGGACCACGTCGGCATCGCGCTTTGCCACGGGATCGCGCAATACGTGCGACTGCGCCGTGGTCCGTTTGCCCTCGACGTCCATCAGATCCTTCACCGCAAACGGCAACCCGTGAAGCGGACCGGTGACTTCACCACGCGCCATGAGCACGTCTGCCTGATGGGCGGCGGCGAGCGCCTCCTCACGATAGATTTCGATAAAGGCGCTCAGCGTGTCGTTTTCTGCGGCGATGGCTTCCAGCAAGGCCGCTACGTATTCAAGCGCGCTCAGTTCCTTTCTGGCGATCCGTTTCTGAGCTTCCGTAGCACTCAGCAAGCGAAGTGGGTTACCCGTCATTTGATGCGATTACTCGATTGAAGAGATGACTGCCAAGCATGATCCGGCGACAGATCGATTTCAATTGTCTTCCGACGCAGGTCCGCCGGCCCTGCGTCGTTACCTCGGCTAACTTGCCCTGATATCGGACAGGAAAGCTTTTGCCCGCGCATGCTGCGGCGCGCGGAAGAACTCCGCGGGGGAGTTTTCTTCGAGGATGACACCTCGATCCATGAACCACACACGGTCGCTCACTTCACGGGCAAAGCCCATTTCGTGCGTCACACAGACCATCGTCATGCCGTCGCGCGCCAGTGAGCGCATGACGCTCAACACCTCCCCCACCATTTCGGGATCGAGTGCGCTGGTCGGCTCGTCGAACAACATGATCGGCGGTTCCATCGCAAGCGCCCGCGCGATGGCCACACGTTGTTGTTGACCACCGGACAATTGATGCGGATAGGCAGTCGCTTTGTTGGCAAGCCCCACGCGAGCGAGCAACGCCAACGCCTGCTCCTTCGCTTGTGCAGCGGGTTTCTTCGCGATCCGGACGGGTGCAAGGCACACGTTTTCGACTACCGAAAGATGCGGAAACAGGTTGAACGACTGAAACACAAAGCCAACGCCGCTGCGGAATTCATTAATACTCAGGTCCTTCGCGTGAATGTCCTGATTGTTGACATGGATCGTGCCCGATTGGATTTCTTCCAGCCGATTGATCGTACGGATCAATGTGGACTTGCCCGATCCTGAGGGACCACAAACGACGACGACTTCTCCTTCCCGGACTTCCGCGCTTACGTCAGCCAGTGCGTGGTACTCGCCATACCACTTGTTAACCTTCGAAAATCGAATCACTTTCAATGCTCCTTTGCACTACCGCCTTCGGCGACCGCTTACGCGTTACATGGCTTTCCAGATAGTTTGCGCACTTCGTGAGCACGAAACAGACAACAAAATAGAGGGTGACGAGGATCGCAAACACCTCGAACGGCTTTGTCAGAAGGGCGTTATTCACCTGGTTCGCCTCGAACGTCAGTTCCTGCACGCTAATCACATAGCCAATCGAGGTTTCCTTGATCAGCGACACCAACTGACTGATGATGCTCGGCACCATGTTGTATAGCGCTTGCGGCAGAATCACCCAGAGGTGGGTTCTCCAGTACCCTAGCCCCAGCGCGCGCGACGCTTCCACCTGCCCTTTCGGCAACGCTTCGATTCCCGCGCGAATCACTTCCGACAAATAGGCGGACTGATAAACAACCAGCGTACAAATCATTGCCGTGAAGGCAGTCACGCTGTGTCCGACCAGAATGGGAACGAGGAAGTATCCCCAGAAGACGAACATCACCAACGGAACACCACGCACCACATACACCAATACGGTCGATGCGACGTAGAGGGGCCTGATGGGAGACATTCGGCATAGCGCGATCGCAATACTGAGCGGGAAAGACAGCGCAAGTCCCATGACGGAAAGAATCAGGGTGAGCGCGAGTCCGCCAAGCGGTCCATTTGGAAATTGCCCGACGAGAAGCAGCAATCCATATTCGTTCAAAATTTCCGACATGCCTTACCTCGCCTTTATCTGGATGCGGTTGGCGACCATGGCACCCAGCCCCATCAACCCCAACGACACGGCAAGATAGAAGGCCGTTGCCACGGCATAGGCCTCAAATGTCCTGAACGTCTCGTTCTCGATCTGACGAACCACGTAAGTCATCTCGGCCGCACCAATCGCCATCGCAAGACTCGTGTCTTTAAACATCATCACTGTGTGATTCACGAACGACGGAAGCGCACTCCGGAAAGCCAATGGGAACGTGACAAAACGCATCGTGGCGAAGAAGCTCAAACCCAGAGATCTGGAGGCTTCGTACTGACCATGCGGCACCGAGCGCAGGCCACTACGAATGTCCTCCGAAAAGAACGCGGACATGCATAGACCGATGGCGATCGACGCATAGATGACCTCGCCGTCGTGCGCGTTGACCCACGATTGAACGGCATCGGGCAACAGCGTCGGCACGCCGAAGTACCAAAGGAAAATCTGCGCTAGCAGGGGGATGTTCTGATGGTATGAAACGAACGCCTCAACCGCTTTACGCAGCGGGGTAATTCCCGACGCACGCAATACGGCCAGCACCGTTCCAAGCCCGGTGGCAAGCAGCCAACTCGCCACCGTCAACTTGAACGTCGTTAGCGCGGCGGAAAGCAAAAGACTAGCGAATGGCCCAGCGAAGACTGCGCCGAATTCGAGGTAATGCAACACGTTCTACTCCTTAAGCGGGGAGACGCCACTCGATGGCTCAGTCCTGAATTGGCGCGGCGGTGAAGTCGCGTTTCATCTTGTATGCGGATGCGGCGCCAAGCCACTTATCGAAGATCTGTTGCGACTGCCCCGACGACTCCATCACACCGAGTGCTTGGTTGACTGCGGCGACTAGCGCGGGCTCGCCCTTCTTCATCCCCAAGCCCCAGTATTGGCGGGCGATCGGCGGCGACAAGATCGCGATCGTTTTCGCGTTGGGGCCGAGCCGCTCGATAAAGCGGCGCATGATGCTTTCGGACATGACATAGCCATCGACCTTGCGCTGGGTCAGTGCCATGAAAGCCGACGGCGGATCGTCGTAGCTCACCAGTTGCGCCGTTGGCAGCAATTGCTGAACGGCGGGAATATCGCTCGAGCCCTTAACTGTGCTGATGCGTTTCCCCGCCAAATCGTTGACTGTGCGGTATGGCCCGTTGGCCGACGTCGCGATCACTTCGTTGCTGACAAAGTAGATATGAGAGAAATCGACTTGTTGCGCGCGTTGCGGGTTGTAGGTGAGTGACGCCGTCAAAATGTCGATGCGTCCTTGCGTGAGTTCAGGAATACGTGCGTCGAGCGACAACACTTTCAGCTCCGGCTCGACGCCGAGTTGCTTCGCTACGCCTTTGCAGAAATCGACGTCGTATCCGACGATTTCCCGCGAATCCGGGTTTTGAAATCCGAACGGGGGGTTGTTGCTGACAATGCCGCACACCAAGGTCCGGCGCTTCTTGATGTCTGCAAGCTGGTCCGCGTGGGCGATGCTCGTTCCGATAAAAGACACGCCCAATACGGCCGCGCCAATGCAAGCAATGAGTCGCTTCATCTGACTATCTCCATGTTTTTTATAGATACGGCAGGCCCTGCGCTTCGAGCAAAAATGGCGCAAGCCCGATTACCGATGGCGCATTGTTTCACGCAGATGAAATGTCTAAAAACGATATTTTTTTATCTAACAAAATCGCTTTTACGCATGTTTTTGCGCGATTAGATGATTCGGATACTGCGCGAAGCAGATCGAGACACGCTGCCTGCAATGGTCAGGTGACGCGGCGCCTAAGATCGAAGTCAATCGGGACGTGATTCGGCGGCAGACACCTGCCGACGAAGGTCCGTCAGTAATTTCGAGGGATGAGGGGAGCAATCGGAATCGCACAAAAAACCCGGCCCGGTCTTACCAGACAGTCTTTTTCGCGAATTTAAGGGGAGAAATGAGACCTACAAAACCGACGCCGAAACGGGGAGTTGGTGCGAGGAGGGGTAGACGTATCCTCTTTGCAATTTAATATAGTTGCGGGGGTCTGGGGGAGCGGATGGCGGCGGGGGAATGGGTGCAAATTGCGTTGATTCCAGTCTTGGGAGAGGCCCCCGAAGGGTAGCAACCATGTCAGAGAGAATACATCCAATACATAGTGTGCGCAGGCCAGATACCTATAATTTCCTTAAATGCGCTCTCTGCATTTACCAATGAGATCCTGATTAACCCAAGCCTTAGGTCATGGTCGGTTTATGTCAAAAAGTAGGCAATCTATCCCTCTTGCCGAACAACACAATTCTACGGCGCTCATCACTGGCACGTCCGCAAACGCGCGGGAGTTGCCTTCACTTTCTGAGTCCTCATTCCAACAGATTTTAGCCGCCCAGAGTTTCCCGATGATTCATGCTCAACTGAATAACTTCGATCTGACACGCACGACGCGCAGTGCCTCCCTTCGCAAGCCGCTCCGGCAGCGGACGACGTAAGCCCCTATTGGCGCCGACATCCAACGCCTTCTCCCGTTTTGAGTACCCCCTTCCATGCGGGGAATCAGTCAAACCAAATAGGTGGATTTTTAGGTGACCATGCCGTGAGAGAGCAATAGGTGAGACCAATCATCCTCCGCACCTGCCACAAGGTGAATAAGATGCATCGAAGAGGCTCATCGAATTACCACGTGATGGACGCACGGCAGCTTGTATGTACAACCGTACATACAAGCAAATTTATCAATTCCCATTGATTCCAAGATACGCGATAATTCAGCTGCAACAATAAAACCGCAAACCACCAAAAAAACGGGGAGAGTATGAAATACCGTGAAAGCAAGATTGACGGCGAGCTTCGAAATTGGTTCACATCAGATTACTCGAAATCCTTACTTAGAAAAATTCAAGTGGTCACCGGACAAATCCGAGGGGTAAGCTCTTTAAATATAAATCTCACCTATCCAATAACGGCATTTGCAGGTGTCAATGGCGCAGGAAAATCCACCATTCTCGCACTAGCCAGTTGCGCCTATCACGCCAATAAAAACTCATTCAAACTTCCTCGCCGAAATCAACCATACTACACATTCTCTGATTTTTTTATCCAACACAGAGAAGAACACGCACCAGATGGAATTGAAATAAAATACACCTTTGCCCTCGACACTTGGAAAAAAACTGAAGAAAGACCTGACGGCAGAGCATTAGGGTATCAAATTAGAAAAAAAAATAAAGGCGGAAAATGGAACGATTACTCATCAAGATTAAAGAAAACAGTTGTATTTCTTGGAATCGAACGCATAGTTCCGCATAGCGAACGAAGCCAATCCAGATCGTACTCAAAATCTTTTTCAGACGTAAAAGCAAAGGGCTGGGAAAATAAAGTTCGGGATGCTGTCGGATATATTTTAGGGAAGACCTACGATGACTTCCGCTACTTGGAGCACTCCCGCTACAGCTTACCTATTGTAAAAATAAAAGACGTGACATATTCTGGATTCAACATGGGTGCGGGTGAGAATGCACTATTTGAAATTTTTTCCACGATATATTCCTGTGAAGAAAAAGCTCTATTGGTGATGGACGAAATTGAACTCGGACTTCATGCAAAAGCGCAAAAACTCTTCATGAAAAAATTGAAAGAAGTTTGCAAAGAAACCGGCACTCAAGTCATTTGCACAACACACTCGAGAGAGATTTTCGAATGCCTACCCGATGACGCAAGATTTTTTGTTGAGAATATTGGCGGAAAAACAAAACTCACCGGCGGAATTTCACCAGAATTTGCATTCGCAAAAATGGGAAGTCAGACGGGAAATGAGTTAGAAATTCTTGTTGAAGACGATGTTGGAAAATCACTTCTTCAAGCCGCACTTTCAGCTGCAACACGAACCAGAGTCACAATAACAATTATCGGATCAGCAACGGCAATTGCACGTCAATTGGCTGCAGCGTACGTTCGAAAGGATACTCGCCCCATTCTTGCAATTTTTGACGGCGACCAACGTGCGCATGGGTCATCAAATTTCGAACACGCAAAGAATATGGCGGAGAATCCCGGCAAGGACTTCAAGGACTGGTACGAATCTAGAATTGCCTACTTACCAGGGAGTACATGGCCCGAGTCCTGGATTGTCCAAAAAGCCCAGGCTGCTAGCGATGTGGCGGCAGTCGCCCTTGCGTGCGAACCGGAGGCGACACCGGGAATCCTTGAATTTGGATTGCAGGCTGGCAAGCACAACGAATTTTTTGAAATATCACAACATGTAGGGCTTTCAAAAACTCAATGCTTGGAGAGACTTAGCGCAACTGTGTGCGCAATTTTTCCGACTGAAGTAGCATATTTAGTTGAAAAAATTGATGAATTACTTTAATTCTCATGCAATTCATCATGCATATAAATTTCGGAAATTTATTGATTTACATGAACGACGTTTTCTCAATCAAATATTATCCCCAATTTTAACTCCGCGCATGGACATCTACTCCAGAGAGCAGGCGGCCAGCTCGGCTTCTCGGCGACGCAGTGAGTAGTCTGCAAACCGCCCGAGTCGAAATTTTCGCATTGCTCCTGGCATCCCTAATCGACAACGTGATATGAGGAGTACGTGACCGACGACAACCGATGACGCAGGCTGAAAGGAGAGCAAATAAGCGATATTTCCCTCGTGACGGCACCTAATCTACGATGCGCCAGTTTGGCCTTTTATCATCGGCATAATTATCCGCCGCATGGATTAAATCCGGCAAATACGATTTTTGGCATGCAACCCGACCACCCGGGCATTCTGCCAGCAAGGATTTCATGCTTTTTCTGAGAACGTAGAAATTATTTACTATGGCGAGAAGATTCGGAAAAACCGAATGATTGCTCGAATTACGATTGATGCAGATATTGCAATCACCGCCGACCACGGCTCCTTTCCTAGGGGAACGGCCGAAAGGCCGGCGCACGCGCTTTTAACACCCCCCCCGTCGAAGCGGGCAAGAGATTAGAGAAGGAAAATACAAAGGTGGCGCTACATCTGCGAATCTTGCTGGATACCAGTATCCTGATTCCGCGTCGGGCCTCCTTGGCCATACTCAGACCAGATTTGTTGCGCGTCATGGATTTGTGCAATGGTCGTCATCGGCTTGTTTATCACCCTGCCTCCGTGAGGGACATTGAGCGTGACCGAGATAGCGAGCGTCGTAAACGAACACTTGCACGCGTGCATCAATATCACCTGTTGCCCGAAGGTCCGGTATGCCATTGGAATAATGTGGCGGGGCTTTCCGGGAACGATCATTGCGACAACTCGATCCTGTATGCACTACAGAGAGATGCTGCCCATGTGCTCGTGACTGAAGATCGAGGCGTGCACGCAAAGGCGCGACGTCTCCCCCGATTTAAGTAGTGCGACGATTTAGAGTCCAATCATGCAGTCAGGAGATTGGACATGAAGAAGCGGCTCACCGAAGAGCAGATCACCGGCTTCCAGCGGAAAGCTGAGACGGGTATCCCGATCAAGGAGCTGTGCTGGCGGCACGGCTTCTCGGAGGCGAGTTACTACCGGTGGCGCAGCAAGTTCGGCGGCATGAGCGTCCCGGATGCTAAACGCCCGAAGGAACTGGAGGCCGAAAATGCTCGGCTGAAGAAATTGCTGGTCGAATCGCTGCTGGAAAACGGGGTGACGCGCGAGGCATTGCGAAAAAATGTGGTATGCGCACCGTCCCGCCGAGAACTGGTGCGCCGTATGACCCAGTGTGGCTTGAGCGAGCGTCGAGCCCTGCGGGTAGTCGGCATGAACGCCAGCGCCTATCGTTGTCAGCAAGCGCCGGATCGCAATGTTGCCTTGCGAGCGCATATCGTGGCGTTGGCTCAACGCCATCGGCGTTACGGTTCGGGAATGATTTATCTGAAGCTGCGGCAGTCGGGCCAGGAGTCAATCACAAGCGAGTCGAGCGGCTGTATGCGGAAGAGAAATTGCAGGTGCGTCGCCGCAAGCGCAAGAAGGTGCCGCTTCAGATCGCCAACCACCGGGGGACCATCGGCGGCCGATCAGGCCTGGTCGATGGATTTTGTGTTTGATCGAACCGCCGAGGGCCGTGTGATCAAGAGTCTGACGGTGGTCGACGATGCCACGCACGAGGCCGTCGCTATCGTGCCGGAGCGAGCAATTAGCGGGCATGGGCTAACGCGCATCCTGGATAGTGTGGCCTTGCATCACGAGCTGCCGCAAGCGATTCGCACCGACAATGGCAAAGAGTTCTGCGGGCGGGCAACGCTAACCTAGGCCCACGAGCGTGGCGTGAAGCTGTTTCTGATTGAACTAGGCAAACCCAAACCAGAGCGCCCATACAGAATCGTTCAACGGACGTTTCCGGGGCGAATGCCTGAATGAGCATTGGTTCACCAACTTGTCGCATGCCAAGGTCGTGATCGAGTCTTTGCGACGGGTATATAACGAGGAACGACCTAAGAAATCGTAGGGCGGATTAATACCTGCGATCTATGCCCAGAAACTGGCAGGAAACAGTGACATTACCCCCGGACTCTAAAACCTAGTGCTACTGAATACGGGGGGGGGGACGTCGGCATTTCGCTCGACCGCATCGCCGTTTCTATTGCAAAAAGAAACGCGACGGCCACGCGCTGCACTGGTTTCTCTACCGCCCCCCCTCCTCATACCCCATGCTCATCAGCAGCGACTCGATTTCCTCCTAAGAAATCAATCGCTCCCGCCCGGGCGGATCCGGCGGTCGCTTCACCTCGATCATCGGGTCATTCACCCACCAGCCCCACTCCTTCCGAGCAACCTGAAACGCGTGCGACATCAGTGACATTTCTCGTGAAGTCGACGACCCAGACACCTCACCCAAACGAACATCCCGCCAAGCCGCTACCGCTAGCAATCGACCGCATTTCCGTCTCTCGCTGCGCACACCACGCCTGCGCGGCTGCCTTTGTATCGAACGTTCCACTGTCTCGCTCGCCGTTGACCATCAACTGAGCGCGCCAGCCCTTCACCACCTTCTGAATGGATGCCATTTCGTGGGGAAATCTCGGGTAAAAATTGGGGAGGCCACCCGGATTTTAGGTGCGAACAGGTGAGATTTTGGGTGAAGAGAGGAACAATCAGAATCCGCACAAAGCCCCCCCGCCCCAGCCTTACCAGACGGTCTTTCGCGCGAATTTTAGGGAAGAAGTGAGACCTACAAAACCGATGCCAAAACGGGGAGTTGGTGCGAGGAAGGGGACTCGAACCCCTACACCCTTTCGGGCGTCAGGACCTAAACCTGGTGCGTCTACCAATTTCGCCATCCTCGCAGCCCGTGGGCGTCGGTCACCTCGGTAAGGTGTCGACATCCCGGCATCGGGTCGACGGCATGCGGTCCGGTCGGACATGAAAAGGGGCGACTGATCGCCCCGCTGCATGCGTCAAAGCAGGCGAGCATTCTACACGAACTGAAAATCGTCGGCAATCGGTCAACGCTTGGCCATTCAATGCCCAAATCCCATCGCTGCATGCCCCGGGTTGATGCCCGTGAAGCGGGTGCCGATACTGGTTTTGCACCTCTTCATAAGGAGCTCCCGAATGACCACGCCCTCCTACACTTCAAATGCGGCCCGCAAGCATCTAGCACCGTCCCCAGAACATCCGATCGTCATCACTCCCGCAACCACTCGCGTCGTCGTACGTGCCAACGGCCGCACCATTGCCGATACGCGCAACGCCCTCACGCTCTGCGAAGCTTCGTATCCGCCAGTACAGTACATCCCTCGCAACGACGTCGACATGTCCCGCCTGACACCCACCACACATCACACCTATTGCCCCTACAAGGGGGACGCGTCTTACTACTCCATCACCGATTTGGGTAAGGCCGGCGAAAACGTGATCTGGACCTACAACTCGCCATTCGACGCCGTCAAACCCATCGCCACCTATCTCGCGTTCTACGCTGAGCGCGTCGACAGCATCGACACCAGCGAGCGCCTCGTCGACTGATCGCCCCTGGACGACTCGCCTCGGGACAGCAATGCTAGAATTCGCCCCAATTCATGGCATTGCCCCGGCTGCGCGTCTGTGCGCCGACGTTCGGGCCAATGACCCGACCGATACCCCGAAGCGCATGCAACCCCACGAGACAGCCGACGACGATGTCGGCACCCCCGCCGGCCCCACACAGGCCAACGAGTATTGCCGTCAGAAAGCGGGGCCGCAAGGCTCGGCGCTCTACTACGCCCTGCTGCAACTGCCGCCGTCCAAACGCGATGCCGCCTATGCCGTGCACGCGTTCTGTCAGGAAATCGCCGACATTCACAGCGCCGTGCACGACCCCGGCGTCGCGCACGCGAAGCTCGACTGGTGGCGGCAGGAACTCACGAATCTCTTTGCAGGCAAACCGGTGCATCCGGTCACGCGGGCGCTCGCGCCGGTGGTCAAGGACACGGGACTGTCGCGCACCGCGTTCGATGCGGTACTGCATGGCGCAGAGATGGATCTGTCGCAGATGCGCTATCTGGATTTCGCCGGTCTGAATCACTACTGCGACGCCGCCGGTGGTGCCCCCGCCGAACTCGCCTCGCATGTGTACGGCTTCGACGACGCGCAGACGCCTTCGGCCGCCCGCGCACTTGGCCATGCCATCGCGCTGGCACGGCGCGTCACCGAGGCGGGCGTCGATGCCCGCGCCGGTTATGTCTATTTCCCGATCGATGAATTGCAGCGCTTTGGCGTGACCGCCGCGGATATTCAGAACGGCAAGTATTCGCCGGAATTTCTCGCCCTGATGAAGTTTCAGGATGCGCGGGCGCGCAAAGCCATTCGCGAGGCCATGGCCGCCATCCCCAAGCGCGACCGCCGCAAGCAAAAGCCGCTGCTCGCCCTCGCCGCCCTGCAACTCGCCCTGCTCGATGAAGTCGCCGCGAGCGACTATCAGGTGCTGCACCAACGTATCGATCTCACGCCGCTGCGCAAGTTCTGGCGCGCCTGGCGAGCACGATAAACGGCTGGCGGCACGTTGCCGCCAGCCAGCAACACCGTGCTATGCCCGCAAAATATCCAGCGGACGGAACGGGCCGCCCAGCACCGATTGCGGGTTGAGCCCCCACCACCGCTGCAACACCGTCGCGTAGACATCGCGGAAGTCGACCGCAAACGGCAGGTTGCCGTTACCGTCGAGCCGGTCCAGTCGCGGCACGTCGCCATACATCCCGCCACGCACTCGCCCACCCGCCACAAAATGCGGCGCCACCGTGCCGTGATCGGTACCGCTGCTCTGATTCTCGCGCGGGCGCCGGCCAAACTCGGCATACGTCACGATCATCGTCGACTGCCAGCGATTCAACTCGGTCAGCCCGGCGCGCAATGCCATCATCCCGTCCGCCAACTGCCGCAGCAGGTTGGCCTGCTGCCCCGGCTGGTTCTGGTGCGTGTCGAATCCGTTCAGCGTCAGGCGAAGCACGGCCACGCCGCGCCCGGGTTGTGGCACCCCCGTCGGTGAATCGGCCGCAGCCACCACCTGCAAGGCGGTCTTCACTACGTTGCCGAATGCGCCTTGCGGCATCGGCGTCTTGAGCACGTATTGCCCCTGACGCGGGCGCAAGCCGTCGGCGGCCTTCACGATATCGTTCTCAACGCGCAGCACATGCGCCAGCGCCGGGTTGCTCACCTGCGCCGCATTGGCAGACGCGAGACTGGCGTCGCGCAGAAATTGCGCCGGGTTGGTCAGCGTAACCGCGCGTGCACCACCCGCCAGCGGCCCTAGCTCCGCACTGCCGACGATCACGCCATCGGCGTCGAAACCGGTCGGCACCGCGTGTTCGGCAAACGCCCGCGAGAGCCAGCCGTCTCGCAGGTACTCGTCAGAGCGCGACGCGGTGTTCCAGATTTCGATCGAACGGAAGTGCGACAGATTCGGCTGCGGATACCCCACGCCCTGCACGATCGCCAATTCCTTTGCCTGCCACATCGGCATGAGCGCCCGCAGCGACGGATGCAGCCCGCTACGGTCGTCGAGCTGCACGACCTGATCGCGCTTGATGCCGATCGTCGGGCGCAGCGTCGCGTAGGCAGAATCGGCGTAAGGGATCACGGTATTCAAACCGTCATTGCCGCCCTTCAGCTCGATCAGAATCAGCAGATTGCCGTAGTTGCCCGCCCCGGCAAGCGCCCCCGGGAACGCACCGCCGAGCGATTGCGTGGCGGCCAGCAACGGTGCCGGGGTCAGCCATGCGGCCCCGAGGCCACCGGCGAATGTCAGAAAATCGCGTCGATGCATGTCACACCTCACTTCAACTGATAAGCCGGATCCATCAACAACGACTGCAAATACGCTGCACTATTCTCGCTGGCCGTTTGCGGTGCGGCCGGTGCAAACGGCAGTACCGCCCGCTGCAAGGCGTCGCGCGTGCCCGCCTCGGGCACATCGACCGGCCCCAATGCATAGGGTTGCAGCCAGCGCGCCAGATCGAACCGAACGCCGGCCACCGTGCGCGGCATCGAAGACGGCGGCTGGAACGCCGTGCGCTGCACGCCCGGGCGCGCCGTCACCATCTGCGGCGCCATCGCCGGGCCGCCCGCGTTGGCGTTCTCCGTCGCACGGAACATGCGCTCGACGAACTGCTTGCGCGCCAGCAGCGTCGTGCTGTCGATCCACGCATCGCCGCCGGGCCAGCCCTTCACATTGGGCGGGCGGAACAAGTCCTGCCCGAGTACCCGCATCTGCTGCGCGAGCATCGCCGGATCGTCGTAGCCGATGTCGAACTCACGCACCGTGTCCGTCACGAACTCCGATGGAGATTTGACTAGCGTGCCGCGCGTTCGTGCGTCCCAGAATGCAGGTGTGAGAAGCAGCGCCTTCAACGCCGCACGAATGTCATAACCGCTCGAACGGAACACGTCGGCCACGCGGGTGACTTGTGCGGTGTCGGGGGTCGGCGAAACGAACTCGCGCCATAACTTGGTGGTGACGAACGTCGCGGTCTCAGGCCGGGCGAGCAGAATGTCGAGCATCTGGTCGCCGTCGAAATTCCCCGTCTGGCCGAGCACGGTCTTGGTGTCGGTGTCGTGGAAATTCGGCCGCCAGAGGTAAGTCATCGTCGGCCGGTCGATGCTCCAGCCGGTGTAGGCCCTTGCCGCCTCGCGCACGTCCAGTTCGGTGTAATGCCCCTCGCCCAGCGTGAACAATTCCATCACTTCGCGGGCGAAGTTCTCGTTCGGGTGCCCCTTGCGGCTGCCTGCCCCATCGAGATAGATCAGCATCGCCGGGTCTTTCGACACGCTGTGCAGCAAGGTGCCGAAGTTGCCCAGTGCATTGGCACGCAGCAATACGTTCTGGCGATAGAGCACCCCCGGCTCGCGCACCTTGTCGTCGCTTGAGACGAAGTGGTTATGCCAAAACATGGTCATGCGCTCGGTGAGCGGTGACGGCGTGGTTGCCATCTCCTGCGCCCACCAGCCGGCCAACTGGTTCGCCATGAGATTGCGGCGCTGGTCGAGTGCGCGGCGCTGCTCTTGGGTCAGGTTTTTGACCGCCTCGCCGTAGAGCGGCCCCTCGTTGACCCATGCGGGCACCGGCGTCACCGCCGTGCGGCGGGTCTGCGCGAGCAACCGGTCGACCGCCTCGGCACGGGTCAGGCCGACAAACGGGGCCAGCTCACGCGCGTCGGGGGCGTAACCGGTCCGTGTAAGGAGATAGCGGGCATCGCTTTCGCTCAACGTGCGCTGAGCCGGATCGGCAGCGGTGGGGGCGTGGGTTGCGCGGTGTGGGGCATGCTGCGTGGGCGTGGCTGGCTTGGCGCTGGCGTTCTGCCCGGGTAGTGCTGTCAGCGCGACTACCGCCACCATCGCTGCGGCGAGAGATGACCGGGCAATTGCCGCGCTATCGGGCCGAACGAACCGTTCGGACGCTATACGTCCCGGCCAACGGCGGGCGCAAAAAAAGCCAGCGTCGATCGAGGCTGGCTGGATTCGGTTCGGCTTCATGAGGCGCTCGCATCACAGGGGGCAACGTTGGCGAAC
This sequence comes from Pandoraea sp. PE-S2R-1, assembly GCF_002179865.1. Classification (NCBI taxonomy): domain Bacteria; kingdom Pseudomonadati; phylum Pseudomonadota; class Betaproteobacteria; order Burkholderiales; family Burkholderiaceae; genus Pandoraea; species Pandoraea sp. PE-S2R-1. Next base: position 857,913 of record NZ_NGUR01000007.1, on the reverse strand, counting down.
GGGGCTGGGCTTCGTCTTTAAACGGATCAGTGGCTATACAACTCGCGCACTGCATCCTGAATATGCTGACGAAGCAAGCGCCGGTCTTCCGGGGTCATGTGGCCGTTGGGACGGCGGCCCGCCGGCGGATTCGGCAGATCGTCGGCACGACGCTCGGCATTCGAATCGTTGGCGGGTGAATTCTTTGGCGCGTTGCGTTGCTGCGGCGAAGCACGCTCGACCTTCGGGGCGGCGTGCGTCTGGGCGCTGAAATGCGGCACGGGACGGGCATACGTCACGCTCAGGTGTCCCCAGAGCATGATCCCCCCGAACAGTAGCGAAAACTCAGCAGCCCATCTCATCTTTTGCGTATGTCCTTCATGCCACGCGGCAGGTTTTCGCCCTGGCAGGGGTGCAAGTGTACCCACTGCCTATGGTCAGCGCACAAGCCGTAGGGTAAATTATGTAACCCTTTGTAACCCGCTTTGGCGGCCTCCTCAGTTCGCGGCATTTCGAGCTAAGATACGTGGCATGGAAAATAAAAACGCTTCCAAAATTCTGGTTGTCGACGACGATCCGCGCTTGCGCGACTTGCTGCGTCGTTACCTCGGGGAACAGGGCTTCAATGTCTTCGTGGCCGAAAATGCCACGGCCATGAACAAGCTTTGGGTGCGCGAGCGTTTCGATCTGCTCGTGCTGGACCTGATGCTCCCCGGTGAAGACGGTCTCTCTATTTGCCGCCGTCTGCGTGGCGCGAACGACCGCACGCCGATCATCATGTTAACGGCCAAGGGCGAGGATGTCGACCGAATCGTCGGCCTCGAAATGGGTGCGGACGATTATCTGCCGAAACCCTTCAATCCGCGCGAACTCGTCGCCCGCATTCACGCCGTGCTGCGCCGTCAGGCCCCGCCTGAACTCCCCGGTGCGCCCAGTGAAACCATGGAGACGTTCGAGTTCGGTGACTTCGCCCTGAACCTCGCAACGCGCACGCTCACCAAGAACGGTCAGGAAATTGCACTGACCACCGGCGAGTTCTCCGTGCTCAAGGTGTTCGCCCGCCATCCGCGCCAGCCGCTCTCTCGCGAGAAGCTGATGGAGCTGGCACGCGGTCGCGAATACGAAGTCTTCGACCGCAGCCTCGACGTGCAGATCTCGCGTCTGCGCAAGCTGATCGAGCCGGACCCGGGCAGCCCGCGTTTTATTCAGACGGTCTGGGGCCTGGGCTACGTCTTTATCCCGGACGGCGGCGCGTGATCGCTCGGCTTCACGTCTCACGCATTAAAACGACGCCGGTCGCGACCTCTTCGCGCACCGGCGTCGTGTCTTATCCGAGCAGGCCACTGATGGCTGGCCGGGCAACCGTGCACGCACGCATTTCGCATTAGACGGAGCAACCCCATGCATCCGATCCGGATGGTACGCGGGCTGTTCGGCGGTCTGTTCTGGCGTACTTTCTTCCTGATTGCCCTGCTGATCGGCGTGAGTCTGGCCGCCTGGTATCAGAGCTTTCGCGTGATCGAGCGCGAACCGCGCGCGCAACGCGTGGCGCAGCAACTCGTCTCGATCGTCAAGCTCACGCGCACCGCCCTGCTCTATTCCGAGCCCGACCTGCGCCGCGCCCTTTTGCAGGATCTCGAGAGCAACGAAGGCATTCGCGTGTACCCGCGCGAGCCCGCCGACAAGATCGAGAAGCAAGCCAGCGGCGTGGTGACCGATCTGATCACGCGCGACGTGCAGCGCCGGCTCGGCACCGACACGGTCATCGCCTCGTCGGTGAATGAAATCCCCGCGATGTGGATCAGCTTCAAGATCGATGAAGACGACTACTGGGTCGCCATCGAACAAGATCGCATCGACACCGCCACCGGTTTGCAGCTGTTCAGTTGGGGCACGTTCGCGCTGGCGCTTTCACTGATCGGGGCGGCCTTCATTACGGCGCTGGTGAACCGGCCATTCGCGCGGCTCGCGCACGCCGCGCGCGCCATCGGCGGCGGCCACCGGCCCGACCCCTTGCCAGAGCGCGGCATGGGTGAGGCCGCCGAGGCGAACCGCAGCTTCAATCAGATGGTGCAGGAGCTTGAGCGGCTGGAAGCCGACCGGGCGTTGATGCTCGCGGGCATCTCGCACGATCTGCGCACGCCGTTGGCACGTCTGCGGCTGGAAACCGAGATGAGCCCCTCGGAAGAATCGGTCAAGCGCGACATGATCAGCGACATCGAACAGATGGACGAGATCATCGGCCGCTTCCTCGATTACGCCCGCCCGGCCTCGCGCACTGTGCTGCAAACCATCGATCTCTCGGAAACCGTGCGCGAAACGGTGCACGCCTTCGAGGGCCGCGAAGATCTGAACATCACCGTCGAACTGGGCGAAGAGGCCTTCGTGCTCGCCGAGCGCACGGACCTGAAGCGCCTGCTCAACAACCTGATCGAGAACGCCCGCAAGTACGGACGCGATGCCGAGAGCGACATCGCCAACGTCCACATCACGACACGCGTGCTCGGTGAGCGCGTCGAGATGCGCGTGCGCGATACCGGCCCCGGCATTCCCGAGGAACAACTCGCACTGGTCTTCCGTCCGTTCTACCGTGTAGACACCGCCCGCACCAAGGCCGACGGCACGGGGCTCGGCATGGCCATCGTGCAGCGCATCGCGTCGCGCTACAAAGGGCAGGCAACGCTGAGTAACGTGCGCCCCGGCTCCGGTCTTGAAATCATCGTGTCATTTCCGCTTGCTAAATAAGGCGTATCGTGCGGAAATTGGCCCTCGCGAATGGGGTTCCGAATCGCTTCATGATGGCCCTCACCCCGGGCCACTCACAAAATCCTATCGACGGGATTTGATTTAACTATCCCCGCAATAAATACAAACTATTGCTGTCGATAATTCGATAGCGTATAATCCGTTAGTTGCCCGGGATCGCGTGAACCCGGGTAGTTGCAGGTTGCGATGTATTTGAAGACATCCAACGTTAACCGCATCAATTAAGGAGTAAATCGATGAAAACTGTCGGCGACAAACTCGAAGCGTTCTCGGTAGAAGCGGCAAAGCCTGGTTTCAACAACCACGAAGAAAACGGCGTGTCGGCTTTCGAAACCATCACCGAAGCCTCGTTCCCGGGCAAGTGGAAGATCATTTACTTCTACCCGAAGGACTTCACCTTCGTGTGCCCGACCGAAATCGTCGAATTCGGCAAGCTGAACGGCGACTTCGCCGATCGCGACGCTGTGCTGCTCGGCGGTTCGAGCGACAACGAATTCGTGAAGCTGGCATGGCGCCGTGAGCACAAGGACCTGAACAAGCTGAACCACTACTCGTTCGGCGATGTGACCGGTTCGCTGATCGACCAGCTCGGCGTGCGTGACAAGGAAGCTGGCGTGGCCCTGCGTGCAACGTTCATCGTTGACCCGCACAACGTCATCCAGCACGTTTCGGTGAACAACCTGAACGTCGGCCGTAACCCGGAAGAAGTGCTGCGTATTCTGGACGGTCTGCAAACGGACGAACTCTGCCCGTGCAACCGTGCGGTCGGTGGCAACACGCTGTAAGTTTTGCCTCGAAGCCCGCGCGAGCGGGCTTTTTCAGCCCAACGCAATAGGAGAAATTTATGGAATTCCTGAACGCGATTAAGGCGCAGATTCCCGATTACGCCAAGGACATCCGCCTGAACCTCGACGGTACGATCGCTCGTTCCTCGCTGGAAGGCACCGATGCCGTGGGCGTGGCCCTTGCCGCTGCGTTTGCCGCGAAGAGCCAGCCGCTGATCAAGGCCATCCGTGAATCGGGTGTGCTGCCCCCGGAAGAGCTGGAAGGCGCGTTGACCGCTGCCGCGCTCATGGGCATGAACAACACGTGGTACCCGTATCTTGAGATGGCTGACAACGCCGAGCTCAAGAACGAGAAGGCCCAACTGCGCATGAACGCCTACGCCACCCGTGGCGGCGTGGATCAGCGACGCTTCGAGATGTACGCGCTGGCCGCGTCCATCGTCGGCAAGTGCCACTTCTGCGTGAAGTCGCACTATCACCTGCTCGCCACCGAACAAGGCATGAGCACCGCGCAACTGCGTGACGTCGGCCGTATTGCCGCTGTCATCAACGCTGCCGCGCAAGTGATCGCCGCTGAAGCGGCATAAAGCCGATAGGTCGAAAGGTCATCGTCAGGCTTTCGTCTGACGACGCATCAAGCAAAACGGCGCTGCCGGGTTTATCCCCGCAGCGCCGTTTTCATTGGCAAGGGGGCATGCCCCCCCTCACATCTCAAGCCTTACGCGCCGATCAGCAACGCCGCCGCCTGTGCCTCGATACCTTCCTGACGGCCGAGATAACCGAGCTTCTCGTTGGTCTTGGCCTTCACATTGACCTGACCGACGGTAATCCCCAGCGCATCGGCAATCGACTGCGTCATCGCGGCGATATGCGGTGCCAGCTTCGGCGCCTGTGCGATCACCGTGCAGTCGATGTTGACGATCTCGTAGCCCTGCGCACGCACCCGGCGCATGGCTTCTTGCAGCAACACGACGCTGTTCGCGCCCTTGAACGTCGGGTCTGTGTCCGGGAAGTGACGGCCAATGTCGCCGAGCGCCGCCGCGCCCAGCACGGCATCGGTGATCGCGTGCAGCAGCACGTCAGCGTCCGAGTGGCCGAGCAGGCCGCGATCGAACGGAATGATCACGCCGCCCATCACCAGCGGGCGCCCCGGGACGAGCGCATGCACGTCGTAACCCTGACCGATGCGAAGTTTGGACAAGGCGGCGAGCGAAATAGAAGAAACAGCTTGTTCAGTCATGAAGGGATCGTCAAATGCAGGAGACCCGGCTTATGCCGGGCGAGCCGTGCCGAGAAATGCCTCGGCCAGCGCGAAATCTTCGGGATACGTGACCTTGAAGTTACGCAGACTGCCACGCACGAGCTTGGGGGCGTGCCCCATGCGCTCGATGGCGCTGGCCTCGTCAGTCACTTCAGCGCCGGCGGCAAGCGCGTCTTCGAGCGCCTGACGCAGCATGCCGAGACGGAACATCTGCGGCGTTTGTGCCTGCCACAGGCCATCGCGCGATTCGGTGGCGGCCACGGCCGCCAGTGCGCCGGCAGCCGCCGGTGCGGCTTCACGCTTGAGCGTGTCGGCCACGGGCAGCGCCAGAATGCCGCCGACGGGGTCGTCGCGCAGGGCTTCGACCAGCGTGCGGATCAGCGCCGGCGTGATGCCCGGGCGGGCGGCGTCGTGCACCAGCACCCAGTCGCTGTCCTGCGCGCCGAATTCGGTGAGCGCCTGAAGGCCGCCAAGCACCGACGCGTGACGCGACGCCCCGCCGCAGCGGCGCACGGCGAAACGCAGCGGGCCAAAGCGGCGGCCATCGAAGTGATTGTCGTCCGGCGCCAGCACCAACACGGTCTGGGCGAACTCGGAACAGGCGTCAAACGCGGCGAGCGCATAGTGGAGCATGGCGCGTCCGCCCACGCTCCGGTACTGCTTGGGCACGTCGGCCCCGGCGCGCACACCGGCCCCGGCGCACGGGATGACAGCAAAAAGTCGGTCGCTCACGATAAAACGCAGGTAAGGGTAAAGCGGGGATTTTATAATAGACGCTGATCTTCACGGGGCCCCATCTTCATGCAGCCCCGTGCTTTGCCATTTCTGCAACGCTTTTCTATGTCATCCGCTAACGCCATATCCCGTAATACCGTGCCTGTGCCGCTCGTAAAAGCGGGACAGCGTTACGCCTTCGCCGGTGCCCACGCGTCGTCTGACGCCCTGCTCATCGCCCGCTACTTCGCAGCCAATCGGGAGCGCATGCCGCTGCTCGCGGTTGTCTGCGCGCAGGCGACCGACGCGCTGCGACTCCAGCAAGAACTCAAGTGGTATGCGCCTGATGCGCGCGTGCGTCTGCTGCCCGACTGGGAAACGCTGCCGTACGACACGTTCTCGCCGCACCAGGACCTGATCTCGGAACGGCTGGCCACCTTGCACGATCTCGGCGAAAAACGCTGCGACATCGTGCTCGTGCCGGCCACGACCGCGCTCTACCGCATGGCCCCCGCCAGCTTCATGGCGGCCTACACGTTCTACTTCCGGCAAGGCGAACGGCTCGACGAAGCGAAGCTGAAGTCGCAGTTCACGCTCGCCGGTTACGAGCATGTATCGCAGGTGATGCGTCCCGGCGAGTATTGCGTGCGCGGCGGCCTGATCGATCTGTTCCCGATGGGCTCGCCCCTGCCTTACCGTCTCGATCTGTTCGACGACACGGTCGACAGCATCCGCGCCTTCGACCCGGACACGCAGCGCAGCCTGTATCCGGTCAAGGAAGTACGCCTGCTCCCGGGGCGCGAATTCCCGTTCGACGAACCCGCCCGCACCGCGTTTCGCGGGCGCTGGCGCGAGGTGTTCGAGGGCGACCCGAGCCGCAGCACGATCTACAAGGACATGGGGAGCGGCGTGCCCTCCGCAGGCATCGAGTACTACCTGCCGCTGTTCTTCGAAGAGACCGCCACGCTCTTCCACTACCTGCCGCCCGATGCCCAACTGGTGTTCGTCGGCGATCTGGAAGGCGCGATCCAGCGCTTCTGGAGCGACACGCGCCAGCGCTACAACTTCCTCTCGCACGACCGCGAGCGCCCGGTGCTGCCGCCCGAGCAACTGTTCCTGCTCGATCAGGACTTCTTCACATTTGCCAAGCCCTTCGCCCGCCTGACGCTGGCGAAGCCCGGCGACGGCAGTTGGGCGATCCCGCTGCCGGCGATCTCGGTCAACCGCCGCGCCGACGATCCGCTGGCCGCCCTGCGCGCCTATCTCGCCCGTACGCCCGCGCGCGTGCTGCTCTGCGCCGACTCTGCGGGCCGTCGCGAGACACTGCTGCAACTGCTGCACGACAACGATCTGCGCCCGGTCCCGGTCGAATCGCTCGAAGATTTTCTGACCTCGGATGCGCGCTTCGCGATTGGCGTGGCACCGCTCGCTTCAGGCTTTCTGCTGCCGACGGAAGACCTCGCGTTCATCACAGAAAACGAGCTTTACGAAGGGTTGGCGCGCCGTGTCGGCAAACGCCGTCAGGAACAGGCGACGTCGGTCGACTCGATGGTGCGCGACCTCGCCGAGCTCAAGGTCGGCGACCCGGTGGTGCATAGCCAGCACGGCATCGGCCGCTATCAGGGGCTGATCAGCATGGACCTCGGCGAAGGGGAAACCGAGTTCCTGCATCTCGACTATTCCGGCCAGAGCAAGCTCTACGTCCCCGTCTCGCAACTGCACCTGATCTCGCGCTACAGCGGCGCCGACCCGGACACCGCGCCGCTGCACTCGCTGGGCTCGGGCCAATGGGAGAAGGCCAGACGCAAGGCCGCGCAGCAGATTCGCGACACGGCAGCCGAGCTGCTCAACCTGTATGCCCGCCGCGCCGCGCGCTCGGGCTATGCGTTCGAACTCTCGCCGCGCGACTACGAAAAATTTGCCGACAGCTTCGGTTTCGAAGAGACCCCCGATCAGGCCGCCGCCATCAACGCCGTCATGGCCGACATGACCAGCGGCAAGCCGATGGACCGGCTGGTGTGCGGCGATGTCGGCTTCGGCAAGACCGAAGTCGCGCTGCGTGCCGCGTTCATCGCCGTGCTCGACGGCAAGCAGGTTGCCCTGCTCGCCCCCACGACGCTGCTCGCCGAACAGCATGCCCAGACCTTCTCCGATCGCTTCGCCGACTGGCCGGTGCGCATTGCCGAACTCTCGCGCTTCAAGACCACCAAGGAAGTGAACACGAGCGTGAAGGCCATCAACGAGGGGCAGGTCGACATCGTGATCGGCACGCACAAGCTGCTCTCGAACGACATTCGGTTCCAGCGTCTGGGGCTGGTCATCATCGACGAGGAACACCGCTTCGGTGTCCGTCAGAAGGAAGCCCTCAAGGCGTTGCGCGCCGAAGTCGACGTGCTCACACTCACGGCGACGCCGATTCCGCGCACGCTGGGCATGGCGCTCGAAGGCCTGCGCGACTTCTCGGTGATCGCTACCGCGCCGCAAAAACGTCTGGCCATCAAGACGTTCGTGCGACGCGAGGAAGACGGCGTCATTCGCGAAGCCATGCTGCGCGAACTCAAGCGCGGCGGTCAGGTGTACTTCCTGCACAACGAAGTCGAGACCATCGAGAACCGCAAGCTGGAACTGGAGGCACTGGTGCCCGAAGCGCGTATCGTCGTCGCCCACGGGCAGATGCACGAGCGCGATCTCGAGCGCGTGATGCGTGACTTCGTGACCCAGCGCGCCAACGTGCTGCTGTGCACGACGATTATCGAAACCGGCATCGACGTGCCGACCGCCAACACGATCCTGATGCACCGCGCCGACAAGTTCGGGCTTGCGCAGCTGCATCAGTTGCGTGGCCGCGTCGGCCGCTCGCATCACCAGGCGTACGCCTATCTGCTCGTGCACGATCCGAAATCGCTCACCAAGCAGGCTCAGCGACGTCTGGAAGCGATTCAGCAAATGGAAGAACTCGGCGCCGGCTTCTATCTGGCCATGCACGATCTGGAAATTCGCGGCGCAGGTGAAGTGCTCGGCGACAAGCAGTCGGGAGAAATCCACGAGATCGGCTTCCAGCTCTACACCGACATGCTCGCCGACGCCGTAAGCGCACTCAAGGCAGGCCGCGAGCCGGACCTGAACGCCCCGCTGGCTGTCACCACAGAGATCAACCTGCACGTGCCCGCCATCTTGCCGAGCGACTACTGCGGCGACGTGCAGGAGCGTCTGTCGCTGTACAAGCGCTTGGCCAACGGCACGAACGCCGACGCGATCGACACGATTCAGGAAGAACTGGTCGACCGCTTCGGCAAGCTGCCGCAGCAGGCGCAGGCGCTGATCGAGACGCACCGCATGCGTCTGCTCGCCAAGCCGCTGGGCATCACCAAGATCGATGCGAGCGAAGAAGCCATCGCCCTGCAATTCGAGCCCACGCCCGCCGTGGACCCGATGCGCATCATCGAACTGGTGCAGAAGCATCGCCACATCAAACTGGCCGGTCAGGACAAACTGCGCATCGAAGCGAAGCACCCGCAACTGACCGATCGCGTGCGTGCGATCAAGGAAACCTTGCGCGCCATCAGTTCACCCGGCGCCCGTGCGGCCTGACATGAGCAACACACCGTGGGCAATTCATCGGAAGAAAACCAAGGGCAAACCCGCATGCGCGTGCGTGGCTTGCATGGTTTACCCGCGCAAATAACGATGAATTCCCGCAATGCAAGAATGGTTGTGCAAGCAATCTTTTACCTCTAAATTATTTTTGAGTACCATTTCCCGGTACGTATGACTGGAAGATTCCCGGAGATTCGAATGACAAGCGCTTCCCCCCTGAGCTCTGCGACGCAAGCCGCCAACGACGCCCAACCCGCATCGCTCGACTGGATCAAGAAGCTGGTCAGCATCGACACGACGAGTCGCGAATCGAACCTCGGCCTGATCGAGACGGTGCGCGACAGCCTGAAGGACGCCGGCGTCGAGCCGTGGCTGTCGTATGACGCCACCAAACGCAAGGCCAATCTGTTCGTCACGCTGCCCGCGGCCGACGGCAACACGCAAGGCGGCATCGTCCTGTCGGGCCACACCGACGTGGTGCCGGTCGACGGCCAGCCGTGGGACACCGACCCGTTCAAGCCCGAAGTTCGCGATGGCAATCTGTATGGCCGCGGCACCTGCGACATGAAGGGCTTCATCGGCGCGGTCATGACCCAACTGCCCCAGATGCGCGACGCCAAGCTCAAGACGCCGTTCCACTTTGCGTTCTCTTACGACGAAGAAATCGGCTGCGTGGGCGCACCGGTGATGCTGGCCGAACTGCGCGAGCGCGGTATTCGCCCGGATGGCTGCATCGTCGGCGAGCCGACCAGCATGCGCGTGATCGTGGCGCACAAGGGCATCAACGCCTATCAGTGCTGCGTGCGTGGCCATGCCGCGCACTCGTCGCTCACGCCGAAGGGCTCGAACGCCATCGAATACGCCGCGCGCCTGATCTGCTACATCCGCGATCTGGCCGATCACTTCAAGCAAGTCGGCCCGTTCGACGAGTTGTTCGATGTGCCGTTCACCACGGCGCAAACGGGCACGATCTCGGGCGGTATCGCACTGAACACGATCCCGGCGCTGTGCGAATTCGTTTTCGAATACCGCAACCTGCCGGGCGTTGACGCCGAAGGCATCTTCGCGCGCATTCAGCAATACGCGATCGAAGAGCTGGTGCCGAAAATGCAGAAGGAACACCCGAACGCCGGCATCGAGTTCAAGAAGATTGCTGCCGCCCCGGCGCTCGACGCTTCGGAGCAGGACGCCATCACGCAACTCGTGCGCGCCCTCACCAAAGACACTGACAAGCGCAAGGTGGCCTATGGCACTGAAGCCGGTCAGTTCCAACTGGCAGGCGTGCCGTCGATCGTGTGCGGCCCGGGCAATATCGAACAGGCCCACAAGCCGAACGAATTCGTTTCGCTCGAACAGATCGCCCAGTGCGAATCGTTCCTGCAAAAGCTGATTCGTAGCAACACCGTCGGCGCCTGAGCCCCTGCCTGAGCCACTTTCGGCAACCGCACCGACTGACGTATCACCGGGCCGCATTCCGCTTCTGGATGCGGCCCGTTGCCATGGCGCTTCACCCCTGAAGCGCGTTGCAGTACCTGATCGCAGTACCAGACGCCCGTCGAAAGCAACGCAACGCCAAGACTTTCGCAAGAGCGCACAGGACGTCCAAACGAGCAAGATAACAAGCACTCAACGCATACATAACGCACGACAGGATCTGGAGATCTCGCACATGAGCGCAGCAGCCCCCGACGCGACGGCCCCGGCCGCCCGTACTTCCCCGCACGCCTGGCGTGTGATTGTCTCGGCCTCGATCGGCAACGCCCTCGAATGGTTCGACCTCGTGGTGTACGGCTTCTTTGCCGTGACCATTGCCAAGCTGTTCTTCCCGACCGGTAACGACACGGTGTCGCTGCTGATCGCGCTGGGCACGTTCGGCGTGTCGTTCTTCATGCGACCGCTCGGTGCCATCGTGATCGGCGTGTATGCCGACCGCGCAGGCCGCAAGGCTGCCCTTACGCTCTCGATCCTGTTGATGATGGTGGGCACGCTGCTCATCGCCATCATGCCGACGTATTCGTCGATCGGCATTCTCGCGCCTATCGGCATCGTGCTCGCCCGCATGATTCAGGGCTTCTCCGCCGGTGGCGAGTTCGGCAGTGCCACGGCGTTTCTGGCCGAGCACGCGCCGCAACGCCGTGGCTTCTTCTCGAGCTGGCAGGTCGCGAGCCAAGGCCTCACCACGCTGCTCGCAGCCGGTTTCGGCGCATTGCTCACGGGCAACCTGACGCCCGAAGCCATGGCCTCGTGGGGCTGGCGCGTGCCGTTCTTCTTCGGTCTGTTGATCGGCCCGGTCGCGTACTACATTCGCCGCCGTCTGGATGAGACGCCTGAATTCCTCGACGCCGAACCGACGCAAAGCCCGCTGCGCGACACGTTCACGAGCCAGAAGGAGCGCCTGCTGCTGGCCATCGGTGTGGTGGTCATGGCGACCGTTGCCACGTATCTCGTGCTTTACATGCCGACGTATGCCGTCAAGCAACTGGGCATTCCGTCATCGGCTGCCTTCTCGGCCGTGCTGCTGACGGGCGTGGTGCAGCTGATCGTCGCGCCGATCGTCGGCCACTGGTCGGACACGCATGGCCGCACCAAGCCGATGCTCGCCGCCGCCGTGGCACTGCTGGTACTCGTCTACCCGATGTTCCGCTTTCTGGATGCCAACCCGACGTTCGGTTCGCTCATGGTGTTCCAGATCGTGCTGGGTCTGCTGATGACGACCTACTTCGGCGCCCTGCCCGCCCTGCTCACCGAGTTGTTCCCGGTACAGGTGCGCACCACGGGCCTGTCGCTGGGCTATAACATCGCGGCAACCGTGTTCGGCGGCTTCGCACCGTTTATCATCACGTGGCTCATCGGCGCTACCGGTAACAAGCTCGCGCCGAGCTTCTATCTGATTGTTGCGGCATTGATCAGCATTACCGCCCTGCTGCGCGTGCGTAGCATCGGTCTGCGCTAACGCTATCCGCCGCGCCTATTCTGGAGACAATGTCCAAGTGACTCACCCGAACGCCACCCCGGACCTGCACGCTGAAACCATCGACGGCCAGCCCGCGCCCACCAAAGAAGCCATTGCCGCGCTGCACGAGCAACTCAAGCCGTACGTGCGCAATACGCCGGTCTTCACGCGTCGCGATTTCCCCACGCTGGGCGACACGCAACTGACCTTCAAGTACGAACTGCTGCAAGCCTCGGGCACGTTCAAGGCACGGGGGCGTTCTCGAATCTGCTGGCGCTCAGCGATGCGCAACGTCAGGCCGGTGTGACCTGCGTTTCTGCGGGCAACCACGCCGTGGCTGTTGCTTACGCTGCGCAGGCGATGGGCGTGAGCGCGAAGACGGTGATGCTCAAGACGGCCAGCCCCGCACGTTCGTCGCTGTGCCGCGAGTACGGTGCCGACCTCGTGCTGGCCGAGAACGTGCATGAGGCGTTCGAGACGGTCAAGCGCGTGGAGCAGGAGGAAGGCCGCTTCTTCGTGCATCCGTTCAACGGCTATCGCACGGTGTTGGGCACCGCAACGCTCGGCTACGAATGGGCACAACAAGCCCCCGATCTCGACGCCGTCATCGTGCCGATCGGCGGCGGCGGCCTGATCGCGGGTGTCGCGACTGCATTCAAGCTGTTCGCCCCGCACGTGAAGGTCTACGGCGTGGAACCGGCAGGTGCCGATGCCATGGCGCAGAGCTTTGCGAACAACGGTCCGGTCAAGATGGGGCCGATGACGGGCATTGCCGACAGCCTGATGGCACCGCACACCGAGCTGTACAGCTACACGCTGTGCCGCCGTCATATCGACGAACTTGTGACGGTGACCGACGACCAGATGCGCGCCGGCATGCTGACGTTGTTCCGTCAGTTGAAGCTGGCCGTGGAACCGGCTTGCGCGGCAGCCACCGCTGCCCTGATGGGGCCGCTGCGCGAGACGCTTGCCGGCAAGCGCGTGGGCGTGCTGTTGTGCGGCACGAACACCGACCCGGCCACGTTCCAGCGCCATATCGACGCCGCACTGGCGGCAGAAGCCAACGCCTGACCGACGATGACCGCTACTTCGCCCTCGCCTGCCGTTCTGCTGCTCGACGCCGCACAAGTCGCGGCGCTGATGCCCGTTGCCGACGCGATTCCCGTCATGTCGGAGATGTTCGCCGCACTGGCGCGTGAGCAAATTTATTTGCCCCTGCGTCAGATCATCCGGCCGCCGGAAGCGCTCGGTGCGAAAGGCATGCTGGGGATGATGCCGGCGTTCATTGCCGGAAGCGCAGGGAATGGAGCGGGCGGAGACAACCCGCCGGTCTACGGCGCGAAGGTCGGCACATTCTTCCCCGGCAACAGCACGCTGGGGAAAGACCCGCATCAAGGCTGCGTCGTGCTGATGAGCGGCGAGACGGGCGAGTTGCTGGCGATCATGAATGCCGCCGAGATCACCGGCATTCGCACCGCCGCCGTCACCGGGCTGGCGACCCGCCTGATTGCACGCCATGACGCGACCCGTCTCGCGCTGATTGGCGCGGGCCATCAGGCGCACTGGCACCTTGCCGCCTTGGCTGCCGCGCGACCGTTGCAACACGTTCGCGTGGCCAGCCGCTCGCGCGCCAGTGCACAGGCGTTTGTCGACAAGGAACAACCGAACTACGGCTTCACGCTGGAGGCCGCCGACAGCGTCGAAGCCGCCGTGTGCGACGCCGATATCGTCGTGACCGTCACCAACACCACCGAGCCGGTGCTGCACTCGGCTTGGCTCGCACCGGGCACGCACGTCAATCTGGTCGGCAGCAGCACGCCGCGACATCGCGAAGCCGATACCGAGTTGATGGCACGCGCCAGACTGTTTGTCGACCGCCGCGAGTCGACCGTCAACGAATCGGGCGACTATCTCGCCGCCGCCGCCGAAGGCCGCATCGGTCCGGAGGATCTGCTGGCCGAACTCGGCGAGTTGGTCATCGGCCGACACCCCGGCCGGACCAGCGCAGAGGAGGTCACGCTGTTCAAATCGCTCGGCATGGGTGCGCAAGACGTCGCGCTGGCCGCCGCGCTGTATCGGCGTGCGCAGACCCCGTCAGGCGAAAACGTTGGGGTACGCGCCGCCATCTGAGCGCCGCAGGCCTGTCCGAATCCGTCCGATTCCCGTCCGCACAAGGTCTGTCGCCCGCGCGTGAACCTCCGTAATATGGGGCCATCGTCACACCACCCCACGGAGTTCGTCATGTCGCAAGCTCAATCGTCACAAGCGTCCCGCACCGCCCTGCTCGTCATCGATGCTCAGGAATCGTTCCGCCAGCGCCCGTACTGGCGTGAAGACGATCTGGCCACGTACTTCTCGCGTCAACAGGCACTGGTCGACGGCGCAGTCGCCCGTGGCGTGCCGGTCGTGCAGGTCTTTCACATCGACTCGGGCGTGTTCGCGCGTGCCTCGGGCTTCGTGCGTACGCTCGAAGAGCTTCGCATCGAACCGGTCTTTACGGTGGATAAGGTCAAGCACAGCGCACTGGCCGGCTCCACGCTCGGCCCGTGGCTGGTGGAACATGGCATCACGCGCCTGATCGTGTCGGGCATCCGCACCGAACAGTGCTGCGAGACGACCACGCGTGCCGCGTCCGACGCGGGTTACCAAGTCGATTTCGTCACCGAAGCCACGCTCACGTTCCCGATGACGCACCCGCGCACTGGCCGTGAACTGTCGGTGGCAGACCTCAAAGAACGTACCGAAACGGTGCTCGTCGACCGCTTCGCGCGCATCGTCACCGTTGAGGAAGCGCTCGCGGCGGTGTAACGTCGGGGTCTGTCCGAAATTGTCCGTCGTCTGGGCGCTCACGTGATGCCGCGAATTCAACCTGTCTACCTGCTGGTCATGCCTGACGCGCTGCTGCTCGATATCGCCGCGCCAGCCGAAGCGTTGCGCATGGCCAATTTGCAGCAGGATACGGTTCGCTTCGTGTTGCATTACGTGGGCACCCGGGCGTCGGTCGACACGTCGATCGGGTTGCGGCTTTCCCCATTGACCGTGCTGCCCGATGGCGTCCCCGAGGATGCATGGGTTGTCGTGACCGGCACGGTGGAAAAGCCGCTGCCGATCGCGGCGGCCCACGACGACGCGGCGGCTTCGGCGGCACTGGCCGGCTCAGTTGACTCGGGCGACGAAGCCGAATCACTGGCCGTCGCGTGGCTGCGGCGCACGGTGCGTCCCACACACCGGCTGGCCTGCATCTGCACCGGCGCGTTGCTCGCCGCACGGGCGGGGTTGCTCGACGGGCGCATGTGCACCACACATCACGGCAGTTGCGACGCACTACGGGCGCTGGCACCGGGCGCACGTGTGGCCGACAACCGGCTCTATGTGCAGGATGGCAACGTCTGGAGCAGCGCGGGCGTGACCACCGGCCTTGACCTGATGCTCACGCTCATTGCCGAAGTCACCAGCCCGCTGTGTGCGGCTGCAATTGCCCGCCAGATGGTCGTCTATTCGCGCCGCGCAGGCGCCGACCCGCAACTCTCGCCGTGGCTCGAAGGCCGCAATCACCTGCACCCGGCCTTGCACCGCATGCAAGACGCCATCGCCGCCGATCCCGCGCGCGACTGGACACTCGCCGCCATGGCAGAGATCGCCAGCACTAGCGAGCGGCAGGTCACGCGGCTCTTTCGCGAACACTCCGGCACCGCCCCGATCGACTACTTGCATCGCCTGCGCATTGCGCTGGTGAGAGAAATGCTCGGCAACAGTCAGCTTGATCTTGAACGTATTGCCGAGCGCGCGGGTTTCGCTTCGGCGCGTCATATGCGCCGCGTGTGGCACAAATTCGAAACGGTACCGCCGAGCCATGCACGCCGCCCCGTGAACCACTAACCGCTAAACACTAACCGCTAAACACTGACCACTAAGCGCCGCTGATGCCCGCCGGTGTCATCGGAAGTTCTGCCGCGGGTGCCAGCCCGGCTGCGGAAAATTCGGCCATGCCGGAGCGTGCAACAGCAACGCATTCTCCTGGTAGTCGAACGGCAACACGCCCCGCGAATCGGCAAACGTCGGCGCGGCATTCAGAGCGTCTTCAATCGTGTCGAAATCAACGTATTTGACGTGTCGCTTACCCGCCCGCGCGATGTAAGCGGCCTGCCACTGCGCTTCGCTGACGATGTACCCAAAGTACGGGGGATGCAGCGTATCGGGCAGCGCATGACTCGCGAAAATATCGACGACGACCCGGCAAGGCGTCTCGCTTCGGCGGAACGGCTTTTCGGCATCGCCGACCAGCGCATAGGACCAATCGGGTTTGAATTGATTGGCGTGCGACCACGTCAGCACGACACGGCACCGAATGTTGGTCACATTGAACCGTTGCATGGCCGCGTGAATCGACGCCAGCAGATTGGCGTCGGCGCCGTCCGAGCGCCGCTCGATGGCCGTGAGCACCAGCGGCACCGCCACGATCTCCTGCTCCAGCAGCGTCCCGTCGACCGTCCCGTTGCTGGCAGGCGGGCAGCGGGGTTCGATATGAATTCCCGGTGTGAGCCCTTCTGCGCACATCGAGACGGGCGTGCCGTCTTTCAACACCACACCGTCGCCGGTAAATGCGAGCAACGTATTGTTTGCCAGCAGATCGATGCGCTCCAGACGGGGCGGCAGGCGTCCATCTTCGAAGCGTCTCGTCCATCCCGCCACGACGCCCTGCCCCAGACTGAACATTTCGTACCACACCTGCACGTCGTAGTCGTTCCCCAGCGGGCTGGTCAGAAAGAGGCGATAGCCCGGCGGCACGGCGGCGAACGATGGTGCGTCGCTGATGCGGATGAGTCCCCGCCCGGACGTCCCGGACGTGTAGCCATCGGCGCTGATCGGCATCGAATCCCAGATGGTGTCGATGACTGCCGCAAAGCGGTCGGTCGCCTGCATATGGAAGCTGGCGTTGAGCAGCGACCGGCCGAACGTGCTGCTGCCCACGCCCCACTCGACGAGGCCGGCCATCTCGCCACGCGCCACGCCCTTGGTGTAAGGCGTCAGGTGCGCATCGACAAAGTTGATCGCCTGCATCACCGCATCATCCGGTGCCTTGCCGGCCAGCGGGTACGTGCCGTTCGCGGCAGCCGCTTCACGTGCCATCAGTCCGATGGAATGAGCCAGCGAGAGATCGGGGCCCGTCCATCGGGTATGGACCAACGCCGCATCGGTGATCTCGCGGGGCGGTGCAAACGGCGTATCGGATGTCCTCGGCCGCAAGAGCGCACGCACCGCGCGGGTGAGTTTTTTTGCATCGTCCGGCGGCAACACGCTGGCGGCATAGGCCACCAGAAACAGCAGGTCGTGCGAGCGGTCGTCCTGCATACAGATGTCGACCGCGCTGGCCCGGCAATGCAGGTCCCAGAAGATTCGACTATGCAGGTCGTTCACCATATCGCCATGCCCGCCCCGACGGGTCACGAAGGTCACGGCGGCCAGCGGGTCCGGGCTCGCGTCGCCGGGCACGCCGGGCACCGCACCATCCTCGTTCAGCAAGCCCCGGTAGACCCACAGCCGGTGTTCGCTGAGATGAGGCCTGACGAAGGCTTGCAAGGCCTGCCGTCCCTTGATCGTGAGGTTGCCCGTCCAGCCGAACGCGTCTCCCGTGATCAGCGACAGCAGCAGGTAGTTGCGCACACCGTCCGACACCCGCGCTTCATCCAACCGGTCGACACCGCTCAATGCGACCACGCCGTACAACGTGGCGTCGTACAAGCGCGCCGTACGCAGTGGCTCGACCCCTTGTAGCCGCCGCAACGCCAGCCCCTGATTCGCCGCGTCGAGAAACGGCAGGTGCCAGAGCAGCAGCCCCGTCTCGACACGGGCGAGCACGTCGGACAATGCTGCCTTGAATTCGGACACATTCCAGCGCTGGAATATCTGATGACGAAACCCGGACACTTGATAGGCTGCAATCTGATCGATCTTGCGCAACCGCATGCCTAACCGATTGGCTCGCCACAGCGCCACGATATCGGACCACGACACCTTTTCTTCAAACGTTTGCGATGCCGGCAGCAGTCTCGCCAGTGGGCTCAGCGGCGGGCCCGGCAGCGGATTCAGGGGAGGATTCGGCAGTATCGTCTCGGGCGCTGCCGACGGCACGGGCCGCACCGCCACGCGCCCCGCGTCGGGGTCGAATATCGGGATGGCGGGCACGCGCTGGCGAATCGTTTCGTCGATGAACATCGAGAACATGGCACCGGAGACCTCCACGCTGCCGTTGCCGTGAAACGTCAGAATGTCGGCATGCTTGCCGGCGAAATCGATGACCGCAAAATCCGTCGGCAACGTCACGATGGCGGGATCGGTGCCGCTGCCCACCACCTCGCCGTCACCACACGTCATGCCGGCGAAGAACATTGTGCCGAACTCGTCCGCCAATGCGATGGCGTATCCCTGCGGCAATCGCAACAGCTCATCACGCGTCGTGACCGGGGCGAGTCGCAGCCCGAGAAAGCCGTTGACGTTGCGGTTTCGGATGGCCACCGTCCTGCGTATATTGCTGTCGCTGCTCCCGCCATAGGCCGCGCGCACATGATCGATGACATCCCACGGGCGTTGCGGCGTTTCCATCGGCGATGCGTTATCAGGCAAATGCAGGTCGGCGAGACCGACAAGGCTCTGCACCATGGCGCGGCGTTCGTCGGAATTCGGGGACGGCATGGCGTCCATGGCCGCATGACTGCTGCGTAGCAAATGGCCCGACGCCGCCAGCGTGTAGCCGAACGCCGCCCTGAAGATCCGCCATTCGGCCGCGCCGATGGGCAAGAGATGCACGAACATCATCAGCGTGCCCAGCTTCATGTCGTGCTGCGCTTTGCGCATGCCGGCCAGATCGGTGTCCTTGGCCTCCGCCGAAATCAGCATCAGGTTGGCGAAGCTGGTCGCCACCCCGGTGCCGAACGCGGCCGGTGATACCCAGACTGACAACGGGAATGCGCCGAACAGGAGCGGGAAAAACACCCCGGAGCCTTGCAGCATCGCGTGCTGTATCGCGAGCCGGTCGCGGCGATCGCGCCATGACTTGGTGGCAATACGTACGCCCATGTTTTCGCGCACGGTGCGGACTTCCGCCTTCCACAACTCGTCCCGGATCGCGTTGCTCGACTGGAACTCGAAGTCGGGTTGATACATCTCCCGCCGCGTCTCGGTATTGGCGAACCATAGGCCGACCGGCCCGCCGTCGCCCGGCCCCCAGCCGATGCCCGACCCCGGGCCCGTCTTCCTGCCGATACGGAACTGAAGATCGCTGATGTGTACGGGGTTGTCGAGCTTGACGAGATCGCGCGCCGACAAGTGACTCGTCATGAACTCCCGGAAGAGCGCGCCTCGCTCGACCGTTCGATCCCACCAGAGCCAAGTGCCGCTCTTGAGCGAGACCAGCAATGCGTTTTCACCGTTGGTATGGCGCGCCGCCAGCAAGCCGGGCATGACTCTTTTGTGGAACGTCAACAGGCGCAACGTGTTGCCTCGCTCGCTTTCGGCAGCGGCCTGCTTCACGATGTCGGCGGCCCATGCGGGGCTGCCTTCGGACAATCTCGCCTGCAAGATCATGGCAAACGTGCGGGCATTGACGTAGTGCCCAAACGCCGCGACCGCCTCCGGCGCACGTTCCAGTTGCGCCAGATGGGCGATGTCGGCGTCGTACAAGGCCTGCCGGAAGTCGTCGTTGTTGACCGCGTTCAACAGGCGGGCCACCTCGGGATTACCGTCGCTGACCGCTACCGACCGGACTTCCTTTGTCGCCCCCAGCTTCAGTGACTCTTTCTGGTAGTGATGCCCCAGTGCGACGTCCCGCAACCGGTACTTCTCGACGGTCGTCAACGTCATGGACGGCACGCCATGCGCGTTCCCCATGACGAGAAACGGGATCGAGCGATACGTCACGTTGACCCATTCGTCGAGCATCGCCGTCACGTTCGACGGCACAAGGCCCGCACTGCGCTGCGTCAGCACGTCCTTGATCAACCATGCGGTGTGCGAGTCCGCCGCATCCCGGTAAGTGTGCGCGGCGTCGTCCCATGCCATCCAGTCGCCCAGTGTCAGCAACTTGCTCAGACTCAAGCCATCTCGCAGATCCCGGACGGCCGGCGGTGGCGGCGGTCCCTCTGCGCGCCGGGCTTCGCTGATGGGCGAAGCCGAGGGCGATTCTGCGGATGAACCCGCCGGTGACTCTGCCTGCAAATCCGTTGGCGAATCCACCCGCAGCGGATCGTCGCTCAGCCATGACGCGGCCCGGTCGTAGGCATATCGGGCCGCTGCGGCCACGCTCACCGCGCCAAGCGCAAGCCCGCCCACCTGCACCGTGCGCGACTTCAGTCCCACGCGTAATGCGCGGGTCATGGTCCAAGTGGCGATGGCACTTCCGGTGTTCAGTAACGGGTCGGTGGGGTCGGTGGGATCGGTGGCATGGCTCGCCGCGCGCACATCGTCCGGCGCGAATGGCGGTGCGGCATACACACCGCCCGCGATCGCGGGTGATAACGGTTCGGGTGTGACACGCGGGGGCGGCGCGATTCGGATCGATGGCCACGATACGGCCGCGTGCCGTGGCCGCAACGTATGGTTCGCGAACGGCAGTCGTTCGCCGCGTTCGACGGGTTCGACAGGCTCGGCAAGTTCGCCGTGGGCAGGGGGTTCGGCACTTTCCGCTCGCCCGGCCTGCGCGGTTTGACTGTCAGGTCCCGGCAAGTACCGGATCGCAGCGGCCCGTTGCCACGCCGCACGATCCCACGCGTACAGCTCGTCTTGCCATGCCTCGGCGCGCCGGGACTGACGTGCCGACGCCACCTCATCGCCCCACGGACTCAACAGCCCGTGCTGGCTCGCCAGATCCAGCAACGTCTCCAGCGCCTGCTTGCCGCACGTGAGGTTTGGCGTGCGCCGCGTGTTCTCGCGCTCGGCCCGCTCGAAGTCGCGTACCGGCAATCGACGCACCACGTCGCCGGGTGTTTGACCTGCCGTGCGCGCCTCGAGTCTGCGACGAATGGCCGCCATCAAATGGAAAAAGTCGAGCCGCACGTCGGCCCCTTCGAGCCGTGCCATCAGTGCCTTGAGATCGGCGCGTCCGAGTTCCGGCAAGCTGAGCGCCAGCGCAGCTTCGTATTTCGCACGTTCCGCCGGATCGGCATGGCTCGATAGCGTCGAAACCGCCCTTCGCAACGCACTCCCCAATACGCCGATTTGCAGGGCCCCGGCGGTGATCGCTCCGGCCAGCGGCAAACTCGTTCCGAGTGCGCACGCGGCCGTGCCTGCCGCAGCCCACAGCGCGCCACGTGCAAACAGCGCGCTCGCCGCGACCGGTTCACTCACGTGCCCGCCGTCGGCGGGGCCGCCCATCAGGTCGTGCCACAAGGCCTGCGCCACGTCGGGGGCTTCGCACACGATGTCCGGCAATGACGCGACCATCGCTTCAACGTCGTCATCGACAACATCGGCAAGCTCGGCGAGCGCGCACCGTGACGCCGAGGCGATCAACACATGACACAGGCCACCGTACGGCTGGCGTTCATCGGACCACTCGACACCCCCCTCCCGCCAGAGGCCGAACCGGGCGCCGACGCGGCAAATCTGCCAGTGCCGATCGGCGCCGGTCGTCTCCCGCTCATGCGGGGCGCTCACGTCCAGACGTTCAACAGGTGCCCCACAGGCATCGACGATGTCGAACACGCCGCCCGAGCCGAGACGGCCGCACCGGGCAATCAATCGTGGCGCCAGCACTGCCCCCACCTCCCCCCATCGCTCGGGTTGCGCGAGCAGCCAGTACACGGTCTGCGCGCGCCAATCCATGTTGGTGACCTGCGTTGGAGTGGCGGCGTGTGTTTGCGCCTGCCAGCCGAGGCGCAGACGCGTCGCGGCGTCGCAAGGCACCTGCGCGCCGCACAGTTGCCACGGGTTCCGCCCGCCCGATTCGATTCGCATCGCTATTGCCCCCGGCTCGGATGCCAGCCCGGGGGCGGATAGCGCCGCCAATCGGGCATGTGCAGGAGAATGGCACCATGCCGGTAATCGTATGGCCCCACGCCCGGCAAGGTGTCGTATTCATGCGCGGCGTCGAGCGCCTCGGCCGCATTGTTGAAGTCGATGTATTTGAGGCAGCGCTCCCCTGCACGGGCGCGATACACGTCCCGCCACGCTGATTCGCTCACCACGTACCCGACCGAGGATTCGCCCTGTCCCAACGTTCTCGCCGCGAACAGATCCACCACCACCCGGCAGGGTGCGCAACCCGGCCGCAACTTGCCGTTGGCCTTCGCCTCAGCAATGACGATGAAGGACTTGTCGGGCTTGCATTGCCACGGCGCAGACCATGACAGCAGGATGCGCACCTGCGCATTGCGCACGTCATAGGCGCCAAGTTGCAGCCGGATCTGCTCGAGCAGGTCGGGATCGCCACCGTCGGCGTGCCGCTGAAATGCGCGATTGACGATCGGGAAGCGAGCCAGTTCCTGAAGCAGTTGCCCGCCATCGAGCCCCCCTTCGCTCACCCACGCACAACGCGGCTCGGAAAAGACCCCGGGCACGTCGCCCTCTGCCCACAATCCGGCCGGCCCGCCGCCCACCCACGCGATGCCGTCGCGCGTGAACCGGATCAAATCGTTCTCCCCCGCGAGATCGAGACGCTGCAACCGGAGCGCGGGAGCGGACTCATTGGCGGTACGATCCCACGCGGCCACCGTCCCGTTGCCCAGCGTGATCATCTCGTACAGGAGTTCAGGCCTCGCGTGGTACGCGCTCGATTCGCCGACGAACAGGCGATAGCCCGGTGCAATGGCGCAAAGCGTCTCTTTGTCGGTGATCTTGACGAATGCCCGCACCGAACCGGACATTCTCCGCTCGGGCATGCCCCGGCGAATTTGCCCCAGCGTCGCGGAGATCGCGGCCGCGAATCGGCCGTTTCTTGCCGCGCGGCCGGCGACCGACATCGCGTACCCGAAGGTGTCGTCGTCGATACCGGATTCGACCAGTGCGCCGATGTCACCGTGCGCCAGATGCCATGCGTAGTGCGGCAGTTGTTCTTCGGTAAACCGCCGCGCAAACGCCGCCGTCTGCGCCAGTGTCCTGCTGCCGGGAAGGCGGCGGAAGGCGTCGGCCGCGAAGCCTTCGATTCTCTGCCCGAGGAAGTGGGCAAACGGCAGATCGGGGCCGTTGTGGCCCCCGCGCACCTCGCGATCGAACGCGTAGACGTAGGGCGGCCGCTCGCCGCGTCGCGGCCCCGGCCCCCGCAGCATTTGCACCACACCGAGCAACACGTCCCTGTCGGCCGGCGCCAGCACGATGGCCGCGCAAGCCACGAGATACAGCATGTCGTCCGCACTGTCGTCGCGTGCACATCCGCGGCGAACACCGGCCCGGCAGCGCAAATCGGATACCAGCCGGTCGCGCAAGTCCTGCGAGAGTCCGCTGTGCCGGTCGGCGCCGACCGGGAAGTTGATCTGCACGTCGTCATCCGCAACGTCACGCCCCTCGCCGTCGTGCAGCAAATGCGAAAAACCGAAGCGGTCGTATTCGCTCAAATGATGCGACACGAAGTCCTGCAACTCGGGTTTCCCAACCGGCCGCCGGTCGCCCCGCCACGTCAGCACCTCACCCGTCGTGAGCGAGAGCAGCAGGTGCTCGCTCTCACTGGTCAGCGCCACCACGCCGTACAGCGGCACCTCTCCGAGGCAGGCAGTTCGCGCGCTGTCGTTGCCCTGCACGTGCCGACGGGCCATGTCCTGCTGCCTCCTCGACAACTGCGGCATATGCCAGAGCAGCAAGCCGGTTTCGATGCGCGCCAGCACCGCCGCCATGGCGATGGCAAACGCCGGCGTAAGCCACGCCTTGGTCACGACATCGCATTGCTCCCACAATTGCTCAAGCGTGATCGAAGCCGGGGCATTGAAGATGATGGCCGGCGCCCGCTGCGGCGCAGTCGCGGTACTCGTAGCGTTGGTGGCATCAGTGGCATCAGTGGCGTTAGGGGCGCTGGGGGCGCTAGGGGTAGTCGTGGCGCCGGCGGTATCGGTGGCAGTGGTCGTGACAGTGCCCCCGCGATCACTCCGCCACCGCGTGACGATCTCCGACCACTGGCGCACCGGGTCGTCAAACATGCGCTCCCATGGCCGTCTTTCCGGCATAGTGGTCTCGCCGATGCCGATAGCCGTCGGGTTCGAGCCATCGCCCGGTGCCGCCTCGGTTGTCGCGTCGGACGGTGGCCGGCTGCCGGGTGAACCGGCCTGCGGTGACGCGTGGGTGGTCGATACCGGCACCCGCCGGGGAATGGTCGTGTCGGGCATGGGAAGCGCCGGCACCAGTGCCCGAATCGACTCGTCGACGAAGATTTTCAGCGTCTCGCCGTCCGATTCCACCTGACCGTCGAGACCGAACGTCAGAATGCCGGCATGCATCGTCTCGTCGGCAAAATCGAGCAATGCAAATTCTGTGGGCAACAATGCGTTGTTGTCGTTGATGCTCTTCCCCACGATCCTGCCCGCGCCCAAGGTCATGCCCGCCAGAAACATCGTCTCGTCACTGCCCACGAACGCGATCGGAAAACCCGACGGCAATCGCAACAGCTCGCTATACGTCGTCACCTGAATCAACCCGCTGCCCAAAAAGCCCCATGGCAAGCCGTCCATGACCGCGACCGCCCGCTGACTCGTCAGGTAATCGATGCTGCCGCTCTCGGAGCGTAGCCGGGCAATCGTGTCCCACGGCAACTCCGACACTCGGGATGTCCTGCCCCCGGGCACCGACGCTTCGCGCACGAACCGCTGGACACGTTCGTCCTGTAGCGAAAGCGGCCGCTTGCCGTCATTGGGCGGCGAATTTACGATGGCTTCGCCGCGCTTGATGATGTCGCGTGCCGCTGTGCCCGAGTAGGAGAATGCCGCGCCGACGACGCGCGACACACGCGTATCGCTCGGGATGAAATTCATGACCAGCATCATCCCGCCGAATTTCAGATCGCTGTGGGCCTTGCGTAACTCACGCAGATCGGCGTGTTCCGTGCTTTGCGCAATCGACATGAGCGACGCCACCCCCGAGCCGAGCGAGCCACCGAGCACAATCGGCGCGATCAGCGGTGCACCGGGGAACGCACCGAACAGCAGCGGGAAAAATGCCCCCGAGGCCTGCAACATGGCCTGCTTCACCTGCTCCCAGTCTCGCTGTTCGCGCGCCGTCTTCGTGACGATCTTGACGTCGAGGTTGTCTCGGAAGCACCGCATTTCTGCGGCCCACAGTTGCTCCTGTATCGCTTCGCTCGGGAGAAACTTGAAATCGGCGTCGAAATAGTTCAGCGACAACATGAACGAGCGCAGCCCGGGGTTCAGCGCAAGCGCGAGCGTTTTCGCCTCGTCGTCGGCGGACGCCGGGCCCCCGGGGCTCGTCCGGCATTGTTCTGTCTGCATGGGCGGCGGGCCGATGCGAAAATACAGATCGTCGATGCGCATGGGGTTTTCGAGCCGCTCGCGCTCGATGACCGACAAATGACTGCGCATGAAGTCCCGAAACGGCGCGGTCGTCTCGATGCTGGTATCCCACCAGAACCACGTCCCGTGCTTCACCGAAATCAATAGCGCAGACGCGCCGTTGTCGTGCACCGCAGCCATCAGACCTGCCACCACACACCGCTGAAATGTCACCAGTTGCAGGGTTTGCGTCGCATCGACCCCGCCCCCCCATTGCCCTGCGACGGGCCCGCTCCGGTCGTCGGTGATGGCCGCTTTCGCCTGCATGACCACATGAAACGCGCGCGCATTGACGTACTGCGAGAACGCGGCAATGGCGGCCGGGGAACCGCTCAGACGACTGAGATGCTCGTTGTCTTCGTCATACAGCGCCTGCCGGAAGGCATCGCTGTCGACGGTACGCAGCACCTCCGCAACGTCAGCGTCATCGCCGGACACACTCACCGAGGTGACGCGGCGGCTGCCGCCGATTTTCAGAAACTCCTCCCGAAAATGCTGACCGAGCGCAACGTCGCGCAGCGAAAACGTCTTGTAGGTGTGCATGGCCCCGTACCCCACTCCATAGCCCACCCCGCCGACGGGAAAGGAGTTCTCGACAAGGCTCACGGTGAGCGGCGCGTCCAGCAACGCCGGGAGGTTTGCCGGTGCGCTCCCATTGCCCAGCCGGGCGAGCGCATTGCCCAACAGCAAGGCGGCATACGTTCGGGCTCTGGCGTCGTAGCCGGCATCTTCGTCGGCCCATGCCAGCCACTCGTGGAGGGTGAGTATCTGGTCCAGCGTCAGCCTGTCTTGCAGGCCGTCCGAAGGTTCGGCGCGCCCGCGACGATAGGCGTCGACCGACAACCTGTTGTCGATCGGGACATCACTTTCCAGCCACGACCGGGTCCGTTCGTACGCGTATCGGGTGCCAGCCAGCACCGTCGCGACGCTCAACCCGGCAACGCCCGCCTGTACCGCGCGAAAGCTCGGGCCACGGCGGAACACGGCCCCCATGACCGCTGAGGTGGTGGCGATCGTGGTATCGAGGAGCGGATCGCTGACGCTGGCGGGCGATTCGGCATCGGTGTGCGTTTGCGCCGTGACGCCGAATGCCGGTGCGCGGCGCGTCGCGTTACCGGCGACATGATCGATGCCCACACGCAACCGGCCCGACGCCTGCCGGTCCCACGCATCGAGTTGCGCGCGCCAGTGGGCGACTCGCTTGTCATAAGGCTCGGTCGATACTTCCTGCGCGCCGCCCCACGGACACAACAAGCCGATTTCGTGCGCCAACGCCAGCACGGTTCTCAATACCGGCTCACTACCGATACGCTCGGGCGCATTCTGCCGCCGGTCATTCTCCCGTGCCGCTCGCTCGAGATCGCGCATGGGCAGCCGGGCGATCACTCCGGCGACCGTCTCGCCATCGCTGCGCGCGGCCAGCCTGCGACGGATCGTACTGGTCAGGTGGAAGAAGTCGAGCCGCGCGTCGGCGCCCTCGAGCCGCAGCATCAGCGCCCGGATGTCGGTGCCCCCCAACGCCGGCAACGTGAGTGCGAGCGCCGCCTCGAATCTGGCCCGCTCGGCCGGGTCGGCCTGACGGCGCGACAGTCGTGCAACGGCCTCGCCCGATACGGCGACTTCCAGCGCGCCGGCGCAAGTGGCAGCCAGTAGCGGCGCACCCACCGCGCCAAGGGTGTACGCGGCCACGCCTCCCGCCGCCCATAGCACCCCCGCCGCACCATCCCGCCCATGCCGATCGGGTCGCAGCGACGGTCGTCATCTACGGTGTCCGTGCCCATCATGTCGTGCCACATGAGGACAGCCATGTCCGGTGCGTCGCAAACGATCATCGGCAGCAACTCGATCATCGGCCGGACGTCGTCGTGCCTGACGTCGGCCACCCGGCCACCGCACGCCGATGCCATCAACGCATGACACAGTGCGCCGCCGGGCAATCCGTCGTCGCCCCAGTCGACACCGCCCGCATGCCATACGCCAAAGCGTGCCCCGTCGCGGCAAATCAGCAGGTGCAGGCCACTGACGGCCACGGCGGCGGCACGTGGCGTGGCGATGTCCAGACGCTCAATCATGGCCCCCGACTTGTCGACGATTTCGAGCACCCCGGCAACGCGCAACCGGCCGCTCCCTGCCAGCAGCCTCGGCGCGAGTTCAGCTGCGAGCACGCCCCAGCGCGCCGGTTGCGCGAGTAACCAGTACACGACCTGGGCGCGCCACGCCATGTTGTGCACGATGGGCGGTGCCGGCATTTGCACGCGCGCGGCCCAGCACTGACGCTGCCGTGTCGCGGCATCGGCGGGGGTGTCTGCGCCATGCAGTTGCCAGTGGGTGCTGCGTCCTGCCTCGACGATGACAGGATTCATCGCCGGTCCGGGTGCCAGCCCGGTGGCGGGTAGCGACGCCAGTCGGGCACGCTCAGGAGCACGCCGCCGTGCCGGTGGTCGTAAGGCCCCACGCCCGGCAAGGTGTCGTATTCGCTGGCCGCTTCGAGCGCCTCGGTGGCATTGTTGAAGTCGATGTATTTGATGCAGCGATCCCCCGCATGCTGCGCGTACACCGTCTGCCAATCCGCCTCGCTGCTCACATAGCCGACACGCGACACCCCCTGTCTGCGACCCAGCACGCGTGTCGCAAACAGGTCGACCACGACGAGGCAAGGCGAGCAACTCGGCTGTAGCTTGCCGTGCGCCTTCGCCTCGGCAATCACCACGAACGACTTGTCGGGCCGGCATTGCCATGGCGCCGACCACGACACGAGCAGGCGGAACTGAACGTTGCGCACGTCGTAGACGCCCATTTGCAGTCTGATGAGTTCGAGCATCGCCGGATCGTCGGCATCCATGGGTTGTTGAAGCGCCCGGTTGACGATCGGAAAGCTCACCAGTTCCTTCAGCAGTGACTGCCCGTCGACCGCCCCGTGGCTCACCGGCGAGCAACGGGGCTCGACAAAGACCCCCGGGGTACCTCCCTCGGCCCACAGCCCGACCGCCTCGCCGCTGATCCATGTCAGTCCCTCGCGAGTGAACCTGATCAGATCGTTCTCTCCCGCAAGATCGATGCGTTGCAACCGGCGAGGTGGTCCCCCGGTCGTAGGACTACGATCCCATGCAGCCGCCGTCCCGTTGCCCAGGCTGATCATTTCGTACAACCTCCCCGGCGGTTCGGCCAGCAATGCCGCTTCGCCGAGGAACAACCGATAGCCGGGAGGAATCGCGCGGAGCGTGCCGCTGTCGGCGATCTTCAGGAACGCCCCGCCGGGACCGTGCGAACGGCTCTCTGGCATGCCCTTCAGAATTTGCCCCAACGTGGCCGATATGGCCGCCGCGTATCGTCCATTTCTCGCCGGACGGCTGGCTTCCGAGAGTGCGTAGCCGAATGCATCGTCGCCAACCCCCGATTCGACGAGCGCCCCGACATCGCCGTAGCCCACATGCCACGCGTAGCGCGCCAGTTGTTCTTCCGTAAAAATGCGTGCGAACGCGACGGTCTGTGCCAGCGTTTTGCTACCGGGCAGGCGCCTGAACGCATCGGCAGCAAAGCCCTCGATCGTCTGCCCGAGAAAGTGTGCAAAAGGCAGATCTAAGCCGTTATCGCGGCTTGGCGCAAATTGGTCGAAGGTGTAGATGTGCGGCGGATGCCG
Organism: Pandoraea sp. PE-S2R-1; assembly: GCF_002179865.1. Taxonomy (NCBI): domain Bacteria; kingdom Pseudomonadati; phylum Pseudomonadota; class Betaproteobacteria; order Burkholderiales; family Burkholderiaceae; genus Pandoraea; species Pandoraea sp. PE-S2R-1. The sequence goes on along the minus strand of NZ_NGUR01000007.1, from coordinate 828,734 downwards.
GCGTCGACGACCGGCCGTCCCATGCACTGCCTGCACCGCGCCCAGTAATGTGTCTCGGTCGCCCGGCGGTAGTACTTGGGCGGCATATGCCACCAGATACCGCGTGTCGTCGTCCATGCTGCCGTATCGTGCGCATCCCCCGCGGACACCGGCCCGGCAACGCAAATTCGACGTCAGCCTGTCGCCAATATCGCGCGCGACGGCGGCGTGCTTGTCGAGCCGCGTGACGAACGTGAGGTGCGGTGAATCCTCCCCGACGGTGCGCCCCTCCCGAATGTCCAGCGCATGCGAATAGCCAAAAAGGTTGAACTCGCTGAGGTGCCGCGCGATGAAATCCTGCAATTCGGGCTTGCCAACGACCGCACGATCGCCATGCCATAACAGCACCTCGCCCGTGGTGAGCGATAGCAGCAGGTGGTCGCTGTCGTTGCTGAGCGCGACAACGCCATGCAACGGCGCGTCGTCGAGCTGCGCCGTCATGAGGCTGTCGTTGCCCTGCAAGTGCCGCCGCACCATGCGCTGATGCGCCACGGGCAATTGACTCATCCGCCAGAGCAGCACCCCCATTTCGATGCTGGCCAGTACCCGCGCCATGGCGTCGGCAAAGTCCGGTGTCTGCCACTGTTTGACAAAGGCCTCGCTCAGTGCCGACACGGCTTTACGCGCAATGGTCGCGGGCGGGTTGTAGGTGATGGCCGGCACTGGGGGCCCATCGGAAACCGGCGTGCCGGCGCGCCAGCGGGCAACGACGTCTGTCCACAGGCGTACCGGGTCGGGAACGGGGCCATCCGAGGCTTCTCCCGAATGTCCGGATGGGCGCGTGGCATTCCCCGATGCCCCTGTTCGATTGCCGGCGTCGTCCGGCACGAGCGTCGGCCGGATGCCTGAGGGCCGGGGCCGGCCTGAAGGCCGCGACGGCCGCATGGGCCGTGGTGCGAGTTGCGGAATTGTCACGTCCGGCATCGACAGCGGAGGTACCAGTTCCCGAATCGATTCATCGACGAAAATCCGGATCGTCTCGCCGTCGGAGTTGACACGCCCATCGCTGCCGAAGCTCAGCACGTCGGCATGCATTGCCTTGTCGGCAAAGTCGAGCAGTGCGAACTCGGTAGGCAGCAACGCGTTGTTGTCGTCGGCGCTTTTGCCCATGACCCTGCCCGCTCCCAGCGTCACGCCGGCGAGAAACATCTTGCCCTCACTGTCTGCGAAGGCGATCGGGTATCCCGGCGGCAATTGCAACAGTTCGCTGAATGTCTTCACCGGCACCAGACGGCTGCCAAGAAACCCCCAAGGCAATCCATCCATCACGGCCACGGCGCGCTGGCTCGACTGATAGTCGATCACACCGCGCTCGGAGCGCAGCCGGGTAATGGTGTCCCACGGCGACTCCAGCGCTTGCGGCGTCAGTGCGCCCGGCATCGAAGCTTCGCGCACCAGCCGTTCGGCACGTTCGACCAGCAGCCGGCGCCGGCGCCGTCCGCCCGCAGGCGGCGCGTTCACGATGGCCTCGCCGCGCGTGATGATTTCGCGTGCTGCGGTGCCCGTGTAGGAAAACGCCGCCTTCACGGCGCGCGATACCTGCGTATCGACCGGCATGAAATTCGTGATCATCATCAGGCCGCCGAACTGCAACTCGCTGTGTGCCTTGCGCAAGTCCCGAATGTCCGCCTTCTCCGTGCTTTGTGCGATCGATAACATCGACGCTACGCCCGCACCGACCGAGGTACCGAAGACAATCGGTGCGACCAGCGGCGAGCCCGGGAAAGCACCGAACAGCAACGGGAAAAACGCACTCGATGCCTGAAACATGGCCTGCTTCACTTGCTCCCAATCGCGCTCGTCGCGGGCCTGCCGGGTCACGATCTTGACGTCGAGGTTATCCCGGAAGGCCCGAATTTCCGCCTGCCACAGTTGTTCGTGAATGGCATCGCTGGGGAGGAATTTGAAATCGGGATCGAAGTAGGTCAACGACAGCAGGAACGTGCGCACGCCGGGGCTGAGCGCAAGCGCCTGCGCCTCGTCGAGTTGGGGCTGCGGCTCGGCCACGCTGACACGGCACAATTCCGGGACCTCAGGGGGCGGGCCGATCCGGAAATACAGATCGTCGATACGCAGCGGGTTTTCGAGTCGCTCCCGCTCGATGACCGACAGATGGCTGCGCATGAAATCGCGAAACGCGTCGGTTGTCTCGACGGTGGCATCCCACCAGAGCGAGGTGCCGTGCTTGAGCGAAATCAACAACGCAGAGGCGCCGTTGCTGTGCACTGCCGCCAGCAGGCCCGCCACGACACACTTCTGGAACGTCACCAGTTGCAGTGTCTGCATCGTCTCGTACTCGGCCGCCGATTGCGTGGCGATCGGTTCGCTTTGGTTGTGAGATGCCGTCGACATCGCCTGCATGACCGTGTGGAAGGCCCGTGCGTTGATGTACTGCGAGAAGGCACCGATGGCGGCCGGGGACCGGCTCAGATCGTTGATGTGCGCGGTGTCCTGATCGTATAGCGCCTGCCGGAAGGCATCCGTGTCGACTTCACTTAACACGCTGGCGACGTCGGTGACATTACCGATCGCGTTCACCGAATTGACGCGGCGGCCACCGGCGATCTTCAGAAACTCTTCGCGGAAGTGCTGACCGAGCGCGATGTCCTGAAGCGTAAAGGTCTTGTAGGTCAGGAGTGTTCCGTGGGGCACGCCGTAACCCGCCCCGCCCACCGGAAACGGAGTCTCGCGATACCGCACGACGACCGGCGCCGACAGCAACGCCGAGAGGTTCGCGGGCACGCTGCCGTTGGTGCGCCGGGCGAGTACGTTGCTGAACAATTCCGCGGTGTAGGCCGCCGTCATGGCCGCTTGGTCGGCCTCGCTCTCTTTCCACAGCAGCCATCGGCTGAGCGCCAGCAGCTGGTCGAGATTCAGACTGTCCTGCAAGCCGCGCGACGCCTCGGCGCGCCCATGCCGGTAGGCTTCGCCCGGCGGCAGATCGTCGATGGGAACATCGCTTTCACGCTGTAGCCACGCCCGGGTGCCTTCGTACGCGTATCGGCCGACGGCAAGGGCGGTCGTCCCCGCGAGCGCCACGCCAGCCAACTGCACCGCGCGCGATTGCGCCCCCTGCCGTAACGCCGCGCCGATCCCGGACGACGTGATGGCGATCGCCGCATTGAGCAGTGGATCGGTGGCGTCGCTGGGGGTGTCGCTGGTGTCGCAGCCGTTCGGCAAGTCGACCGCCTCGTGCACACTCGCCATCACACCGAATGCCGGTGCGTGTGCGGTCGCGTTGCACGCCACATGCACGACGGCGGCGCGCCGTTGCGTCGACGCTTGCCGGTCCCAGATGTCGAGTTGGTGGTTCCAGTGCGCGACGCGTCTGGCATAGGGCTCGGTGGAAATTTCCTGCGCGTTTCCCCATGCGCGCAGAAGCCCGCTCTCGTGTGCCAGCTCCAGCAGCATTCGCAATAGCTGCTCACCACCCGGGCGGCCGACCGGCGCGCACGCTCGCGCGCGCCACGCGTTCTCCCGTGCGGCCCGTTCGATATCGCGCACAGAAAACCGGGCGATCACGTCGCCTGCCGTCTGGCCGGGTGCGCGCGCCGCCAGTCTGCGGCGCAGCGCACCGGTCAGATGGAAGAAATCCACGTCCGCGCCGGCGCCTTCGAGCCGCGCCATCAGCCCCTTGATGTCGGCGCGCGCCAGCGGCGGTAACGCGAGCGCCAGTGCCGCTTCGTATTTCGCCCGCTCCGCCGGGTCGGCGCCGGCACATGACAGACGTACCACGGCCTCGGTCAATGCGATAGCCTCCAGCGCGCCCGCCGATATCGCGGAAACTGCCGATATCGCCGTCAGCCCCGGCGCACCGCCAGCCTCCAGCGCGTACGCTGCCACGCCGCCTGCCGCCCAAAACAAGCCGCGCTGGAGCATCGCGCCGGCCGGCATCGGCACGCTGTCGCAACGCGCCTGCGTGGGCTCGCTGCCCATGAGTTCCTGCCACAAGGCGACGGCCGTGTCGGGGGTATCGCAAACGATCGCGGGCAGCGACTCGATCATCGGCCTGACATCGTCGTCCGTCACGCCGGCGACATCGCTCCCAGTCACCGTGGCCACCAGCGCGTGGCACAGGCCGCCGTAACGCTTGCCCGCGTCGGGCCAATCGACGGCACCATTGCGCCAGACACCAAAGCGATCACCGTCACGGCAGAGTTGCAAGCCTGACCCGGCTTCAACGACTGCCCCCTGAGGCGTCGCGGCGAGCTCGATTCGTTCGACGCTCGCGCCCGATGTGTCCAACATCTCCAAGATGCCGGCGATACCGGTCCGGCCGCTGCCTGCGAGAAGCCGAGGCGCCAGTATGGCGCCCAGCACGCCCCAGCGTTCCGGCGCTGCCAGTAGCCAGAACACCGTCTGCGCACGCCAGTCCATGCCGCGCACCGACAGTGGCAACGGCAGGTGTGCCTGCGCTTGCCAAAGGTGGCGCAGGCGCGCTGCCGCATCGGCCGCGACCTCTGCCCCCTGCAATTGCCACGCAGGACAGCCGCGCGTCGTATCTATCCGCATATGAGCTCCTAACAAACGGGTCAGGCAGGCCCCTCCCAAGCGTGCCCACGTCACGCCATCGGTGTCCGCAATTCGATAATTCGATGCCAATCTTCTGGCGGGTGCCGGCTTGTGCGCTGTCACGTTTCGCTCATCGCCGCGGCCCGGCGTCTGCCGGCACGTGGTTTGCGGCAAAGCCCCAAGCGTCCTGTCCACGCACCGTTGGCACCGGAGTCCGCCCCGCGTAGCGGCAACCCGGTAGAATGTCGGTCGCGCCCGCGGTGTGCGCGCCGGAAACCGGCCCGCGACATGACACACGCCAGTGGCTGCACCTTTGCCGAACTTTTCCTTCAAGATGGCCAACGATCTCGTCATTCTGGGTGCCACCCCGCCCCAAGCCGCCCACGCGGGCAACCCGTCCGACACCGTGAATCTTTCGGCCCTGACCGACGGCATCCGGGCGCTCGCCCCCGGCGCCGCCACGACGTTCGCACCGGGCGTGGCACGCGTGGCCGATGTCACCAATACCCCGGCGCTGCGCACCGCCATGGCGGCTTTCGCGCAGGCACATGGTGTCGACGCCGTGCTGGTCGATAGCGCGCGCCGCCTGTCGGATTTCAAGCTGGTGGCGATGGACATGGACTCGACGTTGATCACCATCGAGTGCATCGACGAGATCGCCGATTACTGCGGCCTGAAGGCCGAAGTCTCGGCGATCACCGAAGCCGCCATGCGCGGCGAGATCAAGGACTTCAACGAAAGCCTCACGCGCCGCGTCGCCCTGCTCAAAGGGCTGGATGCGAGCGCGCTGGAAAAGGTTTACGAGGAACGCCTGCAACTCTCACCGGGTGCCGAAAACATGCTGCGCGGCGTGCAAGCGCTGGGCATCAAGACGCTGCTCGTCTCAGGCGGCTTCACGTTCTTCACCAATCGGCTGAAAGCCCGGCTGAATCTCGACGTCACCCGCGCCAACACGCTGGAGATCGTCGACGGCAAGCTGACCGGCCGCGTGATCGGTGAGATCGTCAACGCCGAAGTGAAGGCGCGTACGGTCGCCGAAGTCGCCGCACAGTTCGGTGCAACGCCTTCGCAAGCCATCGTCATGGGCGACGGGTCGAACGATTTGCAGATGATGGCCATCGCCGGGCTGTCGGTCGCGTTCCGCGCCAAGCCGGTCGTGCGCGAGCGCGCCTCGGTCGCGTTCAATCACGTGGGGCTCGACGCTCTGCTGTCGCTGTTTCGCAAGGACTGACGCGGGCACATTCCCACACTCGGGAACGCTGAGCGAATCATGAAAGTTTCGCTGCGGACAACTTGCCACGCTTGCTCGACACTCCTTCGACGCGAGCCAGCGCAAGTCCATGAATCCTTCGTCCATTGTCCGCACGTCGACGCCTGCGGCACCTCCGCCCGCCGGGTCTGAGTCGCCGTGCACGAGCACTCGCGACGGTTTTCGCCTGCGCGCCCCGAATGCAACGACCACCGCCACGCTCTGCACGCCCGCGAAAGCGCCGGCGTCGCAGCCTGCGTGGCCCAAACTTCACGCAAGCACTTCGCGCCCGGCGCTCAGGGACTTCCTCCCCGAAGAGACGACAGGACGCGTGCGAGGCGACACGGCGATCCCGTCAACGTCGACCAGCGGCGCGGCAGATCTTATGTCGCAGGTCACCGTCACACCCGGCACCGTATTCGCGATAGATGCTTCAGGCCTCCCGGCGCATCCGCAAGGCCTTTTTGTCCACGACGAAAAATACGTGAGGGTAACGGGCAAGCAAGCCCACAAGCGTTATTTGGGAGACGAGGACACCCGAAATCTGGCGCTTCCCCCGAAGCCGGTCTACCGTCAGTCCATCAAGGGAACCCCCACCAGTCCCTTGCCGATACCTCGCGTACCCACGCAGGCCGATCTCTCCAACAGCCAGTTCACGCCGCTTGACTTTGAACTCACGCAGGTCGAGCTAGACGACATTGTCGACGGCGTGCCGTTCCGGAAGACCGTGAACGGTTTTCGAATCGGCGGCATGTCGCCCCATGTCGTCGTCGAGGCCGATCCGGGCAAGTACTACGCAGCAGGCACCATGCGCACCAGCAATCTCCCCGGACACTTGCGACGTCTGGACCCGATGGTGCCGATGGACAAACGTTGCATCGATCTTTTCAACGAGTACAAGAGTCGGCTGAACGCGTTGCCGGAATTGGTCACCCCAACACCAACCTTCGCCAATGTGTCGCAGCACCTCTCGCAGTATCCTTCGCCGATTGCCCAGGATCAGGCGCTCGCGTTCAAAATCATCACGTCCGGACCGGTGCAGAACGGATACGTCGAGATGTGCAAGAGCAGCATCGACAGCCGCGAACGATTCGATGGCGCGCGGCACGCCAACGATGCGCTCACCTATCAGACAATTCTCGGTCCGGACCTCGTGTTCACTGTCGACGACCAATGGAATATCGCCGACGCCGCAGGCATCACCGATCTCAAGACGCATTTGCAGGGGGGCAACATTGCGTTCGCCTCGCTCGGCAGCGAAGACGGCCGGGTCCTTTACTTCTCGACCTCCGGCGGCAAGCGTTTCGATACGCTGAAACTGCACATCCATGAATCGATGGGCGATGCCGACGAGGTCACGATCGATGACGTCACCTACGTCGACGCGAGACGGCGCATGACGCGAGCGTTGCAAGGCGTCTCCGGCACACACACGGTCGGCCTGGTCGATCTGCCGGTGCTTGGCGACGACAGGGAAAGCGGCCCCTCCCGCCTGAAGGATTCCGAACAGACGATCGCCGCGGCTATCGTGCATGACATGCGCAGCCGCCCCATCGTCACCAGCATTCATGTCAATAGTCTGCTCGACACCTGCGACTCGTGCGCGAGTGCGCTCTCGATGCTTCAGACGTTGACGGGCCACTCAGTCGATTTCGTTTATCACCGAGATTACGGCGCCCCTACGGAGAACAGCACTCACAGAACGGTTCGCACACTGCAAACGCTTCTCGCCACCGCAAGTGCACTGCGTGCCCACGGCATGGTGAACGACACCACGGCGAAATGCCTGACGGCGCGACGATTGCTGACACCTGAACTCTTGCAGGAGCTGGCCATCGGTCTGCGTTTCGCAAACGGCGACAGGGCCGACCAGCTCGCGTTTCGTGTCAACGTCGATTACTTGCGGTTGCTCGCCGGTCTGGTCAACGACGACACACTGCCCGCGCGTGCCGTTCTCAACGCATTGTCGAGCGAAGTGGGACTCGTCTACGCCTCACTACTCGGGCATCGCGCGCCAACGCTCGAATCGCTGGCCCATGCATGGGCAGACCTGCTGCACGAGATGGTGGACAAATCGATCAAACGCGACGATGTCTTGCGTTTGCTGCTTGGCAGGGGAGCCCCTTGCCAGACCTGCTTCCTTGTCGAACTTCTGAACGCCCCCCGTGAGTCGGGTGATTGCCGGCGTGCATTGCTGAACCAGTTGCGTGCGGAGAGTCTGATGCCGTCATTTCGAGATTTGCTCGCCTCGCAGGGGCGACTGGGCGCTGCGATCATCGTCTTCCGGCTGCGTCCCCGCTGGCGGCAGGTGCCGGAAATGGCGCTCGAACATCACGACGTGCCAACGGTCATCGACGGCATTCGGCGCGTGATTACCGAAAAGATCCTGCTTCGGCTGGAGGCGGATCGCCTGCAAACGCGCCTACACGAGATCATGCCGACGATCACAATCCGCGAACAGCAGGCCATGCGGGAGATGGTCGGCAATGCCGTACAGAACGCGTGGCAAAAAGCACTGCCGGGGGAACATCCGCCCTCGGAAGTGGCTCGTCAGGTGCTTGACGACATCGGCCCGGCCTACGGCCGCGACCTCGCCAGATCACGCAAGAAAGCACGCGACGCGATCATCCGCGAGGAAGTGTCGGCCTATGTCGAATTCCTTCGCGCCAACCCGGAGGCCGACGCGGACGTGGTGAAAATGGTGTTCCAGAACCACGTCGCCAAGGCAAAGGCCACGCATGGGCAGATGATCTCGCCGGATGAGGGCCAGATGTTGCCCACAGCCGACGTCGCAGAGCAAGCCGAGCAACGGGTCGCGCCCGAAGTCCTGAGCATTGCGACGACACGTGCGGCCGCCGCAAAACGTGATGAAGCCATGTCACAGACGACGCAACTTGCCACGACATCGAAGGCCACAGTGACCTCGCTTGCCAACCGCACTGCACAGACGCTAAAGGAAACCATCAAAAAGCAAACCCAGTTGTTGCACCAAAACGGGGGCTATGCGGCACTTGCGGCCGCCAACGAATTGTCCAGAGAAAAAGCTTCAAAAAAGGCGGGACAAGAGGCTGAAGCCAAGTCCGAACGAGAGGCCAACGCGCGGAGCAATGCGGCGACGGAAAACATCGCGGAACGGCTTCGGTACCTGCAAGGCACCACTTTGCCCCAACTTCAGGATCGGAAGGACGCACTCAGTAGCAACGACAAGACGGAAGCGCTGGTCGTGCGGCACGCGAACCTGAGCAAACCGTCGACGTCCGCGAGTGCGCGCGCCGCCGAAGCGTTGAGTCTTCCTGCGAGCGCGCAATGGCAAGCGCCCGACGGGTCGATCCGGACGAGTAACAAGGAACACTAGGGCGGAGTCAGGTCAGTGCCAAACGATCGGACACGCACAGGTGTGCGACCGTTTGGCACGTCATACACGGAATTCGCGCTCTGCCGTCAGTCAACCGGCACGCAGCGAATCGACGCCGGGTGGCTTACCCGGCCAGATGGGCGCTCAGGCTGGTTTCGATATCAGCTTGCAGATCGCGCACATCTTCCAAACCGATATAGAAGCGCACGAGCGCACCCTTGTGCGGCCACGGCATCGCCGTGCGCATGGAAGGCACGCGGTACGGCACCACCAGACTGTGGGCACCGCCCCAGCTGAAGCCGATCTTGAAGAGACGCAGCGCCTCGATGAAGGCATCGATCTGCGCCTGCGAATAGCGTTCGTCGAACACCACCGAGAACAAGCCGCCCGCGCCGGTAAAGTCGCGGCGGAAATTCTGATAGCCCGGGCAATCTTCGAAGGCCGGATGCAGCACGGCGACGATTTCAGGGCGCGTCTTGAGCCACGTGGCCAGCGTCATCGCCGCACGGTCGTGGGCGTCGAAACGCAGTTGCATGTTCGGCAGGCTGCGCAGCAGCAGACTGCAATCGTCCACCGACACGCCCACACCCATGCGCATACGGGCCTGCTTCAGGCGATGGTGCACGTCGTCATCGATGGTCACCACCGAGCCCATCAGCACATCGCTGCCGCCCGATTGGTACTTGGTGAGCGCCTGCACGGAGATGTCCACCCCGTGATCGAACGGGCGGAATGCGATGCCTGCCGAGTAGGTATTGTCGATCGCCGTCAGCACACCGCGCTCGCGCGCCACGCGGGCAATCGCGGGGATGTCCGGCACTTCCATCGTCACCGAACCCGGCGCTTCCAGCCAGATCAGTTTGGTGTTCGACTGAATCAGCGCGCCGATGCCGTCGCCGATCAGCGGGTCGTAGTAGCGCACGGTGATGCCGAATGAGGCTTGCAGCCAGTCGCCGTGCTCACGGTTCGGGCTGTAGGCATTGTCGGGAATCAGCACGTCGTCGCCCGACTGGATCAGGCCGAAATAGACGTTGGAGATGGCGCCCAGACCGGACGGGAACAACAGGCAGTGCTTGCCGCCTTCGAGCGCCGCCAGACGCCGCATCAGTTCCATCGACGTGGGCGTGGCATGCAGGCCGTAGCGCCACTGGCTGTCGTTCTTCCAGTCCAGCGCACGCATGGCGGCCAGATCGGGGAAGATCACCGTCGAGGCGCGCGCCACGGGCACAGGCATCGCGGCAAAACCGGCAGGCAACTGGGTGTCGGCGTGGAGGATATTGGTTTGCCAATGCCAGCCGTTGGCGTCCGGCTTTTCGAGCGCCCCAGAGGGCTTGCGGTTGTCTTGCGTCATCACAGCTCCGGAATCACACGGGCCGGCAACACCGCCGGCCCCCGGGGTGTAACTTACACGCGCTCGAACACGGCGGCAATGCCCTGCCCGCCGCCAATGCACATCGTCACGAGCGCATAGCGGCCGCCGATGCGCTGCAACTCATGCAAAGCCTTCACGGTGATCAGTGCGCCGGTGGCGCCGATCGGGTGGCCCAGCGAGATGCCCGAGCCGTTCGGGTTGACCTTGGCCGGGTCAAAACCGAGATCGCGCGTGACGGCGCAGGCTTGCGCGGCAAACGCCTCGTTGGCTTCGACCACGTCGATATCGCTCACCTTCAGGCCCGCTCGCTCCAATGCCTTGCGCGAGGCCGGCACCGGGCCGATGCCCATGTAGTTCGGATCGACGCCGGCATGCGCGTAGCTGACCAGACGCGCAAGGGGCTTGGCGCCTCGGCGTTCCGCTTCGGCACGCTCCATCAGGATGAGCGCGGCAGCGGCGTCGTTCAGGCCCGAGGCGTTGCCTGCGGTGACCGTGCCGTCTTTCTGGAACACAGGGCGTAGCTTCGCCATGTCTTCCAGCGTGACGTCCGCACGCACGTGTTCATCGGTCGTGAACGCAATATCGCCCTTCTTCGACTTGATCGTGATCGGCACGATCTGGTCGTTGAAGTAGCCGGCGGCCATGGCGCGTGCCGCGCGTTGGTGCGACTCCACGGCGAGACGGTCCTGATCTTCGCGCGTGATGTCCCACTTCTTCGCGATGTTCTCGGCCGTCACCCCCATGTGGATGTTGGCAAACGGATCGTGCAGTGCGCCGAGCATCATGTCGACGAGCCGCGATTCGCCCATGCGCGTGCCCCAGCGTGCGCCCGGCATCACGTACGGCGCGCGGCTCATGCTCTCGGCACCGCCGGCCATTGCAATGTCGGTGTCGCCAAGCAGGATCGACTGCGCAGCGGAGACCACCGCTTGCAGACCCGAGCCGCACAGGCGGTTCACGGTCATGGCCGGGGCGTGCTGGCTCACGCCGGCCTCGATCGAGGCCACGCGCGCCAGATACATGTCTTTGGGTTCGGAATGGATGACGTTGCCGAAGACGACCTGACCGACGTCTTCACCGCCAACACCCGCGCGCGCCATGGCTTCGCGGGCAACGATCGCGCCGAGCTGGGTCGGCGCGAAATCCTTCAGGCTGCCACCAAAATCACCGATGGCCGTACGTACACCACTGACGATCACGACGTCTCGTTGCATGTCTCTTCTCCGTGTGGATATAAGTTTGCAAACGAGTATACCGCCGCCCGGGTTACCGCGATGGGCGGCTCAGTGGAGGGAAACGTCAGTTGTTTTGTCAGGCGCCCATCAAGGCCAGCACTTGCTCGGTGCGCGGCACCGGTGCGACGGCGCCGTAACCGGTTGTCGAGAGCGCCGCACAGATGTTGGCGTAGCGCGCGGCCGTGAACGGATCGTCGCCCAGCGCCAGACGCGCCACGAACGCACCGCCGAAGCAATCGCCCGCGCCGGTCGCGTCGAGCGCCTGCACCGGGTACGGCGCGACGATGCGGCGCTCGGTCGGCGTCGCGACGTAGCAACCTTCGCGGCCCAGCTTGAGCGCTACGACCTTCACACCATGGGAGAGAAGTTCATCGAGAATCGCATCGCGATCTTCCAGACCGGTGACGGCGGTGACATCGTCCCAGCTCGGCAGGCACACATCGGTCAGGCTGAACGCTTCACGCATGGTCGCGCGGGCACGGGCCAGCGGCCACAGCTTGAGGCGCAGATTGGTGTCGAACGACACCTGACCGCCCGCGGCGCGAATCTTCGACATGGCGTCGAAGGCTGCGTCGCACGCGTTCACGCTGATGGCCAGACTGATGCCCGACAGGTGCAGAAACTGGGCGCTGGCCAGTGCGTCGCGCGGCAAGTCCTGCGCGTGATAGCGGCTGGCGGCCGAGCCGGCGCGCAAATAGTCGAAGTGGTGGCCGTTCTCGTCGTGCGATACGAAGTACACGCCCGTGGGGGCCTGCGTGTCGACGCGCACGGTCGTCGTATCGACACCCTCGTCTCGCCACAGGTCGAGCAGCATGCGGCCGAACAGGTCGTCGCCGACCGCACTCACGAAGCCCGTGCTCACGCCCTGACGGCGGGCGGCGATGGCGAAGTTGGAGGTATCGCCGCCGAAGCCCTGAAGGTACTGACGGGCATCGCCGGGCGACTGGTTGAATTCGACCATGGCTTCACCCATGGCCAGCACTTGCGGCGTTTGCTGAATTTGTGATGGGGCTTGTGTCATCGTTCGAGCGTCGGGGGAGCGGTTCGAAAGTGAAAGGCGATGTGGGACAGTGTTACCGGACCAAAGGGGTCAAGACGAAAAGTGGGGCGGCATATGCCCCACTTCTGCTTCAGACCACTTCGCCCCACAGGTCGTGGCCGTCGGCGCCGGTCACCGTCACGTTGACGAACTCGCCAACCTTCAGGCGCTTGGCCGCCTTGGCGGTCGGTTCGATGTACACCAGACCGTCGATTTCCGGCGCGTCAGCGGCCGAGCGGGCAACGCCGCCGTCCTGATTGATTTCGTCGACGATCACCTGAATCGTCTTGCCAACCTTGCGCTGCTGGCGCTCGGCCGAGATTTCTTCCGCCACTTCCATGAAGCGCGCGCGGCGCTCTTCACGGACTTCGTCGGGCAGTGCGCCCGGCAGTTCGTTGGCCTTGGCGCCTTCGACCGGCGAGTACGCGAAGCAACCCACGCGGTCGAGCTCGGCTTCTTTCAGGAAGTCCAGCAGGTATTCGAATTCGGCTTCGGTCTCGCCCGGGAAACCGGCGATGAACGTGCTGCGGATCGTCAGGTCCGGGCATGCCTTGCGCCACGCCTGAATGCGCTCCAGATTCTTCTCACCCGACGCCGGACGCTTCATACGCTTGAGCACGTCGGGGTGCGCGTGCTGCAACGGCACGTCGAGATACGGCAGGATGTGGCCTTCGGCCATCAGCGGGATGATTTCGTCCACGTGCGGATACGGATACACGTAGTGCAGACGCACCCACGCGCCGTACTGCTTGGCCAATTCACCCAGCGCCGTGACCAGTTCGGTCATGCGCGTGCGCAGCGGACGGCCGTTCCAGAAACCGGTGCGATATTTCACATCGACGCCGTACGCGCTGGTGTCCTGCGAAATCACGAGCAGCTCTTTCACGCCGGCCTTGAACAGGTTCTCGGCTTCGAGCATGACTTCGGCCACCGGGCGCGAGTCGAGATCGCCGCGCATCGACGGGATGATGCAGAACGTGCAGCGGTGATTGCAGCCTTCGGAAATCTTCAGATACGCGTAGTGGCGCGGCGTGAGCTTGATGCCGGCGGCCGGCACGAGATCGCTGAACGGATCGTGCGGCTTGGGCAGGTGCGTGTGCACCGCCGTCATGACTTCGCCCAGCGCATGCGGACCGGTCACGGCGAGCACCTTCGGGTGGACGGTGGTGACGATGTCTTGCCCGGCGGCGTCCTTCTTGGCGCCCAGACAGCCGGTCACGATGACTTTGCCGTTCTCGGCCAGCGCTTCGCCGATGGCATCCAGACTTTCCTGAACGGCGGCATCGATGAAGCCGCAGGTGTTGACCACCACGAGATCGGCACCATCGTAGGTGCCGGAAATCGCATAGCCTTCAGCGCGGAGTTGGGTCAGGATTTGCTCGGAGTCAACCAGAGCCTTGGGGCAGCCGAGCGAAACGAAGCCGACTTTGGGAGTGCCGGCGGGCAATGGGCGGGACATGGGGCGAAATCCTGATCTAGTAAATACGGTGTAACGACCGGACAGCGAGCCTCTGGGTGCCCTGACGAGGCCATTTCACCGCCGTCAACGCCCTGCTCGCCTGCCGATACTCGCGCCACGGGCACAACCCGCAGCGAAGAACCGCGCATTTTACCTTGTTCGCCCGTTGTGCGTTCCAACTATCGTTGCGGTGTGCGCCCCGAGCCACACCGCAACGTCATGCCGGCGCGAAGCACTCGCGCCCGACGCCGTGCCTCAGGGTTTCTTGTTGGGATCTTTGCCCGGCGTACCCGGTGTACCCGGCATGCCCGGCATTCCCGGTCCGCCCGGTCCCCCCGGGAACGGGAAGGTGCTGAACATGTTTTTGGCCTGACTCTGCATCTGCTCCTGCATCTGCACGAACAGGTTCTTCGACTGCTCGATGTAGTTGGTCATCATGCCCTGCATCATCGGCGCCTGCATGTTCATGAACTGCGCCCAGACGTCCGGGTTGAAGGCCGCGCCTTCGTAGATGCCCTTCGACTGATCGGACAGCTTGTTCTGAATCTCGATGAAAGTCTGGATGTTCTTCTCGAGGTACGTGCCCATCATCCCTTGCAGCGCATGGCCGTAGAAGCGGATGATCTGGGACAGCATGGCGCTCGAGAACATCGGCACGCCGCCGGTCTCTTCTTCCAGAATGATTTGCAGCAAAATGCTGCGGGTCAGGTCCTCGCCCGTCTTGGCGTCGACAACCTTGAACTCCTCGGTCTCGAGCACCAACTGCTTCACATCGGCAAGGGTGATGTACGTACTGGTCTGCGTATCGTACAAACGCCGGTTCGGATACTTTTTGATCAGGCGCTCGTCAGTCTTCTTGCTCGCGGTCATGCGGTGGGTTTCCTGCTTTTATGAAGGACTTCCCCGACCGACGGTCGGGGTTAGTCACATATTATCGATTTTAGGGCGTTTGCTGCTATGCGGCAAAGCCCTAACCCGCGGCGGAAAAGGTGCATACCGTTGGCCCGCACCCGCGCTTCCGCCCTGCCACCGCTCAGCCCATGTGCAAGCCGCCGTTGAGCGAGAAGTCCGCTCCCGTCGAAAAGCCCGATTCTTCCGATGCGAGCCACGCCACGATCGAACCGATTTCGGCCGGCTCGCCCAGACGCTTGACCGGAATCGTCGCTACGATCTTGTCGAGCACGTCCTGACGGATCGAGCGCACCATGTCCGTGCCGATATAACCCGGCGACACGGTGTTGACGGTCACACCCTTGGTGGCGACTTCCTGCGCCAGCGCCATCGTGAAGCCGTGGATACCGGCCTTGGCCGTCGAGTAGTTCGTCTGACCGAACTGCCCCTTCTGACCGTTGACCGACGAGATGTTGATGATGCGGCCCCAGCCACGCTCGCACATGCCCTCGATCACCTGCTTGGTGACGTTGAACAAGCTCGTGAGGTTGGTCGCGATCACCGCATCCCAGTCCTCGTGCGTCATCTTGCGGAACACGACGTCGCGCGTGATACCGGCGTTGTTCACCAGCACCTCGATCTCGCCCACTTCCGCCTTCACCTTGTCGAAAGCAGCCTTGGTCGAATCCCAATCACCGACGTTACCTTCGGAAGCGACGAAATCGAAACCCAGCGCCTTTTGATCCTCCAGCCACTTCACGCGGCGCGGCGAATTCGGGCCGCAGCCCGCCACGACCTTGAAGCCGTCTTTGTACAGTCGCTGGCAAATGGACGTACCGATACCGCCCATCCCGCCTGTCACGTATGCAATGCGTTGAGTCATGGAACGCTTCCCCCTAAATAACGGCAAATCTGCCGCCTGTTGCGACTGCCAATTGACCGACGCGCAGGCCACGCGTTCCCACGCGAACCTTCCGTCTCCTGACTGCCTCCGGCAACAAGCCCGCGCGCGTTGCACGCACGGGCGTCACCGGTTTGATTCGTTGTGGGTTACTGCACGCAACGAGTGCGCTCAAACACGTTCTACTGCCAGCGCAACGCCCATGCCGCCGCCGATACACAGCGAGGCCAGACCGCGACGTGCGTCGCGACGCGCCATTTCATGCAACAGCGTGACGAGAATACGGCAGCCCGACGCGCCGATCGGGTGACCGATGGCAATCGCGCCACCGTTCACGTTGATCTTGGACGTATCCCAGCCCATCTGCTTGTTCACCGCCAGCGCCTGCGCAGCAAACGCTTCATTGATTTCCATCAGGTCAAGGTCTTTTACGTCCCAGCCCGCACGCGCCAGACAGCGCTGCGATGCCGGCACCGGACCGATACCCATCACCGACGGATCGACACCGGCGTTGGCATACGCGACGATGCGAGCGAGCGGCTTGAGACCGAGTTGCTCGGCGCGCTTGGCCGACATCACCACCACCGCGGCGGCGCCGTCGTTCAGGCCCGATGCGTTGGCGGCCGTGACCGTGCCGTCTTTCGAGAAGGCGGGCTTGAGACCAGCCAGCGATTCGGCCGTCACGCCATGGCGCACGAATTCATCGGTGTTGAACAGGAGAGGATCGCCCTTGCGTTGCGGAATCGAGACCGGCACGATTTCGGCGTCGAAACGGCCGGCCTTCTGTGCGGCTTCCGCCTTGTTTTGCGAGGCAGCGGCAAAGGCATCCTGCATTTCGCGCGTGATGCCGTATTCCTTCGCAACGTTCTCGGCCGTGATCCCCATGTGGTACTGGTTGTACACGTCCCACAGACCGTCGACGATCATGGTGTCGATCAGCTTCGCATCGCCCATGCGGAAACCGTCGCGCGAACCCGGCAGCACGTGCGGCGCTGCGCTCATGTTTTCCTGACCGCCGGCAACCACGATGTCGGCATCGCCCGCAGCGATGGCGTTGGCTGCCAGCATCACAGCCTTCAGGCCCGAGCCGCACACCTTGTTGATCGTCATGGCCGGCACCATCGTCGGCAGACCTGCCTTGATGGCCGCCTGACGCGCGACGTTCTGCCCCGAACCGGCCGTGAGCACCTGACCCAGAATGACTTCGCTCACATCTTCGCCCTTGAGCTTGGCGCGCTTGAGGACCTCGTCGATCACGATGGCGCCCAGATCCGGCGCGGCCACCTTGGCGAGCGAACCGCCAAACTTACCGACTGCGGTGCGCGCAGCCGACACAATCACGATATCCGTCATGTCTCTTTCCTCGTTTTCAAAATAAGTCGAACCAAAGGGCTTTCCCGCAATGCCGCTCCCGCTCAGGCTTTCGCCTTGACGTAGCGGCCGGGTGCCGGCTCGATGGGGGCATAAGCAACATTACCATACGACTTTGGCGCTTTGACGCGTTTTCCGGCGTAGCCGGCGAGCCAGTCGCTCCAGTCCGTCCACCAACTTCCCGGGTGCTCCGTGGCACCCGCGAGCCAGTCGCCGGACTCGACGCCCACGTCGTCATTGCGCCAATAACTGCGCTTCTTCTTGACCGGCGGATTGACCACCCCGGCGATGTGTCCCGACGCGCCAAGCACGAAGCGGCGCTCGCCACCCAGCAACGGCAACGAGCGGAACGCCGAGGTCCACGGCACGATGTGATCTTCCCGGGATCCGAACACATAGGCCGGGGCATCGATCGTTCCCAGATCAACTGGCACGCCGCAGGTCTGCACCACACCGGGCTGCTTCAGTTCGTTCTGCAAATAAAGATGGCGCAGATACCAGCAGAACATCGGGCCCGGCAAATTCGTGCCGTCGCCATTCCAGTAAAGCAGATCGAACGGCTGCGGCGCGTTGCCCTTCAGATAGCTGTCGACCACGTAGTTCCAGACCAGATCGTTCGGGCGCAGGAACGAGAACGTGTTGGCCAGCTCCACCCCGCGCATCAGACCCGGCGGCTGGCCGAGCGCGCCACCGATCGTCTTCTCGCGATACTGCACATGCGGCTCGTCGACGAACACGTCGAGCACGCCAGTATCGGAAAAATCCAATAGCGTGGTCAGCAACGTCACACTCGCCACCGGCGACTTGCGGCCGTTTTGGCCCTTGGCGGCGAACACGGCAAGCGCGGCGGCCAGCAACGTACCGCCGACGCAGAAGCCCAGCGCGTTGATCTGGGGCTGTCCGGTGATCTCACGCACGACGTCGATGGCCGCGATCGGGCCTTCGCCGACGTAGTCATCCCACGTCTTGTGCGCGAGCGATGCGTCGGGGTTGCGCCACGACACGACGAACACCGTGTGACCCTGCTCCACGGCGTAGCGCACGAGCGAGTTCTCGGGTTGCAGATCGAGGATGTAGTACTTGTTGATGCAAGGCGGCACCACCAGCAGCGGCCGTTGATGCACGGTCGGCGTGAGCGGCTTGTACTGGATAAGCTGGATGAGGTCGTTCTCGAACACGACCGCCCCTTCCGTGGTGGCAACGTTGCGCCCCACTTCGAACGCGGCCTCGTCGGTCTGCGATACCTTGCCCTTGCCCATATCGACGAGCAGGTGCTGCATCCCGGCGAGCAGGCTGTCACCGTGCGTCTGCACGAGACGTTGCTGCGCGTCGGGGTTGGTCGCGATGAAGTTGGCCGGCGAGCTCGCCGCCACCCACTGCTCGACGGCAAAGCGAATTCGCTCGCGCGTCTTCGCGTCTGCGTCGACCAACTCGGCCATGCGCATCAGAAAACGGCCGTTGAGCAGGTAGAGCGCTGCGGGCAATGCGTAGAACGGGTTACGCCAGCCGTCGCCGGCAAAGCGCCGATCGCCGAGCGGCGGTGCGTTATCGAGCCCGGGCTGGTTGAAACTCGCGACGAGTTCGGAAAATTCACGCCCATATTCCGTCTGAAGCGCATTCAGACGCGCAGGGTCGACGTGCAGGGCGGACGGCTGCGGCAACTTGCCGGCGCTGCCGAACATTTCGAAGAGATGGCTGAAGGGATTCGCGGGATTCGCTGCACCGTGGGCGCTCGCGGTGGTCGGGCCCGCAGCGCCCGGCAATGCGCCGAACAGTTGTTGGGCGGCACTGAACCACTGCGACATGTCCTGAGCGGAGAGCGAAGCGGAGGGAAACTGCTGAGCAAACGACGCGGCAAACGAGGCCGGATCGAAGTTGGCACTGGGGCGATTCATGATAGCCTGAGCGTCACGTCCGTTGCGTTCACGGGCCAGTGCCCGAAACGCGGCGGCGTGCTACGCCTCGCGAGCGTTGCGCCCCGCCTGAAATGCATTCTTGCGTGCGAGCGCAGGCGTGTCAATGCTTGCGGCGTACGTCCGGTGGGAATTGTCCTGCCGCCCCGCCAATTTTTGAATGCGCGTTTGTCCCGATGCTGATTGTCGCTCTCGGCTGGCTCTATGTTCTGGCGATGGTCGCCATCACCGCCCCGTCGGTCTGGCTCGGCCTGTTCATCTTCATTGGCGGCGGGGTCGCGCCCGTACTGCTCTTGCTTTATATCGCCGGTGGCCGCATGCGGCGAGCCAGACGGCTACACGTTGAACGGCAATCCGAACTGCGACCCGATGACGCAGCGGCGGGCGAGGCCAATGCCGGCGTGACGCCCGTCATCGACCGTGACACAGATCCCACAGTCAGCGGCGCCGTCACACCCGCGTCATCAAATACACGATGGATTACGCCACCCGCCACACCAGCGCCGCCATCCGGCCAGTCGTCCGATCGCGGCGATACGAGTAGAACCGCGCCGAATCGCTGACCGTACACCACTGCCCGCCTGACACGCTTGTCACGCCCTCGCGCGCCAACCGCAGGCGCGCCAGCGCATAGAGATCGGCCAGCGACTTGCCCACGGCAGGGTCGCCATGTGCGACAAAAGCCGCGAGCGTCGCATCGCGTTCGGCAGGCGTTGCGGCGTCAAGAAACGCTTCACGCACCTCCGGGCCAACCTCGAATGTCTGTGGCCCGATACACGGCCCGAGCCACGCGAGAACTTCGGCGCTTGCGCCCGTTTGCGGCAAACGCGCACGCAATGCTTGCACCGTCTGCTCGATCACACCGGCACAAAGCCCGCGCCAACCGGCATGCGCCGCCGCCACGGCCTGCCCCTGCGCATCGCACAGCAAGACGGGCATGCAATCGGCCACCATCACCGTGCTCGCCAGACCGATCGCATTCGTGGCACTTGCATCAGCCTGCAACGGATCGCCAGCGCGAACGGCGTCGAGTGCGTCTTGTGCATCGACCACACGCGGGCCGTGCACTTGCGCCACCCACGCCGACGGCACGCCGGTGCGCGATGCCAGCAACGCGCGATTCGTGGTGACCGCAGCGGGATCGTCATCTGCCTTGAATCCGAGATTGAAAGTGGCCTGCGGCCCTTCGCTTACCCCGCCCGCACGCGTCGTAAACACGGCACGCACGTTCGACGGCGCTGGCCAGTCAGGCACGATCCAATCATCGGGAAAGGCGTTCTGCTCACGTTCTCGCGCATGGTCGATGTTATGCAGGGAAGAAGTCATCGAGCGAATCGGGGAGGGTTGAGAAGTCGAATTCGAGGCCCAGCGCGGCCATGAGTTCACGCATATCGTCAGGCAACGGTGCCTGCCAGTGCATCGCGCTGCCGTCGACCGGATGAATCAGTCCCAGACGCCACGCATGCAGTGCCTGCCGTGAGAAATCGCCCGGCAATGCCGGACGTCGATGGCGTGGCTTATATAGTGGATCACCAAGCAGCGAATGTCCGAGGTGCGCGAGATGCACGCGAATCTGGTGGGTACGTCCGGTGTCGAGTGAGCACAACACCAGCGAGACCGGCGAGCTCTCCCATTCCGCGCTCGCCACGGTGACCACCCGGGTGCGGGCCGGCTTGCCGCCATTCCCGTGCACCACCGCCATACGGGTGCGCTCACGCGGATCGCGTCCGATCGGCGCGTCGACGACGGTACGCAACGGGGGGCGCCCCCACACCAGCGCCGCGTAGTGACGCTTGACGGTGCGCGCCTGCAACTGCCGCACCAGATCGGTCTGCGCAATCAGGGTGCGGGCCACGACCATCAGGCCGGACGTGTCCTTATCCAGACGATGCACGATACCCGCGCGCGGCAGATCGGCTGCCGCCTGCCCGTACCGGTGAAGCAGGCCGTTCAGCAAGGTGCCCGACCAGTTGCCGGCCGCCGGATGCACCACGAGCCCTGCCGGTTTGTTGAACACGGCGAGCGCGGCGTCTTCGTGAACGACATCGAGCGGCACCGGTTCCGGTGTATACGCCTGTTGCTCGGGCAACGCTGCTGGTGTGATCGTGACCGCCTCACCACCCGCAACTTTCTGGCGAACTTTCGCCGTCACGCCGTCGAGCATCACGCGGCCGTCTTCGACCCACGCCTGTAACCGGCTACGGGAATACTCGGGAAAACATTGTGCGAGTGCCTTGTCGAGGCGTTCGCCAGCGAGTGCATCGGGGAGTGTGGCGACGAGCGGTGCGGCATCGTTAGCCCCTGCCACCGTGGCAGAGGTAGAATCGCTGTCGGAATTGGGGGTGCCACCGAGGGCACCTGGGAAAGCCACGGGAAGCGAATCGAGGTCGTCGTCAGACGAGTCCTCCGCATTTTCCGTGGCAAATGAGGCGGTTACGCTATAATCCGGCACTATTGAACGGGTCATCGAGAAGTGAAGCCAACGAGCATGCAAGCCCTGAAACTTGTCAAACATCTTACGCTGGCCGTTATTCTGGTCGGCGGCGTGGCCGCCTGCGGCATTCTGCCGGAGAAAGTCGACGAAACGGCCAGCTGGTCGACGAACAAATTATACTCGGAAGCCAAGGACGCCTTCGACGGTGGCGACTACTCCAAAGCCGCCAAGTATTATGAGTTGCTCGAAGGGCGCGACCCGTTCGGCCCGCATGCCCAACAAGCGCAGATCAACACCGCCTACGCTTATTACAAAGACAACGAGCAGGCTCAGGCGCTTACCGCCATCGACCGCTTCATCCGTCTGCATCCGGATAGCCCGTCGATCGATTACGCCTATTACCTCAAGGGCCTGATCAACTTCAATGACGATCTGGGTCTGCTCGGCCGCTTCTCGGGTCAGGATCTGAGCGAGCGCGACCCGAAGGCACTCCGCGCGGCGTACGACAGCTTCAAGTATCTGGTCGAGCACTATCCGTCCAGCAAGTACGCGAACGACGCCGCCCTGCGCATGCGCTACGCCGTCAACGCGATGGCCGCGCACGAAGTGCACGCCGCCGAGTACTACTATCGTCGTGGTGCATATCTGGCTGCCGTGAATCGCGCACAGAGCGCCCTGCAAGACTTCGACAAGGCACCGGCGCTCGAAGATGCACTGGGCATCATGATCAAGTCGTACGACAAACTCGGCATGACCGAACTGCGTGACGACACCCGCCGTGTGATGGAAAAGACGTATCCGAACAGCGGCTACCTGACGGTCGGTCATCGCATCGACGATGGCACCGGCAAGAAGTCGTGGTGGCAACTCTGGCGTTAATGTCGCACCAATGCCGCACTAATGCAGCATTGATTCGGCGCTGAACCAGCATCGGGTCGAATGTTCCAGCATCATCGAAAAGCCCTCGCTTGCGAGGGCTTTTTGTTTTCCGCTTACATTGTGGCTTTCACCGGATATTGCCTGAGGAGTTTGTCGCGTGAGTTCCCCCCCTTCTGCCGCCCTGCCCGCCAAAACCCTGCTCGCCCTGCGCCACGTACATTTCGAAGATCTCGGTACGCTCGCGCCGTACTTCCAGCAACGTGGTTACGCGATCGAGTATGTGGATGTCCCCATTGCCGATTTACGCACGGTCGATGCGCTGTCGCCCCATCTGATGGTCGTGCTCGGCGGTCCGATCGGTGCATTCGACGAGGCCGTTTATCCCTTCGTTACCGATGAACTGGCGCTGGTGAAAGCGCGGCTCGATGCCAAGGCCCCCATGCTCGGAATTTGTCTGGGCGCGCAGTTGATGGCGCGCGCACTCGGTGCACAGGTGGCGCCGTTGGGTGTGAAGGAGATCGGCTACGCGCCCGTCGAACTGACATCGGCCGGTGAAGCCTCGCCGCTGGCCGCTTTGGACGACGTGCCGGTGCTGCACTGGCACGGCGACCAGTTCGACATTCCGCCCGGCGCCACACATCTGGCGCGAACCCACATCGGCGAGAATCAGGCGTTCTCGCTAGGCAAGCACGCGCTGGGTCTGCAATTCCATCTGGAAGCCGATGCTGCGAGCATCGAGTCGTGGCTCGTGGGGCATGCGTGCGAATTGGGAGGTGCCGGCGTGAACCCGGTGACGCTGCGTGCCGACGCGCGCGCCAACCAGGCGCGCCTCGCCGAGGCAGCGCCGGCCGTCGTGGGACGCTGGCTCGACTCGCTGGAAACCTGAAGCCTGAGGCATTGCCAACGCGAGGTGCGCTGAAGCCTCACAAGCCGTCGAAGCCGCCGAAGCCGATCAGGCCTCGGCGTCCGCCGCCATCTCGTCGAAGAAGCCACGCACGATCGGCAGTTCGCGCGTGCGCTTGAACGGCGGCAAGCTTTGCCAGATGCGCCGGCCATAAGGCTTATCGACCAAACGCGGATCACAGATCATCAGCACGCCGCGATCACGCTCGGAGCGAATCAAGCGGCCCGCCCCCTGCTTGAGCGTGATGACCGCCTGCGGCAACTGGTGCACGGCAAACGGGCTCAAGCCCTTCTTGGTCAGTGCATCGAGCCGGGCAGCAAGCACCGGATCGTCGGGCGGCGCGAACGGCAGCTTGTCGATGATGACGAGCGAAAGCGCTTCGCCGCGTACATCCACCCCTTCCCAGAAACTCTGGCTGCCGATCAGCACCGCATTTCCGAGTGCCCGGAAACGGTCCAGCAACTCGGTACGGCTCGCCTCGCCCTGCACGAGCAGCGGATACGGCCAGCCACGCCGGTCGAACTCTTCACGCAAACGCTCCGCCGAACGATTGACCGCTCGCAGCGTAGTACACAGCACGAACGCCCGGCCGCCGCTCACCTCCAGCACCGGCAGCGCGGCATCCAGCACCGCATCGGTGAAGCCCGGCGCAGACGGCTGCGGCAAGCCGCGCGGCACATACAGCAGACTCTGATTCGGATAATCGAACGGACTCGCCAGCGTCAGCGACTTGCCCGCATCGAGCCCAAGTTGCGCGGCGTAGTGATTGAAATTGCCCTTTACCGAGAGCGTCGCCGACGTGAAAATCCATGCGCGCGGCGCGCCTGCCCGTTGCTTCGCGAAGATCGGCGCGATCGACAGCGGCGTCTGATGCAACTGCACCGCCTGCGAGAACACTTCAATCCAGCGCACCGTTTCGGGCGGCGTATAGGTCTTCTGCTTGCTGCCCTCGCCGTTTTGCGCGTCCGCTGACGCTTCGGCTTCGGCCGCCGCGCGCGCGGCTTCTGCCTCACGCGCGATGGCCGCTTTCGCCGCCTTCTCGCGTTTGCCATCGGTCACACGCGGCGCGTCGGGATCGAGCAACGGCAACGGGGCTTCGCCCGGCGTGGGCGGCGTCGCCCCCGTCTGCCAGCGCTCAAGCTGTTGATGCAACTCCATCGCACGGCGCAGGCAAGCACCGAGCGCTTCGGCGCGTTCCGCCTGATGCTGGAGTGTCTCGATCAGGTCCTGCAACGCGACGTCCACGCTATCGAGCGCACCGAACAATTCATGATCGTCGGCCAACTGCGCCACCGACATGCGCGTGTTGTCCGGCCCGAACGTCAGTCGCACGTCGCGTGCCGCCCGTTCGAGATTTGCCCCCAACTTCACCCAGTCGGCCGCATCGCGCGCATGAATCAGGCCTTCGGCCACGCAATCCCGCGCGAGCTCGAGAATCTGGCCAGTGGACACCGTTTCCCCGAAGAACAGCGTCGCTGTCTCGGGCAACTGATGCGCCTCGTCGAAGATCACGGTATTCGCGCTGGGCAGCAACTCGGCCATGCCCGTGTCGCGCAACATCACGTCGGCAAAGAACAAATGGTGATTGACCACGACGAGGTCGGCCTGCTGTGCCTCTTTACGGGCCAGCATTACAAAGCAATCCTTGTAACGCGGGCATTCCTGCCCCAGACAGTTGTCGCGCGTCGACGTCACCTGCGCCCAGATGGGTGCGTTCTCAGGCACGGACGCCAATTCGGCCTTGTCACCGCTTTTCGTGATCTGCGCGAACGTCACGATCTCACGCAACTGCGCGGCTTCATGGCGCGACGCGAAGCGCGCTTCCTGCTGCGCCCGTTCAAGGTAGTAGTGGCACAGATAATTCGAGCGGCCCTTGAGCATGGCCACACTCACCGGCACGGCAAGGGCGCGGCGCACTGTCGGAATATCGCGCGCGAAAATCTGGTCCTGCAAGTGCTTGGTGCCAGTCGAGATGATCGTCTTGCCGCCCCAGAGCATGGCAGGCACGAGGTACGCGTACGTCTTGCCGGTGCCGGTGCCGGCTTCGGCAATCAGCGAGTCGTGCGTGTCCATCGCAGACGCCACCGCGCGGGCCATCTCGGTCTGCGGCTCACGCGAGCGATAGCCGTCGATGGCGCGCGCCAGCATCCCGCCGTCGCCGAAAATCTCCTCCAGTTCTCGCTCGCGCCGCGCAGCAAGCGGCTTGAGTCCATGGAAGGTCGTCGTGTCGTCGGAAGTGGCGTCGTCGGGGGAATCGCTGGCAGTGGCGGTTGAATCGATCAAAACGGCAAATAAAACTCAAAGGCGCCGCGAATCGAGAACTGACGATTCGCGGCGCCGGCAATGAAAAAGTGTCGCGCAGACGGTTGGATTCACGTCACGCGGAGAAGGCGCTATGGCCGGTCCAGCCCGCGTCAGGCCGGCAGATCCGGCGTTTGCTGCACTTGCAGCAGGGTAATGGTGTCCTTGATTTTCAGACGGCGCTTCTTCAGGCGCGTGACTTGCAGTTCGTCGTACGTCGGCTCCGTCAGCAACTTGTCGATCAGGAAGTCGAGATCGCGGTGTTCGATCTGCAACTCGATGATGCGGCGTCCAATGGAGTGAAGATCGTGCTGCATCGTGGCAACTCTCCTGCAACTCTCAAGTGATGCCGGCACCGGCCACATTGGCCGGCCCGGTGGCCCGGCCTCGCTTACTGTCCGGGCAGCGCCTTTTGCGCCGGCGTGTTCCCCGACTGCGACTGATTTTTACGCTCGTCGGACTTCTTCTGGCGCTCGATGGCGTCCGCCTGCTTCTCGCCGTACTTCCGTACGTTTTCGGCACGCTCGGCAGCCTTCTGATCCGCCGTCGCCTTCGCTTCGTCGAGCTTCTTCTGCTGCTCGGCCTGCTTGGCATTGTACTGCTCGCTATTGGCCGCGCGCTGTGGCGCCTGCCCCGTGCGCTCGGTCACACGCTGCTGATATTCGGCCTGCTTGGCCTGATAGTCCGACACGTTCTGCGCCCGCTCGGCGGCGCGCTGCGGTGCTTCGGCGGCCGTTTGTGCGCGCTTCGCTTCCAGACGCTCATCACGGTCCGCCGCGCGCGCCTTGCGCTCGGCATCTTCCAGCACCAGACGCTGGCTCCGCACGGCCTTGAGGGCTTCGCGCTGTTCGTCGCGCGCCTTGTCGACACAGTAGTTCACGAAGAACTTCGACGCGCATTCGTACTTCGCCTGCTGGAAGCGATAGTCGATCCACGCGCGCTGACGCTCGAGCACGGCGCGGCGCCCCGCGAAGTCGTCGTCATCCGGATGCATATCGAGCTTGTCGTCGTACGCGACCGGCTTGTCGTCCTCAGCGGCCGCAGCCGCCGAGGCGCTGCTGGCCGGCGACGGCGTGCGATCGGCCGTGGCGTCGAAGGGGACATGGGGCACGCGAATCTGATCGGTCGTGCGGCCCGCGGCTTCGACAGCCGAAAGTCCCTGCGCGAACGACGCGGAAGGCAAAGCAACGATGGCTGCGACGGCAGCGGCCGCCACGGCCGTCATCGCACCAAATGCAGCGAATGACGTACCAGCGCGACGGCGCGAAAACAATTTTGCGAAGGAAATCATGAGGTTGGGCAGAGTGATGCCAAATTTTAGCATTGCCTGCCCGGACGCGCCCGCGGTTTATGGCAAAATGCCCCGCTCCTGGCACTTGGGTAATTCGCAACACTCATGACGCAAAACGTAGCCCTTCAGATCGTTCAACGCATCGCCGCCGAACTCAGCGTGCAGCCACGCCAGGTCGCCGCCGCCGTCCAATTGCTGGACGAAGGCGCCACCGTGCCCTTCATCGCGCGCTACCGCAAGGAAGTGACCGACAACCTCGACGACACGCAACTGCGCACGCTCGAAGAGCGCCTGCTGTACTTGCGCGAACTCGAAGACCGTCGCGCGGCGATCCTCGCGAGCATCGAGGAACAAGGCAAGCTCACCGACGAGCTGCGCACGGCCATCGTGGCCGCCGAGACGAAACAAACGCTCGAAGACCTGTATCTCCCGTACAAGCAAAAGCGCCGAACCCGCGCGCAGATCGCCCGCGAAGCCGGCCTTGAGCCGCTCGCCCACGCGCTGCTCGCCGACCCGACGCTCGACCCGCAAACCGAAGCCGCCAAATTCGTCGACGCCGAGAAGGGCGTGGCCGATGTGAAGGCTGCCCTCGACGGCGCGCGCGACATTCTCTCCGAACAATTCGGCGAGACGGCCGAATTGCTCGGCAAGCTGCGCGACTACCTGTGGAATCAGGGCGTGGTGTCGTCAAAGGTGATCGAAGGCAAGGAAAACGAGGAAGGCGAGAAATTCCGCGACTACTACGACTACGCCGAGCCGATCGCTTCGGTGCCGTCGCACCGCGCGCTCGCCCTCTTCCGTGGCCGTAATCTCGGCATCCTGATGGTCAAGCTGGGGCTTGGCGAAGAACTCGACGTGCAGGTGCCGCATCCGTGCGAAGGCGTCATCGCCGGCCATTTCGGCATTCGCAACCAGAGCCGTGCCGCCGACAAGTGGCTGGGCGACGTGTGCCGCTGGTGCTGGCGCGTGAAGGTGCAGCCGCATCTGGAATCCGAATTGCTCACGCAAATGCGCGAGAGCGCCGAAAGCGAAGCCATTCGCGTGTTCGCGCGCAACCTCAAGGCGCTGCTGCTCGCCGCACCGGCGGGCCCGAAGAGCGTGATCGGTCTGGACCCGGGCCTGCGTACCGGCGTGAAGGTGGCCGTTGTGGACCGCACGGGCAAGCTGCTCGGCACGGACACGATTTATCCGCACGAGCCGCGTCGCGACTGGGACGGCTCGCTCGCCCGTCTGGCCAAGGTGGTTGCCGCGACCGGCGCCGAACTGGTCAGCATCGGCAACGGTACGGCCTCGCGCGAAACCGACAAGCTCGCCCTCGAACTGATCAAGCGTCACCCGGAACTGAAGTTGCAGAAGATCGTGGTGTCGGAAGCCGGCGCCTCGGTCTATTCGGCTTCGGAATTCGCGGCGAAGGAATTCCCGGAACTGGACGTTTCGCTGCGTGGCGCGGTGTCGATTGCCCGCCGTCTGCAAGATCCGCTGGCCGAGTTGGTGAAGATCGAGCCGAAGGCGATTGGCGTCGGTCAGTATCAACACGACGTGAATCAGCGCGAACTGGCCCGCATGCTGGACGCCGTGGTCGAGGATTGCGTGAACTTCGTCGGTGTCGACGTGAACACGGCCTCGGCGCCGCTGCTCGCCCGCGTGTCGGGGCTGAACAGCACGCTCGCGAAGAACATCGTGGACTTCCGCGACAGCAACGGTCCGTTTGCCAGCCGCGAGGCCCTCAAGAAGGTGCCGCGTCTGGGCGACAAGACGTTCGAACAGGCCGCCGGCTTCCTGCGCGTGAACGGCGGCGACAACCCGCTGGACCGCTCGTCGGTCCACCCGGAAGCCTACCCGGTGGTCGAGCGCATTCTGGCGAAGATCAAGAAGAGCATCGGCGACGTGATGGGCAACGGTTCGGTGGTGCGCAGCGTCTCCGCGACCGAGTTCGTCGACGAGCGCTTCGGTTTGCCGACGGTGAAGGACATCCTGACCGAACTGGAAAAGCCGGGCCGCGATCCGCGTCCTGAATTCAAGACGGCGACGTTCCAGGAAGGCGTGGAAAAGATCACCGACCTGAAGCCGGGCATGCAGCTCGAAGGCGTGGTCACGAACGTGGCGGCATTCGGCGCGTTCATCGACATCGGTGTGCATCAGGACGGTCTGGTGCACGTCTCGGCCATGTCGACCAAGTTCATCAAAGACCCGCACGAAGTCGTGAAGGCCGGCGATATCGTGAAGGTGAAGGTGCTGGAAGTCGACCCGCGTCGCCAGCGTATTTCGCTGACGATGCGCCTGAATGACGACCTGCCGGTGGCCGGCGAGAACGATCGTCCGGGCGCGGGTGGCGGCGGTGGCGGCCATCGCGGCGGTGGTAATGGTGGCAACCGCAGCGGGGGTGGCGGCCAACGTCAGCGTGAACCGGAAACGGTGAACGCCATGGCAGCCGCGTTCGCCAAGCTCAAGCGCTAAGTCAGTCCGGCATAAGAAAAAGCCCGCGATCTTCGGATTCGCGGGCTTTTTTCTTGACGCTCAGATCGCTTACGTCGATTAAATCTCGATCTTCGTCCCCAACTCGACCACCCGGTTCGCCGGGATGCTGAAGAAGTCGGTCGGCTTGGCCGCGTTCTGATGCATCCATGCGAACAGGCGTTCGCGCCAGATCGACATCCCCGGCAACTTGGTCGGCACCACGGTTTCGCGGGCCAGGAAGAACGACGTATCCATCAGCTCGAAATGCATGTCTGTCTTCTCTTCGAGCAGATGCAGCACTTCCTTCACGTCCGGCGTTTCGTTGAAACCGAAGGTCGACACCACGCTATACAAGCCGCCCGTGTGGTCCTTCACTTCCATGCGCTTGTCGTCTTCAACATATGGCACGTCGACCGTGCGGAACGTCAGGAAGATGGTGCGCTCGTGCAGGATACGGTTGTGCTTGAGGTTATGCAGCAAGCTCACCGGCACCAGCGTGTTGCCGCCCGTCAGATAGATCGCCGTGCCCGCCACGCGATGCGGCGGATGGGCCAGCAACCCTTGCAGGAACGGTCCCAGCGGAATACCGTCGGCAGCCGTGCGCTCACGCAGCAACTGGCGCCCCTTGTGCCACGTCATCAGCATGAAGAACAGGAACGCGCCGAGCGCCAGCGGCAGCCAACCGCCCTCTTCGACCTTGATCAGGTTCGCACCGAAGAACGCGAAGTCGACCACGAGGAAGCCGGTAATGATCAGCGCCACGAGGAACTTGTTCCAGTTCCAGACCTTGACCATGACCACGCACGCCAGAATCGTCGTAATCACCATCGTCGTCGTGACGGCAATACCGTACGCCGCCGCGAGGTTGCTCGACGACTTGAACGCCAGCACGATCCAGATGATCACCAACAGCAGCGACCAGTTGATCACCGGCATATAGATCTGGCCGATTTCGCGATCAGACGTATGCAGGATCTTCATGCGCGGCACGTAGCCGAGCTGAATCGCCTGACTGGTCAGCGAGAACGCGCCCGAGATCACGGCCTGCGATGCAATCACCGTCGCCGCCGTAGCCACCACCACCAGCGGCAGCAGTGCCCAGTCCGGTGCCATCAGGAAGAACGGGTTCTCGATCGCCTTCGGGTTGCTCAGCAGCAGCGCGCCCTGACCGAAGTAGTTCAGCACCAGCGCCGGGAACACCAGCGCCGTCCACGCGAAGCGAATCGGACGGATACCGAAGTGCCCCATGTCGGCATACAGCGCCTCGGCACCGGTCAGCACCAGGAACACCGAGCCCAGCACGATGTAGGCCTGCAAGGCGTGCGTATGAATGAAATGGATGCCGTAGTACGGGTTGATGGCCTTGATGATCTCGGGCGCCGCGAACATGTTGTACACGCCCAGCACGCCGAGAATCACGAACCACACGACCATCACCGGACCGAACAGGCGGCCCACTTTGGCCGTGCCCGACTTCTGCATCGAAAACAGAATGATCAGGATGACGATGGTGATCGGCAGCACGAACCGTGTGAGCGATGGCGCCGCAATTTCCAGCCCCTCGACCGCCGACATCACGGAAATGGCTGGTGTGATCACCGCATCGCCGTAGAACATGCAGGCCCCGAACATCCCCAGCATCATGAGCACGGACGCCCACTTGCTGCCCGCGCGCACGCTGCGAAGGCTCAGCGCCATGAGCGCGAGCACGCCGCCCTCGCCCCGGTTGTCGGCGCGCATCACGAACAGCACGTACTTCAGGGAAACGACGATGACCAACGCCCAGAACAGCAGCGAGATGATGCCGAACACGGCTTGCTGGTTAAACGGAATGCCGTGTTGCGGATCGAAACATTCCTTGAGCGCATAGAGCGGGCTGGTGCCGATATCGCCGAAGACGACGCCAATGGCTGCGACCATCAGCGCAGGCATGGGCTGAGGGCGATGCCCCTGTCGTATGGTTTGCGTCATAAGGTTTGGGTAATCGCTTTATTGCGCTGCACAAAATGGGCGCTATTCTAACTGGCTGCCGAGTCCCTAGCTAGTCGGGACGGCCCCCGAGTGCCGGACGCCACACACGACACGTTCGCCTAGGATAATTGGAGCCGCGCCCCGTGACCAGCGCGCCGCCACGTGGTTTTCCCGGGGCCGCATGGCACCCCGGGCGCACCGGGGCAACGCGCTTTTCCCGGCAATTCGAGTTGCAAATGCGAGACATGCGCGATTCGCTGGTCGACAGTCCCGGCAATTGCGTGTAGCGAAAGGGGCATCCTTCTCGATTCCCCATGAAAAAAGCCGCCCGAAGGCGGCTTTCTCACACGCTGACGGCAAGCAATCGACTTAGTGACGCTTGGTCGTCTTGCGGTTGCCGGTGCTCTTGACCGAGCGGACCAGATCGGAGTCGGCGCTGTTCTGCTCGGCTTCGAGCGAACGGATCTGACCCTGAAGGTCCGTCAGGCGAATACGCGCTGCGGTGCGTTCGGTTTCAAGCGCCGAAGCCTGCTCACGCACGGCCTGCTGGTTCTGTGCCAGCGCTTGTTCCTGCTGACGCTGGATCGCCAGATCGCTCTGCACCGCGTTCAGGCGGGCTTCGCTCTCGGCCAACTGACGCTCCATCAGCGACTTCTGCGCTTCGAGCTTGATGCGGCGAATCTCCACATCGGCCAACACCTGCGTCTGACGCACGAAGTCACCGTACAGGGCTTCAGCCTTCTTCTCGTTGTTCAGCTTGACCACACGCCAGAACTGCCCTTCATGGAACAGTGCGACGTAATACCCCATGGTCTGCGGATAGAACAACAGGCTGGCGCCGTAGCGGCCGTTGTACGTCGTACGAAGTTCGGTAACTTCCTTATTCTGGATGCGATCGCGCAGTTCCTGAATCGTGCCCGAGGCCGAAGCCGGGGCCGAGAGACCTTGCGCGGGCACTGCCGGTGCGGCGAATTGACCTGGCGTCGTCGAGCCGGTCACATCCTTGACCGCATCCGCGGCCCCCGCTGACGTCCCCCAGGCTGCCAGGCATGCCACCCCCACGCCCAACCAAAACCGCCCCCGGCAATCACTGATTTTCATCTGATCTGTTTTCCTGTTATCGACCGGATCGTTTAACGACCCTTATGCGTCGCCTTCATTCGCCCCCCCGGACTCCGCCCCGAGGATCTGAGACCTGCGTATTTTTGCCACGACAGTGTAACGGACATCATGTCCCGTCGCCGTCCTGCCTCGCTCGCCGATACGCTGACTTGCCCCATCCGGATACCTCTGTGGTCCCGGCAGGTGCCCGCGCTGCCGGCAGATAATAACCGCACGCTCACAATAGCCGCCAATTCTATCCATTGCGCGCCGCTCTTCCAAGCGCGGAATGCAATATTGGCCCGGTAGGATTTCAACTGTTGACACCACGCAACCCCGCCGCCGAAGGTTTTCCCTTAAGTCGAAGTTGTGTGTCAGACAAATCCCTGCATTGGCGGGTTTTAAACGGCTATCGCCTACGCATTGCGCGGAAGGCTGGTCAAGGCGCTTTTGTGATCATGACTTGCGCCCCGTTTTGTGCCCCGTTTGTGTCCCGTTCGCGACACGCTTCAGCGGCATCGCCCCGCCCTCATCGCGTCAGCTTTCGTATTCGCTGGCCAGTTCCGAGTCGTTACCCAGAATCTGATACTTGCGCATCTTTTCCCACAAGACCTTGCGGCTGATGCCCAGCGCGTTGGCCGTGTCCTGACGGCGCCAGCCGTTGGCATCGAGCGCCGCGACGATGCGGGTACGCTCGGTGGCGTCCCAGCGCGCCCGGTCGGTGAGCGCTACAGCGCGGGCCGGGTCGTCGGGGCGTACGATCACGCCGGTCGCCAGCGCCTCGAAGATCGCCCGGATGCGGCGTTCGTCCCACGTCCCCAACTGCCGGTAGATGATGCCCACCCGCTCGGCGATGTTGCGCATTTCGCGCACGTTGCCGGGAAACACCCCGCCTTCGACCAGCTCGCGCAACCACGGCGGCACCTTGCCGGCGATGTCCGGATCGGACGCGACCTTGCCGAGATACGTGCTGAACACCGCCAGCTTGTCGATCGGCCCGCGCTCTTCAAGGCTCGGGATGTGCAGCTCGATCACCGCCAGCCGGTAGAACAGGTCGGCGCGGAACAACTCGTCGCGCACCATCGACTTCAGATTCTTGTTGGTAGCCGCCACCAGCCGGAAATCCAGCTTCACGGGCTGGACCGAGCCCAGACGCGTGACCGCACTGTCTTCCAGCACGCGCAGCAGTTTTACCTGCTGATATAGCGGAAGGTCGCCGATTTCGTCGAGGAACAACGTGCCGTCGTTGGCTTGCTCGAAATAGCCCTTGTGCGAATACAGCGCCCCCGTGAACGCGCCCTTGGCGTGTCCAAAGAAATGCGACTCGAACAGGCCGTCAGGAATCGCCCCGCAGTTCACCGCGACAAACGGCCCTTGCCCGTAGTGAGTCTGTTTGTCGTGCAGCAACCGGGCGATGCGCTCCTTGCCGACACCTGTTTCGCCGTGAATCATCACGTTGGAATCGCAATCGGCGAACGCATCGACTTCGGCCAGCAGGTTGAGCATGGCACTCGACTGCGCCACGAGCGGATCGGCCGGCGCCGGTGCGCGGTCGGCTTCGGCAATCGCACCCGACAGCTTGAAAATGAGCGTGCGCAGCTCCGCACCGGAAAAATCGAGCGTGAGGATGTTGCTGTACTCGGGCGGATACGTGCGCGGATCGTTCTCGCGCGGCGCGGTCGCGACCCAGATCACCGGCATGCCGTGGCCGAGTTGCCACTCGTGCGCGTTGGTGGCCGCCCCTTCGATCACCGAGACGCTCACCACCGCGATGGACGCCCGCGTCTTGGTGCGCTCGCGCGACAGGTCGGCACCGTCGGCGCGAATCACTTCCATGTCGAAGCTGGCGAGGCAATGCGCCACCCGGTCGGCAATATCGGACTTGCCTTCCCACACATACACGTCGAGGTCTTCACGTACTGGCTTGCTTTTCATGCTTTTCCGCTGGTCGCCGAACGCCCCGGGCGTCCGTCATGGTGAAGTTTTGTCGTCGGGTTATCGCGTTATCGGGTGATGTCTTGTGAACTCCGCTAATACACCAGTTGCACCAGCCCGTTCTGGCAGTTAATGCTGTCCACCGTCACCGTCGTCATGCCGAGCGTGATACCCAGTGCGTTGAGCAGCGTGTTGAGCAACGTGCTGATCGGCGTGAGGAGCGGGTTGAGCAGTGTGTAGAGAATGCTGCCGAGCACCGGCGAGATGTTGCTAGTGCTGATCGAACCCGACACCGCGTTGATTCGGCATTGATTCGGCGAAGTGAGAATACTGAGGTTGCATAAAGTATCGGACAATCCAGACACCAATCCGGAGACAAGTCCCCCAAGCGTTTGGCCCAACCCGCTAATGAGCGTCCCCACACCATTCAGAACTTGCGGAATGTTGAGCGTCAATACACCCGCGAGTGCACCTGTGAGTCCATTCGCAGTGCTCTGCAGCCCCGTCGCAGCATTATTCAGGAACTGATTGACCGTAGAAATTGTGCTGGTCACAGCGCTGGCAGGTACGTTATTGACGAGTCCAGAACCGATCGTCCCTGAGGTTGACGTCCCTGCGACGGCGACATTGAGCGACAGTCCCGTAAGCAGAGCATTCACGATCTGCGTCAAATCGACGGACGTTCCGATCGGCCCCACCTTCTGCGGAAAGGGGCCCGTAAATGTGATAGGCGGCGGGGAATTTGTCGCCAGCGACACGTTCACATTTCCTGACACCGTAATCAACCCAAGCAGTGTTGCAATGGGTGTCGGCACAGTCGTGCAAGTTGCCGGATTGAGCTGCGGATTCACGCCAGTTGCAGGGTCGGCCACGCAGACATTGACAAGCCCTGAATTGACTTGAATTGTGGTAGATGGACTTGCACCGCATTGCACGGCCGTGACGGTTGCTGTCGACTGAGCGACCGTCAAGACCAACGGAAGCTTCAGCACCGTCCCGGTCGAACTGAGCAAGCCCCCTACCAGCGAGCCCAATGCACCGGATGCCGCTGCGGTATTGACTTGAAGAAACACCCTCACCTGAGCCGTCGTCGCCGTTGCCCCGACACCCCCAATACCCACCTGTGGCGGTGAAATCACGTTCGCCGAAGCCGTCACAGCATTACCGAGAATACTAAGCCCGTTGATCGCAATCGCGTTATTGCCGTTCGCACCGACGACAGCCGCCGTAATCAGATCTGCCACGCCGATGTTGGCCGTGAGTGCGTTGGCCGCCGTGACACCGGCCGCGTCGATGTTGGCGATGATGCCGGGACTCGTCGCGGTGCCGAGCAACTTTACCGGCAGATTCAGTATCGGGAGAGTGCCAAATACGTTGATGAGATTGCCGAGTGCGCTCACCGACGCCGACAACGCACCGTTTTGCGTGGCCAGTGCCGTGTTGGTTGCACTCAACAATTGCCCTAATGTCAAGTTCTGAATCGCCGCCACGCCAGAGAGCGAAGCCACCGACACATCGCCTGTCACCGGCACGCCGAGCGCCTGCAACAACCCTTGCGGGGTGATGTTGACCCCCACGAGCTTCTGCGCCGCACCCACATAGACCGATGGAGTGAGGCCGATCGATTGAAGCAACGGCGCAAGTACCGAGTTATTCGCGTTAAGCGCCAGCAGCCCCGAATCCACAGTGAACGTCACCACGGCCGGTGCCTTGCGCGCAATCGCCGTCGCCGTGATGTTTCGCGTTCCCGTCAGTTGGAAGAACGAGACCACCGGCAGCGTCAGCGTCACCTGCACGGCATTGCCGCTTGCCGGGCCGCCCGAACCGACCGGTGCGAACGTGCCGGGTGTCGTGGCGCTCGCGGTCGGATTCGTCCAGATACCGCACGCGGTTGCCACCGTCGTGTTGGCCGCGTCAGCCCCCAGATTGGCCGTCACGTTCGCGCGGGCCACCGTGTCGTAAGAAGTCGCATTGGCGCAACCCGGCAGGGTCTGCGCCCCTGCGAGCGCCGCCATGTCGGCGGTGCGTTGCAGGTCGCGCCGCTTCATGAAGGCATAGCCCGCGTCGATGGCCAACGCGAGAATCAGCACCACGATGACGAAGGAAAACGCCACGATCGGCACCGAGCCACGCTGCCGCCCACCCGCCCAGCGCAAGTTGCCCAACCATGTCGCATGGTCGTCACGAGGCGCGGCAGATGCTGCGGAGCGAGCCGTTTTGCGCGTGTGCGCACGGGGTGTCATGACGAATTACTGGCTCGCGCCAGTCCCTCCACCGGATGCCGCCCCGCTACCGCCACCACCACCGCCGCCCGCCCCATCGCTTTGCACCATCGTCGGATAGAACGCGGGAATGGCGTAGGTGAAGCTATCGAGATAGCGCTTGTAAGCCCGCGACGCCGTCGCGCCGAGCATCGGCAAGCCGCGCCCCGCCGCCTGATTGCTCGCCTGCAATGCGAGCAACGCCTCGGTCTCGTCGCCCAGCATGCCGTCTGCGGCGTGCTCGCCCACGCGTAACGGCGTCGTACGACGCACGCTATTCGGCGGCACGCGGCTGGCCTGCGGCGCCTGTGCGGGTTGCGTTGCCGGTGCTGCCTGCGTGGCCTGCGCAACCGTTGCATCGGTTGCGGCGGCCTGCGGTACCGCGCTGGCCGCCGCCGGCGCCGCAGTGGCCTGCGCCACCGTACGCGCGTCGGCACCGCCCATCTGACCGGTCAGGGGAGCCGACTGTGCGCCGGCCCAGCTCGCGCACAGCGCCAGTGCGATGCCCGCAAGGCACTGCGCAGCGAGACCGCTCTGGCCCGGCACGTCCCGATCTGTCGCCCGGGTCTGCGGGGAGAACCTCTCCCATCGTTGCATTTGGCCTGCCATCATCACGTCTCCCTGAAGTTGCGTGACTACTTTTACGTGACGCGTTCTGTGGGCGTCGTCGCAAACGCGACGCCCGCGCCTATTGCGAATTGGACGAATTGGCAAACCGGTCGAGCATCGACGTCGGCATGTCGCTGCGTGCGACATCGCTGGCCCGTGCAAGCTTGGCGTCGGCGCTGTTCGCCCCTGCGTTTGCCGTCGTGCGATTCGGTGCCGCATCGGCCGTCGCTGCCACGCCACGTGCACCGGGCTCCGGCAGACGCACGACCACGGTGCTGGCCGAGGCCGACGGCGTTGCAACCGGCGCCGCCTGCGCGGGGGTTGCCGTTGCGGCCACGGTGGCTGCGCGTGCGACTGGTGCGACCGTGGCGGGCGCTACCGTCGCCGCGGGTGGCACGATCGCAGCCGCTGCCTGTGCCGCTGCCCGGGCCGCCGCTGCATCGGCAGCAGCGCGTGCCGCCTGCGTCTGCGTGCGGATATCGGTCGCCAGCTTGTCGATGGCTTCGCGCGTGGCGGGCGGCATCTTGGCCTGCGTCATCATCTGGTCGGCGCGTGTACGCTCGCCCGTCACCAGCAGATACACGGCCAGATTGCTGAGCACCTTGCGGCTGTCGGG
This sequence comes from Pandoraea sp. PE-S2R-1, assembly GCF_002179865.1. Classification (NCBI taxonomy): domain Bacteria; kingdom Pseudomonadati; phylum Pseudomonadota; class Betaproteobacteria; order Burkholderiales; family Burkholderiaceae; genus Pandoraea; species Pandoraea sp. PE-S2R-1. Next base: position 790,639 of record NZ_NGUR01000007.1, on the reverse strand, counting down.
CTTCAGTTCGGCGGCCTGCGCGAGCGGCACCCGGGCACCGGCCGCGTCGCCGTTGCACAACTGCGCAAAACCAAGATCGCTCAGGTAGAACGGTTCGGTCGGCGCACGGCTCACGGCTTCACGCAGGGCCTGCGTCGCGCCTGCATAGTCCTTGCGCTGAGCGGCAACCAGTCCGAGTCCATGCCATGCGGCGGCGGCCACCGGGCTGGCGAGCAGCGTCCGATAGGTCGCTTCGGCAGCATCCGGCTGGCCGGTCTCACGCAACGCGTCGGCCCGCAGAATGTCGACGTCGGGCGAATTGCCGTACTGAATCCGGAACTGCTCGATGTGCGCCAACGAAGCGAAATAGGCACCCCGCTCCTGCATCTCGCGAATCATCGACAGGTACAACTCCTTCGTGTCGGGCGCGGCCGTCTTGGCCCGCACTTCGTCGTCCTGTTGCGCACGCATGAGCGCTGCCGCTGACGGCGCACCGTAACCGCCGCCCTTCGATGCGCACCCGGCGACCATCACCACGCACAGCGCCGCAAGGCCCACCCGCGTCATTTCGGTTCGTGTCATGACTACAAGCCCTCCAGAGTCTTCGCCAGCGACAGAATCGCCGGCCCGGCCACCACGAGCATCAAAGCGGGCAGCAACGTGAGCATCATCGCGAGGGTCATCTTGACCGTGAGCTTGCCGATACGCTCTTTCATCGTCTGCCGCCGTTGCTCGCGCAACCGGTCGCTGAACTGCTGCAACGGCTCCTGCACGGCGCCGCCATGTTGTTCCACCTGCGCAATCAGGCGCACCAGCGCGCGCAGATCATCGTTGTCGTACACCTCCCGCAACCGCACCATCGACGCTTCGCGCCCGCGCCCGGAGGCGTACTGGCGGTTGGCGTTCTCGAACTCCTTCGAAAGAATGGGCAGCACCTCACGGAAGTCCGACACCACCACGTACAAACTCTGATCCATCGACAGCCCCACGCCTTGCAGCAGCCGCAGCAAGTCGATGAGCAACGGCAGTTCTTCCACGATCTCGCGACGGCGCTGTGCGGCACGGCGCTGCACGTAGAACTTCGGCAGCAGCAGGCCCGCGCCCACGGCACCGAGCAACCGCAAGATCGTGCTCAACCCGCCACTGCCCGGGAGCCAGATCCACACGAAGAGCAGCAGCACGGCCGCCAGCGCCACGCGCGAGAACAGGAACAGCGATTTCGCCCGCACACTGTCCCAGCCGCATTGCGCGAGCAGCAGACGATCTTCGGCGGCGATCAGGTACTGCCCGAAACGCGTTTCCGACCACCGCTTGCCGAGCGCCGCCGCGCGGTCGAATAGTGCGCGCCAGCCCTTCGCGCCGGTGTTGGTGCCTTCCTCCTCGTCACCCGGCGACAACGAGCTGCCGAGCGGTGCCGTCGCCGCGCGAAGCGCTGCCAACGTCTGCTGCTGGCGATTCGCCAGCATCTGGTCGATCACGCGCCCGCTGCGGTCTTGGCGCATGCCGCGCAGCAGGATCGCCGAGGCCGCGAGCAACAGACCGGCGGCGACCAGCAGCAGGCCGAACATCAGCCACGTGTGCGACTCCGAAGCGAACGACGTGAAGGACGAAAGGTTCATAAGGGGCGCCTCTCGCTCAGATGGACTTGGCCAGCCGGTACAGAATGAAGCCGCCCGCGATTTCCAGTCCGAGACCGACCGCGAGAATTTTCTGGCCCGACGTTTGCTGGAACATGGGTTCGAAGAACGCCGGATTGAACAGCATCAGGAATGCGCTCACGACGATCGGCAATGCGGCCAGCACCCACGCCGACATCCGCGTCTCGGACGACAACGCATGCAACTCGGCCTGCGCCTGCTCACGATCGCGCATGAAGCCGGACATGCGCGACAGAATCTGATCGGCGCGACCGCCGAACCGCGTCGACAGATCGACCACCGACGCGAACAGATAGATTTCTTCCACGCGGTACACACGGGCAATCTGCTTGAGCGCGACGTCGAGATCGACACCCGCCTGCACCTGCCGCACGGCGCTGTCGAGCAACTCTCGCAACGGCATGTCGGCATTGCCGGACGCCGTCTGGAATGCCGCCGGCAAGCTGTTGCCGACCGTCAGCATGCGCACCATGCCATCGAGAAAGATCGGCAACTGACGCACGATCTCGGCATGCCGCCGCACACCCTTCAGCCAATAACGCAGGACCACGCCGAGCACATAGAGAATCAGCACGATCAACGCCGAGAACGGCCCGTGCCAAACCCAGAAAATCAACGCGAGCGCCAAGCCGCCGCCCACGAGCGTCGCGTAGAACCCCGGTGTCGGAATTACGCCTGCACGCTCGAAGAAGAACTCCCACGGCAGCGCCTTGCGGCGAGCGACACGCCCAATGGCCCCTTCAGCCGCAGCGAACTGCGGCGCGTTGTGGGCAAGTTGGCGCTCGAGAAACGCGCTCGTCGCTTGCTCGCGGGCGCGCTGATAAGTGCGCCGCCAAAGCTCCAGTCCGCCAGCCACCAACAGCAGCGCGACGCAGGCGACCCACAACACGAGGGGGTTCATCGACGCCGCCCGAAGAAGCCGCCGCCACCGGAATCGGGGGGCGTATTGCCCTGCTGCTGCGCGGCGTGCGCAGCGGCAGCCGTCGCGTTACGCGTCTGGTCCTTGTAGCGCTGCAATTTGGGCGAGTGCGGTTGAATGCCCAGCGACACCCAACGGTCTTTTTCTTCCCCGTCGGCACCGGCGAAGGTCTCGTGTCGATAGAGCTCCTGCGTGGAAATCACCGTATCCGAGACGCCGGTGACTTCGGTGATCGACAGAATGCGGCGGCGTCCGCTGGAGAGCCGGCCGATCTGCACGATGAAGTCGAGCGCGCTCGTAATCTGCCGGCGCAGGCTGCTTTCGCTGCCCTGAAAACCCGCGAAGCCCGCCAGCATTTCGAGACGGTAAAGACATTCACGCGGCGAGTTGGCGTGAATCGTCGCCATCGAGCCTTCGTGGCCCGTATTCATCGCCTGCATCATTTCGAGCACTTCGGAGCCGCGCACTTCACCCACGATGATCCGGTCCGGGCGCATCCGCAAGCTGTTGCGGATCAAGTCCCGGATGGTCACTTCCCCCGAGCCGTCGAAGCCGCCTTGGCGCGACTCCAGACGCACCACGTGCGGGTGATTGAGCGAGAGTTCGGCGGTGTCTTCCACCGTCACCACGCGCTCGGTGGCGGGGATGAAGCTGGCCAGCGCGTTGAGCAGCGAGGTCTTGCCCGAGCTGGTCCCGCCCGACACGAGAATGTTGCAACGTGAGCGCACCGCCGCTTCGAGCAGTCCGTAGATTTCTTCGTTGAAGCTGCCGAGCGCGAGCAGGTCGGACGGCTTGAGCGGGTCTTTGCGGAATTTCCGGATCGACACCACCGGCCCGTCCACCGCCAGCGGTTCGATCACCACGTTCAGGCGGCCGCCGTCAGGCAAGCGCGCATCGACCATCGGGTTCGATTCGTCGAGCCGGCGGCCGATCGGCGCCAGAATGCGTCGCACGATCCGCAGCAAATGCGCGTTATCGGAGAATCGCAACGCCTCGCGCGCCAGCACCCCTTTGCGCGACACGTACACGTCGTTGTAGCCGTTGATCAGAATATCTTCGACCTCAGGGTCGCCCAGCAGGTCTTCGATCGGACCAAAACCGGCCAGCTCTTTCGTGAGCGCGTCGGAGATCTGACGCAACTCGGCTTCGTTGATCGGAATGCGGCGAAGGCGGACGAAGCCGTCCATCTCCAGATCGACAAACTGTTGAATCGCGCCCCGGCTCCAGCGGCCGAATTCGGCGCCGAGTTCCTCGATCCGCGCGAGCAAATGCTCGTGCGCTGCGGTCTTGATGTCCTGAAATTGCTGCGAGTTGGCAAATGCGCGCCTGTCGTCCGCAAATTCGATCGAGTCGGTCATATCAGTGCTTTCCAATGAAGCGGCCAAGCCAGCCCGAGGCCTGACGATGTGCCGCAGCGCCAGCGTGCTGCGCGGCGAGCAGTCGTTCGGCGAGCGGTTGCAACGCCCGCACGTACGGATCGCTGCGTGCCGTATCAAGAATCAGCTTGCCTTGATTGGTTGCCGAGAGCATCGCCAGCGGCCGGTCGGGCAGCGTCGCAAGCAGCGGCACGTCAAAGCGTTTGGCAATCTGGTCGGCCGCCATGCCGTAACGCGGGTCATAGCGATTGAGCACCAGATGCAGATGACTGCGCTCCACGCTCTTCTCTTCCAGATCGCGCAGCAGCGAGGCGAGCGAGACGATCGCCCCCACGCTCTGATCGACCACGAGCCACACCTCGTCGGCCGCGCGCACCAGACTCGACACGAACGACGGATTCGAAAACCCGCCCAGATCGGCCACGATCAGATCGAAGAACGAGCGCAGGCGATCGGTGAGGGCAAGCGCATCGGCGGCCGCCACACTGCGCATATCGCCGAGATCGAGCGGCAACGGCAGCACAGCGAGCCCACTCGAGGCGTGCGAGACGGCCGTGTGCACCAGCGTCTCGTCAAAGCGGCGCAGGTTCTGCACGGCTTCGGCGAAGCTGAACTGGCTCTGCGTATTCAGATACAGCAGGCCATCGCCCGACGGCAGCCCGAGATCGAGCAGCGCGACGTGGCCAAGCAAAGAGACATCGAACTTGTCATCCTTGCCCGCCGGCGCCTTGACCGGTTTGTTCGAGGGCGTGCCGACCGCGAGCTCCTGCGACAGTTGCGACAGATGCGCGGCCAGCGTGCTACAGCCCACACCGATGCGCGCGCCGAGCAACACCACGAAGCGGCCGTGTCTGGCCGGCCCCGAAGCACTGGGCGGCGGCGTTTGATCGATGACGCGTCGAATGACGTCGAGCGCCTCTTCGTGCGTGGAGTGCATGTCGATGAAGTCATGCACGCCTGCGCGAATGGCGGCCTTCATGCCGTCGGCACGCACCATCGAGCCCACCGCCACGAGCGGCAGCTTGGGTGCCACGCGCTTGAGCATTTGAGCGAGTTCGGCGGCCTGAGCAATGCCGCCATCGGCCGGCTCGTCGGCGTGGCCGGTCGGTTCGCCCGAAAAATCGAGCAACACCACCTGCGGATCGAGATCGCCGATGCGCTGCTGCAACTGCGCAGGGCGTCCCGCTTCCTGTAGCAAGACGCCCTCTTCGCGCAGGGCCGCCGAGAGCCACTGACCGTGGCCGGCATGCGCGCTGCAAAAGAGGAAGCGATGCAACTCAGTCATGGTGTCCAGTATTCGCGTCGGTGCGTTCATGTTTGCACTCCTTACTGCTCCGCCAGTGTTATTTCGAGAACCCCGGCAGTTCGCTGTCACTTGCCACGCCCATCAGGTAAGCGCCCCACACCTGACCGGGACGCTGCTCGCGCGTGTCGCCCGGCAACGGCATGGTCACACCGGCGGCGACCGGCTTGACCAGATGCGGCGTTACGATGATGACCAACTCTTTTTCAGCACTCGAGTACTTCAAATCACGGAAAAATGCGCCGATGAGCGGCAAATCGCCGAGCAACGGAATCTTGTCGACCGAAGCGGTCGTCGTGCGTGAAATCAACCCGCCGATGACGAAGCTCTCGCCATCGCCCAACTCCACCGTGGTGTCTGCACGACGCGTGGTAATCGCCGGAATCTGCACAGAGTCAGACACGATGGCGTTGGTGTAATCGATGTCCGAGGCTTCCGGCGCCACCTTCAATGCAATGCGGTTGGGCGAGAGAATCGTCGGCGTCACCGTCAATCCCACCCCGAACGGCTTGTACGTCACCGTCGTCGTGCCAAGACCGCCCGACTGCGGCACCGGGATCTCACCGCCCGCGAGGAAGCTCGCGCTCTGGCCCGACAGTGCGACCAGCGTCGGCGCCGCCAGAATGCGGCCCAGTCCGTTGGTCTGCACGAGATCGATGGCCGCCGAGAGCGTGAAGGCCCCTCGCGTGATCGAGCCGAAGAACGTGCCGAAACTGGAGACCTGACTGCTGCCCGATCCCGAACTCGATCCGCCGAAGGCCGAGGCCAGTTGCGAGACCACGCCAAAGCTCCCCGACCCGCCCTTCTTCATGACGCCGAAGCTCGCGCCGATCTGATTCAGGATGTTGCGGTTGATTTCGACGATCTTCACGTCGACCTGCACTACACCGGTTTCACCCACCGTCGAACGATCGACCACCACACCGCCCTTGCCCGTCGCATCGACCGCCGCCGATTGCAGACCGCTGTGCTCCACCAGCGTGTTCGCGTGGCCCTGAATCAGCGCCGCGTTGCCACGTGCATCCACGCTCGCCGTGCCGGTATCGCCCAATGCGCTTTGCAGGTCGCCCGTCACATGCACTTCCCAGCGCACGGCGTCACCACCGCGCGGCCATGCCGACACCTGTGTCGTGCCCGCCTTCTTGCCGACCACCAGCACCGAACCGCGACGCCCGCCGGTGCCACGCAGCACCACGACGTCGGCAACGGCCGGGTCGGCCACGGCTACCCGTTCGAGCGTGCCGGGCAGCGGCAGCTCACGCTGCTCGTGCACACCCAGCGTCAGCGAGCGCGTGCTGGCGCTCTGAGAGGCGTCAGCCGCTTTCGCCAGACGCACCGACACTGTGGCTGCGCACGCGACCAGCGCGGCAAAGCACAACAGCGTCCCCGTGACACGTCTGACGTCTCGTCTGGCAGTGCGAACCTGGCTTCTGATCATGGCGTGGCTGTATCGGTCACTGTTTCGATTGAACTTGAAAGCCTTGGGTCAAGCGTTTCTGTACGTGGTTCTCTCCACGTGGTCGTCAAAAGTTCTGCGTTTCAGAATGACGCCGTCGAGCGCTCGGCGCCGCGCACGACTTCGATCGTGCCGCCACCGCCCTGCCCACCGCCCGCCGGGCGCGGTGCGGCGGCCGCCTTGACCGGCGCGCCAGCCAGCCCGGTGGTCGCGATGCCCGCGTAGGCCTGGTTCTCGGGGGTATCGAGCGAAGCCTTGTCGTCACCCTTCAGACTGGCCTTGCCCGCGAGTACCGGCGGCGGCGACGGGAACAGCGAGGTATCCGGTTTGGCGTCATCGGCCGGGTTGCGCAGCGCGAGCGTGATCCGCCCCTGCTGCGTGCCGAGCACGACACGGTTGACGTCAGCCACCGGCACGGCCACCACGGCGGCAGTCGCCGGCATCGGCGGCTGCACATTCACATTGGGCGGCGGGGGCGGCGGTGCCGTTGCCGCAGCGGCTTGCACCGTCGAAGCGACGCCGGGCGTGGCGGGCGGCGGCGTCACGTCATCGAGCGACGCATTCCCATAACTCAGCACGCGCACCCGCGAAGCGAGCAGGCGTGCCTGCGTATCGTCGGCCAGCCCCACCGCGGGGCCCGGGGCCTGATTGGTCTTCATCGTGAAGAACACGTCGACGTAGTCGCCCGGACGAATGCGGTTGGCGACGCCCACGGCTTCGGTGACCGGCAGCGCGACGGCGCGCTCGCCCGGCGCGAGTTGCATCGCCAGGCCACGCGCGAGGGTGTTCTGGGTGACCGGGACGCCGGCGGCAAGGGCCACCAGCGGCACGCGGCCCACGACATCGGCAGGGTTGGTAAAAGCGCCGGGCGTCTGGGCGTCGAACTGCACGAGCTTGACCGCGTCGGCAGCGATGACCTGCCCGGGCGACAGTGCCTTGGCCGCCACCACGGCCGGATAGCGCTGCGTGAGCGTCTGCGTCACCGGTGAGGGCGTTGCCGTCGGCGCCGGTGCGTTGGTCGTTCCCAATCGCAGCGCAAGGAGCGCCAGCAGCACCCCGATGACAACCAGCAGCGTTGCGAGAATCTTGGTGGCTTTGTTCATGGCTTGGGGCCTTGCGGCCGTTCGGTCACAAATTTCGGGCGCCGGGTAACGTGTAACCGTGTAACCGGCGGCATGACATCGACTGCCAACTCAATTTCAGACTCAACTGCCGCCGAGCGTCGACGTGTCGAGCGTTACCGCGGTGGTGCCGTTGATGGTCGACGGCACCAGACTTCCCAACCCGGGCCAGTTGACGGTCATCGTCTGGTTCAGGCTGAGATTGACGTGAACGATGCACTGCGACGCGCTGCTCGATGCCCCGGAAGCTGGGCACGGATACGTGGTATCGGGCACAAAACTGGTTGTCACCGCACTGGATGCAGGCCAGGCGAGGGTGTTGCCAACCGCCTGTGCGGCGTAACTCTGGCGCTGTGCCAGCGTGCCGGCGCGCAGCATGGCGCGACCGCCCTCGGCGGCAGCCTGCGTGAGCATTTGTCGGGCAAGAATGGTGATGGAGAACGCGACGGCGACGTAGAACGCAGGCAACAGGATCATCAGAATGAGCATGAATTCAAGAGCGGCAACCCCACGCGAGCGCGCCGGTCGCAACCCTGATCCTGCCTGTGTCCTGTACCGCTTCATGACGACACTCCCCGTCGCGCACGGCGCTTGCAGGCCGTGTTTGGCGACGCATTGGTCCCACTCATTCGCGCGGCGTCGCCCGCGCCTCCCATTATTGCGGTGCCGCTTTCTGCGGCACTCGACACGCTCATTTCAACTGCTGTGTTCTGTTGCCGTGAAACGCTACCGCACCACCAGCGCAGCCACCGCCAGATACGCCCCGTAGGGCAACCCGATGCGCCCGGCCCGCCAGCGCTCGATCCGTTGCCACGTTGCCGTGGCGCTCGTGCGCTCCCGCCAGCCGGTCAGCCACGCAAGACGCCCGGCGAGCAAGACGAGTGCATGAAGGCCGGCCGCGACACTTGCCAGACACCACACCGGCAGCAGCACCGGGTAGCCGGCAATCAGGCCGATCAGTGCGAACAACTTGACGTCGCCCGCCCCCATCACGCCCCGCCACCAGAACGGTAGCAGTACGATCAATCCCAGCAGCGCGCCCAGCCCGTGAACCCACAACACACGGGGTTCGCCGTGCCATGCTTGCCACCCGATCCAGACCAGCGCAAGCGCGCCAACCCACAACAGCCACACGTTAGGAATTCGGCGTGCGATCAGATCGGTGACCACGATCGGCACGCAAAGCAACCACAACAAGGTGAGCACGCTGGCCCTCGTGTCAGTGCGAAATCACCGAGATGGCGGCTGACGACATCGTGCTGAAGATCGACGAAATCGCGCTGCCCAACTGGGTGTAGACGGTCGTCCCGATGATCAGCGCCACGATGGCGGCGAGAATGCCGTACTCCAGCGCCGTAACTCCCTGCTGACGCCGCAGTCCCCGCCGCCCGTAGCGCTTACGCTGCGCGATTCGCATAGTCCGCACCCCGCGCAAGCGCCGTCAGGCACCCGCAGATGTCACGACCGACTGAACCTTCGAGAAAACCGATGTGAAGACACCCTGCAATGCCGGGGAGACAGTGACGCCAATAATCACGGCGACAACAGCAGCCAGAATGCCGTACTCCAGCGCGGTCACACCACGCTCATCGCGCGCAAACAGTCGAATACGATTGCCGAGTTTCATCTCACCCTCCCTCACTATTAAGGCGCTTTGCGCCCGTTGGCATACATGGCGAGTCACTCTCAGGTTTTTGCCTGAACGACGAGAACTCGCCATATCGCTTATCAGTTCTGGACTTCGGCCTCGGGTTCGTTGCGTAGCAAGGCTTACGAACCTCTTTTACTTTGTACGCCATTATTTCCCGCCATGCTGTAACAACCATCGGGATCGCGCACTATTTTTTTTCGATGCTAATTTAAACTAAAACGCAAAAACTAGAGCCTTCCTACCAATCACCCTGGAGAATGTAAGAAAACGTTACGCGGGTTGATCAAACAATACTCCAAAACTAAGCAATGCAACACGCGCGAGGGAAAACCATGATTCTGCGCGTGTGAGCGAAACAACGCCTCTAATGCAGCGGACATTTAAATAACTATTCATTCATCGTCCGTTCGCCATGTTTCGCGGCCGCTATGCCCGTCACGTCCGCCCTTGATTCCGGCAATTGCTTCGCAACCCTTGCCAATCACGGCACCGAGAGGAATCTCACATGCCGGCGCCCTTGCGCGCAACCACCGAATCTTTCGAAATCTTTCGCCATCCGTGGTATTTCCGCATCGTCTGTATTAGCCCGGCGAGTGCCAATCGTATTCCGTCTCATTTACGTCCTGCACAGGCCCTTTTCCGCAGGGCCAATCATCTTTGCCACAGCGCAATCGACACGGCTTCTCGAACGGCAGTCGTAACGTGATTTCGAAAAATTACGTCGCACTGGCAACTGTTCCGATCCCTCTTTACGCGAATTTCCTGCAATAGCCGCTGCACGTACCGGCATTCGGGTTTTGACGAGCGTATTTACCCGAACTCACGGGAAGCGCGTTACGTAACGTTCCCCGTAACGCCCCCCGTAACGGGAACGGCAATTCGCCGGAATTACCTCCGCTTTCACCTTTTCCCGATCTCGTTAACCCTGACTTTTGATCAGGCGTGCCAGTGCTCGATCTCTCGATCCAAAAGATTCTTGTTTTGCGAAACGCAAATAAATACAGGCTTTCCCGGCGATCGACAAAAAAACTAGAGCGATTACTCAAACCCGGATTTAGAGATTGGCACACCTCTTGCGGATATCCCTGCATCGCAACGCTAAAGATCACCGGGGGACACCATGATCATTGGCATTACCAAACAAACGACGCTCGGCACCGCAGGCCTTACCGCCTCGCAGCAGCGCGTCAGGGCCATGCAGCGCAGCGCTGCCGCCCAAGACGATCGTAGAGGCGCAAGCCCAGGGAGGAGCGGTGAGGACGGCGGTGGCGTACACGCCACCGCCACACCGTTCGGCACGGCAGGCACTCAACGTACGAATCAGGCCCTGGCGATGACGGGCCCCACAAGCGCAGCCGTCGAGGCGCTCCTGTTCGCACTCATCGCACAACGCATGAACACCCGACTGGCTGCGCAAGAAGCGCTCGCCTGATCACATAAACGACCAGAGGACACCATCATGAACAGCATCCAACGCAACCTTATCGCTTCGGCCTGCCTTCTCGCCATCGTCACCATGACCGGCTGCGCCAGCTCCGGCTCGGGCGGCACCAGCGGCTCTCTCGGCGGCGGCACCAGCGCCGGTTCCAGCGGCGGCGACGGCAGCGGCGGCGGATCGGGTACCGGCACGGGCACCGATGGCGGCAGCAGCAGTGGCGGCAGCAGCAGCGGCGGTAGCAGCAGCGGCGGCAGCAGCAGCGGTGGTAGCAGCAGCGGCGGTAGCAGCAGCGGTGGCAGCAGCAGCGGCGGCAGCAGCGGCGGCGCGTCCACCAACCCGATCGGCACGGTCGCCGGCACTGCCAGCACCGGTGTCGTCACGCAAGTGGGCAAGACGGTCAGCGATCTGGGCACCACGCTCGGCAGCACGCAACTGCCGCTGGTCAGCACGCAAACGAAAAGCGGCCTCTCGGGCGCAGTCGTCTCCACCGGCAACGCCGTGCAAACGCTGGGCAACGGCCTGACGAACGGTCTGGGCAAGCTGGGTTCGGTCTCCGACCCGCTCAACCCGACGCTCGCCAGCTTGGGCGGCGTGGTCTCGAACCTGGGTACCGCCGGCACGCAACTGGGTAGCGCCGTCGCCGGTCTCGGTCAAACGGGTCCGCTGGCCAACACCCCGATCAACGGCGTTACGACGCTGCTTGGCGGTGTCGTGACGGCCGTCGGCAACGGTGGCGTCGCCATCGGCAACAGCCTGACGAGCACGATCACCAGCGCCCCGGTGCAACAACTCACCACGGGCCTGTCGTCGGCCATCACGCCGATCACGAATGTGGTGACCAACACCACGCAAACGGTCGGCAACGTCACGGGCCTCGGTACGCCGGTGGCTGGCCTACTGGCGCAAGTCGGCGGCGGCCTGGCCGGTGTCGGCACCAAGGTGGCCTCGCAACTCAACAACCCGATTGCCACGGACGTCGGCGGTCTGGTGGCAGGCGTGGGCAACACGGTGGCCAGCCTCGGCGGCCTCGTGCATGGCACGCCCACCAGCACCAACCCGCTCGCCCCGCTCACCTCGGCCCTCGGCGGTCTCGGTGGTCTGGGAGGTCTTGGCGGCACGGGCACGGGCAGCGGCCCGCTCGCACCGGTCACGAATCTGCTGACCGGTCTGACGGGCGGCCTCGGCGGCGCCGCTGGCGGCACCTCGGGCAACAACCCGCTGGCCCCGGTCACGAACCTGCTCTCCGGTTTGACGGGTGGCCTCGGTGGTGCCGCAGGCGGGTCGTCGGGCAGCAACCCGCTCGCCCCGGTGACCAATCTGGTTGCCGGCCTGACGGGTGGCCTCGGTGGCGCGACGGGTGGCACGTCGGGTAGCAACCCGCTGGCCCCGGTGACCAACCTCGTGGCCGGCCTGACGGGCGCGCTGGGTGGTTCGGCCTCGGCAGGTGCCGGCGGCTCGGCCGGCTCGGGCGGTGCTTCGGCAGGCGCAGGCGGCTCGGCCTCCACGGGTGCCCTGGCACCGGTGACCAACCTCCTTGGCGCAGTCACGGGTGCCGCAGGCGGTGCCACCGGTTCGGCAGGTTCCAACGGCGGTCTGCTGGCCCCGGTGACGGGCTTGCTCGGCGGCCTGCTCGGCGGCGGCAAGAAGTAAGCCGCCCCGGCCCAGCCATCGACCGACAGACGCGAGAACAGGAGTCACGATCATGACCCGAGCGATTCCCCCACCCGCCTGCGATCGCCGCGATCCGGCCCTCCTCCCGATGTCCGCACATCGGGTCGAGAAGGTCCGGATCCGGTCCACCCCAAACGCCGCCCGCCCTCGCCGCCTCACCAGACTTCAGCGGCTACAGAGCGACCGGCCCAGGTTTCTGAAATGGAAGTAACCCGGCAATCGAAGACATAACCACAGACGACTCCGCGCGGCACGCCGCCGGGACACAGTAAAACGATCAGGGAGATGAACATCATGTCGAACGCACTGCAACGTACCCTTCTGGCCTCTGCCGCTATCGGCATGATCGCACTCACCGGCTGCTCCAGCGGCGGCGGCGGAAGCGGCGCCACGGCCACCGGCACCACGGGCACCCCGAATGCTGTCGGTACCACGGCCACCGGCGCCGGCGGCGTCGTCAGCTCCGCCGGCAACGTCGTGAGCGCCTTGGGCAATCAGGTCGCCAGCACCAACCTGCCGCTGGTCTCGCCGCAAGCCACGCAAGGCATGGGCAACGCTCTCGTGCAGACCGGCAACGCCGTCACCGATCTCGGCAACGGCGTGAGCAGCGGCCTCGGCCAGATCGGCGCGTCGAAAGACCCCGTCGGCACCACGCTCGCCAGCACCGGCAACGTCGTGACCGATCTCGGTAACGCAGGCGTCTCGCTGGGTAGCGGCGTCGCCGGTATCGGCAAGAGCGGCCCGCTCGCCGGTACGCCGGTCGACACGCTGACCGGTGCCCTCGGCAACGTCGTGGCCACGGTCGGTCAAGGCGGCATCGCCGGCGGCGCGATCCTCAAGCAGGCCTTCTCCGGCGGCCCGCTCGTGACGGCGACCACCGCACTCTCGTCGGCCATCACCCCGATCACCAATGTGGTCTCGGATACCACCCGCACCGTGGGTAACACCACGGGCCTCGGCGGACCGGTACAGAACCTGCTCACCACGCTGGGCAACACCGTGGGCACCGTCGGCACGACGTTGCGCGGTGCGTCCTCGAACCAGGTCGTCTATGCCCTGGGCGGCACGGTCATCGCTACCGGCAATACGGTGGCAGGGCTGGGTGGCTTCGTGAATGGTCAGACGTCCACCGGTTCTTCGAACCCGTTCGGCTCGCTGCTCGGCAACCTGGGCACCACGGCCGCAGGCGGCGGCACCGGCTCGGCGGGCAACCCGCTCGGCTCGATCACGGGCCTGCTGGGCGGCCTCGGTGGTGCGAGCGGCGGCAGCAGCCCGTTGGCCCCGGTTACCAACTTGCTCTCGGGCTTGTCGGGTGCCGCAGGCGGCTCGGGCGGCAGCAGCCCGCTCGCCCCGGTCACCAACCTGCTCTCGGGCGTGTCAGGCGCCGCAGGCGGCTCGGGCGGCAGCAGCCCCCTCGCTCCCGTGACGAATCTGCTGTCCGGTGTCACCGGCGCGGCAGGCGGCAGCACCGGCTCGGGCGCGGCAGGTGGCCTCGGCGGACTGCTCGCACCGGTCACCGGCTTGCTCGGCAGTCTCGGAACGGTGGCGAAGTAACGCGCAGCGTTCTAGCGAAATACCCCTCGCGCAACGGTCACCCACTGACTGGTTGATGCGCACTTGATCGATAAGGAGATGCCATGGCCCGCTTCATTCCCGACACCGGCCTTTTGATGCGCGGCCATGGCGAATCTGCCACGCAAATGACCGAACCGGCAGCCATTCGCGATACCGGCAACGGCGCATTTTCGAACCACTTGCACAACACCTCCGGCACCGACCACGGTGCCGCTTACGGGGCGGCGTCGTCCGCCTCCCAGCTCAACGGAGCGCACAGCACCATGAGCGATCGACACACGAACCGCAACGATCTCGTCTCTGGCATCGTCCGCTCGCTTGGACGCCGGCTCGCCGTGTACACCGCGCTCTATCACGCCGCACTCGCCGAACAACTCGGCCTGAACGTCACCGATCTGAACGCGCTCGATCTGATTCTCGAACTCGAATCGATTACCGCGGGGCAACTCGCCGAACTCATGGGTGTGAGCTCCGGCGGCATCACCACCGTCATCGACCGGCTGGAGCGCGCAGGTTTCGTCGAGCGCGAGAAGAACCCGCACGATCGCCGCATGGTGATGATTCACCCCATCGAAGAACGCTGTGCACAAATCGAACAGTTCCTGTCGTCGGTGTCGCGCGAACTCACGGCCGTGAGTGCCGCGTACGACCAGAACGAACTCGCCGCCATTCACGACTTTCTGGTGCAGAGCATTCGCACGCTCAAGAGCGAGACCTTCCGTCTGCGCTTCGAAGCGGATCAGGACATCGCCGGACTGGTTTCGACCGGCCGGCCGGCCCCGGCGCGCACGTGAGTGTGCGCGACGCATCTGCCGCCGGGCCGGCCCTCGAGTTGGCCACCGGGTTTGCCACCGGGTTTGCCACCGGGTTTGCCACATTATGGAGACACGTCATGTCGAAGCACTTGCGTCCTACCCTGCTCGCCGCGCTGGTGGCAGGTGTCGTGGGAGTTACGGGTTGCTCGAGTTCGGGCAGCGGCAGCGGTGCGACGGGCAACACGCCCACCAACCCGACGAATCCCACCAATCCGACGAACCCGACAAACCCCACCAACCCGACCACGCCCACCAGCAGCAATGGCGTTGTCAGCTCCGTGGGCTCGGTGGTGAGCGCAGTCGGTAATCAGGTGTCGGGCACCACGATTCCGGGCGTCTCGCCGCAAGTCAATCAGGGCCTTGGCGGCGCGCTCACGCAAACCGGCAATGCCGTCACCGACTTGGGTACCGGCGTGGGCAACGGGCTCGGACAACTGGGTAAATCCGGCACCGACCCCGTCGGCACCACGCTCGCCAGCACCGGCAACGTGGTGACCGATCTGGGCAATGCCGGAGTCTCGCTCGGCAGCGGTATCGCCGGTATCGGCAAGAGCGGTCCGCTCGCCGGTACACCGGTCGACACGCTGACGGGTGTGCTCGGGAATGTGGTCGCGACCGTCGGTCAGGGTGGCGTGAAAGGCGGCGCGGCACTCACGCAAGTGCTGACCAGTGCACCGGTCGTGCAGGCGACGACAGCACTCTCGTCCGCCGTCACGCCGATCACGAACACGGTGGTGAACACCACGCAAACATTGGGTAACACCACCGGGTTGGGTGCGCCGCTTTCCGGGCTGCTCGGTACCGTGGGCGGTGCCTTGAATTCCGCTGGCGCACAGGTCAAGGGCGCGGCACCGAATGCGGTGGTGGCGAGTCTCGCCAATCCGCTCATGGCACTCGGCAACACCGTGACCAGTGCGGGAGGATTGCTGACCGGCAGCACCAGCGGCTCGAGCGCCAATGCGCTCGGCACAGTACTCGCCAACGTCGGCAATACGACCGTCACGCCGACATCGGCCAGCGGCACGAATCCGCTGGGCGCGCTGACGGGCCTGTTGGGTGGTCTCGGTGGAGCGACGGGTTCGTCGGGCGGGACAGGCAGCAATCCGCTCGGGGCCGTTACCGGTTTGTTGGGCGGGTTGTCTGGATCGACGGGGTCAGGGTCATCGGCCAGTAATCCGCTCGGTGCTGTCACGGGCCTGTTAGGCGGTGTGACCAACACGGCGGGCGGCTCTGGCAGCGCCAGCAATCCGCTCGCACCGGTGACCACATTGCTGAGCTCGGTGACCGCACCGCTCACGTCGATTGCAGGCAATACGTCGGGCGGTTCTGGCAGCGCAGGCGGCCTGCTCGCGCCGGTGACGGGCTTGCTGGGCGGGCTAGGAAAATAAGCGGTGAATCGGCATCGAATGCAGGGCCGGTAGTTCGCAGTTCGCGAGAGGGAGCAGTGCTGGGGGTGGAAGGCGGCGTAGTGCAGACAGCCTGAAGACGGCGTCTTGAAATGAGTGTCTGAAGGGCGAGGGAGGGCGGCAAGCCCGGACAGTGTGGCGACACTGCCCGGGCTTTGTCGCATGCGTGTTTTTGTACTCCTACGTGCGTGTCGCGTTCGTGATCTGAGCCCCAAACAAAACACCCGCCGTAGCGGGTGTTTTTGTTTCGTGCCGAGAACGCGTCCGGCTTACTGTTCGCGAATCCAGGTTTGCGTGCGGCCCAGCAGCGATACGCCGATGTAGCCACGCACCTCTAGCTTCTTGCCGCCTTCGATCACCGTCATCTTGCAGCGATATTCCTTGCCGTTCTCCGGGTCGAGAATCTTGCCGCCGTCGAATCCGTCGCCGTCGCGGCGCACGCCGTTGATGATCTGAAGTCCCAGCATCTTCTGCCCCTTGCGGGCGTCGGTGCAAGCCGTGCAAATACGTTCGGGATCGTCGCTCTCGCCAAGACCCTTGGTAATCGTGCCGATGTATTCACCGTCTTTTTCGGTGATCGTCACGAGCGCCTTCGGCTTGCCGGTGTTGTCGTCGATCGTCTTCCAGACACCTGCCGGTGTCATCGCGTCGGCGGCCATAGCCAACGTCGCGCCGCCCATCAGGGCCACCGCCACCAGTGCACGTGCACCCAGACGTCGCCACGACGTCGCATTGGAAATCTGCATCATGATTGTCTTCCTCCCAGATACGGAATTGATTCTCGTAGGACTCACTCGCCGGCAAGTCTCGTGCTGCCGCGCGCGTCAGCCGTTTTGAAGATTACGCCAAAGGCGTGGCCCCGTGCTGAGGAAGTCCTCTAGCGCGGGGCCGCTTCAATGCGTCAATTCCGGTAGTTTCCTGCGATCTCGGGGAGGCGGTTGAGCGCTACTCTTCGCGCACCCACGTCTGGGTTCGCCCCAGCAGGGTCACGCCGAGGTAGCCGCGCACTTCGAGCTTCTTGCCGCCGTCGACCACCCGCACCTTGCAGCCATATTCGCTGCCGCTGTCCGGGTCGAGAATCTTGCCGCCGGTATATTCGTCGCCCTCTTTGTGCAGGCCGCGAATGATCTCAAGCCCCTGAAGCTTTTTCCCCTTGCGCCAGTCGGTGCACGCGGAGCACACACGTTCGAGCGCGTCGTGCCGGCCGAGACTTCGCGTGAGCGCGCCGACGTATTCCCCGTTCTTCTCGGTGATGGTGATGAGCGCCTTGGGCTCACCCGACTTGTCGTCGATGATCCGCCACACACCAGCAGGTGTCGTCTCGTCGGCAAACGCGGCATGTGCCGCGCCGCCCATCAGTGACATGGCCAGCAGCGCACCGGCGCCCAGTCGCCGCCATGACGTCGTATTCAAAATCTGCATCAGACTTACCTTCGTCCCATAGAAGGGAGGTTCTGTTTCCTTGTGCGACTACCCCTGACTCGTGCGCCAGACGGAATTCCGTTGGCCGAAACCGGGCATTGTCACCGCATTTTGCGTCGTTTTTATTTCCGGTGCTTACCACGCTGCCCGGGATGGCCCGAACGCGGCACGGCGACGGCGCTCGGTCGATTACAGCGGGGGCACCGCAATGGCCGTCAACCGCCACTGCACAAGGTTTCGGCGCGTGAGCGTGAACGTCACCACACGCTCGGGACGGTCGCTGCGTGAGACGTGCACGAGGAAGTGGTTGAAGTCCTGAAACTCGGTGCGCGTGAGCGTGCGCGCGCGCTCGTTGGCCGGTGCCGCGCCGGACGGTGCGGTATCGCCGCTGCCGGTGGAGGGTGTGGCCGGTGCCGGGCTGCCGCCCTCATTCGCCGCGCTCGGTGGCGTGACATCACGCGGCGCAGGCGCGCCCGGTGCGGGCGGCAAGCCGGTGCTGTCGCCACGCAACATGGCGGCCACCGCCTCCGGCGTGAGCAGCGCTTCGACCACCCGGTCCGACACCCAGCCGCCGAACGCCAGCGCCAGCGCGCCCAGTGCATTGCCGCGCTGTTTGTCCATTTGACGCGAGAGTTCGTCGTGCAGGCTCGATTTCAGGCTTTCGCGCACGGCCGGATAGTCGACATACGTCGACAGCGTATCGGCGTCACGCGCGTTCGCCGCGTCGCGTGCGCGCCACAACGTGTAATAAGGCGTGCCGAACAGCAAGCCCAGCACCACCAACGCCACTAGGGCAATCCACAACTTACGCATTGCGCAGACTCCGACGATAAACATCGCATGGTACGTAGCACATTACGTTGCCTGCGTACCGGCTTACATTGCTTTACAAATCTTTACAGCAAGTGGGACCCAGCCCTCTTACTCTCGAAGCGTAGCCGCACGATCCGTACACGCGCGAGCGTCAGTTTCCCCTTTCGGGACGCTGATGGCGCACGCGCCGTCACTGGCCATACGATTGGCCGGCTGGCAGACCGAATTTCAGGCTGAACCGAGCGGCAACTTAACCGACAAGGAGGTGGCAGCATGCGTCACACCCGACTTGTCCCGATACTCTGTTTCGTCCTGCTGGCCGGTGCCTCGATGGGCACCATGGCGCAGACAACGTCGCACAGCCGGTTCTTCGCCGGCTGGTTTGCGCAGGGAAGCGAGCGCCCGGACGGGCGCGGCAATGGCAACAACAACGGCGGTAACAATGGGGCTCGCGGTGGCCCGGGCGGGCCGTCGCGTCCGCCGCAAGAGGTGCGTCCGCAAGGTGACTTGCGGGGCGATATCTACAACCACATTCGCGAACAGCGCCAGGCCCCGCCGCCGCAACCGCCGCGCGAGCGCAACAACAATCGCGGGCGCTGATTAGCGCCGCGGCATCAGACCGGCCACATCACGTCAGCGACGTGTCCACCACACGGCGCGGTGTTTCGAGATATTCCAGCGACTGCATCTCAACCAGACGCGACACCGTACGGGTGAATTCGTTGGCGAGCGTGCCCTCGGTGTACAACTGCTCGGGCGGCACCGCCGCCGACATCAGCAGCTTCACCTTATGGTCGTAGAACACGTCTACGAGCCACGTGAAGCGACGCGCTTCCGACGCCATACGCGGCGTCATCTGCGGCACATCCGACAGCACCACGGTATGGAAACGGTTCGCCAGTTCGAGGTAATCGTTCTGTGAGCGCGGGCCGCCGCAAAGCGTGTGGAAGTCGAACCACACCACACCGCCTGCGCGACGCAGTGCCTTCAATTCCCGTTGTTCGATATGCAGCAGCGGGCTTTCGTCCGGCACCCCGGCAATCTCGGCAAACGCGGCGCGCAGCGCGCGGTTCGCTTCATTGCCCAGCGGGTAGTGATAGACCTGCACCTGCGCCAGCGTGCGGCGGCGATAGTCGATACCGGCATCGACGTTGAGCACGTCGAGCTTCTCTTCGAGCAGCCTGATGGCGGGCAGCACGCGATCGCGATGCAGGCCGTCCGGGTACAGCGTGTCCGGGCGATAGTTCGAGGTCATCACGAACTGCACGCCGTTTTTGAACAGCTCCGAGAGCAGGCGGTGCAGAATCATCGCGTCGGCCACGTCGGACACGTGAAATTCGTCGAAGCAGATCAGGCGATACCGCTTGGCGATGCGCTTGGCCAATTCGTCCAGCGGATCAGGCAAGCCCTTGAGCGCCTGCAACTGGTGGTGCACTTCGCGCATGAACTCGTGGAAGTGCAGGCGCGTCTTGCGCTGCAACGGCACCACCGAATAGAAGCTGTCCATCAGGAAGCTCTTGCCGCGCCCTACCCCGCCCCACAGGTACACGCCCTTGGGCAGATCCGGGTGCACGAGCCACTTCTTGAGCGTGTTCGAGCGCTTGGCCTTGTAGGCCGCCCATTCGTCGTAGCACTGTTGCAGTCGATCGACGGCACGCTCCTGCGCTTCGTCGGGCTGGTAGCCGCGCGCGGCCAGTTCTTGTAGGTAGTATTCGCGAACGTTCATGCGGACAGCGCGCCGGAAGACGGGCCAAAAGAGCAACGTGGATCAGGAGTCGGGAAAAAACAAAGGCGAGTTGCCTCGCCTTTGTTCGTACTTCTCAGTGCAACCCGCTTACTTGTTCAGCGCGCGCTTCTCGACATCGAGGGCGGCTTCGCGCATCACTTCGGACAGCGACGGGTGCGGATGGCAGATACGGCCGATGTCTTCCGACGCCGCCTTGAACTCCATCGCCACCACGGCTTCGGCAATCAGGTCCGAAGCGTTCAGGCCGATCACGTGCACGCCGAGGATTTCGTCGGTCTTGGCATCGGCCAGCACCTTCACGAAACCATCCGACGAGCCCATGCCCAGCGCACGGCCGTTGGCCGCGAACGGGAACTGACCCGGCTTGAACTCACGGCCTTCGGCCTTCAACTGCTGCTCGGTCTTGCCGACCCAGGCGATTTCCGGCGAGGTGTAGATCACCCACGGAATGCAGTTGTAGTCGATGTGGGGCTTTTGACCGGCGATGACTTCGGCCACCAGCACGCCTTCGTCTTCCGCCTTGTGGGCCAGCATCGGGCCACGCACCACGTCACCGATCGCGTACACGTTCGGCAGCTTGGTGGCGCAGTGGTCGTCCACCGGGATGAAGCCGCGCTCGTCGGTCGCGAGACCGATGTTGCCCAGGCCCAGATCGTCGGTGTTCGGCACGCGGCCGACCGACACGATCAGACGGTCGACGACGAGCGTCTTGGCGTTGCCCGCGTTGTCCGTGTACTCGACCGTGACGTTATCCTTGCCGGTCTTGACTTCGCCGACCTTCACGCCGACGTTGATGTCCAGACCTTGCTTCTTGAACTGCTTGGCGGCTTCCTTGGCGACGCCGGCGTCGGCGGCAGCCAGGAATTCCGGCATGGCTTCGAGCACGGTGACTTCGGCACCCAGACGGCGCCACACCGAACCCAGTTCCAGACCGATCACGCCAGCGCCGATCACGCCCAGCTTCTTCGGCACGGTGTCGAACGAGAGCGCACCTTCGTTATCCGAGATGAGCTGGTTGTCGACCGGCATGCCCGGCAGGTGACGGGCCTTCGAACCCGTGGCGATGATGATGTTCTTGGCGTTGACCGATTCGTTCTCGGCGCCCGTCACATCGATCTGATAGCCAGCGTCGTTCTTGGCGATGATCTTGCCGTGACCCTTGAGCCACGTGATCTTGTTCTTCTTGAACAGATACTCGATACCGCCCGTCATCTTGTCGACGATGCCTTGCTTGCGCGTGAGCATCTTGGCGATGTCGATCTTCACGTCCGACGTCGTAATGCCGTGATCGGCCAGGTGATGACCGACCTTTTCGAACTCTTCCGACGACGCGAGCAGTGCCTTCGACGGAATGCAGCCCACGTTCAGGCACGTACCGCCCAGCACCATCTTGCCGGCCGGGTTGGTCCACTTCTCGACGCAAGCGACCGAGAAACCGAGTTGGGCAGCGCGGATCGCGGCGATATAACCGCCGGGGCCGGCGCCGATAACGACGACATCAAATTCTTTGTTTGCCATTTTGAGACTCAGTGAGGTTGACGGCAGGGGGAGGCGCGGTGCGCCGGCCGCGCGAACACGGCCGGGCAGACACCGCGCAGTGCGCGCTAACGCTTACAGGTCGAGCAGCAGGCGCGCCGGATCTTCCAGCGCTTCCTTCATGGCGACGAGGCTCAGCACGGCTTCGCGGCCGTCGATGATGCGGTGGTCGTAGCTCATGGCCAGATAGTTCATCGGACGGATGACGATCTCGCCGTTCACCACGACAGCGCGTTCCTTCGTGGCGTGCACGCCAAGAATGGCCGACTGGGGCGGGTTGATAATCGGGGTCGACAGCATCGAGCCGAACACACCGCCGTTCGAGATCGAGAACGTACCGCCGGTCATTTCTTCGATCGACAGCTTGCCGTCGGCAGCCTTCTTGCCGTACTCGGCGATCTTCTTCTCGATGTCGGCCAGGCTCATCTGGTCGGCATTGCGCAGAATCGGCACCACCAGACCACGCGGCGAGCCGACAGCGATACCGATGTCGAAGTAGCCGTGGTAGACGATGTCGTTACCGTCGATCGAGGCGTTCACGGCCGGGTACTTCTTGAGCGCGTGCACAGCAGCCTTGACGAAGAACGACATGAAACCCAGCTTCACGCCGTGTTCCTTCTCGAACTTGTCCTTGTACTTGTTGCGCAGGTCCATCACCGGCTTCATGTCCACTTCGTTGAACGTGGTCAGAATGGCGTTGGTCTGTTGCGATTGCAGCAGGCGCTCGGCGATACGGGCGCGCAGACGCGACATCGGCACGCGCTGTTCCGGACGGCCTTCCAGCGACGTGTCGCGGCCAACGGCGGCAGCCACCGACGGCAGCGAGGCGCGTTGCGCCGGGGCCGGGATCGAAGCAGCAGCGGCCGGCTTGGCGGCGCCAGCGGCCAGGGCGTCGCCCTTGGTCACGCGGCCGTCGCGGCCCGAGCCGGCAACGTCGGTTGCCGACAGGTTCTTCTCGGCCAGCACCTTGGCAGCGGCCGGGCTGGCGATGCCACCCGAAGCACCACCCGTGGCAGCAGCGGCTGCGGGGGCAGCGGCCGGTGCAGCGGCTTCCGCCGGCTTGGCGGCGACCGGCGCAGCAGCGCCTGCCTTGGCTTCGGTGTCGATCTTGGCGATGATTTGTTCCGACGTCACCGTGTCGCCAGCGCTGGCCGTCACTTCGACGAGCACGCCTGCGGCGGGGGCCGGCACTTCGAGCACGACCTTGTCGGTCTCGACTTCGATCACGGTTTCATCTTGGGCGATGGCTTCGCCGACTTTTTTCTTCCAGTCGAGCAGGGTGCCTTCGGAAACCGACTCGGAAAACTGGGGGACTTTGACTTCAACAATGGCCATTTCTGGATCCTGGATTCGATAAACGTTCAATTCGGAAATACGGCAGCGGCCGTCCCTGGGGGAGGACGACCGCTGTAAGACCTAACCGGTTACTGCACCACGGTCGCGCCCTTCAGGCGACCGAAAGCCGTATCGAGCAACTGCTTGAGTTGTTCGTAATGCTTGGCGTAGTAGCCCACCGCAGGCGAGGCCGAGGCCGGACGACCGGCGTAAGCCAGCTTCTGACCGGCGCTCATGCTCTCTGCCAGATGGTGTTCGATGTAGAACCACGGACCCTGGTTTTGCGGCTCGTCCTGGGCCCACACCACTTCGGCGAGGTTTTCGTACTTCTTCAGCTCGTTCTCGAACGCCTTGTGCGGGAACGGGTAGAGCTGTTCCACACGGACGATCGCGGTGTCGGTCGACTTGTCTTCGCGACGGCGGGCAATCAGGTCGTAGTACAGGCGGCCCGAGCAGGCGACCACGCGCTTGACCTTCTTGGCGTCGATCGAAGCATCGGTCTCGCCGATGACCGTCTGGAAGCCGCCCTTGGCGAGTTCCGACAGGTCGCTCACGGCTTCCTTGTGACGCAGCAGCGACTTCGGCGTGAACACGATCAGCGGCTTGCGCAGCTGGCGGATCATCTGACGGCGCAGCAGGTGGAAAATCTGTGCCGGCGTGGTCGGCTGAACCACTTGCATGTTCGTATCGGCGCACAGTTGCAGGTAGCGTTCGATACGTGCCGACGAGTGCTCCGGACCCTGGCCTTCATAGCCGTGCGGCAGCAGCATCGTCAGGCCCGACACGCGGCCCCACTTCACTTCGCCGCTCGAGATGAACTGGTCGATCACGACTTGGGCGCCGTTGGCGAAGTCGCCGAACTGACCTTCCCACAGCACCATCGTGTTCGGCTCAGCCGTCGAGTAACCGTATTCGAAGCCCAGCACGGCTTCTTCGGACAGCACCGAGTCGATCACCGTGAAGTTGGCCTGACCTTCGGCCACGTGTTGCAGCGGCACGTACGTACCGTCGTTCCAGCGTTCGCGGTTTTGATCGTGCAGCACCGAGTGGCGGTGCGTGAACGTGCCACGGCCCGAATCCTGACCGGTCAGGCGCACTGCGAAGCCCGACGAGACCAGCGATGCGAAGGCCAGGTGTTCGCCCATACCCCAGTCGAGCGGCTGCTCGCCCAGACCCATCTTGCGACGGTCGTTGATGACCTTCTCGACGAGCGGGTGAACCTTGAAGTTCGCCGGGATCGTCGTGATGCGCTCAGCCAGACGCTTGAGTTCAGCCAGCGGCACGGCCGTGTCGGCCTTGTCGGTCCACTGCTTGTTCAGGAACGGCACCCAGTCCACCGAGTACTTGCTCTTGTAGTTCGAGAGCACCGGATCGATGGTGTGATGACCGTCGTCCATGGCCTTGCGGTAGGCCTTGACGAAGCCGTCGCCTTCTTCGGCGGTGATCACGCCTTGCGTGACCAGCTTCTCGACGTACAGCGCGCGCGTGCCCGGGTGTTGGGCAATCTTCTTGTACATCAGCGGCTGCGTGACCGCCGGGGTGTCTTGCTCGTTGTGACCCAGCTTGCGGTAGCAAACGATGTCGACCACGGCGTCCTTCTTGAATTCCTGACGGAATTCGAGGGCCAGTTGCATGGCCAGCACGACCGCTTCCGGATCGTCGCCGTTCACGTGCAGCACCGGCGCTTCGATCATCTTGACCACGTCCGAGCAGTACGTCGTCGAACGGGCGTCACGCGGGTCCGACGTGGTGAAGCCGATCTGGTTGTTGATGACGATGTGCACCGTGCCGTGCGTGCCGTAACCACGCGTTTGCGCGAGGTTCAGCGTTTCCATCACGACGCCCTGGCCTGCGAAGGCCGCGTCGCCGTGCACTTGCACCGGCAGCACGCTGGCGGCATCGGCTTCGCCACGGCGGTCCATACGGGCCTTGGCCGAACCTTCGACCACCGGGTTCACGATTTCCAGGTGCGACGGGTTGAACGCCAGCGACAGGTGGACCGGGCCACCGCTCGTCGAGACGTCGCTCGAGAAGCCCTTGTGGTACTTCACGTCACCAGCCGGCAGGTCGTCGACGTGCTTGCCTTCGAATTCGGCGAACAGGTCCGACGGCATCTTGCCGAGGGTGTTGACCAGCACGTTCAGACGGCCGCGGTGGGCCATGCCGATCACGATTTCTTGCACGCCCTTGGCACCGGCGTGGTGAACCAGTTCGTCCATCGCCACGATGAACGATTCGCCGCCTTCGAGCGAGAAGCGCTTCTGGCCGACGAACTTGGTATGCAGGAAGCGCTCGAGGCCTTCAGCGGCCGTCAGGCGTTCCAGAATGTGCTTTTTCTTTTCAGCAGTGAAGTTGGGCGTTGCACGCGCCTTCTCCAGACGCTCTTGCCACCAGCGCTTCTGCACCGGGTCGCTGATGTACATGTACTCGGCGCCGATCGAGCCGCAGTACGTGTCGCGCAGCGACTTCAGGAGGTCACGCAGGCTGGCTTGCTCGAAACCGAAGTACGTGTTCTCAGCGGAGTACACGCCATCCATGTCGGCTTCGGTCAGGTCGTAGAAGGCCGGTTCCAGTTCCGGAATGGCCGGGCGTTCCTGACGCTTGAGCGGATCCAGGTTGGCCCAGCGGGCACCCAGAAAACGGTAGGCGGCAACGAGCGACTGCACGTGAACCTGCTTGCGGGCCACGGCCATGTCGGACGCACCGGTACGCGGCAGGAAGGCATTGGCCTTCGCGCGTTGGGCGAACGACTCCACGATCGGGGCGTGAGCCACGTCGTTGGCGTTGGAACCATCAACAGCGGGAACGTTTTGCAGCGCGTCGAAATACTGGCGCCAGTTGTCCGGCACAGAAGCCGGATTATCAAGATACGACTCGTACAACTCTTCAACGTAGGGGGCATTGCCGCCGAAGAGATACGAGTTCGCTTGGAATTGTTCCATCAAACTCATTTTGCGCTCACCTTTTCTACGAGTAGCTCGAGAAATAGCGGGTTACGAAACCTTCCGCGACACGGCCTGACCGGATAGCGGATTGCGTGAATCAAGTGGTGCTTGGAAGGACCTGATCAATCACGGCGAGGAGCATAGCACGTTTTCCCCGCACCCACCGGGCCGGAAAGCCGTCACACGGGGCTGACCGGCGTTACCGTCCGTTACGCGCCCGGACGGCCTTCACAGCCCCGCAAACGGGCGTTTGACGCGCTGACGCCCCAAAACCGGCTGCCGCTAACCTGCCGCTATTCGACCCCGATTTTGCGACACTGCCCCTCGAATGCGCCGTCAACACGCCGTCATCACGCATGACGCGGTAACGCCAGATGTCATCGGCAAACGGTTTCCGCTTTATGCTTATATGGAAATTGGATATATAGGAATTAAATTTTATTATTTTAATTTCTAATCAGTGACCGATATCGTGTCGACTATCCCCTTGCCGGTCCATCTGGGGGTGGCTTGACGGGTCAGACCCGCCCGGGCTTCCGTGCTGGTCCGGCCCCTGGAGCCAACAAAGACATGCAAGAGACGACGCCTCTCACTGCCCAGCAGGCCCAGTTGCTCAGCCAACTGGTCCAAGGCCTTTCTACCGAACAGCTCGCGTGGGTGCGCGGCTTTCTCGCCGGTATCAATCACTCGGTCAAGCAAGCAGGCACGCAAGCCCCGGCCGCGACGGCCAGCGCCGCCGCCCCGCAGCTGACCATTCTGTATGGTTCGCAGACGGGCCACGCACAGGAAGTCGCCGAACACGCGAAGGCACGTGCCGTCGCCGCCGGCTTCAAGGTCGACCTGTTCGCGATGGGTGACTATAAAGCGTCGCGCCTGAAGAACGACAAGCTGCTGCTCGTCGCAGTCTCCACGCAGGGCGAGGGCGAACCGCCCGACGATGCCCGCGATTTCTATGAATTCCTGCATGGCGAGAAGGCCCCGAAGCTTCAGGGCACCCGCTTTGCCGTGCTGGGTCTGGGCGATTCGAGCTATGAGAAGTTCTGCCAGGCCGGCAAGGACTTCGATACGCGCCTCGCCGCGCTGGGCGCCGAGCGTCTGGTCAACCGTGTCGACAGCGACGTCGACTACGACGCCCCGGCCGAGCGCTGGATCGAAGAAGCCGTTGAAGCCCTCAAGCGCGTGGCCGCACCGGCCACGGCAGGCGCCGGCAATGCCGCAGGCAACGACGGCTTCAGCCTCGCCGCCCTCGCCAGCGGCGTAGCCCCGGCCGCCGCGGCCAGCCAGTACAGCCGCAAGCATCCGTTCGAAGCGACCGTGCTCGAGAACATCAAGCTCTCCGGCCGTGGCTCCTCGAAGGAAGTGCATCACGTCGAACTCTCGCTCGAAGGCTCGGGCCTCACGTACGAGCCGGGCGACGCGCTGGGTGTGGTCGTGAAGAACGACGACACGCTGGTCGACGACCTGATCGATACGCTCGCCCTCGACCCGCAAGCGACCACGACTACGCAAGACAGCACCCTCACCCTGCGCGACGCATTCCTGCGCGCTTACGACATCACCACGCTCTCGCGCGCCTTCCTCGAGAAGTACGCCGCGCTGGCCGAGTCGACCGAACTCAAGGCGCTGCTCGCGGCGGGTAACGAAGCCGCCCTGCGCGACTATCTGTATGGCCGCGACGTGCTCGACGTGGTGCGCCAGTTCCCTGCCCGCAAGGTGAAGGCGGCCGAATTCGTCGGCACGCTGCGCACGCTTCAGCCGCGTCTGTACTCGATCGCATCGAGCCTCGCCGCGAACCCGGAAGCCGTGCACATCACCGTGGGTGCCGTGCGCTACGACAGCCATGGCCGCGCGCGTCGCGGGGTGGCATCGACGTATCTGGCCGACATCGCCCGCGAAGGCGAAACGGTGCCGGTCTATATTGAAGCGAACCGCAACTTCAAGTTGCCGGGCGACACCAACGCCCCGGTCATCATGATCGGCCCGGGTACCGGCATCGCCCCGTACCGCGCCTTCGTCGAAGAGCGTCAGGCGCTCGACGCCCCGGGCAAGAACTGGCTGTTCTTCGGCGACCGCAACTTCCGCACCGACTTCCTGTATCAGCGCGAATGGCAGCGCTACGTGAAAGACGGCGCGCTCAACAAGATCGATCTGGCGTTCTCGCGCGACACCGAAGACAAGGTCTACGTGCAGCACCGCATGCGCGAGCAAGGCAAGGAACTGTACGCATGGCTGCAAGAAGGCGCGCACCTCTACGTGTGCGGCGACGCCGACCAGATGGCACGTGACGTGAACACCGCACTCGTGGACATCGTGGCCGAGCATGGCGGTCTGGCCGCCGACGCCGCCGCCGAGTACGTGAAGACACTGCAACGCGAAAAGCGCTATCAGCGCGACGTGTACTGATCGAAGAACGATTCAGCCTGAACCGATAACAGCAGTCGATAACAGCAGCCCACATGACGCAAACAACGCAAGCCAACGCCGCGCCCGCGGCAGCGCGCTCCGAGGTCGAGAAGATCAAGGACGTCAGCAACTACCTGCGCGGCACCATTGCCGAAGGCCTCGCCGACCCGCTCACGGGCGCGATCTTCGAGCGTGACGCCCAGTTGCTCAAGTTCCACGGCTCGTACATGCAGGACGACCGCGACCTGCGCGGCGAACGTCAGAAGCAGAAACTCGAACCGGCCTACCAGTTCATGATCCGGCTGCGCATGCCGGGCGGCGTGTGCACGCCCGAGCAATGGCTCAAGCTCGACGATCTGGCGCAGAAATACGGCGGCAACACCATTCGTCTGACCACGCGTCAGACCGTGCAGTATCACAACGTGCTCAAGCACCAGTTGCGCCCGCTCATTCGCGGCATGGACGAAGTGGCCATGACCAGCATCGCCGCCTGCGGCGACGTGAACCGCAACACGCTGGTGTCGAACAACCCGCATCTGTCGCCGGCTCACGCGGCCGCGCTCGACTGGTGCCTGAAGATCGACCAGCACCTGCTGCCGCAAACCACCGCGTACCGTGAAATCTGGCTGGGCGACAAGCGTCTGGGTGCGGGCAAGGAGGATCACGAGCCGATCTACGGCAAGCACTATCTGCCGCGCAAGTTCAAGATCGCCATCGCGATTCCGCCGAACAACGACGTCGATATCTACGCCAACGATCTGGGCTTCATCGCAATCGTGAACGCCGACGGCCAGCTCGAAGGCTTCAACGTGACGGTAGGCGGCGGCATGGGCATGACGCACGGCGACGCCGCGACGTATCCGCGTGCGGGCACCGTCATCGGCTACACGCCGGCGGACCGCATCGTCGACGTGGCCGAGAAAGTGCTGCTCGTGCAGCGCGACTTCGGCGACCGTACGAACCGCAAGCATGCACGCCTGAAGTACACCATCGACGACCGTGGCGTGGAGTGGTTCAAGGAAGAACTCAATCGCTATCTGGGCTGGAATCTCGAGCCGGTGCGCGCATTCAGGTTCACCACCAACGGCGATCAGTACGGCTGGCTCAAGGGCGCCGACGATCTGTGGCACCTGACGCTGTTCATCCAGAACGGCCGCGTGAAGGACTGGGACGACTACCGCCTGATGACCGGCCTGCGCGAAGTCGCCAAGGTGCACGACGGCGACATCCGCATCACCGGCAATCAGAACCTGATCATCGGTCGCGTCAGTGAAGCGAACAAGCCGCAGATCGAAGCACTGGTGAAGGAGTACGGTCTGCTCGACGGCAAGCATCAAGGGGCCCTGCGCCTGAACTCGATGGCCTGCGTCGGCTTCCCGACCTGCGGTCTGGCGCTGGCAGAAAGCGAACGCGCGCTGCCCGAACTGGTGACGCGTCTGGAAAAGGTCTTGGACGACACCGGTCTTGCCGGTGAACCCATCACCATTCGCACGACGGGCTGCCCGAACGGTTGCGCACGCCCGTATCTGGCCGAGATCGGTCTGGTCGGCAAGTCGACCGGCAAGTACAACTTGTATCTGGGTGCCGGCTTCCACGGCCAGCGTCTGAACAAGCTGTACAAGGAGTCGGTGAACGACGACCAGATCGTGGCGGAGCTCACTCCCCTCTTCCAGCAATATGCCAAGACGCGCGAAGCCGGCGAGAAGTTCGGTGACTTCCTCGTGCGACAAGGCATCGTGAAGGAAGTGGTCGAAGCCCGCGAGGACTTCCACGGCTGATCGGTACGGTGGGAGCAGAAAACAAAAACGCGACGGTTTTCCGTCGCGTTTTTGTTGATGGCTTACCGTACGAGTGCGGCACCGAAGTCCCGCATCACCACCTCATACGTCAGTCGTTGCTGCCTGCGTACGGCACCATGCAGCGCCTGACGGTGGCTTCGAAGTCAGGCGAGACCTTGCTGCCCGGCGTCTCGTAGTACTGCACGCGGGCGCCGAAGCCGCCCTGCATGATGTCCACGTACGGGTTGTAGGTCGCCTTGCCCTCGGCATCCGGTCCGCGGTAGACGCGCACGCGGTCGGCGCCTTGACGCGCATAGCCGGTCGAATCGACGTTCGGAGACAGTTCGCTCCAGCCGTGATAGATGCAGTTGAGCACCATGAAGCGGTCGGCTTCGGTCCCCTGGTCGAGCAGTCGCCCCGTTGCCGGATCGGGCCGGCTCATCTGGTTGATCGGACCGCAACCTGCCAGGATCGCTACTGCCGCCAACAGCGCCATTCGCTTCATACCTCGACACCCTCAACTGAACAAAAGATGCCGAATGTTACCCGGTTCGGCGCGCCGCCGCCATGAACGCGCCCAAAGCGAGGCACGGCAACGGCTGCCGACGTCATGCCGCCAACGTCAACGGCGGCGTCGCCACGGCATGCAGCGCGGCACGCCGTTGGCCGCCAGCGTGACTTTCATCGCCTAACCGGAAACGGGCCATCTCGGCACGCAAGGCACTCGTCTGATCTTCGAGCGAGGCGGCTGCGGCGGCCGCCTGCTCGACCAGCGCCGCGTTCTGCTGCGTGACGGTATCCATTTGCGTGACGGCCTGATTCACCTGCTCGATGCCGCCGCTCTGCTCGTCGGACGCTGCCGAGATTTCGCCCATGATGTCGGTCACGCGCTGCACCGCTTGCACGATGTCGTTCATCGTGCGGCCAGCTTCGGCCACCAGCGA
This sequence comes from Pandoraea sp. PE-S2R-1, assembly GCF_002179865.1. Classification (NCBI taxonomy): domain Bacteria; kingdom Pseudomonadati; phylum Pseudomonadota; class Betaproteobacteria; order Burkholderiales; family Burkholderiaceae; genus Pandoraea; species Pandoraea sp. PE-S2R-1. The sequence continues at coordinate 759,348 of NZ_NGUR01000007.1, read as the reverse complement.
TGACCCGTCAGACACCTTTTGCGCCGAGGCCTCGATCAACGCCTTGATCTCGCGGGCTGCCGTGGCGCTGCGTTGCGCGAGCGTGCGCACTTCCCCGGCCACCACCGCGAAGCCCCGTCCCTGCTCGCCTGCACGCGCCGCTTCCACCGCCGCATTGAGCGCCAGAATATTGGTCTGGAACGCTATGCCGTCGATCACGCTGATGATCTCCACCACCTGCGACGAGCTGCTGGAAATACCGTGCATCGTATCGACCACACGTGCGACTACCTGTCCGCCGCGCGAAGCAATGTCCGATGCGTTGACGGCAAGCTGGCTCGCCTGACGCGCATTGTCGGCATTCTGCTTGACGGTCGCGGTCAACTCTTCCATCGACGACGCCGTCTCTTCCAGCGAGGCCGCCTGCTGCTCCGTACGGGCCGACAGATCCGTGTTGCCTGCCGCAATCTCTGCCGTCGCCGTGGCCATGGCGTCGCAACTGCGGCGCACACCGCGAATCGTCCCTGCCAGCCGCGACTGCATCGCATCGACGCCGCGCATGAGCAGCGACATCTCGTCCTTGCCCCGCACTTCAATTTGGTTGTCGAGTTGACCGGCCGAGATGGCCTCGAAATGTGCCAGCGCGTCGTGCAGCGGCCGCATGATCGCGCCGCGCAGCGAGAAGTAACAGGCAATCGAGAGCAGCACGCCCAGCACGGTGGCGGCCACGCTCACCCAGCGGAATATGGCGAGCTCGGCCATCGAGGCCTCATAGGTCTCGCGTCCGAGCTTCATCTTGTAGGCCGCCAGCGCGTCGCTCACCGTCGTCAACGCCGCATAGTTCTTGGGCAGCGAGTTCATGGTGATGTCGTCCATGGCCACGCGATCGCCCGCGTTGATGGCGGCGATCATCGGGTTCATGCCTTTCTCGAAGAACGTCGCACGGCGCGCAGCAACCTCATCGGCCATGCGTTGCTCCTCGCCGCCACGGGGCAGTGCCAGATAGGCAGCCCACGCCGCGTCGGCATCCTTGAGCATGCCCTGCGCCCGGCTGACGACCTTGGGGACGTCGGGAGAATCGGGGTGAAGCACCACCCGGTCCAGAATGGCGCGCGTGCGGGCCAGTGTGGCGTTGTCCTTGCCCAGTGCCACCGTCGCCGCAAGATGACTTGCATACGTCTCACGCAGTGCATCGCCCGTGCGCGTCATGCCGGCGATACCCAGCGCGCCCATCAGAATCAACAATGCCGCCAACAGCGCCATGGTCAAACCCAGGCGCGCCTTAATCGAAAAGCTCCGCAACATGCTGTCGTCTCCGTCTCTATCATGGGTGGCTCACCCCCTGTCCGGCCTCTGACGGGCCGGTCATACTTGTGACATCGGCGCGGCGCGCGCCAGACTTGAGCATCCTGCGGGTTTACGTGCCCACCCGCCAAGCCTTTGACACACGCTCGTCTTGACGTAAATCAAGCGCGCGATGCACGCCTCACCGCCGCGCAGCCGTCTTGTGCAGCAAAACCAGAGATGTACTCGACGGACTGGGGAGCCGGTCCGATGATATGTCATATTTTATATATCTAAACAACTTATTCGAATCATGATCGAAGGTCTCGAGAAGCTATTGGCCGCTGGCAAAGACAACGCGTTGCTGCGATTCGGGCTGGGAAAAGCCTATCTGGATGCCCAGAACTTCGCGGTGGCGGCTGAGCACCTCACCCATTGCGTGGCGTTCGATCCGGCTTACACCGCCGCGTGGAAGCTGCTGGGCAAAGCACGTCAGGGGGCGGGGGATATCGAGGGTGCCCGCGACGCATGGACGCGTGGCATTGCGGCGGCCCAATCGCACGGCGACCGTCAGGCGGAGAAGGAAATGACGATTTTTCTGAAACGGCTGGGCTGACCCTGCTGAAATGGCGGGGAAGCCCGCCAGATAAGGGTTTGACGTCACCCACGGCACTCAACCGGCGTGCACGCCATTGACGTGGTATCTTGCAGCTTACGTTTTTTGACCCGCTGGTATACCCGAGATCGTCGTGATTGCCGCGATCGCTGCCATGGCTGCAATGTCTGCCCTCGCACCCTCGCCACGATTGCCCCGGGTCATCCACCGGCCCCCACTCGACTGCCTCGCCCAACATGCCTTCAATCGCAACCTGGCTGGCCTTCGCGCTTGTCGCCATCGGTATGGCCCTCACGCCCGGGCCGAACATGATGTATCTGATCTCGCGCTCCCTGTGTCAGGGGCCTGCGGCGGGACTGGTCTCGTTGGGCGGTGTCGCGCTCGGCTTCGTGGTCTACATGATCAGCGCCGCCTTCGGCATTACCGCCCTGCTCTTCGCGGTGCCGTTTGCGTACGACGTGCTGCGCTTCGGCGGTGCGGTCTATCTGCTCTGGCTGGCGTGGCAGGCACTCAAGCCGGGCGGGCGTTCGCCGTTCGAAGTGCGCGCCTTGCCGCGTGACAGCAATCGCCGCCTGTTCCTGATGGGCCTGTTCACCAGCGTGCTCAACCCGAAGATCGCCATGTTGTATCTGGCGCTGCTGCCGCAGTTCGTGCACCCGGAAAATGGCAGCGTGCTCACCCAGTCGCTGGTGCTGGGGACCACGCAGATCGTTTGCAGCGTACTGGTGAATGCCAGCGTGGCGCTATCGGCCGGTGCCATTGCGACGTTCTTCGCACAACGCCCGGCGTGGCTGCGCATTCAGCGCTGGCTGATGGGCGGTGTGTTGGGTGCGCTGGCCCTGCGCATGGCCACCGAAGCACGCCGTTGAGTTTTTGGAGGTGGCCCGCCATGGCGTGGCATACTTCTGCGATTTTCCGATTTCCCAAATTCGCCGCGCGGCGGGGATCCACGCAGCGCTAGGCCGGCCGGCCTGTTCCCATCCTGCAATTTTCGTTGGGTATGTCCTTGAAGCATTATTTGCCGCCTCGTGCGCCGTCTGATCCGGTGCCCAGTACTTCAGCTACTTCCACTCCCGCCCTTACATCCGGCACTCGCCGCGGCAGGCTCGCCCTGCGCGCTGCCGGCCGCCAGCGCGGCTTCGGCACGCTCGGCGTCATCATTACCGCGTTTGCCGGGCTGGCCGTGATCGGTGCCCTGATCGTCGGCTATGCGCTGATCGTCATGCGCCCGAACCTGCCGCCGCTCGACGTCATCACCGACTACCGGCCCAAGGTGCCGCTGCGCGTGTACACGTCGGATAACGTGCTGATCGGCGAATTTGGCGAAGAGCGCCGCAGTCTGGTCACCATCGACCAGATTCCCGACGTGATGAAAAAGGCCGTGCTCGCGATCGAGGACTACCGCTTCTACGATCACGGCGGCGTCGACTTCATCGGCATTCTGCGGGCGGGCGTCTCCGACGTTATCCACCGTGGTGCGGCGCAAGGCGCCAGTACGATCACGATGCAGGTGGCCCGCAACTTCTTCCTCTCCCGCGAGAAGACGGCCACGCGCAAGATCTACGAAATGCTGCTCGCCTACAAGATCGAGTCGGCTCTCTCCAAAGACCAGATTCTCGAGCTGTACATGAACCAGATTTATCTGGGTCAGCGTGCTTATGGCTTCGCGAGCGCCGCGCGGATCTATTTCGGCAAGGATCTGAAGGACATTTCGCTGGGTGAAGCGGCCATGCTGGCCGGGCTGCCCAAGGCACCGTCGGCGTACAACCCGATCGTCAATCCGAAGCGCGCCAAGATTCGTCAGGAATACATCCTCAAGCGCATGCTCGATCTGGGCTACATCACGCGCAATCAGTACGAAGATGCCCTGCACGAGCCGATTCGCACACGCACGGCCGGCAACGAATACAACGTGCATGCCGAGTACGTGGCCGAAATGGTGCGTCAGGCGGTGTACGACCAGTACAAGGACGAGACGTACACGCGTGGCCTGACCGTCATTACGACGCTCGACTCGAAGAAGCAGCAGGCGGCGTATGAAGCGGTGCGCATGGGCGTGCTCGATTACGAGCGCCGTCACTCGTATCGCGGCCCCGAGGGCTTCGTCGAACTGCCCGCTCCGATGCCCGACCGTCAGCAGTCGATTGAAGACGCCCTGCTCGAACACCCTGACAACGGCGATCTGGTGGCCGCAGTCGTGGTCGCCGCCAGCTCGTCGCAGATCACGGCGATTCCGCTCTCGGGCGATGCCGTGACCATCAGCGGCGACGGTATCGGTTTTGCTTCGCCGGCCCTGTCGGCGAAGGCTGCCGAGAAAGTGCGTATTCGTCCGGGCTCGATCATTCGCATCATGAAGGACGCGCGCGGCAAGTGGCGCGTGACTCAATTGCCCGAGGTGCAGGGCTCGCTCGTGTCGCTCTCGCCTGACGACGGCGCCATTCGTGCGCTGGTCGGCGGTTTCGACTTCAATCAGAGCAAGTTCAATCGTGCGACGCAGGCATGGCGTCAGCCGGGCTCGACGTTCAAGCCGGTGGTGTACTCGGCCGCCATCGAGAAGGGCGTGAGCCCCGCGACGATGGTCATGGACGGCCCGCTCAACCTGCCGCCCGCCCAGACCGGCGGACAGGCCTGGGACCCGCACGACGACGACGCCTTCAGCGGCCCGATGACCGTGCGCGAAGGGCTGCAACGCTCGAAGAATCTGGTCGCCATCCGACTGCTGCAATTCGCAGGCACGCAGTTCACTCAGGACTTTGCGACCCGCTTCGGCTTCGATGCCGACAAGGTGCCGCCGTATCTGCCGATGGCTCTCGGTGCCGGTCAGACGACGCCGTTGCAACTGGCCGGTGCGTACGCCGTGTTCGCGAATGGCGGTTACCGCGTGGCGCCCTACCTGATCAGCGAAATTCGCGATGCGCGCGGCAACGTGCTGAACAAGGCCACGCCGGTGATCGCGGGCATCAATGCCGCTCGTGCGATCTCGGCACCCAACGCGTTCATCATGAACAGCCTGCTGCAAAGCGTGGCCCAGCGCGGCACGGGCTCGGGCACCAACGTGCTCAAGCGCAACGACTTGGCGGGCAAGACGGGCACGACCAACGACGCGCTCGATGGCTGGTTTGCCGGCTATCAGCACTCGCTGGTCGCGGTGGCGTGGCTCGGCTTCGACCAACCCAAGACGCTGGGCAGCCGCGAATTCGGCGCGCAACTGGCATTGCCGGTGTGGACGAAGTACATGGGCGTCGCCCTCAACGGCGTGCCGCAGCAGCAGATGGCCATGCCCGACGGCGTGAGCGTGGTGAACGGCGAGCTTTACGAGTCCGACAAGATGCCGGGCAACGGCTTCGTGGCGAGCATCGGCATTGACGACAACAGCGGTGGTTTCTCGCTGCCGTTCTTCGGCAACAACTCGAACGCGCCGGCCGCACCGCCGCCGGCTGCCGGACAGGCACCGTCGCCGGGTGGCGTGGACGCGAGCGAGAAAGCCCGTATTCTCGACATGTTCAAACATCCCTGATGATTGACCGGGCTTGACCGGCCAAAGCCGCCGCAGGCTTTGGCTGGAATGCAGGACTGAAACGGCCGCCTTCATGGCGGCCGTTTGCATTTGAGGCATTTGACGCGGGACGGACTCGCTGCCGGGCGGCGGCTGTGCGCCGCCCTTCCGGGCTTCCAACGGCTGACTCGCCGCTAGTTCGGGACCGACTCAGGGCTTACCCGCCGTTCGCAAGAACGTACAAGTCAGCGCCGGGGCGGCACGATATGCTCACAGCCATTCGCAACCGCTTTTTGAGGTCAGCACCGTCATGTCCGTCCCGTCCCGCGCGGCCAGCTTTACCGCAGGCATTCGCGACACCTTCCCGATGATCGTCGGCGCCGCGCCCTTTGGGCTGATCTTCGGCGCGCTGGTCGCCACCACGCCAATGGCTACGTGGCATGGCCAGCTCATGTCGCTGACCGTCTTTGCCGGCTCCAGCCAGTTCATCGCGGCCGGGCTGTTTGCAACGGGCGTCGGTTACGCGGTGCTCTGGGCAACGACCTTCATCGTCAACTTGCGTCACATGCTGTACGCGGCCAACTTGCTGCCGCACGTGCGCCATCTGAATCTGCGCTGGCGCTGCCTGCTCGGCTTTACGTTGACGGACGAGACATTTGCTGTGACCAGCAGCCATTTCCACAAGCATCCCGACGACCCGATGGGGCACTGGTACTTCCTCGGCTCCGGTCTGTCGATGTATGCGAACTGGCAGTTCTGGACGCTGGTGGGCTTGATCTTCGGGGCGGCTTTCCCGCGCTTGCAAACGCTCGGTCTCGATTTCGCAATGGTGGCAACGTTCATCGCGATCATCGTGCCGCAGATGGCACGCATGCCGTGGGCCGTGGCCACGGTGGTGGCGGGCGCCGCCGCATATCTCTGTCAGGGGCTGCCGTACAAACTGGGGCTGCTCGCGGCGGTAACGGCCGGTATCGTGGCCGGTATGGTGACGCTGCACGCACGCCGACGCGGCGACGCACTGACACGCAAATCCACGCCGGGACCGGGAGGTGCGCAATGAACTACGTCGTCGCCATTCTCGGCATGGCCGTGGTGACCTTCGCGGTGAAGGCCGGCATCTTCGTGCTGGGCGACCGGGTGCGCTTCCCCGAGTGGCTGCGCGAGGCGCTGTCGTTCGTCCCCGTGACCGTGCTCACGGCGATCATCGTGCCCATGACGCTCGCACCGCATGGTCACGGACTCGAGCTGACGTGGCGCAATCCACAATTGGTCGCCGCGCTCGCTGCGATTGCGGTATGTGCGGCAACGCGGCATCAGTTGCTCACCATCGGCCTCGGGTTGGCCGTGTTCTTCGGCTGGCAGTTCGGTGTGCTGGGCTGATATCGCGCCACCGGTGATCGAATCACCGGCTTGGCCAAAAGAAAAAAGCGCCCTTGCGAGGCGCTTTTTTCATTTGAGCATTTGAGCAATGGATTTCGATCGCCCAGTGCCGAGGGGGAAACCCCTCTCACGGCAACGTCAGACCGACACCGTCCCGAGCGTGCCTGCGCGATACGCTGCGACGAAGGCGTCGAAGTCGCCCACTTGCGTGCGCTCCAACTCGGCTTGCGTCTCCAGCGACTTGCGGGCCAGCGTTTCGAAGTGCTCGACGATCTTGTCATCGAGCGGCATGGCGCGCAGCGTCTGCGCATGCCGCTTGCTCTGTGCCAGCGAGAACGCCTGAAACGCGCCGCCCTCGGTGCCGCGCAGCGGTTCGAGCGCCGCCATGACGCGGGCCGACGGCGTGAGCGTCACGTCCTGCACCTTGGCGCGTTGCACGGCCATCGTGTGGGCGTAATGCGCACCGCCACGCTGGGCGTCGAACGCGGCCGCCGTGCGGTCGATGCGATCGAGCAGTTGCTCGGCCCAGTCGAACAGCGTGATGGCTTCACCGGCGCGATGCAGCACGAGGCCCGGCTTGCGGCCTTCCTTGACCACGTGCGCGAAGTTGTCGCGGTTCTCCATGTTCTCGGCATTCGAGCACGACGGGCTGTCTTCGAACGCGCAGAACAGCATGAAGGCGTCGATGAAGCGTGCCGTATCCACGTCGATACCGACCGGCAGGAACGGGTCGATGTCGACGCAACGCACTTCCACATACTGCACACCGCGACGCGCGAGCGCCTGCACCGGGCGCTCACCGCTGTATGTCACGCGCTTCGGGCGAATCGTGGCGTAGAACTCGTTTTCGATTTGCAGCAGGTTGGTCGAGAGCTGAATCCACTCGCCGTTGCGCTTCGTACCCAGCGCCTCGTAAGGCGGATGCGGCTGGCTGACGGCTTGCGTGAGGGCGTCGATATAGCTCGGCAGGCAGTCGTAGCACGGCGAGACTTCCGATTGCGCGCTGTTCTGATAGCCCAGATCGCTCATGCGCAGGCTGGTCGCGTAAGGCAGACCGAGCGTGCCGGCGTCGAACGAATCGAGCCCATGTTCACGCCCGCGCAGAAACTCGGCATGCAGCACCGGCGATGCGCCGAACAGATACATCAGCAGCCAGCTATAGCGGCGGAAGTTACGAATCAGCGCCACATAACGCGCGGACTGATAGTCGCGAGCGGACGCCGTCGCGTCGGTGACACCCTCTTGTTCGCGCAGCAGTTCCCAGACGGGCTCTGCGAGCGAGAAGTTGTAATGGATACCGGCGATGCATTGCATCGGCTTGCCGTAGCGCAGCGCCAGACCGCGACGGTACACGTGCTTGAGCAGGCCGATATGCGACGTGCCGTAGTCGGCGATCGGAATGATCTCTTCCGGCGGCAAGGCGGGCGGCATCGAGTCGCTCCAGAGCAGTTCAGTGCCGAGCTTGCGGTAGGCGAACTGATGGATCTCGTCGAGGCGGGCGATGACTTCGGCGGCGTCGTGCTGGGGCGGCGTGATGAACTCGAGCAGCGATTCCGAGTAATCGGTGGTGATTTCTTCGTTGGTGAGGGCCGAGCCCAACGCACGCGGGTGCGGCGTCAGTGCGAGGGCGCCGTTGTCTTCGACGCGCAGGGTTTCGCGTTCGATACCGGACAAGCCCTGGCCAAGCAGCGCGCGATGCGCGGGCTGCATGATGAGTGCGAGGCGCCGGTCGAGCACGTCACCGGCGGTCGACGCGTCGCGTCGTTCGTTCTGGCAATTCTTGTTTTCCAACTTCCATCCCTCTGGTGAGGCGCGATGCTGTACGGCATGGCTGTCGCCGCCGGTGCCTGTCACGGCAAAGCCATGATCTGTCGAGGGCACGGTGGCGTACGGTGGTCTACGGGGTGCCGATGGCCTGACGCGGCGCTCGCCGGGGCATGGCTCCGGGAGGCACTTCAGGCGCGGCACGGCGCGAATTTGGCCTGAGCATAACTGAAAACGCCAAAGCGCGTCGGACGCCGCCGAAAACGCCATCATCACGCGTCAACGCCTGCCGATCGCGAGTGCGCTGGCCGTTGGCTGGCGGCGTGAGAGCGCTTCCCGGGCGGCCCGGCGCACGCCAGTGCGGCGGCCTTTTCAACCCCATCGCGGGGGTTGGGTCAGGGCCGGACAGCGGGAAACAAGAGCCTCAGTGTCAGCCTGAGTCCCCCTGCGCGAATGCCACATTGGCGATGGGGTCATGCGCACCGATACTGGGCAGCATGATGAATACACAACACCTTAACGACCTCATCCCCCTGCTCTCGCTGGGGCTCGTCACCTTCTTGCTCGCGGGCTTCGTCAAAGGCGTGATCGGGCTGGGGTTACCGACGGTCGCCGTCGGCCTGCTCGGGCTGGCGATGCCGACGGCAGAAGCCGCCGCCCTGCTGATCGTGCCCTCGTTGGTCACCAACGTCTGGCAATTGCTTGCCGGCCCGCGTTTCGTGGCGTTGGCAAAACGGCTGTGGCCGATGCTCGCGGGTATCTGCATCGGCACGTGGGCGGGTGGCGGGTGGCTGGCAGACGGCGGAAATACGCCGGGCATTGCACTGGGCGTGGCGTTGCTGGCTTATGCGGCGCTGGGGCTCGCGGCGGTGCGCATGCGGATTCCGCCGACGTGGACGCACGGGCGGGTCAGCGCGTTGGGCGGCGTGATCGGGGTGATCACGGGGCTGGTGACAGCGGCGACCGGCGTCTTCGTCATTCCGGCCGTGCCCTTTCTGCAAGCGCTAGAACTCGACAAGGACGATCTGGTGCAGGCGCTGGGGTTGTCGTTCACCGTGTCGACGGTGGCGCTCGCCGCCGGGCTGGCACGTGATGGCATTTTTCACGGACATGCCATCGGTGTGTCACTGCTGGCGCTTGCCCCGGCGCTCGGCGGCATGTTCTTCGGACAATGGGTGCGTGGGCGTGTCAGCGCGCCGGTATTCCGCCGCTGCTTTTTCGTCGGTCTGGCGATGCTGGGTGCCGAGCTTGTGATTCAGCACATGCGGTGAAACCGGCAGGCAAGCAGAAAGCGGCGTGGGGCGAGCGCCCCGCCGCATCACTTCAAGTCGGCGAAATCGACATCCCAGAACTCAAGTTCGCGCCGGGCGTCGAGACTTCGCCCTTCTTCCGTACGGCGTAGTTCGACGCGTCGAATCTTGCCCGAGATGGTCTTCGGCAATTCACAGAATTCCAGACGGCGAATACGCTTGTATGGCGCCAGATGATCGCGGCAGAACCTGAGGATATCGAGCGCGAGTTTCTCGTCGGCCACGAAACCGGTGCGAAGCGAGACGAACGCCTTGGGCACAGCGAGCCGCACGGGGTCGGGGCTGGGTACTACGCCCGCCTCTGCTACGGCCGGATGCTTGATCAGTTCGCTTTCAAGCTCGAACGGGCTGATGCGATAGTCCGAGGCTTTGAACACATCGTCGGCGCGCCCGACATAGGTGAAGTAACCGTGGTCGTCGCGCATGGCGACATCGCCCGTGCGGTAGTAGCCATCGCGCATGACGTCGGCGGTCTTCTCCGGATCGTCTTCGTAGCCTTGCATCAGCCCCGTTGGGCGCTGCGAGATGACGAGTGCGATCTCCCCTTCATCGGCCGGCACGCCGTCGTGGTCGAGCAAGACGACACGATAGCCGGGCATCGGCCGCCCCATCGCTCCGGCTTTGACGGGTTGTCCCGGCGAGTTGCCGATCTGGCAGCACGTTTCGGTTTGCCCGTAGCCATCGCGAATCGTGATGTTCCACGCGCGTTTGACCTGATCGATCACTTCGGGATTGAGCGGCTCGCCTGCACCGATCAGTTCACGGAATTTCACCGGGTGCCGGGCAAGGTCTTCCTGAATCATCATCCGCCAGACAGTGGGCGGTGCGCACAACGTGGTGACGCCACAGCGCGCGGCCGTCTCGAGCGCGGCACGCGCGTCGAAGCGTGAGAAGTTGTAGATGAAGATCGTCGCGCCCGCGTTCCAAGGGGCGAAGAAGCAGCTCCACGCGTGCTTAGCCCAGCCGGGTGAGCTGATATTCCAGTGCACGTCGCCCGGCTGTAAGCCAAGCCAGTACATCGTGGCGAGGTGCCCGACGGGATAGCTTTGATGCGTGTGAAGCACGAGCTTCGGACGCGACGTGGTGCCGGACGTGAAGTACAGCAGCAACGGGTCGGTGGCGAGCGTGGTGCCGTCGGGCGTGAAGGTGTCGGGCTCGTCGTAGGCGGGCGCGAGGGAGGTCCAGCCATCGGGCGGATGTTCACCGACGGCAATGCGTTGGTAGTTGCCGGGCAGGCTGGCGAACTTGAGCGCGTCGCGTGTGGTGGTGACGACGTGCCGCACGCGGCCACGTTCGATGCGATCGACGAGATCGCCCGCGGCGAGCAGTGTGGTGGCGGGAATCATGACGGCACCGAGTTTCATGCAGGCGAGCATGAGGTCCCAGAGTTCGACTTGATTGGGCAGCATCAACAGCACGCGGTCGCCACGCGCGACGCCTTGGGCACGCAGGAAGTTGGCGACCTGATTTGAGCGAGCGGACATCTGAGCGAAGGAGAGGCGCGTTTCGCTGCCGTCTTCTTCGACGACCCAGAGGGCGGGTTGGGAGTTGTTCTGTGCTTGCGGATCGAAGAAGTCGAGGGCCCAGTTGAAGCGGGTAAGCACGGGCCAGCGGAAGTCACGGTACGCCACGTCGTAGTGGGCGCGCTGCGCGAGCAAGAGGTCGCGCGCGGCGTCGAATCCCTGGATATGCGGCATCGCTTGTCTCCAAGCCTCGATAGGCAGGATTCCATTATGAGGAGGCCCCCTGAATGTGACATTCGGGATAACCATCATGGGGTTCGGGTGTGCACTTGCGGGGGGATGCCGGAGCGATGCGCGAGGGTGAGGCGTTGGGTGTGCGAGGGTGGGTGATGTAGGCAGAAGAAAAAATATGCGGAGAAAGCGCACAGACGCTTTCATTCCTGCAAAAAGCTCTGCTATAATCGCCTGCTTTCGAGCGATACATTTAACGATGTGTCTCTCACGGGGCGTAGCGCAGCCTGGTAGCGTACCTGCATGGGGTGCAGGTGGTCGGAGGTTCAAATCCTCTCGCCCCGACCAGAATAGAAAAACCCGCACAGTCTTTGGCTGTGCGGGTTTTTTCGTTTCAAATTGGTCAAATCAGTCAGGCTGCGCGAGTTGGAACACATTGCCTTCCGGGTCTTCGCCGTCGCACATAAATAACGGAAAGCCGTCATATCGCTTGAGCTCACGCATGCGCACGCCATCGTGGATCAGGCGCTCACGCAATTCGGGCAGTCCTGAGGGCACGGTGAACACCAATTTGGCGTTCGACGGAGTTCCCGTCGGCAACTGGCCCCGAAATGGCTCGCCAACCAGATGCAGCGCAAGTTCGACAGCGCCGGCGCGAAGGACAACCCACTCGCCCACGATTTCCTCGACCACAGGAAGATCGAAGTGCTTTTGATAGAACGCGCTAAGCAAGCTGACGTTGCGAACGTAAAGAATCACTCTCGACATGTGCAATGACATGTTGGCACCTCAGTATTAATTGACCTTCACAAGATCCGGCAGCACCCACGTCTTGTCGAAGAGCGGTTGCGTGGGTCCGTATAAACGGAACAGCAACTCAAACTTCTCTCCGCGCTTCGTTGGCACCCAGTTCTTCTCGTGGCCCGATGGCGCTTCGGGTCCAAAGTAAATCGTCACCGAACCGTCGGGCCCCTTCTCCATATCGGGGACTTGCGAGGAACGGCTCGCGCCCGGCACGTCTTTAATAAGCGCATGCGTGGCGCGGCTATATGCCGTCACCGACCAATACTGGCGCATCGGCGCGTCACGCGGCACCGTCAGCCGATATTGCTGCCCGCCATCAAGCGCCTCTCCGCTCTTGTCTTGCCACGACAGCAGATAAAACTGCCCCGCGCCCAACCGCTTGATCCCCACGTACCCCATCGAATAAACGATCGCACGGGCATCGACAGGATAGATGTCGGGTTCCGTATAACCCTTCGACGCATCCTGAACCAACGCCGATGCCGCAGGAACCACCCAACGCGTATTAGGAAAATAAGGTTCGTAGGCCCGCTCCGACTGATAGGCGATCCAATCGTGCGCGTTGCGCGCGCCCTCGTTGAGCGCGGCAACTCTCCTGTCGTCAGGAGCGAACGGTTTTCCTTTCTCAATGCCAATTGATCGGAGCAAGTCGATCATGACCTTGTCCCGTTCGAGCCACGGTTCGTTCTGGACGATACGATCCAGCGACTGGAAATAGCGAATGTCGTAAGGGATCGTCGAATCGAAAAGCGCATTGTTCGCGTCGACGAACCGCGTCGGCGGCGGTTTGGCGGCATTTGCAAGCGCGTACAGCTTGACCCGCTTGCCATAAGCGACAGCTTCGGCAACATCGGCATCGCTGTGGCTGCGCAACGTGGAGCGGATCAATGCATAGCCGCTGTACGTCGGAGAACGCAGCACGATGTAGCCCTTCGGAATCTGACCGCGATAGCTCGGCGGAAGTATCAAGTACTTGCCACCTGCCCCCTTGTCCGCCCCCGATGGACCGGCATCCTCGAGCGGCATCTGCCACACGTCGTCAATGTTGCCGGTGATCGAGCCATCCCGACCGGCCGACGGAATCTCCAGCACCATCGGCCCTTGCTTCGTATTGAAGAAGGGCATCAGGTAGATCGCATCTGGATTGGGTGTGAGCGTCTGGTTGCGCCAGTCCACCGGACGCGACCAATAGACGATCTGGTTCTCCCCGGCACCTGCCTTGATGGCGGCTTGCCGCATCAGATCGGTATTGACGGCCGGCATCGCCCAGATGACCGCCTGCTCAGCGCGGCTGACCTCGGTTCGATTCAGCGCTGGCGGTGTTTCGGCGTTGGCCAACATCGCTTGGGAGGACAGCAACAGCGCAACGAGAATCGCATTCTTCATTCATGCTCTCCTGGTGTCGGAACATCGCGGTGCGTTCAAGCGACGGTGAATCCGTTGCGCTCCGCCGCAGTCAATCCGTGACTTCTGTTTGCCATGCCAAAACAGCAGACCTGACCATACTCGATTAAAGCGTCGGTGTCCTGTTGAATTCATTACCGCATCGGCCGATGCGAAATATCATCCAGCAACGGCACGATCGCCAGCATGATGAGAATCAGCGCCAGCGGCACTGTCGACACGAAGCCAAGATGTTTAAAACCGAGGGCACCCGCGACGCCGCCGAGGAAGAACATCCCGAGCAGCGATGCCAGCAGCCGAAGCTTGCCCTGATCGGCGGCGACCCGTTGCGGTTCTGCCGAGAGACCCGGTCGATTCCAGTACAGCATTTTCCCCAGTTCGATGCCAATGTCGGTCACTAAACCGGTGACATGCGTCGTTCGTATTTCCGCCTTCGATATCTTCGTGATGATCGCGTTCTGAAGCCCCATCACGTAGCACAGCAGTGCCACCGTTGCCGACGCAAACAGCCATCGATGATGTTCGAGGCTGGCCCCCAGCAGTCCGAAACCAATGAGCAGTACCGCCTCCAGCAACAATGGCGCGGCGTAGGCGCTGTGCGTCTGATGACGGCGTCCCCAGTTGACGAGGATGGAGGAAGTGGCCGCGCCGAAGAGAAACGCGAGAAGTGCGCTGACGCCGGTGAGCACGTACACCAACTGTCCCAGCACCAGATCATCTGAGAGCGACGCCACGATGCCGGACATGTGAGATGTGTACTGCCCGACCGCGAGAAAGCCGCCCGCGTTCGCGGCACCGGCAACGAACGCCAGCGAGCACCCCAGCCGGCGATTGGCCGCCTCCGTGCGCACGGGTTGGGTGAATCCTCGCAGGTAATTGATCGGCATGACGCAACTCACTCAAAGCAAAGGCGCACGGGAACAGATATGAAAGCCGATTCTAACGCGTGGCGTTAAGGTGCCCTCGCATCACGTGTTCGTCGCTCTCACCGTCCTCGCTGCCCCCGCAGCACTCACTCACGCGTCATGGCGCAGACGGCACAACCACCATCCTTGTTGCACCAGCGATCCGTCAGCACCTGTTCATCCGTCGACAGCGACATTTCGTGCGTGCTGCCGACACTGCTGCTCACTCGCGCGCTCCCGGCGACGAGCGTCCCGGTAAGCGATGCCGAATACGAATATGCCGAGCTGTGTTCGCTCAGCGCGCCGGAAACCGCCCCACCATTCGCGCTCAACGTCATGGTCACGTCACGTGGCGGCCCGCCGCCGCCCCACCATCCCGGCGCGCCCGGACAGGCAGACGCGTGCCATCGCCCGCCAATACCCAACACGCGCTTCACCTCGTTGTCCGACGGTTTCGCAACGTTGCCGCCAACTTGCCGGCAAACCTTGCAGCTCACGTCGGAAACATTCTTTCGCGTTATCGGCTGGGTTCCAAAGACGCGATCGTCGCCTTGATTTCCCTGACTGAGAATCGTGAAGTAGGGTGTCCCGTCGACGTAGTAATCGACCTTGGCACACATCGGGCTGGTCGACGTGATTTTGATATCCGCCCCATAACTCCCCTTTGTGGATTCCGTCGGAACCACAACGATCGAGGCAGCACATGCCCCGACGATCTGCTGACAGTCGCAGTTGTTCCCCTGTGCAGACACCCCTATCGAGACGCCCGCCAACAACGCTCCGAGTATGCTTCGCATCGCTGCCCCCTTCCGTTTTCATGCGATTGTATGAGCCGCCGACCACGTGGGCATCCTCCACCTGACGGAGTCGCAACGAGACGTGTCCGGCTGCGCGCCGTCGCAGCTGCCACGGGCTTATTCAACCGCTATGGCACAATCGCGGCTCTTGTCACAACATCGGAGTCACAACATGGCCCTCTACGAACTGCCGGAAGCCCGGCAAATTGCACGAACCTTCGTCCAGGAGCTCATCAAGGCTCAAGGCATTCCCCTGACAGGATCGAAGGGCGTCACCGACCCGGCAGCTTCAGGCGAGCGCGATGCAGCGTATCTGCACAGCCTTCTCGAAAACCTGACCAAGAAACTCGCCGGCGGCTGAAATACAACCATCCCGCGTAATACCGCCGATGTCCACAACGACGACTCCCCCTCTCGACTTCCTCTCGCACAATCGCGCCGCATGGGACAAACAAGCGGCTGAAGTGCGTGAGTGGTCACGTCCTGTGAGTCCGGAAACGGTGGCGGCGGCCAAGCTCGGCAACTGGAACGTGCATCTCACGCCGCGTCCGTTGCCGAAGGACTGGCTGGGCGATGTTGCCGGGAAACGCATCCTCTGCCTCGCCTCCGCAGGCGGGCAACAAGCCCCCGTGCTTGCGGCTGCTGGCGCGCTCGTGACGGTCTTTGACATCTCGGACGCGCAGCTTGAACAGGATCGCAAGGTCGCCGAGCGCGACGGCCTTACGCTAAACACCCGCCAAGGCGACATGCGCGATTTAAGCGCATTCGATAACGCATCGTTCGACATCGTCTTTCACCCGATCTCGAATCTTTACGTGCCCGATGTGCGCCCGGTCTGGCGCGAATGCCATCGCGTATTAAAAGCCGGCGGCGCATTGCTCGCGAGTTTCTACAATCCGGTCGTGTTCATCGGCGACCGTGATCCCGACTTTGCGAAACAAGGCCTGATCCGTCCGCAATACACACTGCCCTACTCCGATCTGAACGATCTGCCGCCTGACCAGCTTCAAAAGAAGCGCGACGCCGGTGAAGCGTTGGTCTTCGGTCACTCACTCGGGGATTTGATCGGCGGACAACTTGACGCCGGTTTCGCGATCGAAGGGTTTTACGAAGACGAGCAGCCCAACCCGCGTTTCGTTGTCGATCGCTTTCTGCCCACGTTTCTCGCAACGCGCGCGCGCAAGCGCTAAAGCACCGCAGCCATAACCGTGCTGCGGTCGCCTCCCACCCCGCGGCTCGCTCTCAAAAACACTGTACATTTAAACATTACTGTTTTTTTGTACAGTATCTTATGCTACATTCCCTTCACCAATGTTCCTTGGGGAGTTGCATCGTGAGTGATCCGAAATCCGTCAAATTCATCGTCGTGCCCTATCGCAAGAACAAGGACGGCGCCCTGCAACCCGGCGAGCTTCGCCAAGCCAGTACCGAATTCGGTGCCGTGCGTATCGCACAGGCCATGGCCTCGGGGTTTGCCGGCATCGCCGCCTACGAAGTGCTGGTCGATGACGAGTCCGGCACGATGGATTCGCCGCGCGTTCTGTTTCAGGAGGGCGCGATTCCGGCACTCGCCGAATAAGCAAACGTTCGATTCACTCGTCATGGATTCACCGTATTCATCGCGAACACCGCTGAACGCCCGGCGCTCCCATCCCGAGTGATCAGTCAGGCCGCGACGGACGAGCAATCGCATCGAACGTGCGGGTCTGCCGCGGATGCTGCAAGTCACGCGTATCGAGCGCCCGCTGCGTTGCGGCGACATCCTGAGCGCTCGGGCCCGGCTGCGCACCATTGCGCTCGCTCGCGGCACGGTTGATCGCTTCGCTGGCCGATTGCGCGTCGGCAACAGGCGCCGAGGCACGGAGTCCGGTCGACGGGTGCAGTGCAGGCGCCGCCTGATTGCCCTGACGAATGCTGCCGAGATCACTCGCGCCCAGATACGACTGGGCGCTGGCGTTGCCGCCGAACAATGCAACCGCCAGACACAGACAGACAGCGATGAAGTTGGTGCGGATCATATAGGCCCCCGTTTGGCTTAGTTGATGACCTGAGGTCATCCTGTTGTGGGTCTTTCGACATGACTGAATTGTCCCAGCCGAAAAGCCATTTGTCGCCCGCACAAATCACAGTTGCGTCACCGTTCAACTGTGCCCCCGAGGGGTATCCCCAACCCTGTCATTTCCGGTAGTTTCTTCTGCTACACTGCGCAAAAAACGGGCCTCAGGTCCACGGGATAGCAGGTGATGACGGGGGATCCCATGTCGGACGACATCAGTTTTCAACGGGCGTCGGACGCCGTTCAGGCGGTCGGTGCCGGTCAGGCAGACTGGCTCGACGTTGTACAGACCGCACGCGACTTTCTCGGTGCGGAAGCGGCCACGTTCCTGTGCCACGACAAACAAAGCCGCTCGGTGCGTTTCATTGAGCAGGCGGGGCACGAAGACAGCCTGATTCAGGAATACGCGCAGCATTACTACCAGTACGACGACTCGACCCGCCGCTTCTGGGACGCCCCCGCAGGCACTTGGTACGACTCGTCCATCGCGCTCAAGCACGAATCGCCGAACGACCGCGTGTTCTGGAACGAATTCATGCGCCCGTACCAGCTTCAGCAACTGGTCGGCGTCGTCATTTGCAACGACAACGACGTGCTCACCGCCCTGAGCATCCAGCGCATGCATGTGGTCGAACCGAACTTCGCCCACGCCGCCCGCATCGCCGAATACGAACGCCTGCTCGCCGCAGCGTTCGCCGCGCGACGTGCGTCCACCCGCATGAGCCTCGATGCGCTCGGCCAGATGCTCGATCCCACGCGTGAGGGCTTCCTCATTGCCTCGCCCGACGGCTGGACCCTCGACGCCGCCGCAGGTCTCGACGTCCTGCTCGGCAGCCCCGACTGCCAACTCGTGCTCAAACAACGGCGCCTCACACACCGGCAGTCCGACTGGCAGGCACGGCTGGCAGCGACGCTCGCCGAAGTGAGTACTACCGGGGTGGCCGCCTCGCTCGTGGTCCCCGACTCATGGGGCCACGCGTTCCGGCTGACGTTGCGCCCGCTCGGCAACCAAATGAATCACGGGCTGCGCTCGGCAGTCGGCATTCGGGTAGAACGGCGCAGCATCTTCAACGTGCCGACCGAGGCCGCGCTGCGCGAACACTTCGCGCTCACACGGGCCGAGGCGCGCCTGTTTCATCATCTCGTGGCAGGTCTCACGATCGGCGAATGCAGCGACGTGCTGCAACTAGGCACGAGCACGCTGCGCACCCAGTTATCGGCGATTCTGCGCAAGACCGGGTGTCATCGTCAGGGGGAATTGCTGCGTCTCGCCGCCATGCTCAGTCCGTGATCCCAGCCTGAGCGCAGACTGAGCGTGGCCTAGTTGCGGCTCAATCGCGTCGTGATCAGGCTTTGAGTATCGTGCTGCGCGTGCAGTTGCGGCCCGCCTGTTTGGCCAGATAGAGTTGCTCGTCGGCCGCACGCAAAATTGCCTCGCCACTCTCGCTTTCGGCGGCCAGCCCGGTCGCCGCCCCCACACTCACCGTCACCGTGCCCATTGCGCTGCCCGTATGCGCAATTTGCAAGCGCTCAATGGCGTGCCGGATCTGCTCGGCCATCTTCGCTGCCCCCGCTGCCGGGGTATCGGGCATGACCACGGCGAATTCTTCGCCACCGAAGCGCGCGGCCATATCGGCGTCGCGGCGCATGTGCCCGGCGATGTTGTGCGCCACCGCGCGCAACACGTCGTCACCCACGGCGTGGCCGTACTCGTCGTTGAAGTGCTTGAAGTAATCGACGTCGATGAACAGCACAGACAGCGACGTGCCCGAGCGTTGCGCCCGCCGCCATTCCAGCGCGAGCTTGCTGTCGAGAGCACGGCGGTTGCTCAGCCCCGTAAGACCGTCGGTCACCGACAGACTCGCGAGCCGCGTCATGGCCGTGGTGCGCATACGAATCGCAGCGACCAGCAGCCACGACCCCGCAATCAGGGTGGCCGCGCAGGCCAGCGCAATCGAGCCGAAGGTCGCCACGTTCCAGCGCCATTCGCGCATCGTGCCCGTGGTCAACGGCGTGATCACCACGTACAACGACGCCCCCGGCACTCGCACCGACCGGTAGTCATGGGCGCGGGCGCCTGCGGGAAACGACAACGCTGTGAGCAGATCGCCGTCACGTGTGGCATTGCCGGGCAACCTCACGACAGTCCCCGGGCGTACGTCGCCACAGGGCGCACACGCCAGCACGGTGCCCTTGTCTTCCACGATCTGAATGGTCTTGATATCGATCGATTCGACCTCCGTCACCAGATTCTGGAAGTGATCGAGCCGCAGGGCGATGACCGCCACCCCCGCAAACGAATGATCGGGTGCGTTCACACGGCGCGTGAGCGCGACCGACAACAGGCCGCCATGCACGCGTGACGCATACGGCTGCGAGATATACAGCCCGAGCGAGGGGTTGCCCAGATGCGAGCGGAAATAGTCGCGATCGGAAACATCGACCAGCCGGTCGGAATCCGGGTGCAGAGGTGCCGCGATCTGGCCCGTCTTGTCGACCACGTAAGCGTCGTCGAGAAAATCGCGGCTCAGCATCTGGCCGAATCGCACGCGGTCGCGCACCCGGTCGGTAAAGAGCGGCGTGGCGGGGTTCTCCGCGTCGCGCACCATGTCTTTGAGCAAGGTGTCGTAGACGGCGATGTTGCCACCCAGACTGGTCGCGACCACGGTCGCCGCGCTCTGGGCGCGGTCCAGCGTGGACTCGATCCGCCCCTCGCGGTTGTTCTCGAGCGAGATGGCCACGCCGATCAGGATAGCCAGCGCGATGACCGTGCCGACGATGCCGATCATGACCGGCCGGCGGTCGAACTTGTCGACCACCCGCCGCAGGCGTTTGCCTGCCCAGATCTGAAGACGGTGAGGGCCTGGAGGTGTCGACATGCCCGTCCTTTCCTCGCGAGGAGATGAGGTATTCTAATGCGCGTCACCCCGATCCATCATCGTATTTCATTGCCGCCTTCCGGACCCCTCCCATGACCGAGTGCTATGCGTACCTGAGCCGTGCCTTGCCCGACCTGGATCCGCTCATGCTCTCGAAGATCATCGTCAATTCGCGAGGCTTCAACGCGACCTATGGCATCACCGGGGTACTGCTCTACGACGGCGTGACGTTCTATCAATACATTGAAGGTCCGAGCGAGCCGCTCGCCGACGCGCGCCAGCGCATCGAAGCCTCGCAACATCACGACGACATTCACGTGCTGCTCGATGGCACACCCCGTACGCCGGGCGCTTTCCCGACCTGGAGTCTGGGCTATCTGATGCTCGACACCCCGGCGCAGGCCCTGCGCGCGTTCGTCATGCCGGCCGATCATGCCGCGCTGGTGGCCGCGTTTGCCAGTCTCGCCGAAAAATCGGACGCGATGTAATCCTCTCCGGCGCAAGCGAACGACAGGCCAACAACAAAACGCCGGGCAGCCCCCCAGAGGTGCCCGGCGTTTGTCGTTACATCAGAGGCGCTTGCCAGCCGCTGGATCAGGCGGCCATGTTGTCATGCCGTCCCGATCCGACGCTGCGCCCGGTCGTAGCGCGCAATCTTAGCGCTCGACCTGACGGTTCCAGCGCTGATCCCACTGGGCACGGCGTTGGTTGATCGCGTCCCAGTCCACGGTCTTGATGTCCTTGACCAGATCGTCGATCTTGCCCAGACGCTTTTGCATCGATGCCGGCACGGTGGCCTGCGGATTGGTCGGGATGTAGGCGCCCGCCGCAGCGGCCAGCGTTTGACCGCGTGCCGACAGCAGGTACTGGGCGAGCTTCTGCGCCAGAGCGTTGTCCGGGCTGTTCTTCACCACGCACAGGTCGACCAGCAGTTGCACCGCGCCTTCCTTCGGTGCCACGTAGGCCACCGGGATGTTCTTGTCCTGAAGATCGCTGACGGCCGTCGGCGTGAGCGGGAAGATGGCAGCCTCACCCGTCTGGATCATTTCCGAGAGCTTGGCCGAATTCGGGATGTACTCGACCACGTTCGGGCCGACGGTCGTCGCCCACTTCGTGAAGCCCGGCTCGACGTTGGTCTCGCTGCCGCCCCAGATGCGGTTGAGCGCCAGGAAGCCATGCAGGCCGAACGTGCTGCTCGATGCCGACTGGAACACTACCTTGCCCTTGAACTTCGGATCGGCAAAGTCGGTCCACGAGGTCGGTGCCGCCCAGCCCTTTTCCTTGAAGATCTTGGTGTTGTAGCCGATGCCGGTCATGCCCAGTTGCACGCCTGCGCCCATGTCGTCTTTCACACGTGCGAACGGGTACAGCTCCTTGAGCACGGGCGAGTCGTCGAGCTTCTGGCACACACCCATGCTGATGGCGCGCGCCATCACGCCGTCGTCGAGAAACACGACGTGCATCTGCGGGCTGTTACGGTTGGCGAGCAGCTTGGCCAGCACGTCCGACGACGTGCCCGGCACCACCACGACCTTCACGTTGTTGGCCTTCTCGAACTCCGGAAAGACCTGGCTCGTATAGGCCTTTTCCATCGGGCCGCCGTTCATGCCGATGTAGAGCGTTTTGGCCTGCGACCAGGCTGCGCTGCTCGTGCCCAGTGCCAGCGCCGCAGCGCACATGACGACCTTCTTGGATAGCTTCATCGTGGTTCTCCTTGCGTTTCGAGAGGTAAGGAACGTGTGAGTGACGTTTTTTGACGTTGAGTGATTGCGTAACTTATGAAATAGCGAGCGACTGCGTGATGCGTCAGGCGAGCGCGGCATTCGACGCCACCTGAGTGAAACGGTCGATCCCGAAGGCGTCGATCGGCGTGACGGTCTCGCCTTGCGTCACGAGATCGGCCAGCACTTCGCCCACGCCCGGGGCCAGCAGGAAGCCGCCGCCCGAGAAGCCGAACGCATGCAGCAGGCGCGGTGTCGTGCGGCTCGCGCCGATGATCGGGTTGTTGTCCGGCGTCTCGCCCTCCACCCCGCTCCACGTACGGATGAGCAGCGCGTTGCGCAAGGCGGGTACCAGTGCACAGGCTTCGCGCATCACCGCGCGCGTGGTGTCGGCGGACGGCTGGGCGTACTCGCCGTTGCCGGTGCCGCGTCCACCGCCGATCACGCAGTTGCCGCGCTCGACCTGACGCGCGTACACACCGCCGCCATACACGCCGAGGTTGTGGCCGATGCACTTCGGCAGCGGTTCGGTTACCCACATGTTCGGATAGATGGGGTGCATCGGCACCCGCTCGCCAAACGTGCCGGCAATGTGATTGGCCCACGCGCCGGACGTGTTGAGCAACCAGTCGGCGCTCACGCGCAGCGTGTCGCCCTCGGCCGGTTGCGCCGTCAACTGAAAGCGCGCGCCGTCGTGAGCGATGGCGGTAATCGGTGTGCGTTCGCGCACGTCGGCACCGAGTGCCCGTGCTGCGCGCGCGAAGGCAGGCGACACGAGACGCGGGTTGGCATGGCCGTCGCTCAGGCACAACGAGCCGCCGACCGCACCGTCGCCTAACCACGGAAAACGTTGCCGAAACGCCGCGCCACGAAACACTTCCGTTTCCAGACCATGCGTGCGGGCCATCGCCGACCACGCGTCGAGCGGTTCAAGATCGGCCTCGCGACGCGCCAGCCGCAGGTGGCCCGAACGCACGAACTCGCCATCGATGCCGACCAGTTCGGGCAAGCGGTCCCACAGGCGGCGAGCGCGCATGGCCAGCGGCAATTGTTCTTCCGGGCGGCCCTGACAGCGCACGCCGCCGTAGTTCACGCCGCTCGCTTGCGCGCCGCAGTAACGTCGCTCGAACAGCGCCACGCGCAGGCCGCGTTCGGCCAGCGCACGGGCCGCCGATGCGCCGACGAGGCCACCACCAGCCACCACGACGTCGTAATGCAAGGGCTCACTCATCGCGCGCCTCCTCGGGAATGGCGGCGACGTTTTCGTCAAAAAGCATCGGGGCAATCGGAATCGGTTTGATGGGGGCTTGGGCACGCAGGCGTCCGACCTGCGAGAGCGTCTGCCCCGTCGCTTCAGCCAACAGATGGCAGGCCGCCTCGCCACACATGCGGCCCTGACAACGGCCCATGCCCACGCGGGTCAACGCCTTCAGCCGGTTGATTTCGGTGACACCGTCGTGGCGCACGCATTCGCGCAACGTGCGCGCGTCGATCTCTTCACAACGGCACACCAGCATGTCGTCGGGCCATTGGGCCGACGGGTCAGCGGGCAACGCAAACGCTTGCTCGATGCCGACGCGAAAACGCCGGATGCTCGCGAGGCGTCGCTCAAGCGTGAGCGCGTCCAGGGCACCGGGGAGTGACGGTGCAGCGATGCCGAGGTCTTCGAGCATCGCGAGTGCCACGCGACGGCCAGCCATCTCGGCAGCATCGGCACCGGCGATACCCGCGCCATCCCCCGCCAGATAGATGCCCGCTTGCGAACTACGGCCCGCCGCGTCACGCGCCGGCAGCCAGCACTGATTCAGATCGTCAAAGATAAAGCGGCAGCCGGCGAGGTCGGCCAGTTGCGTCTCGGGACGCAGCCCGAATCCCAGACCGAGTGCGCTGCACCCCAGTGTGTGCTCACGTCCGTCGCGCTGCCAGCGAACGGCCCGCACGCCGGCGGTTCCATCGATACCGTTCAGTGTCACGCCATGTTCGATGCGAACGCCCCGCGCACGCAGCCAGCCAACGTAATAAAGGCCCTTTGCCAACGTGCCGGGCTGGTTGAGCAGACGCGGCGTCGCCTTCACCTGCGCGGCGAATTCGCTGGTGTCGAGCACGGCAACGACGTTAGCGCCCGCTTTCACGTATTGATACGCGACGAGGTACAGCAACGGCCCGGTGCCCGCGAAGACCACGCGCTCGCCGATGGCACAGCCTTGGGCCTTGAGCGCCACTTGCGCGCCGCCCAGTGTGTACACACCCGGCAGCGTCCAGCCGGGGACGGGCAAGATGCGATCGGTCGCGCCGCTGGCGATGAGCAGATGCGTGAACGGCACCGCGATCTCGCGTCCCGCATGCATCGTGTGAAGACGTTGCCCACGGCTCGCGCCTTGCGATGCATTCACTGCATCCGCGGAGGGGTCTGCCGGATCGCACGCCCAGACGAGCGTGTCGGGGCGGTAGTCGATCTGCGGCAGCAGTGCCGCCATGGTGGTGTGTACGGCATCCGCCTTCGCCGCCTCGAAACCGTAGAGCGTCTGCTTACTTCGGGCAAAGCCTGCGTCGGCCGGCGGCTGACGGTAGATCTGGCCGCCCCAGCGGGCATTTTCATCGAGCACGATCGGGCGAATGCCTGCCGCGACGAGTGTCTGCGCCGCGCGAATACCGGCCGGGCCGGCGCCGACGATCACGACCTCGGGACGGGCGCTCATGCCTGACCTCCGGGCGCAGCCTCGGCGGAATCGGCGGAATCGGCGTCGTTTGCAAACGGCGCGATCGCGGCATTCGTCACGATGCGCATGCCCGGACGCACGAGCGTCGAGCACGCGCGCAGGCGCGTCAGTTGTTGTGCGGCGTGACCACGCGCGGCATCAGCCGCGTCAGTGACATCCGCCGAATCCGCCTCGCAGCGCACCCAGCAATCCTGACAGGCACCGATCAGGCAGAAGCCTGCGCGCGGCGCACCACTGAATTCGCTGATGCGCACGTGGCGCTGATGCATGAGGATGGCCGTGAGCACCGTGTCGCCCGTGAGCGCTTGCACGGGGGCACCGTCGAGATAAAACGTCACCGGCGCGCGCGAGGTCTCGGCCAGACGCGCCAGTTGCGGGGAATGTTGCAGATCTTGCATGAGGCGGGACATGAGAAATCTCTGTGAGCGCTCGCTCAGTGCTGACCGATCAGAATGCGGTTCAGGCCGTAGACGCGGTCGAGCAACAACATCGCGCCCAGCGTGATGACGATCACGAGTGCCGACACCGATGCCATCATCGGGTCGATCGACTCGGTCGCGTACATGTACATGCGCACCGGCAACGTGATGGTCTGCGGCGACGTGATGAACACCGACATCGTCAGTTCATCGAAGCTGTTGATGAACGCCAGCAGCCAGCCACCCGTGATGCCCGGCAGGATCATCGGCATGGTGACGCGGCGAAACGTCGTCCACGACCCGGCGCCCAGCGACGCGGCGGCATGTTCCACGCTGCGATCGAGCCCGCTGATCGATGCGAGCACGAGCCGCATGATGAACGGCGTGATCACGATCATGTGAGCAAACGTCAGCGCGGCGAACGACCCCGTCACGCCGAGCATGGCGAAGAAACGCAGCAGTGCGATGCCGAGCACCAGCCCCGGAATGACCAGCGGCGAGAGCAGCAGACCATTGAGGAAGTTACGCCCCGGAAACCGTGCCCGGCCGATGGCCAGCGCCGCCGGCAGCGAGATCAGCAGCGACAGCGTGGCCGAGAGGAACGCGAGCTTCAGACTCGTGAAGAACGAGGCAATGAAGTCCGGATAGTCGAGAATCGCGCGGAACCAGCGCAGCGAGAAGCCGTGCGTGGGCAGCGAGAGCGTTTCTTCCGGCGTGAAGGCAACCAGCGTCACGATGATCAGCGGCGCGAGCACGAAGAGAATGACGAGCGTGTGGAACGCGAGCGCCAGAGGACTGTTTTTACGCATGATGGTGGCAGTAGAGTTCGGTTCTGCGGTCGCTGCGCTCAACCCATGCTGCGCGCATAACGGCGCTCGAGCACGCGGTAGTAGGTCAGCATCACGATCAGGTTTGCCACGAGCAGCAGCACGGCGATGGTGGCGCCCAGCGGCCAGTTGAGCGAACTGAGAAACTGGTCGTACACGGCCGTTGCCGCCACTTTCAGACGCCGTCCACCCAACAGGCTCGGAATCGCAAACGCGCTGGCCGACAACCCGAACACCATCAGGCTGCCCGACAGAATGCCCGGCACCAGTTGCGGCAGCACGATGCGGCGCAGCGTCGTGGCGGGCGAGGCCATCAGCGACAGCGCAGCGTTTTCCGTCTGCGGGTCGAGGCGTTGCAGCGACGTCCACACCGGAATCACCATGAACGGCAACATCACGTGCACCAGCGCCACGACGATGGCGAAGTTCGTGTACTCCATCTTGTACGGACCCATGCCCACGAACGCGAACGCCTGATTGATCAGGCCGCCGGAGCTGAGCAGCATGCTCCAGCCGAACGCGCGCACCACGATCGAGACCAGCAGCGGCGAGAGAATCACCAGCAGGAAAATCGAGCGCCACGGGTCACCCATGCGCGAGAGCACATAGGCTTCGAAGGTGCCCACGACGGCACACACCGCCGTGACCGTCAGCGAGATGCCGAACGTGCGCAGAAAGATCGTGTGGAAGTACGAGTCGAACAGGACTTCGGCGTAGTTATCGAACTGGAACGCCGCAATCGGGCCGCTGGCCGGATCGAACTGATAGAACGTGAGGGCAAGCGTCATCAACAACGGAATGAGCACCAAGGCCGTGAACAACAGCATGGCCGGCGCGCTCATCACCCACAGCGGCAGATAGGCATGCCACGGCGCGCGCGCCTTGGGTGCCGGTGCCGCCCGCGTCACTTGCAGCGCCTCAGCCATGAGCCGGACCTCCCGCAGTGATCGACGCTGCCGATGCTGCCGGCGCGATGAAGCGCACCGCGTCCGCATGCCAGTCGAGGCCGACCGGCGCGCCTTCTGCCAGCGGCTCGCCGCCTTCGTTCTGACAACACACCAGCACTTCGCCCAGCGCGCTGTCCACGCGGTACAGCCACTGGCTGCCGAGGAAGAACCGGCTTGTCACCGTCGCCGACACACGGCCCGCGTTCGGCGCACACAGACGCACCTTCTCCGGGCGCAGGCACAACGTCATGGCGTCGCCCACGGCGACACTGCGCTCACGCGGCGAGAGGTCGGCGAGCGGCGCGCGCTGCGTGAGTTGACCACTGAGCTGGCCGTCGAGCTCCACATGCAGATGGTCGCCGTCGCGTGCCGACACACGGCCCGCCAGCATGTTCGCCTTGCCGATGAACTGCGAGACGAACTGGTTTTCCGGGCGCTCGTAGGCGCGGTACGGCGTATCGACCTGCGTGATGCGGCCCGCTTCCATCACGACCACGCGGTCGCTGATCGACAGTGCTTCCGACTGATCGTGCGTGACCATGATCGTAGTCGTGCCGATCTTGCGCTGGATCGAGCGGAGTTCGAACTGCATGTCCTCGCGCAGCTTGGCGTCGAGGTTCGACATCGGCTCATCGAGCAGCAGCACCGGCGGCGCGATGACCACGGCGCGTGCAATCGCCACACGCTGGCGCTGGCCGCCCGACAGCTCGCGCGGGAAACGATGGCCCAGTGCATCGAGGCGCACGAGGGCGAGCGCTTCGCGAATCCGGTCCTGACGTTCGGTCTTGTCGACGCCGCGCATCTCGAGACCGAAGCCGACGTTGTCCGCCACCGTCATGTGCGGAAACAGCGCGTAGCTCTGGAACACGATGCCCAGACCGCGCTTGTTGGGGCGCATGTTCGTGATGTCGCGCCCGTCGAGCGTAATGCGCCCGGTCGTGGCTTCCACAAAGCCCGCGATCATCTGGAGCGTGGTGGTCTTGCCACAGCCCGAAGGGCCGAGCAGCGAGACGAACTCGCCCTTCTCCACCGAGAGATTGACGTTCGAGACGGCATTCAATTCGCCGAACGTTTTGGAGACATCCGTCAGAGTCAGAAAAGACATGGTCACTACCTTCGGGCGCGTGAGCACCGCAGTTGATGCAATTGCATCGAACAGTAGCGAGCCAAATTCCTTGTCGCAAGATAACGATTCCACGAAACGAGATAAATTTTATGATTATTTCGTTTGACGGAATATATACACCAATGCTTTGCGCATTCGTTTCGCGTCAGCGTCTCGGGATAATCCCTAACTTATGATGATAATTCACTGTTTTCGCGGTTCTCGACGTATTGCGCCAGTTTTCAAGCCGCAGTCGATTGCGATAGTATTTCGTTTGACGGAATAATTCGAGACCCTAATGCGCACTTCCGATTCACCCCGCGAGGCCAATGCCCCCGCAGCCACCGACGCCGCCGGCGCGGGGATTCTGCAACGCACCTTCGCCGTCATCCGCGCACTCGGCATCGCCAAACCCGAAGGCGAGCGCGTCACGCACATTGCCAAGGCGGTCGGGCTCAGTCAGGCCACCGTCCACCGCATCTTGCACGCCCTGATTGCCGAGCAAGTCGTCGAGCAGGACGAAACCTCCAAGCTGTATCGGCTGAGTGTCGACTTCTTCGCCATGGCGGCACAGGCCGGCAACCCGAGCGGCATGCGCACGCTTTGCCGCCCATCGCTGCTGCGCCTGTGCGCCAGCCTTGGCGACACGATCTTTCTGCTGGTACGCAGCAGCTTCGATGCCGTGTGTCTCGACATGTGCGAAGGCCCGTTCCCGATCCGGTCGTTCACCGGCGACATTGGCGGACGGGTGGCGCTGGGGGTTGGTCAAGGCAGTCTGGCGATCCTCGCCTTTCTGCCCGAAGCCGAGCGCGAAGAGATCATCCGCTTCAACGTGCCGCGTCTGCGGGGGTACGGTGTGCTTGACGAGGTCTATCTGCGCACCGAGATCGAGCGCGTGCGGCAGTTGGGTTATGCGGGCAGCAACAGTGGCGTGCTCGAAGGCATGGCGGGCGTCGCCGTGCCGATCTTCGACCGCACCGGACATGCCGTGGCCGCGCTGAGTATCGGCACACTGGCGGCGCGGCTCTCACAAGACCGTTTGCCGATGGTGGTGGAACTGCTGCGGCGTCAGGCCGAACTCATCGGCCCGCAGACCAACCCGTTCGACGTCGCCATGCGCCGGCCGATGCACGGCCTCACGCGTGCGCTGACGACCGAACCGATTGCCTAAACGGCATGGTGTGATGCGGCGGGAGAAGCACAAGAATTTGATGGCCGAAAATGGCTAGCGGTGATCGCGCGCGCCTGCAAAAATGGCGCGTTGCACGTCGCCCCCATTTTGGTTTTTCGATTTTTCGACTTCTTGACCCTTCGCAGAGAGACACGTCATGGCATCAGGAGAACACCAGTACCGCGTTCGCATCGAGTGGATCGGCAATCAGGGCACCGGCACCTCGGGCTACCGCGAGTACGGTCGCAATCATGTGATCGAAGCCGACGGCAAGCCCGAGATTCCGGGCTCTGCCGATCCGGCCTTCCGGGGCGACGCCACGCGCTGGAACCCCGAGGAATTGCTGGTGGCCTCCGCGAGTACCTGTCACAAACTCTGGTACTTGCACCTGTGTTCCGACGCGGGCATCCGGGTCGAGCAATATCGTGACGATGCCCTCGGCACGATGATCGATACGCCGCAAGAAGGCCGCTTCACGCGAATCCTGCTGCGCCCGCACGTGACCTTACGCGCGGGCAGCGACGCCAAGCTTGCGGCCGAGCTGCACCACGAAGCCCACGCCAAGTGCTACGTCGCCAATTCCGTCAACTTCCCCATCGACTGCGAACCGCAAATCGACGTGCTGCCCGACTGACGAAAGCTCACGCAGCGGGTGGCGTCACGTGCCACTCGCCGCGAGGCTCTTGGCCAGTTCGGCGTCGTGCGCGTGTCCGCGCTTGACCGAGTCGCGCGCGCGAAAGCGTTCCACGTACGCCGCAATGGCGGGGCTGGCCGGCACCATCTTGAACTGCGTGAGAAAGTGCAGCGCGTTGCCCCACAGCGCATCGGCGGCAGTAAACGACTCGCCCAGCCACCAAGGACCGGGGTTCTGCGTCAGGTGTCGCTCGATCGTCCACATCACTTCGTCGTAATCGCCATAGGGCGAGCGTGAGTGTTCCATCACCGGGCGGGCCAGCGCCTTGTCGGTCACCGCGGGTTCGACACAAGAACCGTAGAACACCATCCATCGCAGGTACGCGCCACGGCGGGGGTCTCCCGGCGGCGGCGACAGGCCCTTCTCCGGATACAACTCCGCGACGTACATGTACACCGCCGCCTGTTCCGTGACCACGGCATCGCCGTGGCGGATGGCCGGCACCTTGCCCATCGGGTTGATATCGAGAAAATCAGCGCTGCGTTGTTCGCCGGTGGCGAAGCGCAGCAGATGCAGGTCGTAATCCGCCTGCAATTCGTCGAGCAGCACCAGCACGCCGGTCGAGCGCGTGTTGGGTGCGTGAAAAAACGTGATTCGCCGGTCGGTCGTCATGTTCGTCTGCCTCCAGAGGTGAACACAGGTGCGGCTATCAAAACATGTTACTGCGTCAAAAACCGTCAGCATGACAATCGCGGCGAACCCTTCGCCGCGACCGGGTTGCATCAGACACGTGCGAGATGTTCGTCGATGAGCGGCACCACGTCTACCGCATGGGCGTTGGCCAGATCGTGCGCCCCGCCGTCCACCACGTGCAGGCGTGCGTCGGACAGCAAAGTGTGCAAACGCTCACCGACGGCAACCGGGCTGAGCGGGTCGGCGTTCCCCCAGAGCAGTAGCGTTGGCTGCGTGATTCGCGAGATATCGGGCGAGAGATCGGCGCGGTAGGTCAGAAACCAATCGGGCAACGTTGGGTTGGCGTCGGCAAACCCGTCGCGCCAGTCTTTGGCACCGAGGTCATGCATATCGACGCCACCCGAGGTGACCGACAGCACAAGGTGCGTGACCATTTCCGGACGAGCGAGGGCAGCCCGGATGGCAAGTATGCCGCCCATCGACTGCGCGATGATGGCCGTGGGCCGGTCGAGACGAGCGATGACGGTTTGGGTCAGCGCATCGATATCGTTCACCACGGGGTCGGCCGGGGTAGCGCCAAAGCCGGGATACCCGAGCACGACACGGGTTGCCGGATGAGCGAGTTGGTCGGCCACCGGTTGCCAGAAAGCGGTGTTGCCCGAAGCGCCGGGCAGGAAAAGCATTTGAGACGGCGTGGGCACGCGCAAAGCTCCAAGCGAATAGAGAGAAACGAAGCACCGGTAAGCCTCGAAGCAACCTGACGGTTTCGTGAGAGATACCGAAGAGGAAGAGAGGATAG
This sequence comes from Pandoraea sp. PE-S2R-1, assembly GCF_002179865.1. Taxonomy (NCBI): domain Bacteria; kingdom Pseudomonadati; phylum Pseudomonadota; class Betaproteobacteria; order Burkholderiales; family Burkholderiaceae; genus Pandoraea; species Pandoraea sp. PE-S2R-1. The sequence continues at coordinate 727,944 of NZ_NGUR01000007.1, read as the reverse complement.
ACCGAACCGATCAGAAGAGTGAAGCCACGTCATCGGGTGGGCGTTGCGTCGGCTCAGTGGTTGGCAGGATCGCGCCGTCGCCAAGCAGATTCATGAGCGCCAGCGCGTTGCGTTGCCCCTGATCTTCATAGTTGTTATTGAACACCACGTACACGCGGGCAACTTCCTTGGCGATGACGCGAATCGGGTCGATGAGCGCGGCGAGTTCCGCTTCGCGATAGTCGTAGTTGAAGCGATCGGACGCGGCCGTGCTGTCGCGCACGTTCCAGGTTTCGTGATTGCGCCCGTGCAGCCTCAGGACAGCGGCGCGTGGCGAAGTGCTCGCCCAGACCGTCGGGATGCTGTTCGTAAAGCCCTGCGGTTCGTCGACGATGGTGTTGACCCAGCCCAGCTCGCGCAGCCACGCGAGTGTGGCGTCGCGATGCGCGTCGTCAAACCAGTGGTGGTGGCGAAACTCGGCAGCCACGCCATAGCCTGCCATGCGCTCGGCACACATTTCGATGTGCGTGCGGCTCGCTTTGTCGCCGGTGAGCCAAGGCGGAAACTGGAAGTGAACCAGACCGAGTTTGTCCACCTGCGCGAGCGGTGCGAGCGCTTCGAGATAGCGCCGCCAGATTTCATCTTGCAGCGCAGCGGGCACATCCTTGTAGTAGACATTCGCGCGCGGACCGGGTGGCAGGGCCCCCTGTAAATCTTTGGGGAAGGCGACGCGTGGCGTCTGGTGGCCCGTGAGCAGGCGGAATGCCTTGATGTTGAACACGAACGGCGGCGGCGAGCGTTCCGCCCAGAGCTGCGCATTGGATCCCGACGGCATCGCGTAGTAGCTGCTGTCGACTTCGACCATCGGAAAGCGGCTCGCGTAGTAGCGCAGACGCGCTTCGGCCGACGCGTGTCCCGGTGGATAAAACCGCTTGCACGCGATGAGCGACTTATCCGTCCACGATGCCGTGCCCACGTATACGTTTGCGCTCATACGCCCTCCTTCCATTTCTAAAACGCTGGAAACTTCAGAAACTCGCGCTGGCCTTCTTGCACATCGCACGCATCGGCCACGCGCGTTGCATCAACGTCGCAATGCCGACCGGGTGTCGCGTTTTGCATCAGTATAGGACGCGATATCGCCACGCCTCGTGGGGACCGGACTGGGACGATGCCATTGCATACTAGCTTCACATCTGATCCGGCACGAGCTCCCCGCACCGTGCCGTTTGTCGGCCCGCAGCTCACCCTGCGGGCCGTTTTTTCAGATTGCATCGCAGGGCATCATCTGACTCCCGCGATATCCGCTATACCCGCTATTGCAAGCGTCGCCGCCGCGCGAGCCGCGCTATCATGACCCGCTCTACCGAAGCCAAGCTTGTCGAGTGCCCGCCATGACCGAAATGACCGAACGCCTGTCCGTCGAATTGCCCAAAGCCTACCGGCTGCTCAACCACGGCCCGACCGTGCTCGTCGGCAGCGCCCATGACGGGCGTCGCAACGTCATGGCGGCAGCGTGGAACATGCCGCTCGACTTCTCGCCGCCCAAAGTCGCCGTGGTCATCGATCGCAATACGCTGACCCGCGAACTGGTCGAAGCCTCGGGCGAGTTTTCGTTGAACGTGCCGGCACGCATCATCGCCCGCGAAACATTGGCCGTCGGCAGCGTCTCCGGCCGCGACACCGATAAGTTCACCGACGGCACCGGCGTTCATGCGTTCGAAGGCAGTCACATTCAGGCACCCCTCATCGGGGGTTGTGTCGCCTGGCTGGAATGCCGCGTCATCCCCGAGCCGCACAATCAGGATCGCTACGATCTCTTTCTCGGCGAGGTCGTTGCGGCCTGGGCCGATCCGCGTGCGTTTCGCGATGGGCACTGGCAGTTCGCGCCCGGCGTGTCGCGCAGTATTCACTACATCGCCGGCGGCAACTTCTTCGAGACCGGTGAAGCCTTCGAAGTCAAATCATGACCCACAGCGCTCCGACACCGGCGTCCGGCGACAACACACGTGCCGCCCATGAACTCTGGCACGGCGAGTTGCTGTCGCCGTCCCATTTGCCAAGCGACGACATGCGCGGCAGAATGGGCGCCACACCCTTCGCGCAGTCGCCGTCGTCAATGCTGCCCGTGACGGAGCTGCTGTCATCCACTCGCTACGCCATGCCTGCCCGTCGCGATATGACCACACCCGGAGCGCATTCACCGCAGCCGCAACCGCTAACGCAAGAGTCTCTGCATAGCCTGCTGCCCACATCATTCGCCGCCAACCGCGGCGCGACCATCGACGAGGCGGCACGTCTGGCGGCCCTGCGACGCTATGACATCCTCGATTCTTCCCCGGAACCCGCGTTCGATCGCATCGTGCGAATCGCCTCGTACGTACTCGGCACGCCGATCTCGCTCGTGTCGCTGATCGACGAGTCGCGTCAGTGGTTCAAGGCGAAACAAGGCATCGACGCCACCCAGACGCCCCGCTCGATGGCGTTCTGCGCACACGCCATCCTGAGCGACGACGTGCTCGTGGTACCCGACGCCCACGCCGACCGGCGCTTCGCCGATAACCCGCTCGTCACTGGCGACCCACACATTCGCTTCTACGCCGGCGCCCCGCTGCGCACGCCCGAAGGTCATCGGCTCGGCACCCTCTGCGTGATCGATCGCCGCCCGCGCACGCTCGACGCCGAAATGCGCGGCCTGCTCGCCGATCTCTCGGCGCTGGTGGTCGACGAACTCGAACTGCGCCGCGTCAATCAGGTACTCGGCGACATGGCCATGCGCGACGGCCTGACCGGTGCGCTCAACCGGCGTGCGTTTCTCATGCAGGCCGAACAAGCGTTTGCCAACGCCCGCGCCCAGCGCCGCCGGCTCGCCGTGCTGATGATCGACATCGATCACTTCAAGGCCATCAACGACACCTGGGGCCATGCCATCGGCGACCGCGTCATCGTCGAATTGACGCTGGTGGCGCGCGCCACGCTGCGCAAAGGCACCGTCATGGGACGGCTCGGGGGGGAAGAATTCGCCGTGCTGCTGCCCGAAGCCGATGCGCATCGCGCCGTGCAGGCCGCCGACCGTCTGCTTTCTGCCATCAGTAACACCAGCGTGCCGGGCGCCACCGGCCCCGTGCGCTTCACCGCGAGCATCGGCGTGGGGAGTCTTGGCCCCGACGACGCCGATTTCGGTGCAGTACTGCAACGCGCCGACCGCGCGATGTACGCAGCCAAGCAAGCCGGCCGCAATCGCGTCGCCATCGTCTGAATGCCGGCGGCGCGTGGCGAAGTGTTTTGCCCGCCGCGCCGCCCTGCGTTTTCGCTTCCCACTTTGACCAGCACCAACCAACCGACACCATGGGCAAAAGCCGACTGGAAGCCTTCAGCGATGGCGTGATCGCCATCATCATCACCATCATGGTGCTCGAGATGAAAGCGCCGCACGGCACCGATCTCGACGAGTTGCTGCCGGTACTGCCGACCTTTCTGACGTACATCATGAGTTACATCTACGTCGGCATTTACTGGAACAACCACCACCACCTGTTTCATGTGGTGCAGCGCGTCTCGGGCGGTGTGCTGTGGGCCAACCTGCATTTGCTGTTCTGGCTGTCGTTGATTCCGTTCGTCACCCACTGGCTGGGCGAGAACCACCTCACCGCGTGGCCGACCGCGCTCTACGGCGTGGTGCTCTTCATGGCCGCCGTGGCCTATTACATTCTCACGCGCGCCCTGCTGGCCGTGCATGGTGAAGGCGCCAACCTCAAGCTGGCCGCCGCCATCGGCCGGGACGCCAAGGGCAAGCTCTCCGTGCTCGGCTATGCGCTGGCCATCGGCCTGGCGTTCGTGGCGCCGGCGGTGTCGCTCGGCCTGTACGCGCTCGTCGCCATCGTCTGGCTCATTCCGGACCGCCGTATCGAACATGTGATCGAGAGCTGACAAGCTGACGACCCGAAACTTCCGACAGTCGACGCGCATCGGGTTTTTACGTAGTATCCGGTCCATCATGCAAAACGTTACTTTTGAACTGACTGGCGAATTCATCGCCCTGAACGACTTGCTCAAAGTCGCCGGCGTGGCCGACTCCGGAGGTGCCGGCAAGGCGCTCGTCGCGAGTGGCCTCGTACGCGTCGACGGCAAGCCCGAATCCCGCAAGACGTGCAAAATCCGCGCCGGGCAGATCGTTTCGCTCGACGGCGTCCGGATCAAGGTGGTTGGCGCCTGACGAGTTGCCGCTTCAGTGACCGCCACCTCACGGGTTGCCGCCTGAAATCCAGCCCCACGTCCAGCGCAAGCCGCCCCGCACCCAGCCCCAGCGCGCACGCAAGCCGTGCGCTCTCCCGGTTTCTCCCATGTCGGCCTGCCCCCGCAGGCCGCTATACTTGAAAGCGTTTTTGGTGTGCCAGCCCCTGTAACACCCGACAATGTCCGCAGGTCGTCTGAGGAGGCCCTTGCGATGGCCGTGCCCGGTTCACCGTCGTCCACCGCCGGCGCAACACCGACGCCCGGGCGCGATGCGTTGCTCGCAGCGCTCGACCGCTCGCTCGGCATGCTCACCCTCACCCCCGAGGGCACGATCGTCGACGTCAACGACAAGTTGCTCGGCGTGGTTGGCTACACCCGCGACGAACTGATCGGCCAGCCACATGCCACGCTTTGCGATGCGGGCGACCCCACCTGCGGCGACGCGCTCGAGCGCGTGGTCAGCACCGGCCGGGCCCACACCGATCAAGTGCGCCGCCGCCGTCGCGATGGCGGCACCGTCTGGTTCGAAGCCACCTACAACCCCGTGTTCGATCGCGACGGCAAGCTCGCCTTCGTGATCAAGCTCGCCGCCGATGTGACCGATCGCGTCGAACGCGAAGCGCAGGACAACGCCCGCCTGCACCTGCTCTCGCTCGGCGTGGACGAAACCGATAACGCCGTGCTCATCACCGATGCGCAAGGCGTGGTCTGTTATGTGAACGCGGGCTTCACCCGCATGCTCGGCTATCGCGCCGACGAAGTGGTCGGCAAATCGGGGCATAGCCCGTTCGGCGACACCCCGGTGGACGAATTCGCCAGCGGTGCAGCTGCCGTCGACGTGCAGCAGGCCCTCACGGGCTGCCTCGTATCAGCCCGCGACGGACGCAGTTGCCATTGCGAAGTGCTCGTGCGCACGGCGCAGGGCCAACCGCTCTGGGCGTCGATCGTCACCAACCCGATCCTCGACACGAACGGCAAGCTCGTGAATGCCGTGGCGCTTTTCACGGATATCACGCAGTCCAAGATTCAGGAAGTGTTGCAGCACAAGGCACTGGCCGCGATGGTGCGAGACGCGCCCCTCGTGGAAGTGCTCATGCTGATTTGCCGTGAGCTGGAGCAGATTGCGCCGGAAGTCATGGCCTCGGTCGTGCGCGTGGACGCCGAAGGCCGCTTGCGGCCGCAAGCCGGCCCGAGCTTGCCGGCGCAGTATCACCAGTTCATCGACGGCATTGCCATCGGCCCGAATGTGGGCACTTGCGGCACTGCCGCCTTTCAGGCGCGGCGCGTCATCGTGACCGACATCGCTCACGACCCGCGTTGGGCCGATTTCCGCGACATGGCAGCCACCTACGGACTGGCCGCCTCGTGGGCCATGCCGATCATCGCCAACGATGGCCGGGTGCTCGGCGTGCTCGCGTTCTATTACCGCACCCCGCGCGGCCCCGACGCCTTGCACGAGCGGCTGGTCGACGTGTGTGTGCACCTGTGCAAACTGGCGTTCGAGCGCGACGAATCGCGCACGCGCATTCGTCAACTGGCGTTCTCGGACAGCCTCACCGGCCTGCCAAATCGCAGCATGCTCGGCGTGCTGGCTGCGCAGGCCATCGCCAGCGCGCATGAGCTGAACACGCGCATGGCGGTGATTTTCCTCGATCTGGATCGCTTCAAGCAGGTCAACGACTCGCTCGGCCATCAGGCCGGCGACGTGTTGCTGCGCACGATTGCCCAGCGCCTGCGCCGGTCGCTGCGTGGCGCTGATATCGTTGCGCGCCTCTCAGGTGACGAGTTCGTGGCCGTGCTCACCGAGTGCGACCCCGAACGGCTCGACGCGGCCATCGAACGCATGCGCAATGCGCTCACCGCACCGTGTCAGGTCGACGGTGTGACGCTCACCCCGTCGGGCAGCTTCGGCATCAGCCTGTATCCGAATCACGGGCAGGAGTTCGACATCCTGCTCCAGCGCGCGGATATGGCGATGTATCAGGCGAAGATGGCCAGCCCGGGCAGCGTGCGGTTCTATCACGAGGACATGAATATCCACGCGCAGGAGCGCCTTGAGCTGGAAACGGCCATGCGCGACGCGCTGCGGCGCGACACCCTGCGGCTGCATTACCAGCCGCAGATCAATCTGCTCGATGAGTCGGTGTGCGGTGTGGAAGCGCTGACCCGATGGGTGCATCCGCAATACGGCGACGTCTCGCCGACGCGCTTTATTGCGCTGGCCGAGGAATGCGGATTGATCGGCGAACTGGGCGCGTGGACGCTACGCGAATCGTGCCGCCAACTGGCGGACTGGCGCCGTCGCGGGGTGGCGATCGGCAACATGTCGGTCAACCTGTCGCCGACCAACTTCCACGATCACGACCTGCCGCGCATGATCGCCGATACGCTCGCTGCCAATGAGTTGCCGCCGACGTGTCTGGCCATCGAAATCACCGAAAACGTGCTGATGGACCACAATCCGAGCACGCGACGCATCATCGAAGAGGTGCACGCCATGGGCGTGCGCCTGTCGATGGACGATTTCGGCACGGGCTATTCGAGTCTCGGCTATCTGCGCCGCCTCCCCGTCTCGGAACTCAAGCTCGACCGCAGTTTCGTGCACGACGTGACGCGCGACGAGACCGTGCGTGCGCTCACCAATGCCATCATCAGCATCGGCCGGAGCTTGCATCTCACGGTTGTCGCGGAAGGTGTCGAAGACGAAGCCCAGCGCGATCTGCTGATCGCACAGGGCTATCGGGTGGCACAGGGCTTTTTGTTCGCGCCCGCACTCAGCGCGGAAGACCTCGAAAAGTGGCTGGAACGCTGGGATGCCCGGCGACGCGCGACCACGGTCACATCAACCACCGTGACGACCATCGTTCGGCCCTGAGGGCATTGCGGCGCTCGGGCGCTGACGGCTCGGGGATATCAGTTGGTCAGGGGGCGAGCCCCAACTCCATCTGATGCAGGGCGGTCTCGATCGCCTGACTCTGGCGCTCATTGAGGGCATCGGCCGCAATGCTGGTGTCGTGGCGGTAAATCATCTCTCCGTAGATATCGGCCAGCACACGCGCCGACGGGCACAGCGCCCAATGGCTGTCGGCCGCCTGACGACGGGTCCAGTAGTTGATCGCCTGCTCGATTTCGGCGATGGAATAGTTGGATTTCATCGGAATTTCGGTCTCGCCGTTGAATGGAATACTGTGATTATATACAGTAATCGCAAGATCAGAGAATCGCCTGAATCGCCTTTTACAGAGTCCGATTCTCAGGCCCACGTTTCGGAACTGCAACACTTGATGCAGGTTTCGGCACCGGCACCTTCCATCCGGCACTGAAAACCCCATAAAAATCATCGCATTACCGCTTCCGGCACGATATTGGCTTATGGCAGCTATGAAGTGCCGGTATTGCATCGCCCGGCACCGACGATGTTCGACGATCCAACGCTCGTCCCGACGGAGCCCGCCATGCCGCCGAGCCCTGCCAGACCCCGCAAGTCCCGCGCAAGCTGCGCTCCGTGGATCGCCCAAGCGCCCGAAGGTATTGGGAACGTCATGCCCGGGCCATCCCGGCGGTTCATGGCGCTCTGTGCGCTGAGTGCCCTATCCGCGCTATCCGTGCTGTATGCGCCGCACGCCCATGCGCAGGGCATCCCGCCGGGCACCGGTGCGCCGGCCGACCCGTTCCATCAGCCTTGCGTCGAGATACGCGTGACACCGCACGGTGACGGTGCGGTACTACCGTCGAGCGACCCGCAGGCGCCACTGATCAGGCCGATCCAATCCATCAAGCCACTCAAGCCATTCAAGCGCTACGTCGACCTCGATGACCGCTGCGCGAATCTCCCGGAGTTCGCTCCGACGCGCGACACCGACACCACCAGCGTCTGGTACGTCAGCATGCCAGCCCACGCGGCGCATGAATCTCACGCGACGCGTGCTGTGCCCACGGCGTCACCCGGTGTTACCTTGCCCACGGTTGCCTCCTGAGCGTCGACGGTCGACGTTTGCTATGCTGCGGCTTTCGCGCGCGAGGCAACCCCGACGCCCGTGCAAGTCACCGCATTCTCCGGAGCCTTGATGCCCAACGAAACACCCGACACGCCCCGTCAGACCCCGCGCGCCGCTGCGGCCACCGCTTCGAGCGTCAAACCGCCGCCGCCCGGCGCCACGCCGCTGGCCTGGATCGGCCTGCTGGCCGCCGCCGCCTGGGTGCTGAAGAACCCCAATCCGACCTGGGGCGTCGGCGTGCTGTGCCTCTGCGCCGGCCTGATCTCGTCGTTCGGCGCGCGCCGCAAGGGTCGTGCGCCGTGGCCTGCCTTTTTCACCGGTCTGCTGCCAGTCGGCGTCGCGCTGTTTTTCGCGCTGCTCATGCTGCGCCCGCTCTTCCGTTGATCGGCCAACGCGGGTAAACGTGCTGGTGAATATCGAAAAGTTACCCACAGCTTCTGTGGATAACCCACTGGATAACCCGGCACCACCCACTGAAAAGCCCCGCCGTTCCACGCTGTCAAGAGGATTGCCCGTTTCGGCGTCAGCCTTGAGCAAATTTTTTGCGCTTGACGATTTGCCCCGCATCTGGGCGTCGATGTCATGGCTTTGACATGCATTAAGTTGCCGCTGAAAACCTCGCACGCCCCTCTGTTTTACCCATCATGGGAGGGTTCGCAGCGCCCCTGAATCGGCCTATGATGGAGTCAAGCCGCCGCACTTCGCGCTACATTCGCGGCGCGATGGCGGCGTGGCTCTTCAGTGACTTCCGGGAGAACGTCTGGTATGACCCAATCCGACAAGCCGTCTGCTGCACCGTCGTCCGCTGCACCATCGTCCCCCTCCCCGGCTACGGCCAATACCGACAATATCAGCGAGGCCGAACGCGTCCATCTGGACGAATTGCTCGCGCACCACTCGGTGACCGAAACGGTCGACCGCGCCTCCGTCATCGATCTCATCAAGGAGCTGCGCTCCCCCGACGTGAAAACGCCCGAAGACCGGCAACGGATCGTCGAGCGAAGCCGGTTGTGGCGGGAAGTGTCGAACCGGGATACCGCCATGTCGCTGCTCAACTCGCTGGCGCAAATGGCCCCGATTCTGCTCAATTCGATCCACTGGTAACTTCCGGCCGGACCCGTCACATCGTCGACAACGCATACGACAACGCCCGCCGCATCCCTGCGCGCGGGCGTTTTTGCATTTGATCTGGATTAACTTTCCCGTCGGCGGGTATCGCATGAACGGGAATTCGGCGGGCACGTGTTTTACAATGCGGGTCGCGTCAGTTTCCCTGCTACCAAAACGTCATGACCACCACGCTGGATACCCCGATCGAATTCAAGAGCTGGATCTGCCTGATCTGCGGCTGGATTTACAACGAAGCCGAAGGCGCACCGGACGATGGCCTTGCCCCCGGTACGCGCTGGGCCGACGTGCCCGCCGACTGGCGCTGCCCGGAGTGCGACGTCTCGAAGGAAGACTTCGCCCTCTCGGAGTTCTGAGCGCGTCTTAGTGGTGCCAGCCCCAGCCGCCACGGCCGCCCCAGCCTCGGCCACGCCAACCGCGGTAGTAACCGCCGCCGTAGTAGCCGCCCACGCCGACGGTCACGACCGGCGCAGGTGCGACGGCGTATCCCGGCGCGTAGCCGTAGTAGTTGTAGTAGTCGGAACCGTAGGCCGTGCCGTACGCCGGGCCGCCATAAGGCACAGCGACGCACCCCGCCATGAGCGTCGCGATTGCCGCGCCGCCAGCCAGCATGAGTAAGCGTTTCACGATGATGTCTCCCGCATGAGTCACTCGGGTCACACCGCCGAAATGCGGTGCGACGCTTGCTCGTTAGACATGCGGGTTCCCGCAAGATGCACGATGCGTACACCCTCTTTGGTTACCAAACGTGACATTGGTAACGGCGCCGGAATACTGCGAACCGCTTAGAACACCCAGCAGCGATCGCGTCCGGCGCGCTTGGCACGATAGAGCGCCATATCGGCGCGCTCGACCATATTCATCGGCGAATCTTCATCCTGCCATTCGGTGATACCGAAGCTCGCCGAGAAGCGCAGCGGCGGCTCGCTGCCTTCGAGCGACTCGCGCTTGCAACGCTCGCGGATACGGTCGGCCACACGCAGCGCGTCGCGCTCGCTCGCCCCCGGCAGCAAAATCGCAAACTCTTCGCCACCGATGCGCCCGATCAGATCGTCACCTCGCAGCGTCGACGAACAGACCAGCACGAAGCGGCACAGCACCTGATCGCCGATCGCGTGCCCGTAGGTGTCGTTGATTGACTTGAAGTGGTCGAGATCGGCCACGATCAGGCTCATCGGTTCATTCTTGCGCTGTGCCGCCTCCAGCAACTGATCGAAGCGGTGGAAGAAGTAACGGCGCGTGAGACTGCCGGTCAGTTCGTCGTAGCTCGCCTCGAAGGCCAACTGGTTGTTTGCGGCGCGCAATTCCTCGTTCGACTGACGCGTCTGCCGGTGCAGTGTGCGCTCGCGCCAATAGATGCGCCCGGCCATCATCAGGATGATCACGCCGCCCAGATACAGCAGAAAGCACAACGCAAAATCCTTAGCGTGCTGGCGAGTCAGGCTCTCCCACGCGTCGACGTTTTCCACCGCGTAGACGGTCAGATCGTTGCTCGAACTCGCGCGCGTGGTAATGACAAACGGCTTGTGGAACTCGTCGAATTCCGACATTTGGTCGAGCAGTTCCTGCGGCACCCAGGCGTTGGCACGGCCCGGTGCCCGCTTGAACGGAAAGATGGGCATCCGCGAGAAATCGTTGCGCTGGTAAAGCGCCTGCCGCTCGGGCTCGGACAGCCCGCCGAGTTTGCCATCGAGCATGAAACGGTTTTCGAAGCGCGGATCGTTGGCCATGATGACCACGCCGTTGCCGTCGGTGATGAAGGACTCGCCGTTAGCGACCCAGTGACGCAGGCGTGCCAGCCCGATCTTGGTCATCACCACGCCGATGAGAATGCCTTCGCGATATACCGGCGCACTGAAATAGAGGCCGGGGGCCTGATGCTCCCAACCCGCCGCGTAACTTTCGAAGCGTGCGCCCAGAATAGCGTTCGTGAAGTACGGCATTCCCGCCGCCGATTGCCCGACGGGCGAAGGGGTATCGCGGAAATTGCTCGCGGCTACGCAAACGCCCCGCGTGTCGATGACCCACACCCGGTCGACGCCGAAATAGCCCTGTGCCGATTGCAGGAAGTCGTTGGCACGCGCCACGACGTCGGGTGCGCTCGCCGGCCCGTTGGCCGGGCGCAGCACGTCGCGCAGCAGGTCCACTTCGGCCAGCGTCGACGGAATCGCCCTCACCATGGACAAATCCGTGTTGATGGCGTGAATCATGCCGTCGGCCACGCGATCGGCCACGGTCTGCCCGGCCTCCACGCTCTGCGCGAGCTTATCGCCAACCAACGAGGTGGCGGTCCGGTCCGCCGCGACCCAGCAGGCGACCAGCACGCCAACCGCAACGCAGGCGGCATAAAGCCAATGCCGTATCCTCATCCGAAAATCAAACGCTCGTTCTAATATTTTTCACTTGTTACGTTGGCAAAGCGGTTCGCCTTAATTGATCGCGCTTCTGTCTTTCCCCGGACAGAAGTTCTGGTCGCGACCGGCATCCGATGCGCCGGCAAATACCTGCCAATTCTGGTCTGCGCGTCTAACTCTTTTCCCCGTTCCCGATCCTCGGCTTGTCGCGCCCCGTGCCTCCGGATCCTTGCTGCAAACTATTCTCCACCCCGACAATTGCAGGCTGTTGACAGTCTGCCGTGATCATTCTCGTGGTCTGCTTCCGGTGGTCTTCTTGCGTTCCGCTTGCGCTCTCTTTATCTGGCGAAGTCCCGCTAATTCTATAGCACTCCGACGGTCTGCCAGAACCAAAGACTACCAAAACACCGACTTATTACGAATCCCTATTTAATCTATTAACTAGAAAGGTTCGGCCTTTATCATTTCCGCTTCCTTTATCCGCAAATACCGAAACGCTCAATTACCGATTCCATCTGTTCGATTTCCACCGGCCGGGAAAACCAGTAGCCCTGGGCTGCCAACGGAACAAAGTGACGCAACCATGCCAGTTGCCGTTCGTTCTCCACGCCCTCGACGATCAACTCGATACCCAGCGAGCGCGCGATGTTCACGATGTTCGAGATCATCAGGCACGAGCGCGACGAGTCGGGAATCGATTCGACAAAAGACCGGTCGACCTTGAGCGTGTCGACAGCAAAGCGCGTCAGATAGGATAACGACGAATAACCGGTACCGAAGTCGTCGAGCGCGATACGCACGCCGGTGCGCTTGAGCTGGTTGATCTTCGACTCGACCAGCGCCGGGTTCTTGACCATCACCGACTCGGTGATTTCCAGCTCCAGACGGCTGGGCCCGATGTCATATTCGCGGACGTAGCGCTCGACCAGCTCGCAGATATCACCACGCCAGAACTGCACCGATGAGACGTTCACCGCGAGGCGCAGCGATGCCATCGGCGTATCGCGCCATGCGGCCAATTGCCGGCAGGCCTGCGCCAAAGCGAATTCACCGATGGCGACAATCTGGCCGGTCGTCTCCGCCAGCGGGATGAATTCCCCCGCAGCAATCACGCCACGCTCGGGGTGACGCCACCGGATCAACGCCTCCATACCGCAGATGCAATCGGACTCAAGCGCGACGATCGGCTGATACGCCAGGAAAAACTCACCGTTGGCGAGCGCTTGCTCCATCTGACGCTCCCACACCACTAACTGATGCGCCTGATACGTCATCTGTTGCGAGTACACCCTCACGACGCTCTTGCCCGCCTCTTTCGCGGAATACATGGCCAGGTCGGCCTTCTTGATGAGATCGGCTTCGGTTTCCTCCGGCTTGGACCAGAAGGTCACGCCGATACTCGCGTGCAGCGCAAACGACGTGCTGTCGGCCACCATCGGTGCCTTCAAAACGGCAAGCAGGGCTTCAGCGAGCGGCTCGGCTTGGGTCACCGCCTCGTCGCCCCGCAACACCACCATGAACTCGTCGCCGGCGAAGCGCGCCAACAAGGCGTCGGGCGGCACGCGCGCGATAAAGCGCTCCGCCACCTGCCGGATGATCTCGTCACCCTGCGCATGCCCCAGGGTGTCGTTCACGCTCTTGAAGTTGTCCAGATCAATATGCAGCAAGGCCACTTTGCCGACGCCGCCCGTATCGGCCAGGTCGTTTCGTAACGATTCCATCAATGCGTAGCGATTCGGCAACCCGGTCAGCGCATCGTAGGAAATCAGGCGCGTGAGTTGCTGATCGCGACCGATCAGGCGTTGCATCAGATAGGCAATGAGCGCGAAGAACACCACCAGTGCCACCGAGACGAACGTCGCCATCGTGAGATAGACACGCTCCACGTGACGATACTCAGCCAGTTCCTCGTCCATCGACAGGCCAACCTGAACGGCCAGCGGATAGTCGCCGAGGTGGCGGTAAGCCACCACGCGTTCGACGCCGTCGATCGGGTCGCGCTGTACACCCGAGTTACGCTGTGCGGCCGGAAATGGCGGCAACTCGCCCGTCCCGGTCACGGCCACCCCGGCGCCGGTACTGCGCGCAAGCAGCGTGCCATCGTCGGCGATGACGGCGATCTGACCGTACTGCCCGAGCACGGCGTTAGTGTAAAAGTCTGCGGTGAAGTAACTGGGCTCTTGCGAAACGACGACGACCCCGGCGAAGCTGCCATCCGGGTTATTCAGACGACGCGAGAATTGCAGCACCCACTTGCGTGACACGCGGCCGAATACGGGGTGACTGATGAAGAGGTTCTCGCTCGCATCGTCGAGATGCACGCGAAAGTGCTCGCGATCGGCAATACTCACGCCGTTGCTACGCCCCGGGATGGTGGCGGCCGTGATGTTGCCTTTGGCGTCGGCCAGACTCACGAGCACCATGTGACGGTCGGCAACGATCCCCGCCTCCAGCGTCCCGTTCAGGCTGAACTCGCTGCGATGATGTTCGAACTCGAATTTGACGAAGCGGGTGATCTGGTCGACCTGACGGATGGCGCGCAAGGTCTGCTGTTCCAGCGCGCTGGCGACGGTCGACGCCGACGCAGCGGCGTCTCGCAGAATGGCCTTGTGTTCGAGGGAGATGCGCCACAGCACCGCTGTCCAGACGAGGACAAGGATCAGGAAACCGAAAATCAGAATCGCGACGATTGAACGATAGGACGTCGTCCAGCGCCCTCGCCTCGCTCCCGTCGTGCTCGGTTCCACCATAGGTCGAGATCCTTTCAGCCATCGCGCCCCCGCTCGATGGTCGATGTTGGCCCGGAATGTTCAGAGGATCCAACGGGTGGCGAATGATATCGCCGCCATGTTTTCCGGCAAGTGTAAGACAATCGGCCCGGCGCTGAAAGCCGTTCCACGTCACTCAATCGGGGGATGTTTATCGCGCATCCGGATACTTGCCGTGTCGATTTTGCCACCGGCGAGCGCAGCCCCGCCGTAACGGCGTCTCTTATCTCGGATTACGGAGTTTTCGGCGTTCGCTGCATCGGGAGAATCCCGGAGACAGACGCGTTACAGGGAAAGCGCCGACGCGGAGTTCAGGGCTTCAGCAGATCGATGACCGCTTCGAGCTTGCGGCGCAGATCGTCCACGTCGAAACCGGTCTCGGCATCGTCCGCGCCCGCCTCGGTGGCGGCGCGTGCCGCAGCAGCAACGGCGTTGCGGGCACCGCGCGGCGTGTCGGCTTCAAGCCGGTTGCGCGCCCCGTTGATGGTGAAGCCCTGCTCATAGAGCAACTCCCGGATACGCCGGATCAGCAGGACTTCATGATGTTGGTAGTACCGTCGATTGCCGCGGCGTTTGACCGGGCGAAGTTGCGTGAACTCCTGCTCCCAGTAGCGCAGCACGTGCGGCTTGACACCACACAACTCGCTCACTTCACCGATGGTGAAGTAACGCTTGGCGGGAATCGGCGGCAAGGCAACGTGATCCATCGCGGCGTCAGCGTGTTTGAACGACAGTTAGGATACGGCCGCCACAGAAAGCGGCGGCCGGGGACTTACTTGCTCAGTACGCCAGACTCCACCATCGACTTGAGCTTCTGACTGGCGTGGAAGGTCACGACACGACGGGCGGCGATCGGAATCGCCTCCCCTGTCTTCGGATTGCGGCCCGGGCGTTGCGGCTTGTCGCGCAACTGGAAGTTACCGAAGCCGGAGAGCTTGACGCTATCACCCGATTCGAGCGCATCGCGGATCGATTCGAAAAACGCTTCGACCATATCCTTGGCCTCGCGCTTGTTCAGACCCACGTGCTCGAACAACAACTCGGCCAGTTCGGCCTTGGTCAGCGTCGGCGCTTCGGTGCCGACTTCATTCACTTCGCTACGACCCAGCGCGATTCGCTGCGCCGCGAGCATGGCTTCAAATTCACCAGGATTCATTTCGTTCATACGTCCCACGCGATGGCGATGACAGTGCGATAAACCACTCGCAACCAGACTCTACAATGCTTTACGCGCGCAAACGTGCGCCGAACGCGTCTCCAACCCGTTGTACCAACGCAGCGACAGCGCGCTCGACGGTCTCGTCCTGGAGGGTACCCGAGGGGTCTTGCAGAGTAACACGAAACGCCAGGCTTTTGTCTTGCGCGCCAAGCGATCCCGACGCTGCGCCGGCCTTCGGACGGAACTCGTCAAACAGGCGCACGGACTGCACCACGCTGCATGCCGGGTCGTCCTCACGTGCCGCCAGCATCGCGTCGATCAGCGGCTGCACCGCCTGCGATTGCGACACCACGAGTGCGAGGTCTCGCGTGACCGGCGGGAACTTCGAGATCTCCTCGTAGCTCGCCACATCGCGCGCGAACAGCGCTTCCGCTTCGATCTCGAACAGCACCGGTGCGTGCGGCAGATCGTACTTCTGCTGCCAACGCGGATGCAGTTCACCCACGAAGCCGACGCGCTTGCCGTCCACTTCGATGGCCGCACTGCGTCCCGGATGCAACGCCGGATGCTCGGCCTTCACAAAGCGTGCCGTACGCGGTGCAAGCAGCGCTTCGAGATCGCCCTTCACATCGAAGAAGTCGACCTGACGCGATGCGGCGCCCCATTGCTCGTCGAACACCGGACCGTATGCGAGTGCCGCCACGGTCACCGGCTGGCGATAGCCGCCCACCGTCAGCTCACCCGATGCCACCGTGTTGTCGCGGTGGTACGTGCGGCCGATTTCGAACACGCGAACGCGCGATGCCTTGCGGTTCAGGTTGTAGCGCGTGGTGGCGATCAGGCTGCCGATGAGCGTAGAGCGCATCACGGCAAGGTGACTCGCGATCGGGTTGAGCAACTTGATCGGATTGTCGTTGCCGGCAAAGTCGGCTTCCCACTCCACATCGACGAAGCTGAAGCCCACCGTCTCGTGATAGTCGCGTGCGGCAATGGCATGACGCACCGCGTGCTGCGAGCGGCGGCCTTCCTGCGTCGGACGCATGGCGCTTGCCGCGACCGGCGGGTTGGCCGGAATGCGGTCGAAACCGTAGATGCGCGCGATTTCTTCGATCAGGTCTTCTTCGATTTCGATGTCGAAGCGATACGACGGCGGCGTGACTTCAAAGACACCGTCCTTCAGCGCGAACGGCAGACCGAGGCGCGTGAAGATGTCACCCATCTCCTGCTCGCTCACGGGCACGCCCAGAATCTTGACGGCTCGGGCCACACGCATCGTCACCGGCTTACGCTCGGGCAGACGGGCGACCTGATCTTCCAACGGGCCAGCCTGACCACCGCAAATCTCGAGCACGAGTTGCGTGGCACGCTCCAGCGCACGCACGTTGCCGGCGAAGTCGACGCCGCGCTCGAAACGGTGCGACGCATCGCTCGTGAAGTTGTACTTGCGGGCGCGGCCCTGAATGGCTTGCGGGAAGAAGAAAGCACCTTCCAGGAAGATGTTCTGCGTTTCCAGACCGGCCTTGGTCGAGTCGCCGCCCATGATGCCGGCCAGCCCGATCGGGCCGCTGGCGTCAGTAATGGC
Organism: Pandoraea sp. PE-S2R-1; assembly: GCF_002179865.1. Taxonomy (NCBI): domain Bacteria; kingdom Pseudomonadati; phylum Pseudomonadota; class Betaproteobacteria; order Burkholderiales; family Burkholderiaceae; genus Pandoraea; species Pandoraea sp. PE-S2R-1. Next base: position 710,740 of record NZ_NGUR01000007.1, on the reverse strand, counting down.
GAGCACGCTCTCGTCGAGCGTGACGGTTTGCTCGTTGAGCAGCTTGAGTGTTTCGCCCGCGCGGCCGAAGCGCACGTCGATGCCGCCTTGCAGGCGGTTCAGGTCATACACGTGCAGCGGCTGGCCCAGTTCGAGCATCACGTAGTTGGTGATGTCGACCAGTGCCGAGATGCTGCGCTGACCGGCGCGCTCGAGGCGCTCGACCATCCAGCGCGGCGACGGCGCCGCAGCATTCACGTTGCGGATGATACGGCCACCGAAACGACCGCAGCCTTCCGGCGAGCTGATCTTGACGGGGAACGTGTCGGTGATCGTCGACGGCTGCGCGCCTTGGCCCGGCAAATCTTTCAGCGGGGCGCCGGTGATCGCGGCCACTTCGCGCGCGACGCCGAGCAACGACAGGCAATCGGCCTTGTTCGGGGTGAGCTTCACGACGAAGACGGTGTCGTCCAGATCGAGATACTCACGGATGTTCATGCCGACCGGGGCATCTTCCGGCAGGATCATCAGACCGCCATGGTCTTCCGAGAGCTTGAGCTCACGGGCAGAACACAGCATGCCGAAGCTTTGCACGCCGCGCAGTTTGCCGATCTTGATCTGGAACGGGGCCGCGCCGGGTTCTGCCGGCGGCAGTGCGGCGCCAACGGTGGCGCACGGCACTTTGATGCCCGGGGCAACGTTGGGCGCGCCGCACACGATGGTGAGCGTCTCGCCGGTGCCGGCATCCACCTGACACACATTCAGGCGGTCAGCATCCGGGTGACGGGCCACTTCGAGCACCTTGGCCACCACGACACCGGTAAACGGCGGCGCGACAGGGTCGGTTTCCTCGACTTCGAGCCCGGACATCGTCAGGGCGTGCGCCAACGCGTCGGTCGACAGATCTGGGTCGACCAGGGTACGCAGCCACGATTCAGAGAATTGCATGGATCAGTTCGCTCGCAGTTAAGTCTTCACATCCGAGAGCCCGGCGGCAGCGGCTTGGCGCGCCAGCACAGGGCCGTCGACTTCATTACATGAATTGGCGCAGGAAGCGCAGATCGTTCTCGTAGAACAGACGCAGATCCTGCACGCCGTAGCGCAGCATCGTCAGGCGCTCAAGGCCGGAGCCGAATGCGAAACCGATGTAGCGCTCGGGGTCGAGACCCATGTTGCGCACCACGCTCGGATGCACCTGCCCCGAACCCGAAATCTCCAGCCACTTGCCGGCGTTCTTGCCGGTTTCGAATTGCATGTCGATCTCGGCGGACGGTTCCGTGAACGGGAAGTACGACGGGCGGAAGCGCACCTGAATGTCGTCGCGCTCGAAGAACTTGCGCAGAAAATCGGTGTACACGCCCTTCAGGTCGGCAAAGCTGATGTCTTCGGCAATCCACAGGCCTTCGACCTGATGGAACATCGGCGAGTGCGTGGCATCGGAGTCGACGCGATAGGTCCGCCCCGGGGCGATGACCTTGATCGGCGGCTTGTTCATGCGCGCGTAACGCACCTGCATCGGGCTGGTGTGCGTGCGCAGCAGCAACGGCTTGCCGGCATCGTCGTTACCTTCGACATAGAAGGTGTCCTGCATCGAACGGGCCGGGTGGTTCTCCGGGCTGTTCAGGGCAGTGAAGTTGAACCAGTCGGTTTCGATCTCGGGGCCGTCGGCCACGTCGAAGCCGATGGAACGGAAAATCTGTTCAACGCGCTCCCAGGTATTGAGCACGGGGTGCAGGCTACCGGCACCCAGACCGCGCCCGGGCAGCGTCACGTCGATGGCCTCGGCGGACAGGCGCGCATCGAGCAGCGCATCGGCCATGGCTTGACGGCGCGCCTGCAAGGCGCCTTCGATCTGTTGCTTGGCCGCATTGATCCGTGCGCCTTCGCTCTTGCGGGCTTCGGGATCGAGCTTGCCGAGGCCTTTGAGCAACTCGGTCAATTGGCCGGTTTTGCCAAGAAAGCGGGCTTTCTCGTTTTCCAGCGCGGCGGCGTCGGGAGCGGCGGCGAACGCACGCTGCGCTTCGCTGACGATAAGTTCCAGATCCATATGCTACAGGCTCAAGTTAGGCGGTCGAATGGCCGCATGTACATGCAAAAAAGCAGTCGAAAAACAAAAGGGGGCTCCGATGAGAGCCCCCTCCTGGCGAATGGCGCGCGGTAAAACGCGCTATACGCTAACTACAGCTTAGGCTGCGACGGCGGCTTTCACCTGGGCGACAACCGCGGCAAATGCCGGCTTGTCGTTGATGGCCATGTCGGACAGCACCTTACGGTCGAGTTCGATCGAGGCCTTCTTCAGACCAGCGATAAACACGCTGTAGGTCATACCGTGCTGACGCACACCTGCATTGATACGCGCAATCCACAAGGCGCGGAACACGCGCTTCTTGTTACGGCGATCGCGATAGGCGTATTGCCCAGCGCGCATAACCGCTTGCTTGGCGATGCGGAAGACGTTATTGCGGCGGCCGCGGAAACCCTTGGCTGCTGCGATGACTTTCTTATGGCGGGCCCGTGCAGTGACCCCACGTTTGACTCGAGGCATATTTCTCTCCTATCTAAGTCGGGGTTTAAGCGAAGGGCAGCATTGCGCGTACGGAGTTCATATCAGACTCATGAACGCCGACGGCACCGCGCAGGTGACGCTTATTCTTGGTGGACTTCTTCGTCAAAATGTGACGCTTGAAAGCCTGACCACGCTTAACGGTACCGCCCGGACGCACGCGAAAGCGCTTCTTGGCACCGCTCTTGGTTTTCATCTTAGGCATGAAAAACTCCGAGGTTTTTAACATGATCACAGGTGTGACGCCAAAATCGCGCCCCTTGTAGAACCCGGGATCACTTGTGTTCAGGGCCTGACTGCACCCTGTATCGCTACTGCGACCCTCTCGGGCCGCAGTGCAATTCTTTAATGCCCGGCAGTGTCAGTCGACACCGCCGCGGCTTATTTCTTCTTCGGCGCGATGACCATGATCATCTGACGGCCTTCCATCTTCGGCATCTGTTCCGGCTGACCGAACTCTTCGAGATCGGACTTCAGACGTTCCAGCATACGAGCACCGATTTCCTGGTGAGCCATCTCACGGCCGCGGAAACGCAGCGTGATCTTGGTCTTATCGCCGTCTTCGAGGAACCGCTTCAGATTGCGCAACTTGACGTTGTAGTCGCCGTCGTCAGTGCCAGGCCGGAATTTGACTTCCTTGATCTGGACAATCTTCTGCTTCAGCTTGTTCTCGTGCGCCTTCTTCTGTTCCGAATACTTGAACTTGCCGTAGTCCATCAGACGGCACACCGGCGGCTGCGCCGTCGGTGCGATTTCCACCAGATCGACATCAGCCTCTTCGGACAGACGGAAAGCTTCGGCCAGTTTCATGATGCCGAGAGCCTCGCCATCAACGCCAGTTAGACGCACTTCAGGCGCGGTGATTTCGCCATTAATGCGATGCGACTTATCGGTAGCGATGTTGCTATTCCTCGAAAAAAGTCAAAAATTTAGCCGCGCTGTCCGACAGGCGTTATTGGAACGATGCGCATTCTTGCGCAAGACGTTCGATGAGCGCGTCAACGGGCATCACACCCAGATCCACGCCGCCACGGGCACGCACGGCTACCGTATTCGCCTCTTGCTCTTTGTCCCCCACTACCACGAGATAGGGAACTTTCTGCAACGAGTGCTCGCGTATTTTATAGCTAATTTTCTCGTTGCGCAAATCGGCCCGAGCCCTAAGCCCTTGTTCTTGCAACTTTTTCGTCACTTCGAGTGCGTAATCGGCCGTTTTTTCGGACACATTCATCACGATCAGCTGCTCCGGCGCCAGCCAGGCGGGCATTGCACCAGCATGGTGCTCGATCAAAATACCGATGAAACGCTCTAACGAACCCAGAATGGCGCGGTGAAGCATGACCGGACGCTTGCGGCTGTTGTCTTCCGCCACGTACTCGGCGTCCAGGCGCTCCGGCATCGAGAAATCGACCTGCATCGTGCCGCACTGCCACTGACGGCCCAGTGCGTCCTTGAGCGTGTACTCGATCTTCGGGCCGTAGAACGCACCATCGCCCTCGGCAATCACGAATTCGCAGCCCGAACGGCGCAGCGATTCCATCAGCGCGAATTCGGCCTTATCCCAGTTTTCGTCGGAACCGACACGATGCTCAGGGCGCGTCGCGACCTTGTAGATCATGTCCGAGAAGCCGAAATCCTTGTACACCGCGTGCAACAAGGCCGTGTAGTTCACGCACTCGTCGAGAATCTGGTCTTCCGTACAGAAGATGTGACCGTCGTCCTGCGTGAAGCCGCGCACGCGCATCAGGCCGTGCAAGCCACCCGACGGCTCGTTGCGGTGGCACTGACCGAATTCACCGTAGCGCAGCGGCAGATCGCGATAGCTATGCAGAGACGAGTTGAAAATCAGCACATGGCCCGGACAGTTCATCGGCTTGAGCGCGTAAGAGCGGTTCTCCGATTCCGTCGTGAACATGTTGTCTTTGTAGTTCTGCCAGTGGCCCGACTTCTCCCACAGCGAGCGGTCGAGAATCTGCGGACCCTTCACTTCCTGGTAACCGTTGTTGCGGTAGACGCGGCGCATGTATTGCTCGATCTGCTGCCAAAGCGTCCAGCCCTTCGGGTGCCAGAACACCAGACCCGGCGCCTCTTCCTGCATGTGGTAGAGGTCCAGCGCCTTGCCGAGCTTGCGGTGATCGCGCTTTTCGGCCTCTTCCAGCATGTGCAGGTACGCTTCCTGATCTTCCTTCTTCGTCCAGGCCGTACCGTAGATGCGCTGCAACTGCTCGTTCTTCGCGTCGCCGCGCCAGTAGGCGCCGGCCACCTTCATCAGCTTGAAGACTTTGAGCTTGCCCGTGGACGGCACGTGCGGACCGCGGCAAAGATCGACGAACTTGCCTTCGCGGTACAGGCCGATTTCGTCCGTCGCGGGAATCGATTCGATGATCTCGGCCTTGTACTTCTCGCCCATCGACAGGAACAGACGCACGGCGTCGTCACGCGAGAGCACTTCGCGCGTGACCGGCTCGTCCTTCTTGGCGAGCTCGTGCATCTTCTTCTCGATGGCTTCCAGATCTTCCGGCGTGAAGGGGCGGTGGAAGGCGAAGTCGTAGTAGAAGCCGTTCTCGATGACCGGGCCGATCGTGACCTGCGCCTCGGGGAACAACTCCTTCACGGCATATGCCAGCAAGTGAGCCGTCGAGTGACGAATGACATCGAGACCGTCGGCGTCCTTGTCCGTGACGATTGCCAGGTTGACGTCGCGATCGATCAGATAGGACGTATCGACGAGCGTACCGTCGACGCGGCCGGCGAGAGCCGCCTTGGCCAGACCCGTGCCGATCGAGCCGGCCACCTGGGCCACCGTCAGCGGGGCTTCGTACTGGCGTTGCGAACCATCAGGCAAACGTACCGAAATCATGTCGCACTCCCATGCGCTAAAACGTCACGCGCGGCCCACGCCACGCGGCAAAACCACGAAAAAAAACGGCCTCGACTGTCGTCGAGGCCGTCTCTTCATTCCTTGCATCCAGACGAAAAACACCCTCGACTAACGTCGTACCTTCACCACTGTGAAAGTTCGGGCCGTTTTCAACATGAGTGTTTTCTTCCAGCGTCTGTGTCTGCGGGGTCTCGCGGACTGTAATGCTTCAAAATTCGTTGGTAGGCTCGATTGGACTCGAACCAACGACCCCCACCATGTCAAGGTGGTGCTCTAACCAGCTGAGCTACGAGCCTATTGCAAGAGAACGAGATTCTAGCAAGATTTCCGCACATCGCCAAGCGATTATTGTGCCTGATCACTAAAAACCGCGTCGGGTGGGGCTTTCCGGCAGCTTCCTTGCGCAGAAACCGCGCCACCGTTCAGCCTTGCCCACCCGGTTTTGTCCCGCTTTTGCCGTGCGTCCGTCTTGCTTTGCCCGTCTATCGCCGCCGGGACGACACGACGCCCGTCACCCCGGTGAGTTGCGCCAGTGCCCGCTGCAATTGACCGCCATCGCGCACTTCGACGGTGAATTGCATGAACGCCTGCGCCCCCTTCGACTGGGTGCTCACGCCCGTGACATTGAGCTTCTCGCGAGAAAACACTTCCGAGATGTCGCGCAGCAGCCCCTGACGGTCCGTCGCCTCGATCTGAATATCGACCGGATATGCCGCTACGCCACGGCCCTCGAGCACGTCGCCCGACCAAGCGGTCTGGATCACGCGCTCCGGCGCACACGCCTTCATCGCCTGAAAACTCGTGCAGTCCTGCCGGTGGATCGACACGCCTTTGCCTCGCGTGACAAACCCCACGATCGGGTCAGGCGGCGCCGGACGGCAGCATTTGGCCAACTGCGTGAGCAAGGCACCCACACCGACCACCAGCACGCCGCTCTTCGCACCCTGCGCAACGCTCGTATCCAGACTCTTCTTGGCGACGAGCGTATCTTCGTCGCGCGGATCGGGCCCGGGCAGGTTGCCCGAGAGCGCCTGCTCGACGTGACGCAGACTGAACTCGTCCTTCGCCACCGACGCGTACAGGTCGTCCGGCGTCTTGAAGCCCAGCCGCGCCGCCAGCTCTTCCAGATTGACCGACGTCTTGCCTTCGCGCTGCAACGTCTTGTCGATCAACGCGCGGCCGTGCGAAATCGTCTCTTCGAGATCGATCGTGTTGAACCATTGGCGCACCTTCTGCCGCGCCCGGTGGCTCTGCAAATACCCCAACTGCGGATTGAGCCAGTCGCGCGACGGCCCACCCTGCTTGACCGTCACGATCTCGACCGTCTGGCCGTTTTGCAGTCCGGTGTTGAGCGGCACCATCGCGCCATCGACCCGTGCGCCGCGGCAGCGATGCCCCAGCTCGGAATGCAGGTGATACGCGAAGTCGATCGGCGTGGCGCCCTGCGGCAACGAAATTACGCGCGCTTGCGGCGTCAGGACATAGATGTGGTCGTCGATAGTCGCGCGCTTGAGCTGCTCCCAAGGCTGCGCGGCCCCTTCGGCGCCCACCGTGTCCGCAACATCGTCTTTCCACGCCAGCAACTGCCGCAACCACGCAATCTTCTCGTCGTAGGCGTCGCCGGCCGAAAACGCGCCGCCATACCCACGCTGCCCCGCTTCCTTGTAGCGCCAGTGCGCGGCGATGCCGTACTCGGCGAAGTGGTGCATCTCGTGCGTGCGGATCTGCACTTCGAACGCCCGGCCGTCGTCGCCGATGACCACGGTATGCAGCGACTTGTAGCCGTTGGGCTTGGGCCGCGAGATGTAATCGTCGAACTCTTTCGGAATGGGCTGCCACAAGTTGTGGACAATGCCCAGCACCGTGTAGCAATCCTTGATGTCGTCCACGATCACGCGAAACGCGCGCACGTCGTAAAGCTCGGCAAAGTCGACGGCCTTGCCGCGCATCTTCTTCCAGATGCTGAAGATGTGCTTCGGCCGGCCAGACACTTCGGCCTTGACGCCGGCACGCGCCAGCTCGTCCTGCAACCGCTCGATCGCCCCTTCGATGAAGGTCTGCCGCTCGACCCGCTTCTCTTCGAGCAACTTGGCGATCTGCTTGTACGTCACCGGCTCGAGAAAGCGGAACGCCAGGTCTTCCAGCTCCCACTTCAGTTGCCAGATCCCGAGACGGTTTGCCAGCGGCGCGTAGATTTCGAGGACTTCGTGGGGCATGTCCTCCGGCGGCGCCTTCTTCTGCGCGGCATACCAGCGCAGCGATTGCAACCGGGACGCGAGCCGGATCATCACGACGCGAATATCCTGCGCGAACGCGAGCAGCATCTTGCGCAAGGCTTCTACCTGCGACTTGCGTTCATCGGAGGCATCGCGGTCGCGCCCGTCCGACGGCATCGCATGGGCTGCCAGCGAGCCCGCGCCCGAGAGACGCTGCAATTTACGGACGTCGATGACCAGCGCAGAGACCTCTGCGCCGAACTTCTGCGTCAGTGTCGTTTGGGTATCGGAGAGAAATTCGCCCGCGCAGAAAAGCGCTGCGGCCTGATGCGTCGCCTCGTCCACGCGCAGCGTGTCGAGAATGGCGAGCATGCCACGCGCATGCGCCATGACAGGCTCGCCGGACGAGAGGACGTTCTCGCCGCACAGCACGCCGGCAAACGCGAGCGCGTCGTCGAGCGTCGCGGGCAATGATGTGGACGGCGATGCGTCGCCCACACCCGCCGCGGCACTCGTCGGATTCTTGGAATTCGTCGAGTTCGGGGCAGCGGGCGTTGGCGCTTGATGTTGGGTCATGTCGTTACACGGGGCACCGGGTGCCCCTCAGGGTACGGATCGGGCACTCAGCTTTCGCGCTGTGCGGCCACGATCACAATTTCAACGAGCATTGCGGGGTCGGCCAAAGCCGCCTCGACCGTTGCGCGCGGCGGCGCATTGCCGGCAGGCACCCAGTCATCCCACACCTGATTCATTTCACCGAAGTGCTTCATGTCGGAGATAAAAATCTGACACGACAGAATCAGGGTCTTGTCGCTGTTGGCCTCGGCGAGCAGGCGATCGATGTGGGCGAGTACCTGACGCGTCTGCCCCGCCATGTCCTGCGTGCGGTCGTCGGGCGTCTGGCCGGCCAGGTAGACGGTGCCGTTATGCACAGCCATATCCGACCAGCGTTTTTCGACGTAGAAACGTTGTACTGCCATGATGTAAGACTCCTCGTATTCTTCTAAGACTTCGGACCCACCGCCGTCTGGTGCGCTTCGGCACCCCTTCAGTCGGCGTATCCGTCAAAAAACCGGCGTGCGATCCGAATCTGATCGTCATGCACGAAAGTGGGCGCGTGACCCACGCCGGGAATTTCTACGGCACGCGCATGTTGTGCGTGTGCCAGCATTTGTTCTAGCGTCGTACGCGAGAGCAGATCGGACTGCTCGCCGCGCACGATCAACGTGCGGCCCGGGAATGCGGCGAGCGACGCCCAGAGTATCGCCTCACCGGCCGCAATCGCCTCTGCCGGGACCGCCGAAAACGCAGCACCGATCGCCGGATCGTAGCGCAGCACATAGCCATCGCCGTCCGCCTTCAGCAACGGCTCACTCAGCGTGCGCCACTCCTCTCGCGTGTGCGGCCCGAACGACGACGAGATCGACCAGAGGTAATCGACCGCTTCATCCATCGACGCGAATCGTTTCGGGATGCCGACGTACTGACCGATGCGCACGAGCGACGACGCATCGATATGCGGCCCCACATCGTTGAGCACCATATTGCGAATAGGCGAGTCGGGCAAACCTGCCAGCCCCATGCCGATCAGTCCGCCCATCGACGTGCCGAACCAGTCGACCGTCGCAACGCCAAGACGCGCAATCAGCGTGACCATGTCGGAGGCGTACTGCGGCACGACGTAGCCTGCCGCGTTGCGCAACCAGTCCGATTGACCGCGCCCGACGACGTCGGGACATACGACACGATAGTCGTCGGCAAACGCACGCGCCATCGCGTCAAAATCGCGACCGCAGCGCGTCAGCCCATGCACGCATACCAACACGCGCGGGTTCTCGGGGTCACCCCACTCCGCATACGCCATGCGATGCAGACCGGAGGGGCTCAGACACTGAACGCTCGACAGACGTGGCACGTGGTTCGCATGGATCGGCATGGCAGACTCATCGGATCGATGTGGATCGGTAGGGATCGTATAGATCGGTATTCAGCCCGAATTCTACCGCGCTTGCCGCGAACCGTAAGCTAGAATGGGTCGACTCATGGGCCGCATATCGCGTCAGTCGCGGCGGCTCGCGGCAACTTTCACGCGCAATATGCCAACGGAGACGACGTAATGCTGAAAGGAAAGATCGCCCTCGTGACCGGCTCGACCAGCGGTATTGGCCTGGGGATGGCACAGGCGCTCGCGGCGCAAGGGGCCACGCTGATCGCGAACGGATTCGGTGACGCCGACGCTGCCCGCAAGGCCATTGCCGAGGCCGCCGCCAAGGCCGGCCACGCCGCCACGAAGGTCGGTTACCACGGTGCCGACATGAGCCGCGCCAGCGAGATCGAAGCGATGATGCAATACGCCGAAGCCGAATTCGGCGGCGTCGACATTCTCGTGAACAACGCCGGCATTCAGCATGTGGCCGAAGTTCAGGATTTTCCGACGGACAAATGGGACGCGATCATCGCGATCAATCTGACGTCGGCCTTTCACACCACGCGTCTCGCGCTGCCGACGATGCGTGCGCGCAACTGGGGCCGCATCATCAACATCGCCTCGGTGCATGGTCTGGTCGGCTCGGCCGGCAAGTCGGCCTATGTTGCGGCGAAGCACGGCATCGTCGGTCTGACGAAAGTCACCGCGCTGGAGAATGCACAAAGCGGTGTAACGGCCAACGCCATTTGCCCGGGGTTCGTGCTCACACCCCTCGTGCAGAAGCAGATCGACGATCGCGCCGCGCGTGAACACCTGTCGAGCGACGACGCCAAACGCTCGTTGCTGGGCGAGAAGCAACCGTCGGGCGAGTTCGTCACGCCCGATCAGCTCGGCGCGCTCGCCGTGTTTCTTTGCAGCGATGCCGGTGCGCAAGTGCGCGGTGTCGCGTGGAATATGGATGGCGGCTGGGTCGCGCAGTAATCGCGATCCGAGCGGCGCCGGGCAGCACCGGGCAGCACATGGCAGCACCGGAAACGGCGCGGCCAAACAAAACGGGCGGGGATATCCCCGCCCGTTTTGCCTTCCATCGACAACCGGGTTCAACGGCCCGGCTGCCCTCAGCGCATTAACGTTTCAGCAACGTTTCAGTAACGCTTCAGCCCTCAGACGGCGCTCGTATCGAGCGGTGCCCCGGTCTTCTGCGAAATTTCTTCCTTCGTCACGCCCGTTGCCAGCTCGACGACCTTGAGGCCGTCCGGCGTCACGTCGATCACACCGAGGTCGGTGATGATGCGATTGACCACGCCCACGCCTGTGAGCGGCAGATCGCACGCCTTCAGAATCTTGTGCGCGTCGCCCTTGGCCACGTGCTCCATGAGCACGATCACACGGCCGACACCAGCCACGAGATCCATCGCGCCGCCCATGCCCTTGATCATCTTGCCCGGAATCATCCAGTTCGCCAGATCGCCCTTCTCGCTGACCTGCATCGCCCCGAGGATTGCCAGATTGATGTGACCGCCGCGAATCATCGCGAACGAGTCGGCCGACGAGAAAATCGACGAACCCGCCAGCGTCGTCACCGTCTGCTTGCCGGCGTTGATCATGTCGGCGTCAACTTCGTCTTCGGTCGGGAACGGGCCGATGCCCAGCAGACCGTTTTCCGATTGCAGCCAGACTTCCATGCCGTCCGGCACATGGTTGGCCACCAACGTCGGCAAGCCGATGCCGAGGTTCACGTAAAAGCCGTCTTCAAGCTCACGCGCAGCGCGCGCCGCCATTTCATCACGATTCCATGCCATGGTTATCTCCTTGATCCCGGCGCTTACTTGGCACGTACCGTGCGCTGTTCGATGCGTTTTTCCGGCGTCTTGTTCAGCACGATGCGCTGAACGAAGATGCCTGCCAAATGCACATCATCCGGATCGATGGCACCGGTCTCGACCAGCTCTTCGACTTCCACGATCGTGACTTTTCCGGCCATGGCGGCCATTGGGTTGAAGTTGCGCGCCGTGCGATGGAACACGAGGTTGCCGGCGCGGTCGGCCTTGGCGGCCTTGATCAGGGCGACGTCGGCGCGCAGCGAGCGCTCCATGACGTAGGTTTCGCCGTCGAATTCGCGCGTTTCCTTGCCTTCGGCGACGACCGTGCCCACACCGGTCTTGGTGAAGAATGCCGGGATACCGGCACCGCCGGCACGCAGCTTTTCGGCGAGCGTGCCTTGCGGCGTGAATTCAAGTTCGAGTTCGCCGGCCAGATACTGGCGCTCGAACTCCTTGTTCTCACCGACGTACGACGAGATCATTTTCTTGATCTGACGCGTCTCGAGCAGCAGACCGAGGCCGAAGCCGTCGACGCCCGCGTTGTTGCTGATGCAGGTGAGCCCCTTCGTACCCGAGTCGCGCAGCGCAGCGATCAGGGCCTCCGGAATGCCACACAGGCCGAAGCCGCCGACAGCGAGCGTTTGCCCGTCTGCGACGACACCGGCGAGCGCCTCCTTGGCGCTGGCGAATACCTTGTTCATCGTTTGTCCCTTTCCCTCGGTTGAGAATTGAAATTATGCCGCGCGCTTGCGCGTTGCGTCGCTCGCGCTGCCCGGTCCCACCTTGCGGCCACGCGTCTCATGCAATCATAGAGCTTACGGTGCCGTGCAAATGGGGCACAATACGTGAAATTACATATCTTCCCGCGTGCCGGGCCGCTGCACGCGGCGCTCCGGCGCAGGGACCGACCCGATCAGCCCCCTGCTCCGCCCAGCCCCCATGCCGACGTTCGACTACCAGACAGCCTTTCACATTGCCCCAGTGGGTCTGGTCATCTCCCGCCAGCGGATCATCGAAGACTGCAATCGCGAGCTTGGCAAGATCTTCGGTTATGAGCACGAAGCGCTGATCGGCCAGTCGTTTCAGGTGCTCTACCCCTCACCGAAAGAGTTCGAACGCATTGGCGAGCGCATTCCGCCGATCATGAGTTCGCAGGGCGTATATTCCGACGAGCGCATCATGCGCCGGGGTAACGGCGAACTGTTCTGGTGCCATGTGACAGGACGCTCGCTCGACGTGAAGGATCCGCATGCGGCTGGCCTCTGGACCTTCGAGGACATGTCGGCCACGCGCCGCGTCGCCGTCGCCCTCACCGCACGCGAGCGCGAAATTGCCGCACAGCTGGTGCAAGGCAAGACCAGCAAGCAGATCGGCAAGATTCTCGAAATCAGCCCGCGCACGGTCGATATCTACCGCGCGCGCCTGATGCAGAAATACGGCGCGGGCACCGCCACCGAACTGGTTCAACGGCTGTTGGGCAACTGACCCACCAGCCATGCCCGCGCGCTGACGCCGGCTTACGCCACCAGCGCGCGAATCGATGCCGGCAGCGGCACCGACTTCTCTTCCAGATAGTTCACCCATACGATCTTCGCGCCACCCTCGGCGGCGATAACGTCGGGCGTGTCGGCCCGGCGCAGTTCGAAACGGGTGTCCACGCTCGTGCGTCCCGGCTCGCCAATGAACATGCGGCAATCGATATCGCCCGGGTAACGCAGTTGCTTCAGGAACGTCATGTGCGCATTGATGATGACCGGGCCCTCGCCCGCCGAGCGCTCTTCCGAGGCGACGTCGAGCGTCTCCAGCCAACTGATCCGCACCTGCTCCATATAGCGGAAGTAGACGGTGTTGTTGACGTGACCGAACGCATCCATATCGCCCCAGCGAATCGGCATGCTCATGCGAAAGACTTCCTTGTATTGCGACGACACTGCGAATTCTCCATGGTGAAAAGACAACGCCCCGCCGACGGTCGGCAGGGCGTCATGGAGACAAAGTGTAGCGCGTTGGCCCGTTGGCCGGGCACTAGCGCCGTAGGGGCTGGCTTCGGTTGGCCGCGACCTCGTCGCCTTTCACCGCAGCTTCGGCCCGTTCCACAAGATCGCGGCCGACGAGCACCTTCCACTTCATATAAACCGGGCGCGTCGCGTCGATGAACCGTTGGCGCTGGTCGGGCGTGAGCCGCGTGACCTTGACGCCGCGCGTCTCCAGCTCTTCCCACATCGCGCGCCCCGAGCTGAGCAGATCTTCCCGCGCGAGCGTAATTTCGAAGCGAGCGGCTTCGACGGCGGCGTCGCGCACGATGTCGCGGTCCTGCGCCGACCAGCTATCCCACACCTGCCGGTTGACGACGAAGACGATCGGGTCGGCGACGTAATCCCACACCGTGACGTAACGCTGTCCGACCGTATCGAGCCGGACATTGTTATAGATCGTCATCGGATTTTCCTGCCCGTCGATCTTGCGGGTGCGCAACGCGCGAATCGCATCGTTCCACGTCATCTGGGTCGGATAGGCCCCGAGTGCCGTGAAAATATCGTTGAACAGCAATGAGCCGACCACGCGAAAACGCAAGCCACGCATGTCGTCGGGCGAGCGAATCGGGCGGCGGGAGTTGGTCAGTTGCCGGAAGCCGTTTTCGCCCCACGCCAGCGGCACCACGCCCTGCTCCTCCACACGGCGGAACAGTTCGCGGCCGACGTCACCGTGTGTGAGGGCATCGAGCGAGCGATATCCCTTGAGCAGGAACGGGAGCGAAAACACATTGAATTCGGGAATCGCCGACGACCAGTTGATCGTCGAACCGACGGCCATGTCGATTACGCCCTGACGCAGCGCCGAAAATTCGCGCGTCTGGTCGCCGCCGACCAGCGCCGCCCCCGGGTGCAATTTGATATTGATGCGCCCGTGCGTGCGCTCCCGGACCATATCGGCCCAGAGTTGCGTGCCTTTGCCCCAGGGCGTGCCCGCATCGGGCACGATCGACAGTGTGTATTCGGGCTTGTAGGTTTGAGCGGCAACGGGCAATGCCGTTGCGGCGAGGGCAAGCGCGACTCCGATGAGCCCCCGCCAGCCTGGATTACGCATGGTGTCCTCGAGACGATTCGGGTTCCGGCGTCTGGCGCGACCTGAAGCGCGACGTCGTTCACAACCCCGTGTGCATCGACGAATTATGCGCCCGCCTCCCGCACACTGACTGCCTCGGACAATCCCCGATTGCCGCATTGCAGCGAGCCTGCGCAATCGGGGGCCAACTTGCAGCATGCGGTCAATTCACGTCATTCAACCCACGGCCAGACCGTCGTCGATGGTCATGATCGAGCCGTTGATAAAACGAGAATCGTCCGACGCCAGCAGCAGAATCAACCCGTCGAGATCGCTCGGCTCGCCGACGCGCTGGCGCGGCAGCATCTGAATGAGCTTACGGCCGGCTTCGGTCTGCCAGTGGTCGTGATTGATCTCGGTGTCGATATAGCCCGGACACAGCGCATTCACATTGATGTTGAAACGGCCCCATTCGAGCGCCATCGCACGCGTCATGTGAATAACGGCGGCCTTGCTCACGCAATACACCCCGAGCATCGGAATCGCGCGCTGACCGGCCACCGACGCCACGTTGATGATCCGGTGCTGACGCTGCGGGTCGCCCTTGGCGCGCCGGAGCATCCGCTTGGCCACTTCCTGCGCCACGAAGAACGCGCCGCGCGTGTTGGTGTCGAGTACGTAGTCGTATTCCTGCGGCGTGACATCGACCAGCTTCTGCTGTGTCGAGACGCCGGAGTTGTTGATGAGAATGTCGATGGCCCCCGCCTCGGTCTCGGCATGCGCCACCCCCGCGCGAATGCTGTCGTAGTCGGTCACATCGAGCGGTACCACGTGGGCCGCCCCGCCCAGCGCCTCGATTTCAGCGCGCAACTCCTTGAGCCGTTCCACGCGGCGGCTGGCCAGCACGACCTTCGCCCCGGCCTGCGCGAGCACCTTGGCAAACTGCATGCCGAGCCCGCTCGACGCGCCAGTGACCAAGGCCACCTTCCCTTCCAGATTCAGCGAACGCCCCATCCTGATCTCCCTCGCGCCCGGACGCGCATTGAATAACGACACTGCCGCATAGCCCGCCGCTAGAGCATCTTACCTAGCAAACCGAACGATCGTGCTATTAATATGCGGTTGCGAGGTGTTCCCCATTCCCGGAAAATGGCCGCACCCACGAATTCTAACGTTTATAACAGGAGCATCAATGGATCCCAAGCTGCTCGAGCAGTACGGCCCGAGGGAATCGATGGAGTATGACGTCGTCATTGTTGGCGGCGGTCCGGCCGGTCTGTCCACGGCCATCCGTCTGAAGCAGCGCGCACAGGAAGCCGGCAAGGAAATTTCCGTTTGTGTGTTGGAAAAAGGCTCGGAAATCGGCGCTCACATCCTGTCCGGTGCCGTCATGGATCCGCAGGCGCTCACCGAACTCATCCCCGACTGGAAGGAACGCGGCGCGCCGCTCGACACCCCCGTCAGCGAAGACCGTTTCCTGTTTCTGACGGAAACGGGCGCGACCTCCACGCCGTCGTGGCTGCTGCCTGCCTGCTTCCAGAACCATGGCAACTACGTCATCAGCCTGG
This sequence comes from Pandoraea sp. PE-S2R-1, assembly GCF_002179865.1. NCBI lineage: Bacteria > Pseudomonadati > Pseudomonadota > Betaproteobacteria > Burkholderiales > Burkholderiaceae > Pandoraea > Pandoraea sp. PE-S2R-1. Next base: position 694,738 of record NZ_NGUR01000007.1, on the reverse strand, counting down.
GCAATGTGGTGCGCTGGCTGGGCCAGCAGGCCGAAGCACTGGGCGTCGAAATCTTCCCGGGCTTTGCCGCCGCCGAAGTGCTCTATGACGAGAACGGCGCCGTGATGGGCGTTGCCACCGGCAACATGGGCGTGGGCAAGGACGGCGAGCCGACCGAGAACTTCCAGCTCGGCATGGAACTGCACGCCAAGTACACCATCTTCTCGGAAGGCGCGCGCGGCAGCCTCGGCCGCCAGTTGATGCGCAAGTTCAATCTGGACGAAGGCCGCGATCCGCAGGCCTATGGTCTAGGCATCAAGGAATTGTGGGAGATCGATCCGGCCAAGCACAAGGAAGGTCTGGTGGTTCACACGGCCGGCTGGCCGCTCAATTCGCACACCTACGGCGGCTCGTTCCTGTATCACCTGCCGAACAATCAGGTCGCCGTCGGCTTTATCGTCGGTCTCGATTACAGCAACCCGTATCTGTCGCCGTTCGAAGAATTCCAGCGCTACAAGACGCACCCGTCGATTCGCCACTTCCTCGAAGGCGGCAAGCGCGTGTCGTATGGCGCACGTGCGATCACGGCCGGCGGCCTGCTCTCGTTGCCCAAACTCGTCTTCAAGGGCGGCGCACTGGTCGGCTGCGAAGCCGGCTTCCTGAACGCCAGCCGCATCAAGGGCAGCCACGCCGCGATCAAGACCGGCATGATGGCCGCCGATGCAGCCTTCGACGCACTCACGGCCGAGCGTCAGCGCGACGAATTGAGCGCCTATCCGGTGGCGTTCGAGCAATCGTGGCTGTTCGAGGAACTGAACAAGGCGCGCAACTTCAAACAGTGGTTCAAGAAGGGCCTGACGGTTGCCACGCTGATGACCGGTATCGAGCAGAAGCTGCTGGGCGGCAAGATGCCGTGGACGATCCACCGCAAGAAGGCCGATCACGAATGTCTGCTGCCGGCGGCGCAGTGCCAGCCGATCGTCTATCCGAAGCCGGACGGCAAGCTCACGTTCGATCGTCTGTCGTCGGTGTTCATCTCCAACACCAACCACGAAGAGAACCAGCCGGCTCACCTCACGCTCAAGGATCCGAGCGTGCCGGTCGGTATCAACCTCTCGGAATATGCCGGACCGGAACAGCGTTATTGCCCGGCCGGGGTGTATGAGTTCGTGAAGAACGACGACGATTCGGAGCGTCTGCAAATCAATGCGCAGAACTGCGTGCATTGCAAGACGTGCGACATCAAGGACCCGACGCAGAACATCGTGTGGGTCACGCCGGAAGGTGGCGGCGGGCCGAACTATCCGAACATGTAATTCCCGACAGCCGCCGGTTCGCCCGGCGGTTTGTCGTTTCGCGGGTCGCTTCGCGAACGCTGACTGACGATCGCGAACCCTCGCTCGATTCACGCCAAAGGCAAGGAGGCTTCATGCCAAGAACTTCCCCAACTTCGCTGTTTTCCCCGATGTTTTCCCTTCGTTCAGCGGCTATATCAGGTGCCGCGCTCGCCGGTGCGCTATTGATCGCCAGCCCGGCAGCGCAGGCAAAGACCATGAGTTATCTCTGCGAAAACGGTCACGTCGCGGTCGTGGTCTACGACGATCACAATCTGGGCGGCGACGTCACGCTGTATTGGGCCGGCAAGCGCGAAGTGCTCAAGCCCACCCGTGCCGCAAGCGGTGAGAAGCATGTCGGGCGGACACTGATCTGGTGGAGCAAAGGGCCGCAAGGCACGCTGTACACCGCGAAGGGTGAGCAACCGATCACGCAGTGCAAGGAATAGGTCGGTAGCGATCGGTAGAAAAGCAAAACGCCAGACAACTCTGTCTGGCGTTTTTTTATGCAGCTTGCGAGCGTTGCGAACGGTCAGCGCCGCCGCAAACCTGTCGCAAATTTACTCCGGTGCGTGCGAAGCGATCACCGGCGTGCCGACATGAACGTCGCCACATTGCGCGCGATGACGCAGTGCGTGGTCGATCAGCACCAAGGCCAGCAGCGCCTCGGCAATCGGCGTTGCGCGAATGCCGACGCACGGGTCGTGACGCCCGAACGTTTCGACCGTCGCCGCATCGCCGGCCTTGTCGATGGAGCGACGCGGCGTGCGAATGCTCGAGGTCGGCTTGATGGCGATAGAAACGTCGACATCCTGCCCGGTGGAAATACCGCCCAGAATCCCGCCGGCATTGTTGCCGACGAAGCCTTCCGGGGTCAGCTCGTCACCGTGCTCCGAGCCCTTTTGCGTCACGCTGCGGAAACCCGCACCGATCTCGACGCCCTTCACGGCGTTGAGACCCATCATCGCGTGAGCGATGTCGGCATCGAGGCGATCGAACAGCGGCTCGCCGAGACCCACCGGCACGCCCGTCGCCACCACGCGCAGCTTCGCGCCGACGGAGTCGCCCGCCTTGCGCAGGTCATCCATATAGGCTTCGAGTTGCGGCACGACGTCGGCATTCGCCGCGAAGAACGGGTTTTGCGACACTTGCGACCAATCGGTCTGCGGCACTTCGATGTCGCCGAGTTGCGTCATGCACCCGTGAATCTGCACGCCATAGCGCTCGGCCAGCCACTTCTTGGCAACGGCGCCCGCTGCCACCACCGGTGCCGTCAGACGCGCCGACGACCGGCCACCGCCGCGATAATCGCGCACGCCGTATTTCTGCCAGTAGGTGTAGTCGGCATGGCCGGGACGGAAGGTCTCGACGATATTGCCGTAGTCCTTGCTGCGCTGATCCGTATTGCGGATGAGCAAGGCGATGGGGGTGCCCGTCGTCACGCCCTCGAAGACACCGGAGAGAATCTCGACGGCATCGGGCTCGTTGCGCTGTGTGACGTGGCGCGACGTGCCGGGGCGGCGGCGATCCAGTTCGACCTGAATGTCGGCTTCCGTGAGCGCCATTCCCGGCGGGCAGCCGTCGATGACGCAGCCGATGGCCGGGCCATGCGATTCGCCGAAAGTGGTGACGGTAAACAGGGTTCCAAGCGTATTGCCAGACATACGGGGATCAGGTTGGGGTGAGACGGGAAGGCCCTATTATGCCAGCGATCCCGCCCCGCCGCGCTCAGACTGGCCAAGGACCTCGCAATTCAAGGACACGCTCGCGCAGCACCTCGGGGGTCGCCTGCACGGCCGTCACCGGCTCGCCGATGACCAGTTCCAGCCGGTTGAGGATGCCGCGCTTGAACGGACGCGTCATCGCTGCGCCGCCATGCCGCGAGAAGAAGCTGCCCCACAGCCCGCGCAGCGCCATGGGCACGACCGGCACGGGCGACCGATCGAGAATACGCCGCACCCCTTGCCGGAACGCCTGCAACTCGCCGGACGCCGTAAGTTTGCCCTCCGGGAAAATACAGACCACTTCTCCCGCGTCGAGCGCCTGCGCAATAGCTTCGTAAGCGCGCGTCAGACCTTGTGCATCTTCGTGCGCCGGCGCAATCGGAATCGCCTTGACGGTCCGGAAGAACCAGGACAGCACCGGGATACGGAAAATCCGGTGATCCATGACGAAGCGCACCGGCCGCCGGATGGACGCACCGATCACCACGGCGTCCGCGAAGCTCACGTGGTTGCACACCAGCACACACGGCCCCTCATCCGGAATACGCTCGGCGCCTTTGACCCCGATGCGATAGACCGTATGCAGCAGCAACCACATCACGAACCGGATCAGGAACTCGGGCAACAACGCATAGAGATACACGGCCACCAGTGCGTTGAGAATCCCGGTCACGAGATACAACTGATCGATGGTGAAACCGGCGCGCGTCAGTGCCATGGCCATCAGCGACGACACGACCATGAATAACGCATTGAGAATGTTGTTGGCGGCGATGATGCGCGCGCGGTGCGACGGTGCGCTGCGACTCTGAATCAGCGCGTAGAGCGGCACACTGTAAAACCCGCCGAACATCGCCAGCAGGAACAGATCGGCCAGAATGCGCCAGTGGCCCGGCTGGGCGAGAAACTGGCCGACGGTCTGCAAGGTCGCGCCGGGCACGCCGCCGCGACTCGCAAAGTACAGATCCACCGCGAAGACGGTCATGCCGATCGAGCCGAACGGCACAAGCCCGATTTCCACCTTACCGCCCGACAAGCGTTCACACAGCATCGAGCCAATACCGATACCGACCGAGAACATGGCGAGCAGCAGCGTCACGACATTCGGGTTGGCCCCCAGCACATCGCGCGAGAAATTGAAGAACGACGCGAGAAATGTCGCCCCCAGAAACCACAGCCACGAAATGCCCAGCAGACTCAGGAACACTGCGCGATCGGTGCGGGCGATGCGCAGGTTACGCCACGTTTCCGTGAACGGATTCCAATTGATGCGCAGATCCGGCTGCGCGGCCGGTGTCGACGGCACCCACGTGGAAACGAGCCGCCCGAGCAGCGCCAGCGTGACGCACACGCCACCGAGCCACGGCAGCGCCGATGCCCCGACGCCCGCAATCTCGCCGCCGATGATCGTGCCGATCAGGATGGCCACGAACGTGCCCATCTCGACCAGCCCGTTGCCCCCCACCAGTTCATGGTTACCGAGATGCTGCGGCAGATAGGCGTACTTCACCGGCCCGAACAGCGTCGAGTGCAACCCCATGAGGAATGTGCAGACGTAGAGCAGCGGTGCGCTCGCCCAGAGAAAGCCGGCCGCACCCACGACCATGATGGCGATCTCCAGCGTCTTGACGAAGCGGATCAGGCGCGCCTTGTCCCACTTGTCGGCAATCTGACCGCTTGTGGCAGAAAACAGCAGAAATGGCGCAATGAAGATCGCGGAAATCAGGAACGCGGCCGTCTTGCCGTCGACATTCTGGAAGAGGGTCGCGTGATACGTCACGAGCGACGTGAACGCGATCTTGAACACGTTGTCGTTCATCGCGCCCAGGAACTGGGTCCAGAAAAACGGCGCGAAACGACGCTCTTTCAATAACCGGGATTGGTGGCCCTCGCCGCGCACCCCGCGCTGGCTCGGTTCGCTCACTTGGTACTTTCCGCTTCCTCAGCCGGCCAGTCGCGAATGTAGGCCTTGAGCATACGATTCTCGAACGACTGCTCTTCGACAACGGCACGCGCCACGTCGTAGAACGAGATCACGCCCATCAACGTGCGGCTGTCCATGACCGGCAGATAGCGGGCGTGACGCTCCAGCATCATGCGGCGCACTTCGTTGACGTCCGTTTCAGGCGTGCACGTGAGCGGGTGATCGTCCATGACCTTGCGGATCGTCGACGTCCCGACGGTGCCGCCGTTCTTGCTGATCGTATTGATGATTTCCCGGAACGTCAGCATGCCCACCAGATCGCCGAACTCCATCACGACCAGCGAACCGATATCGTGCTCCGCCATCGTGTCGACGGCTTCGGCCAGCGACGTTTCCGGGGTCACGGTGAAAAGGGTGTTGCCCTTTACCTTCAGGATGTCAGACACACGCATGGCACACACTCCTCTTTGCATGACTCGGGCGGCGATTTCGGAACGCTGCCGAAAACGACCGCCGGACTTCGAAAGTTCGAAAATTCAAAAATCCGAATGGCGACGCGAATCACCGGCAGGTCTGCCAGCGTCTCCGCACTGAATTGTAATTAGTTGAAGTGATGCTATCGGAAAGCTTCCCAAAAGGAAAGGCGCGATGGGCCGTCCATCGCCGTGTGGCGCGGGTTTTCGGCCGATTCTGCCCTCTCGCTCGGACAACACCTGATGCACCGGCTCGGATAGCACCGCAATTTCCCTGACGCCCCCACGAAAGCCTGTCGATGCGCACGAAGGTGGTGCTAGGATTGCCGTATACGTCAAGTGAGCGTGCCGTGAACATGACATTTCAGTGTCGCCGGCGCGTCATGGGTCTTGCCGCCGACGTTCTCGCTCGTGACTTGCCAGCCCATTTTCCGTTGTTCCTTCTTGTGCTACGAGGCCATCACCGATATGTCCGTACCGCATTTCGACACGCTCGCCCTGCATGCCGGGGCCGCCCCCGACCCCACCACGGGGGCACGCGCCACGCCGATCTACCAGACCACGTCGTTCGTCTTCACTGACTCGGATCAGGCCGCCGCGCTCTTCAACATGGAGCGCGCCGGGCATGTCTACTCGCGCATATCGAACCCGACAAACGCGGTGTTCGAAGAGCGCATGGCCGCACTCGAAAACGGCGTCGGGGCGATTGCCACCGCGAGCGGTCAGGCAGCGCTGCATCTGGCCATTGCCACGTTGATGGGCGCGGGCGCGCACATCGTGGCATCGAGCGCGCTGTACGGCGGCTCGCACAACCTGCTGCATTACACGCTGCGCCGTTTCGGCATCGAAACCACGTTCGTGCGCCCCGGCGATCTCGACGGCTGGCGTGCGGCGGTACGGCCCGAGACGCGCCTCTTCTTCGGTGAGACGCTCGGCAACCCGGGGCTCGACGTGCTCGACATTCCGAACGTCGCACAAATTGCCCACGACGCCGGCGTGCCGCTGATGGTAGACAGCACGTTCACCACGCCATGGTTGATCAAGCCGTTCGATCACGGCGCGGATCTCGTGTATCACTCGGCCACCAAGTTTCTCGGCGGACACGGCACGACGATCGGCGGTGTGCTGATCGACGGCGGCACGTTCGACTTTGAAGCGAGCGGCAAATTTCCCGAGCTGACGGAACCTTACGACGGTTTTCACGGCATGGTATTTGCCGAAGAAAGCTCCGTTGCCCCCTTCCTGCTGCGCGCGCGCCGCGAGGGGTTGCGCGACTTCGGCGCGTGTCTGCATCCGCAGGCGGCGTGGCAGTTGCTGCAAGGGATCGAAACACTGCCGCTGCGCATGGCCCGGCACGTCGACAATGCGCGCCGCGTGGTCGAGTTTCTGGCCGGGCATGAAGCGGTGGCGTCGGTCGCCTACCCCGAACTGCCCACGCACCCGGATCACGCGCTCGCCAAGCGGCTGTTGCCGCGCGGCGCGGGGGCCGTGTTCAGCTTCAATCTGAAAGGCGACCGGGAAGCCGGGCGCCGATTCATCGAATCGTTGCAGTTGTTCTCGCATCTGGCCAACGTCGGCGACGCCCGCTCGCTCGTCATCCATCCCGCATCGACCACTCACTTCCGCATGGACGCGGCTGCGCTGGCGGCGGCCGGTATTGGCGAAGGCACTGTGCGTCTGTCGATCGGTCTGGAAGACCCGGACGATCTGATTCAAGACCTCAAGCGCGGCCTGAAGGCATCGGCATCGACCAAACGATAACGGGGACACGATTCATGAACTTCAATGTCGCGGGCAACACCGTCTACGCGTACACCGCAGGCAAACCGATTCAGCCGTCACAGCCAACGGTCGTCTTTTTGCACGGCGCCCAGCATGATCACAGCGTGTGGGGGCTGCAAAGCCGCTATCTCGCGAATCACGGCATGAACGTGCTCGCGCTCGACCTGCCCGGCCACCATCGCAGCAGCGGCGCGCCGCTGACGAGCATCGGCGCGCTGGCCGATTGGGTGGCCGCCGTGCTGGATGCGGCAGGCGTCGATACCGCCGCGTGGGTCGGCCACAGTATGGGCTCGCTGATTGCGCTCGACGCGGCCGCACGTCATCCGGCGCGCGTGTCGAAAATTGCGCTGGTCGGCACGGCGTATCCGATGAAAGTCTCCGACGCGCTGCTGGACGCCGCCGCACAGCGCGAGCCGGAAGCCATCGCCCTGGTCAACGAGTGGTCGCACAGCACGATGGCCGCCAAGCCGTCAGCCCCCGGGCCGGGTTTCTGGACGTGGGGCGGCAACCAGCGGCTGATGGAGCGCGTGGCGAAGCGGAATCCGGGGGAAAAGGTGTTCCTGACCGACTTCGAAGCCTGCAATGGCTACGATCGGGGTTGGGAGGCCGCCGCTCAGGTGAAGTGTCCCGTGCTGGCGGTGCTCGGGCAGCGCGATCAGATGACGCCCCCGCGCGCCGCGAAGGCACTGCTCGACGCCTTGCGTGAAGGCGGCGCCCCCGTGACGGTTCAGACCGTCAACGCAGGCCACGCGATCATGACGGAACAGCCAGACGCACTGCTCGATGCCCTCGTGCAATTCATGCGACACTGAGCGAGACACTTAATGCGTCAACTCGCAAAGGAGGCCGGTCATGCGAGATTCCCACGACGCCGCACCCGCGTTTCAGCGGTTTGCGGATTTCTACCCGTTTTATCTGGGCGAACACCGTAACGCCACCTGCCGCCGACTGCACTTCGTCGGCTCGTGGGGCGTCATTGCGTGCGTGTTGGTGTTTGCGTTCACCGGCAACGTCTGGTGGCTGCCGGCGGCCGTCGTGTGCGGCTATGCATTTGCGTGGGTCGGCCACTTCTTTTTCGAGAAGAACCGGCCGGCCACGTTTCGCCACCCGCTCTACAGCCTGCTGGGCGATTGGGTGATGTTTCGCGACATCTGCCTCGGGCGCATCAAGCTCTAGCGCCTTCACCTTCACGGCCTTCGCCTCGTTCACTGTTTTCGCCACTCTCAGGCACCGCCGCCGACGTGCCATCGTCCGGCGGGACTTCGCGCGGCAGCGCGTCGATGAGCGGCACGTCCCATTTGCCCTCTCGCAGAATCTCGGCCACGTGCGCCCCATCGAGCGCGTGGCGCTCCATCTGCCGGGCCAATTCCTCCACGTTCAACGCGAATTTTGCGACCAGCGGGGATAGCGTTGCCGTATGCGGATTTGCCAGCAGCAGCCAGCGCTCGGCAGGCGGTTGCATCATCAGGCGGCCAACCCAGCCCATTCGTTCGAGCCGCAAAAGCAGCTCGTTGGCATGGTCGAGACTCGTGCGCATGGCACGGGCCAGTTCCACCGTCGTACGGCCATTTCCGCCCGACTCCCGATCCTCATTGAGCAAATGGATGAGCGTGAGGCCATCGAGCAGATCGCTGCCCGGAAAGCGCGGGTACTGAAAATGCCCAAGCCGCAGCGCGGGCAGAACGGATGCGATCGTTGCGCCAAGCAGCGCCACCAGCCACGACAGATAGATCCACAACAGGAAAATCGGCACGGCCGCAAATGCCCCATAGACCGCCGTGTACGTCGGAAACTGCCGGATGTACAAACCGAACCCGCGCTTGGTCAGATCCAGCGCCACCGCGGCCACTACACCACCGGCAAGCGCATCGCGCCAGTCGACTTTGCAGTTGGGCATGTACAGATACATCAACATGAACGCCACGGCCGTCAGCGCCGGGGGAATCAGACTGAGCAGCGAGGCGACGGCAGGCGGCAGCGTGCTGACCAGCGACATCGACTGCGTGAAAATGTACGAGCTGATCGACAGGCTCACGCCGAACAGCAGCGGCCCGAGCGTGAGCAGGCTCCAGTAGATCAGCAGCCGCTGCGCCAGCGGACGCGGGCGCGGCACGCGCCAGATCACGTTGAACGCGGACTCGACAGTCATCAACGTGAGCACGGCAGTCACCAGCAGACCGATCAGGCCGAACGCGGTGAGGCTCGTGGCCTTGGACGCAAACTGGTTGAGATAGCCGAAGATTTGCGCGTTGACGCTCTCCGGCATCAGGTGCTCGATCAGAAAGCCCTGTAGCGAGTCGCGAAACGATTTGAAAATCGGGAACGCCGTGAACAACGCGAACGTCACGGCAAAGAGCGGCACGATGGAGAGGATCGACGTGAACGTGAGGCTACCCGCAACCTGGGGAATCCGGTCGTCCTGAGCGCGCGCAAGCGCGTATTTCAGCAGTTGGCGAACGTTGTTCCAGTTAATGCGGGACAGCTTGATCAAATCGGGCTCCTGAATACAGACAGAGAACAGCAGAGGAACGAAAGCAGAACGAAAGCAGAACAACCGAGGGACAACGGAGAAGCCGTGCCACGCAAGGACAAGAGCCACGGTACTCGCGTAGGAACGCCCTATAATACCCGTACTTTTTGCTGGGTTTTCACTCGACACGCACGCTTCATGACCGAAATTCTCGTCTTGTACTACAGCCGTCACGGCACGACCGCTCAACTCGCGCAGTGCATCGCCTCCGGCATCGACAGCGTGCCGGGCGCGCAAGCTCGCGTCCGCACGGTGCCCGCCGTCTCGACGGTATGTGAAGCCAGCGCCCCCGACATTCCCGACAGCGGCCCGCCTTACGTCGAACTGCGCGACCTCGAAGAATGCGCTGGTCTCGCGCTCGGCTCGCCCACGCGCTTCGGCAACATGGCCGCCGCGCTGAAGTATTTCCTCGATGGCACCACGCCGCAGTGGCTCTCGGGCGCGCTCTCGGGCAAGCCCGCGTGCGTGTTCACGTCGTCGGCCAGCCTGCATGGCGGTCAGGAAAGTACGTTGCTGTCGATGATGATTCCGCTGTTGCATCACGGCATGTTGCTGATGGGGCTGCCCTACACAGAGCCGGCATTGTCGAGCACGCGCACGGGCGGATCGCCTTATGGCGCAACGCACTTCGCGCACGACGGCAACCCGCTCTCGGCGGACGAGCGCCAGTTGGCGTCGGCACTCGGCGCGCGTCTCGCACGCGCGGCACTCAAGCTGGCAGAATGACGTTCTTTGCGTGACTGCGCCGGGAACGCCCATCCAGAGGCGACGCGCGCCGCACGTCACCCCATGCAGTAGTCGTAGTAGTTAAGGCAACCGAGACAGCCCATGACTGCAACACCGCCCGAGTCTGAATCGATCGATCCGCGTGACTTGCCTGCCCCGCAGCAGGCAACGTCGGGAACGTCGAAAACGCCCCATGCTTCTGGCTCGGCCGGTGCGGCCACGGCAGCGGCATCGACCGCTCCGGGCGTCGCTGACGCGTCCAGCACGCTACGCCGCATCAGCATCGCCAGCCTGCTCGCCTTGATTGCCCTCTCGGTCGCGTGGGAGCTCTGGCTTGCGCCATTGCGTCCGGGCGGGTCGTGGCTGGTGCTCAAGGCGCTGCTGCTGTTGCTGCCGTTGCGCGGTGTGCTGCGCGGCAATCTGTACACGCTGCAATGGTCGAGCATGTTCATCCTGCTGTTTCTCGCCGAAGGGGTCGTGCGCGGCATGACCGATACGGGGCCGTCCGTCTTGCTCGCATGGATCGAAACGGCGTTGTCGGCCGTGTTCTTCTTCGCCACCGTTTTCTATCTGCGCCCGTTCAAGCGCGCCGCGAAGGCTCGCGGCCAGCAGGCAACGGCAGCGCGTCAGCCGCAATGAACGACACCGCATTCCTCACCGCCTGCATCGACCTGCTCGGCCGTGATCACGTGTTGCATAAAGACTCGGACGTCGCCCCGTATCTGATCGACCAACGCAAGCGTTACGTGGGCCGCGCGCTCGCCGTGCTGCGCCCCGCCGATGCCATGCAGACGGCTGCGCTCGTGCGGTTGTGCGTCGCACATGGAGTGTCGATGGTGCCGCAAGGCGGCAACACGGGGCTCGCAGGCGGCGCGACACCGGATGCGAGCGGGCGGCAGGTGGTCATCAGCCTGCGACGTCTGGACCGCATTCGTCAGGTGGATGCGGACAACATGACGCTCACCGCCGAAGCCGGTTGCCTGCTGGCCAATGTGCAGGCCGCAGCGGCATCCGCGCAGCGCCTGTTCCCGTTGAGCCTCGCGGCGGAAGGCAGTTGCACGATTGGTGGCAATCTGGCGACGAACGCAGGCGGCACCGCAGTGCTGCGTTACGGCAATGCGCGTGAATTGTGTCTCGGTCTGGAAGTGGTCACGCCGCAAGGCGAATTGTGGGATGGCCTGCGCGGCCTTCGCAAGGACAACACCGGCTACGATCTGCGCGATCTGTTCATCGGCGCGGAAGGCACGCTCGGCCTGATTACCGCCGCGACGCTGAAACTCTTTGCACAACCCGCTGCACGTATGACAGCCCTCGCCGCGCTCGATAGCCCGGCGCAGGCGTTGGCGCTGCTCAATCTCGCGCAGTCGATGGCAGGCCCGCTGCTCACGGGCTTCGAGCTGATGTCGGATTTCTGCCTGCGTCTCGTCGCGCAGGTCTTCCCGCAGCAGCGTTATCCGTTTGCCGAAACGCATCCGCAAGCGGTGCTGCTCGAACTCTCCGACAACGAGAGCGAAGCGCATGCGCGCGATTTGCTGGAGCGCCTGCTCGCGGCCGCCATCGAGCGCGGCATCGTGCGCGACGCCATCGTCGCGGCCAGCCTCGCGCAGTCGAATGCGCTCTGGCACCTTCGCGAGAGCATTCCGCTCGCCCAGTCGGCCACCGGCTTGAACATCAAGCACGACATTGCGGTGCCGGTGTCACAGGTCCCTGCATTCCTCACAGCAACCGATCCGATCGTGCAAAAGATCGCACCGGGCGCCCGCATGGTGACGTTCGGGCACTTGGGCGACGGCAATCTGCACTACAACGTGATGGCACCGGACGGCGTCGATCCGGAAACCTTCCTGCGCGACTTGCAAACGCCGGTCACGTTGGCGGTACACGACAGCGTGCATGCCCATCGCGGCACGATCAGCGCGGAACACGGGCTCGGACAGTTCAAGCGCGACGCCTCGGCACATTACAAGTCGCCTGTGGAACTGGCACTGATGCGCCAGATCAAGGCCGCGTTTGATCCGCTCGGCCTGATGAACCCGGGCAAGGTGCTGCCGGACTGACGTCTCGGCCGGTTTCAGCGCCTTTCGCTCGAAAAGCCCCGTTTTCCGTAAAAATATCGTCAATTTCGCGACAAAACGCCGCGAAATCGCGCCACGTTCTTTACAGAAGCGCGGTAAAAACCTAAAATCACGTCTTTCCAATAACGACGGAGTTTTCCGTGGGCAGTTGCTCTAGTAGCACGCAAGCGTCGGCAATGACCGACGAGGCGTTGGCCCGGTAACCCGCAGTCGTCCCCCGACTGCCGCTGCCGGCCCCCAATGTCGCAGCGGTAGTGCATCGATCGCACCGATTTCATCGGCAGCGATCACGTTTCACAGCACCCCCACCGCAGTTCAGCTATCACCGGATGCCTTCGCGCACCCGGGTACGACACGCTTGATGCGCGTGTTGGCTCGCCAGCCCACTGGCAGCAAACACACGCACGCCTAGCCTGTCGACGCTTGCGTAGCCTTCACGTGTTTCAGCATTCGCAGCGCCGCCATGTGCGCGGGCCCAAGGCCTGCACGCGTGCCCTGCATTTCGCTGCACTACGCTGCATTAGCGAAACACGCCGCCAAGCCCCGGCATCCGCCGTCTCAGGCCACGCACCCGGCCTTTGATTCAGGAGGACCCATGACGCTGCAAATGCTCATCCCCACGCTGTTCGGCCGCCATCGCGCCCGTACGCCCGCCACGCCAGTCACCGCGACGACTTCGCCGCAATACCGGCTGGTCGTGCTCACGCTCGCCTCGAAGGCCAGCGCCATCGACGTCAAGGTGCGCACCGCTCTTCAAACCCATCAACTCAAGCTGGAAACCGCCGCACGCGCCGATCGCTCGGGCGGCTACCTGCTGGAACTCGACTACGTCCTGCGCTGCGAACGCAGCCGGCGCGCCGCGCTGGTCCACCTTGTCTCCACCCTCGGCGATACGCCCGGTGTTCGCGCCATTCGCTGGGAAACCGCACCGAATGAAGCAGGGCGCTAACGCCTCGTCGTAACCGCCCGCCAAGGCCGACCGAAGCCCCTTTCCGCAACGCATAGGAAGGGGCTTTGGCCACCCGCCCGCACCTCCGCAGGGGGCCTCCTGCGAAGCCCCTGTTCCCCGCCTCTCCAGCGGCTTGCGGTCCAACTTCCCTCGCCCCACTCAGACCTGTACGTTCACGTACATGTTGTGCTACGATGCGCCATTCTCGATCGGAGGCGCAGCCATGCCCGCAGATCCCACCGAACACGCTTCACCTAGCGACGACGCCCTGCTGACGGTCAGCCAAGCCGCGACGGCACTCGGCGTCACGGCGCGCACGCTGAAGTACTACGAGGAACTCAATCTCGTCGTGCCCGCCCGCAGCGAAGGCCGCTACCGGATGTACACGCAGGCCGACCTCGCGACCTTCGGCCGCATTCTCCGCATGCGCTCGCTCGGCTTCTCCATCGCCGCCATCACCGAGATGCTCAAACGTCCCATGCGTCTGGTCGAAGCCGGCAAGTCACGCATGAATGACGAAGACCTCCAAGTCGTGCGCGACGCGCTCCATTCGCAACTCGAAACGCTGCGCGAACGCACTGCTCAAGTCCGGCGCGAACTGCGTGAAGCCGAAAAGATGGAAGCGCAAATCACCCACGACCTCCAATACATCGACCAACGGCTTCAAGGCGTTCCCGCCGACGAGTTACTCGCCGAACGCGCGGCCAAACTGCGCAAATCGTAACGCCCCTCGCCCGCCATGACCTCTGCCACCCCGCCCACCGGTTCCGCTTCTGCACCGCCGCCCCGCGCGCCGGCGCCGGGTGGTGCCAGCAGCGCCAGTGGCACCGGCTCGCGGCGCCCCATCCGCGCCGAAGCCTATCGCTACGCGCTGGGCCTGATCCCGGGACTCGAATTCTTCGAGAACGCGCTGCTGGTCTACTTTGCGGTCTACGTCTCGGGCGGCGTCGACGCCTCGCCCAAAGAATTCGTCTGGATGACGACGGCCTACGGCATCGCCTCGGTGCTCGCCATTCTCAAACAACAATGGTTCGTCGAACGCATCGGCTACCGGCGCTATCTCACCGCCTCACTGCTGCTCTACGCGTGCGGCGCGGTGCTCGCGGGAACCAGTGAAAGCGTCACGCAACTCGTGATCGCCCGGGCCTGCCAAGGCTTTTGCGCGGGCAGTTGGATGAGCTCTTGCCGGATCCTCGCGCAAGTCAGCGTGCCCCCTGAGCGTCGCGGCAAAACGGTACAGACGTTCGCCCTGCTGCTGTTCACGGGCTCGGCCGCCGCCCCGCTCATCGGCGGCATGCTGGTCTCGGCGTACACGTGGCGCACGCTGTTCCTGTGCACCGCACCACCCGCCGTGCTGCTCGCCGCCCTCGCCTGGTTTGCCATTCCGGATGTCGGCCGATTGCGTGATCGCGCCACCGGCGGCAGCTACCCCTTCGCACCGTTCATGGCGTTCGCGCTCGCGATGGGCGCGTTTCAGGTCGTGCTTCAGGAAATGCGTTACACGCTCTGGCTGCAAACGCCCTGGCTGCCGCTACTGACGGTTGCCGGCGTGGGCGCGCTGGTGTGGTTCGGCTACCACCAGTGGCAACACCCGGCACCGTTCATCCGATTGCAGTCGCTGCGCCGACGCGAGTTTCAAGTCGGTTTGCTGCTCTACGCCGCCTATTACTATCTGGCGAACACGCAGAGCTATCTGATGCCGCGCCTGCTCGAACAAGGGCTCGATTTCACGGTGGAGCGCACGGGGCAGTTGCTCGGCTATTCGGCGCTGCTGACGGTCATCCTGCTCATGGCCTATTTCCGCGTAGCGAAGTTCATTACGCGCAAGAAGTACCTGATCGTGAGCGGCTTCGTGATGACGATCGCCACCAGCCTGTGGCTCGGCGCCATGCCACCGGATGCCGGACAAAATCAGCTCTACGGGGTGCTCGCGCTCAAAGCGGTATTCGGGATCTTCACGGTGCTGCCGGTCGCGAATCTCACGTTCCGTACGTTCGATCACGAAAGCTTCGTGCACGGCTACCGGCTGAAGAACATCCTGCGCCAGCTCTCGGGATCGTTTGCCGTGTCGACCATCGTGGCGTTCGAGCAGCATCGCGAAGCCCTGCATCGCACCCGCCTCACGGAAGTCGCCAACCCTTACAACCCGATCTTCACGCAGACGCTCGACACGCTCGCCAATGCGCTCACGCACGCGGGGGTCGCGGTCTCGCAGGCGCACGGCGCGGCGCTCGCCCAGATTGCACAGATGATCGAGCGGCAGGCAGCGTTTCTGTCGTTTATCGACGGCTTTCATTTCATTGCCATCGTGGCGCTGTGCGGCGCGATATTTGCAGCGTTCCAGAAGCAGCTAAATTAGAATCGTGACGTGCCCGCCGGAGGGCGCGCTCATGGACGCACACGGGTTCAGGCCTGTGTTTCAAGCCTGTTCCTGCGACCCCGCTTCCGGCGCCCCACTCTTGCTGTCGCTGCCCCGGCCGTCATGCTCAAAGCCCTGCTGTCACGCCTCATGCCGTCGCGCACGCCAAGCCGTGCCATTGACGATGACCTTTGGCGCGAAGTCGTCGATGCCCTGCCGTTTCTGGCCTCCCGCAGCGCCGCCGATCTCGACAAGCTACGCGCACTGGCTGCCGATTTTCTCGGCGGCAAACACTTCTCCACCGCCCATGACCTGCCGCTCACGGAAGCCATGCAGGTGTCGGTGGCCGCGCAGGCCTGCCTGCCGATCCTCAATCTGCCGCCCGCGCTCTATCGCGGCTGGTCGGGCATCGTGCTCTATCCGGGCGAGTTTCTGATTCGCAAGACGGTGCAGGACGAAGACGGCGTCGTGCACGACGTGGCACAAGAGGCCAGCGGCGAAGCCTGGGATGGCGGCCCGGTCGTGCTTTCATGGCAGGACGTGCAAGCCAGCGACGTGCTGGCCTACAACGTGGTGATTCACGAGTTCGTCCACAAGATCGACATGGAGAACGGCGAAGCCGATGGCGTTCCCCCGCTGATCCGGCGCCTGCACGGAGATCTGACGGAACCGGTGTGGTGCGAGGTCTTCGACCCGGCTTACGAGGAGTTTTGCCACCACGTGTCGAATGTGCCGGACGCCCACTGGGACGCCTTCGCGTCGACCTCGCTGCTCGACCCTTACGCCACTGAGCACGAATCGGAGTTTTTCGCGGTCTGCGCCGAAGCGTTCTTCGTCGCCCCGGTGGCGTTCCGCACCGAATATCCAGCGCTGTACACGCTGTTTTCCCGGTATTTCCTGCAAGATCCGGCCGCGACACCGCCAACGGCCGGCGAGGCGCCGCCGCCCGGCGCGCCAAGCCCATGAAATCGTTGCAGAATTCCGGATTTCCGTGGCATAATGCGCGTTTTGCTCACCCGGAAAGTGGTTGACGCCATTTCAGTCGCACAGGTTTGTATGTTCAAACGCGCGCGACGGCGTTAGCGGGGAATCTCCCGCGCAGACTGGCTACCGACTTAACCTAAGGTCCATCATGAAAGAAGGCATTCACCCGAATTACCGCGAAGTCGTGTTCAAGGACATGACGCCGGGCATCGACTTCCAATTCATCAGCCGCTCGACGATCCAGACGAAGGAAACCGTTGAGATCGACGGCAAGTCGTACCCGCTCGTGAAGCTGGATACGTCGTCGGCATCGCACAACTTCTACACCGGCGAAACGCGCATCATGGATGCCGAAGGCCGCGTCGACAAGTTCAAGAAGAAGTTCGGCACGCGCGCCGGCGGCAAGGTCGCCTAAGTTTTACAGGCGACACGCCGCACAACGCAAAACTGGCCCACGGCATGTCCGGCGGGCTGGCAAATGGGGGAGAAATTCCCCGGCGTTGGAAAGCATCGGAAAGGGGCAGCTCAGGCTGCCCTTTTTTGTTGGGCGTGGCCTGCGCCATGCTGCGGGTTACTGTCATACTGTCGGCTTTTCTGGTTTCCCCGAATTTTCTCCTGAGCCATTTCTGGCTCGCGCCCTGTTTTTCCGCGATCCGGCCCCATGGCCGGTAACGTCGTCCGGCCTATGAAACGAGTTCGCATCACCGCCTCTGCCACCAGCGCGCTTCCTCGCTCGCTGCTCTTTGCCATTTGCGTCATCTATGTGCTGGCGGGGTTGTTTGGTCGCGATCCGTGGAAGAACGAAGACGCCGCCGGTTTCGGCATCATGTGGACGATGGCGCACGGCCAACTGTCCGACTGGCTGCTGCCGAACATCGCCGGCAAGCCGATCTATGACGCGGGTCCGCTGGTCTCGTGGCTGGGCGCCCTCGCCATTCGCACTTTCTCGTGGCTCGACGCGCCGGACGCCGCGCGCATCGTCACCGGTCTGTGCTTCTACGCCACCTGCACGTTCATCTGGTACGGCACCTATTTGCTGGGCCGCCGCCCGGAAGTGCAACCGTTCAAATATGCCTTCGGCGGCGAACCCGAACCGCGCGACTACGGCCGCACCCTCGCCGATGGCGCGCTGCTGATTCTGCTCGCCTGCTTCGGTCTGGCCGAACGCGGTCACGAAACCACCGCCACGGTCGGGCAACTGACGCTCATCTCGATGGCGATCTACGGTCTGGTGCGCAGCCTCGACAAGCCGCGCCAGGGCGCTGTCTGGTTTGGCCTCGCCCTCGGCGGCATGGCGCTCGCGTCGTCGCCGCTGATGACGCTCTCGCTGTGGATTGCCGGTATCGCCGTGGGCGTGCTGTGCCGCGCCGTACCGCTGCGCATGCTGCTGATCGTGTCGACACCCGTCGCGCTAATCATCGCCTGCGCATGGCCGCTCGCCGCACTCAAGTTCGCCGACGGCGCACGTAGCTGGCTGGGCGAATGGGCCGACATCGGTGTCGACGCCTTCAGTGGCCCGTCGATCAACTCGCTCAGCTACATCACCAAGAATCTGGCGCTGTTCGCGTGGCCGGCATGGCCGCTGGCAGCGTGGTCGCTGTACTCGTGGCGCGGCATGCGCCGTGCCCCGCACATCGCCATTCCGCTGGCGCTCGCGGTGCCGGTGCTGGTGTTGATCGTATTGCAAGCGCATCAGGGCAATCAGCTCTTCATGCTGGCCCTGCCCGCGCTCTCGATCATCGCCGCGTTCGGCCTGCCGTCGCTCAAACGCGGCACGGTCAACGCCATCGACTGGTTCGCCGTGCTGTCGTTCACGGTGCTGGCCGGCTTCGTATGGATCGTGTGGCTGGCAGGTGTTTTCGGATTCCCTGCGCAGATCGCCCGCAACCTGCGACGTCTGGTGCCCGGTTTTGTGCCGGAATTCAGCTGGGTGACGCTGATCAGCGCGCTCGCCGTAACCGGTGCCTGGGTCACGCTCGTCGCGTGGCGCGTGTCGCGCAGCCCGAAGGTCATGTGGCGCAGCGTGGTGCTCTCCTCGGGCGGCACGACCCTGATGTGGGTACTGCTCATGACGCTCTGGCTGCCGGTGGTGAACTACGGCCGGACGTATCGCGACGTGGCCGCACAGATTTCGGCGCACCTTCCGGCGGACTACACCTGCATTCGCACGGTGCGCGTGGGCGATGCGCAGCTCGCGTCGTTCGCTTACTTCGGCAAGATGCGTTTCGGCTCAAGCAACGACGATTGCGACGTACTGTTGCGTCAGGACTCGCAGGACTATAGCGAACCGCTCTCGCTTGCCCCTTACGAATGGCGCCAGCTCTGGGAAGGCCGCCGTGCGGCCGACCGTGACGAACGCTTCCGTCTCTACGTGCTGCAAGAGCGTCCGTGGCGCCGTTCGGCGCGTCCGCGTTGACCTCTCCCTCGCTTCCCATGTGGCATGACATCAAACGCATCGCCGCGCTCGCGTGGCCGGTACTGATCGGCCAGCTCGCGGTCATCGCCTTCGGGGTGATGGACACGGCGATGGTCGGGCGCGCCTCGGCCTTCGATCTGGCCTCGCTCGCGCTCGGCGGCTCGATCTACATCACCGTGTACGTCGGGCTGATGGGCATTCTCGTCGCGCTCTCCCCCATCGCCGCCCAACGCTTTGGTGCCGGTGAGCGACTGGAGATCGGCGAGGAAGTGCGTCAGGCGATCTGGCTCGCCCTCTTTCTGGCGATTCCGGGCTTCCTGCTGCTCACGCATCCGCAATTCATCCTGCGCCTGTCGGAAGCCAATCCTGCGTTGGAAGTGCGCGCGAGTGCCTATCTCCAGATTCTGGCGTTCGGCCTGCCCGCCGCGTTGCTGTTCCGCGTGTACTCGTCGCTGTCGACGGCCGTCGCGCAACCGCGCATCGTCATGGCGATTCAGGTCACGGGTCTTGCGCTAAAGGTGCCGCTCAATCTCGCACTGATTTATGGCGTCGAGCGCATCGGCATTCCGCCGCTGGGCAGCACGGGCTGCGCCATTGCGACGACAGCGATCAACTGGGTGTCCTGCGCGCTGGGGCTCACGTTGATAGTGCGGCACTCGAAGCTGCGCGAATTCGGCATCTTCTCGCACTTCTGCTGGCCGCAATGGCACGCCATTCGCACGCTGCTGAAGCTCGGCGTGCCGATGGGATTGAGCTACCTGATCGAAGTCACGGCGTTCTCGTTCATGGCGATCTTCATCACGCGCCTGGGCGACACCACACTGGCCGGTCACCAGATCGCCGCCAACCTCGGCGCATTGACGTACATGCTGCCGATGTCGATCGCTATTGCCACCGCAACACTCACGGCGCAGGCCATTGGCGCGCGCAACTTCAACGCCGCTCACCTCGTCGGACGCCACGGCATCTTGTTCGCAGGCACGCTCAGCGCAGGGCTGGCGAGCCTCGTCTGGCTGACCCGCCCATGGATCGTGGAAGCCTACACGGCCGACCCGGCGGTCGCCGCCGTGGCCACACCGCTGCTGGCCTTCGTCGCGTTCTATCACCTGTTCGACGCACTGCAAGTGAGCGCCGTCTTCGTGCTGCGCGCATGGAAAGTGGCGATCATCCCGACCGTCATCTACGCGGTGTCGCTGTGGGGTGTTGGTTTGGGTGGCGGTTACGTGCTGGGCTTCGATAGCTGGGGGCTCTCCCCGGCATGGCTGCACGGCGCCACCGGCTTCTGGTTTGCCAACGGCGCGAGCCTCGCGGTCGCGGCGTGCGGCCTGCTGTGCTACCTGCGCTGGGTCGCCAGCGCGAAAGGTGGACGAGGTCTGGCGAGCTAACGCGCAAGCCAGCCCCGCTCCTTTGCGCTGCTTCTCTCTGGTCCGCGCTGGTCCGCGTTAGTTGGCTCGAACGGCCAGATCCAGCGCGCTGAAGAACCCGTCGTACACATCCTTCTCCAGCACGGTCTCAGTCCGCGCATCGCCATTGCTGTCCCATACGGTGCGATCGAATCGCACCCGCACCAGCGAACCCTGCTCGACGTGCTGAACCCGCTCACCCCGTTCCCCTAACTTGCCCTGTTTGCCCTGTTCGCCCTGCGTCGAGCGCACCGCGACGATCACCGCCATGCGCTCGTGATCCGGCTTGGCCGGCAGACCACCGATGCGCGACTTCAGAACGCCCCGCGCAATCTGACGCCATTTCGGCACCAGCACCGTGTTGCGCTCCGCCTCGACGACACCCATCTCGGCATCGACCGACACCGGCGCGTAACCCTCCTTGGTGAGCGTTCTGGAGATCGCCTCGAGAATGCGCGCCTGCTGCGTTTCGGCGAGCACATGATCCCGCAGTTGCCGCAGCGTCTCGCGTTGCGCATCGGTCAGATCGACGCTGACCTGCCGCGAGCTATAACGCACCAGTTGCCCGCCGCTGCCCGTCTCCCGCTCGTTTGCCGGCGGGCTCGCGCAGGCGGAAATCCCGGCGAGCAACGAGAGACCTGCGATGGCAGTCCCCACACCGGCCAGCAGGCGACGGGCAGTACCGCTGACAGGACAGACTAAGGCAGGAAGGCAAGGCGATTTCACGACAGACGCGTGCGGCGGCGAGAGATGACTCATGAGCTTAGGAGGACGAGAGAGCGCACCTATAATAGGAACCCGCGATGCCCGCCACAAACGACTTATTCTTGCTAACGCATTAGCCGTTCTACAAGGTTCCGCCATGCGCCCCCTGCGCCCCTCGCGCCGACTGCCACCCCTGAACGCTCTGCGAAGTTTCGAGGCCGCCGGCCGGCTGAACAGCCTGACGCTTGCCGCCGAATCGCTGAACGTCACCCAGAGCGCCGTTGCCCAGCAAATTCGCGTGCTCGAATCCTTTTTCGGACAAAAACTGTTCGAACGCGATGGCCGCACCGTGCGCCTCACGGTGCGTGGCCGTCACTACTGGACGGACGTATCGGCCTGCCTAGGCCGGCTCGCCGAAGCCACCGAGCAGATGCTGGATGGCACCCACCACCTGCCGATTCGCGTGAACGCCTCGACGTCGTTCACCCACGCGTGGCTGCTGCCGCATCTGGCCCACTTTCGCAGCCATCATCCCGATATCGAAGTGGAAATCGTCACGACGCCGGATCAACACGTCGGGCAGCTCGACGAAACGAGCGATGTCGTGATTCGCCGCTACACCCCGGAACTGCGTCGACAAGGCTTCATCTCGAAACCCTGGCTGCGCAGCGAGGCCGTGGCAGTCTGCGCACCGGATCTCCCGTCGCTTGACGCGCTGCACACCCCCGCCGATCTGCTTCATGCGCCGCTGCTGCACTACGCGGGTCTGCCGCAAGGCTGGCAATACTGGTTCCACTGCGCGCAGGTCAGCGTGGGCGAAACGCTACGCGGGCCGATCTTCGACGAGTTTCTGCTGGCGCTGCGCGCGGCGGCGAGCGGACACGGTATCTGTCTCGCCCCGCGCGCCGTGATTCAGGACGATCTGGATCGCGGCAAACTGGTCGCCCTCTTCGACGACACCGTCCGTCTCGAAGGCCCGCCCTATCACTGCCTGTATCGGGCCGACGACGACCCGCGTCTGACCACCTTCATCGATTGGCTGGTCAGCCGGGCACCCGATACGCATCGGCCAGTGATCGCCGGGTGATATCGGCGGGGTATCGGGCCATCCGAGCCTGCCCGGCAGTCGGCGCACTTCAGGCATACACTCATTCGTTCTGCCACCTTTGAGAACGCCGGCCGACCTCGCAGGCTCGCTTCGGCGCCCGCTTCCAAATGCCTCAACAAACGTTTCTCGTCACCGGTGCCACACGCGGCATCGGCTTCGCGATCAGCGCCCTGCTCGCAGAACAAGGCCACCGCGTCGTGGGCATCGCGCGCCATACGGCCGACGTCAATTTTCCCGGCACGCTCGTCGAATGCGATCTCGCCGATGTCGACCAGACAGGCAATGCGTTACGCAGTATCGGCGAGCGCTTCGAGATCACCGGCATCGTGAACAACGCGGGCATCGCGTCGCCGCAACCGCTCGAACAACTGGACTTCGCCACTCTGCAACAGGTCTTCGATCTGAACGTGCGTGCAGCGATTCAGGTGACGCAACACTTCGTCGGCGCCATGAAGGCGCGCCGTTACGGGCGCATCGTCAACATCACCAGCCGGGCCATCTACGGGGGACTGGATCGCACCGCGTACGCCGCAGCAAAAAGCGCGTTAGTGGGTTGCACGCGCACGTGGGCACTCGAACTCGCGGAATACGGCATCACCAGCAACGCCGTCGCGCCGGGCCCCGTGGAAACCGAGTTGTTCCGCAAATCGCGCCCCGTCGGCAGCGACGCCGAGCGCAGGATTCTCGCCACGATCCCCATGCGCCGTCTGGGCGACCCCGCAGAAATTGCTTCGGCCGCCGTCTTCTTTCTGTCGGAATCGGCCAGCTTCGTCACCGGGCAGGTGTTGGGTGTCGATGGCGGAGGCAGTCTTGGCGGACGCTCCTGACGCATCGTTGTACGACAACTATTTCATCAAGAACATGGCGGATCGGTACGAGATTCGGCAGGCGCGTCCGGGTGGGTGATGCCATCCCTTCCCTCTCGGCTGAACACCTGACTGAGTTCTATCGCCGGTAATTTCATTCGTAAAAGGGTATACCCGGAAAGGCATCGGAAAGAAGTTTCCCTAGAATGTTGTCTGACGACATACAACAAGCCTGTATGTACCCACTCACGCTTTCGTCAGACAAGACCTCACTCGCCATGACCCGAACCCCCATCGTTACCGAACTGCGCGTCGTTCCTGTCGCCGGACGCGACAGCATGCTACTGAATCTGAGCGGCGCCCATGGCCCGTTCTTCACGCGCAATCTGGTGATTCTGAAAGACAGTGCCGGGCACACCGGCGTTGGCGAAGTGCCCGGTGGCGAATCGATTCGCAAGACGCTCGAAGATGCACGTCAGTATGTCGTTGGCCAGTCGATTGCCAATGTGCAGGCGATTCTCGGCCAGACGCGCCGCGCGTTTGCCGATCGCGATGCCGGCGGCCGAGGTCTGCAAACCTTTGATCTGCGTACGACGATTCACGCCGTCACGGCGCTCGAAGCGGCGCTGCTCGATCTGCTGGGCCAGCATCTCGAAGTGCCGGTCGCAGCGCTTCTTGGCGAAGGTCAGCAACGCACTGAAGTGGCCATGCTGGGCTATCTCTTTTTCATCGGTGACCGGCATGCGACGGACTTGCCGTATGACGACAACCGCCACGCCCGCGACGACTGGGAGCGCGTGCGCACGGAAGTGGCCATGACACCCGATGCTGTCGTGCGTCTGGCAGAAGCGGCCCACGCGCGATACGGCTTTCAGGATTTCAAACTCAAAGGCGGCGTGCTCGACGGCGACGCAGAAATCGAAGCCGTCGCGGCGCTGGCGAAACGCTTTCCGCAAGCCCGCGTCACGCTCGATCCGAACGGCGCATGGTCGCTCGCCGAAGCCATTCGCCTATGCCGCGACAAGCACGACGTGCTCGCCTACGCCGAAGACCCGTGCGGCGCAGAAAACGGCTACTCGGGACGCGAGGTGATGGCGGAATTCCGGCGCGCCACCGGCCTGCCGACGGCCACCAACATGATCGCGACCGACTGGCGTCAGATGGGCCACGCGATTCAGTTGCAGTCGGTGGACATTCCGCTGGCCGACCCGCACTTCTGGACGATGCAAGGCTCGGTGCGCGTCGCGCAAATGTGTAACGACTGGGGCCTGACGTGGGGCTCGCATTCGAACAATCACTTCGATGTGTCGCTCGCCATGTTCACGCATGTGGCGGCTGCGGCACCGGGCAACATCACCGCGATCGATACGCACTGGATCTGGCAGGACGGTGAGTACCTGACGCAAAACCCGCTCCAGATCGTGAATGGCAAGGTGCAGGTGCCGTCGACACCCGGGTTGGGTGTGACGCTCGACATGGACGCCGTGGAAGCTGCTCATGCGCAATACCTTGAACACGGACTCGGCGCGCGCGATGACAGCGTGGCGATGCAGTATTTGATCCCGAACTGGAAGTTCGATCCGAAGCGTCCCTGCCTCGTGCGTTGAGGGCACTGGAGAGGGTCATCGGAAGGTGGCTGTCACGACAGGGACGTAATGCGAGCTAACTGCGCGATTTTGGAAAATCGCGCGAAACATCCGCAAGCCACTTTTTGAAGAAAATTCAGATGAATTCGCGGTAAATAACGCTCCCGGGAAACCTATCGGGAGCGCGTCAAAAAACGCCGCACCAAAGAAAAAAGCCTGTCCAACTTTCGTTGAACAGGCTTTTTATTTGGCGGAGCGGACGGGGCTCGAACCCGCGACCCCCGGCGTGACAGGCCGGTATTCTAACCAACTGAACTACCGCTCCAAACTTGCTGTGGCATCGTGACGTCAATCACTTTGCTTTCCTGCTAGTTGTCCGGCATTGCAGCATTTTCATGCGCAGATCACCGAACTTCGTAGGTTTTGGCGGAGCGGACGGGGCTCGAACCCGCGACCCCCGGCGTGACAGGCCGGTATTCTAACCAACTGAACTACCGCTCCAAAACCGACAAAAAAACCCGCCAAACTTTCAGCGGGCTTTTGCCACCGACTTCGTGGCATTTTCAAACTGACACCGACTCGCTACCGGCACCAATTCTGGCGTCCCCTAGGGGATTCGAACCCCTGTACTCACCGTGAAAGGGTGATGTCCTAGGCCTCTAGACGAAGGGGACAAAATCGTCAAAACTTTGTCTGTTTCGCGTTTGCTTCTCTTTACTGCATTTCGCGAAGAACGCTATTCTAAACAACATTTCTTCGCTTGTGAAGCTTTATTTTCAAGTTTTTTGCATCGTTTTTGCAAGAATCTTGCTCTTTCGACGCGCCCAAAAATCAAGCTTCGGAATCCGTGGTGGAGGTAAGCGGGATCGAACCGCTGACCTCTTGCATGCCATGCAAGCGCTCTCCCAGCTGAGCTATACCCCCCGAACAGAGAAATGAGATTCTAATGACAAACCCATTTCCTGTAAATACCCCTCTCGCACTTTTTCCGCATTATTTTGCCGATTCGTGCGAAAAATGAAAAACGGCGACTCCGTAGAGTCGCCGTTCTCATTCAGTGCGGCAGCATGCAAGCATGCCACCTCACCGAAACCACTGCGAAGCCGGGTTGATTAGTTCAACGACCGGCCCGTCGTGGCTTACCCTTCGTGCTTGGTCACAACCGCTGCGCCAACGCGCTCTTCTTCGGTCAGTGCCTTGTGCGACAGGCGCAGACGGCCCTTGTCATCCTGCTGGATCACCTTCACACGCACCGACTGACCTTCCTTCAGGTAGTCGTTGATGTTGTTGATGCGCTCGTTCAGGATTTCCGAGATGTGCAGCAGACCATCCTTGCCCGGCAGCACCGAGACAATCGCGCCGAACTCGAGCAGCTTGAGCACGGTGCCGTCGTAGACCTGACCGACTTCCACTTCCACAGTGATCAGCTCGATGCGGCGCTTGGCTTCAGCAATACCTTCAGCGCTCGGGCTGGCGATGGTAACCACGCCGTCGTCCGAGATGTCGATGCTGGTGCCCGTTTCTTCGGTCAGCGCGCGAATCACCGAACCACCCTTGCCGATCACGTCACGGATCTTTTCCGGGTTGATCTTGATGGTGACCATGCGCGGTGCGAATTCCGACAGTTCCGTACGCACGCCCGACTGGGCTTCGGTCATCTTTTCGAGAATATGCAGACGGCCTTCCTTGGCTTGCGCCAGCGCGACCTGCATGATTTCCTTCGTGATGCCCTGGATCTTGATGTCCATCTGGAGTGCGGTCACGCCGTTCGACGTACCTGCCACCTTGAAGTCCATGTCGCCCAGGTGATCTTCGTCGCCGAGAATGTCGGTCAGCACGGCAAACTTGTTGCCGTCGAGGATCAGGCCCATGGCGATACCGGCGACCGGCGAGGTCAGCGGCACACCGGCGTCCATCATGGCGAGGCTGCCGCCGCACACCGATGCCATCGACGACGAACCGTTCGACTCGGTAATTTCCGACACCACGCGCACGGTGTAGCCGAAATCGTCAGCGCCCGGCAGGCAAGCCACCAGAGCACGCTTGGCCAGACGGCCGTGACCGATTTCGCGACGCTTGGGCGAACCCACGCGACCCGTTTCGCCCGTCGAGAACGGCGGGAAGTTGTAGTGCAGCATGAAGCGGTCACGGTACTCGCCTTGCAGCGCGTCGATGATCTGCTCGTCGCTCTTGGTGCCCAGCGTGGCCACCACGAGTGCCTGCGTTTCGCCACGCGTGAACAGTGCCGAACCGTGCGCACGCGGCAGCACGCCGGTGCGAATCGAGATCGGACGCACGGTGCGCGTGTCGCGGCCGTCGATACGCGGCTCGCCTGCCAGAATCTGGCTACGCACGATCTTGGCTTCCAGATCGAACAGGATGTTGCCGACTTCGATCGCGTCCGGAGCCGCTTCGCCCTTGGCAGCAGCAGCTTCGCCCAGCTTGGCCAGCACGTCGCTCGTCACGGTACGCAGTTCTTGCGTACGTGCCTGCTTTTCACGCGTTTGGTAAGCGGCGCGCAGCGAGGCGTCAGCCAGCTCGGTCACTTGTGCGATCAGGGCTTCGTTCTTGCCGGCCGGGGTCCAATCCCACTCGGCCTTGCCACCGTCACGCACCAGATCGTGAATCGCGTTGATGGCCGTTTGCAGTTGCTCGTGACCGAACACCACAGCGCCCAGCATCACGTCTTCCGGCAGTTCCTTGGCTTCCGATTCCACCATCAGCACGGCTTGTTCCGTACCGGCGACGACCAGATCCAGTTGCGACTTGGCGATCTGCTCACGCGACGGGTTCAGCACGTACTGGCTGTCGACGTAGGCAACGCGTGCGGCACCGACCGGGCCGTTGAACGGCAGACCCGAAATGGCCAGCGCGGCCGAAGCACCGATCAGGGCCGGGATATCGGCCGGCACTTCCGGGTTCAGCGAGACAACCTGCACCACCACCTGGACTTCGTTGTAGAAGCCTTCCGGGAACAGCGGGCGGATCGGACGGTCGATCAGGCGCGACGTCAGCGTTTCGTTTTCCGACGGACGGCCTTCACGCTTGAAGAAGCCACCCGGGATCTTGCCGGCGGCGTAAGTCTTTTCAAGGTAATCGACGGTCAGCGGGAAGAAGTCCTGGCCTGCCTTGGCCTTCTTTGCGCCAACGACCGTTGCCAGAATGACGGTATCGTCCATGTCGACGAGCACAGCGCCCGACGCTTGACGAGCGATCTCACCCGTCTCCATGCGAACCGTGTTTTGGCCCCACTGGAAAGACTTGACGACTTTATTGAACATTTGCACTCCTTTATCGAATCGCGCGAATGCAGCAGCGGCGCGATATCGCTGCCGGGGTGGTCCCGACGCCGCACAGGGGGGAGTGTTATGCCATTCCAGCGTTGCTCGGCGCGTTGCCGTGCTGCTCTCTGATGCGACCCTGGAATGACACAAGCCCTGCTTGCCGACGAGGCCCCGTAACTCGGAAACCCGGTGCGAGGACCGGGCTGGCCGCCTGAAAAACATCAAAATGATGCTCGTCTGGCGTCGCCCAAAAACAAAATGCCTGCATCAGCACGCTGATACAGGCATCTCGTCGTAATCGTAATCGCTTACTTACGCAGGCCCAGCTTCTCGATCAGGGCGCGGTAGCGGTCTGCATCCTTGCCCTTGAGGTAATCGAGCAGCTTACGACGACGGCTCACCATGCGCAGCAGACCGCGGCGGCTGTGGTGATCCTTCATGTGAGCCTTGAAGTGCGGCGTCAGTTCGTTGATGCGCGTGGTCAGCAGCGCAACTTGCACTTCGGGGGAACCCGTGTCATTGGCCGTGCGGGCGAATTGCGCCACGACGTCCGACTTCTTGATTTCTGCGTTCGACATTTGCTTTCCTTGGATACAAGCGGTCACGGAAGAATGGCCGTGCCGTGAACTTACAAAAACATGCGCGACATCGCCGCGCATAAACAAAAACTGCAAGTGCGCGATTATACGGGAATTGCCATCAGGCCGCCACAATTTTCCGTGCCCCGCCCCGGCGGGCGGGCCTGACGCCTCGATTTCGGGGTGAAAAATCCGGAAATCCGCCGGACAATCGGCCCAAAATCAGTCGATTGTCGCGAAAATCGCATCAATCACCGCTGACGTGCCATCCGGCAGGTGCTCGGCAGCGCCACCTTGCTGGCGGGCAATTCCATCACCGTCTTGAAACCGTAGCCCGAGCCCTCGTTGTCGAACTTCACGCCCGGCTCGCCGGCACGGCGCATGACCGAGACATACAGCGGCTCGATCATCTGGTGATCGTTCGGGCGCATCCACGCGTCGGCGGGCGCCTCGCGAATGCGGCGGTTCTCCAGCGCGCGGCCCACGGTCGTCACGTCGGTGGTGCCCGCCTGTTCGAGCGCGGACGCGATCATGTCGACCATCACGCTCATGCGAAGCAGCGGATAGTCGTCACGGGCCTCCGGATAGCGCGCGCGAAACGCTTTGTAGAACGCGTCCGAGGCCTCGCCGCCTACGTTCGGGTGCCACTCGGCCACCGCATACACGCGCCCCACCCCGGCGTCACCGAGGGCAGCAGGTGCGCCCAGCGCGTTGCCGTAGAACGTGTAGAACTTCAGTTCCATGCCCTGCTCACGCGCGGCTTTCACCAACAGCGTGAGATCGTTGCCCCAGCTGCCGGTCACCACGGTATCGGCACCCGCCGCGCGGATGCGCGCGAGGTACGGCGTGAAATCCTTCACGCGGCCCACCGGGCTGAACTGCTCACCCACGATCTGCACGTCGGGGCGCTTCGCCCCGATCATCTGGCGAGCCAGCCCGGCGACCTGCCGGCCGAAGCTGTAGTCCTGATTGAGCAGATAAACCTTCTGGATGCTCGGATCTTCCTTGATCGCCTCGGTCAGCGCCTGCATGCGCATGGCGGCATTCGCGTCGAAGGCGAAGTGCCAGAAGCTGCATTGCTCGTTGGTGAGCGCGGTATCGACCGCCGAGTAGTTGAAGAACAGCATGCGCTGGCCCGGCTCGCGGGCGTTGCGCTTGTTGATCGCGTCGATCAGGGCCGACGCCACCGCCGAGCTGTTGCCCTGCAAGACAAAGGGAATGCCCAGATCGCCGGCTGCCTTGAGCTGCACCAGACTGTCTTCGACCGCCCCTTTGCTATCAAAAACGGTAAGTTCGAGCGGATGGGCGCCGTCGCGCAACTTCACGCCGCCGCGGGCGTTCACGCGCTCGATCGCGAAGCGCAGATTGCGCTCGACCATCGCCCCCGCATTGCCGAACGGCCCGCTCATGCCTTCGATGAGCGCGAGGCGAATCGGCGGCGCAGCGTGCGCCAGTCCAGTGGCAGCCAACAGGCCAACAGCGCAAAGGCACGGCAACAAGCGCGCCAGCAAGACGTGAAGTTTCATCGAGGCCCCAGTAACTCTCTCGGCGCGAATCATAACTGCCCGGTCCGCACCCGGCAAGCCGAGGCGCCCCACGATAAGTCACACGGCGGTATGCTAGCGACATGCCGCTGTGCGGTATTTCCGCGTCAATGCGAGGCTATTCATGACCCTGATTTCCAGAGTGTGCGCAACGCTCGCCACCACTGCGCTGGCCCTGGCGCTCACCGCCTGCTACACCCCGGCATGGCAAACCTTGTCACCGAATCTGTCGCAAGCCGACGTTCAGGCCCAGCTCGGCAAGCCGAAGGAGGTCTACCCGCTCGCCCCCGGCGTCACCCGATGGCTCTACCCGACCAAGCCGTTCGGGGAAGAAACCATTGCCGTGGACTTCGACGCACAGGGCCGCCTGCTGAAAACCACGCAGGTCCTGTCCACACCGGAGTTCAACAAGGTCGAGATCGACAAGTGGACCAAGACCGACGTGCTGCATCATTTCGGCGAGCCGGTCGAGACGTCGGCCTTTCCGCTGATGAAGCGTGAAGTCTGGACTTACCGCTTCAAGCAGGATGACGTGTGGTTCACGATGATGAATTTCTACTTCGATGTCGATGGTGTCGTGAAGACCACACAGATCAGCCCGGATCCGCTGCACGAGAAGCGCGACAACAACATGTTCTGAGCCGTTGGCTCAGGTCGCGGGCGGGCGCCACGAGATCATGCCCTGCGTGCGCGCCCGCACATCGATCGGTGCCAGACACGACGCGAGCGCTTCGTAGCCTCGCGCGCCGGGATACGGCGCAACGCTGAACGGCGGCGCGTGATTTGCCGGGCACAGTATCAACAACTCGTTGGGCCCGACGGCGGACAGATCCAGAATGTGTACCGAGCGCGTCATCAAGATGAGCCGCTGCGACGACATGCCCGCACGGTGGCGCAGAAAGCGGATCAATGCTTCCTGCGTCGCCTGATTCAACCCTTGCTCCACCATGTCGACAACGACGACAGGAGAGGTGTGTTTCCCGTTGGCCTCGTTGGCTTCGCCAATTGCGTCAGAGGCATCCGCCACAGTGGCCACGTCGTCCCCGACGGTGTCGTCAACATCGAGCGCCACCAGCAGCGCACGCAAGTCGGCACTGACCTCTCCGCCCTCATCCAGCATCCATGCCGTAGCTCGTTCGACACGCGCCATGCGCGCGGCATCGTCAGCGGAAGCCCGCGCCAAAACAGGGGCTCCCTCCGGCGCGACTCGATCCAGACCAACGAACGTGGCACCCGGTATCGATTCGGCGAGTTGCAGCGCCAGCCGCGTCTTGCCGCTGCCCAACGGACCGGTCAGAAAGGTGATCGCTGGCAAGTCCTTCAATTCGAACCATTCGCCGCCCCACGGCCAAGGCAACGCGAAGCCGACGTCCAGCGGCGCCCCACCCGGCTCATCGTGACGCTGATCGCGCAGCAGTTGTGCCAGCGCGCCGGTGGCCGGCATTCGTCCATCACGAAGCTCGGCGCGCAACTCGCGCACCCGGGCAATCTGCTGCGCCCGGGCAGCCATGTCGCGCAGAAGCCTCGCTTCATGCATATCGAGCGCTCGCACCAGCGCCTGTGTATCGCCGTCCAGCACCGCCTTGACCTCCGCGACGCTCAGGCCCAGTTTGCGCAGTGCCACGATCACCCCGGCACGCGCCATATCCGTCGCGCGGTACTGGCGATAACCGGCAGCGGTGCGCCCCGGCGCCAGCAAGCCATGTTGCTCGTAGAGGCGTAGCGCCTTGCCTGATGCGCCAAGCTGTCGCGCCGCCTCGGACGCCGTGAGATTTCGATCGGAAGACACCATACATCGCTCCTTCATGGGCTAGGGATGAGCGCATGTTCGGGTCGGCCCCGGGGGCCGGGTCAAGCGAATAGAATCACGCCGCCAGAGACGACAAAGCCGCCGCCCTCGTTGCAACGAAAGCGGCGGCTTTTTCTACGGCCCGGAGGAATAAGGTGCCGGATGAAACGACAGCCAATCAACCCTGTCATTGCACCGCAGTCTCCCTTACCCGCCCACCGGCAACATTACGGCGTGAGTTGCGGGTTGAGCTTCTCGGCCTTCGAATACAGCTTGTTGAGCGCCGACAGGTACGCCTTGGCGGACGCAGCCACGATGTCCGGATCAGTGCCGACGCCGTTCACGATACGGCCGCCCTTCGACAGACGCACGGTCACCTCGCCCTGCGACTGCGTGCCCGTGGTGATCGCGTTGACCGAGTACAACAGCTGCTCGGCACCGCTTTGCACCTGCGATTCAATGGCGTTAAGCACCGCATCGACCGGGCCGTTGCCCTCAGACTCGCCCACCAGTTCCTTGCCCTGCGCCGTGAACACCACGCGCGCGCTCGGGCGCTCGCCGGTCTCGGAGTGCTGCGCCATCGAGACCAGATAGAAGTGCTCGCCGCTCTCCGCCTGCGCTTCGTTCGAGACGATGGCCAGAATGTCTTCGTCGAAGATTTCCGACTTCTGATCGGCCAGTTCCTTGAAGCGGGCGAACGCGGCGTTCACGTCCTGCTCCGACTCCATCTCGATGCCCAGTTCCTGCAAGCGCTGCTTAAACGCGTTGCGGCCCGAGAGCTTGCCCAGCACGATCTTGTTCGCGGTCCAGCCCACATCTTCCGCACGCATGATTTCGTAGGTATCGCGCGCCTTGAGCACACCGTCCTGATGGATGCCCGACGCGTGCGCGAAGGCGTTGGCGCCGACCACGGCCTTGTTCGGCTGCACGTTGAAACCGGTGATCTGCGACACCAGCTTCGACGCCGGCACGATCTGCGTCGTGTCGATGCCCAGCTCCAGACCGAAGTAGTCCTTGCGCGTCTTGAGCGCCATGACCACTTCTTCGAGCGACGTATTGCCCGCGCGCTCGCCCAGACCGTTGATCGTGCACTCGATCTGGCGCGCGCCGCCCAACTGCACGCCCGCCAGCGAGTTCGCCACAGCCATGCCCAAGTCGTTGTGGCAGTGCACCGACCAGACGGCCTTGTCCGAGTTCGGCACGCGCTCTCGCAGCGTACGCACGAGCTGACCGTAGAGTTCCGGCACGCCGTAGCCGACCGTGTCCGCCACGTTGATGGTCGTGGCGCCCTCGTCGATCACGGCTTCGAGCACGCGGCAGAGGAAGTCCAGATCCGAGCGGCTGCCGTCTTCCGGCGAGAATTCGATGTTGTCGGTGAACTGACGCGCAAAGCGCACGGCAAGCTTGGCCTGCTCGAACACCTGATCGGGCGTCATGCGCAGCTTCTTCTCCATGTGCAGCGGGGAAGTGGCGATGAACGTGTGGATACGCGAGGAGTTGGCCCCCTTGAGCGCCTCGGCGGCACGGGCGATGTCACGGTCGTTGGCGCGCGCCAGCGAGCACACCGTGCTGTCCTTGACGATACCGGCGATTGCCTTGATCGACTCGAAGTCGCCGTTCGAGCTGGCCGCGAAGCCGGCTTCGATGACGTCAACGCGCAGACGCTCCAGTTGGCGGGCGATACGAATCTTCTCGTCGCGCGTCATCGAGGCGCCGGGCGACTGTTCGCCGTCGCGCAAGGTCGTGTCGAAAATGATCAGCTTGTCAGCCATGACTTACTCCTGTGGGGATCTCGTAGGGTTTGGTGTGTTCTTGGCGTCTTGTCGTCACGCTTGCCCGGGTGGCAAGCGGCGCGCGCGGGCGGGGCCGGCCGGGAGACGGCGGGCTGCGTGGCGATAGCGGTGCGAAATCATTGCCCAAAAAAACGGCCCGGTCAATTCACAATTGCCGGGCCGTTTTGTCTCAACAGGAGACGAATACCACCATGTCAGGCCGGTGGAATGCGCAGCACCTGCCCCGGGTAGATCTTGTCCGGGCTGGAGAGCATCGGCTTGTTCGCCTCGAAGATGACGTTGTACTTGTTGGCATCACCGTAGACCTTCTTCGAGATGGCTGAGAGCGTGTCGCCACTCTCGACGGTGTGATAAGTCGCCTCGGCAGACGCCGTCGACACCGACATCTTGTCGTCGACCTGGGCAACCCCCTTCACGTTGCCGCAGCAAAGCAGAATCTTTTCCTTGGTCGCCTGATCGGCTGCCACGCCGAAGACCGTCACGGTGCGCGATGCGCCGTCGAAGGTCACGGTCAG
The DNA here is from genome assembly GCF_002179865.1 of Pandoraea sp. PE-S2R-1. Taxonomy (NCBI): domain Bacteria; kingdom Pseudomonadati; phylum Pseudomonadota; class Betaproteobacteria; order Burkholderiales; family Burkholderiaceae; genus Pandoraea; species Pandoraea sp. PE-S2R-1. The sequence goes on along the minus strand of NZ_NGUR01000007.1, from coordinate 660,372 downwards.
CCCCGTGGCATCAAGGTTCTGCGTCTTGATGTAGTTCTCGATGGCCTCGGCGGCCGTCCGGTTGGCGGCGTCCGCATCGGGGCCCGGCGGGGGCGGCTCGGCGGCTTGCGCCTTGCTGCCCAACAGTGCCTGACCAGCTTCCTTCACGAAGTCCAGAATGCCCATGATTTCTCCTTCGTCACGTAGAACTACGGAAACGGCGCCGAACCGGGGCCCGGTCAAATTGACCGGGAGGTGTCCGCGCCGAGGGGGTAATTCGGAGCCTGCGCTCGCAAGACAACAAGTCACTAGACTACAGCATCGCCACACAGGTTCACCTGACAATACTGACAGGCAGATGTGACAAGGGGCGCCCTTGGACGCCCCTTATGTGATTCAACCGCGCTTTTACTCGTCCACCTCGCCGAAGATCCGCTGGCGGCGGCCCTTCACGAAGCGGATGACCCACAGCACGTAGCCCGAAATGCTGTACAGGCAGAACATGCCGAACAGCACCAGCGGCGGGTCGGACGACACCAGAATGAAGCCGACCATGAACAGCAGCACCACCCCGAACGACACGCGCTGACGCACGTCGAGCGCCTTGCCGCTGTAGAACGGTGCATTCGAGACCATCGACATCCCGGCGTAGATCGTCAGACCGAACGCCACCCAGGGCATCCAGAACACGTTCACGGGCAGCTTGTTGTCGATCGTGATCCAGACGAACCCGGCGATGAGCGCCGCCGCCGCCGGACTGGCCAACCCTTGGAAGAAGCGCTTGTCGACCACGCCGATGTTCGCGTTAAAGCGCGCCAGACGCAGTGCCGCACCGGCCACATAGACGAAGGCCGCCAGCCAGCCCCACTTGCCGATCTCGTGGAGAATCCATTCGTACATGACCAGCGCCGGCGCCACGCCGAACGACGTCATGTCGGAAAGCGAATCGTATTGCTCGCCAAACGCGCTCTGGGTATTGGTCATGCGGGCCACGCGTCCGTCCATGCCGTCGAGCACCATGGCGAAAAAGATGGCGATGGCGGCCTGTTCGAAACGGTCGTTCATGGCCTGCACGATGGCAAAGAAGCCACAGAACAGCGCCGCCGTCGTAAAGGCGTTCGGCAACAGGTAAATACCGCGGCTGCGCGGGCGTACCGGCAGCTCTTCGTCCACAACCTGGTCGTGGTCTTCGTTCATCGATGCGTCCGCGGAAGGGTTTTTATGACGGCCAAACGGCGAAAGGTGTCTGACATTGTTGCGCAAGCGGCCGCGATGGTTTTCCGGCATCTGAACCTCCTTGACGATGCTAAAGGCTGCGGGCAGGGGCCTGATCACCCCGTTGCGCGACGGATCACCGCTATTGGAACGCGAGAAGCGAAAGCAGTTGCAGACCGCGGCAGGGTGACGCACCCCAATTCACAAAAAGTGGCGTCGCCCCGCACGGCCCGACGGGTTCAAACCGTGTCGATCACAGCTCGGCGAGGATCGTCGACGTGGCCGACACCTTGTCGCCGATGGCCACGCGCGGACGCGAGCCCAGCGGCAGGTACACATCGACACGCGAACCGAAACGGATGAAACCGTAACGCTGGCCACGCGTGAGCGTCTCGCCCGGCTTCACGTAGCAGAGAATGCGGCGCGCGATCAGGCCGGCGACCTGCACGCTCGTGACGATCTGACCGCCCACGTCGATCACCAGCGCATTGCGCTCGTTCTCAAGCGATGCCTTGTCGAGATCGGCGTTGAAGAAACGCCCCGGGAAATATTCCACCTTGGTCACCGTGCCGTCAACCGGGGCACGATTCGAGTGAACGTTGAAAACATTCATGAACACGCTGATCTTCAGCGCTTCACGGCCTGCATAGGGGTCCTGCGTGGTTTCGATGGCGACGATGCGGCCGTCGGCCGGCGAAAGCACGGCGCCTGCCTGCTGCGGCACCTGACGCGGCGGATCGCGGAAGAATTGCAGCACGAACAGGGCGATCACCCAGAACGGCGCGGCCCACAACACGCCTGCCAGAAAGTGCACGACAAGCGCGACGGCGACGGCGATGCCCAGGAAGGGCCAGCCCTCGCGGGCGATGATCGGGTGAGGATAATTCATGCGATTGACTCGCGTCCTTGGGAAAACGGTTGAGTGAGCGGGTCGGCCTGCTTTGGGCCAAACCGTGGCGTGGCGGCATTGTAGCAATGCGCGGGACGAGACGACACTTTTTCGCCATCTGACACGCCCACGTCACAAAAAAAACCGTCCGCCGGGCCGCGGCGGAGGCCACGGCACGGCGGACGGCTGATACTGCTTGAACCGTTACGTCGTGGTTCGTGCTTAGTTCTTCGACTGGTCGACCAGCTTGTTCTTGGCGATCCACGGCATCATCGCGCGCAGCTTGCCGCCAACTTGCTCGATCTGGTGCTCGGCCGTGATACGGCGACGCGAGATCAGGGTCGGGGCGCCAGCCTTGTTTTCCAGGATGAACGACTTGGCGTATTCGCCGGTCTGGATGTCCGTCAGGCACTGCTTCATCGCCTTCTTCGTCTCTTCCGTCACGACGCGCGGGCCGGTGACGTACTCGCCGTACTCGGCGTTGTTCGAGATCGAGTAGTTCATGTTGGCGATGCCGCCTTCATAGATCAGGTCGACGATCAGCTTGAGTTCGTGCAGGCACTCGAAGTACGCCATTTCCGGCGCGTAGCCGGCTTCCACCAGCGTTTCGAAACCGGCCTTGATCAGCTCAACGGTACCGCCGCACAGCACGGCTTGTTCGCCGAACAGGTCGGTTTCCGTTTCTTCGCGGAAGTTCGTTTCGATGATGCCGGCACGGCCGCCGCCGTTAGCCGCTGCGTACGACAAAGCGATGTCGCGAGCGGCGCCCGACTTGTCTTGTGCCACGGCGATCAGGTGCGGCACGCCGCCACCTTGCGAGTACGTCGAGCGCACCGTGTGGCCCGGAGCCTTCGGGGCGATCATGATGACGTCCAGGTCAGCGCGCGGGATCACGCAGCCGTAGTGAACGTTGAAGCCGTGTGCGAAGGCCAGGGCAGCGCCTTGCTTGATGTTTTCGTGCACTTCGTTCTTGTACACGTCGCCGATTTGCTCGTCCGGCAGCAGCATCATGACGATGTCAGCCGACTTCACGGCTTCTGCCACTTCTTGCGTGTTCAGGCCGGCGTTGACCGCCTTGTTCCACGAAGCGCCGTTCTTGCGCAGACCGACCGTCACGTTCACGCCGCTGTCCTTCAGGTTCTGTGCGTGGGCATGGCCTTGCGAGCCGTAACCGATGATCGTGACTTGCTTGCCCTTGATGAGGGAGAGGTCGGCGTCTTTGTCGTAGAAAACTTTCATTTTGAAATTGTCCCGTATTACTAAAATTAAACTGAAATCAGAATGGATCGAAATCCGCTTACCGCGTTGCCGTTACCGGTCAGACCTTCAGGATGCGCTCACCGCGACCAATTCCCGAGCCGCCGGTACGTACCGTCTCAAGAATCGCCGTGCGATCGAGCCCTTCGATGAACGCGTCGAGTTTCGACGAGTTGCCCGTGAGTTCGATCGTGTAGGTCTTTTCAGTTACGTCAATGATGCGGCCGCGGAAAATATCCGACATCCGCTTCATCTCTTCGCGCTCCTTGCCCACGGCGCGCACCTTGATGAGCATCAGCTCACGCTCGATATGTGCGCCTTCGGTCAGATCGACCACCTTCACCACTTCGATCAGCCGGTTCAGGTGTTTGGTGATCTGCTCGATGACATCGTCGGAGCCCGTCGTGACCACCGTCATGCGCGAGAGCGAACGATCTTCGGTCGGCGCGACGGTCAAGGTCTCGATATTGTAGCCACGTGCGGAGAAGAGGCCGACAACGCGCGACAGCGCGCCCGGCTCGTTCTCGAGCAAAACAGAAATAATGTGCCTCATGGTGTATCCCGGATTGTCCAATTTTGTGGGTTCGCTGCGCCCGTGCGCCGGCCTGGGCCGTTCGCACTGCGGCGCGCACGCGCCTTGTTACAGATCTTCCGAACCCAGCAGCATCTCGCTGATGCCCTTGCCGGCCTGAACCATCGGCCAGACGTTCTCGGTGGGATCCGTTTGGAAATCCATGAATACCGTGCGGTCCTTCAGGCGCAACGCTTCGCGCAGTGCCGGCTCGACGTCCGACGACTTCTCGATGCGCATGCCCACGTGACCGTAGGCCTCGGCGAGCTTCACGAAGTCAGGCAGCGCATCCATGTACGAACTGGAATAACGCTTGCTGTATTCGATCTGCTGCCACTGACGAACCATGCCCAGATAGCGGTTGTTGAGCGACAGAATCTTGATCGGCGTGCGGTATTGCAGGCACGTCGAGAGCTCCTGAATGCACATCTGGATCGAGCCTTCGCCGGTAATACAGGCGACTTCAGCATCCGGATGCGCCATCTTCACGCCCATGGCGGCCGGCAGGCCGAAGCCCATCGTGCCCAGGCCACCGGAGTTGATCCAGCGGCGCGGCTTGTTGAACCGGTAGTACTGCGCGGCCCACATCTGGTGCTGACCCACGTCCGAGCACACGAAGGCATCGCCTTCCGTGAGCTTCCAGTAGGTTTCGACCACATGTTGCGGCTTGATGATTTCGCTCTCGCGATCGAACGCGAGGCAGTCGCGCGAGCGCCATTCCTCGATCTGCTTCCACCAGTCGGCCAGGGCCCCGGTGTCCGGGCCATGTTCGGCCGTTTGCAGGTTTTCGATCATTTCGCGCAGCACTTCCTTCACGTCGCCGACGATCGGGATATCGACCTTCACACGCTTCGAAATCGACGACGGGTCGATATCGATGTGAATGATCTTGCGAGCCGTCGAGGTGAAGTGTTCCGGGTTACCGATCACACGGTCGTCGAAGCGCGCACCGATGGCGATGAGCACGTCGCAGTGCTGCATGGCCATGTTGGCTTCGTACGTGCCGTGCATGCCCAGCATGCCGAGGAACTTGGGATCGCTCGCGCGATACCCGCCCAGGCCCATGAGCGTGTTGGTCACCGGGTAGCCGAGCAGGTCGCAGAACTGGTTCAGTTCTTTCGATGCATCGGCCAGAATGATGCCGCCGCCGGTATAGATATAGGGACGCTTGGCCGAGAGCAGCAGGCTCATCGCCTTGCGGATCTGGCCCGAGTGGCCCTTCGTGACCGGGTTGTACGAGCGCAGCGACACCGACTTCGGATACTCGAAGCGGCAGCGTGCCTTCGACACGTCCTTCGGAATATCGATCAGCACCGGGCCGGGACGGCCGGTCTTGGCGATATAGAAGGCTTTCTTGATGGTGGCGGCGAGGTCGCGCACGTCCTTCACGAGGAAGTTGTGCTTGACGCACGGACGGGTAATACCGACCGTGTCGCATTCCTGGAAGGCGTCCAGACCGATGGCGGCCGTGGGCACCTGCCCGGTAATGATCACGAGCGGGATCGAATCCATGTACGCCGTGGCAATGCCGGTGACCGCATTGGTCACGCCGGGGCCAGACGTCACGAGGCACACGCCGACTTTGTCGGTGGAACGCGAATAAGCGTCGGCCGCATGCACGGCAGCTTGCTCATGGCGAACCAGGATGTGCTGGATCTTGTCCTGCTTGTAGAGTTCGTCGTAGATATAGAGCACCGAACCACCGGGGTAACCCCACAGATGTTCGACACCCTCTTCCTGAAGCGAGCGCACGAGAATCTCGGCGCCAATCATGTCTTCGGAAGTGTTTTGATGGCGAGTTGCTTCCGCCTCGGAGAATTCCGCGCTTGGCATGTTCATTGTCGACCTTTCAAAGTTTCGGCAAAAATTTTGATCGGGTGCTCTCCCCGCGAACTTATGGTCCGGGCTCAAGCTGCGCGTCTGAATGATGGACACACCTTTTAAGCGTGCCGATATTGAGACAATCACAGATATTGCGAACTGGCAAATTTACTGGTTTGCAGCAAAATGGTCAAGCAGGTTTATGCATTTGCAGCATGATTGCGAAGTCCGCTTCGCAACATTCCCACACCATGCGCTATTGCGCCCCATGCTGGTGCACAATCCTTACACGATAGGAAGCCTTTCGGCTCATTACGTGTGGCAATGAAGCACACGCGGTGAAAAGCGGTTACATGGGCGCGCGTTTTTGGTAGCATCCGCTCCGACTACGCGATCTTTACGTAATCTTTACGCTTACACGGCATTTCAAAGGCGCAGCGGGCAACGCTGCGTGCACCCCACCGGATGGCATCTGACAAGGAACTGGCGGATTTTCTCGCGGGCATCGAACGGCGCGCCTTCAAGCAGGCCGTCTATGCCGTTCGTGACGACGAGGCCGCCCTCGATATCGTTCAGGATGCGATGATCCGCCTCGCCGAGAAGTACGGCGACAAGCCGCCGGCCGACCTGCCGCTGCTCTTCACGCGCATTCTGCAAAACACGATTCACGACTATTTCCGGCGTCAAAAGGTGCGCAACACCTGGGTGACGCTATTCTCGAATCTCGGGGGCGCCGCCGACGACGACCGCGACGATTACGATCCGCTGGAAACCTTGCTATCGCAGGATGGGTCAGTACAGACCGAGAGCAGCGAGGACCAGGTTTCACGAGCGGAAATCCTCTCCATTATTGAATCCGAGATACAGAAGCTACCTGCACGTCAACGAGAAGCCTTCCTCATGCGTTACTGGGAGGACATGGACGTTGCCGAGACCGCTGCCACGATGGGGTGCTCGGAAGGCAGCGTCAAGACGCACTGCTCACGCGCCACACACGCGCTGGCGGCAGCGTTGAAGGCAAAAGGGATCAGGTTATGAGTCACGATCTGGAAACGAGGGAAATTCGCTTCGCACATCGCGTGCGACTGCTGCTTGACGAAGCATCCGACGCACCGTCGCCGAACATCGCGGCCCGGTTGGCGGCTGCACGTCAGGAAGCGCTTGCGCGCAAGAAGCCCGAACCGGTGGCCGTTGTGCAACCGGCGCTGGTGCTCGCAGGTGTCGGTGCCGTGGGAGGTACGCCGGAAATCGGCGGGCCGCGCCGCGCATTCGACAAACTGGGCCGTCTGGGCTTGCTCTGGCCGCTCGCCGCATTGGTGATCGGTCTGGCGGGTATCGCCTACTGGGAACATCAGCAACACATTCAGGACCTTGCGGACATCGATGCCGCAGTACTCAGCGACGAACTGCCGCTGTCGGCTTACGCCGATCACGGTTTCAACGCCTATCTGAAGCGTGCCCAGTAGTCCCACCCTCCAAGACCGCCCTGTGACGCGACGCAACGTACTTTTTCTGGTCGCCGCGCTTATCGTGGCCGCGCTCGCCGGCACGGCAGCGCTGCGCCGCTCGCAAGCCCCTGAGCCGATCTCCGACGCACCGCCGGTCATCGCCGATGCCGGTGCCTCGGGTGCATTGGGCGCCTCGGCAACGCCGGGCGTGCCCGGTGTCGCCAGCGCCGCCGTAGGCAGCCTCTCGGGCGCCGCTGCCAGTGCCCCGGCAGCCGCCCTGCCGTCGCCCGGCGGTTACTGGGCCAAACTCACCCCCGCCCAGCGTGAAGCCCTGTCGCCACTCGCGCAGGACTGGAATCGCATGAGCGATCGCCAGCGCGAGAAGTGGGTCGAAATCGCCAAACGCTTCGATACGCTCTCGCCCGAAGGCCGCAAGCGCCTGCACGACCGCATGGCCGACTGGGTCCGCCTGACGCCCGAGCAGCGCCAACTGGCACGCGAGAGCTATCAGAACGCCAAGACATTGCCGCCTGACCGTAAGGCGCAGGTCTGGCAGCAGTATCAGCAACTGACCGACGATCAGAAGAAGCGCCTGGCCGCGGACGACAAGAAGCAGTCCAACCGTCCCAACGTGGTAAGCGCGCCGCCGTCGGGCCGCACAGGCGTCAAGAATCCATACGCCGCGGTGCACCGCAAGGATGCCGGCACCACGGGCAAGAACGGCGCCCTGCCGGTACCGGGCCCGTCCACGCCGGGCGGTGCATCGTCACCGGCGGCCGCACCCGGCACGGGCCAGAGCGCCTCGGCCGCCGCCGCAGGTGGCACCGCTGCCGCCGCCAGTGCCGCGACAGCCAACGGCAATTCGGTCAACGACCGCGGCGACGCTGTCTTCAACTCGGATCTGTACCACCACAATTGATCGCTTGGCCTTGCCAACGCGTCATCAGACGGCCGCCTCCGGGCGGCCGTTTTGCATTGGGCCGCCCGCTCGAATTGCCCGTTGGCTGGCCCATCGCCGCAATCTTCCGCATAATGGGCGACGCATTGCCCAGTGCGGGCGCGCCGCAACCGGCGCACCCGACTATAAGACCTCAGACCACGCTGCGATGACCGACTCCGCCACGACCCGCGATCCCTCGTCCGCCTCACCCTCCACTGCCCAGTCGCGCCCCGGGTCGGCCATGCCCGCGCCTGATGGCGGCAGCTACGCCGTGCCGACGCTGCGCCGTCGCCTGTTGTCGATGGTCTACGAGTCGCTGCTGCTCTTCGGCGTGTTGTTTCTCGCGGGCTACCTGTTCAGCGCACTGACCCAGCAGCACAGCGGGCTGATGTACCGCCACGCGATGCAGGCGTGGCTGTTCCTCGTGCTGGGGGCCTATTTCGTATGGTTCTGGACGCATGGCGGACAGACGCTCGCCATGAAGACATGGAAGATTCGCGTGGTCGATGCCCACGGCCAACCGCTCGGCTTCGGTCGCGCGATTGCGCGCTACGTGCTCGCGTGGCTCTGGGTTCTGCCTGCGATGGCGCTCGACTGGACGCTGGGCCTGACCGGCTGGAACAGCGTTGCGCTGCTCAGTGGCTGGATCGTGCTCTGGGCGCTGGCCATGCGCGTCATGCCCGATCATCAATTCGTGCATGACCGCCTCGCGGGCACGCGTCTCGTGAGCGTACTGGGCAAATGAGTCCACCGCGCGACGCTGGCCCCTCGGGTCCATCCGGCACCACCGGGGCAGTCCGCCCCTATCGCGCATCGCGCCCGCACGTCATCTTCGGCGGCGTCGAGGTTCTGCTTTCGCTCGTCGTCGCCATCGCCACATGGGCCACGTGGCACAGCCCATGGACCACGCTCCTGTGGACACTGCTCTGGCTGCCGGTGTCGCATGCCGTCGGCCTCGCGGCGGGCTTCACCATGGCGGCCAACGCCGATCCCACGCCGGAGCGGCGCACGAGCGGGGGCACGAACATCGCCGTCTGGGCGTATGAGTGCGCGGCCTCGATCCTGCTGCTCGACATCTACCAGCCTTGGCGCAGCACCGCCCCCACGGCCTCACCGACCGGTCCGGCCCGCCCGGTCGCCGTGTTGCTGCTGCACGGCTACGGCTGCAATCGCGCTTTCTGGCTGCGCTTCTCGCACCATCTGGCCGATGCGGGATATCACAACGACGCGATCAATCTCGGGCCGATATTCGGTGACATCGACGACTACGCCGAGGCCATCGCCAACGCCACCCAAGCCTTGGCCGAACGCACCCGTCTGCCGGTCGTGCTGGTCGGACACAGCATGGGCGGTATTGCGGCACGCGCCTGTCTGCGCCGCTTCCCGACGCTGCCCGTCATCCATACCGTCACGCTGGGCTCACCGCATTTCGGCACGCTGCACGCCCGTCACGGCATCGGACGCAACGTGCACCAGATGGGCCTTGGCAGCGAATGGCTGGTCGCCCTTGCCAACGGCGAAAGCGACGCCGAGCGCACGCGCATCACATCGATTTACACGTATCACGACAATGTCGTGTATCCCGTGCGCACTTCCGTATTACCGGGCGCCCGCAACATCGCACTCGACAAGCTCGGCCACGTGTCGCTCGGCACCCATCCGCGGGCGCGGGCGCTCGTGCTGGAAACCCTCGAACGTGTCGCGCAAGGCCTTCGCCACGGGGCTTGAGGCCGCTCTTCGGTAACCTCGCCCAGCACGCAGCGCCGATCTCGCATGCCCACCCTGCCCGCAAACTCCCCGCTGTAATCCGCAGTAATCGACACGCAGGCCCCCGCCGCAAGGGCGCGAAACCCTGTCGCATCGCCGCCACGGTCCAAGACACATTCAAGACACGTCCGTGACTGTCATCGTGCCTTCACGAAGGCACGGCGTAATGCACGCATGTTCAACGCGACGTGCGAGCCGCTATGACGACGACACCCACCTTTGAGCTGCCGATCACCCCCCCTGCGGCTCGCGCCGGTCGCTTTGCCGACGCACCACCGGGACGCCCCACCGCCCCGCCCGCCACGCCCCCCGCCGCACCGCCCTCCACGATCGACCTGCCGCCCGACACTCCCGATCCGCTCGATCCGCCGCCCGAAGGCATCACGCGCTATCGCACGATCTGGCTCTCGGACATCCATCTGGGCACGCAGGGCTGTCAGGCCGACTACCTGCTCGACTTTCTGCGCCACCACGAGTCGGACTACCTCTATCTCGTGGGCGACATTATCGACGGGTGGCATCTGCGCAAGGGCTGGCACTGGCCGCAAGCGCACAACGACGTCGTGCAAAAGATGCTGCGCCGGGCGCGCAAGGGTACGCAGGTGGTCTACGTGCCGGGCAATCACGACGAAGCGGCGCGGCAGTTCTGCGGCCTCGCGTTCGGTGACATTGCCGTGCGCGACGAGGCCTTCCACACCACGCTCACCGGCAAGCGCCTCTGGATCACCCACGGCGACCTGTTCGACGGCGTGATTCAGCACGCCAAGTGGCTCGCGTATCTGGGCGACTCGCTCTACACGCTCACGCTGCTGCTCAACCGCTGGTTCAACCGTGTGCGCACGCGCTTCGGCTTCCCGTACTGGTCGCTCTCGCAGTACCTGAAGCATCAGGTGAAAAACGCCGTGAACTTCATCTCGGCGTTCGAGAACGTCATGGCCGACGAAGCGCGCCGCCGCGGTTGCGACGGCGTGGTGTGCGGTCACATCCATAAGCCGGAGATTCGCGAAATCGATGGCCTGCTGTACTGCAACGACGGCGACTGGGTCGAGAGCCTCTCGGCGCTGGTCGAAACTACCGAAGGCGAGTTACGCATCATCTACTGGACGCAAAAACGTGGTGTCCGCGCCACGGCCAAGAGCACGCCGGTCAGCGCTTAAGTGCTTATGTGCGTAGGCGCTTGAGCGCATCAACGCATCAACGCATCAGCACGTCAGCGCTGGCCCCGATGACTTCACCTATGACTCGCGCCAAGTGCGCGAAGGAGCGCCCGATGAAAATCATGATCGTCACCGACGCCTGGGATCCGCAGATTAACGGTGTGGTCCGCACGCTGAAGAACACGCGCGCTCAACTGGAAGCCGCCGGCCATCGCGTCGAGCTGCTCACGCCGCAGGAATTCCGCACGCTGCCGTGCCCCACCTACCCCGAGATTCGACTGGCCTTTTTCGTCGGCGCTCAGGTGAAGCGCCGGATCGAAGAGTTCGCGCCCGACGCGCTGCACATCGCCACGGAAGGCCCGCTCGGCATGGCCGCGCGCAAGTGGGCCAAACGCAACGATTTTCCGTTCACCACGGCCTATCACACGCGTTTCCCCGAGTACGTGCAGGCGCGTTTCGGCTTGCCGCTGGCCACCACGTACCGCTTTCTGCGCTGGTTCCACAAGCCGTCGCGCGCCGTGATGGCCCCCACGCCCGTGGTCAAGCGCGATCTCGAAGCCAACGGCTTCAACAACGTGGTGCTGTGGACGCGCGGCGTCGATCTCGACATCTTCCGCCCGCAGGAATCCCATGTGTTAAATTCAGCCCATCCGATCTTCCTCTACGTAGGACGCGTTGCCGTGGAGAAGAACATTGAGGCATTTCTGAAGCTTGACCTGCCGGGCTCGAAATGGGTCGCCGGTGAAGGGCCGCAACTGGCGGAGCTTCGCTCGCGTTATCCCGATGTGAATTATCTCGGCATGCTCTCGCAGCCCGAGCTTGCGAAGGTGTACGCGTCGGCCGACGTGTTCGTCTTCCCGAGCCGCACCGACACATTCGGTCTGGTGCTGCTCGAAGCGATGGCCTGCGGCCTGCCCGTGGCGGCCTACCCGGTCACCGGCCCCATCGACGTGATGCATGGGTGCCCGGAAGGTGACGCGGGGGCTTTGCGCGAAGATCTGCGTGAAGCGTGCCTTGATGCGCTCAAGGTTTCGCGCGAAAGTGCGCGGGCATGGGCGGAACGTTTCTCGTGGCAGGCTGCCTCAGAAGAGTTTGTTTCGCACCTGCACCCGCGCACGCCCGAGTCGTCATCGCTCGCGCCTGCCCTCTGATCTCCCTCTCAAGCCCGTTGCGGCGAGGAACCTGACGCTTGTTCATCGACCATCCGCCGCCACGCGACAAAACGCCGAATCCGTACAAGGGCAACCGGGGCGTCATGCGCGCCTGGCGTGCATTGAAGTACTCCTTGTCCGGATTCAAGTTTGCCGTGTTCGAAGAGAGCGCTTTCCGGCAGGAGCTGGCGCTTGCCGCCATCTTGCTGCCGGCAGCGATCTTCCTGCCGGTCACCGCCGTCGAGCGCGTACTGCTCATCGGATCGATCCTGCTCGTGCTGATCATCGAGCTGGTCAATTCGAGTATCGAGGCGGCCATTGACCGTATTTCCCTTGAACGGCACGAACTCTCCAAACGTGCCAAGGATTTCGGCAGCGCCGCCGTGCTGGTTGCACTCGGCCTGTGCTTGCTCACCTGGGCGTCTCTGGCTGGCCCCGTCATCGTCGAACTCGTTCGCTCCGCGTTTTTCTAAGATCGCTCACGGCGCACCTTCCCACGCTTGGCAGCGCCCCGCTGCCGGGTATAATCGGCGCCGTACCCAGTGATACTTATTTCATAAACGCAAGCGGAGAAACTCCTTCGCCGAGCTTGCCGCCAACCGGGGCCGACAGACATGGAAGCAAAGCCGCCACGCCGAACCCGCGAACGAATTCTTGAGGTGTCGCTTCGACTCTTCAACGAAATCGGCGAACCCAACGTTACGACCACCACGATTGCCGAGGAGATGAAAATCAGCCCCGGCAATCTGTACTACCACTTCCGCAACAAAGACGACATCATCAACAGCATCTTTGCGCAGTTCGAGCAGGAAATCGAACGGCGACTGCGGCTGCCCGACGATCACAAACCGACGCTCGATGAAGTCTGGACGTATCTGCAATACATGTCCGAGTTTCTGTGGCGCTTCCGCTTCCTTTACCGCGACCTGAACGATCTGCTCGCCCGTAACCGTACGCTCGAGACGCACTTCAAACAGATCGTCGGCCACAAGAAGCGCTTCGCGCGCGAGATGTGCGACATGCTCGTCGCCGACGGCGAAATGGAAATCACGTCGGAGCAGATCGAAGTGGTCACCACCAACATGGTGGTGCTCTCCACGTACTGGTTGTCTTATCAATTCGTGATGAATCCGCGCAAGTACAACGATCCGGAGGAGATCGGCGCGGGCCTGCATCAGGCGAGCTATCACATCCTCTCGCAAATGGCGCCGTATCTGAAAGGCAGCTCACGCGCGATGTACGACCGGATGGCTCACGAATCATCGTCCAAAGGAGTGCAGTAAGGCATGACCCCGGAAGTCAAATCCATTTGTATTTATTGCGGCGCCGCGACCGGCGTGCGCCCGGCCTATGCCGAAGCGGCACGTGAGCTGGGCCGTCATATGGCCGAAGCCGGTATCCGGCTCGTGTATGGCGGCGGCAAGGTCGGCCTGATGGGCATCATTGCGGATGCCGTGCTCGCGCATGGCGGTCAGGTCATCGGCATTATTCCGAAAGCGCTGATGGAGAAGGAAGTCGGCCATACCGGGCTGACCGAATTGCATGTGGTCGAGAACATGCACCAGCGCAAGCAGATGATGGCCGACCTGTCGGACGCGTTCATCGCCATGCCGGGCGGTATCGGCACGTGCGAAGAGCTGTTCGAAGTGTTCACGTGGTTGCAGATCGGCTACCACGCCAAGCCGATCGGTTTGCTGAACGTCGAGCAGTATTACGATCCGCTGCTCGTGTTCCTGAAGTCGATGGTTACGGAGCAATTCCTCAAGGGCCCGCAACTCGATCAGTTGCAGGTTGCCGCTTCGCCCGAAGCGTTGCTCGACACCGTGCGCCACTTCAAGCCTTCGCAAATCAATCGCTGGTCCGACCAGCGCACGCAGATCTAAGGGTTCAACGCCCTGCCGCGCGGTCATTGTGATGGCCGCGCGGGCTTCCTCCTCGCCCTCCCCCTCACTTTGCGCCGTCGCGGCAAGCGTTCGCCCATGCCGGGCCTGCCGTTGAACTCTTGTGACGCACGCAACTCAGACATCAGTTGCCCCGTGCCCGCCCGGGTTCCCCTTCCTCGACGAGCGACCTGCCCATGATGTTAAAGATGCTTCGCCCGATGCGGCTCTTGCGCTCTCGCTGGCTGCGCCCGCATGCGGGCCTGTTGCTGCGTCGCAGTCTTTGGCAGGCTACGCCACGCGGTGTGGCAATCGGGCTCGCGTGCGGGGTGTTCTTCGGCATTCTGTTCCCGGTGGGACAGATTCTCGTGGCGTTGCTGGCAGCGGCTTTTCTGCGCGGCAATTTGTTTATCGCCGCGGCAGGCACCTTCATCACCAACCCGTTGACGGTGCCGTTCGTGTATCTGGGGGCACACCGTCTGGGGCGTTGGATGCTGGAATGGTCACCCCGGGAAGAGATCGAGGCGGGCGTTGCGGCCGCCACACGCGCGAGTGAAGGCCTGTGGACGCAAATGATGAATTTCGATTTCGGCGCGGCAACGCTGCATCTGGCCACCGGCCTCGCCACCAGCGCGTGCGTGAGCGCCGCACTGGCTTACGTCATCGGATTCTTTGCGATCCGCTGGCATCAGCAGCGCAAGGCGATTGCGGCGGCGGCACGGCAATAGCCGCTCGCCAGCCGCCAGCACGTCGCCACGCACCGGCCGTCAGAACGACGAGCCAGGCTCCTTCAGAAACGCGATTTCCTCGGGCGTCGATGCACGTCCCAAGGCCGCATTCCGATGCGGATAGCGCCCGAAACGCTCGATGATCACCGCGTGGCGGCGCGCGTAATCGAGGTTATCGACCATCCCATGCGACTTGGCGAGTTGTTCGTATAGCTCAAGCGAGACATGCTGACTTTCGAGCGATTCGTCATGCTCGAACGGCAGGTAGACGAACACACGATGCTGGGGCGTCGGCAGACGCTGATCGTCGCCCGCCTCCACCAACCGGCGCGCTACCGCCAATGCCCGTGCATCGCCGGCAAACGCCCCTGCCTTGCCTCGAAACAGATTCCGCGAGAACTGATCGAGCATCACGATCAAGGCGCACGCGCCCAATGGCGTGTTCGCCCAGTCATCGAGTTCACCCGCGAGCGCTTGCGCGTAGCTGACGCCGAAGCGTGTGCGAATCTCCTCGTCGAACGCGTCCGACTTGCGGAACCACTCCGGCCGGGCCAGCCCGTATACCTCGGCGTCAGGCGTGCCGAACCAGAAATCGAGGACCGCCTGCCATGGCGAGTCGTTCGCCGCGTTCGTAGCGTTGGTAGCGTTCGTCGAGGGTGCAGTTGCGGGGGAGTGGTTCGACATGGTGCCTCTCATCTCGGGACGGGAAGCCCGCATGATGCCAGACTCACGCAAACGCCAACACGACACGGCGCGTACGCGACGTCTTCTTCTCGATCTTGCTCACGCGCAACGCACCGATTTCGGCCGTGTTGGCCACATGCGTGCCGCCGCAAGGCTGAAGATCGATCCCTTCGATGCTCACCAGACGCACGCGGCCGAGCCCCATCGGCGGCTTCACGCTCATCGTGCGCACCAGTTCCGGACGCGCCGCCATCTCTTCATCGCTGATGCTGTCGATGCGCACGGCACGCGCCGCTGCCACCAATGCCGCCAAACCGGCTTCGACGGCCTCGCGCTCGATGGGGTCGTTGGTCACGAAGTCGAGCCGCGCGTATTCCGGCGTGATGCTGCAACCGTCCACCGGATGCGGCAACACGGCGCACATCAGATGCGACGCGGTGTGAAAGCGCATATGACGAAAACGCCGCTCCCAATCGATCTCCGCTTGCACGACGTCGCCGACCTTGAGAACGGCAAGCGCCTCGGCCTGCCCTTCGGCGGGCACGTGCACCGCGTCGTCAGGCGTCGCGCCTTCGTGCTTCGACTTACGGGTGTCGGCAATCGTGAGGCGCGTGCCGTCGGCCAGCACGAACGCGCCCGCATCGCCGGCCTGTCCGCCGCCAAGCGGGTAGAACACCGTGCGATCGAGCATGATGCCGTTCTCGTCGATATGGGTGATACGCGCCTCGCATTGGCGCAGATAGGCGTCTTGTCGGAACAGCGCTTCTGTGGACATGGTGTCTCCTTCTGGAATTGGACATAGTCGCGCGGTTTCGGCTGCCATGACAAGGGCCAATCCCTCGCTTTCGGACCAGTACGGTGCACGGCGCAAGGCATCGCCCGAGTTCCCGGCATCCGGCCAAAGTCCGGACGAACGAGTCACGGCGCATAAAGAAACGGTCAGCGATTCCCAATCGATCTGACATTCGTCTCGCAAACCAAAGCAATGTCTTGCCGCAACAGAACGGGGCGAGAGGGCCACTTAGGATGATTCCGAGTGCCGCAGTCGATGTGGCACGTCAACAGAAAGGAATCCAGATGAGACCAGAAGCCGCTCACAGTGCCCCCCATCGTCCCGAGTCGGCCGATACCGCGCAACCTCCTCGTAGCGAGTTGCCGGGCACCACGACGCCGAAGCCGCCGACGCGCGAATTGCCGAACGCAGCATTGCAAGAACTCGACGGCGATCCGGACGATCGGGCGTCCTTCCTGCATGCCTGTGCCCGATACGACGCGGGCGACCATGAAAGCACGGTCGCCCACCTGACGGCGCTCTTGCGCAAGCGCCCGTTGCATCTGGGTGCGCTCAAGCTGCTTGGCTATGCGCTGTATGCGCGCCAAGCGTACGCGCTGGCCGCGAGCCCGCTGATCACCGCCGCCATGCTTGACTCGGAAGACCCCGAGCCGGCGTACGTCGCCGCCTGCTGCCTTATCAAGACGCGAGACCCCGAACTGGCGCGAAGCCTATTGCAAGCGGTAGCGGAAATCAGTCGCCGCCTTCCGCTGCATGCCGAATTCGGCCTCCGGGCCCGGCAACTGCTCGCCACCCTCTGAACACCCCTCCCCCCGAGATATCGCTATGAATTTGAGCTTCAGCACACACCCTGCCTACATCGAACCCACAGTCAACACCGGCCATCCCGCCGCCAACGAGGCGGGCGCCGCCTCGTCAGGTATCGGCAGCGCGTTGACGCAGTTGCGAGACGGATTCACCGACCGAATCCGGCACTTCGCATCGAAATTGGCGAACGTGCAGCTTCTCGACCCGGCTCCGGAACGCCGGGAATGTCAGCATGCCATTGCCAAGGGAATGATCGGCACGGCGGCACGAATCATGAGCTTCGCGGTGCCATTTACGGACATGATGGAAGCGGAATTCGAGAGCGAAGAAGAGAGTTACCGCGAGTGGGTGCGCGTCGATGTCGCGTTGTCGATCGGCGTTTCCGGCGTGCTCAACGCGCTGGCGCAAATCGACCATTACCGAACCCACCCCGACGCCAAAGCCAGCGACATCAGTGGCATGACGTGGATGCACTGGCTGGCGAACAAGCGCGGGTACTCGGAGACTGCCCAAAAGCGTCTCGACACCGTCGAACACGTCGTCGGCATCGCCGTGGCCGGGGGCCTGGCTGTTGCGTCACAGGCCCACGCCCACAACTCGACCAAGCAGCGTACCGAAACCGCAGAGACATTCGACAGAGATCTGGGGATCGCGGCCACCGTGTCGATGATGACCGGCGCGGCCGGAGCCGCCTTCTACGACAGCAGCCGCAGCCTGCTCAACGCGCTACCCGAGTGGGCGAGTGACCTCAAGCGCCGGCTGTCCGGGGAAGACGCCCCGGCAGCCGTGCCCAAAGTGGATGAAACGCCCATCGAGCCAACGGCCGACCCCGCCACGGGCATCACCCGGGAGGTTGCCGTCGACATGCGGCATATCGACATTGGAAGTGGCGAGACCCCGGCAGCGCACACGCAGGTCTGACAGCGCGCAACGTCGGCAACGCTGGCGTTAACCTGCCCGGTTGCGCATCCAGTCGGCGGTGCCGTAGAACGCCTGCATGAGCCGTTCCTGAAGCGAGGCTTCCACACCGATGTCCTGCATGGCCAGAGCGATGCAGCGCAGCCACTGGTCGCGCTCGCTGCTGGCAATCGGGAACGGCAGGTGACGGGCACGCAGCATCGGATGGCCGAACCGCTCGATATAGTGGTTCGGGCCGCCGAGCCACCCGCACAGGAACCAGAACAGCTTGTCGCGCGAGCCATCCATCGATTCGGGATGCAGGCTGCGGATACCGGCGAATTCCGGCTCCAGGTCCATCAAATCGTAGAACCGGTCGACGAGTTCGCGTACGCGCGCTTCGCCGCCGAGCAAGGAGAACGCGGTCGGCTGCGCAGGCGTGTCCTGCGCATCGTCGTCCGCGATCGGGGAAGTTTGGGAGGAGTTTTCGGTCGTCATGGCCGCTATTGTGCCCGAGCGCTGAAACAAACGCCTTACACCTCGCGCAGCGTGCGCAGCGCCGACTGGCGCAACACCGCCCGCAGGCCGCTCCACCCGCCAGCCAGCGCACACAGCACGCCCGCCGCAATGCCCAGCAACGGCAGCCATGGGTTGAACGTCAGCGAGAACTCGAACACGTAGCGCGCGAGTGCCCAACCCAACGCCCCGGCACCGAACGCTGCCAGCAAACCAGCCAGCGCCCCCACCGTCACCAATTCCGCCAGATGCACGTCGCGCAACTGCCGCGACGACGCACCCAACGCGCGCAAGATGCCGCTCTCGCGCATGCGTTCGTCACGCGTGCCCGCGAGCGCCGCATAGAGCACCAGCACCCCCGCCGCGAGCGTGAACAGGAACAACGCCTGCACGGCATCGATCACCTGCGACAGAATCTGCTGAATCTGTGCGAGCAACGCGCCGGTATCGATCACCGTCACGTTGGGGAACTGGCGCACGAGCGCATCGGCCACGCTCTGCTGGGGCGCATCCAGATGGAACGACGTAATCCACGTCATCGGGAAGTCGCGCAATGCCGCCGGCGGCATGACCACGAAGAAATTCACCCGCATCGAACCCCAGTCGAGCTTGCGCAGGCTGGTAATCGGGGCATCGATCGTCTGTCCGGTCACTTCAAAACGCAGCGTGTCGCCCAACTTGAGGCCAAGCGTCTTCGCAATGCCCTCTTCCATCGAAATCTGCGGTGTCGTTGAATCGCCATACCACTGGCCGGCCGTCACGCGATTGCCGTCGGGCAATGCCGTCGTGTACGACAAATTGAATTCCCGCGCCGCCAGCCGTCGCGCCCGTTCCTCCGTGTAACGGTCACCCGTCACCGGCTGGCCGTTGATCGCCGTCATCCGCGCCCGGATCATCGGCGAGAGTTGCACGTCGGGCAAACCGGCCGCGCGCAGTTGGGCCAGCACCGGGGCATCCTGACCCGGTTGAATATCGATAACGAAGCGGTTGGGCGCATCGACCGGGCTCGACTGCCGCCAGCCCGCGACCAGATCGTTACGCGTGACGGCGAGCAGCAACAGCGCCATCAAGCCCAGCCCCAGCGCGACCACCTGCAAGGCGCTGCCGAGTCCACGGCGACGCAGCCCGGCCAGCGCATATCGCCAGCCGATTCCCCCCATCGCACCACCCACCGGACCACTGCGGCGTGCCCACGCGGCCAGCCCGCGAATCGCCAGCCACGCGAGCGCCGCGAACACGATCGCGCCCGCCACAAAGCCCCCCGCCACCATCGCCCCAAGGCGCAAATCACGGGCGGCAAAAAGCAACAGCGCAGCGAAGGCCAGCGCACTTGCCCCATAGGCGAGCCAGCCCTGACGACGCGCGCCGCCGACGACATCGCGGCGCAGCACATGCAGCGGTGCCACTTCAGACAGCGGCAACAGCGGCGGCAGGGCAAAGCCCAGCAACATCACCAGCGCGCTGGCGAGACCGAATGCCGCCGGACGCCACGTCGGCGCAGGCAGCCCTGCCGGAATCACATTCCCCAATTGGGCCAGCAACGCCCAGTGCGCGGCATAGCCGAGCGCCACGCCCAACACGCCCCCAATCAGCGCGAGACCAACGAATTCGAGTGTCACCATGCCGCGCAGCGAACCCCGCGACACGCCAAGGCAGCGCATGACAGCACACGCGTCGAGGTGCCGCTCGCTATACCGGCGCGCAGCAATACCGACGGCGACTGCGGCCAGCACGGCCGCCAGCAGCGCCACGAGCGAGAGGAAGCGTTCGGCCCGGTCGAGTGTCTGGCGCACTTGCGGCTGGCCTTCTTCGAGCGATTCGAGATGCACGCCACGGGCTTGCTCGGCCGCCGGCGCGGCCCATGTGCGGAATTGTCTGACCTGCGCGTCGGTCCCGGCAACGAGCAACCGGTAAGTGATGCGGCTGCCGAACTGCACGAGACCGGTCGACTGAAGTTCATCGAACCGCATCATGACGCGCGGTGCGAGCGACCCGAAGCCGTAGCCGCGATCCATTTCACGCGTGATGACGGCTGCGATGCGCAGCGAGCGGTTGCCCACGCGAACGTTATCGCCGGGTTTGACGTGCAGCGCGTCGAGCAGCGCGGCATCGACCCAGACCGTACCGGGCGCCGGGATATCGGCGGCTGGGGCGTCGGGCGTGTTGGCGGCGGCATCAGCCGCAGTGCGCACGCGTCCGCGCAACGGGTAGCCGTCGCTGACGGCCTTGAGCGAGGACAACCGGCTGGCGCCTGCCTGACCGTTCTCGCCGATGGCACTGGCCATGCTGGGAAAATTGGCGACGACCGCCGTGGCGAGCCCGTCGGCATGGGCCTGACGGGAGAAATCGGGAGTTAACGGCGCGTCGCTGCGAACGACGAGATCGGCGGCGAGCATCTGGCGCGCATCGCGCTCAAGGCCGCCCTGCATACGATCGGAGAGAAAACCGACGCTGGAAAGCGCGCCGACGGCCAACAGCAGTGCCACGAGCAACAGGTGCAGCTCGCCTGCACGCCAGTCGCGCAGGAACATCCGCCACGACTGGCGGGCAACATCAGTGAACCCCATCGTTCCTCAATCCTTTGACCCGGGCCAGCACGGAGCGCCAGCCACGCCAGACACGCGGCAGCCACCACCACGCCAATACGACGAAAACCAGCAACATCAAGAGAAAGACGGCCGGCAGGAAGAATGCGAGCGCGAGACCGCCCACCGTGGAAACATCTTCGCCGGCTGAGGCCGCCACATTAGAGAAAGGTTCCGGCGATGTATTGATGAGTGCCCGGCTACCGGCCTTGGCCAGATGCGCCGTACTCGCCAATGCGCCCCCGGCCAGTCCGGCCAGCACGGTCACCGTCGGGTCCATCTGGCCGAGCGCCGCAGCGCCCAGCACGATGCCCGCCGGAATGCGAATGAACGTATGCACCGCATCCCATGCGCTGTCGACGAAGGGAATTTTGTCGGCGAAGAACTCGATCGCGGCCAGTACACCGGCCGCCGCCAACACCCACGTGGACGCCAGCACCGCCAGCGATGGCGGCAGATGCAACCACCCGAGACGCGCCGCCAGCCCTGCGCAGAACACCGTCAGGTATAACCGCAGGCCGCTGCCCCAGGACAGCCCTGCGCCAAGCGCAATCGATTCCAGCATGGTGACCCTCGCTGCCGCCGGTATGGCGGCGTCGTGCGATCACGCGCCTCGCACTGCCGGCGCGGTAACGGTGTTCAAGGTCGATGTCACCGGCATTTCGGATATTGCCGAGTTTGCCGACATCACCGGCATCGTCGTTACGGCGTCATTATGCCGCGCGTTGCGGCAACGCACCACCGGTGACATTTTTGGGGCCCGGCACGAGTGCCGTTCCGGCGGGCGCCGCGCGCGCCGGGGGGCGTTCGGCCCATAGGCGCCGGGGCACTTGCCGTGCTTACGCCGCGGTGAGCTTCAGGCCGACAAGCCCTGCCAGAATCAACGTGACGCTGGCGATGCGCGCCGCAGAGGCCGATTCGCCGAACAGGATGATGCCGAGAATGAAGGCGCCCACCGCGCCGATACCGGTCCAGATGGCATACGCCGTGCCCAGCGGCAGCGTGCGAACGGCCAGCGCCAGCAACCACACGCTGCCGACCATCGAGACGATGGTGAAAACGGACGGCACCAGCCGCGAAAAGCCTTGCGTGTACTTCAGACCGACGGCCCAAGCCACTTCCAGCAATCCCGCAAAGACGAGAAGGATCCAGGCCATGAATGACTCCGATGAATGGACAGATCGGGGTCGTCCCCGGAAGAAAGGTGAATCCGTGCACCGGGTCGTCCCGGCACGACGGGTTCCATCGGAAACCGAATCAAATTCGGATCATGGCCGCATGAGGCGGCCGACGGAACCCACGGATTTTAGCAAAGCAAGCGCCCTTCCGTAGGACGCCCTACCGGTGACATGGAATTGATGCGGGAGTCTACGCCGTCGTATCGACTTCCAGCCGGTACCCGACGCCCGTCTCGGTCAGGATGTGCTTCGGCTGCGCGGGGTCAGCCTCCAGCTTCTGGCGTAGATGGCCCATGTAGATGCGCAGATAGTGGTTGCTTTCGACGTGCGACGGCCCCCACACCTCCTTGAGCAATTGCCGGTGTGTGAGCACGCGTCCGGCATGGCGCACGAGCGTCACAAGCAAGCGGTATTCGATCGGCGTCAGATGCACGGCCTCACCGGCCCGCGTCACTTTTCGCCGTGCAAGATCGATGCTGATGTCGCCAAAGGCGAAGGCTTCGCCCAGCGTCTCGGAATTGCCGCCGCGATGATGGCGGCGCAACTGGGCGCGAATGCGCGCCAGCAGTTCGGATACCCCGAACGGTTTCGTCAGATAGTCATCGGCCCCCACGTCGAGCGCGACTACCTTTTCCGATTCTTCGTTGCGGGCGGACAGCACGATGATCGGCATATCCGTCCAGCCACGCACTTCGCGAATGACTTCCACGCCGTCGATGTCGGGCAGCCCGAGATCGACAATCAGCAGATCGGGTTTGCGCGTGGCGGCTTCGACCATGCCTTGGCGCCCGGCTTCCGCTTCGTGCACCACCATGCCTTCGGCTTCCAGCGAGGTGCGCAGAAACCGGCGGATCTGGCGTTCGTCTTCAATCACCACGATGGTGATGGTCGGTTCACTCATAACTTTTTGTGACCTTGGCGTCAGGCGAGGCTGGCGGTTCAGGTGATTCAGGTAACTCGGAAAGATCGTGGTTCAACCCGGATTCCCCCGACGACTCGTTCATGTCAGGCACTTCCGGCTCGACGGGAGGCGTTTCCACCGGCAGCGTGAAACTGAAACGCGCGCCGTGACCCTGCGGCACGTTGGCGGCCTCGATTCTACCGCCGTGCGCTTCCACGATGGCGCGGCAGATCGCGAGCCCCAAACCGATCCCCGGCTTGGCCGACTCTTTCTCGCCGCGCATGAATTTCTCGAAGATGCGCCCCTCCATCCCGACCGGCAGTCCCGGCCCGTCGTCGCTCACGCTGACTTCCACTTCATCGCCGAGCGTACGGGCGGCAATCTCGATGTGCGAGCCCGATGGCGAGTATTTGGCCGCGTTTTCCAGCAAGTTGGTAAAGAGCCGCTCCAGCAACACGGCGTCGAAGCGCAGCAGCGGCAGATCCGCCGGCAACCGGGTACTGACCTCGTGCCCGGCCAACACCCGGCGGCACGCGCGCAACGACGTGCCGACCACTTCTTCGAGCATCTGCCACTGACGATTGAGCTGCACCCCGCCCGCCTGCAACTTCGCCATATCGAGCAGATTCGTCACGAGCCCCGTCATGCGCTGTGCTTCTTCGTGAATCGCGTCGACCAGCTCGGTGCGCAACGGCCCCGGCGTCTCGGCATTGCGGCTGAGCATGCTCGCAAAGCCGACGATGGACGTGAGCGGCGTGCGCAGATCATGCGAAATCGCCGACAGCAGCGAGTTGCGCAGCCGCTCGGACTCCATGGTCACCAGCGCATCCTGTGCAATCTCGACGTAATGCACGCGCTCAAGGGCCAAGGCAATTTGCGCGGCGAAGGTATCCAGCAAGCGGAGTTGCTCCGGCGTCGCAATCGCCCCCGTCGCGGGGTTGTCCGGCGCCACCACCAGCACCCCGCGCGTACGCATGGGGGCGCGCAATGGCAGGTAGTAGGCGTCCGACGCGGGCAACGTGTCGGTGCCCTGCCCGGCGGCCTGCTGACGGTCGTAGACCCATTGCGCGACATCCGTGTCGATATGCGCCGGCATGGTCTCGGCCTGTGCGTTCTCCACCGGCTGCCGCACGCTGCCTTGGCTATCGGGCAGCAGCAAAGCCACGCGCGCCTGAAACACTTCACGCACGTGACGCGAGCCGATCTCGATGATCTGCGGCGTCGTCAGCGCCGCCGCCAGTTCTCGCGCCATCGCATAGACCGCGCCGGTACGCCGCTCGCGCCAGGTCGCCAGGCGCGCCTGAAAACGCAGGCTCGTCGTCAGATGGCTGATGACAAGGGCCACCGTCAGCATGACGGCAAAGGTGAGCAGGTACTGCGTGTCCGAGACCGACAGCGACATCTTCGGCGGCACGAAGAAGAAGTCGAACGCGACCACCGACAGGAACGACGCCAGCACGCCTGGCCCACGGCCCAGCCGCATGGCCGCGATGATCACGCCCAGCAGGTAGAGCATGGCGATATTGGCGAGATCGAGAAACCGCGTCAGTTCCGCCGCCGCGAGCGACACCACCCCGCAAATGCCGACTGCCCACGCGTAAGCGCGCCACGGCCCGCCCACCAGTCCGAGTTCCGGCGCGGTATCGAACCAGTCGCGCCAGTCGCCCCGCACCACGCGCTTGTCGGCCGTCGCATCTCCCGCTGCCGGGCCGATCAGCACAACATCTACGCCTCTTGCGAGCCTTATCAAGGCTTCATGCAACGGCGTACGTGCGGTCCACCACCGGCGCGCGCCACTCGCCCCCACAACAATCTTCGACACGTTGCGCATCTGCGCGTAGGCGAGCAGCGTGGGCGCGGCATCCGCACCGTCGAGCGTCAGTGTCTCTGCGCCCAACTCCTGCGCCAGCTTGAGCGTGGCGTATGTGCCTTCGCGACGCACCTGCGACTGCCGCAAGATGGCTGGCGTTTCGACATGCACCGCCAGCCAGTCGGCCCGCAGGCTCGCTGCCAGCCGCGCCGCCGCACGCACAAGCGCCACACCTTCCGGGCCCGGTCCGATCGCGACCAGCAGGCGTTCGCGGGCTTGCCAGATATGACTGATCGACTGATCGGCGCGGTACTCGCGCATCTGCGCGTCCACCCGATCGGCCGTGCGGCGCAGCGCCAGTTCGCGCAAGGCAATCAGGTTGCCCTTGCGGAAGAAGTTGCGCACCGCCCGTTCGGCTTGCGCGGGCATGTACACCTTGCCCTCCCGCATGCGCTCGAGCAGTTCATCGGGCGGCAGGTCGACGAGTTTGACTTCGTCCGCCAGATCGAACACCCGGTCAGGCAACGTCTCCCAGACGCGAATGCCCGTAATCTGGCCGACCACATCGTTGAGCCGCTCCAGATGTTGCACGTTGAGCGTGGTGTACACGTCGATGCCGGCTACCAGCAATTCTTCGACGTCCTGCCAGCGCTTCATGTGACGCTCGCCGGGCACGTTCGCGTGGGCCAGTTCGTCCACCAGTGCGACGGCCGGTTTGCGCGCCAGCATGCCGTCGAGATCGAACTCGCGCAGCAGCCGCCCGCGATACTCCACCGACTTCTGCGGCAGGACTTCCAGCCCTTCGAGCATTTGGGCCGTCTCTTCGCGGCCGTGCGTCTCCAGCACCCCGACTACCACGTCGGTGCCTTCTTCGCGCAGCTTTCGCGCCGCTTGCAGCATGGCAAACGTCTTGCCGACCCCCGCCGACGCGCCAAAGAAAATCTTCAGCCGGCCGCGCTGCTCGCGTGCTTCGTCGCGTTGCAGTTTGTCGAGCAAGTCGTCGGGGTTCGGGCGTTCAATGCCAGCCATCGGATCAGTCCATCAGGAAGACTCACGCCATCTCGCCAGTTAGCGAGACCTGCGTAAAAATCGGTTCACGTGCCGTGCGCATTCCCTGCGCATCCGGTACCTCAGGCAAAGCAAAAACGGCACGCGTCGAGGGCGTGCCGCCAATCTACCGCACGCTGCCGGACAAGACCAGCGATTCGCCAGCCTGCCCGGCAGCGTTACCGGCTTTTCAGACGCTGCCGGATGCCAGCCCATCCAACGCCAGATTGAGCTTCAGAACATTCACCCGGGGCTCCCCGAAAATTCCCCATTGGCGCCCCTGCGTGTAGCGGGCGACGAGGGTTTGCACCGCATCCGGCGTCAGGCCACGCGCCTTAGCGACACGGCTGACCTGATAGGCCGCCGCCGCCGGGCTGATCTCAGGGTCGAGACCGCTGGCAGAAGCCGTCACCAGATCGGCCGGCACCGGCAGGGCTGCCGTCGGGTCGGCTTCGCGCAGCGCCGCGATACGGCCCTTCACGGCGTCGGCGAGTGCGGGATTGAGGGGGCCGTAGTTCGAGCCACCCGACGCGAGACCGTTGTCCGGCATCGGTGCCGTGGCCGACAGGCGGCCCCAGAAGTACTTCGGCTCGTCGAAGTTCTGCCCGATCAGCGATGAGCCGACCGGTTTGCCGTCCTTGTAGATCAGGCTGCCCGAAGCTTCGCGCGAAAACGCGACCCGGCCGATGCCGGTCACGACCAGCGGATACACCAGGCCCGTAATGACCGAGAGCACGACGAACAGGCTCAGCATCGGGCGTAACAGTGTTTTCATGACGTCTATTCCTTTGAGTTCTGCAATGACCAGGTGAGCACAAGCGCCCGCCGATCAGGCCCAGCCCATCGCGGCGATGATCATGTCGATCGCCTTGATGCCCACGAACGGCACGAGAATGCCGCCCAGCCCGTAAATCACGAGGTTGCGGCGCAGCAGCGTTGCCGCACCGAGCGGGCGATACTTCACGCCCTTGAGTGCCAGCGGAATCAGCACCACGATGATCAGCGCGTTGAAGATCACGGCCGACAAAATGGCCGACGACGGGCTGGCAAGGCGCATCACGTTCAACTGATCCAGTTGCGGATACGTGGTCGCAAACGCCGCCGGAATGATCGCGAAGTACTTCGCCACGTCGTTCGCAATCGAGAACGTGGTGAGACTGCCGCGCGTCATCAGCATCTGCTTGCCGATCTCGACGATCTCGATGAGCTTGGTCGGGTTCGAGTCCAGATCGACCATGTTGCCGGCCTCTTTCGCGGCCTGCGTCCCCGTGTTCATCGCCACGGCCACGTCGGCCTGCGCGAGCGCCGGGGCATCGTTGGTACCGTCGCCGGTCATCGCCACCAACTTGCCTTCCGCCTGATACTTGCGGATGGTCGCGAGCTTGGCTTCCGGCGTGGCTTCGGCGAGGAAGTCATCGACACCGGCTTCCGCCGCAATGGCTGCGGCCGTCAGGCGGTTGTCGCCCGTGACCATCAGCGTGGTAATGCCCATCTGACGAAGTTCGGCAAAGCGCTCCTTGATGCCGCCCTTGACCACGTCCTTCAACTCGATCACACCGAGTGCACGCGTGCCCTGCCCGTCTTGCTCGGCCACCACCAGCGGCGTGCTGCCGCGACGCGAAATCTCGTCGACCGACGTCGCCAGCGCCGCCGGCCACACACCGCCGGCCGACTCCACGTAACGCTTGACGGCCTCGGCAGCGCCCTTGCGAATCTGCTTGTCGGCCAGATCCACACCGCTCATGCGCGTCTGCGCCGAGAACGGGAGAAACACGGCGTGCAGGCCGGCCATCTCGCGCTCACGCAGATTGAAGCGTTGCTTGGCGAGCACCGTGATGCTGCGGCCTTCCGGTGTTTCGTCGGCCAGCGACGAGAGTTGCGCGGCGTCGGCCAGCGTGCGCTCGTCCACACCCGGGGCAGGCACGAACTGCGAGGCCTGACGATTGCCCAGCGTGATGGTGCCGGTCTTGTCGAGCAGCAGCACGTCGACGTCGCCCGCGGCTTCCACGGCACGGCCCGACGTGGCAATCACGTTGGCCTGCATCATGCGGCTCATGCCGGCCACACCGATGGCCGAGAGCAAGCCGCCGATGGTCGTCGGAATCAGGCACACGAGCAGCGCCACGAGCACGGTGATCGTGACCGGGTGTCCCGCCTGCGTGACCAGCACGCTGTAGATCGAATACGGCAACAGCGTGGCCGTCGCGAGCAACAGCACCAGCGTCAGGGCGACGAGCAGAATCGTCAGCGCGATTTCGTTCGGCGTCTTCTGGCGCTTGGCGCCTTCCACCATCGCGATCATGCGATCGAGAAACGCCTCGCCCGGGTTGACCGTCACTTTCATGACGATCCAGTCGGACAGCACACGCGTGCCGCCTGTGACCGCGGTGAAGTCACCGCCCGATTCGCGAATCACGGGCGCCGATTCCCCCGTAATGGCCGACTCGTCGACCGATGCCACGCCTTCGACCACTTCGCCGTCGGCGGGCACAACGTCGCCCGCTTCGACCAGCACGAAGTCGCCACGGCGCAGGCTGGCGCTGTCGATGACCAGACATTCGGCATCACGCGCCGCCGCGCGGAGTTGCTTGGCGGGCACGTTCTTCTTGGCCTGACGCAGCGATGCGGCCTGCGCCTTGCTGCGCCCTTCGGCCAGTGCCTCGGCGAAGTTTGCGAACAGCACCGTGAACCACAGCCACAACGTGATGGCGAGGATGAACGGCGCGCTGGCTTCGGCATGCCCCGCGAGGGCCATGCCGAACAGCACCGTGGTGAGAATGCTGCCGACGTACACCACGAACATCACCGGATTGCGCGCTTGCGTGAGCGGGTGAAGTTTGCGGAACGAGTCGACAATGGCCGGCTTCACGATCGAGGGGTCGAACATCGACTTCACAGCCGATGTATGACCCTCGCCGACCGGCCGGGTGACGGTATTACCTGCAGATTGATTCATGAGTGCCTCGAATGCCTCATTTCATTGTTCAATGCGCGCCGATCATCGCCAGATGTTCGGCGATCGGGCCCAGCGCGAGCGCCGGCACGTAGGTGAGCGCGCCCACCAGCAGCACGGTGCCGAGCAACAGCACGACAAAGAGCGGTCCGTGCGTGGGCAACGTGCCCGACGTGGCGGCAATGCGCTTCTTCGCGGCCAGACCACCGGCAATCGCCAGCACCGGCACGATCACCCAGAAGCGGCCGAACCACATCGCAATGGCCAGCGTGTTGTTGTAGAACGGCGTGTTGGCCGAGAGCCCCGCAAAGGCGCTGCCGTTGTTGTTCGCGGCCGAACTGAAGGCGTAGAGAATTTCAGAGAACCCGTGTGTCGCCGGGTTGGCCACCCCCACCTGACCGGCTTGCACCATCACGGCGAGCGCCGTGCCGAGCAGCACCAGCAGCGGCGTCATGAGCACGGCCACGGCGACCATCTTCATTTCGAACGCTTCGATCTTCTTGCCCAGATATTCCGGCGTGCGGCCGATCATCAGCCCCGCCACGAACACCGCGAGCATCGCGAAGACGAGCATGCCGTACAGGCCTGAACCCACCCCGCCGAAGACCACTTCGCCCAACTGCATCAACAGCATCGGCACCATGCCGCCCAGCGGTGTGAGCGAGTCGTGCATGGCGTTGACCGCACCGCACGACGCGGCCGTCGTCACCGTCGCAAAGATGCCCGACGCCACGATGCCGAAGCGCGTCTCCTTGCCTTCCATGTTGCCGCCCGACTGCGTCGCGCTGACTTGCTGATCGACCCCGAGCGTAGTGAGCACCGGGTTGCCGGCCTGCTCCGCCGAGACGGTGGCCACCGCCGCGATCGAAAACGCGATCGTCATGGCTGCGAGAATCGCAACGCCTTGGCGACGGTCACCGACCATGCGGCCGAACGTGAAGCACAGCGCCGCCGGGATCAGGAAGATCGCCAGAATTTGCAGGAAGTTCGACAGCGGCGTCGGGTTTTCATACGGGTGCGCCGAGTTGGCGTTGAAGAAACCGCCGCCGTTCGTACCGAGCATCTTGATCGCTTCTTGCGAGGCGACCGGACCCATCGGCAACGTCTGCGTGGACGTCACGGCCGGCTGCGTCACCGGCTTGCCTGCGGCGTCCATCTTCGGCTGACCGTCCGGACCGAGGACCGGATTGTCGTAGTGCGTGGCCTGCACCGTCGCGACGTCTTTGTAGGCGTCGAAGTTCTGAATCACGCCTTGGCTCATGAACGCGGCGGCAAACAGCACCGACAGCGGAATCAGCACATAGAACGTGATGCGGGTCATGTCGACCCAGAAGTTGCCGATCGTCTTCGCCGTATGACGCGCGAAGCCGCGAATGAGCGCCACCACCACCGCGATACCGGTGGCTGCGGACAGGAAGTTCTGTACCGCGAGGCCGAGCATCTGCGTGAGATAGCTCATCGTCGACTCGCCGGAATACCCCTGCCAGTTCGTGTTGGCCACGAAGCTGACGGCGGTGTTCATCGACGAATCGGGCGTGACCGGGCCGAACGCCTGCGGGTTGAGCGGCAGCCAGACTTGCCAGCGTTGCAGCGCGTAGACGGCAAACGCGCCCACGGCATTGAAGCCGATCAGAGCGATCGCGTAGGCGCGCCAGTGCATTTCCTTTTCGGGATCGATACCGCACAAGCGATAGAGGCCGCGCTCGACCGGGGCAAACCACCGGTTCACACGCGACTCGCCGGCGAGCACGTTGGCCATGAAGCGGCCAAGCGGGCGCGCCAGCACCAGTAGCACGACGAGAAATACGCCGAGCTGAATCCAGGCATTGAGTGTCATGCGAGATCCTCCGGCTTGAAGAGCGCGTAGACGAGATAAACGAGCAGCGCGAGCGTGAGTCCGCCGCTCAGCCAGTACATGGCTGTCATTGCTGCCCCCCTACCGACGCGCAAAACGCGACAAAGCCGACGGTCGCAGCGGTAAACACTGCCATCACGCCGAGATATAACCAATCCATGACAACTCCCTATCGTGTGGCGGCCGGCACACCACGGACGCGACGCGCCCTCGCATGCGCATGCCAGCCGTGATCTGAAAGATACGGATCGGCGCGTAAAGACGGGGACAAAAGGGGTAAAGACGGTGTAAACAACGTGTAAACGACAACGCCGCCGATATCGCTATCGGCGGGCGTTGTCGTTTGTTTTTGCGGGTTTTCGGGGAGCGCGCAGTCAGGTTGCCTGCTTCTCCCGGTGTATCACTCCGTGACCTGAGACCCCTCGCGCCAGACCTCGATCACTTCCTTGCTCGGTTCGAGATTCAGGTTGACGTTACGCGGCGGAATCGGCTGCTGGAACCACTTGTGCTGAATGCGGCGGATCTCGCCCGAGCTGAACACATGCGCCAGCGTCGTATCGACAAACTTCTTGAACTGCGGGTCGTCGCGACGCAGCATCAGCGCGTTCAACTCGGTTTCGAGCGGCGCGCCCACGATGGCGAAGTCCCCCGGTTCACGGGCCGTGGCGCGCAAACCGGCGAGCAGCACGTCGTCGAGGGCAAACGCCTTGGCGCGGCCGGTTTCGAGCGTCATCATCGATTCGCCATGGTCACGCGCCGGAATCACGCGAAAACCGCCCTTGTCGGCCTGAATACGTGCCAGACGCTCGCCGGTCGAACCGGCAGACGCCACGAGGTTCTGGCCCTTCAGATCTTCCAGACCGCGAATGTTGTCCTTCTTGTTGACCAGCAGGCGCACTTCCGACACGTAGTACGGGTGGCTGAAGCCCACTTGTTCCGCGCGCTCCGGCGTGATGGTGTTCGGGGCGCAGTCCAGATCGACCGTGCCGTTCTTCACCAGCGGAATGCGGTTCTGCGGCGTGATCGACATCTCACGCACTTTCAGGTTCGGCATGTTGAGCGCCGACTTGACCGCGTCGACCACGGCGTAGCACAGGTCCATGGTGTAACCGACGGGCTTGCCCTTGTCGTTCACATAGGCAAACGGGATCGCGGCTTCGCGATAACCCAGCGTAATGAGCCCCGTGTCGTGGATTTTCTTGAGCGTGCCCGTCAGATCGCCGTTGATCTTCGGCAGGGCAACCACTGCGACGTCAGACTTGGCGGCCTTTGCAGGCGCAGCGACCGCCGTAGAGACGCCAGAGAGGGTACCCAGCGCGGCAACGCTCACCGACAGACTGAGGGCGACGCGTCGGGCGACGACTTTCCAATTCATTTCATGCCAACCGTTCACAGCAAATTCCTATCGCATTAACAGCACGATAGCAATTTACAGAATTGCGCCGCCCGGCGCAAAGCCACTTTTGTCATTAGCTTATTCTTGGCGTGATTCTTGGTTTGAGGCTCGCGGTGATGGCTTGGGTAATTCCCGCCCTCCGGCCGCCCAAAGCGCCTGCACCTCGGGCGACGGCAGCATGTGCAGGTTCACGCCGTAGGGGGGTGTCGGATTCTGGAACCAGTGACCTTGCAGACGCGCCATTTCGCCGCTGCGGAACAGTTCGACCAATGCCGCGTCGACCACCGCCTTGAAGGCCGGGTCGTCTTTACGCAGCACAAGGGCGTAGTACTCGGGGGTATCGGCCAGCGGTGGTCCGACGACTCGGAACGCATCGGGCGTCTTGGTCGTGGTGCGCAAGCCCTGAAGCAGCACGTCGTCGAGCGCGAGCGCCTGCCCCCGTTGTTCACGCAGCAGATGAAACGCCTCGTCGTAATCGCGCGCCATCAGCAGTTGAAACCCCACGTCCGCCTGACGCGCGCGCACCAGACGCTCTGCCGTCGTGCCCTGCACCACCACGAGTCGCAGGCCGCGCATCGCGTCGATCGAGCCGATGCCACTGCCGCGACGGACCATCAGGCGCACATGGGCGGCGTAGTAAGGCAGGCTGAAGGCGACCTGTTCGGCGCGCTCAGGCGTGAGCGTCGAGGGGGCACAGTCGATGTCGATGGCATCCCCTTTGACGAGCGGTGCGCGCATCTGCTCGATCACGCGCACCGGCACGCTCTCCAGTTGCGGCAACGCAAGCTCTCGCTGAATCGCCGGTACGATCTTCTGACACAGCGCCCACGCCAGCCCCTGCGGCTGCTCATGCTTGTCGGCAAAGGAGAACGGCACGGCAGATTGCCGATAGCCAAGCTCGATACGACCGCGCTGGCGAATGCGGTCCAGCGTGGGCGAGGCGGTTGTGAGGGTGTCCCCGGCATCAGCCGCTGCTGGTGCTGGTGCGATCAGTTCGGGCGTGGATGTCATCGGTGCGCCTATCGGCGTCGCGCCGGCTGGCACGACGCAGGCAAAGCCTGCGCCGGCGGCGACCAAGTAACCAAAGGCATGACGAATCACGGCGTACCGCCCCACGGCAGGCACGCGCGAGGGCTGGGGTAGCCGTTGGGATATCGGTTGCAATATCCGCTGCAATTTCCGGCGTGAGAAGAGAGTCATGGCGGCGTGCTCAAGGTGGGGAAAGTCGCACCTTAGCAATGCCTTGGGCCCGCGCCTACGACCCATCCTGCGTTTTCGGACTATTCCCCTTGCGCTATTTTCACAAGCGCGATCAACGCGTGTGCGCCAGCAACGTCAGCAACAACTGCTCGTCGTCTTCCGCCGTCGGCGCCGTATTGTCGAAGCGAAGCAGACCGGGAAAAGCGGCAGCCGGTGGCAGGATGCGTCGCACGCGGTACTCGTCCCAGTGCGCGAGCTTGTAAGCGTCGTTGGGATTGGCACGGCTCACGATGCGCGCCTTGGCGCTCGCCTCATCGAGATCGACCCAGACGACGTGCACGCTCACGTCGTCCTCTACCCGAAGCCAGCCGCGATCGAACAGCAATCCTTCGCGCAACTCGCGCGAAAGCGGCGCGACCACCAGCACGTTCACGCCAAGCCGCAGGTTCTCGCGCGCCGTCTCCAGCAGCCCGGCGTACTCGGGCTCGCGCAGCGTCTGCAAGTACATGGGGCTGTCGCGGTCGTTCGGATTGCCCGTGAGCGCCCCCATCACGGAGGCACTGAACTCGCCGTAGAGCGTGTCTTTGTCCAGCAGGCAGAAGGCCTCGCCGCTGCGCGTAATGAGCGGGCGAATCAGCCGTTTGGCCAGCGTCGTCTTGCCCGCTCCGGCGTGGCCGCAGAAGAATACGAGGCGCGTCATACCGTCACCTTGCGATTGCGCTTCTTGAAGTCCATGGGCCCGCTCGTCAATTCAGCGCGGCGCTGAGCTTACGGCGCCATGTAGCCACCGTGGCCGGATCGGCGCTGCCCAACGCGTCGAACACGGCGAGCATCGACTTGCGGCCCACGTCGTCGCCAAACGTACGATCGCGCTGCACGATGCCCAACAGCGTTTCGAGCGCCTGTTCGTACGAATGATCGGCCAGATACCGATTGGCGAGATCGAGCTGCGCCTGAAGATTGTCCGGCTCGGCCTGCACCCGTTGCAGCAATTGTGCGGCGGGCGGCAGGTGGCTGGCTTGCTCGGCGGCGGCCAAACGCGTTTCCAGCGTCGCGATGCGCACGTTGCCACCGGCGGCCGTGCGCGGCGAGATCAGCGCCAGTTCCGAGCGTGCGCCCGCAAGATCCCCCATTTCGATCAGCACGTCGACCAGATCGAGTCGAATTTCATCATGCGCGGGGTCAAGCGCCAGCGCGGCTTGCAGTGCGTCGCGAGCGACTTCCGGCCGGCCTTCGGCGATGGCGTCGCGCGCCACACGACGCGCCATGTCCGCAGGGTTCGGCACGACACGTTCGATGAACGCGCGAAGTTGGCCCTCGGGCAGTGCGCCGACAAACTGGTCGACAAGTTCGCCATCGACGAACGCCACGACCGTCGGCAAGCTGCGCACGCCGTAGTCGGCGCAAAGCTGGGCGTTCTCATCGGCGTTGATCTTCACAAGCCGCAGGCGGCCCTGCGCCTCGGCTTCGAGCTTTTCCAGCAACGGCCCAAGCGCGTTGCACGGGCCGCACCACGGCGCCCAGAAATCGGCAAGCACGGGCACTTGATGCGAGACGGCCAGCACGTCGTCGTCGAAACTGGCGAGGTTGGTGTCGATCATATGACCTATAGAGCGTGGTAAATTGCGTGAACGGTGGCCGTGAATCCATCAATGATTTATCACTGATACGTCATTGATTCGACATGAACGGCCGCTTGCAGGATGCATGACTTGTTTGATGCATGAATAACGCATGGTAATCGCAAAACTGGGCATATCGGTACGGACGCGCGCGAGCGCGCCGGGTTCCCGTCCCGGCCGTCATCGCCGCCGAGCGCCACACTGAGCGCTGCGCGCCGTCGCATGAATAGCTGGGAGGCACATGCACGCAGGCCACGGCACGGCGATCTTCTTCACACAACTGCTTTTGCTGGTACTCGTCGGGCGCTTGCTCGGCGAGGTCATGCAGCGTCTGCGCCAGCCCGCCGTCATGGGCCAGTTGCTTGCAGGCGTGCTGCTCGGCCCATCGGTCTTCGGCGCCCTGCTACCCGCATGGCAGCACGCCGTTTTCCCCGACAACGAAGCGCAGAAGAAGATGCTCGACGCGGTGTCCGAGCTCGGCGTGCTGTTGCTTCTGCTTTCAACCGGACTGGAAACCGATCTGGGTCTCGTGCGGCGCATGAAACGCATGGCGATCTTCGCATCCGCCGGCGGCATGATCATCCCGTTTGCCTGTGGCTTCGCCCTCGGCTGGCATCTCCCCGACAATTTGCTCCCGCACCCTGAAGCCCGTCTGGTGACCTCGCTGTTCATCGGCACGGCGCTGTCCATCTCGTCGGTGAAAGTGGTAGCCATGGTGATTCGCGAGGTCGACTATCTGCGCCGCAACATCGGGCAGATCATCCTCGCGGCAGCCATTCTCGACGACACCACCGGGTGGATCATCATCGCCGCCATCGCTGGGCTGGGCGCCAGCGGCACGATCGATATCGGTCATCTGTCGTTCAGTCTGGGCGGCACGCTGCTGTTCATCGTGCTGTGCTTCACCGTCGGCAAACGTGCTGTCGCAGTGGCGATCCGCTGGACCAACGACCGCTTTACCAGCGAGATGCCCGTCCTGAGCGCCATTCTGGTGATTACCTTCGTGCTGGCGCTCGCGACCGACAAGCTCGGCGTGCATACCGCGCTGGGGGCGTTCATGGCGGGGGTGATGATCGGGCAATCGCCGATTCTCACCGAGCAGATCGAAGCGCAGTTGCGCGGCTTGATCGTGGCCCTCTTCGCGCCGGTGTTCTTCGGCGTGGCGGGGCTGTCGGTCGATCTCACCATCCTCTTTGACTGGCGGATGCTCGGGCTGGTGGCGGGCCTGATTCTGATTGCCAGCATCGGCAAATTCACCGGGTGCTTTCTGGGCGGACGTCTCGGCGGGATGTCGTCTGCGGAAGCGCTCGCGCTGGCCACCGGGATGAATGCACGCGGCTCGACCGAAATCATCGTGGCGAGCATCGGGTTGTCGCTGGGCGTGCTGAGCAAAGACCTGTTCACGATGGTCGTGATCATGGCGCTCATCACCACGCTCGTCATGCCGCCCGTGCTGCGGCGCGCGTTGGTGCGCATTCCGCTGTCGGCCGAAGAGAAGGCACGGCTTGAGAAGGAAGCCGCCGAGGAAAAGGATTTCCTGCCGAATGTCGAACGCATTCTCGCGGCGGTGGACGGCAGTGCCAACGGCCGCTTCGCCG
Organism: Pandoraea sp. PE-S2R-1; assembly: GCF_002179865.1. Classification (NCBI taxonomy): domain Bacteria; kingdom Pseudomonadati; phylum Pseudomonadota; class Betaproteobacteria; order Burkholderiales; family Burkholderiaceae; genus Pandoraea; species Pandoraea sp. PE-S2R-1. The sequence goes on along the minus strand of NZ_NGUR01000007.1, from coordinate 623,727 downwards.
CATGGATCGCGGGGCTGACAGCCGGTGTGCGCGGCACGCTGACGACCGTGCTGGCGCCTGCGCCGGATGATGCAGAGGAAGGTACGCCGGACCGATCGGAGAAAAAACGCGCCGATGCCGATGACGCCGCTGACGAGGAAGGCGCCGGACGCCATGCCTATGACATTGCCCTGAGCGCCGCGATGCTCGCCATTCCCCGTGCGCCGGGGACGCCGGGTGTCGACGACAAAGCCAAGGATCGCAAAGACGCCGCCAAAGAAGAAAAACACCCGGACGACACGGCGAAAGTCCTGCGGCGCGAAGCCGAGCGGCTGGTGCTGCGCGAGCGCACGGGCAAAGCGCCGCAGAAGACGCCCGAATTGCCGCACGGGCCGGTCGATGACGACGCAGGCGAGCCAGACAGTCGCGCCACTTCGTCACCACCCGACGACGCCCGTCAACACGAAACCGCCCCGAAGCATGAACCCGTCGGCGAAGCGCACGACGACAAACGCGTGAGCAACGCGACGGAAGACGGCGAGTTCGTCGCGAGCGATCCTTCCGACGCGGCGCGCGAGCAGGAAGCGAAACAAGCCGATACGAGCCACGAAGCCACGCGCATTTCCGACGAAATCGGCAAGGGCTACGGGTTCGTGATCGCCGGCTTCGACGCCCCCGGTGAAGAGTCCGATTCCGACGTGCCGCCCCTGCCCCTGCCCACGGGCGTGCTGCCGCTCACGAAGGCGTTCGACGGTGCGATTGCCATCGTCCTTGCTCACGGCGACCACGCGCGCACGCCCGATGCGCCGCTCGATATCCTCGTGCCGGTCTCGGGCACCGACTATTCCCGCCACGCCGCCGAGCTTGCCATCACGCTCGCACGCGCCACCAACGCCCCGGTGACTGCCCTGCACGTCTCGGCACGCATGGCACCGGGGATGATGCACAAGCGCTGGCGCCCACGGTCTCTGCGGCCCGACGCGGCAGAGGCCGCCATGCTGGAGAACCTGCAAGCACTGGCAGAACGCAACGGCGTGACGCTGCGCACGCGCCTGCTCGCTGGCGGCAAGGTCGACGAAGCGGTGCTGCATCAGATCCATCACGGCAAACACAATCTGCTCGTGCTCGGCGTCCAACCGCGCTTCGGTGACCGTCTCAACTTTGGTGCCATCTCACATCGCTTGCTGGAAGAACGCCGCTGTTCCGTGATCGTGCTGAGCGCGTAGCAGCGTCATCCATGTGATTGGCGAGCATAAAAAAGCCCGCTGCCGGGGGATCCGACAGCGGGCTTTTTAAACCGCAAACGAACTTACTTTGCAGCAGGCTTACGTTCGGGGATCGGAATCCATTCCGTCTCTCCGGGCACGTGGCCCATTTGTTGCGCGGTCCAGTCGGCTTTGGCCTGTTCGATGCGCTCACGGCTCGACGACACGAAATTCCAGAAGATGAAGCGGTCGCCATCGAGCGGCGCGCCGCCCAACAGCATCAACCGCGCAGGCTGATCACCCGCCACCACGTTCACATCGCTGCCCGGTGCAAGCACACCCATGCGTTGCTCGGGCAGCGTTTCGCCGTTCACTGTGACCTCGCCTTGCACCGTGTAGATGGCGCGCTCCGCGTACTCCGGCGGCAACACGAATGCGGCGCACGGCTCCATTTCCACCGCGAGGTAGAAGATCGGCGAGAACACTCTCACCGGTGATGTCTCGCCGAAGGCCTCGCCGAGAATCAGGCGCATATGCACGCCCGGTGCAAAGATGTCGGGCAGCGACGACGCCTCGTGATGCGAGAACGACGGCTCGGTCTCCTCATCGGTTTGCGGCAATGCCACCCAAGTCTGAATACCGTGCACGTCACCGCCGCGCTCGCGCACGTCCTCCGGGGTCCGCTCGGAGTGCACGATGCCGCGACCGGCGGTCATCCAGTTCACGGCGCCCGGCGTGATGCGCTGATCGCTGCCGAGGCTGTCGCGGTGATTGATTTCCCCGTCAAACAGATACGTGACGGTCGCCAGCCCGATATGCGGGTGCGGGCGCACGTCCATGCCCTGCCCCGGCGCGAGCGTGGCTGGCCCCATGTGATCGAAAAAGATGAATGGCCCGACCGTCTTGAACGGCAGGCTCGGCAGACTGCGCTGCACGGTGAACGCCCCGATATCGCTCGTATGCGGCTTGAGGACGGCAAGGAACGGGCTGGTGGCGCTGGTGGAACTTGAGGAACCGGTCATGACGCGAAGCTCCTGAATGACTGTTGGGGAACGATGATCGATTGTAGAGGACATTGCGCGGCGGTTCCATGACGCATCGGTCGCAATGCCGCGCCGCAACGCTCCTATAATGCAGGCATCCCGAAACGCTTTTACTGCGCGCCGCTACGGTGCGCTCAGATGCAGGCATCCCGAAACGCTTTTACTGCGCGCCGCTACGGTGCGCTCAGGCTCATGAACAAAGCATTCGTCAAAGAAGACAGCGGCGACGACGATGATGATCTCGACGCCGGCGCCCCCGAAATTCCTGCGGGTACGAAGAACTACATCACGCCGGCCGGCTATCGGCGGCTCAAGGACGAACTGCTCGATCTGATCGACAATCAGCGTCCCGAAGTGGTGAAGATCGTGTCGTGGGCGGCGTCAAACGGCGACCGCTCGGAGAATGGCGACTACATCTACGGCAAACGCCGCCTGCGCGAGATCGACCGTCGTATTCGCTTTCTCACCAAACGGCTCGACAATGCCGAAGTCGTCGACACGCGCCGGCAGGAGAACGTCGATCAGGTGTTTTTCGGCGCAGAAGTCACCTATACCGACGGCAAGGGCGACGAGCACACCATCATGATTGTGGGCATCGACGAGGTCGATCTCGACCGAGGCCGCGTCAGTTGGATATCACCGATGGCACGCGCCATCACCAAGGCCAAGGTCGGCGACACCGTGCCGCTGCGCACACCGGCCGGACTCGAACAGATCGAGATTCTGGACGTGCACTATCCGCCATCGGAATGACGGCAGCCCAAAGTCACTAGAGGGAAATCATGAAAACGCCGACGCAGCGCCAGACTGGCGTGCGTCGGCCGTCATTTCATCAGAAGGGACCGCGCTCGCGGGCAATACGCATCGCGTGATTCGCGTGCAACTCTTCCTGATGCCGTTCACTCGGTCGCTCGCGGGCCACACGCATCACGTCCGGATTCACGCGGATACGGCGCATCACGTTGGCAAGATGCACCCGATCGCTCACCTGAATCAGGAAGCGCAGCGTGGCCGACTCGTCCGGCACCACCTCATCCATCCCGATGTGCACGATATTCGCGTCCGACGCCGTGATATCGGCGGCCACGCGCGAGAACACGCCACGGTTGTGATGCACGAGCACCTTGATGCCGACGTCGAACATGCGGCCCGGCAGCGGTGCCCAGGCCACATCGATCCAGCGCGTCGGATCTTTGCGATGGATGCGGCGCGCGACCGGACAATCGGTCGTGTGAATTGCCATGCCGAGGCCGATGCCGATATAGCCCATGATCGCGTCGCCCGGAATCGGACGGCAGCAAGCGGAGAACTGTACCGACATGCCTTCGGTGCCGGTGATGAGCACCGGCGGGCCGACATTCTCGTCGCCGGTACGCGGGGCATCCGGATCGTCCGGGCTGTCGTCGTTCTCGCCTTCCTTGCCCGACGAGAGCACCGCGAGGCGCTTGGCCATGACGGCCGCCACACGGCGTCCGAGGCCGATGTCGGCGAAGATGTCCTGACGATCCTTGTTGCCGGTCCACTGCGCGAGCTTTTCCCAGATCTCCGGAGAAATCTCGCTCATGGTCAGGCCGTAGCCCTTCAATGCCTGCTCGACCAGACGCTCGCCAAGCTGTACCGACTCGGCAAAGCGCATCGTCTTGAGGTAATGCCGGATCACCGAGCGTGCCTTGCCGGTACGCACAAAGCCCAGCCACGCGGGGTTGGGCTTCGAATACGGGGCGGTAATCACTTCCACGATGTCGCCGTTCTTCAACTCGGTGCGCAGCGGCAGCAACTCGTTGTTGATCTTCACGGCCACGCACTGGTTACCCAGATCGCTGTGCACCGAATAGGCGAAATCGAGCGCCGTGGCGCCGCGCGGCAGCGCCATGATGCGTGCCTTGGGCGTGAAGACGTAGACGGCGTCGGGGAACAGGTCGATCTTGACGTGTTCGAGGAATTCGGTCGAATCGCCGGTCTCGCTCTGAATGTCGAGCAGCGACTGCAACCATTGATGTGCGTACTTCTGCACATCGTTCATATCGGCGCCACCGTTCTTGTACAGCCAGTGCGCCGCCACACCCGCTTCCGCAATCTCGTGCATGTGGCGGGTGCGAATCTGAAACTCGATGGGCGTGCCGAACGGGCCGACGAGGGTCGTGTGCAACGACTGATAGCCGTTGACCTTCGGAATCGCGATGTAGTCCTTGAACTTGCCCGGCACCGGCTTGTAGAGCGCGTGCAGCACACCGAGCGAGAGGTAGCACTGCGGATTCGATTCAACGACGATACGGAAGCCGTAGACGTCGAGCACCTGCGAGAACGAGAGCTGCTTTTCCTGCATCTTGTTGTAGATGCTGAACAGCGTCTTCTCGCGGCCGAAGACGTCGGCACTCACGCCGCCTTCCTTGAGGGCTTTCTCGACGGCATCGAGAATCTTACCCACCACCTCGCGCCGGTTGCCGCGCGCGGCCTTGACGGCCTTGTCGAGCACGGCGTAGCGACGCGGATGGTAATTCGCGAAGCTCAGATCCTGAAGTTCGCGATAGGTATTGTTCAGGCCCAGCCGGTGGGCGATGGGCGCATAGATGTCGAGCGTTTCGCGCGCCACGCGGCGACGCTTCTCGGTCGACGTGACGCCCAGCGTGCGCATGTTGTGCAGCCGGTCGGCGAGTTTGACGAGGATGACGCGCACGTCTCGCGCCATGGCGAGCAGCATCTTGCGGAAACTCTCCGCCTGCGCTTCCTCGCGGCTGCGAAACTCCATCTTGTCGAGTTTCGACAGACCGTCGACCAGTTCGGCGACTTTCGGACCGAAACGCTCAGCGAGTTCGGCCTTCGTCACACCCTGGTCTTCCATCACGTCGTGCAGCAGCGCAGCCATGATCGACTGTGCGTCGAGTTTCCACTCGGCACAGATCTCGGCAACGGCGACGGGATGGGTAATGTAAGGCTGTCCGCTCTGGCGATATTGGCCCAAATGGGCTTCGTCGCTGAACTGGAAGGCTTCTTTGATCTGCGCGAGTTCGCTTTCCTTGAGGTACTCCCCAAGCATGCCCTTCAGACGGGCAATCGATACGACCTCGTGCTTGCGCGGCTGCTCGGGCGTCGCAGTCGGACCGAAGAGGTGCCGATACGACTGTTCGAGCAGTGCGTCGATGTACTGCCGCGTGGCGCTTTCGCCCTTTTTCTTCTTGCGCTCGGGCTTGGGCTCCCCCGCTTTGGGTTCATCCGCAGCGATGGACGTAGCCGGTGATTTCGCGTGACTCATACGTGTACCTGCATCGTCGAGCGGCCCGGAACGTCACATCGCATTAGTGCTGTCTCCCGAAAATCAGAGCGGCACTTTCTTGAGCATCTCGATGCCCACCTGACCCGCAGCGATTTCGCGCAGCGCGACGACGGTCGGCTTGTCCTTGTTGTTTTCGAGCTTCGGCGTGTGACCTTGCGCCAGTTGGCGGGCGCGGTAGGTCGCAGCGAGTGCGAGCTCGAAGCGATTCGGGATTTGTTTCAGGCAATCTTCAACGGTAATTCGGGCCATAAGGAGGTTCCTTCTCAATATAGGGCGTATTCTATCGCAGCCGGCGAACACTCGCGCAAAACGCGAACGCCAGCCAGCGCGCAGCGATACGTAAAACGGGTTATTCGTCTTCCTGCGGCGAGTGAATGCCGAGTTCGATGAACAGTGATTCGTGACGCGCGCGCTGCGATGTGAAGCCCAAACGCGTGGCCGTGACCACCGATTGCAGCTCCGCCAGCGCACGCTGGAAGTCTTCATTGATGATGATGAAGTCCGCTTCCGGGGCGTGAGCCATCTCACCACCGGCCGCCAGCAAACGGCGCGTGATGACGTTCGGCTCATCCTGACCGCGCTTCTTCAGGCGCTCCTCAAGTGCCGCGATCGACGGCGGCAGAATGAAGATGCCCACGGCATTGATAAAGCGCTTGCGCACCTGCTGCGCGCCTTGCCAATCAATTTCCAGCAGCACGTCGTGACCGTCGCGCATCTGTTCTTCGATCCACACGCGCGACGTGCCGTAGTAGTTACCGTGCACTTCGGCGCTTTCGAGGAATTCCCCCTGCTTGCGACGCGCGACGAAATCTTCTGCGCTCAGAAAGTGATATTGCACGCCGTCCTCTTCACCGGGACGCGGCGGGCGTGTGGTGCTCGAGATCGACAGACGGATCTCGTCGTCCTGCGCGAGCAGTGCGTTCACGAGCGTGGATTTGCCCGCGCCCGAGGGGGCGACCACCATGAACAGATTGCCGGGATATTCGGCATGCAAGGCGGTTTGCGGGATGGGCGATTGCGGGGACATGCGAGTTACTCCAGGTTCTGCACTTGCTCGCGCATCTGCTCGATGTAGAGCTTGAGCTCCATCGACGCATCGGCAAGTTCTTTCGAGGCGGCCTTCGAGCCGAGCGTATTCGCTTCGCGATTGAGCTCCTGCATCATGAAGTCCAGCCGTTTGCCCACCAAGCCCCCCTTGTCGAGGATGTGGCGGGTTTCCTTCAGGTGAGCATCGAGACGGGTGAGTTCTTCCGCCACGTCGATGCGCACGCCGTACATCGTCACTTCCTGACGAATACGATCGGCAATCTCTTCCTTGCCCGGTGCCGCAGCCCCTTCGGGAATCACAATGCCCAGCGCTTCATGCAGACGATCGACGATCTTCTGCTGATGGCGCGCGACCAGTTCCGGCACGAGCGGTTGCAGGCCCGTGAGGATCGTTTCCATGCGTTCGATACGCTCGATCAGGCTTTGCTTGAGTTGCGCGCCTTCGCGCTTGCGCACGTCGACGAGATCGCCGATGGCAGCGCGGCCTGCATCGATGACAGCTTCGCGCAAAGCTTCGGCCGTGACCGACTCTTCGCCGAGCACGCCCGGCCAGCGCAGAATTTCACCGGTGCGCATCCGTTCCGCATCGGGAAAGAGGGCGAGCACCTGTTGTTCGAGGTCGGCGAGCTGGCGCACGGCGTCGATGTTCAGCGCACCATTCACACCGCTTTCGGGGCGTTGCACGTTAATGCGGATGTCGACCTTGCCGCGCGAGAGCTTGGCCGTCAGGCCCTCACGCAGTGTCGGCTCGCACGCGCGCGCCTCTTCCGGCATACGGAAAGCCAGATCGAGGAAGCGCGAATTAACCGTGCGCAATTCGACCGACACGCTCGCGCCTGCGGCTCCATCGGCATGCGCAATGTCGCGCGTGACGCTGGCGTAGCCGGTCATACTATAGATATTGTTGTCTTTCATCGGGGTGACCGGTACCACACGCCCATGACACTTTGTCAGCGGGACGGATGCAGCAGCCGGTTTTGCATGCATGGATGAAATGCGATTATCGCATTTTCCGGCCGAAGGGCTGGCGAATCGCGTTTAGCGATACCATTCGGGTATTGCTGCATAAATTCACCCTCGCAGGACACTCACCCATGACGCAAATCACCCGCCCGGACGGCCGTGCGCAAAACGCACTGCGCCCCGTGCGCATCACCCGCCAATACACCCGTTACGCCGAAGGTTCCGTGCTCATCGAATGCGGCGAAACCAAGGTCATCTGCACCGCCAGCGTCGAAGAAAAGGTGCCGGGCTTTCTGCGCGACTCCGGTCAGGGCTGGCTCACGGCTGAATACGGCATGCTGCCGCGCGCCACGCACACCCGTAGCGACCGCGAAGCCGCACGCGGCAAGCAAAGCGGCCGCACGCAGGAAATTCAGCGCCTGATCGGCCGCTCGCTGCGCGCCGTGTTCGATCTGGAGAAATTCGGTCCGCGCACCATCCAGATCGACTGCGACGTGCTTCAGGCCGACGGCGGCACGCGTTGCGCCTCGATCACCGGCGCATTTGTCGCCGCACACGACGCCGTGTCGAAACTCATCGCCGCCGGCAAGCTCGAAGCGTCGCCCATCCGCGCCCACGTGGCGGCCGTGTCGGTCGGCATGTATCAAGGCCAGCCGGTGCTCGACCTGAACTACGCCGAAGACTCCGCCTGCGACACAGACATGAACGTCATCATGACGAGCGAAGGCGGTTTCGTGGAAATTCAGGGCACGGCCGAAGGCACCCCGTTCACGCGCGAACAAAGCAACGTGCTGCTCGATCTGGCGGATGCTGGCATTCGTCAGTTGATCGATGCGCAAAAGCGCGCGCTGGGAGTGTAACGATGGCGATGCAGAAGATCGTGCTGGCGTCGAACAACCCGGGCAAGTTGCGCGAGTTTGCGTCGCTGTTCGAGCCGCTCGGCATTGAACTCGTGCCGCAGGGCATGCTCGGCGTGTCGGAAGCGGAAGAGCCGCACGTGACCTTCATCGAGAACGCGCTGACCAAGGCACGCCATGCGGCGGCGGCCACCGGCCTGCCCGCGCTCGCAGACGATTCGGGGCTGTGCGTACCGATTCTCGGCGGTGCACCGGGCGTCTATTCGGCGCGCTACGCCGCGCGTGCGGGGCGCGAAAAATCGGATGCCGCCAACAACAAGCATCTGATCGAACAACTCGCGCCGCACGCCGACAAGCCCGGCTATCGCGATGCGTATTACTTCGCTGCGCTGGTGCTGGTGCGTCATGCCGAAGACCCGCAGCCGATCATTGCCGAAGGCCGCTGGGACGGTGAAATCGTCGACACACCGCGTGGCGCGCACGGTTTCGGATACGACCCGCACTTCCTGATTCGTTCGTTGAATCAGACCGCTTCGGAACTCGATCCTGCCGTGAAGAACGCCCACAGCCACCGCGCTCGCGCGCTGCGTGTGCTGCTCGAAAAGCTGGGCCGGGAGGCGTGAGCGGTATGACTGAATCCACGATGTCCGTACAGAACTTCCTGCGGCCCGGCAAAATCAGCTTGCCGGCCTTGCCGCCGATGTCGCTGTACGTGCATTTTCCGTGGTGCGTGCGCAAGTGCCCGTATTGCGATTTCAACTCGCACGAGTGGCGTGGCGCAGGCGGCGCGCAGGCGTTCCCCGAGCAGGCGTATCTCGATGCCTTGCGTCAGGATCTGGAGCAATCGCTGCCGCTGGTGTGGGGGCGTCCGGTGCATACCGTATTCATCGGCGGCGGCACGCCCAGCCTGCTGTCGGCTGCCGGGCTCGACCGGTTGCTGTCGGACTTGCGCGCGCTGCTGCCGCTCGACGCCGACGCCGAGATCACCATGGAGGCAAACCCGGGCACGTTCGAAGCAGACAAGTTCCGCAGCTTCCGGGCGAGCGGCATCAACCGTCTGTCGATCGGGATTCAGAGCTTCAACAGCGAGCATCTGAAGGCGCTGGGTCGCATTCACGATGGTGACGAAGCGCGTCATGCCATCGAAATCGCGCAGGCGAACTTCGACAATTTCAATCTCGACCTGATGTTCGCGCTGCCGAACCAGACGCTTGCGCAGTGTCAGCAGGACGTGGAAACGGCGTTGTCGTTCTCGCCGCCGCATTTGTCGCTGTACCACCTGACGCTCGAACCGAACACGCAATTCCACAAATATCCGCCGACCGTGCCCGACGATGACACTGCGGCCGACATGCAGGACTGGATTGCCGAGCGTACGGCGACGGGCGGCTTCGAGCATTACGAAGTGTCGGCTTATGCGCAGCCGCATCGTCGCGCGAAGCACAACCAGAACTACTGGGAATTCGGCGACTATCTCGGCATTGGCGCGGGCGCGCACAGCAAGATTTCGTTCCCGCATCGGGTCTTGCGCCAGATTCGGCACAAGCATCCGCAACGCTTTATGGAAGCGGCTGCCGCTGGCAGCGCCGTGCAGGAAGAGAACGAAGTCGATGCGCGCGATCTGCCGTTCGAGTTCATGCTGAACGCGTTGCGACTTACGGGCGGGGTGAAAAGCGAGTTGTTTGCCGATCGCACCGGCTTGCCGATGTCGAAGATCGCGAAGGGGCTGACGGCGGCCGTCGAAAAGGGACTGCTCGTCGACGACCCGCAGCGCATTGCGCCGACCGAGTTGGGACAGCGATTCCTGAACGACCTGCAAGGGATGTTTCTGGACCGCTCGGGTAGCTAACTGCTGCTACCGCTAGTCGAAATCGTTGTAGAAATGCCCGCCACATCCTGATAGATGTGGCGGGCATTTTTCATAGGGCGATCACACATTGAGGCAACGACAGCGCCCTGCCCTCACCCCAACGCCGTACCGATCTCCCGCAGTGCCTTCCGAATGATCTTGCCGGTGACGGTCATCGGCAATTCCGGCAGGAACACGACCTTGCGCGGGTATTCGTGGGCGGCGAGCCGTGTCTTCACGAAATTCTGAATTTCGCGCGACAGTTCTTCCGACGGTTCAAAGCCCTCACGCAGCACGACGAACGCCTTCACGATTTCCGTACGAAGTTCGTCCGGCTCGCCGATCACGGCGGCGAATTGCACCGACGGATGCCGGATCAGACAGTCTTCGATGGGCCCGGGGCCGATGCGATAGCCGGCGCTGGTGATGACGTCGTCCGAGCGGCCAGTGAACGTGATGTAGCCCTGTTCGTCGACAAAGCCGGCGTCGCCGGTGAGCAGGAAGTCGCCGCGATACTTCTCCATCGTGGCGTCGGGGTTATGCCAGTAGCCGAGGAACATGACCGGGTTCGGCCGGGCAATCGCGATATTGCCGACTGCGCCGACCGGCAACGGCACACCGTCGTCATCGACGATGGTCACGGCGTGACCGCGCACGGCACGTCCGATGGCGCCGGGCAGTGCGGGGAATTCCGACGCGCATGACGACACGACCATGTTGCATTCCGTCTGCCCGTAGAACTCGTTGATGTCGACGCCGAGGTGTTCGCGCCCCCACGCCAGTAGTTCGGGGCCGAGCGATTCGCCCCCGCTGGCGACCGAACGCAATTGCAGCGGCCAGTGCTCGCGCGGCGACGTAACGGTGCGCAGCATCTTGAGCGCAGTGGGCGGCAGGAACGTGTTGCGCACCCCGTGCCGCGCCATCAGATCGAACGCGGCGACCGGATCGAATTTCTCGAAGCGGCGCGAGAGCACGGGCACACCGTGATGCAGCGCGGGCAGCAGCACATCGAGCAGCCCGCCGATCCAAGCCCAGTCGGCGGGCGTCCAGATTAGATCGCCTTCATGCGGAAAGCCGTTGTGCGAGGTTTCCACACCGGGCAGATGGCCCAGCAGCACGCGGTGCGCATGCAGAGCGCCCTTCGGCTTGCCGGTGGTGCCCGACGTATAGATGATCAGCGCGGGCGCGTCTGCACGTGTCTGCACGGGCTCGAAAGCGGCTTCACGGCGGGCGATGGCGGGCCAGAGCGCAAGCAAGCCGTCTTCGGCGACACCCCAGTCTTCGTCATCCGAGACATGGTGATGGGCTTCGGGCAGATCGTCGTGGACGACATAGACGAGTCGCAGGTCGGGCAACTCGCCGCGAATGTCGTCGATCTTGCCGATGCTGGCGAGGTCCGTGACGAGGACGGCGGCACCTGAATTCTGCAATCGGTAGGCAAGCGCTTCGGGGCCGAACAGCGTGAAGAGCGGCACGGCGATGGCGCCGAGCTTGTAGGCGGCGACGTGGGCCACGAGCGTGGCGGGCGACTGGGGCAGGAAAATGCCGATGCGATCGCCGGCCTTGACGCCGTTGGCGCGCCATTCATTGGCGAGGCGATTGGAGAGTTCTTTTAGTACGTCGAAGGTGAGACGTACGTGCACGCCGTCGGCGCTCTCGTGAATGAGGGCGAGACGGTTGGAGCCGTCGGCCCATTTATCGCAGACGTCCACGCCGATGTTATAGAGCGTGGGAATCTGCCACGCGAAGGCGGCGTTACTGACGGCATTCGGGATGCTTGGAGAATTCTGGGAATTCGCGGTATTGATCGCGCGCTCGCCACTGGCGTCGTTTGACGTCTCACGGGCGGAATCGCGGGAGGTGTCGGCATCCATGCGGTGTCTCCGGGTCATGTCTGGCCTCGCACGGCACGCCGGGAGCGGTCACCGTACGTCTGGAAGCATGATGCATGCCGGACGCGGACAAAACAAGGGGGAGATGGGGGAACTCTTGGATTTAAGCGGGGTGTGAGGCGATTTTGGTGTGTTTGAGGCTTCACATCGGGAGGCGAGCGGGTATAATGCGCGCTGCCGTGCGGTACCGGACTGCGTCGGAAACCCGACGCCGATTCCCCCGGACCGCACGCTTCTCGAAGCCGTCGTTCCTGACGGCATCAACAGCCACGACAGTTGGTCGTGCGCAACGCCCCGGAGGCGTGCCAGAGTGGTTTAATGGACTGGTCTTGAAAACCAGCGAAGGGGTAACCCTTCCGTGAGTTCGAATCTCACCGCCTCCGCCAGAATTCTTTGCGTTTGCAGCCCGCCTCAAACCAACGCCCCCACCCCACCTGCCTCTTCCCTCCGGCGCAGCCGCCACCAGATCAGCACGGCGACAAACGCTTCGAGCGCCGCCACGATCCAGAGGCCGCCGTTGAAGTTGCCCGTCGCGTCCTTGACGATGCCGAGCAGGTACGGCGAGCCGAACCCTGCCAGATTCGCCACCGAGTTGATGAACGCCACCCCCATCGCAGCAGCGCCGCCCGCGAGGTAGGCATTCGGCAATTGCCAGAACACCGGGATCGCGCCCATCGTGCCTGACACGGCCACCACCAGACACAGGAACGCCGCGACGCCGTTGCTTCCTGCAAACACCCCCACCCCCGCCAAACCGCACGCGCCGATGAAAACCGGAATCGCACAATGCATCCGCGCCTCGCGACGCTTGTCCGCGCTGTAGCCGATCGCAATCTGGAAGATCGCACCGAACACGTACATCACGCCCACCAGCAACCCGATATGCAACGGGTTGGTCGGCCCCAACGCGCGAACGATCGTCGGTGCGAAGAACGAGAGCGTCGCGTTCGCCGCCACGATGCCGAAGTAGATCCCCGTGAGCAACCACAGCTTCGGGCTGCGCACGGCCAGCATGAAGCTGTGCTCGCGCTTGCCAGCGCTTGCGCCGTCACGATCCAGATCCGCTTGAAGCAGTCGCTTTTCTTGCTCCGACAGCCAACTCGCCTGCTCCGGCTTATCGACCAAAAACCACACGGCCAGCATGCCCGCGAGCACCGTCGGCACGCCTTCGAGCAGGAACAGCCACTGCCACCCCGCCCAACCGTTCACGCCATGCATCCCGTTGAGGATCGCCCCCGCCAGCGGCGCCCCCACGACCGACGACACTGCCGACGCCGAGATGAACCACGCGAACGCCTTCGCACGCCGATGCGCCGGAAACCAGAACGTGAGATAGAGCAGCACGCCCGGTTGGAAACCCGCCTCGAATGCCCCAAGCAGAAAACGCATGACATAGAAATACGCCGGCGAATGCGTGAACATCATCAGCACGCATATCGTCCCCCAACCCAACGTAATGCGTGCCAGCGTGCGTCGCGCACCGATGCGCAGCAACAGCCAGTTGCTCGGAATCTCCAGAAAGAAATACCCGAGGAAGAAGATGCCCGCGCCGATGCCGTACACCGTTTCGCTGAAGCCCAGATCCTGCTGCATTTGCAGCTTCGCGAAGCCGACGTTCACGCGGTCGATCCACGCCAGCATCCACAACACGAAGATGAACGGAATGATCCGCCACATGATCTTCTTGTAGATCGGATCAAGCACTTCCTGACTCGGATTCGCGAAGACATTGTTCGCATCGCCGGCCGGCGACACAGATTGTTGGTTCATGGCATCTCCTGCCGGGTTCGGCATGCTCTCGTACGTTTTATTACGCGCCATCGACGGCGCGCGTGTTCGCGTTGTTATGTCGCTTTAAGGGGTTTCAAGCCGCCTCATCAAGCCGCATGGCGTGAAGCAAAGCACGACACGCCGCAGGCACTGGCCCGATCACCGGGATAGCGAAGCGCTCGCACAACGCCTGCGCCGCCTCCCCCAACGGCCCGCCGCCGATGACCACGGCCTGCGCAGCGTCTTGCGCAATACAGGCCTGCACTGCGCTGGCGAGACTGTTCTCCAGTTGCGCGGGCACATCCCCCAGCGCCAACGGGTCGCCCGTCGTAAAGCGCGATCCGGTGAAGCTCGCGCCAAGCCCGAGCTTGCGCACATTCGCCGCAATCGAATCGGCCAGCAGCGGCGTGGTGGTGGCAATGCCGAATCGACGCCCGCCCTCTGCCGCCTCACGCACGGAGGCCGTGCCGATCCCCACGACCGGCACATCCAGACGCGCACGCAAAGCATCCATGCCCGGGTCGCCAAACGCACCGACGATCACCCCATCCGCTTGCGACGCCAGCGCCACGATCTGCGGGTCGTTCACTGCCTCGGCGGCCACGGCCAGATCCTGCTCGTTGACGATCATCGGGGCACCGCGCGACACCGTCGCCCCGATCACGGTCGGTGGCGACGCCATCACACGGGCGAAATACGATCGGGCGATGTCGACCATCATTTGCGTCGTCGCCGTCGACGTATTCGGGTTGAGGAGCAGTATTTGAGTCATGAAAATCTCGGCGAGTTAGAACGAGTCAAAACAAATCAAAACGCGTCAGGAGAATCAGGAGGCCGGTGACGCACCGGCGGCAGCACGCGCGGTGGCGGGCGTCGCATCGTTCGGTGCATCACCCGGCACATCAGGACCATCGATCGGCTTACCGAACGTCTCCGGCGCGAAGGTCAACGCAATCGCGAACACCGCGTACATCGCGGCCATCATCCCGAACATGCCGCCGATGCCGTATTGGTCGAACACGCGCCCGGCAACCAGTGGCATTGCCGCGCCTGCCAGCGTGCCCAACGCGAGGATGAACGCCGTGCCGAACGCGCGCACTCGCGTCGGGTAGAGTTCAGGGGCGTAAATCCAGATGGACGTATTGAGCAGCAGCACACAGAACTGGAAGGCCGCACCGAACACGAGAATCAGCGGCTGCGATTTCGACAGAAAGCCGAAACACAAACCGATGACGCACGCCGCGATGGCACCGGTCGTCAGGACACGTTTGCGTGGGAAGCGGAAGCCGAAATACGACGCCGTGATCGCACCGAGCAAACTGCCCGACTGCATCACGATGGTGAACAGAAAGCTCTTGTTGAGCGTGTAGCCCTGCGCCATGAGAATCGTCGGCATCAGCGTGAGCACCGAAATCTGTGCGCCGTACGTCATGCAAACGGCGATTCCCACAGCGACAGTGCGCCGCGCCAGCGGCCCGACAAAAACTTCACGCAAACGCACTTTTTCAGCGCGGTGCTCACCTTCCGGCGCTTCGCTCAGATAGCGCTTTTCTCCACCCGCAGACTTGCCGAGCTTGCCCGAGGCCAGAATGTTGAGCACACGATTGGCTTCCTCCACCCGGCCTTTTGAGAACAAGAAGCGCGGCGTCTCCGGAATGAAGCGGCGATACAGCAGCACGAAGAACGCCGGCAGCACCAGACAGCCGAACAGCCAGCGCCAGCTATCCGGCCCCGGGAAGAACGCAAACACCGCGAGACCAAACGCCGGTGCCAGCATATTGCCCAGCCCGCCACCCGCGACGTTGATCGCGCCCACGGCCACGCCACGGAAGCGCGACGAACAGAACTCCGCGAGCATCGTGACAGCAATCGAGATCTCGCCGCCCAGACCGAAGCCGACGATGAAACGCCCTGCGGCGAGCATGCTGTAGTTCGTCGCCAAGGCGCAGATCAATGCACCCAGCGTGAAAAGCATCAGGTTGATGCTCAGCATGGTGCGGCGTCCGTAGCGGTCGGCGATGTAGCCGGACCCCAACCGTCCGATCGCGGCGGCCCCGAACGTCAGCGTATTGAGAAAACCGATCTGCGCACCGGATAGGCCCCAGTACTCGCGCAGCAACGGCCCCACGAGACCGACGGCGTTCTGCTCGAAAACGTCGAACAACACCCCGAACAGAATCAGTGCGAGGATTTTCTTGTGTGACGGCGTCACGCCAATGTCGTCGAGCGCCCGTTCGAGCTGCTGCAACCTTGGTTCCGACGAGGATACGACCACTTCTGCGCCCATCGTAAAACTCCCTGCGCCTCAATTGGCGCCTTGCGACCGATTGCCTCGCCCTCTGATGAACCTTGTTCGGTTAATATTTTTTCAGATTATTTGTTTTTGAAAATTATTTTTCATATCAGGGTTTCACCGGACGTGCGAAGCCCTTGGCGAGAGACGCCAATCGCAGAGATCAATCAGGGAAAAGTTAGGAAAAGCTTGATGCCCGGGGCGCTACGGCGCGCCGCGTCCCCGTGCTGAAGGCGGACTTAGATTTCGTCCAGCGCGTCGTGGAAAGCTTCCACCAGACCGAGATGGCGACGCCCCGGATTGCCCGCCAGCGTCATCACTTGCGTCACGATCAGATGGCACAAACCGATCACCGCCGTGTGATTGTCGAGCACGCCAGGCCCTTGCACATCGCATTGCAACGACCACTTCGCGGGCGTCTTTGCCGCTACGTTACGCTCGGCTCGCTCGGTGATGTAGACGAGATTCGGGCACGCCTTGGCGAGTTGCGCAACGATGGCCGGCATCTGACGGATACGGCGGCGCAGCGCGAAAACGATCACAACATCATCCGCACCGATGCCCGCGAGGTGCTCGCCCAACGTCTCCCCTGCGCCCGGAATCACTTGCGCGCTCGGCACGATTTGCAGCAGTTGCCAGCGGAAATACATCGCGAGCGGATGGCTCGACCGGAAGCCCACGACCCAGACTTTGCGGGCCGCGAGAATGGCCGCAGCAATCTGCGCGATTTCGTTGGATGAGAGGCGTCGATACGTCGCGTCGATGTTGGCAAGACTCTGCTGACGTTGCGCCCCGACGAGATCGTCGGCGACGGCTTCCGTCACCGGTGTCGTCGCGGCCATCGCCAACGGCGAGCCCGCGCGTTGCTCCGAGCGGACATGCTTGCGCGCATCGTCGAACGACGCATAGCCCAGACGTCGCACAAAACGCGTGACGGTGGCGTTGGACACCTGCGCCAACGTTGCAAGCTCCGACGCCGTGTACCCCGCCAGATCCCCCGGCAAATCCAGTGCAAACTCCGCCAGACGCCGCTCCGATGGCGAGAGTTGATCCAACTGTTCTCGAATCCTGCCGACGAAAGACTTCTTCACGTGAGGTGCCATAAGCGAGCGTGGTTGGGGCGGGCAGTTTAGGGTCGGCTATTGTCGCGCGAATCGGCGCGAATTCGCCATTCGAGGGTAAACAACTAGATCGATTTCATTTTGACGCTCAATTTTGCGGCATAGACTGGATCTCATTAAGTGGAACTCGGTTCCATTTTATGGAACCTACAACGCACATGAGCATCTTGGAAACCGCAACGGCGGTGCTGCGCCTGATGGCAGCGCGACAAGCCGAAGTGACGATGACCGATCTGGTCGAGCGACTCGACATGCCCAAGAGCACTGCCTCGCGCGTGCTCAAGCAGATGGCCGAAGAGGGGCTGCTGGTCCGCAACCCGACGACGCTGGCCTATCGCCCGTCGTTGTTGCTGCTCGAACTCTCGCATCTGGTGCGCGCGTCGACGCCGCTGATCGAGATGTGCGCCCAAGCGCTCGACGAACTGGGTCAGGAATACGGCCACACGGGCTACGTCTCGGTGCTCGACGGTGACGACGTCGTCGTGCTGCGCGTGCGTCCCGGCTCGCAGGCCCTGCGCGCCATGACCAATCCGGGCCATCGTTTGGCATCGTGGGCGACATCGACCGGCCGCTCGCTTCTCGCGCGCGAGACCGATGACCAGATCCGCGCCCGTTTCCCCGATGGCTTGCCGACCTTGCGCGAAAACGGGCAACCGATTGGCGGCCCCGCCACTCTCGACGCCCTATTGAAAAAACTTCAGACCGTTCGCGATCTTCGCTATGCGGTGGCAGAGAACGAAGCCCTTTCCGGTGTCTGCTCGGTGGGATGTGCGGTTGCCGATCCCAACAGCGGGGAGTGCTTGTCGTTCTGTATGACGTTTCCCGCCGCGATGCTCCCCGCGGCGGAAATTCAGGCGATTGCGCAGCGCGTGGCCTCCCACGCAGAGCTGATCGGTCGCTCCGTTGGCGATCCGTTCTGGACTTCGCCCCGTTAGTTCGCTCACTCGTACGACCTGTCGATCTCTCATCATGAATACGTCGTCCTCTGCCCTTCCGACGCCTCCCGATGCCACGAGCACCGAGGCGCCGCCACCGCAACATCCGTCGACTTTCTCACCGGCCAATCTGCTGCTGTTAAGCGCCCTGAGCGTCTTCGGCGCGATCATCGGCATCGAGCTGCTTGTGAAGCTGGGCGTCACGCCCAACACCGCCATCATCGGCGCCTTGGTCGCGATGATCTGTGCGCGCGTGCCATTGCGAGCCTTTGCGCAATATCGTTCGATTCACGTGCAGAACCTCGCGCAAAGCGCCATCTCGGCTGCCACGTTCGGGGCCGCCAACAGCCTGTTGCTGCCGATCGGCATTCCGTTCCTGATGGGCCGTGCCGACTTGGTGATGCCGATGTTCATCGGTGTCTCGCTGGCCATGCTGCTCGATGGCTACATGCTCTATCGCATGTTCGACACCAAGATTTTCCCCGCGACTGGCACGTGGCCGCAGGGTGTGGCTGCGGCTGAGGCCATCAAGGCCGGAGACGTTGGCGGGCATCAGGCGCGCGTGCTCGGTGCCGGTCTTGGCATCGGCATGCTCGGCTCGTGGTTCGGCATTCCGATGTCGGCATTCGGCACCGCGTTCATCGGCAATATCTGGGCGCTGACCATGCTCGGTTTCGGCTTTCTGCTGCGCGGCTATTCGATGCCGTTGTTCGGTTTCGCCGTCGAGAAGGCCTACATTCCGCACGGCATGATGATTGGCGCCGGTATCGTCGCATTGCTCCAGATCGTGCGAATGGTCTGGCGCGACCGGCCGGTGCGCAGCGCCGCCGATGTTGCGGCAGAAGTGCCCGTGCCCACGGCGGCCGGCACACCGAGTATCCGCCGGTCATTGCGTTTCGGTGGTGTGGCCTACATCGGCTTGGCAACGCTCGTGGCATTCGGTGCGGGCCTCTATGCCGACATGTCGCCGGGCATGCTGGTCCTGTTCATCGTGTATGCCGCGTTTGCCGCATTCGTGCATGAATTGATCGTCGGGATTGCCGCGATGCACTCGGGCTGGTTCCCGGCCTTTGCCGTCGCGCTCATCACGCTCTTGATCGGCATGTTGATCGGATTCCCGCCCGCGGCGCTCGTGGTGCTGTGCGGCTTTTCAGCCGCCACCGGCCCCGCCTTCGCCGACATGGGCTACGACTTGCGTGCGGGGTTCATCCTGCGCGGCCACGGCAGCAACCCTGCCTTCGAACTCGCCGGGCGCCGACAGCAACTCATGGCCGCGATGCTCGCCTTCGTCATCGCGATTCCCGTGGTGTACTTCGCGCATTCGAGCTTCTTCGCCAACGGGCAGGTGCCGCCCGTGGCAGCGGTCTACGTTTCCACGATCAAAGCCGGTGTCGCACCGGGTGTCCTGCACTCCCTGATGCTCTGGGCCATTGCGGGCGCTGCCTTGCAGTTCATCGGCGGCCCGAAGCGCCAGCTCGGCGTGCTGTTCTCCACGGGGCTGCTCATCGCCAACCCGGCCGCCGGCTGGGCCGTGCTCATCGGGATTGCCCTGCGCTTCGCGATCGAGCGCACCGCCGGCGAGCGCGTACGCAACACCATGGAAGTCTTTGCCGCCGGCATCATCGCGGGCGACGCCATCTTCAGTTTCGGCAGTTCGTTGATCCGCTCGCGCACGCATTGAAGCCGCGCGGACCCTGCCATCTTTTTCTGGAACCTGAATCGTCATCATGAGCTTTAGCCAAACTCTCCAAGTCTTCGAAGCCTTCGACAGCGCCCATGCCTCGGGCCAGACCGTGGTCGACCTGCTCGCCCCCTATGCATCGCACGGTGTCACCGTCGAGGTCCTGAAAATCGAGGGCAAGAAAGGGGCCACCGATTTCGTCAAGATCTGCATTCCCGGCGACGTCGGCAAGCGGGCCGGTGGTGCAGCCCCGAGTCTGGGCATCGTCGGCCGTCTGGGGGGCATCGGTGCCCGCCCCTCACGGATAGGTCTGGTGTCAGACGCGGACGGCGCCATAGCCGCCGTCGCCGCTGCGCTGAAGCTCGCCCATATGCGAACACAGGGCGACGCGCTTGCCGGTGACGTTTTCATCACGACGCATATCTGCCCCGATGCGCCGACGCGTCCGCACGAGCCGGTCGACTTCATGGACTCACCGATCGACACGGAGGATGTGAACGCTCACGAAGTGTGGGACGAGATGGACGCCGTGCTCTCTCTCGACACCACCAAGGGCAACCGCATCATCAACCACAAGGGCTATGCGATCTCGCCGACGGTCAAGGAGGGCTACATCCTGCGCGTCTCGGAAGACCTGCTGCGGATCATGGAAATGACGAGCGGGCAGCCCGCCGTGACGTTCCCCGTGACCACGCAGGACATCACGCCTTACGGTAACGGCGTCTATCACCTGAACAGCATCATGCAGCCGTCGATCGCCACACGTGCGCCGGTGGTCGGCGTGGCGATCACCACGCAGAGCATCGTCCCCGGCTGCGGCACAGGGGCCAGCCACGAAGCCGATATCGCACTCGCCGTGAAGTTTGCTGTGGAAGTCGCCAAAGAGTTCGGCCGGGGCACGTGCCAGTTTTACGACACCGAGGACTATGCCCGCCTGCTCGCGCTGTACGGCTCGCTCGCCCACCTCTCCAAACGCCAACCCCACTGAGGCATTGCTCATGCGCCAGCACAAACTGGGGACACTGACCATCGGCCAAGCACCGCGCGCCGACATCACGCCGATTCTCGACGCGCATCTGCCGGCCGATGTGCCGGTGGTCCACATGGGCGTGCTCGACGGGCTGGACCGTGACGCCATCGACGCCGCTTTTGCACCGCAGGCCGGCAACGGTGTCTTGATTTCGCGCCTGCTTAGCGGCGATTCGGTGGAACTTGATAAGCCCGCGATTCAGCGCGCATTGCAGGCGAAACTCGACGCGCTTGAGGTGCTGGGCTGCACGGTGATTTTGATCTTGTGCACGGGGGAATTCGAAGGTCTTGCTTGCCGCCATGCGTGGCTGGTCGAGCCGGACCGCATCGTTCCGCCGGCCGCCGCAGCGCTCGCCGGTGAACGTCAGGTCGGCATCGTGGTGCCGCTTGCTGGCCAGATCGAGAGCGAGTTTCACAAGTGGGGGGCGCTGCAACGTCCGCCGATCTGCGCCGCCGCTTCGCCGTATGCGACGGGTGCCGAAGGCGATGAAGCGCTAATCAGTGCCGCACGCGCCCTGTGCGAACAAGGTGCCGAAATGCTCGTGCTCGACTGCATGGGTTTTGTCGAGCGCCATCGCGACATCGCGCAGACGGCATCGAACCTGCCCGTCGTGTTGTCGAACACGCTCGTCGCCAGTTTGACCGCGACGTTGGTGTAAGGGATTACCGCCACCCCCGGGGGTCACATTCGTCCGTTATCATCCGATCGAATTCACACCGCCAAGGGGGCGATCGTGCGTCTACCTCGCGTCATCCTTTTTGTCATCGCTCTCGCCCTGCCCGTCTTTGCGCAAGCCGCTGACGGCTTCGTGCACATCGATGCCGGACGAGCCAACGCCTACGTCCCCGTGTATGCGATGGCAAACCCCAACGCCACCGCGACGCTCATCCTGCTGCCCGGAGGCGACTCGGGCACTGGCCGCGTCAGTAACGGTCAGCCGGGCAGCATGAACTTCCTCGTGCGGTCACGGCAATTGTTTGCGGACGAAGGTTTCAACGTGCTGGTGATGTTCCGGGCCAGTGACTTGCGCACGCTCGATTTCCCGGAGCGCATCAGCAGCGAGCACGTGAAAGAGATCAGCAACGTCGTTGACTATGCCACTCAGACCTTCGGTAAGCCGGTATGGCTCGTGGGAACCAGTCGCGGCACAGTCTCCGGCACCGCTGCCGCGATTGCCCTCGGGAAAGCGCATATCGCCGGATTGGTGTTGACCTCCAGCGTCACCAATCGCAAGGCCGGTGCGATCGGTGCACAAGACATCGAAAAGATCGATGTGCCGACACTGGTGCTTCACCACAAGTTAGATGCCTGCCCGATCTGCGTGCCAAGTCAGGCAGAAGCCATCATCGGCGGGCTAAAGAACGCGCCCGCCAAGAAGTTCATCCTTGTCGATGGCGGCTCCTCACCCAAAGGCGATCCCTGCGAAGCCGAGCATTGGCATGGCTACCCGAACTTCGAGGCGCAGACCGTGCGCTTGATTGCCGACTGGATTCGGAACCCTGGCGACTGACGGGAAGTCAGGCGCCAGGCCCCGGCGCGCAGGCCCGACGACAACGCCTGTTGGCGCTGCGTGACTCAAGCCGCATATCTGCCCAATTTGCCGCTCCCCTCCATCTCGGGAGCGCGCCGAATCAGGAGCAGTGAGAACGTCGAGAGAACCAGACAAAGTGTCGTGGCCACCGCTGGCGACGATCGGTCGCCAGTGGCGTGAATCAGCCAGACCGCGACCAGTTGCGTGAGGCCGCCGAAGATCGCGACACCGAAGCTGTACACCGCCCCGGTGGCCGTGGCGCGCATCGATCGCGGAAACAGTTCCGGAATCAATGTGACCGACGGCGCGCCTTGAATGGTGTACACAAAGCTCAGCCCGACGATGATCACAAACAGACGCAAGACGCTCGGCTCACTACTGAGCCACATGTAGGCCGGATACAAAATCCCGAGCAACACCAGACGCGAGATCAGGATCGGTTTGATGCGTCCGTAGGCGTCGGCAATCTTCCCCGCAATCGGCGACACGACTGCGAGCACCAAGCCCGATGCCATCGCACAGGCATACGACGCCGACTCGTCGAGCTTCAGCTCCCGAATGGCGTACGTCGGCAAGAAGAAGATCAGCATGTATGCCGTCACCACGCCGCCCATGACCAGAAGGATGCCTGCGAAGAGATTGCGTCGCTGCGTGCGCAACAGGTCGCCCAGCGGTGAATGCTCCGGCACAGGCGCCACCTCCGACGCTTGCGGCTCCAACGCACCTAGCTGACGTCGAATGACGATGCCTGCGGGCAAAATCAACGCACCCAGCAGGAACGGCACGCGCCATCCCCACGAGTACAGCGCCTCGGGCGAGAGAAAATGAGAGAGGGCGGCCGCCATCGCCGCACCGGCGCAGATCCCCATCCCCTGACTCGCAAGCTGCCAACTCGTATAGAAGGCGCGCGCCCCTTTCGGTGCATGCTCAAGCATCACGGTCGTGGCGGGCCCGACTTCGCCGCCCGCAGAGAACCCTTGAATCAGACGCGCCGCGACCATGATGACCGGCGCGGCAATACCGATGTCGGCATAGGTCGGCGCCAGCCCTGCCATGCAAACGCCCAGCGCCATGAGCGAGAGTGTGAGCGTCATCGCCGCGCGGCGCCCAGCCCGGTCGGCATAAATCCCGATGACGATGCCGCCGATCGGCCGCATCACGAAGCCGACACCGAACGTCGCAACGGCCGACATCAGTTGTCCGTCCGCGCTAAGGGGTGAAAAGAACAGATGGCCGATCACGATCGAAAAGAATCCGAATACCGTGAAATCGAAAAACTCCATCGCATTGCCGATCGTCGTCGCCACCAGCAGCCGCGTGCGCGTAACGCGCGCAGGCTGGGGCACGGCAGTCTTCAGTGAATCTCTCATGTCCGTCTCCTGACGTTCTTCTCGTTATCGTGCGTCTTGGGCATGGAACGCCGGGGTCTCATAGCGGCCCAGTTCGTCGAGCAGAAGCGACCAGCCGCGAAGCCCTTCGCCGATGGACCGGATGCGGAAAAACTCATTCGGCGCGTGGACATCTTCGTCCGGCAGGTTGTAGCCGAACATCAGCGTTTCGATGCCCAGCATCTCCTTGAAAATCGCCGTGACCGGCACGCTCGCGCCAAGGCGCACCTGAATCGGCTCGCGGCCCGTCTCGTTGCGCAGCACCGTTTGCGTGGCAAGCACCAGCGGATGCCATGACGGCAACGACGAAGCAGGCGCACCGTTGTGCTGATGAAGAATTTCGAGCGACACCCCCTCTGGGCATTGGCGATGCAGGTGCCCCACGACGTGTGCGAGCACATCCTTCGATTGCTGCCCCTCGACCAGCCGCACGGTAAGTTTTGCCGTCGCGACATTCGGAATGATCGTCTTGCCGCCCTGCCCGGTATAGCCGCCCCACATCCCGTTGACATCGAGCGCAGGGCGCAGCGTCACCTGCTCACGCAGCGTGAAACCGGGCTCGCCATGATGACTCGCGGCCACGTCGCCAATGAACGCTGACGCATCGAAGGGAAATGCCGCCGTGTCGGATTTCTGAAGCGGCGTCAGCGCCTTCGCGTCTGCGTAAAAACCGTCGACGGCGACCGCGCCATCGACATCGTGAAGCGAGCTCACCAGTCTCGCCATCTCGTGCAGCGCGTTGCGAACACAGCCGCCATAGCGGCCGGAGTGCAAGTCTTTCACCGCCGTCTGAATGCGAAACTCCAACTGCCCGTTACCGCGTGCACCGGTGTTGATGGTCGGGACCACAGCGCTCGCGCGCCCACCGTCGGCCGACAACACAGCATCCACACTGAGCAACTCGCGATGCCGCGTGATGATTTCCGCGAGCGTCGGACTCCCGGTCTCTTCCTCGCCCTCAAGAAAAACCTTCACGTTGACCGGGCAACCACCGGCGACCTTTAGAAATGCTGCGACAACTTCCAGCGCGATGGTCGTCGGTCCTTTCACATCGGACGCCCCCCGTGCAAACAAGCACCCATCGCGCTCGGTTGGCTCGAACGGCGGACTCTTCCAGAGTTCGATGGGGTCTTCGGGCTGCACGTCGTAATGCCCGTAGATGAGCACCGTCGGCTTGCCCGGCGCGCCCAGCCATTCGCCATAGACGGCCGGCTCACCGCCGCCGTCCAGTTCACGAATGTTCGCGAGGCCGATGTCTTTCAAACGCGCGGCGAGGTATTGCCGCGCATGCGCCATGTGCACGCCGAACGCCGGATCAGGGCTGACGCTGGGAATGCGCAGATAGGTCTTCAGACGCGACAGAATCGCATCGTGTTCGGCTTCAAGGAATTCCAGTACGCGCTGGACCATGGGTGTCTCCATCAATGAATGATCGGCTTCGCAGGCCGCTTTGTGATGAGTCATGTTAGAAACCCAAAAATCATGTGTCCAATGCATTATTTTTGTAATTTTGATTACATTTGCTGATACTCATTTGAGAGAATGACGCGACACATCCAGCCCTCGCACAGGAATTCGCGATGAACTTGCATCACCTTGAGCACTTTCTGGCTTTAGTCGAGACGGGGTCGTTCAGCCGAGCATCGGAGGCGCTTCATCTCACGCAGCCCGCCTTGAGCCGGAGCATTCAGATGCTTGAGCAGGAACTCGGGGTAAGGCTGATCGACCGCATCGGGAAGCGCAACGAGCTCACGCCGTTTGGCGTGCTGGTGGCAGAGCGGGCGCGAAAGATCGTGTCGGACTCGGTCGATCTGAAGCACACCGCGCAGTTGCTGGTGCAAGGCGATGGCGGAACGGTTCGTCTGGGATTGGGATCGGCGCCCAATGCGATGTTCGCCGGGCCGTTGCTGTCGTACATGTTGCGCGAGTACCCGCACGTCGGTATTTACCTTTCGACGGGCAATCCCGAAGCGCAACTGGCAGCGTTGCGCGAGCGCACGTTCGACGCCCTGCTCGTGCATTCACGGGCTATCGCGCCACAGGAGGATCTTCACGTCCAGTTACTGGGCAGCGTGCAATCGGGGTTTTTGTGCCGGCGAGGTCATCCGTTGTCCAAGCGCCGCCGGGTCGAGTTCGCGGACCTGATGCAGTACCCGGTTGTCGGGACCATGCTCAGTGACGAGATGACGCGCGAACTGGTAAAGCGCTTCGGGCCCGACGCGCATCCGGCGCGTCTGCTACGTGCGTCGTCGGACTCAGTTGCCGCGCTCATCGAGACGGTGCTCGCGACAGACGCCGTCTTCTTCGGCGTCGTCGCGGCAGCGCGCGCGTGGGTAAACAGCGGCGATGTTTCGGTCGTGCGCCTCGATCTGCCGGAGAGCGCAGACGCGCAATACGCCTTCATCACGCTGGAGGGACGTACCCAGTCGCCTGTTCTCGAGACGGTCCGCCAGTTCTGCATCGACCTTACCCGGAACAGTCAGCGCACCCAGCGCGCCAGTCGATGAAGATGCGAAAGCCTGTTCGCGACCCACCGATCAAGCGCTGAGCCTCGACATCGCGATCCGGCTCAGGCGGAGGCAGCCGTCTCCGCCGGCGCACTCGCCGCCGCAATATCCACCGCCCTCGCCCGCCTCCCCCCCGCCAGCCAAATCCCCAGCCCCGCCAGCGCGGCCGGAATCGACAGAATCATGAACAACCCCGCGTTGCTCCACCCTGCGGCAAGCAAGAACGCCCCGCCCAGCGACCCTGCCACCGCACCAACACGCCCGATGCCCAGCGCCCACGCCACGCCCGTCGCACGATTGGATGTCGGGTAATACGCCGACGCAATCACGTTTGCGCAGACTTGCGACCCGCTCACGCAGAATCCCGTCACGAAGATCCCGATTGCCAGCCACACAGCGTTATCAGCCACCGCCAGCGACGCCACGCACACGGCCCCCAGCAGATACGCCACCGCCACCACCTTGTACGGATGGAACCGGTCGATCAGCAGCCCCAGCACGATCGCCCCCAACACCCCGCCGCCCTGCAACAGACCGCCAAACATCGACGCCTGCTTGAGCGTCATCCCGCTACGCTCGGCCAGAATCGGCAGCCAGTTGATGAGCAGATACAGCAACAGCAGACTCATGAAGAACGCCAGCCACAGCAGCAACGTCCCCCGGCGATAGTCGCGGTGGAACAGTTGCACCACCGGTGATGCAGGCAGCCGGTCATCCGACGCCGAATACTGCTGCCCCGCCGTCACGCGATCCGGTGCCACGCGCTTCAGAATCGCCGCGATCTGTGCCTGCGTGCCGCTGCGGATCGCCAGAAACCGCACCGACTCCGGCAACGTGAACCACAGCACCGGCACCAGCGCAAGCGGCAACAGCCCGCCAAGGGCCAGCACGCCACGCCAGCCATAGTCCGTCACCAGATACGCCGTCACCACGCCGCCCAGTGCCGAACCCAGCGAGAAGCCGCAGAACATCAGGGTGAGCAGCGTGCCCCGGCGACGCTCTGGGCTGAATTCAGACGTCAGCGTGATCGCATTCGGCATCGCACCGCCCAGCCCCAGCCCCGTCAGGAAACGCAGCGCGATGAGCCACGTCACGTTCGGGGCGAGCGCCGCCGCGACACTCGCCGCACCGAACCACGCCACGGACAATATCAACACCCGGCGGCGGCCGATGCGATCGGCCATCGGTCCGCTACAGAACGCCCCAACCATCAGGCCCAACAATCCCGCGCTGAACAACGGCCCGAGCGACACCATCGACAACTGCCATTCCGCCCGAATATGCGGCGCAATGAAACCGATGATCGCGATGTCGAAGCCGTCCAGCGCCACGATCAGAAAGCACATCACGCTGATCATGATCTGAAAGCGCGACACAGGGGCCGCGTTGATGAAGTCCCGCACGTCGACTGACGCTTGCCGGGTGTCGTGCTTGTCCATGAATGTCTCCTGTCCTGATGTGACGCTTTTTTGCGCCTTGTTTTGGATGGTTCGGGATTGCTCTGTCAGCTACGCCGCGTGCTCTCGCAGCGAAGACTTCACCGCTTCCATCTGCGCGATGAACGCCGGATCGCGCTGGCGCAGATCCTCGTGACTCACGCGTCCGGTGCGAAGCATGTAGTCGTAAGCGAAGCTCACCGGGTCGAGCTGCATGCGCTGGTCGACGGACTCGTACCAGTCCAGACTGCGTCTCGCGGCATCTTGAAAACGGTCGGACGCACCGCGTCGGCTTTGCTCGAACGCAGCAAATGCCGCAGGGACATCGCTGCGATTCGCACAAAGCGCGTCGAACAGCGCGATGGCGTCCTGCATCGCCATGCGCGTTCCCGAACCGAGCGAGAAATGGACGCTGCGCAGCGCATCGCCGAGCAACACAACATTGCCGTGCGACCACCGGGCATTGCTGACCACGCGCGCCTGAAACCAGTTGGACCGGTTCGTCAGCAGCGCATGCCCGCCCAGATCGTCGGCAAAAATCTGCTCACAGAACGCCCGGCTTTCGTCCTCGGTCGCGGTATCGAGTCCGCAGCGCTGCCACGTCTCGGGATCGACCTCAACGAGAAACGTCGAGTGCCCCGGGCTGTATTGATAAGCGTGCGCCATGAACACGCCATGGGGCGTCTGGCGGAAGATGAGCGACACCGGATGGAACAACTGCGAAGTGCCGTACCACGCGAACTTGTTGCGACGCTCGTCGAAGCTCGGCGCGAAATGCTCCGCCATATGCGTGCGCACTTCACTGTTCACACCGTCGGCGGCGATCACGACGTCGGCGTCAGGCAACTGTGCCGGGTCCGTGATGTGGCTGTTGTACCGAACCTCCACGCCCACCTCTGCACAGGCCTCTTGCAGCACGCGCAGCATGTCGATGCGCGACGTGCGTGAGAAGTGGTTATTACTCAGGCGCACAGGCACGCCCTGATGGACGATTTCCATGTAGTCGCAGCGCGTATGGTGCGCCGTGAACTTGCGGAAGAAGGCCTCGTCCGCCTCCTTCAGGAATGCGAGTGCGATGTCCGAGAAGACAACGCCCCAGCCATAAGTGGCATGCGCAGCATTGCGCTCATGGACGACGATCTCGTCCTCCGGATGGCGCTGCTTCATCAACAGCGAAAAATACAGGCCCGCCGGCCCGCCACCGATGACGGCGATTTTCATGATGAACTCCTTTGTTCTGGGGATAGCAGTGGCGTCAAGCGATCCGCACGCGTGCCTTGGCATCGGCACCTGCGAGCAACGCACCTGCGTCCGGCACCACCGGGGCCAGCCCGAGGTGATCGAGCATCTGGCGCACGGTGCTAACGGCGGTCGACGTCACGGGCAAGCCCAGTGCATCCTGCGCGACCTGTATCGCGGGCAGCGACGGCATCTGCACGCAGGCGGACAGCACCACCGCATCCACGTTGGCCGTGTTCAAACGCTTGACGTCGTCGAGCAGTTGCATCGGATCGCGACGTCCGACTTCCAAGTTGTCTGGAATCTCGAACGACAGCGCGTCGATCACCTCGATACCTTCGTGCTCGATGTACTCGACCACTGCCTGCGTGAGCGGCTTCATATACGGGGCCATCAGCGACACCTTGCGAGCGCCGAGCGTCTTCAGGCCAGCGACGAGCGCGCCCGCCGACGTCATCACCGCAGCTTCGCAATGGTTTTCACGCGCCACGCGGCGCAGGTCTTCCTCAACCTGCCGGTGGTAGCCGGGACCCATCGCCATGATGGCGACCAGACACGCGGTGCTCATTACGTCCACGCGGGCGTCGGCGAGTTCGGCAGCGCAGCGCAACCCTTCACGGTTCATCGCTTCGAGCTCTTCCTTCACCACGCGATGCATACGCATACGGCTCGAATGAAACGTGAAGCGCTCCGGCAACACCTGCTCACGTGCACGCAGCATCGCGGGGATCTCGGTTTCCATCGTGGTGTTCGAGCTGGGCACGATCTGGCCGATGCGAAAACTTTGAGAATTACGAAAATTCGTGGATGTCATGGGGTCGGTTCTCCCGCAAATGTGGTCGCGCCTGCCGCTTCGCAGTCCGTTCGGCAGCCCGCTCGGCAGCGCGTTTGGTATTGGTCAAGTGCCTCGCGCAAAACGGCTGGCATCTCGATGGACTCGCGCTTGCCGCGCTGGATACAGACCGGCGTGAGCCGCGCGACGAATGCAATCTCGCCATCGGCTTTGCGCGCGGTCATCAGCAACGTGAAAGTGCGCGTGCGGATACCGTCGACTTCAACACTGATATCGAAGGTGTCGTCGGGCCAGAGCGAGCGGCGGAAATCGAATTCGAGCGCACGGGTCGGCGTGCCAAAGCCATGGCGATCCTTCACGGCCTGCGGCGTGCCGCCGAAGAGCGATCCGTAGAACAACTCGGCGACCGAGATGACGTAGTCGGAGAACGTCGCCGTGTAGACGACGCCCGCCGGATCGCACTCGCCCCAGCGCACCCGGCGGCGCACGACGAAGGGCTGCTCGCTCAACACGTATTCGGTGCTGATCATTTGCCCTCCTTCGCGGCATGCACGGCCATCGACTCGGCAGACTCCGAGGCAATGCGGCCCGCAATCGCCGCACGCAGCGACGCTTTATCGACCTTCCCCACCCGCGTGACGGGAAACTCGTCGACCGTCTCGATGCGCTCCGGGCATTTGAACTTCGCCAGCCCGTGGCCGATGAGAAAGCTCGCCAGCGCCGCCACGGTCGGCGCGGCATGCCCGGGCCGGAGAATCAGATAGACACAGCCCTTCTCGCCATAGAGCGGGTCAGGCATGGCCACCAGCTTGGCGTCGGCCACCGCAGGGTGATGGCTCACGAACGCCTCGACCTCTTCGCAACCGATCTTCTCGCCGCCGCGATTAATGTTGTCGCGCAAGCGTCCTTCGAAGGCGAAGCAGCGCACGCCATCAACGACGCGCGCCGTCACCATGTCGCCGGTGCGCACGAAGCCGTCTGGCGTGAGCGTCTGCGCCGTGGCTTCAGGGGCGTGGTAATACCCGCGCAGGCTCGACGGCCCACGGAAGCACAACTCGCCCGGCGTGCCCTCATCTACCGGCAAGTCGGTGCCCGGGACGAGCACGCGAATCTCGTCGTCCTCACATCCCGACAAGCCCTGCGTGTGGTGTCGAACAGCAGCAGGCAACCCTGCCCCGGCGCCCATGAGCAAGCCTTCGGTCGTGCCGTAAAGATTGAAGCAAGGCACGCCGAGATGGTCTTCCAGCGAGTCGGCGCGGCTCATCGTGCCGAACAGTTCCAGCGACGACAGATCGTGCCGGGCGACGTCCTTGTACGCGATCATCTGCGGCGCCACCGGCCCGATCGACAGGCCATGCGTGACGCGATGCATTTCGATCAGTGTGAGCATGCGGGCGATATCGACGCGCGGCATCAGCACGGTCGTCATGCCGGTGGCAACGGTCGATGCGAGCACATAAAGCTGACCGGCGTTATGCAGCAGCGGCAACGACCAGATCATGCGGCTGTGCTCGGTCATGCCGATGTGACGCATCCAC
Organism: Pandoraea sp. PE-S2R-1; assembly: GCF_002179865.1. Lineage (NCBI taxonomy): Bacteria > Pseudomonadati > Pseudomonadota > Betaproteobacteria > Burkholderiales > Burkholderiaceae > Pandoraea > Pandoraea sp. PE-S2R-1. The sequence continues at coordinate 592,356 of NZ_NGUR01000007.1, read as the reverse complement.
GCGAGCGAGTGGCCGAGATATTCCGCATGAAAGCGCGGGATGATCTTCGGCACCCCCGTCGTGCCGCCCGAGAGTTGAAAACTCAAGACGTCTTCACTGCCGATGCGGATATCGGAAAGCACGGCACGCGCTCGCTCGACCGGCATGGCATCGATCAATCGCTCGACGCCATGAGCACCGCTGCTCGTCAGGCTGTCGTTCGCTGCGCGGGCGACCAGCAAGTGTTCGATCGACGGATGCCGGTCCATCATCTGACGCGCGAACGCGACGAGATCGAAGCTCGAGAAATCCGCCTGAACGAAGTAACCGCGAGCGCCCGACTGCGCCGCCAGTTGGCCGATTTCGACTTCCCGGTATTGCGGCACGGCGCAAACCGGCACCACGCCCGCCTTGTAGGCGCCCATCAGCGCGACGACCGTGTCCACTGTCGTGCCCATCTGGAAGATCGCGCGGTCGCCGGGTCGCAGGCCCAGTTCGATCAGCGCCGCGCCGAGGCGCTCGCTACGCGCGTCCAGCTCGGCAAAGGTCAGTGTGGCCTCATCGCTGAGATAGGCGGGGCGATCCGGCACACGTGCAGCGGTGGCCCGCAACGCATCGCCAAGGGTCGTGTCCTGCCAGGCGTTCGACGCAAAATATCGCTGCGCCAGTTCCGGCGGACAGTACGTGACGCCGTCGATCCGATGAAAAATACGGTGATGAATACCGCTCATGCTGTCTCCTGCATGGTCTGTCGCGAACTCAGGCGCGCGGGGCTATCCGCACGATGTCGCGTTCGTAATCGATCCGGCCGTCGAGGCCGCCCGTGAAAAGGCCATACCAGACGGCCGGCTTCAGCCCCAGCGCCCGGCGCTCGAAGGCGATCGGCACGTCGCTGGCAATCACCGTGTAGTCACCGGCTGTCTCGATACGGCATTCAGGCAGTCGCCGCGCCGCGTCGATCAGCGACGCGAACTCCGGCACGTTCAATACGAAAATCTGCAACGGCTGGGCGCTCATGACTGACGCTCCCCGCCTAGGCGTTGATTGAGGTGTTGCGCTTTGCGCAGCCAGACGGCGTCGATACACGTGAATGGTGCGCTGCCGTCGCGGGCTTCGTCTTCGATTTCCATCGCGGCCTCAAGCGTGGCCGCAGCGTCACGCGCATCAATGCTCGCCAGCGCGCGCAGCTTCCGGGTGATCTCGATGAAATAGCCATTTGGGTCACGGAAGTAGATCGACTCGATCACCTCGTGCGCCGTCTCGGCCGACACTTCGACACCGCGCGCTTCCAGACGGACTTTCCACGCGTGCAGATCGGCTTGCGTGTCGACCAGCCATGCGGTGTGCGTGGCGTCGAACACGTGATCGTCGGGAAACGGCGCGCTGCCCTGATGGCGAGCAAGCGTCGCGGGCTCGTCACTGCCGAGATAGTAGAAAAAGGCGATGGTGCTGCCGTTGCCGCTATCGAAGAAGAAATGCAGAAAGTCGGGGTGCGTGGCAGGCCCCCAGCCGCGTGCAGAGATCGTGTGGATCAGCGGCAGTCCGAGCACGTCGCGATAAAACTCGACGGTTTCGCGCAGGCGCCACGTCGGCCGTGCGGTGTGATCAACGCCATGCAGACGCAAGGCGAGATCCGCAGCGGGGATGTCATTCAACTTCATGTCGTGTCTCCCGAAGTTCGGGTCAATGGGTTGGCTAAAAGAGGGCGCTCGATGCCGTCATTGCGGAAACGTCTCGCGCAGCCAGTCTTGCAAGAGCCGTCCCGCGACGTAGCGTCCGGCTTCGTCCTCAGGCGCCAGCGCGCGGCCATGATGGTCGCCGCGCACGCGCCGATGGGATTTGTGTGTCGTGCCGAGGCTCGCGTAAATGTCTGCGATCACACTCGGGAAGCACGCCTGATCGCCCGTGTATTCGATCAGGAGCGTCGGCTGCACGATGGCGGCCGCCGTTTTCGAGAGCAGCGCATTTGACGACAGTCCCGACCATGTCGACAGCCACGCTTCGGGCGAGCAGACACGCCCGAAGCCGACCGATCCGTAGTTGGATGTGAACGGGTCGCTGCCCCACAACGAGCCGTAGCGACGGTCCGAAGGGTCGAGCGTCAGGTCGAAGCAACGCAGGTCGGCGTCGGTACGCCACACGGTCATCAGCGGCGTGTGGGCTGCCATGCGGCGCAGTGCGCCGTCGGCACTGCCGCCGTCGCGTTTCATCCGTTCGCGCGCGCCTTGACGAGCGGCGATCAGATCGCGGGCCATCGCGTCGAGCCGGGCCACGCGGGCGGTTTGCGCCGCACGGTAGCGCGTGACGAAGTCGGCGTCGTAACGTGACGATGCGGGAGTCCCGGGTTGTCGCGGCACGAAGCCATTGGCCGTATCGAACGGGTCGAGCGCCGGATCGACCGACAGTGCGTCGTGCTCGTTGGTAACCGATGGGTCGATACACATTTGCAGCAACGCGCCCTGCCCCGGATGGGGGGCAACGAACACCATGCCGTCGACGACCGGCATGTCGAGCGACGCCAGCTTCGTCGGACGCCCACCGGGGGTGCGTTCGATGCGCGCGTCCGGCGCCAGTCCCGACTGCTGCACATAAAGGGCGTAAAGACCGCTGCCGCCCGAATTGCCGAGCAGCACGATGCGCTTGAAGCCCGCGTCGCGTAAAAAGCGCATGCCGGCGGCCACGTCGTAGAGCGCAAATTCGTGTTCGAGCCGCATGTCGTTGCCCACCGAGCGCGGCGCCTGCGTCCACGCTGCGAAACCTGCGTCGACGATGTCCGGAATCAGGTAATGGCACGCCATGAATTCGCGCGGATGCATGATGCAGACCACCGTATCGGGCGACCCGGCGGTGTAGAGCGACCCGCTCGTCGCCGCACCGTCGCCCGTGCGCAGCACCACGTTGCGGGTGCTCGCGCCAAGCGGCAGGTCGCGCGGATTCCAGTCCGTGTTCAGAAACCCTGCGGTCGCGCTTTGGCCGTCGCCGCGACCCTGTTGCTGTTGACTCATCTGCCACCTCCTTTTTTTACATACTAGTTTAATTTTTTACGAATGAGTAAACATTTTTATATAAATTTGACGGAGTAGTAAAAACCCGTAAACAACCGTGGCACAGCGCTTTGCGCCGCGAGGGAATTTGGTTAAGGTGTTGGTTTTCTGACGCCTGCGTCAAAAGACGCGCCAGACAGTGGCCATGACCAAAGCACAGACCAAAAGCGACGCGTTGCGGGAAAACATTCTGGAAGTCGCCACGCGGCTATTCATCGACCGTGGATTCGACGGCACGAGTTTCAACGACATTGCCGATGTCGTCGGCGTCAGCCGGCCGGCGCTGTACTACTACTTCAAGAGCAAGGAAGCGATTCTTGAAGTCCTCACCACGGTGGTCACCCGCGCGGCGGGGGAGTTGGCTTCCGAGGCATTGCCGGAAAACTTGCAGCAGCCCTCGGCGATGCTGCGCCATCTCGTGCTGCGCCATGCGCATCTGATCCTCACGCACCCGCTGCAATTTCGTGTTGTCGAGCGCAATGAGGACAACTTGCCGCCCAAGCAGAAAAAGCTGGCCGAGCAGTCTCGCCGGACCGTGCTGGAGCAGTTCCGGCATGCCATCGAGTTGGGGATCGAGCGGGGTCAGTTCCGGGTGATGGATGCGAAGGTCGCCGCGTTTTCCATCATCGGCATGTGCAACTGGACGGCGTGGTGGTTCACGCCCGCAGGCCCGCGCAAGGCCGAAGAGATCGCCGAGCAGATTGCCGACATGGCGTTGCGCACGGTCGAGCAGGCGTCCGGGCGGCAACCCGGGGAACCGGGCGCCGCCGGTGTGATCAAGCTGCTGCGCGAGGATATCGACCTGCTGGAACGGCACCTCGCCACCGAGCGCGGCAAAGCGGCGCCGTAACGCGCCCACCGCCCCAGCGAATGGCTATCGGGCGGCGGGCGTCAGCGTATTGCGCGTCCGGCAGACAACCTTCGCGTTGTTGGCCTTGCCGCCAACTACCCAGTAGCCATCTACTCGCTGCCACTTATCTCCGGATCTCGCCGGCATATTGCGCAGCATCAGGTTCTTGATATCCGTCAAGAGGGGGAGCGTCTCTGCAAAATAAGCATGCGACGGGAAGTCATCCGGCAGGTTCGACACCACGTTGTCGATGCCGGGGACGATGACCTGCGGGGCCGTCCCGCAGCCGACGCGTGGATAGTCGTGAACATGGCTGGACGCCGCGACCGCAAAGTCGTACGGCGAAAGGTAGACCGTCGTTCTGTCTGACACTTTCAGATAGTTCGGTGCGAGTTGGGCAAACAGATCGCGGTCGACATCGGCCGCGGCGAGGATGATCTGGCCAAACCGAATCCCTCGCTCCGATGAGACGGCGTTCACACCGGACGCAATCACGCGAAGCAGTGCCCGATTCCCCATGCTGTGCGCCACGATGTGAATCTTTCGTCCGTTTGCTGCCTTGGCGACCGTCTCCAGGAACGACCGGAAGTAGACCTCGCTGGTGTCTACGGTCGCCTCGTCGAAGGTGTACTTGATGACGTCGCTTCTCGCCGCCCACGAGAACAGGAACATGTTGTTCGCCGGTACATCCAGATCAGCGCCCAGTTGTGCCGCGCGCAATGCCGCGTCGTTGAACGAGTTGTTGTAGCCGTGAATGAAGACCACGACATAGCCGTTTTCGGGGCCCGTGACCGGCCGAAGTTCACGTTGCGCGATGGCAAGAAATTGCGCCTCTCCCGGTATCGACTCGAAACGGTTCACCGTCAGCTTCGGATCGCTCCCGAAGTACGTGCCGCTGTCCGAGCCCAGCGAGCCCACCCGGTGATTTTTAGGGATCGTCACGAACACGCGGCCATAGTGAAGCGCCTCATCCCGGTCGTCGGAGAAGCCTGCCCCAGCAGGCGATGCCTTGCGTGTCGTGCCGAACATGACCGGATAGTCGAATGTCGACGCCGTCGGTCCGGTCTTTAGTGGAATTTCAGCGGTTGTCGGCGGCAGATAGCCCACCGCGCTGAGTGTCTTGTCAGACACCCCTGTTGGCAACGTGCACGCCGCAAGCAGCAGCGTGCCCATGAGTACTCCCCCGAGCCCCAAACCCCGTTTCATAGCAGCCTCCGCGATGCGTTGTTCTGACGACAGCTTGCGTGGATAGTGCGGTCCGACAATTTTGCGCAACGCTACCGGAATCTTCGCGCGCCAGCAACTGGGGCAGACGATGACTGGCGATCGACCTGCGCCCGAGCGAGGCTGCCCCTGCCAGCATTAATCGCGAGCCGGCTTGATGTTCTGGTTGTGATGGAACAGGTTATGCGGGTCATACCGGGTTTTCGCGGTAACGAGACGCTCATAATTCGGGCCATAGGCTGCCCCGACCCGATCCGCTTCGTCCTGTGTCAGAAAATTGACGTAGGCGCTACCCAGTGCGAAAGGCGCGGCCGCGTCGAAAAATGCGCGTGCCCACGCAACACAGCGCACATCGTCGCCCGGGTCGTCCCAGCGTCCGTGCACGTTCATGACATATTGGGTATCGCGGCTCGGGTAAGCCGTAGCATCCGCCGGATAGCGGCTTGCCTGGCCCCCGATCTGCCCGAAGAAGATTTCGCATTGCGGCGACGGCAGCTTACCAATCGCGTCGATCAACACGTCGAGCAGCCCATCCGGCAAGTCGGCTAGATTGTGCGACTTCCAGTAATTGCGTGCGCCGGGCGTCAACAGCGGATCGAACGCCTGTTGCCACATGGCATACGGCATCGGGCCGAGGTGCTCGCCATACGGGGTACCGAAGCGGCGCACCGCCGCCAACGCCGCCGGGCCGTCTTCAAGCGCGCCGGTATAGCAGCTTGCAAACGCGACGACCGGTTTGCCGTGGACCGCCTCCGGCAGAAACGGCAACGGCGGTGCAAGGCGCAACACCGCCCATACCGAGAGCTCGTCGGGCATATCGCGCGCGGCAACCCGATAGCTTTTGAGCGCGTCTTTCGCCTGCGCCAACGGCAGTACGACAAGGCCGCCGTACACTTCCGGCCCGATCGGGTGCAGTTGGAACTCGAACATCGTGACGACGCCGAAGTTGCCACCGCCGCCGCGAATCGCCCAAAAGAGGTGCTCGTGCGCATCGGCAGCGGTGTGGACCAGTTCCCCGTCGGCCGTCACGACATCCGCCGACAAGAGATTATCGATCGTCATGCCGTATTTCCGGGTAAGCCAACCGAATCCGCCGCCAAGTGTCAGGCCCGACACGCCGGTCGTCGAGTTGATCCCGAGCGGCGTCGCGAGACCGAAAGCCTGTGCTTCGTGATCGAAATCGCGCAGCGTGGCGCCCGGTTCGACATAGGCACGGCGTGCCGCCGGATCGACACGCACCGATTTCATCGGCGACAAATCGATCATCAGTCCGTCGTCGCACGCCGCCGAGCCGGCGATGTTGTGCGCGCCGCCCCGCACGGCGAGCGGCAGCTTGTTATCGCGCGCAAAGTCCACTGCCCGGCGGACATCGGCGACGCCCGCGCAGCGCACGATCACGGCCGGGTGGCGGTCGATCATGGCATTCCAAAGACGTCGAGACCGATCGAAATCGGGGTCGCCGGGCAGCAACACCTGGCCTCTTGCGGACGCGCTCAACGCGCCGATTGCCTCGGTGGATAAGTGGGTCATAAGACACCTCATGCTGTGTGGCCCGGACCTGAGGCAATCGCAGGGAGACTCGATACTTCTCCAAGGCTTTGCCCGCTTGAGAATGGGGCGACTATGGGTGTCGTCTTTGGTGACTCTGTGTCGCTAATTACCCATGACGCGGTGCTTCTACAGGAGGGGTGCCGTCATGGAAAAGCGTCTTCAACTGTGAGCGCAACGCCGGCGAATCGGTATGTTTGTGAACTGTGACCGCGTGCTGCACGGCAGCCTCCAGCAATTCACCTTCGGAATCAGCACATAGCGCGACCGAGCAGTTCGTCTCGCTCGGAAACTCCCGGCAATCGATGTATTTTCGGGTCATGATTTTCTCCTCCTTTCCAGGAACAAAATCATTCAGAAAGTATAGGTCGCGGGTGGTGAAATTGTTGCCATACCATGCCATGAACCGGGGTCACGGCAACGCCGGCGGAACACGCCGCACGCCCTTAACTGGCACAACGTGCCGCTTGAGACCGAGCGCCGCCGCATCGATGCCCAATGCCAGCCCGACAAGCTGTGGCAAATGCAGCACCGGCATATCGAGCGAGGTGTTCAGATCGCGCGCCATGTCGTCCTGATAGGTGTCGAGCACCGTATGACACAGCGGACACGGCGTCACCATCGCGTCCGCGCCCGCCGCTTTGGCCGATGCCACGTGGCGCCCGCTGAGTTTGATGGGAATCACATCGCTTTGCGCCGAGCAGTGGAAGCCGCAGCACGCCGTTCTGCCGGAATAATCCACGGTCGTGCAGCCCAGTATCTGTGCGAGTGTTTCGATCGATCTGACGTCTCGCGCATCCGTATCACCGAATACCGACGGCGGCCGGACGATGTGGCAGCCGTAGAACGCCGCAATCCGATGTTCCGACAACGGTGTTTTCACAAGCGAGTGCAACCGCACCTCCCCGACCTCCTCCAGCAGATACCAGAGAAAGTGCGTCACACGTGCCGTGCCCCGGTAGACCAGCCCCTCCTCGGCGAGCTTGCGGTCCACGCGAGCACGCAACGCCGGATCGTTGTCGACGCGCTGTTTCGCTTCGATCAGGTTCAACGTACAGGTATTGCAGATCGTCATGAGATCGAGGCCTTTCGCCTCGGCCAGCGCGATGATGCGCACGTTAAGCGCGACGAAGCGCTCCGGGTCGGCCGCACGAATCTCGCGACTGCCGGTGCAGGTGGCGGAACTCAGCGTTTCGAGCGCGATGCCCAGCCGGTCGGCGACAGCGTGTGTGGCCTCCAGCAACTCACCACAAGTGGTACGTGCGCTGCATCCGGGGTAGAAGGCGATTTGCATGTTGGGGCCTTGATGGGAAGCACTCATTTAAAGAAAATTCGCCGGATCGTCTTGATGCCGTCTACCGGCCGGCGCAGTAGCGCCGCCAATGGGCTGACTTTGCCGCGCAGCATCAGCTTGAGCGTGCGGCCGGGGCGTTGCAGCACCGCACGCCAGCCACGCGTGCCAAGCACCAGCAGCATGGGTTCGATACGCCCGCGTCGCGCGACGATATCCATGAACGTGCGCGCATGCGGCGACGCATCGCGGGCATGCGCGTAAGCCAGTTGCTTGAGCGGTTCGATCGCGGCACTCACGATCGGAATATGCGCGGGGCAAACGGCTTCGCACTGATAACAAGACACGCAATGGTGAACGTGCGCCTCGTCCAGAATGGCTTGCAGACGGGGCGCGTCGTCGCGGGCGTCCAGCGCGACGCGGGCCAGATGCACGAGCGGTGCAGGACCGGCAAATGCAATGTCATCGGGAAAATCGAGCACCGGGCATGCCGAATAACAGGCCAGACAACTCAGGCAGTCCATCGTGGCGCGCAGCGTCGCGGCGTTGGCCGCGTCAATCGGTTCGGGAAACCCGCCATAAGGCTTCGACCGCTGAAGCCATGTCTGCAACGACACCAATTTCGCTTCGGCAGGCGCGCGATCGACCGCGAGATCGCGAATCAGCGGCAGATGGCGCAGCGGTTCGATATGCATCTCGGCTTCGGCCGCCTCCCAGCAGGCGAGCACTTCGCGTCCGTTCATCCGCACGGCGCAGGTGCCGCACTTCTTGGTGCCGCAATACCATCGAAAGCCGATATCCACGGCGAGCGCTTCCTGCACGTAATTCAGAGCGTCAATGATGCGCATGTGCGGCACCCCCGGCACCGCAAAGGTTTCAACGTAAGGCGCAGCGTCCGTCTCAGGATCGAAGCGCGAGATGTGCAGCGTCACCGTCGTCAGTTCACTGCCGCTGCCGATGTCGCCCCGAAACTGCCTGACGTCCGAATGCATGGGTCCCCTCTTCGCGAATGGGTGGTTATTGATGGATCGTTAAATTCGGGATGGCCGCAGGTCACCAAGGCACGCTGAAATACTCCTGCCGGTCGAACCCCGGCGCGATGCCGCCTGCCGGATAGCGCTCCTTCCTGAACCGGTAGTCGCTGCCGTCACGCGCCACGATGTTCTTGCACTGCCATTCAGTGTTGTCGACGTACGGAAAGTCGGTCCGATAGAACGTGCCGCGACTCTCCTCGCGCTTCAATGCGCTTTGCAGCGTGACCTCGCATACATCGATCAGGTTGTGAACATCCAGCGCATCGAGCCACGCCGTGTTGAAGCGCCGCGACGCACTCGGCGGCGTCATGCGCGGCAACTCGCGCTCGCGGAACACGGCGAGCCGGGCCAGTCCCTCGCGCATCGCGTCGCCGCTCTTGATCAGGCCGTAGGCTTCGCCCATCGCGTCCCAGATGCCGGTCTTGACGTGCATGGGGGCCAGAGGCTGCTGACCGCTACCGTCAGCCCCCGCGCCTGTGCGAAGCGCCTCGACCCGTTGTTCCTCCGCCCGGATCTGCTGTTCCGTGAGATCGTCGTGGCGATGGCGGTCTGGCAAGCCCCCGGCGACCGACTCCGCTGCCAGCCCGCCGTCGTAGATCGCGACGGCCAGACTGCCCGTCACGTGAGCGCCTACGCCGCCCGCCACCCACAAGCCGTCGACGCTGGTGCGCATCGAGTGCGGGTCGGACTCGATCCCCCCCTGCCGGTAGTGCATCGTGGTGCGGGCTTCGACTTTGTCGCGTGTGATGTCCAGTCCCAGCTTTTCGAACGCTGACCCGGCGTACTGATAGCGCCGCAGCACATCGGCGTCGATGTGGCTGTAAGACGTGTAATAGCCGCCGCTAAAGCGCGCCTTGCCCGCGAGCACCTGCTGCGTGAGCCGTTTCACCTGAAGCGAATACGGCGCGAGTGCGGCAGGGGCATCGCGTGCCTGCTCGAAGAAGCATTCGCCCTGCGCGTTGTACACACGCGAACTCTGGTCGGTCCCTACCAGCGGGTTCGGATACACGTGCAGGCGCTGCCATGTCGGCGGGTTCGCGAAATCGCTGATGTGCCAGAACTGCATCTCCAGATTGCTCATCTCGGCCCCCGCGCGAAGCGCCAGCGCAATGCCGTCGCCGGTTTGTTCGCGCGTGCCCGTGGAGCGGCGCACCAGCCGGTCCGCGTGCCCCGTCGCCATGACGACCGCCTTCGCATGCACGGCAAACATCTCGCCGTGCACATAGTCCAGCGCCGTCAGGCCGCAGACTTCGCCGTTCGCGTTGCGCAGCAGCGCCGTGACCACACACTCCTCATGCATCGGAATGCCTCGCGCTTGCAGTTGCTTGCGCCGGATGTCCATCAGCAAAATGCCGGTCTGTCCCTGCATGGGGGCAACCGCCCAGCGCACGGGCGAATGGCTCATCGCGATCTGGCCATCGGCCTCACGCGAGAACAGCAACCCCAGCGATTCCATCTCCGGATAGAAAGTGTTCTCGATCCAGTGACCGGCGGCAGCCAGATACGACTGATCGACGAGAAAGTGGCTGTAGTACTTCGCGAAAAATTCGAGCGAGGCGGCCGCGTTCTGGTCGGTGCCGCCGAGCATCTTCGAGCCGACGATGACTGCGCCCGCCATGATCGACGCGCCACTCTTGCCGACCAGCCCCTTGGAGATCAGCATCGGCTTCAGGCCCAGATCGTGCAGGCGCAAGGCGGCATAGGTGCCAGCCCCGCCCCCGCCAACGACCACTACATCGCACTGGATCACCCTCATCGCAGCAGCGCCCTCCTCGGGCCGGTTGTCGAAACGTGTGGAATGGAATGTGTCCATTGTGGGCAGGCCGCCCGGCACCGATGCAGCGATCGGGACACGTCATCCACCAAAGCGGCCAAAGTGCGCGGCGCGGCAAGTTCGCCTCGACCGCCCTCGGACGAGACCGGCCGCCTCGGCAAAAAATTTTGTCCGCTTTGCGATATGTGTTGTCCCGCGCGCGGTGTGTCGGGCGAGCAAGTCACGCTAAGGTGAACAGGGCCGTAAAACACATAACAACGACTATCTGGTAAGAGGAGACACACCATGGATGCGACCCTGCAAGCCGTCGCCCGCAACGAGCGCGGTTCGCCGGCGAAGTCAGTCATCTTGGGCGCGGGTATCGGCAACGCGCTCGAGTGGTACGACTTCGCCTCGTTCGTGCTCTTTTCGCGCTATTTCTCGACGCAGTTCTTTCACGCCGAAGATCCGACCGCCGCCTTTCTGTCGACGCTGGCCGTCTTCGCCGTCGGCTTTCTGCTGCGCCCCATCGGCGGCATCTACTTCGGCTGGCTCTCCGACCGGCGTGGCCGCCGCTTTGCGATGGTGGCCTCGATGGCCGTCACCGCCGCCGGGTGCCTGGTCATCGCGGTGTCGCCCACCTACGCGTCCATTGGACTGATGGCCCCGGCGCTGCTCGTGTTCGGGCGACTGCTTCAAGGCTTCGGTCTGGGCGGCGAGATTGGCGCATCGTTCACGTTCCTCGTGGAAAGCGCCCCCGTGAACCGGCGCGGCTTGTGGTCGAGCAGCATGTTCATCGCCATTACCGGCGGCTCGCTACTGGCGACCGCCGTCGGGCTGGTGCTCACGCAGGTGTTCTCCGCCGACGAGATGACCCGGTACGGCTGGCGCATCCCGTTCTTCCTCGGCACGGCTCTCGGGATCTACGCGCTGTTCCTGCGCGGCCGCCTGAAAGAGACCTCCGCGTTCGAACAGGAGCAGAGCGAGGCGCGCGCAGGCGTGCCGACGCAGCCGATGGCGCAGGCCATCTGGGAACACCGCACGTCGGTGCTGCGGATCATTGCCCTCACGGCCGGACCGACGCTGACGTTCAACACGTGGATGTCGGGGGCCATCACGTTCGCCACGCACTTCAAGGGTGTCGATGCGCGTCAGGGGCTATGGGCGCTGTGCATCGGCTGTCTGGTCTATATGGCCGTGCAGCCTTTCTGGGGCGCGCTCTCCGATCGCATCGGGCGTAAGCCCAACCTGCTGCTGGGCGCGGGCGGATCGGCGCTGGTCATCGTGCCTGCGCTGATGCTCATCGACGGCTCGTTCGTGCGGCTGACGCTGGCAATCTGCATCGGGCTGGTCGTGCTGGCCGCGTGGACCGCCATCGCCCCGGCGGTCTACGCGGAGTTGTTCCCCACGCGCATTCGCGCCACGGGCGTCGCCATCCCTTACTCGCTGACGGTGGCGATCTTCGGCGGCACGGCCCCGTACCTTCAGAACTGGCTGGCCGATCACGGGCATTTGGGGTGGTTCGCCGCGTATCTGATTGCGCTCAACCTGTTGACGGTGGCGGCCGTCCTCTGGATGCCGGAAACGCGCGGCCGAGCGCTCGAATAACCGTTGCCAATCAGGCAGTTGCAGGCTGGAGGCTCGCCCCCTCCAGCCTCGTGTTAACCCCCATGTCCTGCAACCGACGTTAAGGAAAGAATGAAACGCGCATTCCTTTCCCCTGAAGCCAGGTGGCACGTCATGCAGACCCGGATCATCACCGCACAGGATGTCGAGTTCTTCGAGTCGCGAATCTCGCCCGCCCCCATGGTTGGGCTGGCGTTCGAGTTTCCGTCCGGCGGCGGGGTCGAGCCCCACGTGCATCCCTACGGGCAAGTCCTGTTCGGCAGCGAAGGCATCATGACCGTGGACACGCCTCGTGGCACTTGGGTCGTGCCGCCGCAGCGCGCCGTCTGGATTCCGCCGATGACGCTGCACGCCGTGCGCCTGCGTGCGTCGTTCGGCATGCACAACCTGCTGATCTCGCCGCACGTCGTGGCCGACCTGCCGAAGACCTGCGAACCGCTCGTCGTCTCGAACCTGATGCGCGAACTGATCCTGCGGGCCGCCGCCACCGACGAACCCATGCTGCGCAAGCGCCACGTCGACAAGTTCTTCGAGATCATCCGCGACGAGCTCGAATTCAGCGATGAGATTCCGCTCTCGCTCGAAATTCCGCGCGAGCGGCGCCTCGCCCGCTTGTGCACCGAGTTCCTGCGCGAGCCGTCCGACAACCGCACGTTGCAGGAATGGGGCGATCACGTCGGCGCCAGCGCACGCACGCTGTCGCGGCTATTTACCCGCGAACTCAATCTCACCTTCGACGAATGGCGCCGCCACGTGCGCCTGCAAGAGGCGCTTTACCGGCTGGCCGAAGGCCGGGCCGTCTCGGCGGTCGCCAACGAACTCGGCTACGAAAGCACGACCGGTTTCATCGAAATGTTCCGCAAATCCCTCGGACGCACGCCCGGCCAGTACTTCACCTGAGCCCGCACCGGCGCCCGCGTGCGCGCCTGCGCCGCCCCCTTGAAATCCACGTTGCCCGGCACCCGCCGGGCAACTGTTGCTTTTTCAACTCTTATATAAGACATAAGACATTTGACCTTATGAGTTGTGGGGACTAAAATCGCGGGCAAAGCAGTGTCCGGAACACCCATGGAGGCCCACAAGGCCTTCTCCTGAAACTCAATACCAGCAGGTCCCCAAATGCTTGAAAACTTTCGTGCTCACGTGGCCGAACGCGCCGCACTCGGTATTCCTCCCCTGCCGCTGTCGGCTCAACAGACCGCCGAACTGGTGGAACTGCTGACGAATCCCCCCGCCGGCGAAGAACAAACGCTGGTCGATCTGATTACCCACCGTGTGCCCGCCGGCGTGGACGAAGCCGCCCGCGTGAAGGCCGGTTTCCTGGCCGCCGTGGCCAAGGGTCAGACGCCGTGCGCGTTGATCTCGCGCGCCCGCGCGACCGAATTGCTCGGCACGATGCTGGGTGGCTACAACATCGCCCCGCTGATCGAATTGCTCGCCGACGCCGAAGTAGGCACCGTGGCTGCCGACGCGCTGAAGAAAACCCTGCTGATGTTCGATCAGTTCCACGACGTCAAGGAACTGGCCGACAAGGGCAACGCCAACGCGCGCGCCGTGCTGCAAAGCTGGGCTGATGCCGAGTGGTTCACCAGCCGTCCGGAAGTGCCGAAAAGCCTGACGATCACCGTGTTCAAGGTCACGGGCGAAACCAACACCGACGACCTGTCGCCGGCTCCCGATGCCACCACGCGCCCGGACATCCCGCTGCACGCGCTGGCCATGTTGAAGAACACGCGTCCCGGCATCACCCCGGAAGAAGACGGCAAGCGCGGCCCGATCAAGTTCATCGAATCGCTGAAGGACAAGGGCCATCTGGTCGCCTACGTGGGCGATGTGGTCGGCACGGGTTCCTCGCGCAAGTCGGCCACCAACTCGGTGCTGTGGTTCACGGGCGAAGACATCCCGTTCGTGCCGAACAAGCGTTTCGGCGGCGTGTGTCTGGGCAGCAAGATTGCCCCGATCTTCTACAACACGATGGAAGACGCCGGCGCCCTGCCGATCGAACTCGACGTGTCGCAAATGGAAATGGGCGACGTGGTCGAGCTGCGCCCGTACGACGGCAAGGCCCTCAAGAACGGCGAAGTGATCGCCGAGTTCCAGGTCAAGTCCGACGTGCTGTTCGACGAAGTGCGCGCTGGCGGCCGTATTCCGCTGATCATCGGCCGTGGCCTGACGGCCAAGGCACGTGAAGCGCTGGGTCTGGCCCCGTCGACCCTGTTCCGCCTGCCGCAGCAACCGGTCGACAGCGGCCGTGGCTTCTCGCTGGCCCAGAAGATGGTCGGCCGCGCCTGCGGCCTGCCGGAAGGTCAAGGCGTGCGTCCGGGCACGTACTGCGAACCGAAGATGACCTCGGTCGGCTCGCAAGACACCACGGGCCCGATGACCCGTGACGAACTGAAGGATCTGGCCTGCCTGGGCTTCTCGGCCGACCTCGTCATGCAGTCGTTCTGCCACACCTCGGCGTATCCGAAGCCGGTGGACGTGAAGACGCACCGCACGCTGCCGAACTTCATCAGCACGCGCGGCGGTATCGCCCTGCGTCCGGGCGACGGCGTGATCCACTCGTGGCTGAACCGCATGTTGCTGCCCGACACCGTCGGCACCGGCGGCGACTCGCACACCCGCTTCCCGATCGGCATCAGCTTCCCGGCAGGTTCGGGTCTGGTCGCCTTCGCCGCTGCGACCGGCACGATGCCGCTGGACATGCCGGAATCGGTGCTGGTCCGCTTCAAGGGCAAGATGCAACCGGGCGTGACGCTGCGCGATCTGGTCAACGCCATTCCGCTGTATGCCATCAAGCAAGGCATGCTGACGGTCGCCAAGCAAGGCAAGAAGAACATCTTCTCGGGCCGCATTCTTGAAATCGAAGGCCTGCCCGATCTGAAGGTCGAGCAAGCGTTCGAACTGTCGGACGCCTCGGCAGAGCGCTCGGCCGCCGGTTGCACGGTTCACCTGAACAAGGCACCGATCATCGAGTACATCACCAGCAACATCACGCTGCTGAAGTGGATGATCGCCGAAGGCTACCAAGACCCGCGCAGCATCCAGCGCCGTATTTCGGCCATGGAGCAATGGCTGGCTGACCCGCAACTGCTGGGCCCGGACGCCGATGCCGAGTACGCTGCCGTGATCGAGATCGATCTGGCCGACATTCACGAGCCGATCGTGGCCTGCCCGAATGACCCGGACGACGTGAAGACGCTGTCGGACGTGGCCGGCGCCAAGATCGACGAAGTGTTCATCGGCTCGTGCATGACCAACATCGGTCACTTCCGTGCCGCCTCGAAGCTGCTCGAAGGCAAGCGCGACATTCCGGTCAAGCTGTGGGTCGCCCCGCCGACCAAGATGGACCAGAAGCAGTTGACCGAAGAAGGCCACTACGGTGTCTTCGGCACGGCCGGTGCCCGTACCGAAGCGCCGGGCTGCTCGCTATGCATGGGTAATCAGGCACAAGTGCGTGAAGGTGCGACGGTCATGTCGACCTCGACCCGTAACTTCCCGAACCGTCTGGGCAAGAACACCAACGTGTACCTTGGCTCGGCGGAACTGGCGGCAATCTGCTCGCGTCTGGGCAAGATTCCGAGCAAGGAAGAGTACATGGCCGACATGGGCGTGCTGAGCGCCGACAGCGACAAGATCTACAAGTACATGAACTTCGACCAGATCGAAGACTTCAAGGAAGTGGCCGACACCGTCAAGGCGTAAGCCTGCGGTCGGGTTACGGCGTGCAGGTGGCGCCGTAGCATCGAAAAAGCGCCCCGAGTGAAAGCTCGGGGCGTTTTTTGTTTGCACAGCGACAACAGGCAAGACTCGCGCGTCAGTGCCTCAGCACTTCAGGCTCAGTCATCCAACGACACGTCGTTCGGCGTCTCGAACACCGACTTCAGCTTCTGGCTCAGCGGCAGATTCAGGTTGATGTTCTGCGGCGGAATCGGTGACATGAACCACTTCTGATACAGCTTGTTAGCGTCGCCGCTCGTCTGAATGCGCGCAATCGTCTTGTCGACGATGGCCTTCAACGCCGGATCGTTCTTGGGCAGCATGCAGGCGATGGCTTCAAACGTCTGCGGCTCGCCGGTAATGATGTAGTCGTCCGACTTGCTCGCCTTGGCCTTCTCCGCCGACAGCACGTCCGAGTCCATGAAGAACGCGGCCGCACGGCCCTGCTGCACCATCATGAATCCCTGCGCGTGATCGGTTGCCGCCACGATCATTACATTCATCTTCGCTTCGGCGATCTTCTTGCGCAGATAGCGCTCGGAGGTCGTCCCTGCGGTCACCGCAATCGTCTTGCCTTCGATATCGTTGAACGACCGGATGCCCGAGGTGCGCTTCGTCAGCAGACGTGTTTCCGTGATCGAGATCGTGTTCGAGAACTCGACCTGCTTGCGGCGTTCTGCGTTGTTCGTCGTGCCGCCACATTCCAGATTGATCGTGCCGCTTTGCACCAGCGGAATGCGGTTCTGCGCGGTAATCGGCATCATGCGCACCGCCAAGCCGGGCGCGTCGATCTCCTTCTTGATCGCCTCCACGATCTGCAAGGCGATCTCCTGCGAGTAACCGATCACGTTCTGGCCGTTGTCGTAGTACGAATACGGCACCGACGACTCGCGATTGCCCAGCACGATGACGTTGTTCTCCTTGATCTTCTTCAGAGACCCGGTGAGCGGCGTGGCAGCCTGGGTATTCGCCACACCGCTCATCAGCGCCAACAACACAACCCCGTAGCTCATGTACTTCATCTTGTCGTCTCCACCCGCCATCGAAAGCGGTTACTTATGGTTATGCAGAAGGAAATGCAGATGCTCGGAACGCATGGAACGCCCGACGCGACACCACGGCATCACGTCAGCGCAGCACACGCCCGTGCGATTCGCGCGCACGCTTCGCGCAGGTTTTCCATCGACGTGGCAAACGAGAGCCGGAATGCCGGCGAGATACCGAAGGCTTCGCCCTGAATCACTGCGACGTCCTGCGTGTCGAGCAAATAAAGAATGAAATCGGTGTCGTTGTTGATGACCTTCCCTTCCGGCGTCGTCTTGCCGATCACACCGGCGCAAGACGGGTAGGCGTAGAACGCGCCGACCGGCGTCGCACAGTGCAGCCCGTCAACCGCGTTGAGCTGCTCGACCACGAGATCGCGGCGTGCCGTGTACTGGGCTTTCCATTCCACGAGAAAATCGCGCGTACCGGTGAGCGCGGCCAGCGCCCCCGCCTGACTGATGGCGGACGGGCTGCTGGTGCTCTGCGACTGAAGCTTGGCAATTGCCTTGATCAAGTCGCGCGGGCCGCCCGCGAAACCGATGCGCCAGCCGGTCATGGCGTACGCCTTGGAAACACCGTTCACCGTCAGCGTGCGCTCCAGCAGGTGCGGGTTGACCTGCGCAAACGTGAAGAACGCCTCGCCGTCGTAAATCAGGTATTCGTAGATGTCGTCGGTGAGCACCATCACGTTCGGGTACTTCGTCACCACGTCGCCGAGGCTCCGCAACTCTTCGCGGGTGTAGGTCGCGCCCGTCGGGTTGCACGGCGAATTCAGGATCACCCACTTGGTGCGCGGCGTGATGGCGGCTTCGAGCTGTGCCGCCGTGAGCTTGTAGCCGTCTTCCGCGCGGCAATCGACGATCACCGGCGTGCCGCCGTTGAGCAGCGTCATGTCCGGATACGACACCCAGTACGGCGCGGCGATGATGACCTCGTCACCTTCGTCGACCGTGCTGGTGAGGGCATTGAAGATGATCTGCTTGCCGCCGTTGGCGACCGTCACCTGATCCATGCCGTAGTCGAGCCCGTTCTCGCGGCGGAATTTTTCGCAGATCGCCTGCTTGAGTTCCGGCGTACCGTCGACCACCGTGTAGCGGGTCTTGCCCGCCTTCATTGCGGCGTACGCAGCCTCGATGATGTGATCGGGCGTATCGAAGTCGGGTTCACCGGCGGTGAGCCCGATGATGTTTCTGCCTTGCGCGCGCAGGGTCTTGACGCGGCCGGTTGCCATGGAACTGGGCGACGGTTTGATCCGGCCCATGCGGGTAGCCAACAAACTCATGATGTTTCGATTCCGTAGAAATGGGGGACGGGAAGCAGGACAGCGGAGAAACGCTCAGGCGATCACGCCGAGCTTGCGCAGACGCTCGTCGATCCAGTCGCGCTTGTCCTTGCCCGCGCGAATCGCCGTTTTGCGCTGCTCCTCGCGGGCGGCCTGCTCGCGCGCCTTGCCGAGCACGTAGGTCCATTGATCGGGCGGCACGGCGACCACACCGTCTTCATCGCCGACGATGAGGTCGCCAGCGTTGATGACCAGACCGCCGATGCTCACCGGCACGTTGACTTCGCCCGGCCCGTCCTTGAACGGCCCACGGTGCGTGTTGCCGCGTGCATAGCAAGGGAAGTCGGCCGCGCGAAAGGCGCCGATATCACGCACGGCACCATCGATCACGAAGCCGGCAATCCCCCGCACTTCCGCGTGAATCTGCATCAACTCGCCGATCAGGGCCTGCGTCACATCGCCGCTCGCATCGACCACGATCACGTCGCCGGGCGCTGCCATATCCATCGCCTTGTGGATCATCATGTTGTCGCCGGGACGCACCTTCACGGTGATCGCACGGCCGACGAGGCGCTTGCCCGCGTGATACGGCCGCAACCCCTGCACGCCGCAAATGCGCTGCATGCTGTCGCTAATGTGCGACGTGACGACGTTGGCGTAGGCGTCGAGAATGTCGGCAGGGATCGGTGCCGGCATCGGCAGCACACGAAATCCCGCTTGGTTGTGTTCGTTCATGGTGTCCTCATCGAAGAATGGGAAGCGTTGGAATGCGCCGTCAGAGCGTGCGGTGCTCGCGCAGATACGGCACCAAACCACCGGCGTTCAGAATCTGAAGAATCTCCGGCGCAATGGGCGCGCCGTGCAGCGGTGTCGTCTCGTCGTTGATCCAGACTTGCGTCTGCTCACCGAAGACGACACGCACCGTGTCGCCCTCGCCGATGCGCGACGTATCGCACTCCACCGGATACAAGCCGTTGTTGATGGCGTTACGGAAGTAAGTGCGCGCAAAGGTCTGCGCCAGCACCACCCGCACGCCCGCGCCGACCACGGCGGTCACGGCAACTTCCATCGCCGACCCGCAGCCGAAGTTTTTGCCTGCGACGATCAAATCGCCCGCACGCACGCTCTGAGCAAAGTCGGGATGCGTCGTCTCGAACAGGTATTGACGCAGTACCTGCGGATCGAGCGAGTCACGCTTGCGGCGCGACGAGATGATGTAGTCGGTATTGACGTCGTCGCCGAAACAGCGCGCGCGTCCTTCAATGGTTTGTGCGTTCATGAACGATGGCCAAGCTGTGATGGCGCTACGAGATAACCGGCCACCGCACTCGCGGCGCAGACTTGCGGCGAGGCGAGATAGATGTTCGCGTCGGCGTTGCCCATCCGGCCCTTGAAGTTGCGATTGGCGGTCGACACGACGTTGACACCGTCGCCGGGAATCGCACCGCCGGTACCGCAACACGAACCACATCCCGGTGTGACGACAATCGCACCGAAGGCGAGAAAATCGGCCAGTTCGCCGCCACGGACAAGGGCTTCCATGATTTCGCGCGACGCCGGTGTCACCACCAGTTGCACGCCCGGGGCGGGGCCGCCGTGTGTGCGCAATACCGCCAGCGCTTCCTGAAAGTCCTTCACACGCCCGCCGGTACACGTGCCGAGATACGCCATGTGAATCGGCGTGTGTTCAAGCTCGGAAACCGTGACCACGTTGTCGACCTGATGCGGGCGGGCGACGTTAGGTTCGACCGTTGCGAGATCGAGGGTGATGCGCTCGGCGTACTGCGCATCGTCGTCTGCCGTCAGTGCGTCGTCGGTGTCATCCACCCCCTGCATGGGGCGGTTTGCGAGATATTCGCGCACGGTCGCGTCGACGGGGAACAGGGCATTCTTGGCGCCCATCTCGATCACCATATTCGCGATCGTGAGGCGATCGTCGAAATCGAGCCCGGCAATGCCGTCACCGTGAAATTCGAGCGTTTTGTAGGCCGCGCCGTCGGCACCGAGGATGCGCGCGAGCGCCAGTGCAATGTCCTTGCCGCCCACGCCGGCAGCGAGTTTGCCGGTCAGTTCCACGCGAATGCTCGCGGGCACCTTGAGCCAGACCTTGCCGGACATCATGACCGCCGCCAGATCGGACGAGCCGATACCGGTAGCAAAGCAACCGGCCGCGCCGTACATCACCGAGTGACTGTCGGCGCCGACGAGCAGACGCCCGGGGCGGGCGTAGCCCTGTTCGACCATGAGTTGATGGCCGATACCGGCGCCAACGTCGAAAACCTTGACCGCATGGGCCGACGCGAACTTGCGGATACGCGCCTGTAACAGCGCCGACTTGGCCGACGGCGCGGGTGCGTAGTGATCGAAGGCGAACACCAGTTGCGCCGGATGCAGCGGTGCGGCCCCGCCCATGGCGTCGAAATAATCGAGCGCCATCGGCACCGATGCGTCGGTGCCCAGTGCGAAATCGACCGTGCAAATGGCGATCTCGCCCGCACGTACGACCCTGCCCGCTTTACGGGACAGCAACTTTTCGGAAAGCGTCTGACCTGCCATTGCCCCCACTCCTTGAAACCTGAATTGCCAGACACCCAACGGGTATCCATGGCAAACAAGTATGGGGATGACGCCTTTTTGAAACTAGCGAAAAAAAGGCGTCTTCAAGCCGGAAAAAATTTCACGTTTCCCGTGGCAGGCGAACAGACATCACGCGGCGGGGGACGCCGGGCGGGGAGTGAACTGCGGCTTGCGGAAGTCGCACAGGCGTTGCGCCAGCGCGGCAATGTCGGCACTGAACTCCACCGGCCCATCGTTGCGATAGACGGCGTAGTAGCGCACGGTCGGCAACGGTTCGTCCACCGGCACGCGCTTGAGCAGCCCTTGCTGGACCAGATCGTCGAAGTAGAGATCGGGGAGGTAGCTCACGCCGAAACCGGCCACCGTCAACGCACTGAGGGCGTTCAGGCTGTTGCCCGCGTACATCCGGCGGATCGACAAGCCTTTGGCCTGAAACCAGCGATCGAAAACGGCATCGACGCCCGATGTGTCGATCTGCATCAGGATCGGATGCTGGGCGATTTCGCCGAGGGAAAGTGTCTTCGAAGTATCCGTGAGCGAGGGGCTGCACATCCACTGGAGCGCCATCGTGTCGAGCGGCGCCGCGGTGAACCCGGGGCCGGTGGCGGTGAGCGGAATGATGGCCAGATCGATATCGGAGCGTTGCAGCTTGGCCGTCAACGCGGTGCTGAGATCGATCTCGGGCTCGATGGAGACGAGCGGGTACTTCTCCCGCATTTCCTGCACCAGCTTCGGCAGCCACGTGAGGCCGATCAGCTCCGTGACCCCAATGCGATACCGGCGGACCACGTCCACCGGCTTGCCCATGCGCTCCAGTAGCCGGTCGCGCAGTTGCAGAATTTCTTCGCCGACCTCCAGCACCTCGCGGCCTTTTGCCGTGAGTTGCATAGTGCGGCCGCTACGGTCGAACAGCGCGACGCCGAGAAACTCCTCGACTTCCGTAATCCGTTTGGACACGGCCGACTGCGTCGTGTGGAGTCGCTCGGCGGCGGCAGCATGAGTGCCGAGTTTGTTGGCCCAGTACAGCGCTTCGATTTGCTTGAAGGTGATCATGATTTCCCGTCGGCGGCAGTTACCGCGGCTTGCTTTGCCGCCATAAGATACCCCAACCCCCGTCACCCACCTTCATACACTCACCGGTTGCCGTACCGGGCGACGTCGTCAGACCTTCTGGCGATTGTCGAGCAGCAACTCGCCGCCGTCCCACACCGTGCCCATCTGTTGGTAGTACCCGCCCACCACTTCTTCGACGGCCAACGTCGCGAGTTCTTCGGTCGGCGATTCGAACAGGGCCAGTTCGGCGTCGGCCACCCACGGGTCGCCGCACTCGGCTTTCGCGGGCTTGTGCGTCACCAGTTCGTTGAGCGACTCGCCGCCGCCCTTCTCGATCGACTGAAGCACGCGCGTATGCAGCAGCGGATAGATGTTGACCGTGGGGCCGCCCGTTTTCACCTGCTCACGCAGCGTGATCGTCGCTTGCGCAATGCGGCGGTCATACGTTGCCAGACTCGCACCGAAGCGCCCGCCCGGTGCCAGTCGCGGGGCCGGGCCATAGGGGAACGGCCGCGTCTGATAGATGGAGCCGAATTTCTTCGGATACCCCATGTGAATGCCACGCCCCAGCGAGAAGTCGCGGTCCACCCAGATGTGCACGATCCGCGTGAACGTTTGCCCCTGAAACTTCACCTTCACGGCGAGAAACGCCTCGGCATACTGCGCGCGAACGGGGTCGAGCATCTCGGCACCGCCGGTCGAGCACGACTGCCAGTCGGCCCAGACCATCGCGACACGGCCCGGGTCTTCGTCGGCCAGTTCCAGCGGCGCGGGCAACAGCGCCTTGATGCGATCGGGGTTCGTGCGGTATTCCACGGTCAGCCACGTGCCGGAGTAGTACCAAGGTGGATCGGGAATCAGCGATGCCACGCCCGTCGGGGTTTGCGGAAAGAGAAATCCTTTCAATTGACTCATAACGTTCTCCGTAATTGCCTGAGGCCACTCAGGCATCGTTGTTCTGCTCGTTGTTCAGACGATTCATTGTTGGGCGGGAATGGCCGCCGAACGGTCGGAAGGCACATCGCTCTCGGCCTCTTCGTCCGCCGAGAAGCCGTTGCGCGTCGGGTCCCACTGAATGACGATGCAGGTGATCAACCCGACCAGCGGTACGACACTCAAGATGAGCAACACGGTCCCCAGCGGAAAGCTGCCGCGCAGCACCGGGAACGCGAAGAGACCGAACGCAGCACCCACGTTCGCGAGGAAGCCCGTGAAAGCCGTCCCCGTCGCGCGAACTTCCGATCGATAGGACAGCGCGGCGATCGACTTTCCGTTCGATGCCGGGCCAGCGGAGTGCGCGAAGATCAGCATCGCGGGGAAGATGGAGAGCAGCATCGGATCGACCTTGCCGTCGAGCAGCCCCATGCCGACCAGCACGAGAAAGACGATGCCGAAGCCGTACAGCGCCGCCTTGCGCAACCCGAAGAGACGTCCGAAAAACGGTGATGAGAAGCCGCCCAACACGCCAAAGCAATTGAACACGATCGCAGCGATTGTGGCGTGGATGAAGTTGTTCGAGAAGAGCAGCAACGAGATCACCGGCAGGTACCAGCCCACCGCCGAATACTGCATGTACTGACAAAGCGAAATCACGCCGGAAAGCACGGTGCGGCGCAGATAGTTGCCCCGGAACAATTGCGCAAAGTTGCCCGCGCGTTTCGTCTTCTCGTTCACGTCGTTGCGCGCGGTTTCGCGTGCGACGAAGCGGTGGTCCGGAAACAATTTCCCGAGGCTGATCGCGGCCTCTTTCATCCGCCCGAGGCGCGCCAGCCACGTGGCACTCTCAGAGAGATATTTGATCTGCAAACCGAGAATCACCAGCGCCAGAATGCCCGACGACGCGATGGAATAGCGCCAGATGTTCTGCCCGATGCCCAACTGGCTGAACAGCAACGTGACGAGCAAGTTGCCGATGACGGCGATGTACCACACGCCATTCCACAGATTCAGTTTTGCGCGGTGTTTGGCAGGCGTGTACTCGGCGAGCAAGGCGATCGCGATGCTGAAGTCGATCCCGTACGCGATGCCCACCAGCACCCGGCCAGCGAGAATCATCTCGAAATTCACGGCGACGGCCGCGATGATGGCCCCGGCGATGTAGATCAGCTTCGTCGCGATCAGCGGTTTGACGCGGCCGAACCGATCGGCAAGCCAGCCGCCGAACGGATTCACGATCAGCGCCACGAACGCCGATGACGCCGTGAGCAAACCGACTTCGCGCGGGTTCAGACCCAACTGCGCAGTCAGCGGCCCGAGTGCGGAGCCCAGCGCCGAGTTGGCGAAAGCGTCCAGAAACAGGCCCCCAAGGGCCACCAGCCACGCAAACCGGGCAACGCCGACAAGACGAGGCTGTGAATCAATGAATCGGATCACATCGTTGATCGATGCGATGTTGATGGGCGGTATCGATGACTGATTCGAACTCACAATCGTCTCCTGAAACGCTGGCGCTCTGCTGTCCCGCAGATTTGGCGATGGCTGTTGCTATGGCTATTGCAAATGCGGTGGTGACGCCGGCAAACGCCCCGCCCCACCGCCCGGGGGTTTTACCACTGCGTCGAAATGTACTTGGCTTCAGAGAACTCCAGCAGCCCATGGTGAGCGCCCTCACGGCCCAGACCGCTTTGTTTCACGCCACCGAACGGCGCTGCCGGGTCGGACACAATGCCGCGATTGAGCGCGATCATGCCGCTCTCGATTCGCTCCGACACGCGCAGGCCGCGCGCCAGATCGCCGGTGTACACGTAGGCAACCAGACCGTACTCGGTCGCGTTGGCCAACGCGACGACTTCATCTTCGTCGTCGAAGATGACGATCGGTGCGACCGGCCCGAAAATCTCTTCGTGGAGCAGGTCGGCATTCGGTGCGACGTCCACCAACACCGTCGGCTGATAGAAATAACCGTTGCGATCCAGCCGCTCGCCGCCCGTGAGGACGCGTGCGCCCTTCGCCACCGCGTCGTCAACGAGGGATGCCACCTTGGCGACCGCGCCGGCGTTGACCAGCGGTCCGCACTGCGTGGTGTCGAGACAGCCGTCGCCCACCGTCAGCGCGCCCATGCGCTGCGCCAGACGCTGACTGAATTCGTCGGCAATGCCGCGTTGCACGTAAATGCGATTGGCTGCCGTGCACGCTTCTCCGCCATTGCGCATCTTGGCGAGCATGGCGCCTTCGATAGCGGCGTCGATCGATGCGTCGTCGAACACGATGAACGGCGCGTTCCCACCCAGTTCCATCGAGCAGTTCACCACCGAGTCGGCAGCCTTGCGCAGCAGCACGCGGCCGACTTCCGTCGAACCGGTAAACGACAGCTTTCTGACACGGGCATCATCCAGAATCGCATTGGCGAACTTGCCCGCCGACGACGTCGTCAGCACGTTGACCACGCCTGCCGGCACACCAGCTTCGGCCAGCAGGTTGGCAAGTGCATAGGCCGTGAGCGGCGTCTCTGTCGCGGGCTTCAGAATGCATGTGCACCCGGCCGCCAGCGCAGGGCCGATTTTTCGCGTGGCCATCGCCGCCGGGAAATTCCACGGCGTGATCAGCAGCGCGATGCCCACCGGCTGGTATTGCACGATGATCCGGCTGGCACCCGACGGGGCGATGCTGATGTCGCCATTGATGCGCACGGCCTCTTCGGCGAACCAGCGGAAGAACTCGGCAGCGTAGGCCACCTCGCCACGTGCATCGGCCAACGCCTTGCCGTTTTCCAGCGAAATCAGACGGGCGAGACTATCGGCGTCGCGCACCATCAGTTCGTACGCGCGGCGCAGGATGTCGGCACGCGCGCGCGGCGACGTCGCCGCCCAACCGGGCGCAGCAGCGGCAGCGGCATCGACGGCTTGCATGGCCTCTTCAACGCTCGCGTCAGCGACGGTCGCCAGCACGTCTTCGTTCGACGGATTGATCACGTCGATGCGACGCCCCGAGGCCGGTGCACGCCACTGACCACCAATGAACAAGTCGGTAGGGACTTCAATACCAAGAGCAAGTGTCGACATTTCGGTTCTCAAGCGTTGGAGGGTTGGGTGTCGCGCAGACGGCCACGGAAGGCGTCTTCCAGAATTTCGGCCATATCGGCCGCCTGTAGCGGACGGGGGTTGTTGTTGACCAGTCGTGCAGAGAGCATCGATTGCTCGGAAACCCAAGGCAGATCGATCGCCTTCAGCCCCAGACCGGCCAGCGTCGACGGGATGCCGATCTCGGCCAGCAGCGCGCGGACGCGGACGATGCTTTCTTCGGCCAGTGCCTGCACATCGGTACCTTGCGCGCCCATCGCCTTGGCGATTTCCGCCAGTGAACCGGCGCACGACGGCGCGTTGTAAGCCATCACGTACGGCATCAGCGCCGCCACACCCAGCCCGTGGGCCGTGTGCGTCAGTGCACCGATCGGGTACTGAATCGCGTGCGCCGCAGCGGTACCCGCCGCACCGAACGCCAGACCCGCGCACAGCGAGCCGTACATCACCATCGAGCGGGCTTCGCGATCGCTGCCGTCGCGTACGGCGCGCGGCAAGAACTCGCTGAGCGCGCTGATAGCCGCCAAAGCGAACTGATCGCTCATCAGGTTCTTGCCGACAAAGACACGTTCGTGCGGCAAGGTCGGCGTGCGCGGATGCTGCACCGCCGTGAATGCCTCGATGGCATGCGTGAGCGCATCGGCACCTGAGATGGCCGTCAGCTCCGGCGGGCACGTCAGCGTCAGTTCCGGGTCGCAAATGGCAATGTGCGGAATCAGATACGGGCTGGAGATGCCGACCTTGAGATCGCGGCTTTCATCTGCCATCACTGCCACCGGCGTGACCTCCGAGCCCGTCCCTGCCGTCGTCGGGATGGCGATGACCGGCAGAATCGGCCCCGGCACTTTCAGTTCGCCATAGAACTGGCTCGCCGGGCCGCCGTGGGCCAGCAGCAAGCTCACGAGCTTGGCCATGTCCATGCAGCTTCCACCGCCAATGCCGATGACCACGTCGGGGTCGAAGGCCGAGGCGAATGCAAGGCATTGTTCGATGCTGGCGGACGGCAGTTCAGGCAGCGTGTGCGTGGAGACCTTCGTCTCGACACCCGTCTCATGCAGGCTGCCGAGCATCTCCTGAAGTTCTTTCGAAGCACCGAGACGTTCGTCGGTGCAGATCAGCGCGCGGCGCCCGATCTGGGCCGTGACAATGCCGAGACCGAAGCGCTGGCCTTCGCCGAAAATGACGTTGGCAGGCGCCCTCATGGTGCCGAATAGTGGGTTCATTTCTGATCCTGTGCGGGGTCGGGGGAGTTACCGGCGAGTTCGCGAATGCGGGCCCAGACGTCGGGTGCCAGCGCAAAGCCGTCGTGCAAGCTGCGCTCGCGTTGCGTCTGTGCGCGGTCGCCCGGCACGACAACGGGTCGCTGAGGGTCGGCGGGTTCGCATGCACGAACCGCATCGAGATACGCGGAGATTTGTCCGGCCATGCCGCCCGGTGCCGCCTCAAGCACGATGAACACGTCGCCCTTGTTGCAGACGTGCTCGGCGTCCAGCGTGCCGCGTACCTCGGTGCCGAGTGCGGCCGCCGTCAGGCTCGATACCAGCACTTCGAACGCAATGCCGAGCGCATAGCCCTTCGCGTCGCCAAACGGGGCGATGGCACCGGCTTTGGCCGCGTGCGCGTCGGTGGTCGGATTGCCTTCGGCGTCGAGCGCCCAGCCGGGTTTCAATGGGCGGTTCTGATTGGCATAGTCGTGAATCTGTCCCATCGACACGGCGCTCGTCGCCATGTCGAACACAAACGGATGCGGTGACGCGGGCACGCCGATCGCCACGGGATTGGTGCCGAGCATGGCATGCTTGCCGCCCCACGGGTGCACGAGCGCCTCGCTGGTGGAGAGCGCAATCAGTACCTGCCCTTGTGCCGCGATGCGCTCGGCATAAAGTGCCAGCATGCCCAAGTGATTGCTGTTGCGGACCATCGCGGCGGCAAGACCCGTTTCTTTGGCCCGCGCCGAAATTTTTTCAAGCGCAGCAAAGGCCACCACCGGCCCCAGCCCGCGCTCACCATCGACGTCGAGCAGCGACGAGCCGCGCCATTGGTGCACGCCATGGCTTAGCGGATGCGCGAGCCCTTTCCGAAGACGTTCGACGATACGTGGCAGGCGGAGCAAACCGTGCGAGGCCCGCCCTCTCAACTCCGCTTCGACCCATTGTTCTGTCTGAATGCGGGCGTTCTCTTGCGAAACCCCGTGACGCGTCAGTGCCTGAACGGAGACCTCGGTGGCCTCCTGACACGATAAAAGATTGGCTGTCAAAATACGATCCGATCGGATATCTGATTTGCGACAGGATAGGGTTATAATCTGGCACGGTCAAGCGCGTTATCCCGGAGAGCCATCCATGTCCAACCTAGATCCAAGATCGACCACCTTTTTCGCCGCTGCCGAGCACGACGCGAGCCACCTGTCGGCTCGACGCGCGCTGGGCGATGAGATTTACGAGACGCTGCTCTCCCGGCTGATCTCCCTCGCCATTGCGCCGGGAAGCCGGATTGCCGTCGATGCACTCGTCAGAGAGTTGGGGGTTTCGCAAACGCCGATACGCGCCGCGCTGATTCGCCTCGAGAACGAGGGGCTGGTGGTGAAGACGCATAACGTCGGCTACAGCGCCGCCGCCATGCCCACGCGAGACCGGTTCAAGCAGATCTACGACATGCGCATGCTGCTGGAGCCCTACGCCGCGGCCGAGGCAGCCCAGTTGATGGATGACGCGGCGCTGACCGAATTGAAGACGCTGGCCGAGAGCATGGAGAACGTCTCGGGCGGCAATGCGCAGGTGGCCTACGGCAAGTTTGCGTTACAGGATGCGAAGTTCCATGCGTGGATTGCGGCGTGCAGCGGCAACGAGTTGATTGCCGAGACGCTGTCGCGTCTTCATGCGCATATGCATGTCTTCCGTCTGCGCTTTCATTCGCGGGTGACAGAAGAAGCGATCACCGAGCACGCCGACATCGTGAAAGCGCTCTGTGCCCACGATGCCGACGCGGCCCGTGACGCGATGGCGCATCACATTGCGTGCTCACGCGATCGCATGGCGCCGTTCTTCGATAGTCTCTGATCGTCTTACCGCCGCAGGCGAGACACAGATTCCGACGTTGCCTCGACCGTACGGGGGAATTGCGGGCGCGTCGGTTCGATAGCGAACCGACTTCCCACGCAAAAGCCACCAGGATCAGCCAAAGATCCGGTCATGCACGCATCAACGAGGAGTCGATCATGAGAAAGGAACGCATACTGCTTCATGTCTATGGCGAGCAACGAGATTCCGTCTGGACACTGACCTGTCTCGATCTCGCGTTCGCCTCACGGGCCACCAGCCTGATGCAGGCCAAGGTCTACGTCAGGGCCAACGCCCACGCGTATCTCGACGGCAAGCTGGTCGGCGAGAACATCCAGTTTCCCGCCACACCGGTGAGCGCTGCCGTCGTCACCAAGCTCAGGATGAAATACTGGCTGGCCCGGCTCTGGCAACGCGTCGATGGTCGAACGCGTGACCACATCTATGACGAAGTCGTGGGTCTGGCCGACAAGAATCCCGTGTTTTCCTGAGTATTCCTTAGTATTCTAAAACCGCAAATCGACGCCGGAGACAACCTCCGGCGTCTGTCTTTCTTACAGACTCGGCGGGCGCACACCGTCGTCGAAAGCAACTTCCTGATGCCGTGCACGCGGGCCTGCCCCGAACGCCACATAGCTCAGCGCTGCCAGCACCCACGCGCCGATCACGCCGTACAACATCACCAGACCGAAGCCGTGCACCAACGCGCCATGAACGATGGCTCCGTTCGGGTCAGCCGCTGACAATGCCGCATTGCCCTGCGCCAACTGATCGAAACTGCCCGCCGCCACCTTCTCCGCGAGCCAGCGCAGCGACAGTGCATCTGAAGACGCCGGCAGCGCGCGAGCGAGATAGGCGCTGACGCCTTCGAGCAGCACGAACCCCATCACCGCAATATTGATCGCCAGACTGATCAGTCGCGCGCTCATGTCGATGCCCGACGCCATCCCTGCGCGGTTCGACGACACCGCCCCGGTCGCCGTATTGGTCACCGGCGTGTTGGTCATCCCCAGTCCGGCACCGCACAACACACAGCCCGGCAACACGGTCAGCCAACTGGCATGCGCCACATCAATGCCAAAGCGCATCAGCAGGAAGCCAAGGCCGATCGTAAACATACCCAGCGGAATCACCTTGCGTGCGCCAATCCGAAGCGCAAGACGTTCGGCGAACGGCGGCACGATGAGTGTCGGCACCGTATAGGCGAGCAGCGCCAACCCGGTGTTCACGCTGCTATAGCCGAGCGCGCCCTGAAAGTAGATCGGCAGATACACGATGAACGGCCAGTAGCTGAAGTTCATCCCCATCGAGCCGAACATCGCCCCGGAAAACGCGCGGACACGGAACACCGAAAAGTCGAACATCGGCCGGGGACTGCGCTTCTCTACGATGAGAAACGCGATGAAACTCAGAACAGACGCACCGATGATGCTCAATCCGATGGGGCTGTCGAAACCAAGGTCCGGCCCCTGCGTGATGTAGTAGACGAGGCCGAACGTCGACAACGACAGCGTCACGATGCCCGGCACGTCCAGATGCTCGGCGTGCGGATCGCGCGACTCCTTCACGCCTGCAAACACGAGGCCGAGCGCCACCATCGCAATCACCACGTGGATCAGAAAGACCCACTGCCAGTTCGACACAGCGACGATCAACCCGCCGACGATCGGACCGAAGCCCAGTCCGCTGCCGAACACGATGCCCCATGCGCCAAACGCCCGGCTGCGCTCGCGCCCTTCCCGAAATTGATGCGACAGCACCGCCACCATGCAGATCAGCATCGCGCCGCCACCCACGCCCTGCAAAAACCGGCTGACGATCAGCACCGCGGCGCTTTGCGCCAACCCGCAGATGAGTGATGTCACCGCAAAAATCACGATGCTGGCGACGTAGACGCGCCGGCGTCCGAACCGGTCGGCCAGCGTGCCCGTGGCCATCAGTACCGTCGTGCACGCCAGCGTGTAGGCATTCATGATCCATTGAAGCGCCTTGAAGTCGGCATGCAGCACGCGCTCAAGGGTCGGGAGGATGGTCGGCACGCTGGAAATTTCAAGGCCGAACATCAACGATGTCAGGCAGATCGCCGCTAGCGCCAGCGCGTTTTTGGGGTCTCGAGAAAGCGTCATAGGTATCGCAGAGAAAAGTATTTGGCCGATGTACTATATCGGGAATCAGATTCCCCATTGACGACAGTTTTTCCCATAAAACACAACCACAAGGACCGAATATGTCAATCAATCTGGACGGTGTGGCGGTCTTTGTGCAGGTGATCGAAGCCGGCAGCTTCACGCTCGCCGCCGAGCGCCTGAACCTGACGCGCTCGGCCGTCGGCAAAGTCATTACGCGGCTGGAAGACCGGTTGGGGGCACGTCTGCTCCATCGCACCACGCGCAGTCAGACGCTCACCGAAGCCGGGCAGGCTTATTACGATCGATGCGTGCGAGCGCTTGCCGAGTTGGAGGCGGGTGAGGCCGAATTGGAGAGTGGACACAGTGCGCCACGGGGCCAGTTGCGGGTAAGCGCACCGATTGCGTTCGGGCACCATTGCGTCGCCCCAGTGTTGTTCGATCTCGCACGCCAGCACCCCGAGCTTCAGATCGATATCTCGTTCACCGACCGGGCGGTCGACCTCGTCGAAGAGAACATCGATCTCGCGGTGCGCATCGGCGAGTTGCGCGACAGCACGAGTCTGGCGGCGCGGCGTCTGGGCATTCAGGACGTGAGCATCGGCGGCTCGCCGGCTTATCTGGCGAAGCATGGCAGCCCCGTCGAGATCGACGACTTTGCCGGTCATGCGGGCATCATGTATTCGCGCGGCGGCGTGGTGAGCACATGGCGCATGCACGATGCGCAGGGCGTGGAGCACGAGTTGCAAGTCAAGCCGCAAGTGAGCCTTGACGACGTGCAGGCGATTGCCGGCGCTGGCGTTGCCGGTCTCGGACTCGTGCAGATACCGTGCTGGCTCATGGCACGATATGTCGCCACCGGCGAACTTGTCGCGCTAAGAGAGCGTTGCGGTGTGCGACCGCTGGCGATCCATGCGGTATGGCCGAAAACGCCCTACATGCCGCTGAAAACGCGTTGCGCCATCGATGCGCTCGTGGCGAATCTTCCACGAATCGATCTCGATTAAGCACGGCCGTCTCGCTGCTCCCCCTACGCATGGGTCGACACCGTGCGCGTGGCATCTGACCACCGGCCATTTTTAGCCTCTATTTCGCCGATAGCCTCCCTTGGCGGCTGGCCGACATGAACACGCATCTGGCGGAAATGGGCCCCGCAAGCCGGTAGCGATCCGGGGCGTCGGTGCGCAGAATTGGAAGTGTCCGCACAGTTCGAATTGTCCGGGCTGTCCCCTTCTGGAGGTTCATCATGTCTGCCAATGTTGCCGGTATTGCGGTGCCCGATAGTCAGTTCGCGCGTGAAATCACGGAGATCGTGCGCGATACCGCATCCCCCCTGCTGTTCCATCACTCAAGCCGCGTCTTCTATTTCGCCGCCCTCGCCGGCCAGCATCGCGGGCTCAAGTTCGACCCCGAACTCCTCTATTGCGGCTGCATGTTTCATGACATGGGGCTCACCCATCAACACAGCAGCGCGTGCGAACGATTCGAAGTCGACGGTGCGAATGCGGCGAGTGATTTTCTGAAAAGCAAAGGCATTGCACAACAGGACATCGACGTGGTGTGGACGGCGATCGCGCTGCACACGACGCCCGGTATTCCGCAGCATATGCACCCGGTGATCGCGCTGGTCACGGCGGGCGTAGAGATGGATGTACTGGGCCTGACCTATCCCGAGTACAGCGAGATCGAACGAGAGGCCGTTGTACGTGCCCACCCGCGCACGGCTCACTTCAAGGAAGACATCATTCAGGCGTTCTACGACGGCATCAAGCACAAGCCGGACACGACGTTCGGCAACGTCAAGGCTGACGTGCTGGCCGACAAGGACCCGCATTTCCATCGCGGTAATTTCTGTAGCGTGATTCGCAATTCCGCGTGGATCGGCTGACGGGCCGGAGGTGTCATGCTCAGGTGCGCAGTTCGGTCAGAATCTGCTCCGCCAGAAAGTCGCACGGCGGGCGGTTGGAGGTTGCACTGCGCGCCAGCACCACTTCGAGATCGTCCAGCGGGGGCAGGCCGTCGCTCTGCGAGAGCTGAACAAGATGCGCAGGCACGCTGCATCGTGCGAGCGGTGCGACCGCCAGCCCCGCCTCGACCATGCTGATGAGTCCGAGCAGGCTGGGGCTTTCGTAAGACATGCGGTACTTGATGCCTGCACGCTGAAGTGCTGCGATGGCGGTCGCACGCGCCGTGCTGCCGGGGGCGAATAACGCCACCGGCAGCGGGCGCTCTTTCCACACGGGCCGCGTTGGCGGGCCTACCCATACCGACGGCTCGAACCGGATGAATTCTCCCGGCAGTCCCTTGACCTTGGTCAGGCAAGCCAAGTCCAGCGTGTTGTCCTTGAGCAAAGGCACCAGCGCGTTGCTGGCCAGCCCGATCACGCGAATCTCGACGCGCGGGTGCGCCACGGCAAACTTCCGGAGCACCTGCGGCAACAACGACGACGCATAGTCGTCCGGCACGCCGATGGTCACGCGGCCCTTGATCTCGGGCCGCACGATCGATGCCCACGCTTCACTGCGCATCTCGAGCATTCGCCGCCCGTAGTCCACCAGCGTCTGCCCTTCGGCCGTCACGGCCAATCGCCGGGTGTTCCGGATAAACAACGGCTTGCCCAGATCGTCTTCCAGTGCCTTGATCTGCATGCTGAGCGCCGATGGCGAGCGATGCACCGCCTCGGCACCGCGCACGAACGAACCAGTCTCCGCAACGGCCACCACCATTTCCAGCACATCGAGATCGAGCTTTTTCATATTACTCAGAAAATCTGACGAATTGGCTCAGATTATATTGCTTTACCGAGGTCGGGCACGCTCCGATACTGAGCGCGATCACTGCCTCCTGTCGAGCAAGACTATGCGCGATGCCGCCTCGTTTTATGCGTTTCTCACCATCTGTGGCCTGCTGGCGATTACGCCGGGCCCGAACATGATCTATGTGATGTCGCGCTCGATCGCACAGGGCCGGGCGGCCGGACTGGTCTCGCTGGCGGGCGTGATCATCGGCTACCTCTTCTACATGCTGAGTGCGGCATTCGGCATTACGGCGCTGTTCATGCACGTGCCGTACGGGATGAGTGCGCTAAGCATCGCGGGTGCCGCCTACCTGCTCTATCTCGCATGGCAGGCCGTCAAACCGGGCGGGCGCTCACCGTTCGAAGCGCGTGAGCTCTCGTACGAGCCGCCGCGCCGGCTCTTCGTGATGGGGGCGACGACGAGCCTGTTGAACCCGAAACTTGCGATGATCTTTCTGACGCTGGTGCCGCAGTTCGTCCGCGATCAGGGCGGCAACCTGCTGAAGACTTCCATCACCATGGGCTCGGTCGTGATTCTGGCGTTCGTGCTGGTGAACGGCGCTGTCGCGATCGGCGCGGGGAGTACGGCCAAATTTCTCGCGCAGCGCCCGGCCCTGTTGACCCTGCAACGGTGGTTCATGGGCATAGTGCTCGCGGCGCTGGCCGCGCGCATGCTGATCGACACGTTCTCAGCGAGCGTGTGAACGACGCGGGGCCTTTTTCTTGTTGCCGTCGGCCAGTTGTTGCACAAACCCGCCGAGCAACAGATCGATGCCCACCGAGAATCGTTTGTCGAAGTCGGGCGCGAACAAATGCTGACGGGCCTGCCAACTGAGCGGATATGTCTGCTTGGCGGCATTCAGGAACGCCGTCTTGCGCGCCACGCTTTCCGCTGCCTTTTCGCTTGAGGCTTCCGCCTTGAACGCCTGCTCTTCGATCACGAAACCCACCACGTAATAGACCACGCTGAACGCCGTTGTGGTCGCCAACTCGATGTCGGCCCCGGCGCGCACAAAGGCGGCGATCATCGCCTCGCCTGTGCGCAACACGTTTTCCGTCGTCTCATACGTCCCGGCGAACACCCGGGCACCATCCCGATAGGCGTTGAAGGCGTGTCGAATCTCAAGTGAAACGGCATTCAACACCGCTCGCCAGTCCGCATCCGGCGGCACATCACGCGCGACATCCTGCAACATCGCGTCGGCCATTGCATCGAGCAACGCCTGCTTGTTGGCGAAGTGCCAGTAGAGCGACGGCGCCTGAATGTCGAGCGCCTGTGCCACCTTGCGCAACGTCACGCCCTCCATTCCCCCGCCGTCGAGTAAAGCCAGCGCCGTCTGTACGACGTCGTCCCGTTGAATCGCCATGGTGTTTCCCGTCAAAACTAACGGCGTTAGCTTATCATCGCGCCGACAGTGCGGGGAATGCCTCTGTGACGGAGGGGGATCGCTCAGCGAGATCAATCTACGTGGGTCAGCCAGCGCCACCGTGTGCGGCGGCCGAGACGTCGGCCCAGTGTTGCCAGACGCCGATTCGCTCCTGATACGTGCGTGTCGCGATATCGACGGTGCCCGCGCCGAGCAAGAGCCGCAACGGGGGTTCATCGGCATCGACCACGGCAAGGATCGCGTTCGCGGTTGCGGCCGGGTCACCGAGCTTTCGGCTGCCCATCGCCGCCGCAAGCTGACCGCGCAATTCCGCATAGGCATCGAGCTTCGTCACGTGGTGCGCCGAACTGCCGCGCCAGTCCGTGTCATACCCACCCGGCTCGATGAGCGTGACCTTGATGCCGAAGCCGGCCACTTCTTTCGACAGCGCATCGCACATGCCGTCGAGCGCCCACTTCGATGCGACATATACCGATGCGCTGGGAAACGTCACGACGCCCGCAAAACTCGATACGGCCAGAATGTGCCCGTGCCCCTGCGCCCGCAAGATCGGCAGCGCTGCCTGCATCACCCATAGCGCGCCAAAGAAGTTCGTTTCCATCTGCGCGCGGGCTTGTGCTTCGCTCGTCTCTTCCAGCATGCCGAAGAGCCCATAGCCCGCGTTGTTGAGGACCACGTCGAGCCGTCCGAAATGCGCATGTGCCCGGTGAACTGCGCCGTACACGGCATCGCCATTGGTCACGTCCAACGGCAGAAGCAACACGGCATCGCCGTAAATGCCCAGATCCTCGATGTCGGCGAGCGAGCGGGCCGTCGCCACCACTTTGTCGCCCCGCCGTAGTGCCGCCTCGGCCCAGACACGCCCGAATCCTCGCGATGCACCGGTGATAAACCAGACCTTCTCTGACATGGCATTCGTCCTCAATGGATGCAATTGACAAGCAAACATGCCGCCACCCTCAAACGGCATCGAGGCGGCAGCAAGACTAACACCGTTAGTCTAATCTAACAGTGTTAGTTGTCAACGTCGAATTTCAGGAGGAAGACCGCAAGGCACGCGACACCAGTCCTCCGATGACGCCGCCGGCCAACGGTACGAGCCAGAACACCCACAATTGATCGATTGCCCAGCCGCCCTGAAAGACGGCAACGCCAGTACTGCGTGCAGGGTTCACCGACGTATTCGTCACGGGAATCGAAATCAGATGGATCAGCGTGAGTGCCAGACCGATCGCGATCGGGGCAACTGCTGTGAGTGCCGCGCGCGACACGACACTGTTGATGATCACGACGAAGAAGGCCGTCAGCACCAGTTCGATCGCCACGGCCGCCGCCAGCGAGTAGCCGCCGGGCGAGTGGCTGCCATAGCCGTTGGCTGCGAAGCCGGATGCCGACGGGTCGAATCCGGGCGCACCGCTCGCGATCACGAACAGAACGCCCCCGGCGACCATGCCGCCAAGCACCTGCGCGCCCATGTATGGCGCGATGTCCTTCGCCGGAAACAATCCACCGGCCCATTGCCCCAGTGTCACGGCGGGATTGAAATGGCCGCCGGAGATGTGACCGACGGCATAGGCCATCGTGAGCACCGTCAGACCGAACGCCAATGCGACACCGGCAAAGCCGATGCCGAGTTGCGGGAATGCCGCAGCAAGTACGGCACTGCCGCAACCGCCGAACACCAGCCAGAATGTGCCGATGCCTTCTGCCAACATACGTCGAAACATGATGCCTCCGATGAGTTCTCTCTTGCCTGTTACGGCCATGGAGGCGCGATACTAGGGCTACGTAGGCCAAACCATCGAGACAACGCTTGGAAATTGTGAAATATCGCAATATCGCAAAATCGGCAAACGGCCTCTGGCTACATTGCAGACCAAGGAGCGCAAATGAAACCTGAGACCCACGTTCGGTATGCCCAGCGCATGGAGCCCGTGCTGCAATGGCTGGCCAGTCATCCCGACACCACCCCCGATCTGTATCAACTGGCGGATCTGGCGTGCCTGTCGCCGTTTCACTTTCACCGCATCTATCGCGCTTTGATGGGCGAGACGGTGAACGGCACGGTGCAACGCATCCGGATGCACCGCGCGGCGGTCGCGCTGGCCGGGTCAGAGGATTCCATGCGTGTTGTGGCGTCGCGTGCCGGCTATGCGTCGGACGCCGCTTTCAACCGGGCTTTCGGTGCGTACTTCGGCATGCCGCCGGGACGATATCGTGACGCCCGCTCCGGACCCTTCAATCCTCTGGAGCTCACCATGTATCCCATCACCATCGAATCGGTCCCCGCCACGACGCTCGCCGTCCTCAAGCATCAAGGCGACTATCAGGAAATTGGCCCGGTGTTCGTGCGCGCGTTCATGCTTGCCGGCGCACTCGGGCTGGCCCAGCCGGAATCGACCGGCTTCGGCGTGTATTTCGACGACCCGGAACAAGTCCCCGCCGATCAGTTGCGCTCGCTCGCGGGCATGTCGGTGGCCCCGGACGCCGAGCTCGGCAACGATCTCGAACGCTTCGAAATCCCGGCGGGCCGCTGCGCGATCCTGACCTACACCGGGCCGTACAACGAAATGAGCAAGCCGTACAACTGGCTCTTTTCAGAGTGGTTGCCGAGCAGCGGTCTGGAGCCCGCCGACTTCCCGATGTTCGAGCAGTACCTCAACGACCCGCGCACGACGCCGCCCGCAGAGTTGCAAACGCGTATCTGCCTGCCGGTGAAGTGAGGGCGAAAGGACGAAAGAGCGTGCGGGTGAACTGCGCGGGCACGGACGCCATCGCGCAGTCGAAGCAAGTCGTCAGGAAATCGTCAGCCGGCAGCGTCGGCAGACGTCAGGCGATCGGGGCCGCGCGCACCGGTCGCCTCGCTGCTTTCAACACACGTCAGCAAGGCCTGCGCCTGTGCGCGCAAATCGGGCACGAGCGGGTGGAATTCAAACGGCATAGCAGGCGGCGGACCGCTGAGCATCTTGCGCGAACTGCGTGAATACGCCGGGTCGTAATGCTTGATCACCAGCGTCTCGAACAACTCGCGCTGACGTTGCGCATCAAGCAGTTCGAGCCACTCGCCCACCACAGCACGCCCGTGCAACGGCACCAGCTTGAGCAACTGCGCGCGGAAATATTCCGGCTGCGCAAAGAGGTGTCCGTAATCCTGCATCAACAGATCAACTCGCTCGGTATGTGGTGCGCGAACTTCGACGCACGTGGTGCCGCGTAGCGACGACATCAGCGACTCGGGCAACGAAATCAGCCCGATACGACGACTCTCTGCTTCTACGAAGACGGGACGTTGTGGATCAAACGCTCGCAACGTGCCGACCAGTGCCGTATCGAACGATTTCTGCGACGGCTGCGGCGCGTCGGGCATTGCACCCAATAACGAGCCGCGATGCATCGCCAGCGCTTCCAGATCGAGCGTCTGCGCACCGGTGTGCGCGAGCGCATGCAACAACCGCGTCTTGCCGGTGCCCGTATGCCCCGCCAACACCACGTACTTCAGCGAGGGCGGCAAGGTTTCCAATGCCGCCACGACTTCGCGGCGGTAGGTCTTGTACCCGCCGTCGAGTTGCCGCGCGCGCCAGCCGATCAGATTCATCCAGACCGTCATCGACCCCGAGCGCTTGCCGCCTCGCCAGCAGTACACCAGCGGGCGCCAGTTGCGCGGCCGGTCGGCGAAGGTCGTCTCGAGATGCGCCGCGATATTGCGCGCGACCATGGCCGCGCCCACCCGGGTGGCTTCGAACGGCGAGACCTGCCGGTACATCGTGCCGACGATCACGCGCTCCTCGTTGCTCAGCACCGGGGCGTTGATCGCGCCGGGCATATGGTCTTCCGCGAACTCCAACGGCGAGCGCACGTCGATGATTTCGTCGAAATCACCGGCTTTTTCAAGAGGAACGAGGAGATTGTTCAAGGGGGCGGGACCGTATTGCGATCGACATCGCAACACGTGAAGGTCAAGGGATTGGCCGAATTATGGCATGCGCGCCACCTGGCGCTGCCTGCCCGCGCCGATTCGACCTCGGCGCTATTGCGCCCGGCGCGGCGCGACGGACTCCGCCGCAAACTTGCCGCATTGCGTGCCATATGGCGTTCGCGATGTCGCTTGCAGGTACTGAGTGGTCAATTCGGCGCGCACCTTGGCCGCCCGGTCGATGATGCGCGTCGCCGCTTCGGCTTCGCCCATCCCGCCCAACGCCAGCGCGTAATCGTCCAGCAGTTCGGCATAGGCAAACGGGGCGTGGCGCACCGCCTGCGCCCGGTCGAGCGAGCCCAGGGCGCGCGAGAAGTCGTTGGCCGACTGCGCAAACTGGCGCTGTGCCAGCGCCAGCCGCCCCAACTCTACGAGTGCCGGATAGCGGTACTGCCCCGTCAGGATATCGAGGTCGTAGGCCAGACTCAGTTCTCGCTCGGCTTCGGTGTAGTAACACGTCACGCCCAACGCCCGGCCGTAGTCGTAGTGCATCGCCGCGCGCTGTGCCGCCGGCCATCCGGTCTGATCCGCCACAAGCACGGCTTGACCGAAGTTGCGCCGCGCGGCGTCCCAATCGCCGCGCACTTCGGCCGCCCCGCCCAACGCCGCATAGTCCGGCCCGGCGGGCTTGACCACTGGTGCACTGCACCCGGCAGCCATCAGCACGCTGCCTAACGCACCTGCCATCGCCAGCCACGTCTGCGTTCGCATCATGAGGTCTCGGGTCAGGTCGCGCTTGGCGACGCTTAGGGAAATGAAGGAATCAACCGTCGCGAGGTACCGATGCCCCGCGCTCACCCGAGAGAATACCGCGTCGCACCTGTACCCCCCAATGTTGCCGCCCGGTGAGGAAGTGCCCCCAGCCCAGCGCCGCGCCCGCATGACGCATCAACTGGAACGAGAACGGCTCAAGGACCGCGGCGGCGAACGCCAGACCGAGGCTCGTGCCGGTGCGGTGTCCCGTCCATCGGCGGTACGCATGCACCGACCACAGGTGGAAGCCCAGATCGATCACGATCTTGCCGAGAATGATGCCCGACACCGGCAGCACCACACCGTAATGCCCCTCGCAGACAAACGTAACCAGCAAGGCGAACGCGGTTAAACCATAGATCGGTTGCAGCGTATCGAACGCCTTCACCGGCAGCATCAACCGCCCAAGATTGCCGTAGCGGCCATTGCCCACCATGTCGCGATACCAGTACTGCGTTTGCAGGAAACCGGCAAACCAGCGGCGCCGCTGACGCAGAAAACTCGCGAGCGTGCCGGGCGCGTCGGTCACCGCCTGTGCACCGCCAATCACGCGCACGTCCCAACCCAGTCCATGCGTGACCGAATAACGGCGCAGGCGGTGAATCAGCTCGTAGTCTTCGACCAGACACGCCGGATCGAACCCACCCACGGCAAGCACGGCCTCACGGCGGAAGCACGCAAACGCACCGGATATCAGCAACAGACCATCGGCGCGCATCCACGCAAAGCGCGAAATGAAATTGCGGATGTATTCGTACGTCTGGAAGAACTGCAACACGCGAGCGCCGACGCTGTGGCCGCACACGGGCGTCAACACGCCGGTCGCCGCAACCAGATTCGAACGACGGACAAACGCGTCGTGCATGGCGGCACAGGCCCCGGCATCGAGCAGCGTGTCCGCGTCGACGGTCATCACGATATCGGTGTCCACGCCGACCAGCGCCGCATTGAGTGCGCGCGCCTTGCCGCCGTGCGGCACGCGCAGCCAGCGCAGGTTCGGATACGTGCGGCTCGGCGCACTCAGTGCGCCCTCGCCCGGATCGGTCAACCCGTAGTGTTCGACCAGCAGCGCCGCCGTGTCGTCACGCGAGCCATCGTCGGCAATCACGATCAGGTCAGGCACGCGCTGCTGCGACATGAGTGCCTGCAACGTGACCGGCAGTGCCGCCGCTTCGTTGTGCGCAGCGACCACCACGCCCATCGTGAGCGCCGTGGCTTTCGTGCTGGCGAATTGACCATCGGCACGCGCCAGCGAAGTCGCTGCGTCTTCGGGGTCCGGGCGCATCAATCGCCACGCCTTCCAGAAGACAAACGCCAGCAGCACCGTGTCATAGGCCACGTAGGCCACGCCCGTGCCCCACGCAAACACGCCTTTCAGCACGAACGCTTGCGCAAACAGCAAACACCAGAGCACAGCGACCGTGCCATGGACCAGCCAACTCGCCAACGGCGTCGCGGGCAGTGTGAAGCGCGGCGAATGCAATTCACGCGCGGCATCGAGCCGGGTCGTCGTCACGCTCATGGCAGCATCCGGTTCAGGACAGAGTGGCGGTCGATCCATTGGTGCTTGAGCGCACCGCCGACGTGCAACGCGAGCAAGACATACAGCGAATAGGCGCAGTACGTGTGCACATTGCCAAGCACGCCATGCCAGTAATCCTTGCTGGCGTCGCTCATCGCCATCAGAAAGCCCATGCGCGGGAACGGGAACGTGCCGAAGAGCACGAGCGGGTGTGTCGACGCAGCCACCCACGCCGAATCGTGCGCCCAGCCCGAGAGCGGCAACGCGAAGATCAGCACGTAGAGCAGCCAGTGCACCAGATGGGCGCTTGCACGCTCCCACGACGCGAAGACGTGCGAGAGCGCAGGCGGGCGGTGCGTTACGCGCCACAGAATGCGCAGAATGGCCAGACCGAGCACGGTGATGCCGATGGACTTGTGCAGATCGATCCAGAAGCGCACGTCGATCTTTTCGAGCGTGGCATCGGAGAGCAACGCGATGGTCTGACCGATGGCGACGTTGCCGAGCATCAGCAACGCCACCGCCCAGTGCAGCAACATGGCAACGCGCGTGTATTTCGCGTCTTCATACAGCGCAACCCCGCTGGCATGGCGAGGCGAGGACGAAGAGGAGGAGGAAGTGGACGAAGCGGGTGATGGGGGTAGTGAATTCACGACGGGCATCCTGAGAAACTGGGGAAGATGATTGCATAACGCCCGTTGAAGCGCGCTTATTCCCGCATTGCCGCAAAAAAGCTTGTTACCGCGAATTACCGAGATTGATTCGGCGTGTCTGCCGAAGTTTCGCCCGAACACAAATATCGCGCTTGGCACGCCCGCAAAACCGCTTCAACACCGGTTAGAGCAGTCAAAACCGGCTATGAGTCGCGCATCAGCATCGGCAGCTAAAACCAGCACACCGAAA
Organism: Pandoraea sp. PE-S2R-1; assembly: GCF_002179865.1. NCBI lineage: Bacteria > Pseudomonadati > Pseudomonadota > Betaproteobacteria > Burkholderiales > Burkholderiaceae > Pandoraea > Pandoraea sp. PE-S2R-1. The sequence goes on along the minus strand of NZ_NGUR01000007.1, from coordinate 549,791 downwards.
CACCCGGTCGGTGACGGTTTTCCGGGCGATCAAGTCATGCGAAGCCATCGCGCAACAAACGCAAAGGCAGACAAAGGAAAGCCGGGTTGCCCGGCGCTTGCGAGCCTGCGGCAAAACCGCGATGATCGTGCCTTCAGACGTGCGCATCAGACTCGACACCGGGCACCGGCGCGAGGTCTCGGATGCCGCCGCCATCCGCCAGAGGAGACTGCCATGCCACGCAGCACCGCCGAAAAACGCGCCGCCTTCCGTGAACTGCATATTGCCGGTTGTTTTGTGATCCCCAACCCGTGGGATGCCGGCAGCGCCCGCTATCTCGAACATGCCGGTTTTCAGGCGATTGCGTCGACCAGCTCGGGCTTCGCATGGTCGACCGGTCATCCCGACAATGCCGTGACGCGCGACACTGTCCTCGCCCATTTGAAGTCCCTCGTGGCCGCCACCGACCTGCCGGTCAATGCGGACTTCGAAAGCGGTTTCGGCAACACACCTGACGAGGTCGCCGAAAGCGTGAAGCTCGCGGTGGCGACCGGCGTCGCCGGCCTGTCCATCGAAGACTCGACCGGCGACGTCAACGCGCCGCTGTTCCCGATCGACGAGGCCGTCAAGCGTATCAAGGCGGCACGCCGCGCCATTGACGAGACCGGTGGTGACACCCTGCTCGTGGGCCGCGCGGAGAACTTCTTCGCCGGGGTGCCCGATCTCGACGATGCCATTGCCCGTCTCAAGGCTTACGCCGAAGCCGGGGCCGACTGCCTCTACGCGCCGGGCATCCAGACACCGGAACAGATCCGCGCCGTAGTGGCCGCGGTCGCACCGAAGCCGGTCAACGTGCTGATCGGTGCCAATTCGCCGCTGACGCTGGAGGACATGCGCAGCCTCGGCGTACGGCGTGTGAGCGTGGGCGGCGCACTGGCCCGCACGGCATGGGGCAGTTTCATGAGTGCGGCGACGGCGCTCGCCGAAGGCCGGTTCGACGGCTTCAACGGCGCGGCCAGCGGCGCCACCCTCAACGGGCTGTTCGGCAAGTAACGCTGCATCTAACGCCGTATCTCTCCCATGACTTTTCGTCGATAGACGCAGCGCGGTCCCCTTCGGACAATGGGCGGCAAGCCGGCGTACCGTCAGCCATCTGGCGCGGTGCGACCGGCATCCCTTCCCCACGGAGTGCCGTATGCCTTTGCCGCCCCCCTTGCCGCCGTTGCCTCACGAGACGTCAGCCGCTCACGCGACGCCCGATGCCTCTGACGCCTTCGCCATCCCCACGCCACTCGGCGCACCGCTGCCCAAACCGCGCGTCTTCGATAACGTTGCCGACGCGCGCGCCGATCGCAAGCTGCGACTGGCGGTGGCGTTCCGGATCTTTGCGCGCTTCGGCCTCGCGGAAGGCATCGCCGGACACATCACCGTGCGCGATCCCGAGTTTCACGACCGCTTCTGGGTCAATCGCTACGCCCAGCACTTTTCATCGATTCATCCCGACGATCTGATTCTCGTGGACGAAGCAGGCCGGCTTCACGAAGGCGACGGTCCCGTGAACGCGGCCGCGATGGCAATTCATGCCGGCATTCACGCCACCCTGCCTCACGTCGAAGCGGCGGCGCACACGCACACCACGCATGGACGCGCGTTCTCCGCACGCACGCGCCCGCTCGCTCCGATCAATCAGGAAGCCTGCCTGTTCTACGACGACCACGTGCTCTTTCGCGGCGACGTGCTCGTGCTGGGCGCCGACGAGGGCCGCCGCATCGCCGAGTCCATGGGACACAAACGTGCGGCGGTGCTGCTCAACCACGGGCTGCTCACGGTCGGCTCGTCGGTCGATGCGGCCGCCTATCGCTTTCTCGCCATGGAGCGCTGCGCGCAGGTGCAGTTGCTGGCGGAAGCCGCCGGGCCGCTGGAAGTGTTGTCCGAAACCGAAGCACGCGAAGTGCATCGCCTGCTCGGTTCGGATTACGTCGCGTGGCTGGGTTTTCAGGGGCTCTACGAGCAGGTGCTGCGCGAAAGCCCCGATCTGGCCGCGCGATAGTCGTCGACCGCACGGCGCAGCCAAACGTCGAACTGCTGCAACGGCGCCCAATCGCGCCGTTGTGCGGGATACGAGAAATAGATGGTCTGCGGGTTGGCGAGCGTGTGCGCATGCGCCTGCACCAGCGCGCCGCTCGCCAGTTCGCGCTCGATCAGCACGCGCGGCAACAGCGCCACACCCAGACCCGCCACGGCAGCGTTGATCGCCATGATGAACATGTCGTAGCGCTGCGCACTGCGTTGGGGCTTCAACTGCGCGGCGTCTTGCGTGGCCAGCCAGTCGTCCCATGCGCGCGGCAGGTCGCGCACACAAATCCACGACAGCGCCGCAATCTCGTCGTTCGATAACGACGGCCGCCCCGCCAGCAATCGAGGGGCCGCGACCAGCATCAACGTGTCGTCGGTAATGAGTGCCGTGCCGGGCATGCCCGGCCATAGGCGCGTGCTGAAGTAGATCGTGGCGTCGAAAGCGGAGTCGTCGAAGAACACCGGCTGGTCGCGCCCGATGATATGCAGGCGCACGTCGCGCGTGCTGGCGTAAAAATCGTCCAGCCGGGGAATCAGCCATTGCGCGGCGAACGTCACGCCGACAGCAATTTCCAACTCGGTTTCGCGTCCCTGTTGCACCACGTCGAGCGTATCGCGGCGAATCTGGTCGAGATGCACCCGGATGCGTTTCGCGTACTCTGCCCCGGCTGGCGTGAGCACCAGACGCTGCTTCACGCGCTCGAACAGCGCCACGCCCAAGTGCCCTTCCAGCTCATTCACACGCTTGCAAACCGCCCCGTGCGTGAGGGCGAGTTCCTGCGCGGCCTGCGCAAAATTCTGATGTCGGGCGCTGGCCTCGAAAGCCTGCAACGCCGAGAGGCTGGGCACACCCAGACGCATGATGTCTCCTGCGGGATTCCATTCGTGCCCGACAGTCTATTCGATGCGCCGCTCACGCCGTGCTGCAAAACAAATCGGCCCGCCGCGCGTTGGCGCTGACGGGCCGTTCCTGCGTCGGTAGAAACCTTATTCGACGTGCGCGACACCGCCCGCCAACACCGCCCCGCCCGGCACTTCCTTGGGCAGTGCCCACGACATCCAGTGCGTGCGCAAGACGACCACCAGCGCAAACGCCACGCCCGCCAATGCACCGAACGTAGCGAAGCCCATCTGATAGCTGCCTGTCGACTCCTTCGCCATACCCATGATCACGGGCAGATAGAAGCCGCCGATACCGCCGGCCGCGCCGATGATGCCCGACATCAGGCCGGTCTTGCCTTGCCAGCGCTGCGGCACCAACTGGAACGTCGCACCGTTGCCCAGCCCGAAGCACAGGTACATCACCACCAGCAGCGCAATACCGGCACCTTGCGGCGGCATCCACGCGGCAAATACGAAGTCGCAGATCGAAATCGCGGCAAGCAGCAGCACCAGTGCACGCACGCCCGAAATCTTGTCGGCCACCAGCCCGCCGATCGGGCGCACCAACGCGCCGAGGAACGCGAGCAACGCCATGAACAAGCCGGCCTCGATGCGTTGCATGCCGTACAGCGCGATGAGCAGCGTGCTCACGTACGAGGACATGCCGACGAAGCCACCGAACGTAATGCTGTAGACCAGCATGATGACCCACGTATCGCGCTCACCCAACACGCCGCGATAGTGACGCGGCAACACGGCGATAGCGAGCAATGCGCCGAGCACCGGCAGCAGCAGCACGCCCGCCTTGCCTTCGCCGAACGCACCCGCATGCACGCACAACACCAGCGCCACGAGACCGAACACCGTAATGAAGAAGCTTGTGAACGCGCGCGGCGCACTGCCCGACTTCACGCCCTGATCCTTGGCCCAGAACACGAGCGCGAGCGCGGCAAGCGCCAGCAACGGCAGTGCAGCGCCTGCGGCACGGGCCCAGCCGAATTGTTCGGCAAGCCCCGGGAACATGAACCCGTCGAGCACCGCGCCGATATTGCCGGCCGCCGCCAGCCCGAGCACGAGGCCCTGCACCTTCGGCGGATAGTTGCTGCCCGCCATCGGGAGTGCCACCGCGAAGCTCGCGCCGCCGATCCCGAGGAACACGCCCAACACGAGCAGCAACGTGTATGACGGCGTGCCCGGCATGAGCAGCAGCACCACTGACGGAATCGCCGACAGTGTCAGGCCCATCAACGCGATCTTGCGGCCGTCGAAGGCCTGATAGAGATTGCCCAGTGTCACGCGCAGAATCGCCGCGCCGAGCACCGGCACGGCCACGAGAAAACCGGTCTGCGCCGGTGTCATCGCAATGTCCTTGCCGATGAACGGGGCCAGCGGGCCGAGCATCACCCAGACGGTAAAGCCCGTGTCGAAGTAAAGAAAACACGCAACCAGCGCGCGCCAGTTGCCACTTTTCAACGATTGCGTGAGCGTGCTCATGGGAACCCTCGTGTTCATATGCCAAAAAAAAGGCGTCCCGAAGCGATATGCCTGTAAGCAGGCCTATTGCCTCGGGACGCCGTTGCCCCGAATGCCCCGCTCTCGCGAGGCCGTTCATGCGGTGCAGAAAATTCGCTTGTCTTCACTCAGCCGCCATTGGCCTTATGCAAGGATTAGCAAGTGGCGTGCCATGGGGAGGTCAGCGATGCGAAGAATTTCCGGTGAAGCCCGTGCATCGGGGCTTTCGGGGCATTGCCGAAGACGAAGGAATGCGCGAGGTTACTGTTTTCAGCAGCGAAACACTGCGCCGGGCATGACATCGCAACGGGCACAATGCCGCATCGCGATGCGGCGGCGCACCATTGGCGTGCATTGCCGTGGATTAGCGTGCGTCGGCCTGATAGGCGACGGCGGGGCAATCGCCCAGTGACATGCACGGCGACGCCGACGATGCCCCCTCCCACAAGCAGTGAATCGCGAAACCGGGCGCACATTACAGTTCGCGCCCCATCTGTCGTTAAGCCAATCAGGCTGACGGTTCGCGAATTCGGCGGTTGGCGACAACAACATTCTGGGGAAATCACGCGTGCATCGCTTGTCTCGCTTCCTTCTTTGCGTGGCATTGGCCACCCTCGGCTTTCCCTCGTTCACCCCTTTGCTTGCTGCGCCAGCCTCGGGCAATGCGCTGCCGGATCAGGACGCCATGACCCGGCAGGTCGACGCCGCCTCGCTCGCCAAGTATCGCGAGATCGTCGCCACGCTCGATGCGTCGGCCCGCGCCCGTCCCACAGACTCGGCGCTCGCGTTAGCGCGCTGTCAGTTCATCCAGAACTACGCGTGGTCCGAGGACTCGCACTGGACCGAGCAGGCGCAGGCCGACCTCAAGTCCTGCCGGCAAACGCTGAAAGACAAATTCAGCAACGTGCCGGAAGTGGCGCTGTATCTGCTGCAAGGCGTCTACGGCAAAGAGGCCGTCGAGCAAGGCATGGCGCTTCTGCCCAACGCCAGACAATGGCCGCCGCAGGATCGCGCCCGTCTGCACGCCGCGCTCGCCAACGCCTACGAAGCCGTTCAGGACAAGATCAACGCGGGCATTCAGGCCGTCGACGCCGCCGAGTTGACGACAGAGACGCCCGTGCTGTTGATCGCCGTGCGCCACCTCGCCACCACCGGCGAGAAGGCCGAGGCCAAGCGTTTGTTGATGAAGGCGCCGGTGCCGAATCTGCCTTGGATGGCCAGCGGGCGCATCAACACCGCCTACGATGTGCTGCCGGGCACGACCGCCCGCGATCTGCTGGTTCGCATGCAGGACGCCGGCCTCAAAATCGATCCTTATACGAGCGCGCGTGCCTACCTTCAGGCGGGTGACGTCGCCAGCGCCCAACGTGCGCTGTCCGAATCCAAACCCGGCGGCCCCGAGACAACGCAACTCCGTGCGCTGCGTCTCTCGGTCGGCCTCGCGGCCCGCGACGGCAAGGCAGCAGCGGCGGCGATTCAGTCCTCGCTCGAACACGACACCGGCAGCCGCTGGCAACTGGCGCGATCGTATGCCGTCCTGCTGACGATCGATCCGGGCGCCGCCATGCGTCCAGTCTTCGCGGCGCTGCTGTTGACGCTGCTGGGCACCAGTGTTTGCATCGTGCTGGCGCCGGGCATTCTGATGTTCCCAGCCCACTACGTCGGCACGGTGAGAGCGCGCAAGGGCCGTCCGCTCGCGGCGATCTTCGAGCGCATCGGCTTGCGCCATGCCTGGTATGCACTGGCCGTGTTCTGCCTCGCCTCGTGGGTCGTTCCTGCGCTCGTCATGGGACAGTTCGCGCCGACGCCTCCCGGTGCCGGCACCGGCACCGGCCTGCCGCCCGCGCAACCGAAGCTGGCCATTGCCCACTTCATCACCCTCGGCGTCATCGCGCTCGCACTGGCGCGCATGGTCTGGCGCTTCGGCTGGCGTCAGTGGCTCGGTTCCGGGCCATGGAAAGCTCGTTGGTTCATCTGGCCGGCCGTGCTGCTTGTCTTCGCCGCGCTTAGCGCATGGGCAATCGCACGCCACATGCTCCCCACGGCGCCCCAAACCGTGAACGATTTCGTCGTGCGCGGTGCAGCGCAGTTGGGCGGCCCCGGGCTCGCGTTGTTGCTAATCGCGGTGGCGGTGCCCTTCGTCGAAGAGTTCGTCTTCCGCGGATGCTTGCTCGGCGGTCTGACCCGCCATATGAGCTTCGTTGCGGCGAACCTCTGGCAGGCGGCTATTTTTGCGTCCGTTCACGCCGACGCGAAGCACTTCCTGTTCCTCTTCGCGTTCGGTCTCACCGCCGGATGGCTCGCGAAGAAGACCCACGGACTGGGTGCCTCCATTGCGATGCACGCCATCAACAACACGATCTTCGTCTTGATGGTGCTCGCGCGGGGATAGCCGCGGTGCCAGAAATGAATGGTGACAGTGGCGAGTGCGTCGGCGAAGGCAGCGTGGGCGATAATCTGTGCACTGGCGGCCCTCCCCGGCCGCCGTCCGGACTTCGCCAATGAACGCCAAGCTCTTCCCGCATCTGGTTCGCTTTCATCCCCGGCTGCTTATCGCCATCGCCGTGGGCGTGCTGGTGGGCATCTTCGTGCAGGGTCATTTCAGCCCGGTCACGCGTACGCTGATCGGCTGGAACGCGGGCGCGTGGTCGTATCTGGCGATGATCTGGTTCATGATGGTCACCGCCCCCAAACGCAGCATCGAGCGCTTTGCCGAGCAGGAAGACCAGAGTGCGGTGATCGTGCTCACGGTGGTCTGCCTGTCGGCGCTGGCGAGTGTGGTGGCGATCGTGCATGAACTGGCGAACGCCAAGAGTGGCGTGCCGCATCAAGCGTCGGAACACGTGCTGTTTGCCGCCGCAACACTCATCGCCGGCTGGTTTCTCGTGCCGACGATCTACACGCTGCATTACGCCCGCCTGTACTTCACCGATACCGAATCGCCCTACGCGCTGGTCTGGCCCGATCGCAACTGCGACCCGGACTATTGGGACTTCCTGTATTTCTCGTTCACCATTGCCGTCGCCTCGCAAACCGCCGACGTCGGCCTATCCTCGCGCCGTATGCGTCGCGCCACGCTCGCGCAGGCCATCCTCTCGTTCTTCTTCAATCTGGCCGTACTGGGCCTGTCGATCAATATCGGGGCCAGCCTGCTCAGTTGAGCCCTGCCCCGTGTGACATGACGTCGCACGGGGCGCCGACATAAATCCCTTATAAAACATACAAATAGCGAGCTATTTGAGGGATCGCTGTGGCGCGTCATTGCGCCACATGCGACGACTTGTCACGCGTGCTGCAATGCAGCAAGCCCTACTATGTACGCAAACAGATGGTGAAATACCATCAATAAATACATACAAGACAGGGCCATCTACTTACATAGAGCGCATCATGACAGTCGTTCCCGAAGCTCTCGACCTCGCGCGCATTCAGTTTGCGTTCACGGTCTCGTTTCACATCGTGTTCCCCGCCGTCTCCATCGGGCTGGCCAGCTTTATCGCCGTGCTCGAAGGCATGTGGCTCAAGACACGCCAGCAGCACTATCTCGACCTGTGCAAATTCTGGTCGAAGGCCTTCGCCGTATGTTTCGGCATGGGCGTGGTCTCCGGCGTGGTGATGGCGTATCAGTTCGGCACCAACTGGTCGGGCTTCTCAAGTTTTGCCGGCGCCGTGACGGGGCCGCTGCTGACTTATGAAGTGATGACCGCCTTCTTTCTCGAAGCCGGCTTCCTCGGCATCATGCTTTTCGGGTGGAACCGCGTCAGCCCGCGTGCGCACTTCGGCGCGACGTTGTGCGTGGCCGTCGGCACGCTGATTTCCACGTTCTGGATTCTCGCGTCGAATAGCTGGATGCAGACCCCGCAGGGTTACGAAATCGTCGACGGGCGCGTGGTGGTGCTGTCGTGGTGGGACGTGATCTTCAACCCGTCGTTTCCGTATCGTCTCGCGCACATGAGCATTGCCGCGTTCGTGGTGGCCGCGCTGGTCGTCGCGGGCACCGGCGCATGGCATCTGCTGCGCGGGCGCCGCGACCCGGCGGTGAAGACGATGTTCTCGATGGCGATGTGGCTGCTGCTGATCTTTGCGCCGCTGCAAGCGTTCGTGGGCGACCTGCACGGTCTGAACACACGTGAGCATCAACCGGCCAAGCTCGCGGCCATGGAAGGGCTGTGGGAGACCAAGACGGGCGGCACACCGCTCAACCTCTTCGGCTGGCCCGACATGAAGACCGAAACGACCCGCTATGCCGTGGAAGTGCCGCACTTGGCCAGCCTGATCCTCACGCACAGCTGGGACGGCGAGATTCGCGGCCTGAAGGAATTCCCGAAGGATGAACGGCCCAACGTGCCGCTGGTGTTCTGGAGTTTTCGCGTGATGGTCGGCCTCGGCCTTGCGATGATCGCTGTCGCCATCGCCGCCGTGTGGCTGCGCCGGCGTGGCAAGTTGTTCACATCACGCGGATTCGCACGCGCCGTGCTGTGGCTCTCGCCGACCGGTTTTATCGCACTGCTTGCCGGCTGGGTCACGACCGAAGCGGGACGCCAGCCGTGGGTGGTGTACGGCGTGATGCGCACCGCCAACGCGCTCTCTCCCGTGAGCGCACAGCAGGTGCAGGTGTCGCTGCTGGTGCTGGTGATCGCGTACTTCCTCGTGTTCGGCACCGGCATCTATTACCTGCTGAAGATATTGCGCGGCGGCCCCGATTCGGCTGACACCCCCGACCCGCAGAGCACGCAACCCGACGCCCCGCTCGCGATTGCTTACTGATGATTGACGCGCGTTCTGAACGCAATCGACACCCGCCAACTCGAGAACTCTCATGGATCTGACCTTAGCCTGGGCCGCCATCATCGCGCTCGGCCTCTTTCTCTACGTCGTGCTCGACGGCTTCGACCTCGGCATCGGCATTCTCTTCCCGTTCTTTCCCGACGCCAGCGAACGCGACGTCATGATGCATTCGGTCGCCCCCGTGTGGGACGGCAACGAGACGTGGCTCGTGCTGGGTGGCGCAGGCCTGCTCGCCGCGTTCCCAATGGTGTATTCGGTGCTGCTCTCCGCGCTCTATCTGCCGCTGGTCTTCATGCTGGTGTGCCTGATCTTTCGCGGCGTGGCGTTCGAAATTCGCGGCAAGTCGCGCCGCACGCGGCAATGGTGGGATCTGGCCTTTATCGGCGGTTCGGCAGGCGCAACGTTCTTTCAAGGCGTGGCGCTGGGCGCGTATCTGTCGGGCATTCCCGTGGAGAACGGTCAGTTCTCGGGCGATGCCTTCGCATGGCTGACCGCCTTCAACCTGTTCACGGGGCTAGGTCTGCTCGTCACCTATGCGCTGCTGGGCGCGTGCTGGCTGATCGGCAAGACGCAGGGCGATTTGCAGCGCCGCCTGCGCACGCTCGCGTGGCCGCTCACGCTGGCGCTGGTCGGCACGATGGTGATCGTCTCGTTCTGGACGCCGCTGCGTCTGCCGCTCGTGGCCGAGCGCTGGTTCGACGGCGAATGGTTCTGGCGCATGCTGCCGGTGCCGTTCCTCGTGGCCGGTGCCACGTTCGTGATGCGACGTGTGCTCCGGCGCGCGCATGACGCCACGCCGTTCTGGCTCGCCATCGGTCTCGTGTTTCTCGGCTACAGCGGGCTGCTCATCAGCGCGTATCCGTACGCGATTCTGCCGGGCGTCACGCTGTGGGAGGCCGCAGCCCCGGCATCGAGCCTGTCATTCACGCTGTGGGGCGCAGCATTCATCATTCCGGTGATCCTCGCCTACACGATGCTGGCGTACTGGGTCTTTCGCGGCAAGGTGGCACACGATGCGCACTATCACTGATCTCACGCGGCCCGCCGTGCGCCGCGATCGCGAACGTCAAGACGTGACCAGCACGGCCGCCGTCGCCCCGGCTTGGCGGCAAGCGCTGGTCCGCTGGGGGTGGTTCATCGCCCTCTGGTGCGCGGGTGTAGCGGGCACGGCACTGCTTGCACTACCATTCAAGCTCATCATTGCTTCCGCCAAATGAGGAGGGAACGCCCATGAATCTGAAGTTTGAAGTCCCCGGACTGTCCGGCCGCAAGCGTCTCGTCACCCGCCGCCATGCCAGCGCGATGGCGATCGCGCTGACCTTGGGTGTGCTGTCGGCAGGCACGAGCGTTGCGCAAGCGGCCGAAGGCATGAGCGTGTCGTCGAGCGCATTCCCCGATAACGGCATGCTGCCCGCCGCGCACGCGGGGCTTGGCGAATGCGGTGGACAAAACGTCAGCCCGCCCGTCGAGTGGAAGCAATTGCCGCAAGGCACGCGCAGCGTCGTCGTGACGATGAAAGACCCCGACGGGGCCAAGGGCGGCGGTGTGGTGCATTGGCTCGCCTACAACATCCCGGCCACCACTACCGGGCTGGCCGCCGGTGCAGGCAACGAAACGACCGCACAGGTCACCGTCGGCAAGAACATCAGCGGCGCCACCGCCTATCGCGGCGCCTGCCCGCCCGTGGGCGACTCGCCGCATCACTACATCATCAGCGTAACGGCCACCGATCTCGAACCGGGCCGCCTGCCGCCGGGCCTCGACGCCAACGGCCTGACGGCTGCGCTCGCCGGCCATACGCTCAACGGCTCGACCATCGTCGCCCGCTACGCGCGATAACGGTCACCGACGGCGGCGACGCAACGTCAGCCGCACATGAAAAAAGCGCCGGCCCGGGCAATCCGGTCGGCGCTTTTTGCTGATGCGTCGGCTGACTTCGTGAGTCGCTTTACTTGTCGCGTGCGAGCGCGAGAAATTCCGTGCGCAGTGCGAGGTTCGGCTGCAATTCGCCGAGCATCGACGACGTCACCGTTTCCTCGCCCGCCGTACGAATGCCACGGCTCTCCATGCACATGTGGCGGCACGACACCACCACGCCAACCGCCTTCGGTTGCAGGTGCGTCATCAACGCATCGGCGATCTGCACGGTCAGGCGCTCCTGCACCTGCAAGCGGCGTGCAAAGCAATCGACCAGCCGCGTGAGTTTCGAGAGACCCACGATCTTGCCGTTCGGCAGATAGCCGATGGTCGCCTTGCCGAAGAACGGCGCAAGGTGGTGTTCGCAATGGCTGTACACAGGAATACCGCGCACGACGATCAATTCGTTGTATTGCTCTGCGCCGTCTTCGAAGACCTTGAGCACCTCGGCCGGGTCTTGCCCATAGCCGGACGTCCATTGGCGCCAAGCCTTGCTCACGCGGGCAGGCGTTTCGTGCAGGCCGGGGCGGTCCGGGTCTTCGCCGAGATGTTTGAGGAATCGCTTCCAGTCGTTTTCGTCGAACGTGTCGTGAGACATAAAAATCAAGCTCCTTGCATGAGGTCCGGCACGCTGCGCCCTGACGGCACGCGCCCCCGTGCGCTACCGGATATGTGCGCACAATAGCAGAGAGTCCCGGCCCGCGCATGGACAGCCCTTCGGTCCCGACGGACAGCCCCGCTTGCCCGAATTGCGGCAGCACGCGCTTTTGCGCTAAGGTGGCAGCGGACAACCTCCTGGTTCAGGACACGAGACCAGAGACACGAGACGCATCATGCCGGGAGAGACCCCCATGAGCACCAACGTGATGACCGTTGCCGCACTGGCCGCCCTGCTGGCGCTGACCGGGTGCGGCGATAGCGGCACCAAGCCGTGGCAGGGCTATGCCGAAGGCGAGTTCGTCAACGTGGCCTCGTCGCAGGCCGGCACCTTGCAGAAGCTCTCGGTCGCGCGCGGCCAGCAGGTCAAGGCCGGTGACGCCCTCTTCGATCTCGAATCCACTTATGAACTGGCCGCACAGGCCCACGCGCGCGAAACGCTCGCCAGTGCGCAAGCCCAGTTACGCGACCTCGACACCGGCAAGCGTCCCGACGAAATCGCCGTCTCGCAGGCGCAGATTACGCAAGCCATCGCCACGCGCGACAAGGCCGTTGCGCAGTTCGACCGCGATCAGGCCCAATACGCCGCCGGAGGTATTTCGCGCGAACAACTCGACGCCAGCCGCGCCGATGCCCGCAGCAGCGTGGCCCATGTGCAGGAGTTGCAAAGCAGTCTCGCCGTAGCACGGCTGCCCGGACGCGAAGCGCAACGTCAGGCGCAAGCGGCACAGGTCGACGTGGCGCGCGCGTCGCTCGCTCAAGCCGACTGGCAACTCGCGCAGAAGCACCCCGTGGCCACGGCCGACGGGCGCGTGTACGACACGATGTACCGCGTCGGCGAATGGGTGAATGCAGGCAGCCCGGTCGTGCGCCTGTTGCCGCCGCAGAACATCAAGGTCCGCTTCTTCGTCCCCGAGTCGGCACTGGGCAGTTTGCAGGCCGGCCAGACCGTGCATATCGCCTGTGACGGGTGCGGCGCCGGTGTCGACGCCCGCATCACATACGTCGCCAGCGAAGCGGAATACACGCCCCCGGTGATCTACAGCAACGATACGCGCGACAAGCTCGTGTACATGGTCGAGGCGCATCCGGCGCCGGCAGATGCGGTCAAGCTCAACCCGGGCCAGCCCGTACAGGTGAGCCGGCCATGAGCGCCGCCCCGGCACCGCACGCGCGTGACGATGCGCTCGCCATCGATGTGAATGGCCTGAACAAGCATTTCGGCGACAAGCACGTCGTCAAGGACGTTTCGCTGCAAGTGCGGCGTGGCGAAATCTTCGGCTTTCTCGGCCCGAACGGCAGTGGCAAGACCACGTGTATCCGCATGATGTGCGGTTTGCTCACGCCCGACTCTGGCAGCGGCACCTGTCTGGGCTACGACATCGTGCGCGAGAGTGCGCAGATCAAGCGCGAGGTCGGCTACATGACGCAGCGCTTCTCTTACTGGGAAGACCTGACGATTCGCGAGAATCTCGATTTCGTCGCCCGCGTGTACGGCATGCCGAATCGCCGTGAAGCCGTCGACCGCGCCATCGAGAATCTGGGCTTGAAAGGCCGCGCAAAACAACTCACCGGCTCGCTCTCCGGCGGTTGGAAACAACGGCTCGCGCTGGCGGCGTGCATGCTGCACGAACCGCGTGTGTTGCTGCTCGACGAACCGACTGCCGGCGTCGACCCGACCGCCCGGCGCGACTTCTGGGAAGAACTGCACGAGTTGGCCGCGAAAGGCATCTCAGTCCTCGTGAGCACGCATTACATGGATGAGGCCGAGCGCTGCCACAAGCTCGCCTATATTTCGTACGGCGAGTTGCTCGCGCAAGGCACGGCGGCCGAGGTCATCGAAAGCCAGCACCTGTCCACGTGGACCGTGCACGGCGACAACCTGGTCGATCTGGCGCGTGAGCTGCGCGAACAACCGGGCGTAGCGCAAACCGTCGCGTTCGGCAGCGCTTTGCACGTCAGCGGTCAGGATGCGGCCGCACTGGAGAAAACGCTGCGTGCGCAGGCCGACGCCAAGGGCCTCACCGTCACGCCCATCGACACCAGCCTCGAAGACGTGTTCATCTATCTGATGAGCCACGCGAAAGACAACTTCGGAGACGACGCATGAACGCGACGTTCGGGTTCTCGCTCTCGCGCTGGTGGAGCATCGTGTGCAAGGAGTTCTTGCAACTGCGCCGTGACCGGGTGACGTTTGCCATGATCATCGGCGTGCCGCTCGTGCAACTCACGCTTTTCGGCTTCGCGATCAATACCGATCCGAAGCACATGCCCACCGCCGCGCTGATTCACGACAACAGCGAGTTCACGCGGAGCTTCGTGGCCGCGATGGAGCATTCCGAGTACTTCCGCTTTACCGAAACACTCGACAGCGAAGAAGCCGGACGCACCGCCCTCGCGCAGGGACGCGTGCAGTTCGTGGTGAATATTCCCGCCGATTTCACACGACGCCTGCTGCGCGGTGAGCGCCCTGCGCTACTCGTGGAAGCCGATGCCACCGACCCGATGGCCATGGCCTCGGCACTGGGTGCCCTGCCGGCGATTGCGCAGTCGGTTGCACAAAAGGACCTGACGGGCGGGCTCGCCTCGCTCGCGGGCGGACAAAGCGCATTCGACGTGCAGGTGCACCGGCTCTATAACGCCGAAGGCATCACGCAATACAACATCATTCCCGGGCTCATGGGCGTCATTCTGACCATGACGCTCGCGATGATGACCGGCCTCGCCATCGTGCGCGAACGCGAGCGCGGCACCATGGAGAATCTGCTCGCCACGCCGGTGCTGCCCATCGAAGTGATGCTGGGCAAGATCGTGCCGTACATCGCCATCGGCCTGATTCAGGCGACCATCATCCTGCTCGCCGCGCGGTTCGTGTTTCACGTGCCGTTCGTGGGCAGCGTGATCGCGATCTATCTGTCGGCGCTCGTGTTCATTGCGGCGAATCTGACCGTCGGCATCACGGTGTCGTCGTTCGCTCAGAACCAGTTGCAGGCGATGCAACTCACGGTCTTCTACTTTCTTCCGAACATGCTGCTGTCGGGTTTCATGTTCCCGTTTCGGGGCATGCCTGAGTGGGCACAGGCCATCGGCAACGTGCTGCCGCTCACGTACTTCAACCGGCTGATTCGCGGCATTCTGCTCAAGGGCAACGGCTGGGGCGACGCGTGGCACGATCTGTGGCCGCTGCTGGTCTTCTCCGCCGTGCTGATGACCGTGGCGGTGAAGTTCTACAAACGCACGCTCGACTGAGGCCACCATGCGCGCAATTCGAGTGAGCCGATTTAGCCGAGGCCAACCCCGTACCGCTGCCGCCATGCTGGCAGGCGCTGTGTTGCTGAGCGCCTGCGCCGTTGGCCCCGACTTCAAGACACCCACGCCGCCCGACGTTGCGCAGTACACGACCGGCACCGCCCCGCTGACGACGGCTGCTGCCGGCAGCAGGCAGGGCGAGGCACAGACCTTCACGCCGGATGCGAACGTGCCGCTCGACTGGTGGACCCGCTTCGCCTCGCCCACGCTCGATGCCCTCGTGGCGCAGGCGTTTGCCGACAGCCCCACGCTGAAGCAAGCCGAAGCCAAATTACGTCAGGCGCAGGAGGACTATCGCGGGCAGGCGGGTGCACGGCTGCTACCATCGGCAGACCTCAAGCTCTCGGCCACGCGTGAACAGGTCGATCTGCAATCGATGGGCATCACCGGCGTGCCGAATCCGGGGCCATTCACGCTCTACAACGCGAGCATCGACATCTCGTACACCCTCGACGTGTTCGGTGGCACGCGCCGGGCGCTCGAAGGTCTGGCTGCGCAAGTCGACTACCAGCGTTTTGAGCTTGAAGCGGCACGGCTGACGTTGGCGGGCAACGTGGTGACGGCGGCATTGCGCCAAGCCACGCTGCGTGCGCAGCTCTCTGCGCAGGAGGGCATGTTAGCCGC
This sequence comes from Pandoraea sp. PE-S2R-1, assembly GCF_002179865.1. Lineage (NCBI taxonomy): Bacteria > Pseudomonadati > Pseudomonadota > Betaproteobacteria > Burkholderiales > Burkholderiaceae > Pandoraea > Pandoraea sp. PE-S2R-1. The sequence goes on along the minus strand of NZ_NGUR01000007.1, from coordinate 534,047 downwards.
GCAACAGGCGCAACTCGACATCACACAGGCACGCCAGCGCGCAGGCGGCGTTGCCGTGCTCGACGTGCAGAATCAGGCCGCGCTCGTCGCACAAACACAAGCGCAGTTGCCGCCGCTGCGTTTGCAGATTGCCCAATACGATCACCAACTGGCGCGATGGCTCGGCAAGCCGCCGGGTGCCTTCACGTCGCCTGCCATTGATCTCACGTCGTTGCGTTTGCCGCAGAGCGTGCCGGTAGCCATGCCCTCGACGCTCGCGCAGCGCCGCCCTGATATTCGCGCCGCCGAAGCGATGTTGCACAAGGCGAGCGCCGACGTGGGCGTGGCCACGGCCAACCTGTTTCCGCAGTTCACGCTCTCAGGCAGCTTCGGCACGCAACGTATGCGCACGGCCGATCTCGGCGATGGCATCAATATCTGGAGTATCGGCATGAACCTGTTGCAGCCGATCTTTCGGGGCGGGGAATTGCGTGCGCAACGGCGCTCGGCCGTGGCCGCGTACGACGCCGCGCTGGCGTCGTATCAGGACACAGTGCTGCTCGGCCTTGCCCAAGTGGCCGATGCGATGCGCGCGCTTGAGGCCGATGCCAATACGCTTTCGGCAAGGGCCGACGCTGCGAAGCGCACCGAGACGGCTTACCGAATCGCCGCCGATCGATATCGCGCTGGCGGCATCAGTCATCTCTCGTTGCTCGACGCGCAGCGTCAGGCGCTGGATGCCACACGCGCCCAACTCGAATCACAAGGTGCGCGTCTGGCAGACACTGCGGCGCTCTGGCAGGCGTTGGGCGGTGGGGTGATCGATGGCGCGGGAACCACCGCCGGGACGGGCGAAACAGCCAACGCGAGTGCAGCGGGAACGCCCTCGCAGAAGTGACACCGGTGATTGGCGATTACCGGTCGTCTGCCTTATTGGCCGCTTATCCGCGCGACTGCGCCTCGTCGGTCAGACACTTCACCAGCGCCGCCACCGGCTCGCGCTTGAGCGCCGACTGACGCGCCAGCACCCCCAACTCGCGGGTCAGCGGCACACCGCTTAGCGGCAAGACCTGCACGCCGGCCGCTGCCGCCTTTCCTGTGGCCACACCGCCGGACGGCAAGCCGATCAACGTCGCGGGCACCATCGCCCAGCCAAGCCGCGCACGCACCATGCGCAAGATGACTTCGGGTTCATCCAGTTCAACGCCCTCGCGCACCCACAGCCGATGGCGGCGCAGGTATCGCTCGACCAGATCGCCGCCGTACGAGCGCCGGTTATAACGCACGAACGGCAGCGTCGCCGCCCAGTCGGCGACGGTGCCCCGCGTGCCCTTGGGCGCGATGGCGACGTACGGCTCGTGCATCAGCGTGATCCATTTCATGTCAGCCGGCACGCCGATGCGCGGGCGGATCATCACGGCCAAATCAAGTTCGCGCGCGTCGATCTGCGCGAGCAACTGCACCGACATGCCCGGCACGATGTTCAGATGCGGCAACGCCGATGCCAGTGGGGCCAATGACCCAGCGCTCGTCGAGACCCCGGCCGATCTGGCAGGCGCCGCCGACCAGCGTTGAATCGCACCGGGCAGCAAACCCAGTTGCACGGTCAGAATGGCGCCGATATGGATGGGTGCCAGCGCCGCCTGCGCGCCCTGCGCTCCGGCTTCCCCGCGCATCGACTGATAGGCCGACACGACGCCCTGCGCCTGCGCGAGCAGACGCCGTCCGTCGTCGGAGAGCGACACCGCGCGCCCGGTGCGCTCGAAGAGCAGGACACCGAGATCGTCCTCCAGCCGCTGGATCTGCGCGCTGACGGCGGATTGCGTCAAACCGAGACGCGCCCCCGCCGCCGAGAACGAGGCGGTTTCGGCTGCCGTGACAAAGGTTTTGAGGTATCGGATCATGAATCGAAATTTTTGATGCTGAGTCGCCGAATTATTCGTTTCTTATTATTTTTATCGATGGATAGAATTTACCGCAAATAGGCCCGCGCTGTCTGGCGGCCCGATTTCGACGCACGGCGCTGCATTTTCCGCACCCCGCCGCCGAAGCGCCGTTCAACCCCACATTGCACCGGAGACCTTTATGGCCACGCCCCTGTTCCACCTCGCCTTCCCTGTCGACAACCTCGAAGCCGCCCGCCGCTTCTACGGCGGCGTGATGGGCTGCCCCGAAGGCCGCAGTTCGGATCACTGGATCGACTTCGATTTCTTCGGCCATCAGCTGGTCGCGCACCTTTCGCCGGAAGAAGCCGGCAAGCGCATCACGAACCCCGTCGACGGCGATGAAGTTCCTGTTCCGCATTTCGGCGTTATCCTTGACATGACCGCGTGGCACGCGCTCGCCGAGCGTCTGCGCGCGGCAGGCACCCGTTTCGTGATCGAGCCGCATGTGCGCTTTGCCGGGCAAGTGGGCGAGCAAGCCACGCTGTTCTTCTACGACCCGGCCGGCAACGCGCTGGAGTTCAAGGCGTTTGCCGATCTGTCGCAGGTGTTTGCCAAGTAATCCGCGGGGACCATTTCCAGAGTTTCCGAAGTTTTAATAACGCCACGAGTTTTCTCATGAGCCAATTCGTCATTTCGCCGGCGCCGCAGGCGTCGGTTGCAGTTGCCGGCAGCGATGCCCGGTTCCCCGTGCGCCGCGTGTTCTGCGTGGGCCGTAACTACGCCGCCCACGCGCGTGAGATGGGCAGCAACCCCGATCGCGAACCGCCGTTCTTCTTCATGAAGCCCGCCGATGCCGTGGTGGCTGCCGAGGGCACGCTGCCCTATCCGCCGCTCACCAGCGAGCTGCACCATGAGATCGAACTGGTCGTGGCCATTGGTGCCGACGGCGAGAACGTGGACGCTTCGCAAGCCCTCTCGCTCGTGTGGGGCTATGGCGTGGGTGTCGACCTGACGCGTCGCGATCTGCAACAGCAGGCAAAGGACACGCGCCGTCCGTGGGACTGGGGCAAGGCGTTCGATGCATCGGCACCGTGCGGCGCGCTGCATGCCGTGGCCGAAGTGGGCCATCCGAAGGACGGCCGCGTGTGGCTCGACGTGAATGGTGACAACCGTCAGGTCGGCGATCTGAACGAGTTGATCTGGTCAGTGCCCGATCTCATCGCCGAAATCTCGCGCAGCGTGAAGCTCGTGGCGGGCGACCTGATCTTCACCGGCACCCCCGCCGGCGTCGGTCCGCTCGAACCGGGCGACAAGGTCACCGCAGGGGTTGCAGGTGTGGGCGAGATTGCCTTCACCGTCGGCAAGAAGCCGGCCGCCTGAGGTCCCAACACGTCACATCACTTCACGTCAATGCAGGGCTGTTACACCGGGGCACGCCCCCGATGGGCGGCCCCGAGCATTGACCGTGTCGCCAATGATCCGTGGGCGGCTTTCGCCTGCGGATCATTGCGCCAAGGATATCCACAACTACTGTTGATAACCCTTTGCATAACTATGCATGTGTCGGCGCAAACGCCCGTCGGCATTGAGTGTCAAGTGCATTGCCTAATTTGCCGTCACCGGTACGAACAATCGTGACGCGCGCCCTGCCGCAGCGCCCGGATACCGCCTCCGGTTCAAACGCCCCCGCCGCTGCCGTATTTATCTTTCATTCCTGAAACGTTTTTTATCGAACTCGTCGAGATACCTTGTTTCGATTAGTAAATTTCTTCGTAAATTCATGGAGTTGCATCGGATGGCACGCTTCTCGCATCGTGTAGGGGGCAAGCCGTCCGCCTCCGGAGAAGTCTCTTCGCCAGGGTTTCATGCTTCGGGAACATCGCCATGCACGCCACATGGCCCCGGCACGCCCGACGCCGCACCCTCGCCGGGAGCGCCCCGGATGCGGGCGGATTGCACCAGTGAACCAGTGAGAAGGGTCGCGGCATGCGACGGTAACTGTCGGGGAGGGGATCATGCAGATGCGCCGAACCGGGCCTTGCGCCCTCAGTCCCTGTGCCCGGTCGCTTGCGCCCGCGAGCCCGGCCAAGTCAGCCCGCAGTCATCCGCGCGAGCGTTGCGCCAGTTGGCGGCATCGCCGTCACGAAGCGGCCGGCGATCGCCGCCAGGTCGCGCCCGGACGGGCAATGCGTTGATGTGGGGAGCGGGGCTGAAGTTCAGCCTTCCTCCGCCCACACTTTTGCGGCTCTCACTGCGCGCTGCCAGCCTTTGACGGCGCGATTCACTTCCTCTTCCGAAAGCTTGCGCGAGAAGCGCCGTTGCAACTGCCATTGGCGTTGCAATGTATCGATATCCGGCCAGAAACCGACCGCAAGCCCCGCAAGGTAAGCCGCCCCGGCAGCCGTGGTCTCGATCACGTGCGGGCGCACGACGTCGGCCCCCAGCAGGTCCGCCTGCCACTGCATCAACAGGTCGTTGGCTGCCGCCCCGCCATCGACGCGCAATTCGGCGACGTGCAGCCCCGCGTCCGCTTCCATCGCGCGCAACACGTCGAGCGTCTGGAACGCAATGCTGTCGAGCGCCGCCCGCGCAACGTGCGCCGCCGTCGTGCCGCGTGTCGCGCCGAACAGCGTGCCACGCGCATGCGGCTGCCAGTGCGGCGCGCCGAGCCCGGCAAAGGCCGGTACCAGCACGACACCATCGGCATCGGGCACGCTGGTTGCCAGCGCCTCGACGTCGCGCGAGTGACGAATGATGCCCAGTCCGTCGCGCAGCCATTGCACGACGGCGCCACCAATGAAGATGCTGCCTTCGAGCGCATAGTCGACACGATCGCCGATCTTCCACGCCACCGTCGTCAGCAGGTTGTGACTCGATGCCTGCGGCTTGTCGCCGGTGTTCATCACCATGAAGCAGCCGGTGCCGTAAGTGTTCTTCACCATGCCCGGGCGCAGGCACATCTGCCCGAACAGTGCCGCCTGCTGATCGCCCGCGATGCCCGCAATCGGCACTGGTTTCGAGAGCAACGACGTGGTGGTATGGCCGTACACCTCGCTCGACGAACGCACTTCGGGCAGCATCTGACGCGGCACGCCGAGCAGCGCGAGCAACTCGTCGTCCCATTCGAGACGGTGGATGTTGAAGAGCATGGTGCGCGACGCGTTGGACACGTCGGTCACGTGCAGCTTGCCGCCGGTCAGATGCCAGACGAGCCAGCTATCGACCGTGCCGAACGCCAGATGACCGGCTTCTGCCGCCTCGCGTGCGCCGGCCACGTTGTCGAGAATCCAGCGAATCTTGCTGCCGGAGAAGTACGCATCGATGCGCAGGCCCGTGCGGCTCGCGACCATATCCTGCGCACCGTTGGCACGCAGCCGCTCGCAGAAGTCGGCCGTGCGGCGGTCCTGCCACACGATGGCGTTGTACACCGGCTCGCCCGTGCGGCGATCCCAGACGATGGTCGTCTCGCGCTGGTTGGTGATGCCGATGGCCGCAATGTCGACGCCGCCAACTCCGGCATGCGTTAGCGCTTCGGCAACCACACCGGCTTGAGTCGACCAAATTTCGCGCGGGTCGTGTTCGACCCAGCCCGGATGCGGATAGATCTGACGGAATTCCTTTTGCGCCGTGGCTACGACATGCCCGTCGCGATCGAACAACAACGCACGCGAACTGGTCGTGCCCTGATCGAACGCGAGGATATAGGGTCCTGACATGTAGGTCGTCTCCTGAATACAGCCCGCCGGTGCGGCGGTAGGTTGGCTTGCCGCCCGCGCGATGATGCGGTGCGCGGGGGCAATCCTATCGTTCTAATCGACTTCAGCGGGTCGCCAGTTCCGGCGTGTTTTCCGTTTGGCGTTCGAACCAACGCACGACGCTGGCTTCGCCCTCTTTGCCGACGTGCAGGCCCAGCTTGGTGCGGCGCCAGAGGACGTCTTGTGCCGTGCGCGCCCACTCGTATTGCACAAGGTAGCGCAACTCGGCCTCGAAGAGATCGCCGCACACACGCTCGCCGAGATCGTCGAGCGAGCGAGCATCGGCCAGCAGCACATGCGTGCGCGTGCCATACGTGCGGGCGTAGCGATGCGCAAGGGCTTCCGGCAGCCACGGCACCTGCGCACGCAACGACACCTCGAACGCACCCGCATCGGGCTCGGGCATGTCGCCACCGGGCAGCGGCGCGCCTGCGGTCCAATCGCCTTGCTTGATACCCAGCGGGGCATGCAGTCGCGACAGCGCTTCTTCTGCGAGGCGACGGTAAGTCGTGATCTTGCCGCCGAACACCGACAGCAGCGGCGCACGCGTGGCCGGAGCATCGAGTTCAAGCGTGTAGTCGCGCGTGACGGCCGACGGGTTCGACACTTCCTCTTCGAGCAGCGGACGCACGCCTGCGTACGTCCACACGACATCCGTCGGCACGACGGGCTTGGTGAAGTAATCGCTGGCCGATTTGCACAGATACGCGATCTCGTCGTCGTTGATCGCCACTTTGGCGGGGTCGCCGTGATATTCGATATCGGTCGTCCCGATCAGCGTGAAATCGCGTTCGTACGGAATCGCGAAAATGATGCGCTTGTCGGGGTTCTGGAAAATATAGGCGTGGTCGTGATCGAACAACTTGCGCGTGACGATGTGGCTGCCCTTGACCATGCGCACGCTATGCGTCGCGGGCTGGCGCAGCACATCGCCCAGCAGGTGGCCGACCCACGGACCGGCGGCGTTCACGATGGCGCGCGCGCGCACCGTCTGACGCGACGTTTCCGTGCCGTCGGTCGTCAGCGACGCCAACTCGGCGGTCCACATATGCTCGCCGCGCTCGGCACCTGCCAGACGCGTGCGCGTGAGCACCGTCGCGCCACGCTCGGCGGCATCTTGTGCGTTGAGCACGACCAGCCGTGCGTCCTGCACCCAGCCATCGGAATAGACGAAACCGCGCGTGATATCGCGGCGCAACGGCGCACCGGCCGCATGCTGACGCAGGTCGATACCGCGCGAGCCCGGCAGAATTTCGCGCCGGGCCAGATGATCGTAGAGGAACAACCCCGCGCGAATCAGCCACGCCGGACGCAGGTTCGGCATATGCGGCATGACGAAACGCAACGGCCACATGATGTGCGGCGCGGCGCGCAGCAGCACTTCACGCTCCTGCAACGCTTTGCGCACCAGCCCGAACTCGTAGTACTCCAGATAGCGCAGCCCGCCATGAATGAGCTTGGTACTGGCTGAGGACGTATGCGAAGCGAGATCGTCCTGCTCGACGAGCATCACGCGCAGGCCGCGACCGGCCGCGTCGCGTGCAATCCCGGCGCCGTTGATGCCGCCGCCCACGACCAACAGGTCATAGGGGGCTAGCGTTGGGTCCGTTGGCATTTGGGCGGATGGTTGCACGTCGTCACTCCGGGGCATTGGCGTCAAGTTGACTGGGGGATCGCAAAATGTTCGTTTTCGAACATTAATATTCGAATTTTAACATATGACGTCTCATGACGTTCGAAATCGCACATTTCACGGTGAGGTTGTTGGATTTCGCGCATATTTGACTATCCGCGGCCGTCAGACGCCGTCTTTGCACCCCATCGCGCTCAGTCGGCGATGTGGATTTGCGTGCCGGCGTCGGCGATCACCTGCGCCATCGCGGGGGGCACCGCGCGGTCGGTGAACAGCGCATCGATCTGCGACAGATGGCCGAGCCGCACCAGCGCGGGACGGCCGAACTTGCTGTGATCGGCGGCGAGAAACACCGTGCGCGAGTGCGCGATGATGGCCTCGGCCACGCGCACTTCCCGGTAATCGAAGTCGCGCAGCGTACCGTCGGCATCGATGGCGGAGATGCCGATAATGCCGAAGTCGACCTTGAACTGGCGAATGAAGTCGAGTGTCGCTTCCCCCGTCACCCCCTGATCGCGAGCGCGCACTACGCCGCCGGCAATAATGACTTCCGCATCGGGATAGCCGCTCATCATCGCGGCGACATGCAGATTGTTGGTAATTACGCGCAGCCCGCGATGACGCGACAATGCGCGCGCCACGGCTTCCGTGGTCGTGCCCAGATTGATGAACAGTGAGGCGTGGTCGGGAATCTGCTCGGCGAGACGCGCGGCGATGCGATGCTTTTCGTCGGCCAGTTGGGTCTGACGCGCATCGTAGGCGTCGTTCTCGGCACCGCCCGGCAGGCCCACGCCGCCGTGGTAGCGGCGTACCCACTTCAGTTCAGCCAGAAAGTTGATATCGCGGCGGATCGTCTGCGGCGTGACGTCAAAGCGTGCGGCGAGTTCGTCGACCGTGAGAAAGCCGTCGCGGCGCACGGCATCGAAGAGCGACTGTTGACGCGGGTTCAGCGACGCCTGTCCGGCGTCCTGCGCCACGGTCGCAACATCGGGAACATCGATGGATTCGGTAGGAGACATCGGCACGCGCGAAGAGAAAGCCATCGTGCACCCGGAGCGGGTGCACGTTTGCCGCCATCATACCGCGCAGTACTGTGACACCACAGTGACAGCCGCAAGACGTTTGGCAGGTGCGCCGAGAATCAGAGGCACTGCCGCACGGCGTCGGCCAGCGATTGCGATCCGGTCGAGCCCAGATACAGCGAGCCTTCGCTGCCGGGTTTGTGCGGTGCAAGATCGAGAATGGCGAGGACGCCCTCGTCTTTCGACGACAGTTGCAGCGTCTGCCCGGTGCCGGCCTTCGTGCGGTCGATGCGCGCGTAAGGCAGTTGTTTCTTCCAGAGCTTGGCCGTGCAGGCACTCACGCGAGTGAGGGTCTTCTTGGACGACCCTTGCCAGACGGCACCGTTGTTTCTCGCGTCGGCAATCGTGTCGCGATAGGCGGGCAACGTCTCGACTTTTACATTTTCCGGTGCAACGTCGGCGACGCTGCCCACGGGCGGATCGTCGTGCGCCGGCATCGGTGCGGTCTGCGCGCAGGCGGCGAGCAGTGCTGCCGCGAGCCACGCCGAGCCCACTGCCAGCGCACCCCGCCCTGACGCGCGCACCCCGCGACGAGGCGCGACGAGCGTCGCGCCGGTATTGGTTTCAGTGCCCCACTTCATGCCCCGCTCCACGCTGGCCATGCCACCGCACACGTTGCGCCGGGCCTGCAAATACAGGCAAAACCGAGGGCGGGCGTGGCGACAGCTTCGTATCTGGTCTCGGCGCCGATGGCCGACGCTCACGTGATGCTGGGCATCCGTGACGGGCCGTGGCTCGCGCCGTTATGTTCGTTGAGATGACTTTGGTACTGCTTTGGAATGCCCGGTATGGGTACGTGCACGTCCGGAATCTTCGGCAATGTGACGCATAGGACGACGCACCGCCGACTGGCGCTCATCTTACTCGTGTTATTCATAGCATGGCAATTCACGCAATGCGCGGTGGCCCGAATCGCGTATATTGCTGGTTTCTGTCACACTGCGCCGCGCCGCCTCGGGGCTGACAATTCCCCGAGAAAACGCAAGATCCGCAAGATCCAGCACGTGAGAGCCAGCCTCGCCGGTCTCCGGACAAACCGTCCGGCCGGTCGGTCCGCCACAAGCGGACGCCTTGGCGGGCCACGCTCCGGCCAAGCGCTGCGGCACCAGCCAGTGACTCTGTCCAACCTATTCCGACCATCCCGATTGCCATGTCCAGCAATGCGCAAGCCCCGATCATCGTCATCGCCCCCGATTCGTTCAAAGGTTCGCTGAGCGCGCCCGAAGTTGCGCGCGCGATTGCGGCCGGCATTGCCCGCGTGCTACCGCAGGCCGAGATCCGGTTGCGGCCGATGGCCGACGGCGGCGAAGGCACGCTCGAAGCGCTGCTCTCCGCGGGCGGGCGTCGCGTGCCGCTGTCGGTGCGCGGTGCCGGTCAGGCATCGGTCACCGCCGAGTACGGCGTCATGCCGGACGGCACGGGCGTGCTCGAGAGTGCGAATGTCGTGAGCATCACCGATCCGGTGGGTATGCAAACGCCCGTGGCCGAGCGCTCGACCGTGGGGCTGGGCGAACTGTTGCGTGCGCTGCTCGATACCGGCGCACGCCGCGTGCTGATCGGTCTGGGTGGCAGCAGCACCAATGACGGCGGTGCAGGCTTGCTGGTCGGCCTCGGCGCCCGTCTGCTCGACGAAGCCGGTGAGGCAGTGCCGCCGGTGCCGGCCGCGCTGCACCGTGTGGCGTCGATCGATCTGAACGGACTCGATGGCCGTCTGAAGGACTGCGAACTGATTGCGATGTCCGATGTGAACAATCCGCTGAACGGATCGCAGGGCGCGACGGCGATTTTCGGGCCGCAGAAAGGCGTGAGCGAGTCGCAAGTCGAACCACTCGATCGCGCGATTGCGCACTTCGCCGGGCATGCGCACCGCGCGTTCAGCGCCAATGAGGCGGCGAGCCGTGCCGGTGCCGGTGCCGCCGGTGGTCTGGGCTTTGCACTGCACCTGCTGGGTGCGCAGTTCCGCTCCGGCGCCGAAGTGGTCGCCGAACGTGTGGGCCTGCCGCAAGCGGTGGAGGGTGCCGACTGGTTGATCACCGGCGAAGGCCGCAGCGACGGTCAGACGCTCTCGGGCAAGACACCGATGATCGCCGCGCAAGTCGCCATCAAGGCCGGTGCTACCGCTTCGTTACTCTCGGGTGCCATCGACCGCACCGCACTGGAGAGCCTCTCGCGCGTGTTCTCGGGATGCTTCTCGCTGACCTTCGGGCCGACCACGCTGGAAAAGGCGATCGCCGATGCTGCCGGTCTGCTGACCGACAGCGCCGAGCAGATGACTCGCTTGCGCTACACGCACAAGGGCTAAGTCCGGCGACGCGCTCAATCGGACGCGTAGCAGACGGCTTCGACGTTGTGCCCGTCCGGGTCGATCACAAACGCGGCGTAGTAGTTGGGGCCGTAACGCTCGCGCAGGCCGGGGCCACCGTTATCGGTGCCCCCTGCTGCCACGGCCGCCCGATGGAACGCATCGACGATATGCCGCGCCGGTACACGAAAGGCCACGTGCAACGCGGGCCGGTTCGGCGTGCCGCGACTGATCCAGAAGTCGGGGTGGCCGTTCTCTCCATACCCCGCAATATCGGTGTTCCCCGTCTCCGCCGCCGACTTCTCGGCAATCAGCGAATAACCGATGGCCGCCAGTGCGCCCCGATAGAACGCGCGGCTCGTCGCGAAATCGCTAACCATCACTTCCATGTGATCGATCATCCGAAAGCTCCTTGTCAGTCTGAAATTTGCTGAACGGCAATGTCAACGCGCATCAGGCGCGATGCGCGCACGAAGTCGCGGCGTCACAAAATCGAGAAATGCGCGCAGCTTGAGCGGGAGCGGGGTCTGCCCTTTGTGGACAAGGCTGACCGGTAGCGGTGCCGATTCGAAGTCGTCCAGTACCACGCGCAATGTATCGTCCTGCAACGCCTGCGCGACCTGATAGGACAGCACCCGCACGAGCCCGACGCCGAGCACTGCCGCCGAGATGGCCGCCTCCGCCGTGTTGACCGCCAGGCGCGAGTGAATCGGAATCGACTGCTCACCTTTGCCCGCGCCGAACACCCACGCGCGCCGTGATGCCAGCACTTCGAATGTGATGCACGCATGGCCCGCAAGTTCACGCGGCTTTGCGGGTGTGCCGTGGTTTGCCAAATAGGCCGGACTCGCGCAGATCACCCGGCGCACCGTGCCAATGCCCGCCGCCACCAGCGAGCTGTCGGGCAACTCGCCGATGCGCAACGCGACATCGGTGTGCTCGTCCATCAGATGCACGACGCGGTCGGTCAGCACCAGACTCACATCGATCTCCGGATATTGCGCGAGAAATTCGGCCAGCACCGGCAACACATGCAAGCGCCCGAAAACCACCGGTGCGGTCACCACCAGTTCGCCTTTCGGCGTGGCGTACTCCCCGGTGGCAGCGCGCTCGGCCTCGCCGACCTCTTCAAGAATCCTGCGGCACGCCGCCACGTAAGAAGCCCCCGCTTCCGTCAGCGACAACTGGCGCGTCGTGCGATGCAACAGCCGCGTTTTCAGATGCGCCTCCAGTTCCCCCACCTTGCGGCTGACGGTTGCCAACGGCATGTCGAGCCGGCGCGCCGCGGCCGACAGGCTGCCCGCATCGACCACGGCAATCAAGATGGACATCGACTCTAGCCGGTTCATGGATCCTACCGAATTTTGGAAAGATGATTCCCGATCGTGATGGATTCTCTCTCTGGATGCAAGCGCGTAGTGTTGCGGCTAAGGGTTCTGCGTGCGCGGCGACACGAGACATCGCGCCGGCGCCAGGACCCATCCATCGATATTTCAGGAGCCCATCGTGCGCGAACCTACTCTCCGGACACCACCGCATCCCGCGCCCGAAATGGCATCGCGCGGCAAGATCGTCATGATGGCGATCATCGCAGGTGCGGTCGTCACCAACATCTATTGCACGCAGCCGATCCTACCGCTGATCGCCAAGAATCTCGGGGTTGATCTGACAACGGTCGATCTCGTTGCCGCTGCGGCGCTGCTCGGCTTCTCGACCGGGCTCGCGCTGCTGCTGCCGCTCGGCGACCGTTACGACCGCCGCAAACTCGTGCTGACGCAGATCGCCCTCGCCTTCGTGTTTGCCGCAACCGCCGCCGCCGCACCGGGCATCTGGGCGCTGATTGCCGCGTCGTTCGGTCTGGGCATTGTGAGTTGCGTGCCACAACAACTGGTGCCGTTCGCCGCCGTGATGTCGCCGCCGAGCCAGCGCGGACGTTCGGTCGGCACCGTCGTGAGTGGCATCATGGTCGGCATTCTGCTGGGCCGCACGATTGCAGGCGCCGTCGGTGAGGCGTACGGCTGGCGAGCGGTGTATGCGCTCGAAGCGGCATTCATGATTCCGGTCTTCATCGCAGCCGCCTCGTTGCTGCCGAAGGGCGTGCCGAGCACGAACCTGTCGTACGGCAAGTTGCTGGCGTCGCTCTGGCCGTTGATGCGCGACAACCGGCCGATTCGCGAATCGATGATTATTCAGTCGCTGCTGTGGGCCTGTTTCAATGCCTTCTGGGTGAATCTGGCGGCCTTGCTTGCCGACGGCCCGTGGCATCTTGGCAGCGCATGGGCCGGTGGCTTCGGCATCATCGGCGCAGCCGGCGCATTCGCTGCGTCGTTCGGCGGACGGGCGACCGACAAGATCGGACCGCGTGGCGTGATTGCCGCCAGTATCGGTATCGTGACCCTGGCGTATGTGTTGCTGGGCGGCGCGCAGACGTCGCTGGCCTTGCTGGTGATTGGCGTGGTGGTGCTCGACATCGGCGTGCAGGCCGGGTTGGTGTCGAATCAGACGCGGGCATTTGCCGTCGATCCGAAGGCACAAGGCCGCATCAACAGCCTATACATGACGGCCACATTCTTTGGCGGCGCGGTAGGTGCCACGCTCAGCGGTTGGTTGATGACGCGTTACGGCTGGACCGGCATCGTCTGGTTCGGTATCGCGCTGGGGGTGACGGCACTCGCCATCCACTGGCTCGGCACACCGCGCCGCACGGCGCAGGCCGGTGCGAGCGCGGAATGAGTTGACCCACAGCGTCACACCATCAGATCCACAAACTTGTGCACGGGCATCGCTTCGAGTCGCTGTTGATCCAGCGCCACCTCGAGAATGCGAGCCTGTGCACGCGCTGCGAATCGGCGCGCCAGATTCGTCTTGAATTTCTCCACGAGTAGCGGAATCCCTTCATCGCGCCGACGCTTATGACCGATGGGATATTCGACAAGCACTTCTGCCAGCGTAGTACCGTCGTTGAAGGTCACCGTCAAGCCATTGGCAATCGAACGCTTGTCCGGGTCGTGATAGTCGCGCGTGAACTGGGGATCTTCCACGCAAACGATTCTGGCGCGCAGCGCATCGATACGCGGATCGGCCGCCACCACGTCTTCGTAATCGTTTGCCGTGAGCCGGCCGAAGAGCAGCGGCACGGCCACCATGTATTGAATGCAGTGGTCGCGATCGGCCGGATTCGACAATGGCCCCTGCTTGTCGATGATCCGGATCGCGGCCGCGTGCGTGCGGATGGTCACCGACTGAATATCCTCCGCATTACGCCCCGCGTTCTGCAACTGCTGGTGCAGCGTCATCGCCGCCTCGGCCGCCGTCTGCGCGTGGAACTCTGCCGGGAAAGAGATTTTGAACAGCACGTTCTCCATCACATACGACGCATAGGGCCGCTGGAATGCGAACGGCTTGCCCTTGAACAGCACGTCGTAGAAGCCCCACGTTTTCGCCGTCAACACCGACGGATAGCCCATTTCACCCGCGCGCGCCATCAACGCAAGACGCACTGCGCGACTCGTGGCATCGCCCGCAGCCCATGACTTGCGGCTGCCGGTGTTCGGCGCGTGCCGGTACGTGCGCAGACTCTGGCCGTCGACAAACGCTAGCGACAACGCGTTGATCAACTCGTCACGCGTGAGGCCGAGCATTTCGCCGACCACCGCCGTCGACGCCACTTTCACCAGCACCACGTGATCGAGCCCGACCTGATTGAACGAATTCTCAAGTGCCAGACAGCCCTGAATTTCATGGGCCTTGATCATCGCCGCGAGCACATGACGCATCGTCAGCGGGTTGCCGCCTTCCGCGACGGCCGTGCGCGAAAGCCAGTCGGCGGTCATGAGAATGCCGCCGAGATTGTCCGACGGATGGCCCCATTCGGCGGCGAGCCATGTGTCGTTGAAGTCGAGCCACCGGATCATCGCGCCCAGACTGAACGCGGCCTGCACCGGATCGAGCTGATAAGGCGTGCCCGGCACCTTCGCGCCGTTCGGCACCACCGTGCCCGGCACGATTGGCCCGAGCAATTTGGTGCAGGCGGGGTATGACAACGCCTCGAAGCCGCAGCCCAGCGTATCGATCAGGCAGTTGCGGGCGGTGTCGAAGGCGAGATCGCTGCGGATCTCGTAAGTGAGGACGTAGTCGACAATGTCGGTGAGTACCTTGTCGGGTGCGGGACGCACATTCGAAATGCCAGCGGACATCGGCTGCCTCCTGTGGCTCGTGTGGCTCGTGTGGCTCGTGTGACGTTTGATCAACACCGCCCGGCACTGAAACCTCCGCAGCAGCGTTTCGTGATTCCCAATGATAAGCGGCTGACAAGCGCAACGCTTGCCAGCCGCCGAAACCCGCTACCGTCGTAGCACTGCCGTCAGAACGCGTCGCCCGGAATCCGTACCCAGCCTTCCATCAACACGCGTGCGCTGCGGCTCATGATCGCCTTGGTGACCGTCCACTCGCCATCGACCTGACCGGCCTCGGCGCCCACGCGCAGCGTGCCGGACGGATGCCCGAACCGCACCGCACTGCGCTCGCCGCCGCCTGCCGCGAGATTGACCAGCGTGCCCGGAATCGATGCCGCCGCGCCGATGCATACGGCTGCCGTGCCCATCATCGCGTGATGCAGTTTGCCCATCGACAACGCGCGCACCAGCAAATCCACGTCGCCTGCCTTCACGGCCTTGCCACTCGACGCCGTGTAATCGGCCGGCTTTGCCACGAACGCCACCTTCGGCGTGTGCTGACGCTTTGCCGCCTCCGACACGTCCTTGATCAGGCCCATGCGAATCGCCCCATGGGCACGAATCGTCTCGAACATGGTGAGGGCCTTCGCGTCGCTGTTGATCGCGTCCTGCAACTCGGTGCCCCGGTAACCGATGTCCTCGGCATTGAGGAAAATCGTCGGGATGCCCGCGTTGATCATCGTCGCCTTGAAGGTGCCGACACCCGGCACTTCGAGATCGTCGATGAGATGCCCCGTCGGGAACATCGCCCCGCCGCCGTCACCCTCTTCTTCCGCGGCCGGGTCGAGGAATTCGAGTTGCACTTCGGCGGCCGGGAACGTCACGCCGTCGAGTTCGAAGTCGCCCGTCTCCTGCACCGCACCGGCCGTCATCGGCACGTGCGCGACGATCGTCTTGCCGATGTTCGCCTGCCAGATGCGCACGACAGCCACGCCATCGTGCGGCACGCGCGACGCATCGATCAGCCCGGCGCTGATGGAGAACGGCCCCACGGCGGCCGACAGATTGCCGCAGTTGCCGCTCCAGTCGACAAACTGCTGATCGATCGACACTTGCCCGAACAAGTAGTCCACATCGTGACCGGGGCGCTCGCTCCTCGCGATAATCACCGTCTTGCTGGTGCTCGACGTGGCCCCGCCCATGCCGTCGATCTGCTTGCCATACGGATCGGGGCTGCCGATCACACGCATGAGCAACGCGTCGCGCGCGGCGCCCGGCACTTGCGCCGCGGCGGGCAGGTCTTGCAGGCGAAAGAACACGCCCTTGCTGGTACCGCCACGCATATACGTGGCGGGAATGCGGATTTGCGGCTGATGCGCCATCTCGTTTCTCCTCGGTGCTTCGCTTGATTCAGGCCGAAGCGCCCGCATGTGACGACTCCAGAAAGTCCTGCGCGAAGCGTTGCAGCACGCCGCCCGCTTCGTAGATCGAGACTTCTTCCGCAGTATCCAGACGGCAGGTCACCGGTACCTCTACGCGCTCGTCACGGCCGTTCTTATGGCGATGAATCACCAGCGTGAGATCGGCGCGCGGCGTGCGCTCGCCAATGACGTCGAACGTTTCCGTGCCGTCGATACCCAGCGTCTTGCGATCGGTGCCCGGCTTGAACTCCAGCGGCAGCACGCCCATACCGACCAGATTGGTGCGGTGAATGCGCTCGAAACCCTCGGCCACAATCGCCTCGGTGCCCGCCAGACGCACGCCCTTGGCCGCCCAGTCACGCGACGACCCTTGGCCGTAGTCGGCCCCGGCAATCACGATCAGCGGCTGCTTGCGCGCCATGTATGTCTCGATGGCTTCCCACATACGCGTGACCTTGCCTTCCGGCTCGATGCGCGCGAGCGAGCCCGCCTTGACCTGCCCGTCGACTACCACCATCTCGTTCTTGAGCGTCGGGTTGGCGAACGTCGCACGCTGTGCCGTCAAGTGATCGCCACGGTGCGTCGCGTACGAGTTGAAGTCTTCTTCCGGCAGCCCCATCTTCGTCAGATACTCGCCCGCCGCGCTATCGGCCATGATGGCGTTCGACGGCGAGAGGTGATCGGTGGTGATGTTGTCGCCCAGCACGGCCAGCGCACGCATGCCCTTGAGCGAGCGCTCGCCCGCCAACGCGCCTTCCCAATACGGCGGACGGCGAATGTACGTGCTCATCTCGCGCCAGTCGTACAGCGGGTCGGCACGCTCGCCGTTATCGACCGACGCTGCGAACATCGGCTCGTACACGCGGCGGAACTGCTCCGGCTTCACGCTCTGCGCAATGATGCTGTCGATCTCTTCGTCGCTCGGCCACAGGTCGGCCAACTTCACCGAGCGGCCGTTGCCGTCGACACCGAGCACATCCTTCTCGATATCGAAACGGATCGTGCCCGCAATCGCATAAGCCACGACCAGCGGCGGCGATGCCAGAAACGCCTGCTTGGCATACGGGTGAATGCGGCCGTCGAAGTTGCGGTTGCCCGACAGCACGGCCGTAGCGTACAGATCGCGCGCGACGATTTCTTTCTGAATCACCGGATCGAGCGCACCCGACATGCCGTTGCACGACGTGCAGGCATAGGCGACCACGCCGAAGCCGAGTTGCTCCAGTTCCGGCAGCAGACCGGCGGCTTCCAGATACAACGTGACGGCTTTCGAACCGGGTGCGAGCGAGCTCTTCACCCACGGCTTGCGCGTGAGGCCTGCGCGGTTGGCGTTGCGGGCGAACAACCCGGCCGCAATCATGTTGCGCGGGTTGTTGGTGTTCGTGCAGCTGGTGATGGCCGCGATGATGACGGCGCCGTCGGGCATCAGGCCCGGCTCGTTCTCGACCTTGCCGCTGATGCCGCGCTCGGCCAGTTCACTCGTCGGTACACGCTTGTGCGGGTTCGACGGCCCGGCGATGTTGCGCACGACGCTCGACAGATCGAACGTCAGCACGCGCTCGTACTGCGCGCCGGTCAGCGTGTCGGCCCACAAGCCCGTCTGCTTGGCATAGGTCTCGACCAGTTCGACCAATGCGTCGTCGCGGCCCGTCAGCTTCAGGTACTTGATGGTTTGCGCGTCGATGTAGAACATCGCCGCCGTCGCGCCGAATTCAGGCGCCATGTTCGAGATCGTTGCGCGGTCGCCCAGCGTCAGGTTGGCAGCGCCCTCACCGTAGAACTCCAGATACGCCGACACTACTTTCGACTTGCGCAGGAATTCGGTCAGCGCGAGCACGATGTCGGTGGCCGTAATGCCCGGCTGCGGCTTGCCCGTCAGTTCCACACCGACGATATCCGGCAGACGCATCCACGACGCGCGGCCCAGCATCACGCTCTCGGCTTCGAGGCCACCAACGCCAATGGCAATCACGCCCAGCGCATCGACCATCGGGGTATGCGAGTCGGTGCCCACGAGCGTGTCGGGATACGCCACGCCCTGATTCACCTGAACCACGGGGCTCATGCGCTCCAGATTGATCTGGTGCAGGATGCCGTTGCCCGGGGGAATCACGTCGACGTTCTTGAACGCCTTCTTGGTCCAGTTGATGAAGTCGAAACGGTCCTCGTTGCGACGGTCTTCAATGGCGCGGTTCTTCGCGAACGCATCCGGATCGAACCCGCCGCATTCGACGGCAAGCGAGTGATCGACCACGAGTTGTGTCGGCACGACAGGGTTGACCAGCGCCGGGTCGCCGCCTTGCGCCGCGATGGCATCGCGCAGGCCGGCGAGATCGACGAGGGCCGTCTGGCCGAGAATGTCGTGGCAGACCACGCGGGCGGGGAACCACGGGAAATCCAGATCCCGGCGTCGCTCGATCAGTTGTTTGAGCGACTCGGTCAGCGCCGCCGGGTCGCAGCGGCGCACCAGGTTTTCGGCAAGCACACGCGAGGTGTAGGGCAGCGTGTCGTAAGCCCCCGGGGCAATCGCCTCGACGGCGGCCCGGGCGTCGAAATAGTCGAGCGACGTCCCGGGCAGGGATTTACGGTAGTCGGTATTCATCATTTGTGAGGAAGTTATAAGTCCGGCAAGTCCGACAAGTCCGACCTTAAGCCGGACAGCGCTCAGCGCTTTTCGATCGGCACGAACTTCTGATCTTCCGGCCCGGTGTAGTTGGCGCTCGGACGAATGATCTTGTTGTCGATGCGCTGCTCGATGATGTGCGCGCTCCAGCCCGACGTGCGTGCGATCACGAACAACGGCGTGAACATCGCGGTCGGCACACCCATCATGTGGTAGCTCACGGCACTGAACCAGTCCAGATTCGGGAACATCTTCTTGACGTCCCACATCACCGTCTCGAGACGCTCGGCAATGTCGTACATCTTCGTGTTCTGCTGATCCTTCGACAGCTCGTGCGCCACTTCCTTGATCACCTTGTTGCGCGGATCGCTCACGGTGTAGACCGGATGACCGAAGCCGATGATCACTTCCTTGTTTTCCACGCGGGCGCGGATGTCGGCTTCCGCCTCATCCGGCGAGTCGTAGCGCTTCTGAATCTCGAACGCCACTTCGTTGGCGCCGCCATGCTTCGGGCCGCGCAGTGCGCCAATAGCGCCCGTGATGGCCGAATGGATGTCCGACCCCGTGCCCGAAATCACACGCGCCGTAAACGTCGACGCGTTGAATTCGTGCTCGGCGTAAAGAATCAGCGAGGTGTGCATCGCACGCACCCACAGGTCGGACGGCTTCTCGCCATGCAGCAGGTGCAGGAAGTGTCCGCCGATGCTGTCGTCGTCCGTTTCCACGTCGATGCGCACGCCGTTCTGGCTGAAGTGGAACCAGTACAGCAGCATCGAGCCGAAGCTGGCCATCAGGCGGTCGGCGATATCGCGCGCGCCCGGGATGTTGTGATCGTCTTTCTCCGGCAGCACCGTGCCGAGCACCGACACGCCAGTGCGCATCACGTCCATCGGGTGCGCCGCAGCGGGCACGGCTTCCAGCGCCGTCTTGACCGCAGCGGGCAGCCCGCGCAGCGACTTCAACTTGGCCTTGTAGCCCTTGAGTTCGGGCACCGTCGGCAGCTTGCCGTAGACCAGCAGGTAGGCGATTTCTTCGAATTCCGAGGTCTGGGCCAGATCCAGAATATCGTAGCCACGGTAGTGCAGATCGTTACCCGAACGGCCCACCGTACACAGCGCGGTGTTACCGGCGGTCACGCCCGACAGGGCCACGGACTTCTTGGGCTTGAAACCGGTTGCAGTCGTCTCGCTCATGCTTTCCTCCAGATCAGGGGTTCGGTTATTTCTGTTGTGCGAACAGGGCGTCGAGCTTCTGTTCATAAGCGTGGTAGCCGATGCTCTCGTAGAGCTCGGCGCGCGTTTGCATCGTGTCGAGTACGGCCTTTTGCGTGCCGTCGCGACGAATCGTGTGATAGACGTTCTGCGCTGCCTTGTTCATGGCGCGGAACGCCGACAACGGGTACAGCACCAGACCGACTTGCGCGCTCTTGAGTTCTTCGACGGTGAAGAGCGGCGTCGAGCCGAATTCGGTGATGTTGGCCAGCACCGGCACCTTCACGGCATCGGAGAACTGGCGATACATCGGCAGTTCGGTCATGGCTTCGGGGAAGATCATGTCGGCACCGGCTTCGACACACGCACATGCGCGATCGATCGCCGCTTGCAGGCCTTCGACGGCCAGCGCATCGGTACGCGCCATGATCACGAAGTTCTCATCCGTGCGGGCATCGACGGCGGCCTTGATACGGTCGACCATTTCCTGCTGGGTCACGATCGCTTTGCCGGGACGGTGGCCGCAACGCTTGGCACCGACCTGATCTTCAATGTGCATCGCACCTGCGCCGAACTTGATCAGCGATTGCACGGTGCGCGCGATGTTGAACGCCGACGGGCCGAAACCGGTGTCGACATCCACCAGCAGCGGCAGATCGCATACGTCGGTGATGCGGCGCACGTCGGTAAGCACGTCATCGAGCGTGGAAATCCCCAGATCGGGCAAGCCCAGCGAACCGGCAGCGACACCGCCGCCGGACAGATAGATCGCCTTGAAGCCCGCGGCTTTCGCCAGCAAGGCGTGATTGGCGTTGATCGCGCCGACAACCTGCAACGGTTGCTCGGTCTTGACGGCCTCGCGGAAGGCGGCGCCGGCCGAACGAATGGTATGCGTCACTTGAGTCCCTCGGTCGTGTTGCGCCTGATGGCATCGACCACCGGCGTTCGATGGCGATGACCGCAGGCGCGGTGAGTGTGTGTTGATGCGTGCGGGTGCCGTCTGTACTGCCCGAAACGGCGAATAGTTCTTGGGTAGCGGCTTGTAGATAGCAATGGGCGTGCCAGCGAGCGGCCTCACTGCGGCGGCAATTCTCGCCTCGCCGCTAACACATTCATTTAGCAGCGGAAATTTGGCGCGCTTGTGACGTTTACGTCAAGTGCCGCGAGGCTCGGTCTCGCTTGGCAATTTCCCATATGTCGCAATGCGTTTCATTTTGAAACATGAAATGGAACATTTGAGACATCGTGCTACGATAACGCGATTCGTTTCACGGCGATAGCGGGATGTTGCCCCCCTTCCTGCGTCGCCAAGCCACTCAGGATCTGCGTATGCCCGCCTCCACCTCCGACGCTTCCCGTCTGCCGCTTGCATTGTCGCGCTCAGGCATTGCCTTGCCTGCCACCGCCGTGCGCAAGCCGGTGATCTGGGCGGTCGGCATCAGCAAGCTCGGCGAGTTGTATCGCGACATCGTTCCCGACTACGCAGCGCAGGCCGACGTGGAGATCATCGACAAGGGTTACGAAGCGGTCATCGAAGCGCTTGAGCGGCTTCCCGCAGGCAGTGTCGACGGTATCGTCGCGGCGGGCTCGAACGGGGCCTTTCTGCGCGAGCGTGTCGCGTTGCCCGTGGTGCTCGTCAAAGTGACCGGCTTCGACGTGATGCATGCGCTGGCGCGCGCACGCCGCGCGCTGCCCTCGACGTCGCCGGCCTCGCGCATCGCCCTTGTGTCCTATGCACGCCCGGCGCCGGAATTCGAGCGCTTCAAGCATGCCTTCGGCCTCGACATTTCACAGCACGCCTATCTCGATGCGCACGATGCTGACGACCTTGTTCACCGTCTGCGCGATGAGGGCGCGGAAGTCATCGTCGGCCCCGGCCTCGTGACCGAACTCGCCGAACGCGCGGGTCTCACCGGCGTGTTTCTGTATTCGCAGGACTCCGTGCGCGCTGCCTTCGATACGGCGCTTGAAGTGGCTCGCTTCGGGCGCATTGAAGCGCAACGCCGCGAGCGGCTCGACACGGTGCTGCGCCACCTTCGCGAAGGCGTCGCGGCGGTCGATCTGAACGGACGCATTGAAGCGATGAATGCGTCGATGGCGGGCATGCTGGGCGTGACAGTTGCCGACGTCGTCGGCCGGCCGCTCGACTCCATTGCCCCCGGGCTCGACATTTCCCGCACGCTGGAAAGCGCGAGCGCGGAACTGGAGGCGATCGTCACGATGGCGGGCAAGACGTGGGTCGTCAACCGCATTCCGCTGCTCGATCAGGGCACGCTTACGGGGGCACTGCTCACTTGTCAGGATTCACAAGCGTTTGCGCGGGTGGACCGCTCGTTGCGCTCACGGCATCGGCCACGCCATCTGGTGGCACGCTACCGGCTCGACGACCTGATCGGCGACTCGGCGGCCATGACACAAGTGCGCGCCCTCGCACGCCGCTATGCGCAAACCGATTCGACCGTGCTGGTGCACGGCGAGAGCGGCACCGGCAAGGAGTTGCTGGCGCAAGGCATTCATAACGCGAGCCGGCGGCGCGACTATCCGTTCGTCGCGATCAACTGCGCGGCATTTCCCGAGACATTGCTGGAAAGCGAGTTGTTCGGTTACGAGGACGGCGCGTTCTCCGGCGCACGGCGCGGCGGCAAGGCGGGGTTGTTCGAGACCGCCCATAACGGCACGATCTTTCTCGATGAAATCGGCGAAATGCCGATGCCGTTACAGACGCGTTTGCTGCGCGTGTTGCAGGAGCGGGAAGTGCTGCGCTTGGGCGCCAACGAACCGATTCCGTGTGACGTTCGGGTGATTGCTGCGACGCACCGCGATTTGCGCCAGCAAGTGGCAGCCGGTGTGTTTCGCGAGGACTTGTATTACCGGCTCAACATCCTGCGCATGGTGCTGCCGCCGCTGCGCGAGCGCATGGAGGATTTGCCGCGTCTCACGCCCCTGTTTCTCGAACGGGCGCTTGCGCGGGCAGGGGCGCGCATGAGCGTCGATGCGCTGCAAGCCTCGCTGTTGCCGCTGCTCGCCATGTATCGCTGGCCGGGCAATGTGCGCGAGTTGGAGAACCTGCTGGAGCGTATTGCGGTGGTGTGTGCCGACGTCGTGAATGCGCGCGAAATCAGCCGTGCGCGATTGATCGAGATTGCGCCGGAGTTGGGCGGCGCGGCGGAGTCCGAGACTTCGCGGGATTTGCAGGATGTTTCAAAAACGAACGGCGGCCGGGAAATACGTGCGAACGCAGATCAGGCGAACACACCTGCCGAGGCGCCGCTGACCGGCCGTGAACGCCGCGCTGCCGCCGAACTTGAGCGCATTCACACGACGCTTGCCGCCTGCGGTGGTGACCGCATGGCGGCATGCGAAGCGCTGGGCATCAGCCGTTCGACGCTGTGGCGCAAGCTGCGTTAATGCTGGTGGCGGATACGCTCCCACATATCGTGCCAGTCGAGGCGTTTGTGCTCGGGGCCTGACTCGTCGTGGTGCGTCACCCAGAAGTGATCTACGAGCATGCCGATCGCGAAACCCACCAGTAGCGCTACCAGCATCATCGAGACATTGATCATGGACATGGCAACCTCCTGTCGATCGGAATGTCGATTCCATTCTAGTCAAGGGTTGCCATATCAGAGGGGAAATCTGACGAATGAGCAGTCGTGGATGGCTCACCTGACACGACACTTCCACGCACGGAACAATATTTGAAAGTCATCTCGCCCGGGATATCCGAACATCGGCATCAAAGCAGGAGATGCGCACGTCATCGTCTCGCAATCACCTGATTCTGTAATTCTTATCGAAAGAAGGTATTCCAACACTTACCGCAACGCCTTCACGATGACAACTTCATCTCTGGTCTTTCGATGGCTCATTCCCGCAGTTGATGGACGCTCGGCTGCGGAGATTGAAGCTTTGACGGAAATGGCGAGGCAACTATCTTTGCCAAGGATCAAACGATATTCTGGATACGCCTTTGTGGCGTCCTTCTTTGCACCGTTGATTCTGTATGCGATTGGATACATCCAATGGGCCGCCGCATTTCCGCTCGAAATGTCAGCGATCCTTTCAGGCTTGGCAGGACTTCTTTCGGTACTGTCATACCGCGTTTTGACGGCGGTATTCGACGCACTGATTCTCAAACCCGCTATCCACGATCTTTTAGATGTTTCCCGCAGCGCGAAAACACCACGCTGTTGAACCCGCGAGGAATCACTCAAACTCGTGTTGCTTTGATTCGCTCAGCGGCACTTCGTACGACCAGCACATGTGTGCCGGGCGAGAGAAAGGGAACTGATCGGGCTGCGGACGGACTGACAAGCCCCCTAGCCATTACGTCGAGCGATATGGGCCAGGGCGTGGTGCAACTTACCCTGGGCCTGCTTCCATTCTTACCAGGTCGCGATCAGCGCACCCTTGAACTGCGTCTTGATGAATTCCTTCACTTCGTCCGAGTGGTAGGCATCGACCAGTTGCTTGACCCACGGCTTGTTCAGGTCTTGCGCACGCACGGCGATCAGGTTGGCGTACGGGCCCTTCAGGTCTTCAATGGCGATGGCGTCACGTTGCGGCACCAGACCCGCTTGCGCAGCGAAGTTCGTGTTGATCGACGCAGCGTCCAGATCCGGCAGTGCGCGCGGCAATTGGGCGGCTTCCAGTTCGACGATCTTCAGCTTCTTCGGGTTTTCGGCGATGTCCAGCGGCGTGGCGTTCTTGCCTTCGAGGCCGGCGCGCAGCTTGATCAGACCTTCCTTCTGAAGCAGCAGCAGCGCGCGGCTGCCGTTGGACGGGTCGTTCTGGATACCGACCTTGGCACCGTTGGGCAGATCCTTCAGCGACTTGTACTTCTTCGAGTAGAACCCCAGCGGCGAAACGTACGTGAGGCCGGCGGTCACGAGCTTGTAGCCACGGTCCTTGACCTGGCTGTCCAGAAACGGCTTGTGCTGGAAGCCGTTCGCGTCGAGGTCGCCCGCGTCGAGCGCGGCGTTCGGCTGGGCGTAGTCGCTGAATTCGATGATCTTGATTTCGAGGCCGCGTTGATGGGCCACTTTCTTCACGACTTCGAAGATCTGCGCATCCGAGCCGGCCATGGTGCCGACCTTGAGGGGCTTGTCGGCCGTTTGGGCCGAAGCGCCGAGCGAAGCGAGCGCAAACGTTGCGCCGATGAATGCGTTGATCAGTTGACGGGACAGCATGTTCGATTTCTCCTTCGATGCTTGTTTGACTTATTGGAACCTGTTGGGTCGCAAGGGTCGTCTGCGCGGTGTAAAGGCTCCGAGGTGCCTCACAAGTGCCAGCGCGCGGTTGGCGGCCAGCCGGCAGCGACCCAGACCCCGGATGCTGCCATAGATAGGGGTTAACGCGAAATACATTATCGGCATTTCGATATCCCTTGGCGATATCGATAGCGCAGGCAAATCACGGGGAAGTGGATCGAGACATGGATCAGTGCTCGCGCACAAAAAAACGCCCCTTCGGATAACCGAAGGGGCGCTTCGCCGGGAGAACAGCCTGATCACGGGCCGGGGGGGTGGCACGGCTGACGGTAACACCGGCAGCCGGTCGCGTCAGGAACCGACGAACAACCTGCGAAACTCGCTAGCCAACTTGATCTCTGGACAGACCCCGCACGCGCTGTGCCGAACGCGTGCGGGCCCGCCACCGCCACTGACTCAGGGGCACGGCTCTTCGCCGCCCTGGCCATTCATCGAACATCCGCCGCCTGCGCCGACATTGCCCGGACCGCCGAACGCGGAGAGTCCACCGCCGCCCGCCGCCCCGCCCAATCCGCGCCCACCCGGGCCCGCAACACCGCCACCGCCACCGCCGCTGCTGCCGCTAGCGCCGATGCCGCCTCCGGAACTGCCACCACCGGAGCTGCCGCCGGAACTACCCCCTGAGCTGCCACCTGAGCTGCCCCCTGAGCTGCCCCCTGAGCTGCCGCCGGAACTACCGCCCGAGCTGCCACCGGAACTGCCGCCTGAGCTGCTACCGCCGGAGCTGCCGCCACTGGAACTGCCGCCCGAGCTACTTCCACCGGAACTGCTACCGCCCGAGCTACTTCCGCCGGAGCTGCTACCGCCGGAGCTACTTCCACCGGAACTGCTGCCACCAGAGCTGCTGCCGCCGGAGCTACTGCCGCCGGAGCTGCTGCCGTGGCTCCCGCAGCCGCAGCCGCCAATCCCGACACCGCCGGGGCCTGTGCCCGTCCCGGTTCCGGTGCCACCAAATCCGCCGAGGCCGCCGAAGCCGCCATTGCCGATACCGCCGCCGCCGCCGAAGCCGATGCCACCGCCTCCGCCGCGTCCACCCCCGCCGCCACCGGCCGCATAGGTTGCATTGATCGCAATTCCGCAGAGCATCAGCGCTGCTGCTGTACCTACTAATGTCGCCTTGAACCCGTTCATGGTCCCCTCCCCGCGCACGCGCACGACTCACTTCGGAACACACCCGACCCCGCCAAAAGGTCCGGCATTACGGCGTGAGCGCAGCTACGAAAAACGCGGGCAATACTGGGCCGGCCCGTGCACCAATGCACAGGAACCCCTTGCCAACAGCCTGCGGAAATCCGGGTTGGCGCTTCGCCATACACGCTCGATGTACGCGAATTTCGTGCCAGAGTACTCAACCCATTGATTTATAAGGAACCATTAATTAGATTTGCGAGACATCGAAGGTCGAGGTGCAGAAAGTGTTTCGTTCATGAAACGCTTACAACCTGTGCCTCGGCGAAAGCGGCCGGTTTTGTCGGCCCGTTTTCGCATGAAGCCGCATGAATGCTGGATTAGCGCGGCATGACGGCCGAATGGTCACGTCCGTGGCTCGCGATACACCCGTGCGTGCCTCGCCGGGCTGGCGCGTGTTACCCGTGGTTGTGAGCAGCGCGCCCGCCCGGATCAGGCGCGAACGCGCTCCCTCGCCTCGCGCAACAGCGCTTGCGGTGGCTTGCCCAGCGTGCGGACAAACGCACGGCGCATGCGCTCTTCATCGCCGAAGCCAGTGATATCGGCCACTCGCGCAATCGACGCTTCGCCGTCCTCCAGCAACGCCTGCGCCGCTTCGAGCCGCAGCTTCTCGATGGCCTTGGCCGGCGTCAGCCCGGTCTGCAACGTGAATTCACGGCTGAAGTGGCGTGCGCTCCAATGCACCTGTGCAGCCAGTTGCTCCACCGACAACGGTTCTCGCAAATGTTCACGGGCATAGGCGAGCGCGGTGCGCACCCGATCCGAATTCGGCTCCAGCGTGGATAACGTCGAGAACTGCGACTGCCCGCCAGTACGCCGGTAGTGCACCACCAGCTGGCGCGACGCCTCACGTGCAACGTCGCCGCCAAAGTCCGCCTCGACCAGTGCCAGCGCCAGATCAACGCCCGCCGTCATGCCGGCCGATGTCCACACGTGGCCGTCATTGATGAAGATGCGGTCCTCTTCGACGATCACCTCGGGATAGTTCTGCGCGAGCGCATGCGCCTGTCCCCAGTGCGTGGTTGCGCGGCGCCCGTTGAGCAGGCCCGTGTCGGCCAGCACGAAGGCGCCGGAGCAGATGCTCGCCATTCGCCGCATGCGCGGCGCGACACGACGCAACGCCGCGATCAATTCCGGCTCGGTCGGCATCACGATCGTCGCCCCCGCGACCAACAGCGTGTCGAAGCGCCGACGGCCAATCGCCTCGGTCGCCACGGAAATCCCCGCCGAATCGCGCACCAATCCCCCAGACACGGAGACAACGCTCACGTCGTAGAGCGGCGCCGGCCGCCCGAAATTGGCGATCTCGAAAACGGACATCGCCGCGAGCGAAATCATCTGAAACCCCGGATACACCACCAACCCGATGCGTAACGCCATGGCTGACAACGTGCCGGGTGCACGCCGGCGCGAGAGATTGCAATGCTTTGGATTCTAGTCGGCGGCGCAATTCAGCGCCGGACAAAAATGTCCTGAAAAGTGGTTTTCCTGTCATTTGAGACATTGGCAATCGAGACCACACTGAAGTCATTGGCCAGCGTCATGCCGCAACTCCGCTACTGGCGTCATTGCGAACCACGCGGCCAACGCACTCAGTCACGCACTCGACTTGTTACTCATTCGCATAGGAAATTCATCATGTCGCACGCCACAGTCAACACCACAGCCACTCCCTCACACGCACCGGGCACCGCCCTCGTGACCGGCGCGTCCTCCGGCATCGGCGCTATTTATGCCGACCGTCTTGCCCGTCGCGGTCACGATCTGATTCTCGTGGCCCGCAACACCGGCCGCCTGCGCGAAGTTGCCCAACGCATTCAGGCCGAAACCGGCCGCCACGTCGACATTCTCAGCGCCGATCTCGGCACCCGTGAAGGACAGGCCCGGGTGGAAGCGCGTCTGCGCGAAGACGCCCGCATCGACACGCTCGTCAACAACGCCGGCTTCGGCGCCGTTGCGCCGCTGCTGCAAGCCGACGTCGAACAAATGAACACGATGATCGACGTCAACGTGACCGCCCTCACCCGCCTCACCTATGCCGCCGTGCCAGGTTTTGTCGCGCGCGGGCGCGGCACGATCATCAATATTGCGTCAATCGTTGCCATCGCGCCCGAGCTGCTCAACGGCGTCTACGGCGCAAGCAAGGCCTTCGTGCTCACGCTGTCGCAATCGCTGCATCACGAGTTGGCGGATAAGGGCGTGCGCGTGCAGGCGGTTCTGCCCGGCGCCACGGTGACGGAATTCTGGGATGTGGCGGGCAAGCCGCACGGCGAGTTGCCGCAGGAATGGCTGATGTCGTCGCAAGACTTGGTCGACGCCGCGCTGGCCGGACTCGATCAGGGGGAAATCGTCACCATTCCGCCGTTGCAGGACGGTGCCGAGTGGACCGCCCACGAAGCCTCGCGCCGTTCGCTCTCGCAGCACCTCGGGCATGGCACGCCGGGGGCGCGCTATGGCGTGAAACGCGCCGCGCTGGCGACGGCTTAAGCACCCGGCAAAGGCACCGCTCAACCCGCCTCGATCAATTCGGCCGACGATTCGCGCAGACAAGCGGCAAAGAGTTGCGCGGCGGGTGTGGTGGTGTCTTCGCGCCAGTACAGGATTGCCTCGCCCAGCGGGGCCAGCGGCGGCAGCGGCAACACGCGCATGCTGCCCCGCTGCACGTAACGGCGAGCCAGCGAGAGCGGCAGGATCGAGACAAAATCGCCGCCGCGCAGTAACGACAGATTCAACGCCAGAGAACTCGATTCGATGGCCGGATGTTGCAGCGTCACGCCGTGCTCGGCCAGCATTTCGACCATCGTGGCGAAGGCAGGCGAGCCGCGCATCGGGGTGATCCAGCGCACGTCATGCAGGTCGTCCCAACTGACCACCGTATCGGGGCCGCCCAACGCGTGGCGGGCGCCCACCACAAAGACGAACGGCTCGTGATGCAACGACTCGTGGCGCATCACCGGCAAATGCCCGGCCACGCGATTGCGCCCCAGCGCGAGGTCGAGATTGCCCTCGTCCATCATCTTGAGCAGCCGGTCGAGCGTGGCTTCGACAAACGAAAACGATGCCGTCGGTGCGCGCCGGGTAAACAACTCAACGGCGTGGGCGATGAGCGGTTGGGGAATCGTCACCACGGCACCGAAGCGCACGTGGCCTGCCGTCCCCGCAGTCAGCGCGCTCACATCGCGCCGCGCGAGTTCGATCTGCCGCAGTATTTCCGTGCCCCGCTCCACGAGCACGCGCCCGATGCCTGTCAGCTCAACCGCGTTGCCAACCCGTTGCACGACCGGTGCGCCCAGCGCCTCTTCCACTTCGGCAATCTGCTTGGAGATAGCTGGCTGCGTCACGTGGAATGCCGCAGCCACCCGCGTCACCTGACGCAACTCGCCCAACGTCACCAGAATGCGCAGATGGCCAAGCTTCAGGCCGCTGCGAAAGAAGCGCTCGATGGTGTTGTCGGTTGTTGCCACGGCAGATGCCTCGCGAGATCGGTGAGCGCCGCCCCTTGGCGGCAAAGAATGGTTCAGGCGCCGACATCATAACCAAACGGTAATGCCGCAGGGTGAAAGTGTGATTTGCGGGGAGCGCGTGCCTGACATTACCCTTTCAGCGAGCAGCGCTGTCGTGCAGGGCTTTTGACGGCATTCAGCGGATGTCTCCCGCTTCCCGGGAGCTTCCGCGATGTCGAACAAACCACCTCACCTCGCATAACCTGATGCGCGAGCGCCACGCTGCCAGATAACTCGACGTGCCCTACGGCACGCGTCCACGGAGACAACACCCATGAGCACGTCCCTGAGCGGCGGCGCAAGCGCAGCCGTCGACCCGGTGCAACGCGATGCGTTGTATCGCAAGCTGACCTGGCACATCATCCCGTTCCTCTTTCTCGCCTTCATCGTCGCCTACATCGACCGCGTGAACGTGAGCTTCGCCAAGCTGGAAATGCTCGCCGACCTGTCGCTGTCCGAGACGGTCTATGGCGCGGGCGCCGGTGTGTTCTTCCTCGGGTATTTCATTTTTGAAGTGCCCAGCAATCTGATCCTGCATCGTGTGGGCGCGCGTATGTGGATCGCCCGCATCATGGTCACGTGGTCGATCATCTCGTGCCTGACCATGTTCACGCAGGGGCCGGTGTCGTTCTACGTGCTGCGCTTCCTGCTCGGCGTGGCCGAAGCCGGCTTCTTCCCCGGCATCGTGCTGTATCTGTCGAAGTGGTTCCCGTCGAGCAAGCGCTCGCAGATCATCGCGCTGTTCATGGTGGCGATTCCCGTGTCGGGTGCCATCGGCGGCCCGCTGTCGGGGTGGATCATGCAGCACTTCGGCGGCGTGCACGAGCTGGCCGGCTGGCAGTGGCTGTTTCTGATCGAAGGGCTCGCCTCGCTCGTGGTCGGCATCGCGGCGTTCTTCGTGCTGCAAGACCGCATCGAAACCGTGAAGTGGCTCTCCGACGACGAGAAGCGTCTGCTCGCCGCCGACCTCGCCGCCGATGACCGCACGCGCGCGCATCACAGCGTGCGGCAAGTCTTCGGCAGCGGCAAAGTGTGGATGCTCGGCCTGCTGTACTTCTGCATCGCCATGGGCAACTACGGGCTGGTGTTCTGGCTGCCGACGATGATTCGCGCGGCGGGCGTCGCCAATCTCGGCAATATCGGGCTGCTCTCGGCAGTGCCTTCGTTGATCAGCGCGGTCGCGATGATTCTGGTCGCACGTCATGCGGACCGCCGCAACGAGCGCCGCCTTCACGTCGCCATTTGCTGCCTGCTTGGCGCGGCGGGCATGCTCGCGTCGGTGCTGCTGGCACAACATCTCTGGTGGTCGATGGCGGCACTCGTCGTGGCCGCCATCGGCATCAACTCCATCGCGCCGGTGTTCTGGGGCATTCCCACGGCGATGATGGGTGGCGCAGGCGCTGCCGCCGCCATCGCCCTGATCAACTCGACCGGCAATCTCGCGGGCTTCGTCAGCCCGTATGTCATCGGTTTTCTCAAAGACAGTACCGGCCAGTTGCTGCCGGGCATGATCGTGCTGGCGTGCGCGTTGGTGGCAGGCGCCATCCTCGTGATGACGCTCAAGCCGCAACGGAGTCACGCATGAGTTTTCCCGTTTGTCTCGTCACCGGTGCCGCCACCGGCATCGGTGCCGCCACCGCGTTGCGCTTTGCCCGTGACGGCTGGGCCGTGGCCATCAACAATTTCGACGACAGCACGCGAGACGCCGCCGAGACCGTGGCCGCGCAATGCCGCGACGCCGGCGCGCAGGCGCTCGTCGTCGATGCCGATGTGGCCGACGACAGCGCCTGCCGCCGCATGGTGGCGCGTGTCGCCGAGCAGTGGGGCCGTCTCGATGCGCTCGTCAACAGCGCAGGCACCACGCGCGTGATTGCCCACAGCGATCTCGAAGCCATCGATGCCGACGAGTTCGAGCGGATTTATCGCGTGAATCTCATCGGCATGTTCCAGATGACGCGCGCCGCCACGCCGTTGCTGCGCGAGAGCGCTGCGGCGGGCCGGTCGAGCGCCGTCATCAACATTTCGTCGCTGGCGTCGCTCAATGGCACGGGGTCGTCGATTGCCTATGCGGCGTCCAAAGGTGCGGTCAATTCGCTGACGTTATCGCTGGCACGCAATCTCGCCCCGCAAGTCCGCGTGAATGCCATTGCCCCCGGCATGGTCGACGACGGTCTGCTGCGCCGCGTGCTGGGCGACGAAGCCTACGGGCGCGTGGTCGACGGCATGCGCGAGAACGCGCCGCTCAAGCGGGTATCGCAACCGGCGGAAATCGCCGAATTGGCGTGGTTCCTCGCCGCCCATGCGCCGGCCATGACCGGGCAGGTGCTGGCGATCGAAAACGGCCTGCTGCTCAATACCTGAGCCCGAGCACGACGGCGCCCCAGCCCCCACAGAACAACAGGACTCCCCATGACTGATCTGCACAAACACCGTTCGCGCACGGTCACCGAAGGCATTACGCGCACACCGCACCGCGCTTTCCTGCGCGCCACCGGTCTTGACGACGAGGCCATCGACAAACCGTTTGTCGCCATTGTCGACACCTTCGGCGAGAACACGCCCTGCTCCATGTCGCTCGGCCAGATCTCCGACAACGTTCGGCTCGGCGTCGCGGCGGGTGGCGGTGTACCGATTCGCGGGTCCGCGATCTCGGTCTCCGACGGCACGTCGATGAACCATTCCGGCATGCGCTTCTCGCTGGTCTCGCGCGAAACCATTGCCGACAG
Organism: Pandoraea sp. PE-S2R-1; assembly: GCF_002179865.1. Lineage (NCBI taxonomy): Bacteria > Pseudomonadati > Pseudomonadota > Betaproteobacteria > Burkholderiales > Burkholderiaceae > Pandoraea > Pandoraea sp. PE-S2R-1. Next base: position 501,293 of record NZ_NGUR01000007.1, on the reverse strand, counting down.
CGTGGAATTGTTCGTGCGCGCGCACTGCTACGACGCGCTCGTGGGCGTGGCCGGCTGCGACAAGACGCTGCCCGGCATTTTGATGGGCATGGTGCGAGTGAACGTGCCCGGCGTCTTTCTCTTTGGCGGCGCCATGCTGCCGGGCGTCGCACCGGATGGTACGCAGGCCACCATTCTCACCGCCATCGAAGCCGTGGGCGCGGCGCAGCGTGGCGATATGTCGCTCGATACCCTGCGTGGCATCGAAAAGCGCTGCACGCCGACTGCCGGGTCGTGTCCGGGACAGTTCACCGCGAACACCATGGCGATGGTTGCGGAAGTACTGGGACTTGCGCCGCTGGGCTCGGCGATGGTGCCAGCCGTGTACAGCGAGCGCATCGCCATCGCCCGCCGCGCGGGTGAAAACGTGATGCGCGCACTGCGCAATGGCGGGCCGCTGCCGCGCGATCTGGTCACGCGCAAGAGCCTCGAAAACGCCTGCGCTGCCGTGGCCGCCACCGGTGGCTCGACCAACGCGATGCTGCATATCCCCGCCATCGCACACGAGGCCGGCATTTCATTCACGCTCGACGACGTCTCCGAAGTGCTGGCGCGCACGCCCCTCATCGGCGACATGCAGCCGGGCGGGCGCTATCTGGCCGTTGATCTGCATCATGTGGGCGGTGTGCCGGCCGTGCTGAACGCGCTGCTGGCCGGTGGTCACATTCACGGCGACACGCTCACGCAAAGCGGCGAAACGCTCGAAGCCGCACTGCGCGCTTTCCCTGGCCCCGATGGGCGCGTGGTGAAACCGCACACGGAACCGCTGTCACCCAATGCGGGGCTGGTCGTGCTGCGCGGCAATCTCGCGCCGGACGGCGCCGCACTCAAGACCGCCGGGCTCAAGCAGTTGGTGTTCTCGGGCACGGCGCGCGTTTTCGAAACGGAAGAAGACTGCATGGCGGTGGTCGCGGCAGGCACCTATCGCGAAGGGGACGTGCTGGTGATTCGCAACGAAGGGCCGAAGGGCGGCCCCGGCATGCGCGAGATGCTTAGCGTGACGGCGGCCATCTACGGGCAAGGCATGGGCGAGAAGGTGGCGTTGCTCACCGACGGCCGGTTCTCGGGGGCGACGCGAGGCATGTGCATCGGCTATGTCGGCCCCGAGGCGGCCGCTGGCGGGCCGATTCGTCTGCTGCGCGATGGCGACCGCATCCATATCGACGCGATCAAGGGTAAGCTCGACGTCGAACTCTCCGACGACGAACTAGCCGCCCGCGCGGCCAGCACCAAGCCATTCGTGCGCGGCCGCCTCGGCGGTGTGCTCGAGAAGTACGAAGCGCTGGTGCGTCCGGCCAAGCTCGGTGCCGTCACGCACTCGGGTGCGGTCGAATGGCCCTACGAAGCGTCGATCGGGGAGACGCCAACCACCGCCAAGGAATAACGCATGGAATCGAAGCATCCCCTACGAGTCGGGTTCTGCGGCATCGGCCGCATGGGCGAGCCGATGGTGCAACGGCTGCTGGCCGCCGGGCACGACGTCGCCATCTGGAACCGGTCCGCCGCCAAGCTGACCGCACTGACCACGGCGGGAGCGCGCGCCTGCGATAGCCCGCAGACGCTCGGCGAGCAGGTCGACATTGCCCTGCTGTGTCTGGGCGACGGCAAGGCGGTGGAAGACGTGGTGTTTGGCGAGCACGGGCTCGTGCACGCAGCCAAGCCCCCGCGTTATCTCGTCGATCACTCCACGCTGTCACCGGCGCTCACGCGCTCATTGGCGGCACGCTGGACAGAAGCGACGGGCAACGTCTGGATCGATGCCCCGGTCTCTGGCGGCACCGGGGGTGCAGAAGCCGGCACATTGGCGGTGATGGCCGGTGGTGCGGCAGATGCCGTGGACGCCGTGACGCCGACGTTGCGGGCGTTCTCGGCACGAGTGACGCGCATGGGCGACGTGGGTGCCGGGCAAACCACCAAGCTCGCCAATCAGGCCATCGTTGCCACCACGCTGGCCGGGCTCGCTGAAGCGTTCGTGCTCGCCAAGCGCAACGGTATCGATACGGGCGCAGTGCCGTCAGCCCTGTTCGGCGGCTGGGCCGACTCGGTGTTGATGCAAACGCTCTGGCCGCGCATGGTCACGCCGCCCGATCACGCGACCGGCACGGTCCGGGTCATACTCAAAGACTTGGATGCGATTGCCGAACTGGCCGACACGAGTGCGACCGTGCAACGGGTGATTCCCGAAGTTCGCCGTCTGCTGCAAGATGCCGCCGATCGCGGCATGGCCGATGCCGATCTCTCGCAGATTTTCCGAATCGCAGAGGAAGAGAGTGAAGCGGAGAATCAAGCGAAAAGCCAACGCGGCAATTGACGAAAAAAGAACCGCCGCGCTGATTCGGATGACTTCGAATCAGCGCGGCGGTTCGGTACTACTGCGCAGTGCTACCGGCGTAGCGCTGCGGCTTTAGCTGCTTACTTCGCTTCCACGTTGGCGAAGTATTGACGGCCGAACGGGCTGACCTGATAGCCCGTCACCCCGGCGCGCGTGATCACTGCCGCGTTCGGATGGGCCAGCGGAATCCACAGCGCATCGTCCTTGATCACCTTCTGTGCCGCCTGATACTTGACCGTACGGGCGGCGATGTCGTGCGTGCGCTTGCCGTCCGCAATCAGCTTGTCCAGATTGCTGTCGCAAAAGCGTGCGAAGTTCGTGCCCGACGTCACTGCGGCGCAGCTGAATTGCGGCGTCAGGAAGTTGTCCGGGTCGCCGTTGTCGCCCGACCAGCCCATGAACAGCAGGTCGTGCTCACCCGCCTTGCCGCGACGAATCAACTCACCCCACTCCACCGTGCGAATCTGGGCGCGTACCCCAATCTTCGCCAGATCGGCCTGCAACATCTCTGCGCCCACCTTCGGATTCGGGTTGAGCAGACTGCCGCTGGGACGCGTCCAGATCGTCGTATCGAAGCCGTTCGGGAAGCCGGCATCGGCAAGCAGCTTCTTCGCCTTCTCGATACTGTGCGGATAGTCGGCGACGTTCTTCGCATAGCTCCACGTATTCGGCGGATAGACATTCACCGCCGGGGTCGCCGTGCCTTCGAAGACCTGCTTCACGTAGCTCGGCTTGTCGAACGCCATGTTCAATGCCTGACGCACGCGCTTGTCATCGAGCGGCTTGTGCTGCGTATTGATCGCGACGAAGGCCGTCATGAACGCCGGCGTTTCCACCACTTTCAGCGCCTTGTCGCTGCGAGCCGCCTGCACATCGAGCGGCTTCGGCGAGAGGGCAATCTGGCACTCGCCGACCTTCACCTTCTGCGCACGCACGGCGGCGTCCGGCACGATGGTGTAGATCAACTGGTCGGAAGCCGGCTTGCCCGCGAAGTACGCCTTGTTGGCATCGAAGCGCACGATGGCGTCTTTCTGATAGCTGCGGAAAACGAACGGTCCCGTGCCGATCGGGCGGGCATTCAGGTCATCCGTCTTGTTGGTCGCGACCAGCTTGTCGGCGTATTCGGCCGAATAGATCGAAGCGAAGCCCATCGACAGCATCGACAGGAACGTGGCGTCGGGTTCCGACAGCGTGAAGCGCACCGTGTCGGCATCGACCTTCTGCACCGACTTGATGAGCTTGGGCAGCGACAGCGATTGTGCGTGCGGGAAACCCGACGGCGTGAGCTTGTGCCACGGCGCGTCCGGGTTGAGCATGCGGTCGAACGTGAACACCACGTCGTCGGCGTTGAGCGCACGCGTCGGCTTGAAGTCCGCGTTGCTATGGAATGCGACGTTCGGGCGCAGCGTGAACGTGTAGGTGAGGCCATCAGGGCTCACTTCCCACTTCGTTGCGAGACTCGGCACCACCTTGGCCTGTGCGGCGTCGAATTCGACGAGACGGTTGAACACCGTATCGGCCGACGCGTTGGTCGTGGTGAGCGAGTTGTATCGCACCACGTCGAAGCCTTCAGGGCTGGCTTCAGTACAGACCGTGAGCGCTTTTGCGTGAGCTGCCAGCGGAATCAGCGGCAGGGAAAGAACCGTTAGGACAGCAGCGAGCGTATGACGATAGCGACGACGCATGAGCTTCTTCTCCAGGAAGTCGATGACGGGATGGCACAACAACGGGGCAGAATAGCGCAAATTCCCGCGGGCTGCCGATGCCGCCCTCGCCCCCGCTACCGCCATCACGTTTCACCACGCCTGTCATACCCGCCAGACTCACCCGCCACACTCACCGTCAAGAGGTGAAGCCGTCGGCTATCGCTCAGTTCTGCCAACCAAAGCCACGCATGCGATGCACGATCGTGTCGCGTGCGGCCACCACCGTCAGGCGCGAGCCGACGGAAATATCATAGAGATAGCGCGTGCGCCCCGCGTAGGGCACGCTCACGTAGGGGTGCGCAAGCAGCGGCACGTTGGCGCCTGATGCGAGCGATTCACCCTCGCCTGCCAGTCGCGCCAGACACAGTCGGTGGGCAGCGTCGCGCGCCACGGCGAAGGGGTCTTGCGCAGCCAGCACCTCGCTGTCGTCGGCGATCTCCGCGACCGCGCCGACGGGCGCATGCGCGGCGAGAGCCAGCGGCCCGTGACCAAGGGCGACAAACAGCCAGAGGCCAGCATGCGCCATGTCGATCCACACCTTGCCGTGCGGGCTGTCACATTCGAAGGAGGAAACCCCGGGCGTCGCCGCGGGGACGGGGGCAGCGGCGGGCGTGCAGCGAAACCAGCGGCCGAAGATCCAGCGCAGCGCGATACGTTCCGACATGAAGCGGTGGCGCATTTGGGTACGCGGCAGACGGCGGGCCAGCGCATGCTCGGCGGGCGAGAGCCAAGTCGCGCCGTCGTCCGGCCCGCCAACGGCGGCCCCGGTGGCACCGAACGGGCGGCCGGCCAGTAAAAACCGCCAGAGCCAGAGTTCGTCGCCTTCACATTGCGGCGATTGCCTATTGGCGGGGCCGACTTCCCCGTCGATTGCGTCGCTACTGGCAAGCGCCCGGTGGCGGGCGCCACCGGACACCTTGCGCGCGCCTTGCCCGAACTGACCAAGCGGCACGTAGGTCAACGCGGGAGATGGAATCGACAACACGCGAGGCGTGAGATCGACAGTACGTTTCAACATGAGCATTTGCGACCTCCACGGGCGAGGTCTCCGATGACGGCCAGCGCGGCTTCATGTCATCGTCGGCCATTCATTAGGTTGATTCCGATAATTGTTAATGAGAATCATTACCAAATGATAGCACGTGCGTCCACGCGATGCAGGTCACAAAACCCTCAAAAACAATAGGAAACGCCCTAGATAGACGTCATGCCCCGATGGGGCATGCGGTGCTGGGATGGCGGGAACTGGGGCGACAGCGCCGAGGGGACGATACCCCCGGGACGCTTAAACGCTGGCGATCAGGCGCTGGCAGGCAGCGGTGGCCGGTAGCCGAGCGCGTGACTGGCGGCGAGTGCTTCGCGGCGAACCGCTTCCCCGATGGGGCTATCGAGGCGTGGGTCGAAGCCGCCGGTGGCGCCCAGTGCCGTGATCACGCCCACGAGGCGGCCGTCGTAATTGAACACGGGCGCAGCCAGCGCGCTGATACCGGTCAGGTTCGTATCGCGAACACTGGCCCCTTGCGCCGTACGCACCGATTGGCGAAGCGTGCCGATCGGATCAACCGGATCGAGTTGGGCGCGATGTTCCGGCGTCGCGTTGGCGAGTTCGGCCTCGGCCATCGCCAGCACTTGGGGATCGTCCAGCAGACCGAGGAACACGCGGCCGGCGGCTGACCAGAGGACCGACATCACCGAGCCGATGCGCACGTTGATCGTCACCGGCAGCCCGGGTTCTTCGAAGCGCACGATCGTCGGGCCTTTATTCCCCATCACTGCGATGAAGCACGTGACTTCGAACGACTCGCGCAGCCGGACTAGTGCGGGCTCTGCGGCACGCACCGGATCGGCCTGCCGCATCGCGGCCACACCGATCAGCATCGCTTCGAGGCCCAGATGGTAATGCTGAGAATCCGTGTCCTGCGCGACGAGCCCCTCTTCCACCAGACTCATCAGATACCGGTGCACCTTCGCCGGACTTTGCTGGACGTACTGCGCCAGCACCGTGAGGCTCGCGCGTCCGCCCAGTCTGGCGAGGCCCTTGAGCACCACCATGCCGGTCTCGGCGGATTGCACGCGCTGGCGCCGGCCGCGCTCGCGCGGAGCATCGCTGTCGGCGCCCGCAGCACCGGAAGCAGCGGAAAGCGTGGCCGCGCTACGCGGTCGGCCGGCGGTGGGTCGTTTGTTTGTTGTCATCGGCGAGATTTTATGACGCAATGCCGCGTCGTCCGACGTCATGAGACGTAGAGGTTAACCCCAGTCTACTTATTTACGCAATGCGTATTATATTTACGCTTAAGAGATTTACAGAATGCGAACGTCCGTCTGCCGACGAAAAGGTGACGTAAGAGAACGTATCGCATCGAGCTGAGGAGACGTCCCCGCCTTGCGCGCGTGCCGTAGGTAACCGCGATGACGATGATGGCTGAGCCGTGTGTCATGTGTCATGCGCTGGGCCGAACCGGCGACGCTCCTCTACACTTGTTTGATTGCGTGTGACGTCGCAGGCCGTAAGTTGGCGACGCCGCACCGGACCCAGAGAGCGTGACCGGATGAACCAAAGCACTTCCCCCAATACCGAAGCTAATGAAGCTAACGCAGCCGAAGCCGCGCGCGCCGCTGGCTGCCCGTTCCATCAGGCACCGGCGGCCTCGCCTGCTGCCACCGTCGCGCCGAACGGCTGCCCCATCAGTGCCCGCGCCGCCGAGTTCGATCCGTTCGAAGACGGCTATCAGCAAGACCCGCCCGAGTACGTGCGCTGGGCGCGCGATCAGGAGCCGGTGTTCTACAGCCCCAAGCTCGGCTACTGGGTGGTCACGCGCTACGACGACATCAAGGCCATCTTCCGCGACAACCTGACCTTCAGCCCGTCGATTGCGCTTGAGAAGATCACGCCGACCGGCCCCGAAGCCAACGCCGTGCTCGCGTCGTACGGCTTCGCGCTCAACCGCACCCTCGTGAATGAAGACGAGCCCGCGCACATGCCGCGCCGTCGCGTGCTGATGGAGCCGTTCACGCCGGAGCATCTCAAGCATCACGAACCGCTCGTGCGCCAACTGGCCCGCGAGTATGTCGACCGCTTCATCGACGATGGCCGTGCCGACCTCGTCGACCAGATGCTGTGGGAAGTGCCGCTGACCGTCGCCCTGCACTTTCTCGGCGTGCCCGAAGAAGACATGGACAAGCTGCGCGAGTATTCCATCGCGCACACCGTCAACACGTGGGGACGTCCGAAGCCCGAAGAACAGGTGGCCGTCGCACACGCCGTCGGTAATTTCTGGCAACTGGCGGGCAAGATTCTCGACAAGATGCGCCAGCAGCCGGACGGCCCGGGCTGGATGCAATACGGAATTCGCAAGCAGAAGGATTACCCCGAAGTCGTCACCGACTCTTACTTGCACTCCATGATGATGGCGGGCATCGTCGCCGCGCACGAGACCACGGCCAACGCCACCGCCAACGCGATGAAGCTGCTGTTGCAGCATCCGGACGTCTGGCGCGAAATCTGCGAAGACCCGTCGCTGATTCCCAATGCGGTGGAAGAATGCCTGCGCCACAACGGCTCCGTGGCCGCGTGGCGACGGCTTGCCACGAAGGACGTCACCATCGGCGGCATCGACATCGCGGCGGGTTCGAAGCTGCTTATCGTCACGTCGTCGGCCAATCACGACGAAGGCCACTTCGCCGACGCCGACTTGTTCGACATTCGCCGCGAGAACGCGAGCGATCAGCTCACCTTCGGCTACGGTTCGCACCAGTGCATGGGCAAGAACCTTGCGCGTATGGAAATGCAGATCTTCCTCGAAGAGTTCACGCGCCGTCTGCCGCATATGAAGCTCTCTGAACAGCAGTTCTCGTATGTGCCGAACACATCGTTCCGTGGCCCCGAGCACGTGTGGGTCGAGTGGAATCCGGCGATGAACCCGGAACGCACCGACCCGTCGGTGCTGACGAACCACTCGCCGGTGCGCATTGGCGAGCCGTCGGGTCATAGCGTGACGCGTCCGGTCGTGGTCGAGTCCGTGACGCCCGTTGCCGAAGGCATCGTGAAGCTGCGTCTGGTCGCACCCGATGGGCGTGCCATGCCACGCTGGGCCCCGGGGTCGCACATCGATATCGAGTGCGGCGACACGGGCTTGTCGCGTCAATACTCGCTGTGTGGCGACCCGGCAGACGCGGGTGCGTTCGAGATCGCCGTGCTGCACGAGCCGGAAGGCCGGGGCGGTTCGAACTGGGTGCACACCCGGTTGCAAACCGGCGACCGCCTGCGCCTTCGCGGTCCGCGCAATCACTTCCGTCTGGATGAAACGACGCCGCGCGCCATCTTTGTCGCCGGGGGCATCGGTGTGACGCCGATCGCTGCGATGGCGCGTCGTGCGAAAGCGCTGGGCATCGATTACGAGATTCACTACAGCGGCCGCAGCCGCCGCACCATGGCGCTCATCGACGAGCTTCAGGCTCAGCACGGCGAACGTCTGCATCTGTGGGTCAAGGACGAAGGCCAGCGCGCCGATTACGCGAATTTGCTTGCGGCACCGCGCGCCGACACGCAGGTCTATGCCTGTGGCCCGGTGCGCATGCTCGACGGTCTGGCCGAGTGCTGCGCGCATTGGCCGGAAGACACCCTGCGCGTCGAACACTTCCAGTCGCAACTGGGCACGCTCGATCCGGAGAAGGAACACGCGTTCGAAGTCACGCTGAAGGATTCGGGTATTACGGTGATGGTGCCGGCCGATCAGACGCTGCTGACTGCACTGCGTGCCGCCAACATCGACGTGCAGAGCGACTGCGAAGAAGGCTTGTGCGGTTCGTGCGAAGTGCAGGTGCTTGAGGGTGATGTCGACCACCGCGACGTGGTGCTCACCCGCGCAGAGCGCGATGCGAACACGAAGATGATGTCGTGCTGCTCGCGCGCCTGCGGGAAGAAGCTGGTGCTGGCGCTGTAATAGAGACGGCGCAGGTCTCGGGCACGCCCAGCAGTTTATTGCTGGGCGCGCTGCGACATCGGCACTGGAACTGGGGAGGGGGCCGGGCCCGAGGTCAACGCCGGGACCGGGGCGGGCGCCAGACTCTCCGTTTGCGCCTTGGCGCCCGGCTTCGGCAAGTAGCGGCGCACCATCGAGGCAATGATCCAGACGCCCACCAACAAACCGATCACCGTGAAAAAGCTTGCGCCGCGTATCAGGTTGACCGCGCACTCAACGGCATCCAGTCGACAGACCCTGCCCGGCGAGACCAGCAGCACCAGAAAGAGCGGCAACGCCACCAGCAACACCATACAGATTCGCACCCAGAAATCAGCACGCTCGCGGGTACCGCACAGATCCGTGAGCACTCTGCCAAGCACCGGGCCAAGGTATCGGGTCACCAACAACCCGCTGGTCATGGGAATCACCAAAGACAAGGCGAAGAAAAGCATCGATTGCATTTCACATCTCCTACAGTAATTTCTGTATAAACAGAAATATTGAAGTAAAAAAATGCGGACGACCCTCTGATGTTTCGCCCGCCGGTCTACCTGCCTCTCTGCTTTACGACTTCTTGCGCCGCACCGTGCGGCTGATCTTTGCGCCCACGCCCAGTGTCTTCATCAGTGTCTCGGGCTTGAGCCGCAGCATCTCGTCCGACCACGTCGTGAGTGTTTCGAGAAAGTCCAGCGTATCGCGCATGCGCTGCTCGGTTTCGCGGCTTTCTGCCGACATCTCGGGGCTCATCAGCGTGTCGCGCAACATCGTCAACGTGGGATCGATTTCACGCTGGCGCCGCCCTTCCACGATCAGTTTGAACAACTCCCAGATGTCGGTCGACGTCTCGAAATGCTCCCGGCGATCGCCCAGCACGTGCACCGTGCGCACGAGCCGCCACGACTGAAGCTCCTTGATACTCGTGCTCACGTTGGAGCGCGCCACCTGAAGCGTGTCGGTAATTTCGTCCGCAGGGACGGGCCGTCCGGCCAGATAAAGCAGCGCATGAATCTGCGCCACAGTCCGGTTGACGCCCCAGCGCGAACCCATCTCGCCCCAGTGCAGAATGAATCGTTCAGTGATCGGTGTGAGTTCCATGGACTCAAATCTAGACATTACGGAAATTTCTGTCAAGACAGAAATTTCATCTTGACGACGGCGTCGTTACGGCCTAATTTCGTTAATGACAGAAACAAATGAAATCGGAGGTTTGCGATGGGCGCTACGGCACTGACGGTGTACTTCGACGGCAATTGTCCAATCTGCGTGAGGGAAATCAGACAACTGCGCGCCAGAGATCGGGCAGAGAGATTGGCGTTCGTGGATATTTCCGCGCCGGCATTCGACCCCGCACCACTCGGCGTGAGTCTCTCCGCACTCAATGCGCAGATGCATGCGTGGGACGCCGAGGGGGCGTGTCTGATCGGCATCGATGCCATCTTCGCCGCCTACACGCTGACCGGACGCGGCTGGCTGGTGGCACCGTTGCGGGTACCTGCGCTGCGGTCTGCGGCGCGCGTGCTCTACCGCCTGTTTGCGCGCAACCGCCTTCGCGTCTCCCGGTGGCTTGGGGTACGCGCCGCGCCCGATTGCGTGGACGGCACCTGTGCTACCAAGGTCTATGGCGATCCGCGCCGTAAGCCCTAGGCCGTAAGCCGCCAGCGGCGGCGGCTTGATGTCGCGATCAACGCACCGTCACGCCGCCGCGCGCTTGCCCGGCAACATCAGCAGCATCGACACCAATGCCAGCAACGCGAAGGCGCACATGACAGTGGCCAGCGGTCGCGGCGAGCCGTCATTGAGCACGCCGAGCAGCGCACCCGCAGCGAAACCGAAACCGTACTGCACGCTGCCGACCAGCGCGGCCGCCGCACCCGCGCGTGTCGGGTGGTTCGCCATCGCCCCGGCCACCGAATTCGCAGTAATGATGCCGCGCAGCGACATGAACAGGAACAACAGCGCCACCATCAACGGCAGGATCGCCATGCCCAGCCACGCCGTCGCGCACAGCACCGACGTCACCACCGCGCAACCGATGATGCCGGCCCGCATCAGACGATACGAGCCAATCTGCCCGACGCGGCGCGAGTTGAACATCGTCATCGAGGCCATACCGACGATGTTGATGCCGAACAGCACGCCGAAGAATTGCGGCGACACGTGGAAGTACTCCATGTACACCAGCGGCGTGCCGGTGATGTACGTGAACGATGCGCCGAACACTGCACCGCCCGCCACCATGTAGCCGACGAAATGCTTGTCGCGCAGCAGATGCCAATACGACATGACGATGGCACGCGGGCCGCCCACCGTGCGCGCATGCACCGCGCCGGTTTCCGGCAAACGCCACAACGCCAGCATGGCCACCACGCCAAACGCCGCAAGAATTCCGAAGATCACCCGCCACGTCGTAAAGCGCAGCAACTGGCCGCCCAGCAGCGGCGCCACAATCGGTGCCACGCTCATCACGAGCAACATGATCGAAAACGCGCGGGCGCTGTTTCGCGCGCCGTACACATCGCGCACGATCGCCTGCGCAATCACCGGCATCGCGCAGCCGCCGAGCGCCTGCACGAAACGCCACATCATCATGTGATCGATGGTGTCGGAAAACGCGCAGCCCACGCTGCCGAAGATATAGAGCGCGATGCCCGCAGCCATCGGCCAGCGCCGCCCGAAGCGATCCGCCAGCGGCCCCCAGAGCAGTTGCCCGAACGCAAACCCCAGAAAGAAATACGAGAGCGTGAGCTGCGCGGCCGCCGCACTCGCGCCAAGTTCGTGGCGCATCGTCACCAGCCCCGGCAGATACATATCTGTCGACGCCGGGGCAATCATCATGAACAAGCCAAGAATGCCCAGCAATACACGCTCGGTCGGCAAGGCGGGAGAGAGTTCGGACGTCTGTGTCATTTTTCGTTTTAGTTATAACGTGCTGATAGCGTGCTCGAGATGCCGTGCAAAAAGCACAACGCCCGCCATGATACCGCTGGCGGGCGTTGAACCACGTTACCTTGCGCTCAATTTCAAGCGCACGGACACGGCAGAAAAACCATCACGACTTAGCTCGCCGTCGCAGCGCGCATCTTGCCGCCGTCGCCGCGTTGCATGCGGGCAATCGCCAGCACGCCGATGAGCGAGATGCAGGCCGGCACGGCTGCCGCCAGGAACAGCGACGACGACGACCATTGCAGGTGCATCAGCGCACCGCCCAGCACCGGGCCCAGCACCGAGCCGATGCGGCCGACGCCGAGGCTCCAGCCGATACCCGTCGAGCGCAGCGATGTCGGGTAGTACGTCGCGGCCAAGGCGTTGAGCGCCGGCTGACCGCCGATGATCGAGAAGCCTGCGAAGAAGATCGCCGCGAACACCGCCACCATCGACACCATCACCGCCGGATTGCCGATCGCTGCCGTCGCCGCAATCGCGATCAGGAACGTGACGGCCAGCACACTCGTGAAGCCCACGCGGTCGATCACACGGCCCAACAGCAACGTGCCGATCACGCCGCCCGTCCACAACGCCGTGCCGGCCATGACCGCCACCTGCGTCGAATAACCGGCGTCGCGAATCACCGTCGGCAGCCAGTTCGACAGGAAGTACATGTCGAGCAGATTGGCGAAGTTGATGACCCACAGCAGCAGCGTCATGCGCGCGCGGCCATCCTTGAACAACTCGATGAACGGCACGCCCTTGGCCTTCTGTTCGTCGAGCACGAAGCGGGCGTCAGCCGGCAGGTTCGCCGACGGTGCCACGCGCTGCAATTGCTTGCGAATGCGCGCCGCGTCGCTCTTCTTGAACATCAGGAACTGAATTGACTCCGGCAGCGAGGCCCACATCAGGAAGCCGAGCACCAGCGGAATCGCGCCGCCGATGAAGAACACCGCGCGCCAGCCCAGACTCGGGATGATCGCCGCCGTGATCAGGCCGCCAACCACGCCACCCAGCGTAAAGCCGCACGACACCATCATCATCAGCGAGACGCGAATGCGGCGCGGGCTGTATTCGCCCGCCAGTGCCATCGCATTCGGCATGATGCAGCCCAGACCCAGGCCCGCCGCAAAACGCCAGACGACGAGCTCGGTAATCGAATTGGCAAAGCCCGTGACGATCATGCACACGGCAAAGAACAGGGTGGCGCCGATCAGCACCGGACGGCGGCCCAGCTTGTCAGCCAGCGCCGAGAACGTGAGCGAGCCCACCAGCATGCCGAACAGCCCCGCGCCAAACACCGGCGAGAGCGTTTCCTTCGCGATACCCCACTCGCGAATCACCACCGGGGCCACATAGCCCATGGCCTGCACGTCGAAACCATCGACCACCAGACACATGGCGCACAGCGCAATCACCCACCACTGATAACCGCCCAGACGGCTTTCGTCGATCAGCGCGCCGACATTCACTTCTGCTGCTTTCATCCTGTCTCCAAACGTTCTTGTCACTGCGTCCCGGTCGATGCGCCGGCTGGTGTTGTCTCTGCCGTGCGCCGGGCACCTCGCCGCGCCGGTAGGCGGGCGAAGCATTTCATGCGTCGGGTCGAAGGACGGGCACGGCAAATCCTCACACGCATGAAATTACGCTTTGCGGAAGTTTATATCGCCGAACGTAATTCGATGCTTGGTGTTAACACTTAGATTCTCAAGGCAAATAGCGAACGGATTCGCCGGCGGACAAGCCGTCGGGGAATCCATCGAGAACGCTGAATTGGGAGGCTGGAAGACGCGCTCAGCGCGCGACGAGATTGGGGCTATCGGGATTGGCGTAGCCGGAGATGAAGCTGCGGCGGGTGCCGTCCGGCAAGTACACGGCGCGCTCCACCCGGCCGATGTCCGCACCATAGACGTGGATGCTGATCGACACGCGATCATCGAAGGCGTTGCGCACTTGATGAATGTCGCCGAGCGAGGGGGAAACGGCTTCGACGGTGCCGGGCGAGAGCCGGACCGGGTCACCGGCCGACACCAGTTGCCCGTCGCCGGCACGGGCGAACGGCAGCGAATCTTCGGCACCGCGCAGCATGCCGATCAGCCCCCAGACCGTGTGGTCGTGCACGGGCGTCGACTGCCCCGGCCCCCAGACAAAACTCACCACACTGAAGCGAGCCTGCGGGTCGACATAGAGCCGGTATTGCGTATAACGCGCAGGATCGGGGCGTGTGTATTCCTCGGGAAGCCAGGTATCGTCGGCGATCAGCGCCGCCAACGCGGCACGCCCCTCGGCCACGATCGTGGGCTCATCGGGCTGGCGATCGACCAACGCCGTCAGGGTGGCGACGAACGTCTGCAAGGGCGCGAGCGCATCGGCACGTGTGCCGGGCAACGGCGCGGGTTCGCGGGAGATCGGCGCGACGGCAGCGTGATTGCCCCACTTTCTAGCGTTGGAAGACATCGGATACCTCTCCTCGAAGACGGTCGGCGGTAGCGGCAGTAACGGCGGCAACGGCAGTAACGGCAGTAACGGCGGTAGCTGCGGTAACGCGCTGCCCGGACTTTGTGGTTTTTCTCCATCCCCCGCACGGGAAATGGCTCGGCTGACGCACCTGAGAGGTATATCAGGCGTGGAATTGCGGGTTTGGCGTCCCAAAAAGCGACGAATTGTCGCAGTTGTGGTTTTTCTACATATTTTTTCGTCGCAGGTTTACCCGTTCAGGGATTTCCCTGATATAGTTGCACCTGTCTCCTCCACCTCCTCCTGGTGGATTTCACGGCCAGCAACGCGCTGGCCGTTTTTTTTGCCTGTCGATTTCGAACAGGTGCAACCCGTGCCACATGATTCACAAGTGGCTAGCGCGTGCTTAATCGATCGTAATGCAAACGCAGTTCAATATCGTGGCGCTGGCCCACGGTGCTGCGATTTCCTGCGTTACACTCCTCGCCATGAAAATCGCTCCGCTCGCCGCTTTGCTCTGTGCCCTGCCGCTCGCCGGTTGCTACGTCGTGCAATATCCGGGCGGTGCGCTGACGTTTTCGCAAGATCCCAATGCGCCGCAAGCCATGCGCGCGGCCCCCGGTTCAGCCGGTTCCGCGACCGATGTGTCCACGGCCCCCGTGCCCACGCCGAGTGTTTCGGCAGCGCCAGTGCAAGCCCAACCCGCGCCCGGCATCAGCATGCCGCCACCGCCACCGGGAAAATCTGCGCATCAGGCGTATCCGAACGGCTCGCCGGTGCCACCGGACTATCGACCGGGCAGCGGCAACGGTGCTACGCCGCCTGCTTATCCGAATGGTTCGCCGGTGCCGCCAGACTACCGGCCGTCGCCGCAGCGCGCGCCCGTGTATCCGAACGGTTCGCCCGTGCCGCCTGATTACGTGCCGCCGCAGTCGTCGCAAATGCCGTCAAACGCGCCGGTGTATGCTACCTATCCCGCGACGTATCCCGCGTATTCGGCCTACCCGACCTACGCGACCTACGCGACGTATCCGACTTACGCGACCTACCCCGCCTATGCGGCCTATCCGGCATACCCGGCCTATCCGGCATTCCCGGACTATGCGCCGTTTTACCCGGGCTTCGCCCCGTCGCCATGGGGCAGCAACGTATCGCTCTCATTCTCGTGGGGGCGTGGCTGGGGAGGCGGTTGGGGTGGCCACTGGGGAGGTGGCTGCTGCCGGCGCTGGCGCTAAACGCGCCAGCTGGCATTCAAGGCTTGCAATGCGGTCAATGTGTGACCGGATGCTCACGAGCGACGCGATCTTCGATGCGTCGCTCGATGCGTTTACGGATTTGTTCGGCGGCCAGTGACGCATCACTGGCTTCAATGCTCGAATACTCGCATCGGCCGATGTAATTCCCGTCTGAGTATGCATCGACGGCACCGTCAAAGCGGTCGTCGGCGCGCGGCGTGACCGCGCCCTCAAGGTCGAACGGCACGCCGGGAGCCGTGTCGCTCACGTAGTGCCAAGAAAAACGAAAAGATTTATCCATATGTCCCCCATCTGCAAATCGACAGCTGTGGCGTCACAAAACCAATGCTGCTTTTTTGGAGAATCCTAACATGCGAACAAATCATGGTGCATCACGGGAAAAAAAAGCGGCCCGCCAGATCGGCGAGCCGGATAGTCCGTGGAGGTCGGGGGCACATCAGGACCACGGTGGTTCCAATCTAGCGCCGAATGCGTGTCGTTATTCTCGGTAATTCGCCCGATATAACGAAAATAATCATTACCAATTTTTGCCGGCCATTTCTCTCACCACCGGAGAGCCGCCACAAATAGTTCACAGAAACACACGCACGAAAAACCCAATCCCGGCGCTCAGCAAGATTTAAGCGACCGTCTCCGCATCGTCTGCCATCGCTTTCATAAGGGCTTCCGGCGACGGCAATTCATCGTCCGGAACGGCTTTGCCGAAAAGCCACCCCTGCCCCACTGCCTCGGGACAATGCGCGAGCATATAAACGGCCTGAGCGCGCGTTTCCACGCCCTCGACGATCACGCCCACTTTCAACAGCGCCGCCATCTTGCAGATCTGATCGACAATCGCGCTGCCCACCGTATCGGCGCCAATCGCCTGCGTGAACATGCGGTCAATCTTCAGGGCATCGACATGGAGCGTCGACAGGTAAGCCAAATTCGAAAAGCCGGTGCCGAAGTCGTCAATATGAATTTGATAACCGTCGGCACGCAACCGATCCAACGCATCTCCCAGACGTTTCATGCTATCGGTGGAACGCTCCGTTATTTCGAGTGCAATTTGTGTCCGTGGCACGCGTAATGACGCCGCAATGTGATTCAGGAACGCGTGAAACGTCGTGTCCACGACATCTTCGGCGGCGAGATTAATGCTGATGTGAAATTCGGAATCGGCCAACGCGCGCCCGTGCATGTCGATGAGCGCACGCCGCGCGACTTGCCGCGTCACCAGTCCGATGACACCACGCCGCTCGGCAATCGGGATGAACATCTCAGGAGAGATCGGTTTGCCCGCGCTATCGTTCAGGCGAGCCAGCGCCTCCACGCCGATCATCTTGCGATCGCGCAGGCGAACCAGCGGCTGATACACCACCGTGATGCCCCCGGTCTCGGCGGCGTGTTGCGTCGCCCAGTCCACCGACATGCGGTAGCGTTTGCGCGATCGCCACGACAGACCCACTGCGCCGCCCAGCGCCGCGCCGATGCCGAACGCCATCGCCAGACCGATCGGGTTATGCAGAATGCTCGATGACGTGTAAACCGCCGACGCGCAGACATCCACCGCGTTCGAACACGTCGCGTAATGACGCACTGGGCCGATTTCGAACCACCGCGATGTCACACCGAGTTCGACCTGACGTTGATCGTCGAACAGACCGGCACGCCAGAACTGAAACCGCTTGTCGTAAGTGGAGGCAATCGATGCAAACCCACGATCGGGGGTGCCGAGTCGCGGCGGCAGCACCGGAGAGCTGAACACCACGATGTCGCCCCAACCGACCGCATCGACCTGAACGCCGGGCGTGATGACGCCGGTGATGGTGTGCCAGAGCTTCACGCCGTTAAGTGTTTCGTGGTCGGGGGGTGGCAGCGTGGGGTTCGTAGCGAGACGGCCGACCATGGCCGTACAAAGCAGCTTCGCGTCGTGGACTCGCCCGATATCGTGAAAATACGGGCTGCGCATCGCCACGCGGCGCAGGCCGAGGATATCCTCGTCGGTACAGGGAACGTCGGTGTTCTGAGGGGCTTGAAACAGTGCGTTGCGGCGCGAGATCGAAGCGTCGTTCATGTAGCCCATGATGTCGCGCACGAACAAACGCAGGCGAAAATCGTCGACGCGCGTCTGAACCACTTGTGCGGCCACCAGCATGACGATCACACCTGCGATGGCACCGATGAGGACGGGGAGCCAACGGGTCAGCCTTCGAAGAGTGCGCATGGCAGTGGGAGTCCCCATAGGGCCCCGGATCCCGACGGGGCATGGTCGAAGTGTAGCCTACCTGTTCCACCGCAAGTTGCCGGCGCTCAAATACATCGGATTGCCACATGACTTGAGGGCGGGAGGGCGAAAAAATGGATAGGACGGGGTAGGACGAAATGGGGTCGTCACTCGTGTAACGTGGGTTTCTGCTCAACAGCGTCCCCCACCTCGCGATGACACTCAAATTTCGCAACCCGGCAAGCGGGGATGTCGTCGAGATCACCTATTTGTCATGCGTGGCGGCGTTCTTCCTCGGACCGCTTTACCTGTTGGCGCATGGTTTTGGCTGGCACGCACTGATCTGGGTCGTGCTTGCGCTGGGCCCGGCGTTCGTCTGGGATGAGTCGGCACTGGTGGTCTCGCTGCCGCTCACGTGCCTGCTCTACTCACTGCTGATTCATCCCATGCTGGTGAATCAATTGCGTGTGAGGGGCTGGTTGCCGACGCGTGCGGATGCCGTCACAAGCCCAAGCCACCGTGGCTATGGCGACTACGCCGACGGTGGCAAATCGAGCAGCACGGGCCGCTCGCTCAATGGGATCGTGCTGGCGCCCACGCGGGTGATTGCCGCGGCGCCCGCCATCAGCCCTGCGGCCGGTTCGCCCGGTGCGCGTGCTGCCAACGAGATAACCAACGAAGCAAAGCCCGCTGGCGATCAGGCCCCCAGTGACGCGATGCCGCCGATCTCGCCGTCCGGCAAGCCCGATGGCGACATCGCAATAAAGTGACCGAGCGCCGCCGAGCCATGCGCGGCGCGAAACGCGAGGCTGATCGGCGCACGCGGCACCTCGCCCATCGCAGCATCAATGGGCCAAAAACCCATGCCGGGCGTACGAATCTGACTTACTGACGCGGGCACCAGCGACACCCCGAAGCCCGCCGCGACCATCGGCACGATCGACGTAATCTGTGGTGCCTCCTGCCCCAATTTCGGCCGGAACCCGGCCGCCTCGCACGCCGCAATCGTACGGTCATACAGCGCAGGGCTGATCTCACGCGGCAGCAGGATGAACTCGTCCTGCGCCAGCGCCGCAAGCGGCACGCGCTCACGTGCGCACATCGGATGCCCCAGCGGCAGCACCAGCACCATCGCCTCATCCACCACCGGCACGGTCACGATACCCGGCGGCGCGTCGACCGGCGTGCGTACAAACGCCGCGTCCACCTCCTCGTTCACCAATGCCGCCAGCAGACTCGCCGTATTGCTTTGCTGCGGATGCAATTGCACGTCCGGATAGCGCGCCCGGAAATCACGAATCCATGCCGGAATGGTCGGTTCGAAGTACGTCGCGCCCGCAAAGCCGATACGGATATGGCCCGCATCGCCACGCGATATCTGCTGCATCTGCCGCTTCACCCGCTCGACGCGCTCGAGAATATGCCGCGCCTCCGGCAAAAATGCCTCCCCCAGCTCCGTCAACACCACATCGCGCGGCAGCCGGACGAATAGCGGCCCGCCCAACTCCTCTTCCAGTTGCCGGATCTGAAGACTGAGCGGCGGCTGCTGAATGCCCACGCGCGCCGCAGCGCGGGTGAAATGCCGCTCTTCGGCGACCGCAATGAAATATTGCAAATGCCGCAATTCCATACCCACTCCCGCGTCAGCCCAGCCCCATAAGGGCGAACCGAATCAATACATAAAAAGTATTCAAACAACGCTTTCAATATATTGGAAATGTAGCCGATGGGTCAATACACTTCGAGTCAAGCGTGACAGGTGTACCCACCGCCGTTGCGTCAAAGCGATCGATCGGCCGAGTTCAGCCTCAAGCGGCGGAATGCGGACCGGATGATCGGATAAGAAAGAGACGAGGAGCCTCAAGATGTATGAAGACCGCATCCGCCTGGCGTCGCTACGCGACCGGGTGATGAGCGCCGACGATGCTGCCCGGCTGGTCGGTGACGGCATGGTGGTCGGCATGAGCGGGTTCACCCGCGCCGGCGACGCCAAGGACATGCCCATTGCGCTCGCCAAGCGTGCCAAAGCCCACCCGATGAAGCTCACGCTCATCACCGGTGCGTCGCTCGGCCACGATTCCGACAAGACCCTGACCGAAGCCGGCGTGCTGGCCAAGCGCCTGCCGTTTCAAGTCGACACCACGCTGCGCAGCGCGATCAATCGCGGCGAAGTCATGTTTGTCGACCAGCATCTGTCCGAAACCGTCGAATTCCTGCGTACCGGTCAATTCGGCAAGCTCGACGTGGCCGTGATCGAAGCCGTGGCCATCACCGAAGACGGCAGCCTCGTGCCCAGTTCGTCGGTCGGCAACTCGGCGAGCTTTGCCATCCTCGCCGACAAGGTCATCGTGGAGATCAATCTCGCGCAGCCGCTCGCGTTCGAGGGCATGCACGATATCTGGATCCCCGGACAGCGCCCGCATCGCTCGCCGCTGCCGATCGTCGACGTGCGCGATCGTGTCGGCACGGCCGCCGTGAAGATCGCCCCGGAGAAGATCGCCGCCATCGTCATTACCGACACCCCGGACAGCGCCTCCAATGCCCTGCCCGCCGATGCCGAGACGCAGCGCATTGCCGGTCATCTCATCGAATTCTTCCAGCACGAAGTCTCGCGCGGGCGGCTGCCCCGCACGCTGCCCGCGCTGCAATCGGGTATCGGCACCATTGCCAACGCCGTGCTCACGGGCTTCATCGATTCGCCGTTCGAGCAGTTGACGATGTACTCGGAAGTGCTGCAAGACTCGACCTTCGAATTGATGGACGCGGGCAAGATGGACTTCGCCTCCGGGTCTTCGATCACTGTCTCGCAGGCCGTGCAGGATCGCGTATTCGGCAATCTCGAACGCTATCGCGACAAGCTCGTGCTGCGCCCGCAGGAAGTGAGCAACCATCCGGAAGTCATTCGCCGATTGGGGCTGATTGCGCTCAATACCGCGCTCGAAGCCGATATCTACGGCAACGTGAACTCCACCCACGTGGGCGGCACGCACATGATGAACGGTATCGGGGGGTCGGGAGACTTTGCGCGCAACGCCCGCATGGCCATCTTCGCCACCAAGTCGGTCGCGAAGGACGGCAAGATTTCCAGCATCGTGCCGATGGTGCCGCACGTCGACCATAACGAGCACGACGTCGACATCATCGTGACGGAGCAAGGGCTCGCCGATCTGCGCACGCTCGCACCGCGCGAGCGCGTCAATCTGGTGATCGACCGCTGCGCCCATCCGTCGTATCGCGACGTACTGCGCGACTACTACCGCGACGCCCAGCGTTACGGTGGCCACACGCCGCATGCGCTGGAACGCGCCTTCGAGATGCACATCAACCTGCGCGATCGCGGGTCGATGCTCGCAGGCAAGTAAGCGCCGCCGATCACACGCACGCAAGACAATCGACAAGGCAACGACCGCCACGCCGGGGGGCAGGCGGCCAGTTGCCGGTGACGGCCGCATGAGCCTCGTGCCGGCCGAGCGAGATACGCCCGCGCCAATGTCGCGGCAGAAAGAACATGGGACGCATGCGGTCCCGTGGGCCGGACGCTGGTGAGAGCGTTCTGGCATTCGCGGTTCGCCGGCTGACGTCGGCGAGCCGCTTTTTATTGGCCGGTTGAAAACGTCAGGCGGACAAGCGATGCGGCGCGTTGGACTGATTGGCCGCGCCATCGAGCTTGAAGATCGACACCAGCTCGCGCAAGCCGCTCGACTGGGCAGCCATCGACTGTGCCGCCGCCGAGGCTTCTTCCACCAGCGCCGCGTTCTGCTGCGTAACCGTATCCATCTGCATCACCGCCTGATTGACCTGCTCGATGCCGGTGCGCTGCTCCGTCGACGCCGCCGCAATTTCCGCCATCAGATCGGTCACACGCTTCACCGCCTGCACCACTTCGTCCATCGTCGTGCCGGCTTCCGAAACGAGCTTTGCGCCCTCGTTCACCTGACGGGTCGACGCGTCGATCAACTCCTTGATCTCCTTGGCGGCATTAGCGCTGCGCTGGGCCAGCGTGCGCACTTCGCCCGCCACCACGGCAAAGCCACGGCCTTGCTCACCGGCGCGCGCCGCTTCCACGGCGGCGTTCAAGGCGAGGATGTTGGTCTGGAAGGCGATACCTTCGATCACGCTGGTGATGTCGCCCACGCGCGATGACCCTTCGGAAATCTCGCGCATCCGCTCGACCACCTGACGCACGACGTCACCACCGCGCAGCGCAATCTGCGACGCATTCGAAGCCAGAACATTGCCTTGCTCGGCGTTGTCGGCGTTTTGCTTGACCGTCGTCGTGAGCTCTTCCATGCTGGCCGCCGTCTCTTCAAGCGATGCGGCCTGCTGCTCCGTGCGCGACGACAAGTCGGTATTGCCCGCCGCGATCTGTGCCGAGCCGGTCGCAATGCTCTCGCTGGTGTTGCGCACCTGCCCGACCACCTGCGCCAGCTTGCCGTTCATGTCGCGCAACGAGCCAAGCAACATCGCAAGTTCGTCCTGCCCATGCACGTCGATGCGCGAGCTAAGGTCGCCCCGCGCCACCGTCTGGGCAATATCGACGCAGCGGCCGATTGGCACCGTGATCGAACGGGTAATGACCAGCGCGATAACGATGTTCACCCCGAGCGCCAGCACGATCAGCACGATGGTCGCGATAAACGCCGCGTGATAGTCGGCTGCTGCGGCATCCCCCGCCGCCACCGAGCCCGCGCGATTGACCGCCACGTGTTCAGCGAGCTTCTGGCTGAGTACGGCGAAAGACTGCACCGCGTCGGTCATGGCGAGCGTGCGCGCCTGCCCCTGCGCGGCCTCGTCGCCCTTGGCCAGTTCGGCGACGCGATTATCGATGGCGAGATAGTTGGACCACGCCTCGCGCACGGCCTCGTAGGCACGGCGGTCCTCGTCGGAGGCCACCAGAGTGCCGTAAGCCGAAATTGTCTTGTTGACCAACTCGATGGCCGCTACGCGCTTGTTCGTCTCGTCGATCCGGCTCTGCTCCACTGTGGTCAACAGTGCGGCGAGCGTGGCACGCCGTGCCGCGTTGGCGCCGACCTGCACTGTGCCGAGCGTCTGCACGCTGGGCAGCCAGTTGTCGGCGAGATCGCGTGTGCCGCCGTAAATGCGGGATGCCTGATACACGGCCATACCGCCAACGATGCACAGCAGCACCAGCGTGATGGCGAACCCGATGGTCAGGCGCGTGCCGATTTTGAGACTACCCAAGAACTTCATGCCAACTCCAGAATGCGATAAAACACGAACAATCGCATGGCATAACGGAAGTCCATTCAATAATCTTGAGTCAATAATCCCTCGATTCCCACGGAATGACTTTCACAATATTTCCGGAAATTAAAAACGGCGCGATTGATGCGCCGTTTCGTTTTCCGGTTTTGCATGACAAACCATCATCAGCAAAATCCAAATAATGGTATCCGCTTAAATATACGATTTCGTCTATTAACAGGAATTCGGAATGAGATGCAATTACAAGCTGGCACCATCGACCGGCGTGGGGTGCACGGTATCGAGATCGATGCCGTCGATGCAGCGTACGTTGACTGCCGCCATCTTCGTGCCGTCGGGCATCTCGCCGAAGGCAAACGCCTCGACGCCGCACTTCTGGCAGAACTGATGGTGAATCAGATGTTTATTGAAGAGATATTCGCGATTCGAATCCACACCGGACGTCTGCGTGAATTCACCGCGCGGTGCAAATGCGAGAATCAATCCACGTTTTTTGCAAATCGAACAATTGCACGCAATTGTTTTGGACAAATCAATATTTACGGAAAATCGTAATTCACCGCAATGACAGCCGCCTTCGTATTGCTGAGTCGTCATGATGTGTCTCCTGAATGAAGATGAGATACCCGCCAGACAGCGTCCTATTCTGCGACAAAATCTGGCGGGCGGGCAGCGCGATGACGAATGGCGGTAGATCACCGCCGGTTCGTTGGCTGCCGGCTCAGGAGACGTAGGGAAGTGGCTTCGGCTTAGGCCGCGAGTGCCGGTTCGTCGCGATGCGAACCCGACCCGGTGCGCGTGTGCATGACCGTCACGCCGTGACGGCTATGCTCGCGCAATTGGAACAGCGCAACCGTATCGGCGAGATTGCGAGCCTGCTCGCTCAACATGGCCGATGCGGCGGCGGATTCCTCCACCAGCGCAGCATTTTGCTGCGTCGATTGATCCATTTCCGCCACGCTGCGATCGATCTGGCTGATGCCCGTGCTCTGCTCGGTCATCGCGCTGTGGATTTCCACGATCAGGCGGCGTACGCGCCCAATGCCATCGACGATCTCGCCCATGGTATTGCCCGCCGCCTGCACACGCTGCGTGCCGCTCTTGACGTTCTGCACCGAGGCTTCGATGAGCGTCTTGATCTCTTGCGCAGCCGCTGCGCTGCGCTGTGCCAGCGTGCGCACTTCGCCTGCCACCACGGCAAAACCACGGCCTTGCTCGCCAGCGCGCGCCGCTTCCACGGCAGCGTTCAACGCGAGAATGTTCGTCTGGAACGCGATGCCGTCGATCACGCTGATGATCTCGGTGATGCGCTCCGACGACTGCGCAATCTCGCTCATCGTCGTCACAGCCCCGGTGACGACGTCTCCGCCGCGCGCAGCGGCTTCGCTGGCATCGTTTGCCAGACGCGTGGCGTGTTCGGCGGCTTCGGCGGTCTGCTTCACGCTGGCCGTCAACTCGGTCAGGGCCGCCGACGTTTCCTGCAAGGTGCCGGCCGAGGCTTCGGTGCGTTGCGACAGATCGCGGTTGCCCATTTCGATTTCGCTCGTCGCCGACGTCATGCCGTGCACGCCGGAGCGCACGTCGATCATCACCGTGCTGATCTTGTCGACAAACGCGTTGAACGATCGCGAGATATGCGCCACTTCGTCATTGCCGACGACATCGAGGCGGCGCGTCAGATCGCCGCCGCCCGAGCCGATGGTATCCATCGCGTCACGCACTTGCGACAGGCGCTTGAACGCCTGCGACGTGAAGAAGCTCGCGATACCGATGGCGCACAGCGTGAGCACGATCAACGTGATGATGGTCGCGCTAAGCACTTGCGACAGACCGGCAGTCGCTTCGGCCTTGTCGAGGGCGACCACGAACAGCCAGTCGGTACCCGGCACCGGCTGCACCTTGAGCAGCTTGGCGTCGCCGCCCAACTGCACTTCCATCGGGTCTTTGGCGCGCTCAAGGTTGGCGAGCGCGTCGGGCGTGAGGGCTTGCGCGAGATCGCTCGACTGCTTGAGCATCAGCTTTTCGTCGGGGTGCGCGATCACGAGACCGTCGCGCGAGACCACGAAGGCCAGGCTCGACGGCGTGGGATGCACGGCCTTGACGACTTCCTGCACAGCATCGAGCGGCACGGCACCGCTCACGGCACCGAGCGTCTGGCCGTCGCGCAGAATCGGCGCGGCGAACGACACGTAGAGCTTGCCCGAGGCGATGTCGGCGTACGGCTTGACGACGGTCAGCTTGCCTGCCGCGGTGGCGCCCTTGTACCAGGGGCGTGCGGTCGGATCGTAGTCGGGCGGCGTGGGGCCGCTCGAGAAGTACGACTTGTCGCTCCAGCCGATGCTGGAGATCGGGAAGCCGTTGGTCGCGCCAAGCAGCTTGGTGAGCGCAACGCCCTGCTCGCCCTTCTCGACGGCAGCCGCCGTGCCGACCACCGACTGGCCCTTGGCGGCCGCCCAGCGCTCGACGGCGAGGGTGTTGCCGCGCGCCACGGCGTCGAGCGTGTTGGAAATGGTCGACATCATGCTGGTGCGCACGATGAGGTAGGTAGTAATGCCGGAGAGAATCAGCGCACCGACGACGGTGGCACACGCGATCAGAATGATCCGTGTTCTAAGCGAAGATACTGTCATGCTGAATGGACTGGCAGGCCTGCGGCTAGGAGTTCAAAGACCAGAACCGGCGCCCCAGGCCACCGGTTCCACTAGGTGGGAGGTTCCACCTCATGACTTACGGCCAGACCCGGCGAAACTTTAGGTGTTAACCCGAAATCACCTCAAAAAGGGAAACCCGTTTCACGATAATCTCGCACGAAGGTGCAACCGCATCCGGCCGCGACGTTACGGATAGCGAAACATCAGGCATGCCAAGCGGGCCGCTCCCGGCGGGGCCAGTTGCGTGTCCCTGTCAGTGCTGACAGGATGACAGCGCCCGTCATCGTGACGATGATGGTGCGCAGGTATCATCGTGCGCGCGCTCGCGGCGCCATAACGTCAAAACACCACGCTTCTCGAAAATAATGAAAACGCAAACGTACGTGGAAGGGGGACGGTGGGTCACCGACCATATCGGTCCGATCAACGCCGTCATGACAATTTCCACCGCCATCCTGATCCCGGTGCTCGACTTCGTCCGGCCGTTCTTTCCCTACATCAATTACGTGGCAGGGTTCGCGGTGCTGGTGTTTGCCGTGCTGCTTGCCACGCGCCTGATCGGCGGACAAAAACGCATGCATGGCAGTCTTGTCGTCTGCGCCGGGCTGTGCGCGGGCGCGTTCAGTTTCGGCGCGATCGCGAGCAGCCGGCACGCCGAGCAAGGCGGGCTGGGTGCCGCCAATGTTCAGTGGGTCGCCAATGTGCAAAAGCTGCTGCTCGATATCAAGAACGGCAAGAGCGACGACCCGCGCGTCGAACTCAACAACATCGGCATGAAGTGGGACCCCTACGAGTTCGCCAAGGCGAGCCGGATGGGTGACCTGCGCGCGATCGAGCTGTTTCTGCGCGGCGGCATGGGCGTCACGATGCCCGGGACCGGCATGGACGTGAGCCTGCCCTATCTCGTCGTGAAAGACGACTACCCGAACGCGGTAGAACAACTGACGCTCTTCAAGAAATACGGGGTCAATCTGAGCGACCCGAGTCTGGTGTCGCGCAGCCACCCGGGCGCACCGGACACGCCGCCGAATCTTTACGCCGTCGCCAAGGATGCGAAGAACGAGAAGGTCGCCGGCGCATTGATTTCGCTGGGCGTGGCCACCGACAGCTATCCCGGCTGGCACGCCGGTGCCGAAGAACGGCGCAAGCGCGGCGGCGTACCGGCGGCATGGCTGTAAAAGCCCATCGGGCCGGGGCGCACGCGGGGTGAACGCGATCTGAACGAGGTGCCGGGGAGGTCCCAGCGAGCCCCTCACGGGCGGTGCTATGCTGGCGAAGCTTCCCTTCGCACAACACATCGTTCATCGGGGGTACTCATGACTGAGAATGACGTACTGGCCATGGAGCAGCGGGCCGCCGAACTCGTTCACGCGCAGGTGTTGGGAATGCTGCTCGCCCATATGAATCATCTCGACGGACGGCCGGATGCTTCGTTCGACGTCATCAAGCGCGCGATGATCGGTGAGATTGCCAGACAAGTCGCGGCGCAAGTCGGTGCCGCAGCCTGTCAGGCAGAGACCCGCCTGCTGTTCAACGCGGCCGTCATGCGCGCTGCCGATAGCGTGTTCGACGTCGCCGACGTGCACAACGCCGCATTCTTCCGCCGATTGCAACAGCGCAAGGTCGCCGAAGAGCCTGCGTTGGACTAAACGAAAAAAGGCCAGCCTCACGGGCTGGCCTTTCTCGTTCTACAGGTTTTACGGGCTTATCGATCAAGCCCCCCTCTCACCGCTCAGAACGGCGCGGTGAAGGTCAATCGCACACCCTGCTGCAAGCCGCCCATCCCCGTCGTCACGCTGTAATCCAGCCCGAAGACGAGCACGCCGGTGCGCAACTTCGAACCGAACCCGACCTGCACGCGATCGCTGCCATACGGGCTGCCCGGCACGAAGTACACCGGCCCGCTGCCTGCAATGTCGGCATAGGCCAGCCCGGCCATGCTTTGACCGTTGAAGTCGTGCTGCAACTCCACCCGGATATACGGCGAGAAGGTGCCAATTGGCGTGGCCTTGGCAAACCCGGCACGCACACCGAGCGTGCCCGACAAGGTGTTCACGTTCTGCTTGAAGTACGTGAGCGCATTTAGCCCAGCGCCGGTTTCGCTGTATTGATCCAGCGTGGAGCGCGACGCCGTCAGACGGCCATACGGTGAGAACAGCCAGTCGTCGTTGCGGAACTCGTAACCCGCCGACAGCGAGCCGAAGAACTGCTGGCCGTTGCGCTTGCCGCTCGCGAAGTCGTTCGCGTCGATGACCCAGCGACGCGAGCTGAAGTTCAACGTCCCGAAGCCCGCCACCGCATCGACGAACAACGTCGGGATCGGACGGAAGCTCGCATACAGCGCGCCGCTGTAGCTATCGCCCGTGCTGCGCGTGCCCGAACTGCCGATATCGGTCGCGTCATGTCCGTAGCCGACGCCCGCCCCGAGCGATAACTGGTCGGACAACCGATAGTCGGCACCGAGCGTGACACCGCCCGTCGTGAACTTGAAGCCCGAGCGTTGTGCAGCGGAATTGGCGGCCATATTGGCGAAACCGAAGTCCACCGAACCAGCCGTCCAGTACGCGAAACGCTTGTCGTCGTTGGCACCCTCGCCCGGCAGATCGGGCACGCTGCTGTCACCCGTACCGACCCCGCTGGAACCCACGCTCTTGTCGCGCACGTCGAGGCTCTTAGCCTTGTTTAGTGCCAGCGGACTGACATCGCCCCGCAGACACGCGTCGCGCTCGGAGATACCCACGACATCCTGACAGCGCGACACATTGCGATCGCGATCCGGCGACGGCAGTACCACATTCAGCCCATTGCTCGACGGGGCGCGCCCCTTGCCGTGCAGCGCTTCGAGACGTTGGTTGAAGTTGCCGATCTGTGTCGTGGCGAAACGGCGTGCCGCCTCCACCTGCGCCCCGATAAGACCGGTCACGTCCGGGTCCGTCGACGGATCCTTACGCGGCGCAACAGTCACTTGCAACGTGCCCGGTGCCGACGTGGCGTTCTCGTTGGACAACGTGTACGTGATCACGGCCATGCCCGCGAAGGCAGCCGCGGGCACAAAGCGCACGCTGTACTGCGTGGGCGCGACCACAGCAGCGCGAAGCCGCTGAACGCCGCCTGCACTCGCCGGCGCCGCACCGGCAACCGCCACGATGGTGGCCGTGCCTGCATTCGCTGGCGAGACCGCAATGACGTTCGCCGCCGTGAACGGGCCGCCCGTCGCACCGGTCGTGATGTCGATATTGGTCGCCTCGTTAGCACTGACGCTCGCTTGCAGCCCCGGGGCCGTCACCGGCACCACCTGCACCGTCACCGTGACGGAAATCGGTGCCGAGGTACCCGCAGCGTTAGTGAGCGCGTAGGCGAACGTGACCACGCCATTCGTATTGGCCGCCGGGGTGTAGACGATGTCTTCACCGTTGACGACTGCCGTACCGCTGGCCGGCGGTGTGACGATGGCCACGCGGGTGAACGGGCCGCCTACGGCGTTCGCTGTCGCGTGAATCGTGATCGGGGCGTTGGACAGTGCCTTCACATCGATCGCCGGTGCCGATGCAGCCTGCGCCGTGATGTTGAAGGTAAAGCTCTGCGAGGCGGTCAGCGGCGTGCCCGGTCCGGTGCTGGCATCGGTGACCGAAATCGTGAACGTGCTGGTCCCCGTGGCGCTCGGCGTACCGGTGAGCGCCCCCGTCGTGGCATTCAGCGTCAAACCCACTGGCAAGGTGCCGTTCGTCACGGTAAATCGGTACGGCAAGGTGCCGCCCGACGCCGTCATCGTCTGGTTGTAGGCTTGCCCCGCCACCGGCGTCGGCAATGTCGTCGGCGCCAGGGTGACCGCAGCGGGCGACGTGTAGGTGAACTGATTGGCAGGGGTGGTACTGCTCGTGCCGTTCGGCGTCGTCACCGTGATGTTGGTCACGCCTGAGGTACCCGGCGGCGATACCGCGGTGATCTGCGTTGCGCTGACGACGGTGACAGAGGACCCGTTGACCGTACCGAACTTAAGCGCCGTGGCGCCGGTGAACCCCGTGCCAGTGATAGTCACGGGCGTGCCACCCGTCGTTGGGCCGGTATTGGGGGTGACGTTGGTCACCGCAGGCGCACCGAGATAAGTGAACTGATCCGCCGCCGTAACGGGGCTCGTCCCCCCAGCGGCGCTCACGCGCACGTCGACGACACCAGAGCCCGCCGGCGCCGTTGCCGTAATTTGTGTCGTGCCGTTGACCGTAATGTTCGAGCCGGACGTGCCGCCGAACGACACGCTCGTCACATTGTTGAAGCCCGTCCCCGTAATCGTGACGAGAGTCCCGCCGCTCGCCGGGCCGCTCGTCGGCGAAATCGACGTGACGGCAGGCGCCGCGTAGTAGGTATAGCCGCCGACCACCGTCTTGCTGCCCAACGGCGTCGTGACGAGGATGTTGGCAGCGCCTGCCGTGCCCGCCGGTACCGTGGCCGTCAGCGACGTCGAGCTGTTGACCGTCACGCTGTTCGACAATTGAGCACCAAACATCACGACCGTCACGCCGGAGATGAAATTCGTGCCGGTGATGGTCACGGTCGTGCCACCGGCCACTGGCCCGTAGGCCGGCACCGCCGATGACACCGTCGGCAAACCGGCGTAGGTGTAATTGTCCGCCGTCACGATGGCGCTCGTGCCCGCTGCGTTCGTCACGCGCACGTCCACGACCCCGGTACCCGCCGGTGCCGTCGCGCTGATTAGCGAATCGCTATTGACCGTGAAGGCTGCGGCCGTCGCCCCGAACTTCACCGCTGTCGCGCCCGTGAAACCGCTCCCCGAGATGGTGACGGGGGTGCTTCCACTCGTCGACCCATACGCCGGGGAAAGCGAAGTCACGACAGGCACCGCGACATAGGTGAAGGCACCACCTGTCGTGGAGGTTCCGCCGGGCGTATCGACCATGAGCGTTGCCGCACCTGGCGAGCCCGCCGGTGTCGTGATCGTGATCGTGGTCGAACTGATCGCGGTGATCGTTGCCGTGTTACCGCCGAGCTTGACTGTTGTGACCCCGTTGTAGAAATTCGAGCCCGTGATCGTGACCGAATCGCCACCCGCCGTTGAGCCGGTAGTGGGCCCCAAACTCAAAACCGTCGGTGGCGCCGCGTAGGTAAATTGGCTCGACGGACCGACGGCACTCGTGCCATTCGGCGTGGTCACCACGACATTGACAGTTCCCGCCGAGCCGGCAGGCGATGTCACCGTGATCTGCGTGTCGCTGTCGATATTGAAAGTCGTCGCCGGTGAGCCGTTGAACGTCACACTGGTCGTGCCGGTAAATCCGGTGCCCGTAATCTTGGTCTGCGTGCCGCCCGCCGGAGACCCCACGGTCACCGAGAGGCTGGAGATCACTGGCGCCGGCAGATACGTGAATTGGTCGTTCAGGCTGGTCGCGCTGGTGCCGCCGGTGGTCGAGACCCTCACGTCGACGGTGCCCGTGCCAGCAGGTGATCGAGCCGTTAGCTGGGTTGCGCTCACGAACTGGACATTCGTCGCCGCCGTGCCACCGAAACTCACCGTTGCCGCGGAGGTGAAGCCGCTGCCACTGATAGCCACGGTCGTACCCCCGGCGGCCGGGCCGGACGTCGGCGCGAGGCTCGTTACCGTGGGCAGGCCCATGTAGGTGAATTGATCAGCGGTACTGGTCGCGCTGGTGCCGGCGCTGTTGGTCACTTTGACGTCGACCGTGCCCGTCCCGGCGGGCACGTTCGTCACCGTGATCGTGGTGTCGCTCATGATGGTATAGGGCAGCGCAGCGTTCGTCCCGAAGGCCACCGACGTGGCATTGGTAAAGCCGGTTCCCGTGATCGTTGCCGACACACCGCCGCCGACGGGCCCCGACGTCGGTGACACCCCCGTCACCGTCGGCGTGTACGTGAACCTGTCGTTCGGCGCGTTGACCACGCTGGTGCCAGCGCTGGTGGTGACGGTGACATCGACTGGCGCCGTTCCGGCAGGGGATGTCGCGACGATCGTCGTATCGGTCAGCGCCACAACACTTGTCCCGGGGGTTGTACCGAAGTTGACCCCGGTGGCCCCGGTAAAACCGGTCCCGGTGATCGTCACGGCCGTACCGCCGCTGTTCGGCCCCCCGTTCGGGGCGAGCGAGGTGACCGTCGGCAGAGGCGGCTGGTTGTAGGTGTAGGCGTTCGTCAGCGTAGCCGACCCGCCCCCTCCGCCGCCAGTGCCCGTCGTGTCGACGACAACGTCGACAAGGCCCGCTGCGTGAACAGGCGTGGTCGCCGTAATCGACGACGTACTGTTCACGACAACGCCGGTCGCGGCCGTTCCGCCAAACTTAACGGTCGCGCCAGCCACAAAATTGGTACCGGAGAGCGTGACGGTCTGGTTGCCGGATGTTGGGCCGGAGGATGGCGTCACGCTGGTGAGCGACGGGGTGCCCGCGGCGATTTTGATGGCCACGGTCACCGGCGCATCGCTGAACCGGTACAACGTGAACGTCCACGAGGTCTGCGTCGTGTTGGGTTTCGGCGTGAAGACCAGGATGTCGTAAGGGAAGGTGCCAAGATCGACGGACAACGACGAGCCATCCGACGCAAGCGCAGTACCAACGATCTGCCCCGGCGACGTGTACAAACCTTCCCCCGTGGGATCGCATGCGTCATTCAGCGGCAACGTGTAGCGGTAGCTCCCGCCGGAGAGCTGCGCTGGCGTGGGCGTCCATGTGACGCATGCCTGCGACCAGGCCGACGACGACGCCGTGAACAACACCAGCAGCGTCAGCAGCGCACGCAGCCAGTGAAACCAAGCGACGTGCGCCACAGATGACCGACGGCGTACGGACTCGAGAGGAAATTGAAGACTAGGCAACATGGCGAACCGGGAGAGAAGCAAATGACTTGGCGGGGAGCCGACACGCGTGAGCGGCAGGGCACTGGCTTGTCACGCGCAGGCATGAAAAGCGGGCACGCACGCGAAGACCGCGAGTGCTGACTCGCGGCGTTCGCTGGCTCAGATCAATCGGGAAGGACTTGTCGCGTGGGTATTTGAGACAGGCCGGGCAACACACATGTATTGCGGCCGACCGATGGGCAGAACGCCCATCGTATGAATACCGACTCGCCCCGTTGGTATTGCGTTTTCATTTGACTTCCCCCGAAGTCCCCGCCCGTTATGCGGCAAAGACCCATTTGTAATTTTGCTTTCGTGCTCCGGAAATGCCCGAAACATCGTTTATTCGTGAATGCCCGGAATGAACTGACGGACACCTGACTAATTTCTGCGCAAGGGTAGGCACCATTGCCTTGCGCGTCAAGCACGATTCTCTGCAAACCTAACCTGCCTCAATGAGCCAAGGGTATTCACCAATACAACGATGTCTTTTTTATTAAAAATCAGGCATTTCCAAACAATCGTTTTACTCATCGAAATTTAATAAGGGAGCCGAAATATATTTGAAATGAAATATGTCGGTGGCAAAATGCGCGCCTATAAGAATTCGAAGATCGTGGCGTCGCCACTTAACCAGGAAGAAACGGATGGACTCATATCTCGGGGAAATACGTTTGTGTGCTTTTCCGGTCGTACCAAGGGGGTGGCTACCGTGCGACGGGCGCCTGCTCAACGTGAACATCAATCAGGTGCTGTTCTCGTTACTTGGCACGCAATACGGTGGCGACGGCCGAGTCACCTTCGGGCTGCCGGACCTGCGCGGGCGCGTCGCGATGCATCGGCTGCCAGGGACGTACAACCAAGGTGCGCCCGGGGGTACCGAAACGGTGGCGCTCAATGCTCAGCAGGTGCCCACGCATTCGCATGAGTTCCGTGCAGCGACCAACGATGCGACGCAACCGCTCGCCGGCACCGGCAAAGACCGTCTGCTCGCCAAGAGTGTGATCTCGCAGCCGGACACAGCGACGGTAGATGGCACCGCGCTTTATGGCCCGGTATCGGCGCAAACGCTCACAGCCGAGTCACCCGAAGCGAGTGGCGCGACGAGCGACGCCACCGGCCACAACAACATGCAATCCTCGCTGGTCCTGAACTACATCATTTGCGTTCAGGGCGGCCTCTACCCGCCACGCCCCTAGGAGCCGGACATGGAAGCCTACATTGGTGAAATTCGCATGTTCGCCGGCAACTACGCCCCGTTGGGGTGGAAGTTTTGCAACGGGGAACTCCTCAACATCGCTTCCGATTACGAGGTGCTGTTCTCGCTGATCGGTACGACGTACGGCGGCGACGGCAGAAGCAACTTCCGGCTGCCCGACCTGCGACTGCGGGTGCCCATCGGCGCGGGACAAGCGCCCGGAGCCACGCAGCGGCTCATCGGCCAACAGGTCGGCAGCGACACGGTCACGCTCCAGCCGTCGGACGTGCCGGGCCACTTGCATACGATCAACGCCTCGACGGCCGACGCCACGTCGCCCACGCCGGGCCCGGGTGTGACGCTGGCGAAAACCAGTGCGGTGTTTTATGACTCGGGGGTACGTTCCGCACCCACCAAGGCAGCACTGGCGGCGCCCGCCATTGCACCGGCCGGCAATGCTCAGCCCACTGCGCACCCCAACGTCATGCCCACGGCGTCGATGAACTACATCATCTGCGTCTCCGGCCTCTACCCATCGCAAGGCTGACCAGAGAGCTCCATGGACGATTACTACATTGGTGAAATTCGGCTCTACGCCTTCAACTATGCGCCGATCGACTGGGTTGTCTGCGACGGTACGATCCTTCAGATTCGCTTATTCCCTGAGCTCTATGCCGTGATTGGCACGACGTATGGCGGGGACGGCAGGACCACGTTCGCGGTGCCGGATCTGCGTGGATTGGTATCGCGGGGAACCACGGAGGCGGCCCAGATCGGCAAGGTGGAGGGGAGTCCGACGGTGACGCTCCAAGACCAGCACATGCCGCTGCACACGCATACGGCCTATGTGAACTCCACGCGTCCGGCAGGCGACTCGGCCAGCGACAAGTTGCCCGCCCGCTTTGTTGTTGGCGGCAACAATGCGTATCGCGAGAATACGTCGGATCTGTCGCTCGTAGCGCTCTCGCCGTTGACGGTCGGCCCCGCCTGCACAGGCGGTGCGCACAACAACATGCAACCGTATCTGCCGTTGAATTTCTGTATCGCGATTAAAAACGGCGAGTTCCCGCCGCGCCCTTAAAGCGCGCGTCGAAATCGTCGTTGTTTTAAAACCGGCACTTCCGCCATTCGCTGGCGGGGTGCCGGTTTTCTATTTCCCACCAGACGTTATGCGGCTTGCGCGATCAGCCAGTCGAAGACTTCCGTCACGAATGCCGAGCGCGGCTCGCCCTCGACGCGCGACACCCACCATGTGCGCCCTGCTATGCGGGGATAGCCGGGAAGCACGCGCAGGCGGTCTTGTTTCAGACTTTCGTCCGCCAGCAATCGCGAGATGCACGCGATGCCCTGCCCGCGCAACGTGGCATCGAGCAGGAGACGTTCGTCGTCATAAATGGCGCGCTTGCGAAACGGCGCCAGCGCATCGCGAAACAGCGCCGCCGTTTCGTCACGCGTGAAGCTCTCTTCCAGACAGATCAGCGAAGCGTGCGCTGGATGCTGATCGTGGGGGATGCCTGCCAGTCGTTCTGCCAAGTCTCGCTCGGCGACGATGACCCACTCGTCTTTCAGGAACGGTATTTCCAACAGCCCGGTTTGCTGAAGCGGCCGGTCGCTGATGGCAATGTCGATGTCCGTCTCGTCGATGAACCGCGCCGCTTCGTCGGTCGATAACATCGGACACAGTGCCGGGTTGCTCGCCTGAAGTTGCTCGATACGCGGACTCAGCCAGCCATGCAGCAATGACGCCGGGCCCGCGATAGCGACGAGGCCGGGGTCGAGATAGGTTGCGATGCGGCCGAGCCCGTTCCGCAACGTGTCGACCGAGCGTTGCACGCTGCGCTGGAGCACTTCGCCTGCGACCGTCAATTCCACGCCCCGCCCGACGCGCCGAAAGAGCGGCTGGCCGATTTCGGCCTCCAATTGCTGGACCTGATGGCTGACAGCCGATTGCGAAATATGCAATTCGTCTGCCGCCCGAGAGAAATTGCCGTGGCGGGCCGCCGCCTCGAAGCCCATCAGCAATTTGAGCGAAGGAATACGCTGCCGAGTCATCGATGCCCACCAAGATATGAGAAAAATTGATTAATCATAGCAATAAACCTCGCTTTTTATTATCAACGGGATGACGCAAACTGCGTCGACTGCCTGAATTGCCGACGCACCGGCGATCGCTCGATGGCGTAATCTCGTGCGGAAATGCATCGACAGGATGGAGATATGCAAGCAAGACGTCGTTTTCTGAAGCGCGGATTGGTGGCCTCGGGCGCGGCACTGGTAAGCGGCGCCGTCACCGGCGGTCTGGCCCGTAGCGCCTTCGCCGCTGGCGCGCCGGACGGCAATGCGCTGTCGTGGACGATGCCGGACGAAGGCGAACGTCACACAGCCACGTGGATGGCCTTCGGGCCGAGCGAGGACATCTGGGGGCGCCGCATGCAGCAGGCGGCTCAAGACGGGTTAGCGCGGATCGCTCAGGCGATTGGCGATTTCGAGCCGGTCAATATGCTCGTGCGCGAGGAAGACTACGACGTGGCCCAACGCAAATGCGGCGACGCCGTGAACCTGATCGTGCAGCCGATCGACGATTTGTGGATACGCGACACCGGGCCCGTGTTTGTCCGGGGGCGCAGTGGCGAAAAGGCAGGCATCAACTTCAACTTCAACGGTTGGGGGAAAAAGCAGGCTCACGCCGACGACGCAAAGGTTGCCGCGTTTGTCGCACAGGAAGCCGGTGTGCGCCTGTTGAGTACGCGTCTGGTGCTCGAAGGCGGTGGCATTGAGGTCGACGGCGAAGGCACCGCCATCATCACCGAGAGTTGCGTGCTCAATCGCAACCGCAACCCCGGCGTCGACAAGGCGGCATGCGAGTTGGAACTGAAGCGGCTATTGGGCCTGCGCAAGATCATCTGGTTACCGGGGATCGCAGGCAAGGACATTACCGACGGTCACACCGATTTCTACGCACGATTCGCCCGCCCGGGGGTGGTGCTCGCCCATATGGAGAGCGATACGAGTTCCTACGACCATGCGGTGACCGTGCGCCACCTCGACATTCTGCGACAGACGTCGGATGCCGCAGGACGCAAGCTGCAAGTGGTCGTGCTGCCCGGTCCGAACAGCGTTCGCAGCACGTATGAGTCAGACGAGTTTGCCGCCGGCTACGTCAACTTCTACGTGTGCAATGGCGCGGTGATCGTGCCCCAGTTCGGCGACAGTCAGACCGACAAGAGCACGCGCGACAAGCTGCGCGATCTGTTCCCGAAGCGAGAGATCGTGCAGATCAATATCGACGGCATTGCAGGGGGCGGCGGCGGCATTCACTGCACGACGCAGCAGCAGCCCGCCTGATCACCCCAATGACGGCGGTGCGGCTTGTGCGACGTCGATGCGCTTGGGCAGCAGATTGAGCTCAAGGAACGCGTCGGCGATCTGCTGCTGTTCGGCCAGCGTGGCACGCGTGATCCGCTCGATGCCGAAGCGCTGGCGCGACAGCACCAACTCGACCGCATCGCGCGGCACACCCCACAACTGCGCGTATTCGGATGCGGCCGCCGCACGATTCGCCTCGACCCATTTGTCGACGCTGTTGAGTTCTTCGATGACCACGCGCAGCACGTCCTCGTTGTGTTGAACGTAGGTGCGCGACGTGAAGAAGTACAGGCGATTGCCAACGAGGCCCGTGCCGTCGGCCACGAGTCGCGCGTCGAGCGACTTCTGCGCGACCGCGAGGAAGGGGTCCCATATCAGCCACGCGTCGATAGCACCACGCTCGAACGCCGCGCGCGCATCGGCAGGTTGCAGGAACACTGGCGTGACGTCCTGCGGCTTGAGGTTCGCCTGTTGCAACAGGCGTACATACAGATAGTGCGTGTTCGAGCCCTTGGTGAACCCGACGCGCTTGCCTTTCAACTGCGCAAACGACGTGATCGGCGACGCCTTCGGCACAAGCAACCCTTCGCTGTTGGGCCGCTGGACGCCCTGCCCGAAATAGACGAACGGCGCCCCGGCCGCGAGGGCAAATACCGGCGGGGCTTCGCCGACATCACCAAAATCGATCGACCCGACATTGAGCGCTTCGAGCTGCGGCGGCCCCGACGGGAATTCGGTCCATGTCACGTGAACGCCCAGCGGCGCCAGCCGCTTTTCCAGCGTGCCGCGCCCCTTGAGCAGCGTAAGCAGCCCCTTCTGATTGCCGATACGAAGCACTCGACCACCGGTCGCGCCTGCGGCCCCCGGCGCCCCCGATTGTGCGGAGGCGATCGGGGCGGCAGCGGCATAGGCAAGCGCCGCAGCGCCGGTCGTCAGCAAACGGCGGCGAGCCGCGGAGAAGTGGGCAGACATGGCGAATCCATCGAAGTTGAGTGTGCCGTCCAGACTAATCGGCCACCGGTACGATGGGAACGAATCGCTTGTGGAATGCTTATGACGCCGCGGCTGCATCTTTTCGAAAGCGCGTATCCCAGCTATTACAATCGAGCCTTTAGCCGCCCCATTGAATTGACTGGAAAACAGCATGCTCTCGGGCAAATTAAAACTCTGGTTCCGCCAGTTCCAAAAGTACTACTTCACCTACAGCAAAGGGTTCTACCACTTTCCCTACAGTGGCAAGGCGCCCGACAAGCTGGTCGACAGCTTCAAGGGGCTGCCGTTCGTCACGCACTCGGTGAGCCAGCAATACTTGCTGACCGCGACCCCGTTAATGGAGGGGCAACTCCACTATCGCGAACTGGAAGACGGGTTCTGGCTAATTTATTCGAAGATGCGGTACAAGGCCAATGTGGCCTTCGATTTGATTCACGACGACGCCGAGAATAATGACTACTACATGCTGAGTCTGAACAACATCAGCAACGTCGTGCGCACGTATCGCAAGTTTCACGAGGGCGAGGTGCTGTTCCCCAAATACAGCTGGACGTTCTTCAAGCCCTTCGTGCGGAACTGCTCCGTGAACTTCAAAGGGGACGACAGCCGTTTCATCACCCTCTTCTTCAACGAGCGATGGCTGCAAAAGAACCTGATTCCGAGTGAGCTTTTTGCCGAGGCCAGTCTTGACCAGTTCATCGAGTCGGATGCCGATTACCTGCTTTGGCCACTCGCGGAACGAGAGGTGCCGCTCGAACATTTCGCCTTGTTCGATCAGTTGACCCAGATAGGTGTCGAGACGCAACGGCCCGACCTGCTGAAAATAAAACTCTCTGTCCTGAATCTGATCATCGATTTTCTGCGGCTATGCAAAGCGCAAGATGTCGTGGGGAATCATCTGCCCGTCGACCACGCGGACCGATTCACGACGCATCGTGTCGCCAACTATCTCGACAACCACCTGCTGGAGAAATTTCCGGGGCTGGACTTTCTCGCCGAAAAATTCGAAATCTCCAAAACCCGGCTCAAGGACGAATTCAGAAATCAGTTTGGTGCGCCCGTTTATCAATACTTCCAAGCCCAGCAAATGATGCTGGCGCGCACATTGCTGGCGGACAAGCAGCTATTGGTCAAAGAACTCTCGTCAAGGCTCGGCTACGACAACCCGAGCAAATTCTCTGCCGCCTTCAAGAAGCACCACGGCATTCTGCCCTCGGAACTTTGATCCCTTCGGCTTTTCGGAGTGTAAAAACACGATCTCTCCGGCTTTTCGGGCGAGTAATAGGGCTAAAGGCGGCCAGTTTTTTCGCCGTTTACCTGACATGTGCTGACGTCAACGCAACGTCTAAAGTGACGCACAAATCGGGGAGAGCCAAATGGGGTACACAACAAGACATGCCGGACTGGCAGGCAAATTCGCATTCGCGCTGACGTTTGCGTTGACGGGAATCCCATCCGGCTTTGCCGTCGGCAGCGGATGGACGACGGTGTATCGGGACAACTACGATTACTCGACCGATACCGCCACATTCAACACATGGTTCTGGCGAGAGGACTCCACTGCGACGCACGGCTTCAACGTGACGACGGCAGACGGCGCGTGTTCCGCTGCGACCCCGTGCGTAAAGCTCACCGCACTCGCTTCGCCTGACAACACGGCCTACGTCAATGCCGAGATGTACAACAACTCGTGCCCGCGCTACGACGACGGCAGCCTGGATTCCCTGAAGAAAACCGCGTGGGGCCGGTCGCTTTATGCGCAGATCGTTTTTAATTGCGGTCTCCCTTACCCGTATCGGGTAAGCGATCCGAAGACGCCAAGCGTGGCACCGACCGGCGTTACCAACTCATGGATCACGCGTGCGGCACCCGTCCCGCGTCTGAACCAGAACACGTTTGCGTTCTCCGCGTTCGATGCCGAGTCGCCGTGGAAAGCCGTGCGCGATGCGGCCTTCAATAATCCCTTTTCTTTGCAGCGCTCGCTCGCTGTGCGCATGACGGCAGACATCAAGGCCGAAACCAGTGACCAAGGCGGCAGCCGCGGTTGGGGTTTCTGGAATACGACGATGAATCCCGCAGACATGCAACTGGCGTGGTTCATGGAATACAGCCAGCCCGGGGCCGATGGGGCGAGAGGTGTCTACGCACAAACCATCGGCAAGGACGCTGCCGGCAAGTGGGCGTTCTGCCAGACAAAATTGCCCGATGCCGCCGCGAATGGCATCTATGACGGCTTTCACCAATACGCCGTCATGCTGGTTTCGATGCCGATCAATGCGCAAAGGTCGGCCAACGCAGTGATCTACGCCATCGATGGAAACGCAGTCGCGACCCATTTGCTGAAAGTCGACCAACCCATGGCGTTCCACAACTGGGTCGACAACCGCGACTACACCAACGCGAAGCCTGCGAACTACCCGCTGACCAAAGACAAATCGAATTTGATTCGGCGTTTCGTCGTTCAGCGTATCGAGCGTGCCGGGCGGGGCGATGGTGAATTGAAGTCGATCCCGATGACCCAAAGCGAAGGCACCACCTGCGTTGACATGAACTCGATGACGCCCATTCACGGGATCGCACGCTGAGATTCGCCGTCGACAGCCAACTCGGCGTGTCGTCACAAAAAAATATATCGAGATAAATAAAGAACAATGACCCGTTCCCGCACGAAAACACCCCTCAGGATCATCGCAGCCGTCGCATTCGCCAGTGTGTGGGGACACGCCTCGGCGGCGTGCGATCCGACGATCCGCTACATGCAACCGGCCTACCCGCCGGGCGGTGATCCGGTCGGCGGCATCAGCAATTATTCGTATGTCCTCCGAAACGGCGAACTGGTCAAACTCTATGCAGATTGGACGTTATGCACGTTGGCCGGTACCAGTGACACCGTCGTCAACACGGCGGGGTACTCGATCACGGTGGGCAACAGCGCGCCGACGGGTTCGGCGAACACCTACGCGGGCGTGTTGGACGGCGCCGGGGGGCTGGCGGTCATCAACGGTGTGAGCCTTACGCTGTCGGGCGTGAACACCTACACTGGTCAGACGACCATCACCGGGAGTACGCTGGCCTTGACGGGGGTCGGAAGCATCGCCAATTCGAGCAACGTGCTCAACAACGGCACCTTCGATATCTCCGGCACGAATGCCGGTGCGTCGATCATCAGCCTGTCGGGCGCGGGTAACGTCTTGTTGGGCGCGCAGACGCTCACGCTGACCAATGCGAGCGGCACGTTCTCCGGGACGATTTCCGGCAGCGGCGGGCTGACCATTGCCAGCGGCACCGAAACGCTGAGCGGTACCAACACCTATACCGGCACGACGCTCATCAACAGCGGGGCAACGCTTGTACTCGCGGGCCTCAGCAGCAATCTGCTGGGTAATGTGGTCGCGCTCGGCTCACTGGTCGTCTCGGGCACGAGCGCTACCATTTCGATTGCTAACGTGTCGGGATCCGGCAGCGTCAATATCGGCGCGTCGTCGCTGACGTTGACGAACCCCAGCGGCACTTTCAGCGGCAGCTTGATCGGCACCGGCACGCTCACGACACAAGGTAGCGGGTCTCTCGTGCTCAACGGCAATAACGCGGCGTTCACCGGCACGACCCGAATCGCCAGTGGCACGCTCGAAGTTGGCGATATCAATACCCCGGCGGCCGTGCTCGGCGGCAATGTGCTCGTCGATACGGCCGGCACGCTTCGCGGCCATGGCTCGATTACCGGCAACGTCACGAACAACGGGACGGTCGCACCGGGCGGCTCCATCGGCACGTTGTCGGTCACCGGCAACTATGTGCAGGCGAGCAACGCCACACTCGCCATCGAAGTCAGTCCGACGGCGGCCTCGATGCTCAAGGTCAGCGGCAGCGCCACGCTCGGCGGCACGCTGGCGATCACCTACGATCCCGGCACCTACAGTGCGAAGACCTACACGCTGGTCTCGGCGAACGGCGTGAGCGGCACGTTCGCCAACACGACCAGCACCGGCACGGCCAATATCGGCAACCTCACATCGTCGCTGGCTTACGGGTCGAATACGGTCGATCTGGTGCTGGCGGCCGCTGCGTCAGGTACACCGGTAGTGATTGCGCCGACGGGCACGAGCATTTACGCGGCACTGGGCACGACGGCGGTGCTGGGTGCGCAAGCACAAGCATCGACATTGCTGGAGCGGATGGGGCGAATGGGGTTGTCATCGCCCGGGACGACGGGGAGTGATAGACAAGACCGGCAAGGCTGGATCGATGCCACGGGCAGCCGAACCAAAGTGGGCGGCACGAACGGCGAGCCGGGATTCAATGCCAATCGGTATGGATTCCTCGCGGGGCTGGATCAGCGGCTGGGCGAGTACACGGTCGGTGTAGCGGGCGGGTTCTCCCACGCGGACGTCAAAGAGGACAGCACGGGCAACGCCGGCACGATCGACACCATTCGTGCGTCGCTGTACGGCAGCCGCGACGTCGGTCCGGTCAACTTGGCGGCGACGGTGGGTGCTGGCCTCGCGTTCCTGTCGCAGAAGCGGCCGTTCGGCGCGCAGGGGACCGCCGAGGGCGACCACATGGGACAGGAAGTGAACCTTGGTTTGCAAGGCAGCCTGCCGATGTCGTTCGGCGGCGTGACGGTGACGCCACGTGTCGGGCTACGATATGCCTACGTCCATGCGAACGGGTTTGCGGAAAGCGGTGCGAGCGGCAAAGATCTGAGCGTTGGCACGGACAACGTGCATAGCCTTCAGCCGTATGTCGGCGTGACGTTGGGCAAGGCCTTCGGCGATAGCCTGAACCCGGTCGACGTAGAGCTGCGCGTTGGCTATGCGCACGAACTGCTCGACGCCAACCGCGCGCTCGTCGTCACGTCTCAGGACGGCACGCTGTTTGCCGCGCCGGGGGCATCCCTGCCCCGCGGCTATCTGACGGCAGGCGCAGGGGCGAAGATGCATCTGACGAAGTCGCTGGAAATTTCCCTGAACTACGACACTGTGTTCAATACGTCGCGCGCATCGGTGCAGCAAGGTAGTTTGCGGGCGAACTATCGGTTCTGACCGGCCCCTGGCATCTGGCAACGCCCGCGCAGGTACCGCTTAATACTTTCGCGGGTAGGAGCCGAGCAAACGAATGTTCGAATTCGCCGCCAGGAATGTGGCGAGTGCGCCCACTTTTGCGTGCCCGGCAACTTCGACGACGTACTTATGGGTGTCCAGCGTCTTCTTGCTCGGACGCTCGTAGATATCGAGAATCTTCACGCCGCTCCCATCAATGGCCTTGAGAACCGTTGAGAACTGTGCGTCGGATGTCTCGACAAGCAGCGACGTCTTGTCGTTACCCGTGGGTGCCGGCATGTCCCGGCCGAGGACCCACCATCGCGTGACGTTTTGCGGCCCCTCTTCGATCCCATTCGCCAGCGCCACAAGGCCATAGATTTCCCCGCCGACCTTGGGCCCCATCGAGGCCTGATCATGGCGTCCCCCCTTGGCAACCGTTTGCGCCGCTGCACCGCCGCTTGCCGACGCCACGCGCTGCACGTCGGGCATTTCCTTATCCAGCCAAGGCTTCACCTCTTCGAGTGCCACAGGATGCGCCAGCACCTGTTTGATGTCCTCGCGTTTCGTGCCCGGGTTTGCGAGCAGGCTGTAGCCGAGCATCTTGGGATACTCCGCGACAATCTGCACGTCGGCCAGCGAGAGAACGTCGTCAAGGTACGGTGTGACGCCAACCGCGGACGTGGTCACAGGCACACAGATTCGGCTCACTTGACCCGACTGGTATTGCGCGAACAATTCATCGCGCGCAAGTGGCACCAAGTCGGAAGCGCCGTAAAGATCGAGACACGCCTGATGTGTCCATGAGCCCGCCGGTCCTAAGTAGCCTGTGTGTCCCGCCGCACCGGCATTTGAAATACATGCCGCACTTGCGATGGCGATCACGAATGAGAGCCGGGTCGATTTCCACATCGTCATGTCTCCTCGATTCAAATACGCGTGTTTTCGCTGGCGTTCAAACCACGTTCCTGCTGGTCATTCTCCTGCGATTCGAACAAGGCTTTGAAATTGCCTTCGCCGAACCCGTCCTCGCCCCGTCGCTCGATGATTTCGAAGAAGACAGGGCCGATTTGCCGTTTCGTGAAACGCTGTAGAAGCACGCGCTTGGGCCCCTTTCCGTCGACGAGAATACCCCGGCCGGCAAGGCGTTCAATGTCCAGACCGTGATTGGGCAGGCGAGTCGCAATGCCAGCGTAATACGTCTGCGAAGGCGCGTGCATAAACTCAATTCCCGCCTGACTCAACTTGTCGATCGTGTTTTCAATGTCAGAGGTCAACAGCGCAATGTGCTGGATGCCCTCCCCGCCATAGTCACGAATAAACTCGTCGTTCTGGTTCAGCACCC
The DNA here is from genome assembly GCF_002179865.1 of Pandoraea sp. PE-S2R-1. Lineage (NCBI taxonomy): Bacteria > Pseudomonadati > Pseudomonadota > Betaproteobacteria > Burkholderiales > Burkholderiaceae > Pandoraea > Pandoraea sp. PE-S2R-1. The sequence continues at coordinate 456,728 of NZ_NGUR01000007.1, read as the reverse complement.
CGGGCTTGTCATGGGCCGCCGCTGCCACCGGAATCGACACGCGGCCACACGGGCTAACCATGGAGCGCGCGCGCATCCCCGACATGTGTCCCTTGACCTCCAGATATTGCTTCTCCGCAAAGCCAAACGTGTCGCGATAGAAGTTCGCCCAGCGGTCGAGGTTCTCCGGATGCACGATGTTCGACGTGTGGTCCACCGCCACGATGCTGGCACCGCCATCGGCGATATTCCATGCCTCGGCAGAGACGTTGAATACCTGCCGGAAGTCGAAATCCACGAAGTACACCAGGCTGTCCCCGATGCCGAGAATTGCCGGGGCATCGACGACGAAGGCGCCGTCCTTGCTCGCCAGCGCCACCTCAGCCCCGCCTGCGAACGCTTGTGACTGTGCTCGCGCTGCGTCATTGACACGGATGCCGATGGCCCGCACCGACGTGCCATGCGTCTCGCGGAAGCGGTTCGGCATCCCGTTCACGATGAACGCCGCCGCCCCCTGTGTCATCAGATAGATGTCACCCTGTGCCTTGCCGCGAAGGCGAAAACCAAGGTTCTGAAATAGCTCTACGAGCCCTCGGGGATTCTCGGCAACGAATTCGACAAACGCGAAACCGTCCGTCTTGACTGGGTCGCTCATGTCAGGCCTTGCGCGTTGCGGCAACGACCTTGATTTCGACGATCAGCTCGGGGCGAGCCAGCGCGGCGATGCCAAGAATGGTCCATGCCGGGAAATCTGAGCGGATGTATTGCGCCTTCACCGCGCGGAAGTCCGGCAGATGGCTCGTCAGGTCCGTGTGGTATGAGACCAACTCGACCACGTCGGTGAAGTCCAGGCCGAGTTGAGTCAGTACCGCAGCGATCCGCTTGAACGCGGCGTCGATTTGCTCCGTCGGTGACTCGGGAATGGTGCCGTCGGCTCGCAGGCCGATTTGACCCGCGATAAACACGAGTCCGTTGGCGGTGACCGCCGGGGAGTATTGAAACAGATCGAAGATACGATTGCCGCCGAACGTGGCATCGTCTTCAGGCAGGCGCAGGCGCTCGATATGGCTCATGGAGATTCCTTATCGTTAGGGGAATGGGCAATTCGCAAGGGACTGCATGCACATCACTCTATCGAGGCGAAAACGCCAAGTCTGTATATCGCGCTACCAAATCACCCGAGAAGTCGTGAGCGATCGATGACCCAAATGCGGCGTTGTTTTAATTCGATCACGCCAAGGTCGGTCAGGCGCTTTAACGCGCGCGTCACGGTGACACGCGTGGCGCCGGTCATCGCGGCGATCTGCTCGTGGGTCAGAGCAATCGAAATCAGCGTGCGGCCGTCGTGCACTTCGCCATAAAGGTCGGCAAGGCGGGCGAGGAGTTCGCCGATACGCATTTCCGGTTTGGGCAGCGCCAGATATTGAATGCGCGATGCGAGCACGCGTTGCTTGAGCGCAATGATGCGCATCAGTGATACGGCCAGTTCGGGACGCGTTGGAATCGCGTCAAAGATCGCGCGAATGTCGAATTCGATGAGATCGGCATCTTCGACCGTGATCGCGGTGGCAATGCGGCTATCGCCCTCCACCGCAGGGCTTTCACCGAACATCGACCCCGGCCCCATGACTTCAAGAATGAACTCGGCACCATCGTGCTGAAAAATGGAGACCTGCACGCGCCCGGCGAGCAGGAAGTAGAAGGTGAAGCCCTGCTCTCCCTGCCGGTAGATGACGGTGCCTTTGACGTATTTCTTTCTGTGTCCGAGATGGGCCGCTTGTGTCCAGATATCGGCCGTCGCGTCGTCGAGATGCCAAGTTTGCGTCGTGGGAAGCGCGAGTTTTTTCGTGGGCATGAGTCATCTCAGGCGGCGTATGACATCGGCGAGGCGCGCCGAGGACCTTGCCAAGTTGGTCTCAGGTGCGGTGGCCACGCCCAGCAATAGCCCAGACCGGGCAGTCTCGGGCGTCACGTACCAAGGCGACAGGGCCGCCGGCCCCAGCCCGTAGGTCAGCAGCGCTCTCGCCACGTCGACATCCGACACGCCATCGGGCAAGCGAACCAATACGGCAAGGCCGGCGGATACGGTTTCCAGTTCGTGTGTTTCGAGGCTCTGGAGTAGCGCCGCGCGTTGCGCGAAGTATAGACGCTTCAACCGCCGTAGATGCCGCAGATAGTGGCCCTCCGCCATGAACTTGGCGGCAGCGAGCTGCACCGACGGCCAAGGCGCAGGCGCCAGACATGCGGTGACTTCGGCAAACTTCGAGGCGAGCGGCGGCGGAACGACGACGAACCCCAACCGCAGCGCTGGGCTGATGGTCTTGCTGAACGAGCCAATATGAATCACCCGTTGGCCTCGGTCCAGCGACGCCAGTGCGGGTGCCGCACGGGCGCTCAACTGCAACTCGCTGAGATAGTCGTCTTCGATGATCCACGCGTCGTTTTTCGTCGCCCAGTCCAACAGTTGAAGACGTCGCGCCAACGATAGCGTCGGGCCTAACGGTGCCTGTTGGCCGGGCGTCACCAGCACCAGCGACGCCTCGGGTGCGTTGGCGATGCCGTAGGCCACGTCGATTCCCTCGTTGTCGACCGGTACGGGACAGAGTTTGAGATGGGCCAACGTCAGGCCGTGTCTGGCGAACGGGAAGCCCGGATTCTCAACCCATGCCTGTTTCCCCTCCAGCCCCAGCACTCGCAGTGCGAGACCCAGCCCGCCGCTGAATCCGCTCGTGACGATGACCTGATCGGGCGAGCATGCGATGCCGCGTGCAAGACTGACGTACGCCGCGATTTCCCGACGCAGGTTCGGTTCACCGCGTGGGTCCGGATAAACGACGGAGGGGCTGGACTCGGCGCGAAGGGCAAAGGCACGAACGTGGGTGAAGAGCTTCGCCGGCAGCGTCTGCTGGGCCGAGACACCCATCTGGAAGATGGCCGGCCCGGCAGTGAGCCCTTCGTAGGTCCGCATGAACGGGCTCGGATCGTAGGCGGTGTCGGGCGTCTTGCCACGGGGCGGCCGCTCCGCCACCCGTGTGCCTGCGGCGCGCGACGCCGTGATGAGTTGCGCGTCCGACAGCCGGTCATAGGCGAGCCTGACCGTACCTCGTGCCACGCCGAGCTGTGCGGCAAGGTCGAGCCACGACGGCAAACGCGCCCCCGGCGCCAGCGTGCCGCGCTCGATGGCAGCGCTGATCGCCAAACGGATCTGCTCGGACAGTGGCGTTGCTGCTGAGCGGTCGAGTTGAATCTGAAGCGTCATTGGCCTCTCCCGGCAGAGCTGGTGGTACAGCAAGAATGTTGGTTCTTGGTACTTTCTGTTGGCCTAACCTGGCACGAGAATAGCAGAACGCAAACAGGAGAACGTGCTCATGAAACATCGCCTCATCGTCTCGCTCGCGGTCGCTTTAGCAGCGGTCGCGGCCAACCTTTCGCTGGTGGCCCCGGCGAGTGCTCATAGCGCATCGAACGCCCACAGTAGCGGTGAGACCGTTACGCCTAACTTCGCGCATGCGCTGCCGAACGTCCCCGGTAAATCGCTTGAGGCCGTGGTCGTCGACTACGCGCCCGGGGGCGCTTCACTGCCGCATGCGCATGCGAAGTCTGCGTTTATCTATGCTTATGTCGTTTCGGGCGAGATCGAGTCTCAGGTCGATGACGGTCCCAAGCGTGTGTATCGTGCTGGCGAAACCTTCTTTGAGACCCCGGGCGCGATTCACCGGATCAGCCGCAACGCCAGCAAGACGAAACCCGCCAAGCTGCTCGCCGTGTTTGTCGTCGATACGCAAGACAAAGACTTGACCACCCCGCTGCCTGCCGCAGGCGCTACGAAGGAGGGCTCACATGAGTAAGCGGCTCGATTACAACCAAGTGGCCCCCGGGGGTGCGAAAGCGCTCGGCGGTGTCTATGGCTACGTCACGCAATCCAGCTTGCCACCGGAACTCGTCGAGCTTGTGTACTTGCGTGTTTCGCAGATCAACAACTGCGCGTTCTGCCTCGACATGCACACGCGAGACCTGCTGAAGAAAGGGGTGAAAGTGGAAAAGCTCGCGCTGGTGCAGGCATGGCGGGAAGCGGGCAATCTGTTCGACGCTCACGAGCGTGCGGCACTGTCGTGGGCCGAATCGGTCACGCTCGTCGCACAAACGGGTGTGCCGGATGCTCAGTATGCCGAAGCACGTGAGGTGTTCAATGAGCGTGAGCTGGTCGACCTGACGCTCGCCATCAGCCTGATGAATGCGTACAACCGCATGGCCATCAGCTTTCGCAATACGCCTCAGGCGGCCGTGGATCGCTGAGGCATGTTGAGTCCCTCCGGGCGATAGGTAGGACGGACTTGAAAAGCAAAAAGCCCTTGACGTCACCGTCAAGGGCTTTTCTTTTACTTCTTTGGTAGGCCGTGCTGGGTTCGAACCAGCGACCAAGGGATTATGAGTCCCCTGCTCTAACCGCTGAGCTAACGGCCCTTAACTACCGGCGCTCGCTCAGCAGCAATCAATTGCCTTCGAGGAACGACTTGAGCTTGTCGGAGCGGCTCGGGTGACGCAGCTTGCGCAGCGCCTTGGCTTCAATCTGACGAATACGCTCACGCGTCACGTCGAACTGCTTACCCACTTCCTCGAGCGTGTGATCCGTGCTCATCTCGATACCGAAACGCATGCGCAGCACCTTGGCCTCGCGCGGCGTCAACGAATCAAGCACGTCCTTCACGACGTCGCGCATACTACCATGCAATGCCGCATCCGCAGGCGCCACCGTGCCGGTATCTTCGATGAAATCGCCCAAGTGCGAATCGTCGTCGTCACCGATCGGCGTCTCCATGGAGATCGGCTCTTTCGCGATCTTCATGATCTTGCGGATCTTGTCTTCCGGCATTTCCATCTTCTCGGCCAGCGTTGCCGGATCCGGCTCAACACCGGTTTCCTGCAAGATCTGACGCGAAATCCGGTTCATCTTGTTGATCGTTTCGATCATGTGCACCGGAATACGGATGGTACGGGCCTGGTCAGCAATCGAACGCGTAATGGCCTGACGAATCCACCACGTGGCATACGTCGAGAACTTGTAACCGCGACGGTATTCGAACTTGTCCACCGCCTTCATCAGGCCAATGTTGCCTTCCTGAATCAGATCCAGGAATTGCAGACCACGGTTCGTGTACTTCTTCGCGATCGAAATCACCAGACGCAAGTTTGCCTCGGTCATTTCACGCTTGGCCTTGCGCGCACGACGCTCGCCTTCCGACATCTTGCGGTTGACGTCCTTCAACTCCGCCAACGGCAACACCACACGCGCCTGAAGGTCGATCAGCTTCTGCTGAAGTTCCTGCACGGCCGGCACGTTACGCTCGACCACAGTGCTGTACGCCTTGTTGTCGGCCACGACCGTGTAAATCCAGTCGAGATTCGTTTCGTTGCCCGGGAAGCGAGCCACGAAATCGGCGCGCGGCATGCCGCACTTGTCGACCACGATGTACAGAATCGCGCGCTCGACGTTGCGCACTTCGTCCACTTGCGAACGCAGCGTGTCGCACAGACGCTCGACCGTACGCGCCGTGAAGCGAATCGTCATCAGTTCGGCCTGGATGGCTTCGCCAGCCTTCACGTACGGCTTCGACTGATAACCTTCCTTCTCGAACGCACGGCGCATCTTGCCGAACCAATCGGCAATCGCGGCGAACTTGGCCAGCGAGTCACGCTTGAGCTGCTCAACCTGCGCTGCCGAAGCACCGCCGCCGCTGCTGCTGTCGTCTTCCTCGTCGGCCTCTTCTTCGGCTTCCTCTTCTTCTTCCGCGTCAGCGTCGAAGTCTTCGTCGTCAGAAGCCGCAGCCGCCGCCGCAACGGCGTCTGCATTCGGATCGATCAGGCCATCGACCACTTCGTCAATGCGCATTTCTTCACGCTCGACTTTTTCCGCCATCGCCAGAATTTCGGCAATCGTCGTCGGGCACGCAGAAATGGCCTGCACCATGTGCTTCAGGCCTTCTTCAATACGCTTGGCGATCTCGATTTCGCCCTCGCGCGTCAGCAGCTCGACCGTGCCCATTTCGCGCATGTACATGCGAACCGGGTCCGTCGTGCGGCCAAACTCGGAGTCAACGGTCGACAGGGCTGCCTCAGCCTCTTCCTCGACTTCGTCGTCCGAAGCAGCGTTCGGTGCATTGTCGTTGAGCAACAGCGTTTCGGCATCAGGCGCTTGCTCATACACAGCAATGCCCATGTCGTTGAACGTGCCGATCACGCCCTCAAGCGCCTCGCTCTCAACCAGCTCGTCCGGCAAGTGGTCGTTGATTTCGGCGAAGGTCAGGAAGCCACGCTCCTTACCCAGCTTGATCAGCGCCTTCAGTTTGCCGCGACGTTCCTCAAGTTCCTCCGCCGTACCGGGCTGGTGCGAGGAAAATGCGTCCTTGAGCAGTGCTTTCTCTTTTGCCCGGCGATCTCGCGCCTTCTGCTTTTCCACTTTGGTCTGATCTTCGTTCACGGGTTGATCGTTAGTATTCGCTGCGACGTTCTGCTCATCCGGAGCGGGAGTCTTCGCGGCTTTGCCACGCGTCTTGGGGACGCGCAGCGCAACTTCTGCCGTCGTGACTTCCACAACTTCGGGTTTGCGGGAGGCACCGGTCTTGCTGGGTGCCTGCGTCGCAGGTGTACTGCGGCCCGCCGAGGTCGCTGCCTTGGCGGTGATTGCGCTCTTCGCGCTTTTTTCAGCGGGTTGTCGGGCCTGCGGTTTCTCGCCGGCCGTCGCCTTCGGGTTCGTCGCCGCCTTCGTCGCCTTGACGGGCGGCGCTGACTTCACCGTGGGCCTGGCTGCTGGCTTAGCCAATTTCGCAGCCCCCACCCCTGCGGCGGTCGCACTCTTTCGCGTGGTGACATCGGTCACCTTCGCAGCCGTCTTGCCGGTCGTCTTTGGTTTTGCGCCGGCGGCTGCCTTATCTTGCGTAGTACGTTTCGCCGAACTTGCCTGGCTGGCTGTCTTCTTCGTGGCTTGCGATACCTTTGTGGCCTTTACTGCAACGCCAGCCTCCGCAGAGCGAGACGCCCCCTTCCCACCAGATGCCGCCGCCGCGCTTGTCGCGCGCTTTGCCTTCGGTGCAGGGATAACCGTCTTTTTTCCGCTGGTCGTTGTCATCTTTGCCATAGCGATCTCGCTTGCCAGAAAACAGCCCACTGAAAACCTTCTATTGTAGCACGCTGACTTACCTCAACTTCGCGCGCCCCCTGTGCCGACCGGAGCCAGCAGCCGCTTCAGTTCGTCGCGTTGCCGCGACACCGCCTGAGCGTGGCGGATTTCATCGGGCGTCAGTGACGTCCGCTTGAAAATCGTTTCGAGTTCGCTGCACAGACTTTCGTACTGCATGCGCCGGATCGCGCTACGCAGTTCGGTCAAGCGCAACGACACTTGTTCCTCACGACGTTCGACCTGCTCCTCGTCGGCAGGGTCGAACAGCATCAGATCGCGGGCATTTTCCTCGAACGAGAGGATTTCCCGGATGATGTCGTCAAAACTAGCCCAATTCGGCGAAGCTCGCAGACGATCGTGCAGATATCGGAATTCAGCTTGCGCACCCAACTCGCGGCAATGCCCGAGCACTTCCGAGAAAATCTCCGCGTGCTGGGTGACATCCGCCAATATCTTGGTCTCTTCCTCGGTCAATTCGTTTCCAAGCGCCGGAAACATCAGCAGGTTCTGCAAGGCCCGGTGCTCGGTACCTACGACGCGTCGTTTTTCACGCTTGGCAGGTGCTTTGTCCCAAGCATTAGCGCGGCGTGCAGCACTCACCTGCAATTCGCACAATTCCGCCACTTCCTCCACGGAATTGCCGACGCGCTCGGCCAGCGCATGCAGAATCTGTCCGCGTAATGCGTTCGCGGGAAGCTGCTGCAACAGGGGCTTGGCTTCGAACAGCGCCCGTGCACGGCCCTCCGGCTGCTGCATATCCTTGCCCGACGTAACTTCACCGATCAGGAACTGCGACAACGGCATGGCGCGCGAGACTTCGCCCGCAAACGCGTCAGCGCCGTTTTCGCGCACATAGCTGTCCGGATCGTGTTCGGTCGGCAAGAACAAAAACTTGAAACTCCGGTTGTCGTCGGCATGCGGCAGGCACGCTTCGAGCGCACGTCGCGCCGCACGGCGGCCAGCGGCATCGCCATCGAAGCTGAACACCACCGTCTCGGTCTGGCGCAGCAGCTTCTGTACATGCATGGGCGTACACGCCGTTCCCAGCGTCGCCACCGCCTGGGGAAAGCCCAGTTGCGCCAGCGCCACCACGTCCATATAGCCCTCGACCACGAGCACGTAGCCCGCGTCGCGAATCCCTACGCGCGCCTCGAACAGGCCGTACAACTCGCTGCCCTTGCTGAACAGCGGCGTCTCCGGCGAATTCAGATATTTCGGCTCGCCCTTGTCCAGCACACGTCCGCCAAAGGCGATGACCTGGCCCTTCGTGTTCCGGATCGGGAACATGATCCGATCGCGAAAACGGTCGTAACGGCGCTTCGTACTGCCCGGCTCGCCCTTGTCGCTTTCAATCACCAGCCCGGCTTCGAGCAACTGATCGTCGCGGTAGTCCTGGAACGCCGCCTCAAGGTTCTGCCAGCCCTCCGGGGCGTACCCCAGACCAAAATGAGCGGCAATTTCACCCGTCAGGCCACGTCCCTTCAAATAGTCGATCGCCGTACGTGCGCCACGCAATTGCTTGCGGTAGTAGTCGCACGCGCGCGTCATGACATCCACCAGACCGAGGGTCTGGGCCCGCTGCTGCGCCGCAGGGGGCGCGCCCGGCAGCGGCGTCTCACGGGGCACATCGAGCCCGACATTGCGGGCCAACTCTTCAACGGCCTCGACGAAACCAAGGCCGGCATGCTCCATCAGGAAGCTGATCGCGCTGCCGTGCGCGCCGCACCCGAAGCAGTGATAGAACTGCTTGGTCGGACTGACTGTAAATGAGGGCGACTTCTCATTATGAAAGGGACAAAGTCCCATGAAGTTCGCCCCACCCTTCTTCAACTGTACGTAACGACCCACCACCTCGACAATGTCGACGCGGTTGAGCAAGTCCTGCAAGAACGACTGGGGAATCACTGGATAGATGCCATTGCAACGCGGCCGCGAACCATCGCAAAAGCGACGGCGCCAGACCGCATATCCGGATTACGCGGCCAGCGCAGCCTTGACCTGCGCGGACACGGCCGTCATGTCGGCGCGCCCGGCCAGTTGGCCCTTGAGCACGCCCATCACCTTGCCCATGTCCTGCGGACCCGCCGCGCCGGTCTGCGCCACGGCAGCCTTGACGGCCTGTGCCACGTCTTCTGCCGAGAGTTGCTGCGGCATATAAACCTGAAGCACCTCGATTTCGGCGGCTTCCTTGTCGGCCAGATCGGTTCGGCCGGCGGCCTGGAACTGGCTGACGGAATCCTTGCGTTGCTTGATGAGTTTGTCGATCACGGTCACGACCGCCGTGTCGTCGAGCGAGATGCGCTCGTCGACTTCCTTCTGTTTGATCGCGGCGAGCAGCAAGCGGATGGTCCCCAGTTTTTCGGCGGCTTTGGCACGCATGGCCGTCTTCATGTCTTCGGTAATGCGTTCTTTCAGACTCATGAGCTGGGATTCCGGAATTCGAATACGTTTCAGTGTAGTGCATGCCGCCCTAAAGAAAAGGACGGCCGGCAAGGCTTGGCACACACCGCCTGCGGCCGCAGCCGAAACGCTGGCGCTGGCCACAAACAGTGGTAAAGAACACAAAAACCCGCTTGGAAGACAATTCACAAGCGGGCTCGATGGAGACGCAGATGCCGCACGTCGGCGGCATCGGAACGGGTTCGACGGACGATCTGACTGTCGGAAAGCGCCGTCTCCACGAAGGAGAGAGCGTATCACGGCGACCCAGGGGCCGTCTACGACAGGGCGTCACCTCCGGTAGAGGCCGCCCGTACGCTTTCGGACATCGCCTGCGCGCAAGCGACAGCGGACGCCCAGGCCCACTGGAAGTTGTATCCCCCCAGCCAGCCGGTCACGTCGACGACTTCGCCGATGAAGTGCAAGCCGGGCTGCGCCCGTGCCTCTAGCGTGGCCGACGACAGCGCACGTGTGTCCACGCCGCCGCGCGTCACTTCCGCCTTGCGCCAGCCTTCCGAGCCGCACGGCTTGAGCGTCCACCCGGAAAATGCCTCCGCGAGCGAGCGCAGCGCCTTGTCCGACAGCTCCTGCACCCGTGCCTGCGGCGAAAGCCCGCTATTGGCCACCCACGCGTCGGCCAGCCGTGCCGGCACCCACTGGGCGAGCAGATTCGCGAGGTGCCGCTTCGAGTTGGCTTTCGCCTCGAAAAGCGCCGCCTCGATGTCCGTCGCGGGCGCCAGATTCAGGGAAATGGGCTGCCCCGGCGTCCAGAAGCTGGAGATCTGCAAGATCGCGGGCCCCGACAGACCTCGGTGCGTAAAGAGCAGATCTTCCACAAAACTGCCCGCTTCTTTGCCCTTCCCCGTGCTAACGTCCACTTCCAGCGAAAGCCCGGACAGACCAGCAAACGGCGCCCACGTCGCAGCGTCGAACACTAGCGGCACCAGCGCCGGGCGCGGCTCGATGACATCCAGACCGAACTGACGGGCAATGCGATAGCCCCAATCGGTTGCCCCGATCTTGGGGATCGAGAGGCCACCCGTGGCAATCACGAGCCGTTTTGCCGCGATATGACCCGCATCTGTCGTCAAGTGGTACGGGTGAGCGCCACCCGCGTCGGTATACGCGACGGTATGCACCGAACAAGGCATGCGCCAGTGCACATGCCCCGCCGCACACTCCTTGCGGAGCATTTCGATGATGTCCTCGGCGCTTTCGTCGCAAAACAGCTGGCCGCGATGTTTCTCGTGCCACGCGATCTTGTGGCGCTTAAGCAGATCCAGAAAATCGCGCGGCGTGTAACGCGCCAGGGCCGAACGGCAGAAGCGGGGATTGTCCGACAGGTAATTGGCCGGCCCCGCGTTGATATTGGTGAAATTGCAGCGCCCGCCGCCCGAGATACGGATCTTCTCCGCCAGACGCGTCGCATGATCGATGAGGACGACGCGCAGCCCGAGTTGCCCGGCCGCGGCCGCGCACATCAGGCCGGCAGCACCGGCACCCACAATCGCTACATCGAACTTTTCCATGGCGCGCATTGTAACCGGCGGGCGTCGGGGGTGACTGGTATACTTCTCGGTTCCCCTTTTTGACAGACGCCGCGCGCCTCTCCTCCCGCCATGCTGGTTCTAGGCATTGAAAGCTCCTGCGACGAAACCGGACTCGCCCTCTACGACACCGAGGCCGGTCTGTTGTCGCACGCCCTGCATTCGCAGATCGCCATGCATCGCGAATACGGCGGCGTCGTGCCCGAACTGGCGTCGCGCGACCATATCCGGCGCGCGCTGCCGCTGGCCGAAGAAGTGCTCGCCCAAGCCGGCAAGCCGCTCAGCGCCGTCGACGCCATTGCCTATACCCAAGGCCCCGGCCTCGCGGGCGCGCTGCTGGTCGGCGCGAGCGTGGCAAATGCGCTGGCGTTTGCGCTCGACCGGCCGGTCGTTGGCGTCCACCATCTAGAAGGCCACCTGCTCTCGCCGCTGCTGGCACCCGATGCGCCCGGTTTCCCGTTCGTCGCGCTGCTCGTCTCGGGCGGCCACACGCAATTGATGGAAGTGCGCGCGTTTGGCCAATACGCCATGCTCGGCGAGACGCTCGACGACGCCGCAGGCGAAGCCTTCGACAAGACGGCCAAATTGCTCGGCCTCGGTTACCCGGGCGGCCCCGCTGTTTCGCGGCTGGCCGAATTCGGTACGCCCGGGCGCTTTGACCTGCCGCGCCCGATGAAACACTCGGGCAATCTCGACTTCAGCTTCAGCGGCCTGAAAACCGCCGTACTCACCCAAGTGCGCAATCTTGGCGGCAACGTCTGCGAGCAAGAGAAGTCGGACCTCGCCCGCGGCTTCGTCGATGCCATCGTGGATGTGCTCGTCGCCAAGTCGATGGCAGCGCTCAAGCAGACTGGCATGAAAACGCTGGTGGTCGCCGGCGGTGTCGGCGCGAACAAGCAGTTGCGCGAGGGGCTGAACGAAGCCGCCAAGCGTCGTGGTTATCGCGTGCACTACCCCGATCTGGCGTTTTGCACCGATAACGGCGCGATGATCGCGTTTGCCGGGGCAATGCGCCTCAAGCACTGGCCGGACGAAGCCGACAGCGAATACGCTTACACCGTGCGCCCGCGTTGGGATCTGGCCGATATCGTGCGCACTGCCTGATTCGGTCCCGTTCGACTCGGCAGCCCGCCAGCGTCCAAAGAAAAACCGCTCCGAAGAGCGGTTTTTTTATGGCTTTCGACCGGAGCAGCTTATGCCGTCGCGCGCTTGTCGCGCTCGATCACCGCATAGGCGCTGTGATTGTGGATCGACTCGAAGTTCTCCGCCTGAAGCACGTACGCCACGATGCGCGGCTCGTTGTTCAGACGCGTCGCCACGTCACGCACGAGATCTTCCACGAACTTCGGGTTTTCGTACGCGCGCTCGGTCACAAACTTCTCGTCCGGACGCTTCAGCAGGCCCCACAGTTCGCAAGAGGCTTCTTCTTCGGCCATCCGCACCAATTCTTCCACGGCGACGTCACCGGAAAGTTCGGCATCGATCGTGATGTGCGAGCGCTGGTTGTGCGCACCGTATTGCGAGATCTTCTTCGAGCATGGGCACAGGCTCGTGACCGGCACCAGCACCTTGAGCCAGATGCGCGACACGCCGTTGCGCACATCGCCCGTGAGCGTCACCTCGTAGTCCATCAGACTTTGCACGCCGGACACCGGCGCCGTCTTGTTGATGAAATACGGGAACGTCACTTCGATGCGACCGGCTTCGGCTTCCAGCTTGACCAGCATGCTGTCGAGCATCGTGCGAAATGCCGCCAGATCGAGCGGTGCACGATTTTCTTCGAGCAACGCGACGAAGCGCGACATGTGCGTGCCCTTCTGATCGGCAGGCAGATGCACATCGAGATTGAACAGGCCGACGCTCGCCTGCACGTCACCGCCGGCCAGACGCACCGACAGCGGGTGACGCACACCGCGCACACCGACGCGCTGAATCGGGATCTGCCGGGTATCGACGCTGCTCTGCACGTCCGGCATTACGAAAGCGGGGTTCATCTGGTTCATCAATTCATCCTTCTGTGCCGGCAAGCCGACTTGGGGGGAGGCAATGGGCAAACGCATTCCGATGCCGGGCTCGCGAGCCGCTGGCGAGAGTCATCGGGAACGTGCCGGAGAGCCCCGGCACGGGATGTGGGAAGCGCTTCTCAAAAACAAAACGATCCGGCGCGAAAGCCGGATCGTTCAGGTATGGCTAACGACCGACCAATCAGGCGACGAGCTTTGTCGTCACCTCGTCCGATGCCTTCGATGTCTTCGATCCCTCGGCCGCGTCTTGCGACTTGAGGTCGAATCGCTCGTTGATCGACTTCGCGATGCCCGCGGCGTCGAGGCCGACCGAAGCCAGCAGCAGCGCGGGGTCGCCATGATCGATGAAGCGATCGGGCAGGCCCAATTGTAGTACGGGGCGAGTAACCCCACCGGCGAGCAGGGATTCCGCGACGGCCGAGCCTGCGCCGCCCATGATGCTGCCCTCTTCCACGGTCACGAGATAGTCGTGCGTTTGCGCCAGGCGTGCGATCAACTCGTCGTCGATCGGCTTGACGAAGCGCATGTCGGCGACCGTCGCATCGAGTTGTTCCGCCGCAGCCAGTGCAGGGGCAACCATGCTGCCGAACGCGAGAATCGCGACGCGGCGACCGGCGTCGGCCTGACCTTCACGACGCACCACACCCTTGCCGATCGGCAGAGCCGTCATCGTCTGCTCGATCGCGGCACCCGTACCCGCACCGCGCGGATAGCGCACTGCCGACGGACCGTCGATCTGCACGCCCGTGTACAGCATCTGGCGGCACTCGTTTTCATCCGACGGCGCCATCACCACCATGTTCGGGATACAGCGCATGAAGGCGATGTCGTACGCGCCCGCGTGCGTCGCACCGTCAGCGCCCACCAGACCGGAGCGGTCCAGCGCGAACACTACCGGCAGGTTTTGCAGCGCGACGTCGTGAATCAGCTGATCGTAGCCGCGTTGCAGGAACGTCGAGTAGATCGCGACCACCGGCTTGAGGCCTTCGGTTGCCATGCCGCCCGCGAACGTCACCGCGTGCTGCTCAGCAATGCCGACGTCGTAATAACGCTCCGGGAAGCGCTTTTCGAACTCGACCATGCCCGAGCCTTCACGCATGGCCGGCGTGATACCGACGACGCGCTTGTCCGCAGCGGCCATATCGCACAGCCAGTCGCCGAACACTTGCGTGTACGTCTTCTTGCTGCTCGTGCTCGGCTTGATGCCCTCGGCCGGATTGAACTTGCCCGGGCCGTGATACAGCACCGGATCCGCTTCCGCCAGCTTGTAGCCGTAGCCCTTGCGCGTCACCACGTGCAGGAACTGCGGCCCCTTCAGATTCTTGATGTTTTCGAGCGTCGGGATCAGCGAATCGAGATCGTGACCATCGATCGGGCCGATGTAGTTGAAGCCGAACTCTTCGAACATCGTGGCCGGCACGACCATGCCCTTGGCATGCTCTTCGAACTTGCGCGCCAGTTCCAGCACCGGCGGTGCCACGCTCAGCACTTTCTCCACGCCCTTCTTCGCGGCCGCATAAAAACGGCCCGACATGAGGCGGGCGAGATAGCGGTTGAGCGCGCCGACCGGCGGCGAAATCGACATGTCGTTATCGTTCAGGATGACCAGCAGCGGCACGTCTTCGTGCACGCCGGCGTTGTTCATCGCTTCGAACGCCATGCCGGCAGTCATCGCGCCGTCACCGATCACGGCGATGCCGAAACGGTGCTCGCCCTTGGTACGTGCGCCGAGCGCCATACCGAGTGCGGCCGAGATCGACGTGCTCGAGTGCGCCGTGCCGAACGTGTCGTAAGGCGATTCATCACGCTTCGGGAAACCGGAGATGCCGCCCAACTGGCGCAGCGTGCCCATGTCCCCGCGGCGACCGGTCAGGATCTTGTGCGGGTAGCTCTGATGGCCCACGTCCCAGACGATGCGATCTTCCGGCGTGTTGAACACGTAGTGCAACGCAATCGTCAACTCGACCGTGCCGAGGTTGGACGACAGGTGCCCGCCAGTGCGCGACACGCTCTCAAGCACGAAAGCGCGCAGCTCTTCGGCCAACGGTGCCAGTTGGCGACGCTCCAGACGCCGCAATGCGGCCGGGTCATCGATGGTATTTAGCAGTTCGTACATCGTCGTTCCATATATAGGCGTATTGTCGGGCAGCACCCCCTGAGCGCTGTCGCCGATGTCCTGCCGGTGCGTTCTGTGGGGAGACCGCGCCGACCCTCCTTGCCCTTGCTTGTCACTACCGCAGGCGGCTCCGGGTCCCGTAATCCTCAGCCGAAACCGCCTCTAAATCTGTTCACTTCATGCTTGAGCAGCTTTTCACCACTCCTGATAGTTCGCGGGCGTTACCGACTGAAGCCGGAAGATCTGCCCTACTCACCATCAGTTGATACGATCGACCACGTAATCGGCCAGCGCACGAAGGCGCTCGGCGTTACCCAGCGATTCACTGGCCTTGTGGGCATCCGCGCGCAACTTCTCGGCGTAGCCACGTGCCCCATCAAGCCCCATCAGCGATACGTACGTCGGCTTGTCGTTGGCGGCATCCTTGCCAGCCGTCTTGCCGAGCGTGGCCGAATCGGCCGTCGCGTCGAGAATGTCGTCCACCACCTGGAATGCCAATCCGACCGCCGCCGCATATGCGTCGAGTGCCGCGCTTTCGTCATCCGACAGTGCGCGGCCGCAGATCGCGCCCATACGCAGCGAAGCCCGCAGCAACGCGCCGGTCTTCAGGCAATGCATATTTTCGAGTTGCGACTGGTTGAGCTTGATGCCGACGCTCTCCAGATCGATGGCCTGGCCGCCGGCCATGCCGAGCGCGCCTGAGGCGACCGCAAGTTCACGCACCAGCGCGAGCGATTGTGCTGCGCTCAGGTCCGAGGTGGCTTCACCGAGCAACGCGAACGCCTGCGTTTGCAGTCCGTCACCAGCCAGCAAGCCCGTGGCTTCGTCATATTGCACGTGCACGGTCGGCTTGCCGCGACGCAGATCGTCGTCGTCCATGCACGGCAGATCGTCGTGCACGAGCGAGTACGCGTGAATCATTTCCACCGCGCTGGCCGCCCGGTCGAGCGCCGCTTCGCTGGCCTGCGTCACTTCACCGGCAGCAAAGCAAAGCAGCGGACGCACACGCTTGCCGCCACCGAGTACTGCGTAACGCATCGCGTCGTTCAGTCGTGCCGAGCCGCCATCGGCAGCCTTGGGCAACGCGGCGTCGAGCGCCTGTTCTACACGAGCCTGCACAGCCTGCATCCAGGCCTTGATATTCTGATCCGCCATCGTCTTCATCCTGCACGTACCGGTCCGGCCGTGCGTGTTATGGGTCGCCATGCGGCGTAATTCGGCGTAATTCGCGCGCCTTTTATTCGTCGCGGCCCGCCTCGAGCGGCTTCAATGTTTCGCCCTCGAGCACCTTGACCTGCTGCTCAACCTTTTCGAGCAGACCCTGGCAGTATTTCACCAAGGCCGCGCCACGCCGGTATGCCCCCAGCGATTCCTCCAGACCCAGCTCGCCCCCTTCCATCCGGCCGACGAGCTGTTCGAGCTCGGCGAGTGCGGCTTCATAGGTTTCGGGCAGGTCTTGCGGCACCTCAGGTGCCGCGTCTTGCGACTTTGCAGTCTTGGCCATAAACGCAAAATTCGGGTCGAATGTTCCATTTTACGGCAAAAGCGTCTCGGCTCGCAGAGCGCGAATCGCTTCAAAAGCGCAAGTGATGACATTTTTCGGACAATATTTAACGCAAATCATGGACTTAGCGGCCGCTTGACGCGCATACCGGGTATAATCGTCGGTTCCCCTAAATCGATTTTTCGATGGTTGGGTTGTTCACTGCTTTCCAAGCTCGACGGGAGTGGGAATGTCCAATCTAAGCAGCGCATTGCAATTGAAACCGGCCTCGAGCCAACTGCCGGTCTACACGTACTTCGACGAGGCCCTCCTGGCCCGCGAGCGTGAAGCCCTTTTCCAGCATGGTCCGCGCTACGTGGGCCATGAATTGATGATCCCGGAAGCTGGCGATTATTTCGCCCTTCCGGCCGAGCAGGAAGGCCGCATGCTGGTCCGCAACGGTGCGGGCGAGCACGGCGGCATCGAACTGCTCTCCAACGTCTGCCGCCACCGCCAGGCGGTCATGCTCAATGGCCGTGGCAACGCGCGCAACATCGTGTGCCCGCTTCACCGCTGGACTTACGACACGAAGGGCGAACTGCTCGGCGCGCCGCATTTCCCGGAAAAGCCCTGCCTGAATCTCAGCAAGTTCCCGCTGCAACGCTGGAATGGCTTGCTGTTCGAGGCAGAAGGCCGCGATGTGCAGGCCGATCTCTCGCGCCTCGGCGTGAAGCACCATCTCGACTTCTCGAACTTCATGTTCGATCACGTCGAAGTGCACGAATGTAACTACAACTGGAAGACGTTCATCGAGGTTTATCTCGAGGACTATCACGTCGTACCGTTCCACCCCGGTCTGGGCAGCTTCGTCTCGTGCGAGGACCTGAGCTGGGAGTTCGGTGACTGGTACAGCGTGCAGACCGTTGGCGTGCATGAAGGTCTCGGCAAGCCGGGCAGCCCGATCTACCGCCAGTGGCACGACGTACTGCTGCGCTACCGCGAAGGCGTACCGCCGGACTTCGGCGCGATCTGGATGGTGTACTACCCCCATCTGATGATCGAGTGGTATCCGCACGTGCTGGTGGTGTCGTGGCTGATTCCGCGTGGCCCGCAGAAGACGACGAACATCGTCGAATTCTATTACCCCGAGGAAATCGCCCTTTTCGAGCGCGAATTCATCGAAGCGGAACGGGCGGCGTACATGGAAACCGCGCGCGAAGACGACGAGATCGCCGAGCGCATGGATGCCGGACGCCGCGCGTTGTACGAACGCGGCGTATCCGAAGTCGGACCGTACCAAAGTCCGATGGAAGACGGCATGCAGCACTTCCATGAATTCCTGCGGCGTCAGATGGGCGATTTTTGAGCCATTGCCCACAAAATCTCATCTGGTGAGACAGTCATGTCGCGCGCGAGAGACTGAATTAAATATTTGCCGAAATAAGTGAAGACGGCGGGCCAAGTGCCCGCCGTTTTCGTTAGAATCGTCGCCATGCTTTCGATAAGTACCGGGCGACGAAAGCATCAGGAGACGCAGAGCTCTGAGGAGACAACCGCACGCCAGCACGGCTATCAGCATGGCCGCATGACTTCTGCATCGCTCCCCTCGATCTCGCCTGCCTGTCTTTCCCTGCGCCAGCCGGTCAGTTACGCGCAGATACGCTCCCGATAGCTACTCATCGCCGATCCATCGGCCACAATTCGCCATGCAATCGCTCTGGATGTTGGTCTCCGCCTTCATGTTCACGTTGATGGGGCTCTGCATCAAGCTGGCGGCAAACGAATACAACACCGGCGAAATCGTCCTTTACCGCAGCCTGATCGGTGTCATCGTGCTGCTAGCGATCGCCGGGATGCGTGGTCAGACGATCCGCACGCGCCACTTCGGCTCCCACGTCAAACGCAGTACCGCCGGCGTGATCTCGCTCGGACTCTGGTTCTACTCGCTCACCCAGTTGCCGCTCTCGACGGCCATGACGCTCAACTACATGTCGCCGATCTGGATCTCGCTGATCGTGATGGCGACGGCGGCCATGCGCGGCAGCCTGCGCACCGATTTCCGGCTGGTCGCTGCCATCTTCGCGGGATTTGTCGGTGTCGCCCTGTTGTTGCAGCCCACGGTCGACAGTCAGGCATGGGGCGGCGGGGTCGCCGGGGTGATCTCGGGCATGTTCTCCGCCATCGCCTACATGCAGGTGAAGGATTTGGGCGCGGCCGGCGAACCGGACTGGCGCATCGTCTTCTACTTCTCCGCCGGGGGCGTTCTGCTCGGGTTGGCCTGGGTGTCCATCGAAGGCATGCACCCGCTGACCTGGCGCGGTACCGGTCTGATGCTCGCCATCGGCGTCGCCGCGTTGATTGCGCAAACTGCGCTCACACGGGCGTTCAGCCTTGGCAACACGCTGGTCACCGCGAATCTGCAATATTCCGGCGTAATCTTCGCTACACTGATCAGCATGCTTGTCTGGGACGATTGGCCCGCGCTGGCTGGCTGGATCGGCATGCTGCTCATCGTGGCGAGTGGCATGACCGCCCTGCGCCGGCCCACGACCACTTCCTGAGTGGCTGTCGCGGCTTCGCCCGCCTTCCCCCACGCCCGCCTGCGGAGACGTCATGGTTCACACCCACTTCACCACGCTCATCAGCCCGCAAAATCTCGACGCACTGATGCAAACGGCCGCCGGTGGCGGCGCCCCGGTGATCATCTTCGATTGCCGCTTCGATCTCGCCAACCCGGCGGCCGGCGAAGCCGCTTACGTCGAAGGGCACATCTTCGGTGCGTTTTACGCGCATCTCGAACGCGATCTGTCCGGTAAGCCCACGGGCAAGAACGGCCGTCACCCCCTGCCCGATCGCGACACCCTGATCCGGCATCTGGCCGCGTGCGGCTTGTCGAAGGGGCAACAGGTTGTTGCGTATGACGCACAGGGCGGCATGTACGCCGCCCGCTTGTGGTGGCTGCTGCGCTGGCTGGGCCACGAGTCGGTAGCGGTGCTCGACGGTGGCCTGCAAGCCTGGGAAAGCGCCGGCTTCAAGCTCGACGCCGCCCCGCCTGAAGCGCCGCCCGAAGGCGACTTCACGCCGGGCGAGCCGCTGGCCACCACCGCAGACGCGGCGGCGATCGAGCGCAATCTCAGCTCGCACGAGCGGTTGGTGATCGACGCCCGTGCCCCGGATCGTTATCGCGGCGAAAACGAAACGATCGACCCGATCGGCGGACATATTCCGGGCGCAGCGAACCGATTCTTCAAAGACAACCTCGGCGCAGACGGCCGGTTCAAGTCGGCCGCAACGCTGCGCGAAGAATTCATTCAGGTCATCGGCAAGGACCGCCTGCCCGAGCGCGTGATTTCGCAGTGCGGCTCAGGCGTGACTGCCTGCCATAACTTGCTTGCGATGGAAGTCGCCGGTCTGCATGGCGCCAGCCTGTATCCGGGATCGTGGAGCGAATGGTGCGCCGACAAGCGCCGCCCCGTGTCGACGGGCGCGCAACCCTGAACCGGATGATGTCGATACCGGCTCAGCCTTGCTGAATGCAGGAATAAAAAGAGCATCCCTCTGGATGCTCTTTTTACTTTGCAGGACACTGCAATGATCATTCGAAACCCGTATGGCCGTGAGGGCCACACCGCCGATCTCCCGCATACGGCCGACGTCGCCTTGATCTAGGTGCTTCGCACCCGGTCAGGCAGTTACTGCCCCGCCGGCTTCGCCGTGTCGTGACCACCGACCAACGCCAGCGCACTGCCACCGCCGTCATGGTCGTGCCCGTGACCATGCTCATGGTCGTGACCATTCAACCAGACCACCAGCGCCAGCCCCACGGCGATCAGCAGGATCTGCGGCAAGGCGTCCCGTGGTGACGTGCGGCGCTGCATCTGCGGCATCAGGTCCGATACGGCGATGTAGATGAAGCTGCTTGCCGCCAGGGCCAGCAGGTACGGAATCAGGCTCTGCAAGCGGTCGAGCATGAAGTAGCCGAGCACACCGCCAGCCAACGCCGTCAGGCTCGATGCCAGTGTGAGCACCAGCGCCTTGCGACGTTTGAACCCCGCGTTGAGCAGCACCATGAAGTCGCCCAGCTTATGCGCCACCTCGTGCACCGTGATCGACACGGTGGCGGCCACACCCAGCCTCGGATCGGTCAAGAACGCAGCCGCAATCACCACGCCATCGGCGAAATTGTGAATCGCACTGCCCACGAGAATCATCCAGCCGCCCTTGCCCGCCTCATGCGCGTCGTGGCCGTGCTCGTGATGATGTCCGTCGCCTTCGTGATGGTGGCTGTGACGCAGCAGCGCCAGCTTCTCCAGCAAGAAGAACCCAAGTAAGCCGCCCAGCAGCCAGCGCGTGATGATGTGGGCGTCGACGTGCGACTCCAGACTCTCGGGCAGCAGATGCAGCAACGCGGTGCCGAGCAGCACGCCCGCCGAGAAGCTGACCATCTTGTCGATAAGCCGCGACAGCAAGCCCAGCGAGAGCGATGCCGCACCGGCGAGACTCAGCACACCCGAGGCAAGCGTGGCGATGAAAATGAAAACAAGCGTGGCGTCGATGGTGGTTCTCCCGCAGGCAAGCCGGCGATTTAACCAGCTTTTCCGTTGGCAGGCAAACCATCGTCGCTACGCGCCACGATGGTTTGCCCGGCAGAGTGCTTGGTACGGCCTCGCGTGGCTTGGTGTGGCTTGATGTGGCTTGATGTGGCTTGGGATGGCCCCGGCGTGCAAGGCCGATCAGGCTACGCCATGCTTGCGGAACCATTCGAGCGCCTTCGCCCAGCCCGCCTTGGCGTCGGCCTCCACATAGCTGGCACGGTAGTCGGCGAAGAACGCGTGGCCCGAGTTCGGGAACACCACCAGTTCCGAGGCCTTCGACGCCGCGTTGCCCTTGGCAAGGGCCGCGCGCGCCTGCTCGACGCTGGCCACTGGAATGCCGGTGTCCTTGCCGCCGTACATACCGAGCAGCGGCGCATGAAGCTGGCCGGCAATGTCGATCGGGTTGCGCGGGAAGCTGGCGCTCGGATCGCCCACGATACGCCCGTACCACGCAACGGCAGCCTTCACGTTCGGGTTGTAGGCGTCGTACAGCCAGGTAATGCGGCCACCCCAGCAGAAGCCCGTGATCCCCAGACGCTTCTCGTCGCCGCCGTTGGCCATGGCCCACTTCACCGTGGCGTCGATGTCGGTCAACACTTGCTGATCGGGCGTCTTGGAGACGATTTGCGACTGGATCTCAGCGATGGTGCCCAGCGATTGCGGATCACCGGCGCGCGCAAACAATTCCGGGGCCAGCGCGAGGTAGCCCAGCTTGGCAAAGCGGCGGCAGATGTCGGCGATGTGCTGGTGCACGCCGAAAATCTCCGAGACCACGATGATCGTCGGCAGATGGGTCTTGCCCGCCGGCTTGGCGTAGTACACCGGCATCTTGATGCCGGGCACGTCGAGCATGACCTCACCCGCGTCGAGCCCCTGTGTGTCGGTGGTGATGGTTTCGGCCGCCACCGGCAGCACTGCCAGTGCGAACGCCGACCCGACGGCCGTCTTCAGAAAATCGCGCCGGTTACGGGGCGCCACTTCGGGCACGAGACTATCCAGATCTGCTTGCGACATGTCGCACTCCAGGAGAAGAGCAGTGGGTAATGAAAACGGAGGAAAACGAGGGGAACCGAAGATAACCGACTGAACAGCCCGGAACGACCTCGAACAGTCGCTACGCGCCATTGATTCCAGGCGCGACAGTACGTTCGGATATTACTAGAAAGTGTGCAGAACTTGCACTCGGAGAGAACCTCGCCAGCACTCGGAAGTGTCCGAATTTTGAACAGATATCTGGCGAGGCAGCAGCGATGATGCGGCCACACGAGGCCGCATCTGCCGCATCTGCCTCAATGGGCAACGTTAGTGCAGTTTCACGCGCGGCACCGTCGAGCGGCGCAGGCGATTGGCCACGGTGTCGAGCATCATGCGCCACACGCCGTGCAGCGCCGCCACGTGCATGCGATAGAGCGACGTGTACATCACCCGCGCGAACAGGCCCTCGATGAACATGCTGCCGCCGATGAGCCCGCCCATCAGGTTGCCGACCGCGCTGAACTTGCCCAACGAGACGAGCGAGCCGAAGTCACGGTAGGTGAACGTCGGCAGGCTCTGCCCCTTCAATCGCGCGTCGATCGCCTTGACCAGAAAGCTCGCCTGCTGGTGAGCGGCTTGTGCACGCGGCGGCACGAAGCCGTGGTCGGGCCACGCACAACTGGCGCAGTCGCCGAACGCGAAGATATCCGGATCGGTCACGCTTTGCAGCGTCGGCTGTACTTCGATCTGATTCAGGCGATTGACCGCGAGTCCCAGCGTGCCAAGCACGGCGGGTGCCGTGATGCCCGCCGACCACACGGTGATATCCGCAGGCAGCACTTTGCCTGCCGTGGTCGTCACTTCGTTCGGGCGCACTTCCGCCACCGAATCGCCACACAGAATGTCGACATCGAGCTTGCCGAGCAGACCGGCCACTGCGCTCGACACGCGCTCCGGCAACGCCTTGAGAATGCGCGGACTCGATTCGATGATCGTGATGCGCACGTCCTTGCGGGGATCGAGCTTCAGGCCGTAAGAGCGCAACACTTCAGCGGTGTTGCGCAGTTCCGCCGAAAGCTCCACGCCCGTCGCCCCCGCGCCCACGATCACCAGATTGACCTTGCGGCGATCCTCGGCACTGATGGCATTTCTCGCAGTGCTGGGCGTATTCAACAACGCGCCCGTAGCCGCCCCGGGCGAACTCACCTCGGCGGGCGGTGTCACGGCCGCAGCCTCGGCAGCCACAGGTACCACCGGCGTCTGCGCCGCATTCTGGGCGCGCACGCAGGCCGCCATCAAGCGGCGACGGAAGCGCTCCGCCTGTTCGACGGTATCGAGTGCGATGGTGTTTTCCTGCGCGCCCTTCACGCCAAAGAAGTTGGTCGTGCTGCCGATGGCGAGCACCAGCGTGTCGTAGGGCAGCGTACGCTCGGGCAGCAGATCGCCCTCGCCTTCGTCAGCCGCGGCAGGAAGCGCGGCGAGCCGGATCGTTTTCGCCGCGCGATCGAGACCGATCATCTCGCCGGCAGCGAATTCGAAGTGATGCCAGTTGGCTTGCGCAACGTACGAGAGCTGATGCGTCGCCGTGTCCATCACGCCGGCTGCGACTTCATGCAGCAGGGGTTTCCAGATGTGCGACATCGAACGATCGACCAACGTAATCTGAACGTCCTTGCCACGCCCGTACTTGTCGCCCAACCGGGTAACAAGCTCCAGACCGCCGGCACCACCGCCGACCACCACAATACGATGCACACTCACGATAACTCCCCCGTGCTTGGAAAACCGTCCGGCCGGTCGGCACTTGTCCGCCCGGCAATAGCGATCACCTTACCGCAGAGTGCGGTCATAGGGTATGGCTCAATCCCTATTTCCGCTATTGCGCAACCGTTGCAAACCCCTACCGGCCCCATTGCTGGGCTCATGTTGAGCCCATGCAAACGCCTTCAAAAGCCATGTAAAACCGATTCAAAAACCGCTTAAAACTGGCTCAAAAAATCAGTGAGCCTGTTCCCAGTTCTCACCCACGCCCACCTCGGCCACCAGCGGCACGCGCAGCTTCGCCACGCCGCACATCAGCTCCGGCAAGCGCTTTTTGACTTCTGCCAGCTCGTGATCCGGCACTTCGAGCACCAGTTCATCGTGCACCTGCATGATCTGACGCGTTTGCAAACCGCTGTCGTCGAGCCAGCGCTGCACCGCAATCATCGACAGCTTGATCAGGTCGGCCGCCGTGCCTTGCATCGGCGCGTTAATGGCCGCGCGCTCAGCCGCCTGACGGCGCGGCCCGTTGCCGCCGTTGATGTCGGGCAGCCACAAGCGGCGACCGAATACCGTTTCGACAAAACCGCGCGCCTTGGCGCTCTTGCGCGTCTCGTCCATGTAGCGCGCCACGCCCGGATAGCGCATGAAGTAGCGGTCGATGTATTGCTTGGCCGCATCGCGCTCGATGCCGAGATTGGCCGCCAGACCGAACGCGCTCATGCCGTAGATCAGACCGAAATTGATGACCTTGGCGTAGCGGCGCTGCTCCGACGACACTTCGAGCGGCGTCACCGCGAAGATTTCGGCCGCCGTGGCACGGTGGATGTCCTCGCCATTGGCGAACGCACGCAGCAAGCTCTCGTCGCCCGAGATATGCGCCATGATGCGCAACTCGATCTGCGAATAGTCTGCCGACACCAGTTGACTGCCCGGCGGCGCAATGAACGCCTCGCGAATACGGCGCCCTTCAGCCGTGCGCACCGGAATGTTCTGCAAATTCGGATCGTTCGATGCGAGCCGCCCGGTGATGGCTACCGCCTGCGCGTAGTTCGTGTGCACGCGCCCCGTGTTCGGGTTCACCATCTTCGGCAGCTTGTCGGTGTAGGTCGACTTGAGCTTGGCGAGGCCCCGGTTCTCCAGCAGCACCTTCGGCAGCGGATAGTCCTCGGCGAGCTTCTGCAAGACCTCTTCGTCGGTCGACGGGGCACCGCTGGCGGTCTTCTTGACGACAGGCAGTTGCAGTTGCGTGAAGAAAATATCGGCGATCTGCTTGGGCGAATTCAGATTGAACGTCTGGCCGGCCAGCGCGTAGGCCTCGGCTTCAAGCGTCACCAGTCGGCGGCCAATTTCGTCACTCTGCGCCGCGAGCTTCGCCGTATCCACCAGCACGCCGTTGCGCTCGATGCGTTGCAGCACGCGTGCGGTCGGCATTTCGATATCGGCGTAGACGAATTCAAGCGTCGATTCGCGCGCCAGATCCGGGAACAGGGCGCGGTGCAACCGCAGGGTGATGTCGGCATCTTCGGCGGCGTACTGCGTCGCCTGCTCCACGCTGACTTCGTCGAAACCGATCTGCTTCGCGCCCTTACCGCACACGTCTTCGTACTTGATCGTCGTCACGCCCAGATGGCGCGACGCGAGGCTATCCATATCGTGGCTGCGGTGCGATTCCAGCACGTACGATTCGAGCAACGTGTCGTGGGCAATACCGTTCAGATGGATGTCGTAGTTCTCGAGCACATGGGCGTCGTACTTGAGGTTCTGCCCGACCTTCTTGTGGGCAGGGTCTTCGAGCCAGCCCTTGAGGCGCGCGAGCACTTCGTCGCGCGGCAGTTGTTCGACTTCGCCCGGTGCGCGGTGAGCGACGGGAATATACGCGGCACGGCCCGGTTCGGTCGAGAACGACAAGCCCACCAACTGTGCCTGCATGGCGTCGAGCGACGTGGTTTCCGTATCGAACGCAGTGAGCTCGGCGGCTTCGATGATCTTCATCCACGCGTCGAACTGTTCCCACGTGAGCACCGCTTCGTAGTGGCGCTCAAGCGTATCGGCTTGAGGTGCAGGCGCATCCTCACCGGCCTTCACGGCGACGGCCGCCTCGGCTTCGCGCAGCAGCGTCTTGAAGCCATGGCGTGCGAAGAAATCACGCAGCGTTGCCGTGTCTTCCGGCTGGGTTTGCAAGCTGGCTTCGATGGAAGTCACTTGCGGCGTGAGATCGCAATCGAGCGCGACGGTCACGAGCTTGCGGCCCATCGGCAGCCAGTCGAGCGCGCGGCGCAGATTCTCGCCGACAGCGCCCTTCACTTCTGCCGCGTTCGCCACGAGATTGTCGAGGTCGCCGTATTGCGTGAGCCACTTCACGGCCGTTTTCGGGCCGCACTTGTCGACTCCCGGCACGTTATCGACGGTATCGCCGACCAGCGTCAGGTAGTCGACGATGCGCGCGGGCGGCACGCCGAACTTGGCTTCGACCGCCGAAGCGTCGAGCGTCTCGTTCGTCATCGTGTTCACGAGCGTGACGCGATCATTCACCAACTGCGCGAGATCCTTGTCGCCGGTAGACACCACCACGCGCATGCCGAGTTCGGACGCGCGCTTGGCCAGCGTGCCGATCACGTCGTCGGCTTCCACGCCGTCGATCATGAGCAGCGGCCAGCCCATGGCACGCACCGCTTCGTGAATCGGTTCGATCTGAACGCGCAGGTCGTCGGGCATCGACGGACGGTTCGCCTTGTACTCGGGGTACCAGTCGTCGCGAAACGTCTTGCCCTTGGCGTCGAAAATGCAGGCGCTATACTCTGCATGTACATCTTTACGCATGCGACGCAGCATGTTGACGATGCCGTGGAGCGCGCCCGTGGGCTCGCCATTGGGGCCGCGCAAATCCGGCAGGGCGTGATAGGCTCGATAAAGATAACTCGAACCATCGACCAATAAGAGCGTCTTACCTTCCAGACTTTGCTGTTCCGACATATGACCAAGAGAAGAAAAGTGATACCGAGTCTGCGCATGCTGGCAGACCATGAGCGCGCCACAGCCAAGAAGGCGCGCGCGTCGTGGCAGATGTTCACGATTATGGCAGAGTTCATTGAGGCGACCGAGTACCTGTCCGAGATCCGGCCGGCCGTGAGCATCTACGGCAGCGCGCGCATCAAACCCAAGTCGCCGTTCTACAAACTGACGATGACCATCGCCCGCAAGTTCTCCGACAGCGGCTTTGCGGTGATCTCCGGCGGCGGCCCCGGCATCATGGAAGCGGCCAACAAGGGCGCGCACGGCGGTGCCTCGCCGACGGTGGGCCTGAACATCGAGCTGCCGCACGAACAGAAGGGCAATCAGTACCAGGACATCTCGCTGCGTTTTCGGCACTTCTTCACGCGAAAAGTCACGTTCGTGAAGAACTCCGATGCGTTCATCATCATGCCGGGCGGCTTCGGCACGCTTGACGAGTTGTCCGAAGTGCTGACGCTCATCCAGACGCAGAAATCGCGCCATGTGCCGGTGATTCTGGTCGGCACGGAGTTCTGGAAAGGGCTGCTCGACTGGGTGCGCTCGACGATGCTGCCGATGGGCCTGATCGGCGAGAAGGATCTCGATCTGGTACAGGTCATCGACGATCCTGACGAGATTCTCAAGGCCGTGTTCGACTTCTACGACGGACACATCGAGCCAGAGACCGAGACGAGCGAGAAGATGTTCTATCTGTAACGCTTTCCCGGAAGCTTCGATGCTTCAAAAGAAAACGGCGCCGCAAGGCGCCGTTTCTCATTCTGCCAAGCCGCTCAGACGGCTAGCTCAGCAGCCGGTCTCGCGCGGCGTGGTCTCGACTTCCAGCCCGAAGAAGGGACGCAGGCGCGTGCCGAACACATTGCCGAAGAACGCCGCCACCAGCCACAGCCAGCCGTGCAGACTGCCCGAGATGATGCCGCTGAAGTACGCGCCGATATTGCAGCCGTACGCCAGACGCGCGCCGTAGCCGAGCAGCAAGCCACCCACGACCGCCGCGAGCAGCGAGCGCACGGGAATCTTCCAGATCGGCGCGAACTTGCCGGCAATCGAGGCGGCGGCCAGTGCGCCGAGGATGATACCGATGTCCATCACCGTGGTGACGTCCTGCGCGACCGTTGCGTTCAGCACAGCCGTCTGTTTAGCCCAGTACGGCCACGACGCCACGTCCACACCCATCGCCATGAAGGCCTTGGCACCCCACAGGGCGAATGCCGACGTAACACCCCACGGACGGCCAGCCAGCGCGAGCGTTGCGAAATTGAGCAGCACGAGGGCCAGCGCACCCCACAGCAGCGGCCACGGACCGCGCAACAGGGCGGGACGGCCCTTGGCGCTTTGCGTCATCGGCACACCGACCACACGGCCATGACGGCGCTTCTCGGCCCACAACGTGAACGCGCCGATAGCGGCGAACAAGGCGAGATTGGCGATCAGTGCCGGCCACAGGCCCCACACCTTCACCAGCGACACCGGCTTGATGTGCGGCAGCGATTCCCACCACGGCAGGTGCGCCGTTGCCACCACCGAGCCGACGATGAACGCTGCGAGCGTGACGATCATTCGTGTGCTGCCACCGCCTACGGTATAGAGCGTGCCCGATGCACACCCGCCACCGAGCTGCATGCCCACGCCGAAGATAAACGCCCCGAACGCCACCGATACGCCTACCGGCGAGACCAGCCCCACAACCTTGTTGCCGAACAACGTCCCGTCGGCCAGCGCCGGAAAGAAGAGCACGACGCCGACGGCGAGCATCACCATCTGCGCGCGCAACCCGGCGCCGCGACGGTCCGCGATGAACACGCGCCACGCCGACGTGAAGCCGAATGCAGCGTGATAAAGCGCAACGCCAAGCAGCGCGCCAACACCGGCGAGGGCGGCTTGCTTCGGCCCAACCGTGGCTTGCAGATAGGCGATGCCGATGGCAATCAGTACCAGCGCAATGGCCAGCGGACGTGCGTTATACGACGCAGGGGACGACGGCGAAGGGGGCGCCGTTTTGACGGCGGCCGAGGCGGCGGAAGACGACATGGCTTGCAAACTCCGAAAATGCAGATGGGTGGCACCGGGCCACCCATTGAGACAGCTTCGCAGCATGCCAGAACCCTTCGCCCTCGAAAACGAACGATTCGTGATTCCCTTATAAGCCCAGGTAATAAGTAAATCGCCGGAATGCACTTCGGTTTCGCAGCGTGGCACGCGCGCTGTTGTTATCAATTGTGAAGAAACACGCTGAAACTGCCTGAACGCAAGCAACCACGGCGCTTGGCGCCATATTTCACGATGCGAAGTAAGGCACGTTTGATAGAATGCACATATTGGAACCCATTGCGTCGGCACGCCGCACAGCTGCCCCGGCACGGATGCGTTCCCGCCCTCGGAGAATAATGATGAAAACGCTCTTGTCACGCGCCCTCCCCCTGGCCCTTGGCGCCAGTCTGCTGTTCGCCGGTCAGGTTTTCGCGCAGGACACCAACGAGACTTCCGCGCAAGCCGCCAAACGCGAAGCTGACGCGCGCGCTGCGGCCACCAGCACGTCGACGGTCGACGTCAATCAGGAACGCAAGCCGAGCTTTTACGTCGACGACAAGGGCACCACCGTGACCGAGTACCGCGATCGCGGCAAGCCCACCGAAATTGACGTGCATTCGCGCTTCGGCACCAATTACCAACTCACCACGCCGCAGGACAATGCGCCGAAGATCCGCGACAACACGTCGCAAACCGATCGTCTGCCCTCGGTTGGCCTGAAGTTCTGATACCTGCCGCAGGGGTCTCTGCCGAGACCTCTGTTATCCTGCCCCACTCACCGCTGCCACGCGGGCGCCAATGTTTTCCGCCCGCGCCGCAGCTTTCGCCAAGCGGCCCGTTGCACGTGCGCGGGCCGTTTGTTTGAGTCTTATCCACCCGACGCACGCATGGCCGTTTTCACTTCCGTCTCGCCCGAGCAGCTCGATCAGTGGCTGCAACGCTACGATTTGGGGAAAGTTCTCGACTTTCGGGGCATCAGTTCCGGTATCGAGAACACCAATTACTTCCTGACGACCGAGCGTGGCGAGTTCGTCCTCACGTTGTTCGAGAAGCTCACCGCCACGCAATTGCCGTTCTATCTGCAATTGATGGGGCATCTGGCCCACCACAGCGTGCCGGTGCCCGACCCGATTCCGGATCGTACGGGTGAGATTCTCGGTGAGTTGAATGGCAAGCCTGCCACCATCGTGACCAAGTTGGCGGGCCGTTCGGAACTGGCGCCCACGCCTGCGCACTGCGCCCACGTTGGCGCCATGCTCGCGCGCATGCACCTGGCGGGTCGCGACTACACGCTGGAGCAGGCCAATCTGCGCAGCTTGCCCTGGTGGCGCGAAGCGGCTCCGGCCGTCAAGCCATATCTGAGCGCCGCAGAACTCGCGCTGCTGGAAGGCGAGATGGCGCATCAGGAAGCGTTTTTCGCCAGCGACGACTATCGCGGCATGCAGTCAGGACCGTGCCATTGCGACCTGTTCCGCGACAATGTGTTGTTCGACAAGGACGAAGCGGGCGAACCGCGTCTGGGCGGCTTCTTCGACTTTTACTTTGCCGGCTGCGACAAGTGGTTGTTCGATCTTGCCGTGACCGTCAACGACTGGTGCTGCGATCTGACGACGGGCGTTCTCGACGACGCCCGCGTGCACGCGATGCTGCGTGCGTATGAGACCGTGCGTCCGCTCACGGACATCGAGGCGTCGCACTGGCGCGACATGCTCAGAGCGGGTGCGCTGCGCTTCTGGCTCTCGCGCCTGTATGATTTTCATCTGCCGCGCGCGGCCGAGATGCTGAAACCGCATGATCCGGGGCATTTCGAACGAATCCTGCGCGAACGCATCGAAGCCGTTTCCATTCCCTGGCTGTGACCCGACGCCCAATCGGAGCAAATCGAACCCTATGCAATTGCTTGAAGTCCCGCCGAAGAGTGGTTACGTGTGGCTGCGCCAGGGTATCTGGCTATTCCGCAAGAACCCGCTCGCCATTCTGACGCTGCTCTTCGCCTATCTGTTCGGCGTGATGCTGCTCTCGATCCTGCCGGTCGTGGGCGCGTTTTTGCCGCTACTGTTCATTCCCGGCCTGTCGGTCGGTTTTATGGCGGCGTGTCGCGACATCATCAAAAACAAGCCTGTCCTGCCGCCTGTGCTGCTCGACGGATTCCGCGGCCACGGCAAGGACGTCGCGCGCCGGCTGCTCGCGCTGGGCGGCTACTACATCGCCGCGATGATCGTGGTGTTTCTGTTCTCCGCGCTCTTCGACGACGGCGATCTGCTGGGCAAGATGCTGTTCGGCACTCGCATCGACGAAGATTCGCTCGTGGGTGGCTCGATGCCACAGGCCATGCTGGCGGCAGCCGTCGCTTATGTGCCGGTCGCGATGGCGTTCTGGTTCGCGCCGGTGCTCGTGGCTTGGCATGACGTCTCCCCCGTCAAGGCCCTGTTCTTCAGTTGGACCGCGTGCGTGCGCAACATCCGCGCGTTTGTCGTCTACGGGATCTGCACGGCGCTCGTCGCCACGGTGCTGCCGGTAATCATCGCGCTGGTCATGACGGTGATCGGCGCAGGCAAGTACGCGATGATCGTGCTGATGCCCTACTCGATCCTGTTCACCGCGGTGCTGTATTGCTCGTTCTATGCGAGCTACCGCGGCTGCTTCGGCGTGCAGGAGATCGGCGCAATCGATCCGAACGTGGCACCACCGGAGGCGTAAGCCGCCGACGCAAGTCAGTACAAAACAAAGGGCACCCTCGAGGGCCCTTTGTTCATCTGTGCGATTACCGGCAAACGATCATTCGATCGGCTGAAGCTTCGCCACGGCCAGTGCCAGCCACTTCTCACCGTGACGGCCGAACTTCACATGCGCACGCGCTTCATCGCCCGCGCCTTCCAGCCCGATGATCTTGCCTTCGCCGAACTTGGTGTGGAATACGCCCTGCCCGACCTTGAAGCCGGTCCCGGCCGAGCGGGAACGGTCCGCCAGCGCCTGCTCCGACTTCGTGGCTGCCCATTCTTCCTGACGCGGCGCACTCACCTGCGGACGCGAGAACCAGTCACGCCCCCACGCCGGTTCGGTTTGCGCCGCACGCGCGCCCGGCTGGGCACGCGGCGTCAGAAACTTCAGCACTTCCTCGGGAATTTCTTCGAAGAAGCGCGAGCGCACGTTGTAGCGCGTCTGGCCATGCAGCATGCGGCTTTGCGTGAAAGACAGATACAGGCGCTCCTTGGCTCGCGTGATTGCCACGTACATCAGACGACGCTCTTCTTCGAGCCCATCGAGCTCCTGCGCGCTGTTTTCGTGCGGGAACAGCCCTTCTTCCAGCCCCGTGACGAAGACGGCCGTGAACTCCAGCCCCTTGGCGGCATGTACGGTCATCAGTTGCACGGCGTCCTGCCCGGCTTCGGCCTGATTGTCACCGGCCTCGAGCGAGGCGTGCGACAGGAAGCCCGCCAGCGGCGTCATCTCCACCGGCGTATCGGCATCGACCACACCATCGGGCGACGCCAGCACATCGGGCGCGCCCGGCAACGCGGGGCGCATGGCGATCAGGCGGGCCGGGGCGTCCAGCCCATAGCCTTCTTCCGCGATGAACGCCGTGGCCGCGTGTACCAGTTCCTGCAAGTTCTCGATGCGGTCCTGACCTTCCTTTTCCGACTGGTAGTGCGTGATCAGCCCGCTCGCATCGACCACATGCGTCACCACCTCCGGCAACGTCAGGCGCTCCGTCTCACGGCGCATCTGTTCGATCAGGCGCACGAACGCCGTCAGATTGGTGCCTGCCTTGCCCGTCATATAGGGCACGGCGGCGTACATCGAGCAGTTGTACAAACGCGCCGCGTCGGCCAGTTGTTCGAGCGAGCGCGCGCCGATACCGCGCGTCGGGAAGTTGACCACGCGCGCGAAGGCCGTGTCGTCGTTCGGATTCTCGATGAGGCGCAGATAGGCCAGCGCGTGCTTCACTTCCTGACGCTCGAAGAAGCGCAGGCCGCCATACACGCGATACGCAATGCCCGCGCCCACGAGCGCGTGCTCCATCACCCGCGACTGGGCGTTGCTGCGATAGAGAATGGCGACGTCCTGCCGCGACAGCCCTTGCGCCACGAGCGCCTTGATTTCCTCGACCAGCCAGCTCGCTTCCTGAAGATCGGTCGCGGCCTCATAAACACGAATCGGCTCGCCATGCCCCGCATCGGTGCGCAGATTCTTGCCCAGACGGCGGGCGTTGTTCGAAATCAGCGCGTTGGCGGCGTCGAGAATATTGCCGTGCGAGCGGTAGTTCTGCTCCAGCTTGATCATGTGCCGAACGCGGAATTCGCGCTCGAAGTCGGCCATATTGCCGACGTTAGCGCCACGAAACGCGTAGATGCTCTGGTCATCGTCGCCCACAGCGAACACCGCGCTGTTGCCGCCCGCGAGCATCTTGAGCCACGCGTATTGCAGCTTGTTCGTATCCTGAAACTCGTCGACGAGAATGTGGCGGAAGCGCGTCTGGTAATGCACGCGTAGCGGTTCGTTGTGCTTGAGCAGCTCGAAACAGCGCAGCAGCAGTTCGGCGAAATCGACCACGCCCTCGCGCTGGCATTGCTCCTGATACGACGCGTACAGCTCGACAAACTTCTGATTGAAGGCGTCGTTGGCCTCGACCTCGTGCGGGCGCAGACCCTGCTCTTTGGCGTTATTGATGAAATACTGGAGATTCTTGGGCGGAAACTTCTCGTCGTCGACATTGGCGGCCTTCATCATCCGCTTGATGGCGGAGAGCTGGTCGGCCTGATCGAGGATCTGGAAGCTCTGCGGCAGCCCGGCGTCGCGAAAATGCGCGCGCAGCATCCGGTTGCACAGCCCGTGGAAGGTGCCGATCCACATGGCGCGGGGGCTGATCGGGAGCATGGCGCCGAGGCGCGCCTGCATTTCCTTGGCGGCTTTGTTCGTGAAAGTCACCGCCAGAATGCCGGCGGGGCCCACGTGACCTTGCTGGATCAACCACGCGATACGGGTGGTCAGCACGCGCGTTTTGCCGGAACCCGCACCCGCGAGAATCAGGGCAGGCTCGTCGGGCAGGGTCACGGCGGCCAGTTGTTCCGGGTTCAGATTAGCTAGCAAATCGGGCATGTCGGGAATGTTTTTCGAGTGAAGCCCGATTATAAATCCTGCTGCGGCGCGGAAAACGCCCCGAATCTTTTATAATTCAAGGTTTCACGCATTACACGGTCATCCAATCCATGAGCGACAGCGACAATACGCTTGCCAAGAGCTTCGAGCCGCAGGACGTCGAAGCCCACTGGGGCCCCGAATGGGAACGCCGGGGCTATGCCCGGCCGACGTTCGACGACGCCCGCGAAGATTTCAGCATCCAGTTGCCGCCGCCGAACGTTACCGGCACGCTGCACATGGGGCACGCGTTCAACCAGACGATCATGGATGGTCTGACGCGATATCACCGCATGAAAGGCGCCAATACCCTCTGGGTACCGGGCACCGACCATGCGGGCATTGCCACGCAGATCGTCGTCGAGCGCCAGCTCGACGCCCAGAAAGTCTCGCGCCACGACCTCGGCCGCGAGAAGTTCGTCGAGCGCGTGTGGGAATGGAAAGAAAAGTCGGGCAACACGATCACCGGCCAGGTTCGCCGCCTGGGCGCCTCGATCGACTGGAGCCGCGAATACTTCACGATGGACGACAAAATGTCCCAGGCCGTGCGCGACGTCTTCGTCACGCTGCACGAGCAGGGGCTGATCTATCGTGGCAAGCGTCTCGTGAACTGGGAATCGACCCTGCTCACGGCCGTGTCCGATCTGGAAGTGGTGAGCGAGGAAGAAGAAGGCTCGCTGTGGCACATCCGCTACCCGCTGGCTGACGGTTCGGGCTCGCTCACGGTCGCGACCACGCGCCCGGAAACGATGCTGGGCGACGTCGCGCTGATGGTTCACCCGGAAGACGAGCGCTACAAGCACCTGATCGGCCAGATGGCCAAGCTGCCGCTCTCGGACCGCGAAATCCCGATCATCGCCGACGACTACGTCGATCTCGAATTCGGCACAGGCGTGGTGAAAGTCACGCCGGCGCACGACTTTAACGACTACGCAGTCGGTCAGCGTCACAACCTGCCGCAAATCAGCATTCTCACGCTCGACGCGAAGATCAACGAGAACGGCCCGGAAAAGTACCGTGGCCTCGATCGTTTCGACGCGCGCAAGCAGATCGTTGCCGATCTGGATGCCCAAGGCCTGCTCGAATCCGTCAAGGCGCACAAGCTGATGGTGCCGCGCAGCGACCGCACGGGCACGGTCATCGAGCCGATGCTTACCGACCAGTGGTTCGTCGCGATGAGCAAGCCGGCGCCGGAAGGCACGTTCCATCCGGGCAAGTCGATCACCGAAACCGCGCTCGACGTCGTGCGCAGCGGTGAAATCAAGTTCGTGCCCGAGAACTGGACGACCACGTACAACCAGTGGCTCGAAAACATTCAGGACTGGTGTATCTCGCGTCAGCTCTGGTGGGGCCACCAGATTCCGGCGTGGTACGACGATGCGGGCAACGTCTACGTCGCGCGTTCGGAAGAAGAAGCCATCGCGAAGGCGAGCGCCGCCGGCTACACCGGCGCACTCAAGCGCGACGAAGACGTGCTCGACACGTGGTTCTCGTCGGCGCTGGTGCCATTCTCGTCGCTGGGCTGGCCGCAGGAAACGCCGGAACTCAAGCACTTCCTGCCGTCGTCGGTGCTCGTGACCGGCTTCGACATCATCTTCTTCTGGGTGGCGCGCATGGTCATGATGACCACGCACTTCACCGGCAAGGTGCCGTTCAAGACCGTGTATGTGCACGGGCTCGTGCGCGATGCCGAAGGCCAGAAGATGTCCAAGTCGAAGGGCAACACGCTCGATCCGATCGACATCGTCGACGGCGTGACCCTCGACGCCTTGCTGGCCAAGCGCACCACGGGGCTGATGAACCCGAAGCAGGCCGCGACCATCGAGAAGAAGACGCGCAAGGAATTCCCGGAAGGCATCGCGCCGTTCGGCACCGACGCGCTGCGCTTCACGTTCGCGTCGATGGCCACGCTGGGCCGCAACATCAACTTCGATCTGGCCCGCTGCGAAGGCTATCGCAACTTCTGCAACAAGCTCTGGAACGCCACGCGTTTCGTGCTGATGAATTGCGAAGGTCAGGACTGCGGCATGGCCCCGTGCGTGGGCGACTGCGGCCCGGAAGGTCAACTCGATTTCTCGCGCGCCGATCGCTGGATCGTGTCGCTGTTGCAGCGCGTGGAGGCCGACGTCGCGAAGGGCTTTGCCGACTATCGTTTCGACAACATCGCCACCACGATCTACAAGTTCGTGTGGGACGAGTATTGCGACTGGTACGTCGAACTGGCCAAGTGGCAGATTCAGAACGGCACACCGGCGCAGCAACGCGCCACGCGCCGTACCCTGCTGCGCGTGCTTGAGACCGTGCTGCGTCTGGCGCATCCGGTGATTCCGTTCATCACCGAAGCGCTGTGGCAGAAGGTGGCACCGCTTGCCGGGCGCTACCCCGCCGACAAGGCACCGGGCGAAGCCAGCATCATGGTGCAACCGTATCCGGTAGCCGATGCCAGCAAGATCGACGAGAGCGACGAAGCGTGGATGCAGCAGTTGAAGGCCGCTGTCGACGCGTGCCGTAACCTGCGCGGCGAGATGAATCTGTCGCCGGCACTGCGCGTGCCGCTGCTGGTCGCGGGCGACATCGACTTCCTCAAGTCGATTGCCCCGTATCTGCAAACGCTGGCCAAGCTTTCCGAAGTGCAGGTGCTGGCCGACGAGGCCTCGCTTGACGCCCAAGCCGCTGGCGCGCCGCTGGCCATCGTGGGTGCCAACAAGCTGGCACTGAAGGTGGAAATCGATGTCGCCGCGGAACGCGAACGCCTCGGCAAGGAAGTCAAACGCCTTGAAGGCGAGATCGTGAAGTGCCACGGCAAGCTGTCCAATGAGAGCTTCGTGGCACGCGCCCCGGCTAACGTGGTGGAACTTGAGAAGCAACGATTGGTCGACTTTGAAGCGGTTCTCGGCAAATTGCAGGCCCAGCTCGCCCGCCTGCCCGCCTGAGATCTGCGCTATCCAAGAGGGAGATACCAATGAAAACAGTTGTCACCAAAGCCGTTTTCCCCGTTGCGGGCCTCGGCACCCGATTCCTCCCGGCGACCAAGGCGAGCCCGAAGGAAATGTTGCCGGTCGTCGACAAGCCACTGATTCAGTACGCGGTCGAAGAAGCGGCAGCGGCCGGCATCACCGAGATGATTTTCGTCACGGGTCGTAACAAGCGCGCGATCGAAGATCACTTCGACACCGCGTTCGAACTCGAATACGAACTCGAAACGAAGCAGAAGCTTGCACTGCTCGACGCCGTACGCTCGATCAAGCCCGCGAACGTCGATTGCTTCTTCGTGCGCCAGCCCAAAGCACTGGGTCTGGGACACGCCGTGCTGTGTGCAGAAAAGCTCGTGGGCGACGAGCCGTTCGCGGTCATCCTCGCCGACGACTTGCTCGACGGCGAGCCGCCCGTGCTCAAGCAGATGGTCGATCTGTACAACCAGTATCACAACTCGATCATCGGCGTTGAAGAGATCCCCATCGAGCAAAGCCGCTCATACGGCATTGTCGAAGGCAAGGAATGGGGCGAGACGGACATCGTCAAGCTGACCAACATCGTCGAGAAGCCGGCACCGGAAGTCGCGCCGTCGAACCTCGGTGTGGTGGGCCGCTACGTGCTGCGTCCGCGCATCTTCGATTGCATCCGTGAAATCGATCCGGGCGCCGGCGGCGAAATCCAGCTGACCGACGCCATCCAGAAGTTGCTGCACGACGAAGTCGTACTGGCCTATCGCTACAAGGGCACGCGTTTCGATTGCGGCAGCAAGCTGGGTTACCTGAAGGCGACGGTGGAATTTGCGCTGCGCCACCCGGAACTGAAGGACGCTTTCCGCGAGTATCTGCGCGATACGCACGGCGACCTCAAGTGATGCGCGTGCAGGATCTTGACCGGTGAGGTGTTATCAGCAAGGTCACCGGCAGGATCAGCACCCATGAAAAAGCCGACGGCATGTCCGTCGGCTTTTTTGTGTCTGCTGCGCCTGAGATAGCTTGATGGCGCGGCGGTTGCCGCTTAACGGCGGCGCATCAGGAAGTAGAAGGTCTTTTCTTCTTCACGCGATTCGAGCAACTCGTTGCCGGTCTGTTTTGCGAAAGCAGCGAAGTCGCGCGCCGAACCCGGATCCGTTGCCACGATGCGCAGGACTTCGCCGCTCTGCATGTCGGCGAGTGCCTTCTTGGCGCGCAGAATCGGCAGCGGGCAATTCAGGCCGCGTGCGTCGACTTCTTTCTGGAATTCCATGCTCATGTCCCTCTTGTCGGTCTCATTCGTATTTTCTGCCGGGCGTTGCCCGGAAACGTCGATTCTACCGTAGTCGTCGCGCGCGCATCGTGGCGCACGATCTCAGCCGGCAATCGACAACCGCGCCGACTCCACGTATTCGACCGGCAGATTACGCCGCCGCAACCATTCCGCCACCGCGTGCCCCGTGCCTGCGGGCCATGGACGCACTTGCTCCGGTGCGACCAGACGGAATTCCGCGAGCTCTTCCGAGAGAAGAATGTCGCCATCGCACACCGCGTGATAGGCGATGATCAGCTCGTTCCTGCGCATGAATTCGTAGACGCCGAGCAGCGAGATCGCATCGGTTTCGAGATTGGTCTCTTCCTTGATCTCGCGACGGATACCGTCTTCGGGCGTTTCGTCGCGCTCGAGAAACCCGGTGATCAGCGCGAACATGCCCTCCGTCCACGCGGCATTGCGGGCCAGCAGAATCTGTCCGCGATACTCGACGAGACCGGCCACGACCGGCAGCGGGTTATCCCAGTGGACGAAAGCGCAAGCCGTATCGGGACATGCCCGGCGAATGCGCCCGGCAACATCACGTGAGTCGAGCGGGGAGGCACAGCGGGGACAAAAAGTGAGTTCGTTCATGATCGTTCTTCGGCGAATCCGAATATCTTAAATGAACTCATGACGCGCTGCACATTCGGTAATTTCCGGGACGTAGCGGGCCGGCGTCCCGAAATCCGAAGCGTATAATCGGCCGACGTCTTTCAACATTCGCCCCCGCCCCGTGTCAGACACTCCCCCCGCTTCCGAGGCGTCTTCACCGCCCCCCAGCGCGCCACCCAGCGTGCCCCCTGCGGCCTCGCTCCCTGTGAGAATCGCACGCACCGGCGCCCATCGTTCGCGCCGTCTGTGGCACAACTACGGCGTGTTCTGGCTGGGCGCGGTGCTCGTCGGTCTGGTGTCGGTGGCCTATGCGAAGCTGGTCGATTTCGGCTTCGAATTGTTTCAGCGCATGCTGGCGCACGGCTTCTGGCTGCCGCTGATCGTGACGCCCTTGGGCGCTGCGCTCGCCATCTGGCTGACGCAAAAATTCTTCAAAGGCTCGGAAGGCAGCGGCATTCCGCAGGTCATCGCCACGCTTCAGGACGGCCGCCTCTCCCGCTCGCTGCTGACGCTGCGCATCATGTTCGGCAAGATCGCAATCTCGTTTCTCGGCATCCTGTGCGGCTTCACGATCGGACGTGAAGGCCCGACGGTGCAGATCGGCGCATCGCTCATGTATGCGATGCGACGCGGCTACCGTCGCAGCAGCGCTCACATTGAACGGCAGTTGACGCTGGCAGGCGCGGCGGCCGGGCTCGCGGCAGCGTTCAACACGCCGCTCGCCGGGGTGGTCTTCGCCATCGAGGAATTGAGCCGCAGTTTCGTGGCGCGCAACAGCGGCACGTTGATCACCGCGATCATCTTCTCCGGCGTCGTCGCACTCGGCTTGCAGGGCAACTATCTCTATTTTGGCCAAATCAAGGCGATCAGCGAATTTCAATGGACGCTGATCCCCGTGCTGATCGGTGCGAGTCTGCTGACCGGGGTGGCAGGCGGCGTGTTCTGCTGGCTGATGCTTAACGTGCCACGCTGGATGCCTGCGTCGCTCGTGGGTATGCGGCGCGCGCATCCGGTGCGCTTTGCCTTCCTGTGCGGGGTCGTGATTGCCGTGATCGGCATCGTCTCTGGCGGCACCACCTTCGGCAGCGGTTACGCCGAGGCACGCGGGCTGCTCGAATCGCACGAAGCGCTCTCGCCGCTCTATGCGCTGCTGAAATTCGGCGCGTTGTCGGTGTCGTATCTGTCGGGCATTCCGGGCGGCATCTTTGCCCCGTCGCTCGCGATCGGCGCCGGGCTCGGCAACGTGATGTCGCACGTCACGGCCGTGGTGCCGTTACCCGCAATGGCCGCGCTGTGCATGGTGGGATATCTGGCGGCAGTGACGCAATCGCCGATCACGTCGTTCGTGATCGTCATGGAAATGATCGACGGCCACCAGATGGTCATCCCGCTGATGGCCGTTGCGTTGCTCGCCACGCAAGTCTCGAAGGCGTTCTCGCCGTCGTTCTATCACACGCTCGCGCACCGCTTTCTCACGCCGGAGACGCCGGCGACGCCGAAGGGTTAGGGTGCCAGGCGCATCCCTCTCCCGACACGATTAAGCGTCGAGACGCCGGATCGCCTCCTCAATCACGGTATGACGAATGGCGCGCAAGCAGCGCATTTCCCCACCAAACGTTGCAGCAAGTTCCGGGCGCTTCTCCATGATGGCGTCATTTTCCTTCGCCACGTCGGCCAACAGTTCGTCGGCCGCCACAGTCACGATACGTACCATTTCGCCCAGGTTGCGACGCGCCACGGCCTCGTTGATACCCAATGCCTTTCCGGCACCCAAGAGAATTTCGGGCGTAATTTGCGAGTAGCGTTGCACGCCGTCGATGGGGCGAGTGAACTCCACCAGGTCTGGCCATCTGCCGCGCGCGCTGTATTCCGGTGTTTCGTAGACGCTTTCGCTAAGAAGATCGTAATGCGGCGCAAGCGCTACGCCATCGTGCCCCACAAGAAAGCTCAAGTTCTTGAGATGACAGTCGCCATTTCCTACGATTACGCAGAATACGAGCCAACGATAAATGCGCAACCGGGCCAGCGCCGTCGTCCGACACGCATCGGCGAGCGCACTCAGGGCATCGACCGACCACGCCGAATACTTCATGCTCGCGGCGAGATTAAGCAGTTGACACCCGTCGATCGCGTGTCGGCGTCGCACTGAATTCTCACCAATCACCCGATCGAAACGCTCAATCAGATAAACGGGTGCAGGTACGTAGCGCCGGTCGACTTGGGGAACATCCAGGCCGACGCGCTTGGCCAGCTTCATCACAAACCACTCGTTGATGACGGAGTGGGGATAGTCATCAACTTGAGGATGATTTGGCTTGAGAATATGCGTCGAGGCCGCTTGCCCCTCCGGCTCGAAGAGCTCGCCATCGCGCACGATCACAGCGAGCTTGTGTTGCGCGCCGGCGAGCGACATCTTTTTGGGTGCACCGTGCGTCAGGGGCAGCGTCGGAAGTTGGCGGATTCTCTCATTGAGTTCGGTGTCGGGTAGCGCTCGCATCCCGCTGCGGGTTTCCACCGGATCCTCTGGTGAGCAGAGCGTAAGCGATCCGGCCGACTCCCTGCCGTAGTATTCGAGCAGCCCGAATGCGTCACTGACGTCTGCGACCTTCGCATCCTTGGCAAGCAGGGTCCGCGCCGACTCCTCTGGCAGGAGATTGTCGAAATACCACTGTATCGGGCGAACCGTCGCACCATCGACCAACGCCGCGTCAGCAACCGGCATATGCGGACTCAGGGCAAAGTGTGCGGGATGACTACGCCAAGCGTCCGTGTATTCGAACGCCCACAAGCTCTGCCTCTCCCGTAACGTACCTATGCGTTGCTCGTCGATCCATACGGCCATCTCGCGCTCATTCATTTGCGCTCCTGGTCTCGGGACACCGACGCCTTGGCCTCCGAATGCTTCAACCGCGTACGTCGGGCCTCTGCACGGCGATTCGCTTCGCCCACTTGCTTGCTGATCATTTCGTGCGTGGCTTCAGGAATATCGAATTCAACGCGCACACCAAGCCCGGTCAGAATCTGGAAAAGCTTGCCCCACTGTATCGTCTCCCCGCCTCGCTCAGCCTTCACCATGAATGACTCACTGACATCGAGCAGACCTGCCGCATCGACTTGCCTGAGTTGCTGCGTCTTGCGGGCCGCACGGATGACACCACCGATTTGTGTCGCGTCTTCGATTTGATATCGCATGTCGCCGCTCCGAGAATGCACCGTGAGATCGAGATAAAAACTACTTGATCGCACAGTTTAACGACTCACGATAGTCTTGTCAGATAAAAACTATACGATCGAACAGTATTTGATAAAAACGAGGTATATCTCACAAAAACTATTCGATCAACTAGTTTTACTGCCAAAAAAATCACCCCGCCACACTCAGCACCCGAATATCGGCTGCCAGACGCTCCACCGTCTCCGCACGCGTGTCCCATGCGCACATAAAGCGGCAACCGCCTGCGCCGATGAACGTGTAGAACTTCCACCCCTTGGCGCGCAGCGCTTCGATCACGTGCAGCGGCAACTCGGCAAACACCGCATTGGCCTGCGTCTCGAACATGATCGAGACCCCCGGCACGTCGCGAATCCGTTCGGCCAGCAACTGCGCCATCGCATTCGCATGCCGCGCGTTGCGCAACCAGACATCGTTTTCGAGCATGCCCAGCCACGGCGCGGAAATGAAGCGCATCTTCGACGCCAACTGCCCCGCCTGCTTCACGCGATAGGCGAAATCTTCCGCCAATGCGCGGTTGAAAAACACCACCGCTTCGCCGACCGGCAAGCCGTTCTTGGTGCCGCCAAAGCACAGCACGTCGACTCCGGCGCGCCACGTTACATCGCCCGGATGGCAGCCGAGCGTCGCGACAGCATTCGCGAATCGCGCACCGTCCATATGCACGCGCAGATTGCGTCGCTTGGCGACCGAGGCAATCGCCTTGACTTCATCGACCGAATACACCGTGCCGACTTCCGTGGCCTGCGTGAGCGTGACCACCTTGGGCTTCGGAAAGTGAATATCGGAACGGCGGCTGATCACCGACTCGACAGCATCCGGCGTGAGCTTGCCGTCGTTCTCGCGG
The DNA here is from genome assembly GCF_002179865.1 of Pandoraea sp. PE-S2R-1. Lineage (NCBI taxonomy): Bacteria > Pseudomonadati > Pseudomonadota > Betaproteobacteria > Burkholderiales > Burkholderiaceae > Pandoraea > Pandoraea sp. PE-S2R-1. Next base: position 413,499 of record NZ_NGUR01000007.1, on the reverse strand, counting down.
CCGCGCGCGGTCAGCAGCTTGGCGCCGTTGGAGAAGAATTCCGGGCCACCGCACTCGTCCGTCTCGACGTGCGCCAGTTCATGGCAGATGACCGAGTGATACGACTGCGAGAGCGACGCCAGCGCCAGTGAATTGGCTGCCGTGCCGTTGAAGACGAAGAACACCTCGCAATCGGTATCGAACAGCGTGCGCACACCGTCGCAAACGCGCTGCGTCCACGTGTCGTCGCCGTAGGCCACTTCGTGACCGCTGGCATTGGCTTCGGTGAGATAGTGCAGCGCCTCCGGGCAGATGCCCGCGTAGTTATCCGAGGCGAAGTGTTGCGGCACGTCCTGCGCTGCGTGGGCTGCGGCAGGATTTGCGGCGTTGGTGGAAAACGTGGAATTCGTGGAATTGGCGGGGTGTTGCGACATGACGACCTCTTCAATACAACGGGGATCGCCGGTCGACCCCCGACCTTGGGCCTTGCGGCCGGCTTACTCGGGACGCGGGTCCGACCAGAGCGTGCCGCCCGTGGCCCAGTTCTCGCGTTTGGTGTCGGTAATGATGATGTCGACCGACTCCGGCGTGCAACCGAGGGTCTCGACCGCGGCGGCGGTCACGGCCTTCACGAATGCGCGCTTTTGATCGACCGTACGGCCTTCGAACAACTCGACGTGAAACGTTGGCATTGCTATCTCTCTCCTGATGTTGTTGTCGTGACTCGCTCAGATCCGATGCGACTCGCTGCAACCGCTGCAATGCGATGCCATCAGTCTCGAAACGAGCTGTCCATTTTATCGAGTTTGCGCAGCAATGCGGGCCACTCCATCTCGCCTTCAATCGCACCGCCGTCTTCAAGCTGCACGGCCGTCTTGTCCTGCACCGCAGCGCTCGGCAGATAAGGCGGTGCACCGCCCACCAGCGCCTGCAACTGAATCTCGCAGGCCTTAATCAACGTGGCCATCAACACGAAGGCTTCCGCGACCGTACGGCCAACCGTGAGCGTGCCGTGATTGCGCAGCAGCATCGCCGGATACGCGCCGAGCGACGCCACCAGACGCTCGCCCTCCGACGGCGAAAACGCCAGACCTTCGTAGTCGTGATAGCCGATCCGCTCATGAAAACGCAGCGCGTGTTGCGAGATCGGCAGCAGACCGTGCGGTTGAATCGAGACAGCGATGCCCGCCGTGTTGTGCAAATGCATGACGCAAACGGCTTCCGGACGCGCCGCATGCACCGCGCCGTGCAGCGCAAAGCCCGTGACATTCACGGGATGCTCACTGTCGCCGACAATCTCGCCGTCCATCGTGATCTTCACGAGATTCGACGCCGTCACTTCATCGAACGCCAGTCCGAACGGATTGATCAGGAAGTGCCCGGGCTCGCCGGGCACCATGGCCGAGATATGGGTGTAGATGAGATCGTCCCAGCCGTGCATCGCCACGAGCCGGTAGCACGCTGCAAGGTCGACGCGCATGCGCTGCTCGGCGTCGCTCATGCCCGTGGCAGCCTTGCGGCCCGCCTGCAATGTAAATGCCATGTGAAATGCTCCTGCGCAAATTGGGAAGCGCCGCTCAAGAGGCGGACTCAGGGGGCGCGTTCGAGCGAACGCCGCCAGTCCCAGACGAAGCCAACGGCACCCAGCGCGAGCACGGCAGTGGCGCACAACAGCGCCGCCGTGAAGCTGCCGGTCGTCTCGACCAGCGGTGCAGCCACCAGCGGCCCGACGATCTGCCCGATGCCATAGGATGCCGTCACAAGCCCGATCAGGCCATTGGCATTGTCCCCACGCAGCCGGCGGCATTCACGCACGGTATAGACCGTGATCGCGGTGAACGGCAAGCCCACGAGAACGCTCCCAAGCGCGAAACCCACAACGTTCGGCAACACGATCCCGATGCCCACGCCCAGCCCCTGCATGACGTAGCAGACGGCCAGCAACAGGCGGTTATCCCACGACACAGGGGCGCGCGCGCCGATGATCGCGCCGGGAATCACCATCAGGCCGAGCAGCGGGAAAAACAGATCGGGCCACGGCGAACCGGGCAACGCGTGACGCGCAATCACCGGCAGAAACGTCGCGGTAATGATGTAGCCGAACCCGGCGAAGCTATAGAACACCGTAATCGGAATCACGTTCTCGCCGCTGCCGTGATTGACGGCATGCGGTGTCGCATGAGCGGGGGCATCGCCCTCTGGCTTGGCCACAGCCGGTGCATCGGCAACAAACGTGCGCCAGATCACCGCCAGCAATATCAGCGCGAGCACGCCGCACAGCAGCCAGCCGCCACGCGCCGGCCAGCCGAATGCGCTGTTCAGATTGGCGAGCAAGCCGGTCACCACGATGCCCGCCCCCGGCCCCGCGAAGATCACGCCGCCCAGACTCGGCATGCGCAACTCGCCCAGCTTGCGAAAGCCCCATCCGGCCGAGAACACCATCGCCCACGCGCTCATCACGCCGGCCAGTGTGCGCACGATCGCCCACACCACGAACGACTCCAGCAGCCCCATGGCGAGTGTGAGCACAACGGTCGCGGCGAGGGCAAAACGAATCAGGAACGTCGGCGTGAAACGCAGCCACATGCACGAGAGTGCACCGATGAAATAGCCCGCGTAATTGAGCGATGCGAGCCAACTGCCGTGCTGAATGTCCACGAGGTGCTCATGCAACATGAGCGGCAGCATCGGCGTGAAGGCGAAGCGGCCGATGCCCATCGCGATCGACAACGCGAGCATGCACGACAGCGCAATGCGCCAGGCCGCGCGTTCCGGCGACGGTTGATGCGACGAGGCAGGTCGGGCGGAATCGGCGAGTGTGGCTGACATGGCGTTGGCTAACCCGCGAACGGGCGGTATCAGGGAGGCTCGGGGAAGCTTGGAAAGGTGCGGCGCAGTCGGTCAGGCCATCTAGTCCGAAACGCGCAACCACCGCACGCAGGCTTACGCCGACGCGCACCATCGTGGCGAATACTTTACATGGAAAACATCACGGAAAGCGATTGTTCCCCTAAGGCATCAGGGGCAATCGGTGCGCCATCGACACACCCATGCAAAACGCGCGCCGAAGCGCGCGTTTGCGAGAGCACCCTGCGGGGCAAATGACAGCCGGGGCATGCGAGGCGGCAACCGTACTGCCAGTGCCGCCGCACGCCTCGATGTCACACCGGCATTACAGCTTGCCGGCCACCCAGCCCTGCACGCCGGCGAGCGCCTGCGGCAGTTGCGACGGGTCGGTACCGCCCGCCTGTGCCATGTCGGGACGGCCACCGCCCTTGCCGCCCACCTGCTGGGCCACAAAGTTGACCAGCTCGCCCGCCTTGACCTTGCCCGTGGCATCCGCCGTCACGCCCGCGATCAGGCTGACCTTGCCGCCTTCGACGGCGGCCAGCACGATGGCAGCGCTCCCCAGCTTGTCCTTGAGCTTGTCCATCGTCTCGCGCAGCGTCTTGACGTCGGCGCCTTCGAGTTGTGCGGCCAACACCTTCAGGCCATTGACGTCCACGGCCTGCTCGGCCAGTTCGTCGCCTTGGCTCGATGCGAGCTTCGACTTGAGCGCGGCCAGTTCCTTCTCGAGCGACTTGACCTGTTCCTGCACCTGCGCGATACGCGGCGTCAGTTCTGCGGGCTGCGTCTTGAGGGCCGCAGCAGCTTCATTCACCTGATCGTCGAGCTTCTGCACGAAGCGCACCGAGTTGTCGCCGGTGATCGCTTCCACGCGACGGATACCGGCGGCAACACCGCCTTCCATCACGATCTTGAACAGACCGATATCGCCCGTACGCGCCACGTGCGTACCGCCGCACAGTTCGCGCGACGAACCGATGTCGAGTACGCGTACTTCGTCGCCGTACTTCTCGCCGAACAGGGCCATCGCACCACCCTTGACCGCGTCGTCGAACGACATCAGCGCAGCCTGCACCGGCGCATTGGCCAGCACTTCCGCGTTGACGATGTCTTCCACGCGGCGAATGTCGTCAGCGGTCATTGCCGCGTTATGGGCGAAGTCGAAACGCGTCTTGTCGGCATCGACCAGCGAGCCCTTCTGTTGCACGTGGCCGCCGAGCACTTCACGCAGGGCCTTGTGCATCAGGTGAGTGGCCGAGTGGTTGCGCACGGTGCGCGCGCGGCGCACGGCGTCGACTTGCGCCGTCACCGTTTCGCCCACCTTCAACTCGCCCGATTCGAGCTTGCCGTAGTGACCGAATACGTCGGCCTGAATCTTCTGCGTGTCCGAAACACCGAAACGCGCACCGGCCGTGGTGATCAAACCTTGATCGCCCACCTGACCGCCCGACTCGGCGTAGAACGGCGTGGTATCGAGCACCACGATGCCCTGCTGGCCGGCCTTGAGCGAGGTCACGCTCGTGCCGTCGACATACAGTGCCGTGACCTTCGCGCCTTCGAGCGCGAGGCGGTCATAACCCTGGAAACGCGTCTTGTCGCCGTCGTATTCCAGCGCCGTGGCCATCTTGAACTTGCCGGCCGCACGGGCCTGCTCGCGCTGACGCGCCATGGCGGCGTCAAAGGCAGCCTCGTCGACCGTGATGCTGCGCTCGCGGCAGACGTCTGCCGTCAGGTCGAGCGGGAAGCCGTACGTGTCGTGCAGCTTGAACGCGAGTTCGCCGTCGAGCGTCGTCACGCCGCGCTTGGCCAGATCGGCCAGCGCGCCTTCGAGAATCTCCATGCCGTTCTCGATGGTTTCGCCAAAGCGCTCTTCTTCCTGCTTGAGCACGTCGGTCACGCGCTGCTGTGCCTGCGCCAGTTCCGGATAGGCCACGCCCATCTCGGCCACCAGATCCGGCACCAGCTTGTAGAAGAACGGTTGCTTGCGGCCGAGCTTGTAGCCGTGACGAATGGCGCGGCGGATGATACGGCGCAGCACGTAGCCGCGGCCTTCATTGCCCGGAATCACGCCGTCGACGATCAGGAACGAGCACGCGCGGATGTGATCGGCGATCACCTTGAGCGAGTTCGCTGCCAGATCGGTCACACCGGTCTCGCGGCCAGCCGCCTTGATCAGGTGCTGGAACAAATCGATTTCGTAGTTGCTGTGCACGTGTTGCAGCACAGCGGCGATGCGCTCCAGCCCCATGCCGGTGTCAACGCACGGCTTGGGCAGCGGCGTCATGTTGCCCTGCTCGTCGCGGTTGAACTGCATGAACACGAGATTCCAGATCTCGATGTAGCGGTCGCCGTCTTCTTCCGGCGATCCTGGCGGGCCACCCCACACGTCGGCGCCGTGGTCGAAGAAGATTTCCGAGCACGGACCGCACGGGCCGGTGTCGGCCATCTGCCAGAAGTTATCCGACGCGTAGCGCGCGCCCTTGTTGTCGCCGATGCGGATGATGCGCTCGGTCGGCACGCCGACTTCCTTCGCCCAGATGTCGTAGGCTTCGTCGTCTTCCTGATAGACGGTGACCCAGAGCTTGTCCTTGGGAAGCTGGTAGACCGTGGTCAGCAGTTCCCATGCGTACTGGATCGCTTCACGCTTGAAGTAGTCGCCGAACGAGAAGTTGCCCAGCATCTCGAAGAACGTATGGTGACGGGCGGTGTAGCCCACGTTCTCCAGATCGTTGTGCTTGCCGCCGGCGCGCACGCTGCGCTGTGCCGTGGTCGCTCGCTTGTAGGGGCGCGTCTCAAGCCCGAGGAAGACGTCCTTGAACTGCACCATGCCGGAGTTCGTGAACAGCAGCGTGGGGTCATTGGACGGCACGAGGCTCGACGAGCGCACGATCGTGTGGCCCTTCGACTCGAAGAAGTTAAGAAATTTTTCCCGAATGTCTGCGACTTTCATAGCGTGCTTGAGAGCGTGGGGGCCGGGCTGGCTGCGCCTGGCGGGATATTTTGCAAACTTTTGATTATACGGGAAATCGGCACCCACACAGCGTCGGCGCGCCAACCGCAGTGCGAAACGGCGCTGGTCAGACGCCGAGACTCCGCCATAGACTCTTCGCCACAAGTTCCGCATTGCAAAACAATGTTTCGCACATGACGTGCAACGCCGTCACCGTGCGAAGCGATCAAGGAGAGAGATAACGATGGGCGCGCTGAGTCATATCCGGGTGCTGGACCTTTCACGTGTGCTGGCCGGTCCGTGGGCCACACAGAATCTGGCCGATCTGGGCGCGGACGTGATCAAGGTCGAGCGTCCCGGCGTGGGCGACGACACACGCAGTTGGGGGCCGCCCTACCAGCGCGATGCCGACGGCCGCGATACCGCCGAGGCCGCCTACTACCTCGCGGCAAACCGCAACAAGCGCTCGCTCACGCTGGATATCTCGCGCCCTGAGGGGCAGGCCATCGTCCGTGCGCTCGCCGCGCAAAGCGATGTCGTCGTCGAGAACTACAAAGTGGGCCAGCTCGCGAAGTACGGTCTGGACTACGCCTCGCTCAAAGCGGTCAAACCTGATCTCGTCTACTGCTCGGTTACCGGCTTCGGCCAGAATGGCCCGCACGCCTCACGCGCCGGCTACGACTTCATCATTCAGGGGATTGGCGGCTTCATGAGCATCACGGGCGAGCGTGACGGCCTGCCCGGCGGCGGCCCGCAAAAGGCCGGCGTAGCGATTGCCGATCTGATGACCGGCATGTACGCGAGTCTGGCGATCATGGCCGCCCTCACCCATCGCGACCGCACCGGCGTGGGCCAGTACATCGACATGGCGCTGCTCGACACGCAGGTCGCCATGCTCGCCAACATGAACACCAACTACCTCGCCAGTGAAAAGGCGCCGGTACGTTGGGGCAACGCGCATCCGAACATCGTGCCGTATCAGACGTTCCAGACGGGCGACGACGGCTGGATCATCGTCGCCGTGGGCAACGACGGCCAGTTCCGCAAGTTCGTGGAAGCCGGTGAAGAAGCCGCGCTCACGGACGACGCACGGTTCGCCACCAATCCGTCGCGCGTGCGCCATCGTGAAGTGCTGGTGCCGATCCTCGTCGAGATGGTGCGCAAGTTCAGCAAGGAGGTGTGGATCGACAAGCTCGAAGCCGCAGGCGTACCGTGCGGCCCGATCAACACGCTGCCGGAAGTGTTTGCCCACCCGCAAGTGGTCGCACGGGAAATGGCCATCGAATTGCCGCACCCGTCAGGCGGCGTCGCGCGCCTCGTGGCCAGCCCGATGAAGATGAGCGAAACCCCACCGGTCGCACGCACGGCACCTCCCACGCTCGGCCAGCACAGCGACGACATCCTGCGCGAACGGCTGGGCTTCGACGAAGCGAAGATCGCGGCGCTGCGCGAGACTGGCATCGTCTGACACGAAAAAGGCCCGTCGCGAAGCCATCCGCGACGGGCCCACCTACCAGCGCGACCCACGTCACGCGCCGATGCTTTCGGTGCTGCGCCCGCCGCCTTATCGCGCGGGCACGTCACGCATCCTGCTTACTCGTACTGTTTCCCCTCTGCCAGCAATTCCGGCGTGCCGATGACGGCATTGAGTCCGTCGAAATCGAGCATGCGTTCGCGCCATGCGGCCGTCGTGCCTTGCGTGTGCAAATTGGCGTAGTAACCCTGCAACGTGTGCGCCACGGCACGCGCCGTGCCACCCGGGAAGATGACGATACGAAAGCCGATGTCGGCCAGCGCCTGCGCACTTTGCACCGGCGTTTTGCCGCCCTCCACCATATTGGCGAGCAATGGCACACGCCCCGCAAATCGCTCGCATGCCGCCACCATCTGTTCCGTCGTGCGCAGCGCCTCGATGAACAACGCGTCCGCACCGGCCTCCAGATACTGTTCCGCACGATCGAGCGCGGCGTCGAGGCCTTCAACTGCGACCGCATCGGTGCGCGCCAGAATGAGCGTACGGGCGTCGTGACGTGCATCAACGGCCGCGCGTACCTTGCCCGTCATTTCCTGCAAGCTCACCACGCCCTTGCCGTCGAGATGCCCGCAACGCTTCGGAAACGTCTGATCTTCCAGTTGGATCATCGCCGCACCCGCGCGCTCGAACCCGCGCACGGTGCGCTTGACGTTGAGCGCATTGCCGAAGCCCGTATCCGCGTCGACGATCACCGGCACCGACACACGCTCTGCGATTCGCGCGAGGGTGTCCTCCACCTCCGGATAGGTCGTCAGTCCGATGTCCGATCGGCCAAGCCGGGTGTAGGCGATCGACGCACCCGAGAGGTAAAGCGCTTCGAAGCCCGCTTGTTCGGCGATCAGCGCCGACAATGCATCGTAGACACCCGGCGCGAGCAGCACACCCTCGCCGAGCCGGTGTTTGAGAGATGACGACAACGTCATTCGGAAATCTCCTTTGATTGGGTGGCGAGTGCCGACGCTGAAGCGCCGGACAACGCATCGATGGCAGTCTTCGCCGCCAGATAACCGCCCGCGACGGCCGAGAGCAGTCCATTGCCCGACAAGTAGCCCCACACGGCATTGCCCGACACCCCACGTGCCGCCCCACCGGCGGCAAGCAAGTTCGGAAACGGCTTGCCGTCCGGGCGCAACACGCGGCAATGGGCGTCGATATCGAGGCCGCCCTGCGTGTGGAACAGCGCACCGGTGACCTTGACGGCGTAATACGGTGCACTCAACGTACGGGCAAACCGGCGTCCGTCATCTGCCGTGCCCCCGGGGACAATCTCGTTCAGCGTCGTGCGCAGCGTCTGCGCGTCGCACCCGATGACCGCGGCAAGCGCATCGATATCGCCGCAGGTCTTGAGCGCCCCCGCCGCTTCGGCCGCTTGAAAATCGGGAAACGTGCGCGCCAGCGCGAGCGTCTGCGCGTCGAACACGTTCCATGCGACGCCGCCAGGCTGCGCCAGCACATTCACCGCCGCTTCCGAATAGCCGTGTGTCTCGTCGTGAAAGCGCTTGCCGTTGCGATTGATTTGCACGCCGCCGTCCATGATGACGGCCCACGAAATCAGCACACCGTGCGGCGTCGCCCACGAGCCGTGTCCCTGATAGCCGCCGAGGTCGGCCTGCGCCGCCCCGAGCGCTTGCCCCCAAAGCAGCGCGCTGCCGTCGTTGCCTTCGTGACCGCCGTAGACCGCCTGCGCCATCTCAGGCAACCACTCGGCCCTGAGCGTGGCATTCCCGCCGAAGCCGTTACAGGCGAGCAGCAGCATGTCGCAGCCCAGATACTCCATCGCACCGTCGGGCCGCACGCCACCCACGGCGCTCACGCGGCCGTCGTCATCGATCCAGAGTTCGCGCACGACGGTTCGCGTCAGCACAGGTGCATCCGTCGCCTGCACGGCGCGCTCAAGCGCCGCCATCAGCGCAGCCCCGGTGCGCTCAGGCAAGCTGTGCATGCGGCGCACGCTATGTCCCGGATACAGAAACCCATCGAGAATCTCGAACGTCAGACCGTGGCGCGCCAACGCGTCCATGGCCGGCCCGGACGCCCGCGCATACGCATCCACCAGATGGGCGGCCGCCGTGCCCTCGGTCTTGCGCAAGATGTCGTGTGCGAACTGCGCCGGGCTATCGTCGATACCTGCCGCCTGCTGCACCTCACTGCCAGCGGCCGGGATGAAACCTGACGACAGCGCCGTCGACCCGCTCGGCACCGCGTCACGCTCCAGCAGCACACAGTCGATGCCAGCGTCCTGCAAGACCAGCGCGGCGGTCAGCCCGCAAGCCCCCGCGCCTACGATCACCACGCTCAGTTGCGGCAAATCGTCGACGGGCGGACGCCCCTTGCGAATCACCGGGGCAAGCGGCGCGCTCATGCCGTAATCCGGCCGGCGAAGGCCTCGCAGGTCACGATCTCACCGACCGTGCGCAGGTCGGCCAGCGCCGCGTCATGTGCCGCCGGCGTGGGCGCGGCACAGCCGTCCGAGAGCACCAGCACACGGTAGTCGCGCATGTGGGCATCGCGCGCAGTGCTGGCCACGCCGCCATTGGTCACAATCCCGCACACGGCCACCGTTTCGATGCCCGCGCGTCGCAGCACCCAGTCGAGTTGCGTGTTGAAGAACGCCGAATACGCGACCTTCCACACCGAGACATCCACGTGTTCCGCGAGCGACGCCACCGTCGCATGCCCATCCGAGCCGGCCACAAAATCACCGCGCCGCAGAAACGGCCGCAATTGCTTCAGGTGCGGCGAAATCATCGGCTCGCCCTGTGCATCCGGCCAGAGCGTGAACTGGCTCGCCGCAACAAAACCGCCTGCCGCCTTGAGCGAGCGGGCAATCGGCGCAATGCGCGCCGGCAGCGCCTGCGCTTGCGGCGTTGCCGCGCCGCCCCGGTCATAAGCCCCGCCGGGGGTAATAAAGTCGTTTTGCAAATCCACGATGACGAGCGCCGTGCGCGCCGCATCGAGCACGTTAGTCTGGCTCATGACATGACTCCCGGGAGGCCGCTCACGCGTCGCGCGTGATGAGGAGGTTGCCCAGCGCATCCACGCGCCCGGAGAACCCCGGTTCGAGCCAGATCGTCGTGTCCGACTGCTCGAGAATCGCCGGGCCGGCAACGCTCGCGCCGACCGGCAGATCGAGCCGCGCAAACCGTACGGCATCCCACCACTGCCCGGCGTGATACACCCGCTGCGTGCCGAGCGATGACGGCATCTCGGTGGCTTGTGGTGCGAGCACACCGAGATCGAACTTCGGACGCACGCCGATGCGTGCATAACGCAGATTCATGATGCGCACGGCAATCCCGTCGAGCGCGCGGCCGAAGGCTTCGCGATACGCCGTCTCGAATGCCTGCGCGATGCCTTCGCGGTGCAGCGCCTCACGCGCCACCGGCACGCGCACCGTGTGGCTTTGGCCCACGTAGAGCATGTCGAGTTCGATGACCTCCTTCACCGCATCGAAACGCACCCCCGCCGAATCGAGACGTTGCTGACACGCGACCTGCAACGCCTCGACGCGGGCGACGAGATCGTCGGTGTCTAGCGCGGCGAGCGGCTTGTTGAGCGTCTGCACGCTGTCGTGGCGCATGTCGGCGATCACACAGCCCAGTGCCGAGGTCACCCCCGGATAGCGCGGCACGATGCCGGTGGTCGTCCCGACTTCGCGCATCATCGCGCACACGTGCAGCGCACCGCCGCCGCCGAACGGCATATAAGCGAACTGACGCGGATCGTGACCGCGCTCGATGGACACCAGACGAATCGCCCCGGCCATCTTGGCGTTGGCGACCGTGAGAATGGCTTCGGCGGCAGCGTAGACATCGAGCCCGAGCGGCTCGGCCACGTGCTTGCCGATGGCCTGCGCCGAGAGATCGCTATCGAGCTTGCCCAGCAGACCGCCACCGAGCGGCCGGTCGGCGGCGATACGTCCAAGCAGCACATTGGCGTCGGTCACCGTCGGGCGAAGATTGCCGTGCCCGTAACACGCGGGCCCCGGAATACTGCCAGCCGATTCCGGCCCCACCTGAAGCAGGCCACCGGCATCGACCGAGGCAATCGATCCGCCCCCGGCGCCAATCGTTTCGATCTGAATCATCGGCGAGCGCACCACCATGCCGAATTCGATGGACGTCTGGGCCGAGAGCGACGCCTCGCCGCCCGCCACCAGCGAGACATCGAACGACGTACCGCCCATGTCGCCCGTCACGGCATTCGGGAAGCCTGCTGCGCGCGCAATGGCCGCGCAGGCGATCACCCCGGCCGCCGGCCCGGAAAGTGCTGTGCGCACCGGCACATCGCTTGCTGTCTCACGCGACATGATCCCGCCATTGCTCTGCACGACCAGCAACTCGCCCTCGAAACCTTGCGCTTTCAGATCGCGCGCCAGACGCGTCAGATAGCCGCCGACCACCGGTTGCAGCGACGCGTTGAGGGTTGCCGTCGAGCAGCGTTCGAATTCGCGAATTTCCGGCAGCACTTCCGTGGCCGCCGTCACATTCCCGTTGGGCCAGAGTGCGCGCACCGCCGCCACTGCGCGTTGCTCGTTGACCGGGTTGGCGTATGCATTGACGAAGAACACGCACACGGCCTCGCAACCGGCTTCGAGCAGCGCACGCGCGGCCGCTTCCACCTGCGCGATATCGACATCGGTGTGAACCGTGCCGTCGGCCAACACGCGCTCATCGACCTCCAGACGCAGATCGCGCGGCACGATGGGCGTGAAATTGCCGCGCAGCCCCCACGTTGCCGGCCGGTCGCGGCGGCGCATTTCCAGCACGTCGCGAAAGCCCGTCGTGGTGATGATGCCGGTGCGCGCCACCTTGCGCTCCAGCAGTGCGTTGGTGCCCACCGTCGTGCCGTGCACGATGGTGGCAATCGCTGCCGCCCCGCCGCGCCCGGCAGATTCGACACGTTCGATACCGTTCATGAAGCCGCGCGCCTCTTCGCCACGCGTCGACGGCACCTTCACGATGCGCGCCACGCCGGCCGCTTCGTCGAGCACGAACAGATCGGTAAACGTCCCGCCGACGTCGACACCGACGACCAGCGAGGGGTTCGGGTTGGCTGCTGCGCTCATGCCTGTTGCTCCTTCGTTGCTTTGCCGTCGACGACCGTGCTCTCGCCCGCCGCCGTCACTGCTTTCGTCACCGCTTTGGTCACCGCGTTGGTCACATACCCCATCGCCCGATCGTGCGCACGCGCGCCTGCATCGCGCCGCGCCGGGTCGCCATACCCGCCCCCGCCCGGCGTCTCAAGACGCACGCGCTCGCCGCGCGCGAGCTTGATGCCGAGCATCTTCGAGGCCATCGGCGGCGTATGCCACTCGCCGTCGTTCTGATATTGGAAGACGTTAGGCACCGACGCCTCGCCACCCGCGATGCCTTGTGGTGCCGAGCGTCCACGCTCGCCGAAGACAAACGCTTCGGCACTGTCTTCCAGCAATTCGATTTCGTAGATAGCCCCGAGCCCGCCGCGATGCTCGCCATCGCCAGCCGAGTCTGGACGCAGCGCCCATTGCGTGAAGCGCACCGGATACGCTGCCTCGAGAATCTCGACCGGCGGAATCGTGGCGGTCGAAATCGGCGCGTTGCCGTGCGAGAGACCGTCACCATCGCAATGCCCGCCGTGGCCGCCGCCGAAGAAGCTGAACATCACCCAGCGCTGGCCTTTGCGCTCGGCGTCCGTGCGATAGCCCGCAATCGACAGGGCGTTGATCGTGCCGTAGGCCTGCGCCATCGCCCGCTCGGGGGCGGCTTGCGCCATCGCGCAGAAGATCACGTCGATCATGCGCAGAATGGTTTCGGTGTAGCCACCGACCGGACGCGGCCGCTGCGCCGAGATCAGCAGCCCTTCGGGCAGTTCGAACTTCACGGCATCGAGCACGCCCGCATTGGCCGGGACATCGGGGAACAGATGTTTGAGCGCGACGTAACACGCCGCAATGGCCGTGGCTCGCGAGATATTCACGGGCCCCATGCAAGCCGGCGACGTGCCGGTGAAGTCCAGCGTCAGCGTGTCGCCCGCCACACGCATGCGTAGCGCGATGGTCAGCGGCTCGTCGCGTACGCCGTCGTTGTCGAGCGTGTCGTGATAGGTATATTCGCCATCGGGCAGCGCCGCGACATGCGCGCGCATGAGTTTCACCGCCCGCTCGCGCAGTTGCACCAGCGCGTCCTGCACCGTGCCGTCGCCGTACTCGTCGAGCAGGTTGGCCAGCCGTCGTGCGCCGAGCTCCAGCGCCGCCAGTTGCCCGTTCAAATCGCCCCAAAGGCTATCGGGCAAGCGGGTGTTGGCCTTGAGAATCGCGAGCACATCGGCGTCGAGTTCACCGCGTCGCAGGATGCGTACCGGCGGAATCTGCACGGCCTCTTGCCAGCACTCGGTGGCCGCCGGGTTGTAGTTGCCCGGCACCGCACCGCCTACGTCGTGCCAATGGGCGGCAGACGCGAGAAAGCAATACAACTTGCCATTGCGAAACACGGGGCGCACGAGCTTGAAGTCGTTGGCATGCGTGCCGCCTTCGTACGGATCGTTGAAGAGCCACACGTCGCCGTCCACCATGCCGCCGCGCTCGGCCGCAGCGCGCGCCGCCGCCTGCACGGCGAAGGCCATCGCACCGACGAAAACCGGCAGGCCCGACTTGCCTTGCACGAGCGTGGCACCGGTCGCCGCGTCGTAGATGCCGTGGCAGGCGTCGTGCGCCTCGGCAATGATCGGGTTGAAGGCACTGCGGTAGAGCGTCGCGTCCATTTCGTCGGCGATCTGCTCCAGCCGGCCCTTGAGGACCGCCAGGGTGACGGGATCTAGCATGAAGAAGCTCCGTTAGGTGTCGCGTGAGATGTCGAACTGCGCCGCTTGAGCAGATTGAGCAGGCCGCCCGCCTCGACCATGTCGAGCAGGAAACCGGGCACGTTCTCGCAAGCGAGACGGCTGCCGTCGGCGCGTTCGATAAAACCGTCGCGCGGTGCCAGCCGCAGGGTCTCGCCCTCGGCAATGCACTGCGCGTCGGCGCAGGTCAGCAGCAACAGCCCCACATTGAAGGCGTTGCGAAAATAGAGTCCGTTGAACGACGGTGCGATCACGGCACGCACGCCCAGATGCACCAGCGCAGCGGCGGCCTGTTCGCGCGACGAGCCGATGCCGAAATTCGGCCCGGCCACCAGCACGTCGCCCGGTCTGACTTGCGCGGCAAATTCAGGGCGTACGCGATGCAGGCAATGGCGAGCGATCTCGTCGATGCCGAATTTCATGTAGGCGCCCGGGGCAAGCGCATCGGTGTCGATGTCGGCCCCCACCACCCAGGTGCGGTGGCCGGGAGCGAGTGCGTCGGTAGAAGACGTTGGCAATGTCATGAGTGGCGTTGAAAGAACGGGTTCAGGCGAGAAGGTCGCGCGGATCGGCAATGCGGCCCGTGAGCGCGGCAGCGGCCACCGCGTAGGGCGAACCGAGATAGACCTGTGCGGTCTCCGCGCCCATGCGCCCCTTGAAGTTGCGCGCCGTGCTCGACATCACCGTTGCTCCTTCGGGAATCGAGCCGCCATAGCCCGCGCAAGCGCCGCAGGTATTGGCGAGCACCTGTGCGCCAGCCGCCACCAGCACGTCCATCACGCCCTCGCGCGTGGCCTGCGCCTGATCGCGCGCGGAGGCCGGTGCGACGACGAAGCGCATGCCCTCGGCCACGCGGCGGCCCTTGAGCACGCGCGCGGCCGCCCGCAAATCTTCGAGCTTCGCGCCGGTGCATGCGCCCAGATAGGCCACGTCCACGGGGATGTCGGCAAAGGCATCGATCGCGCGCGTGTTCGCCGGGCTGTGCGGCGCGGCGACTTGCGGCGCCAGCGTATTGGCGTCGAACGTGTGCACTTCGGCCACAGCGTCCACATCGCTTTGCCAGCGCGCGATGTCAATGGCGTCGATGCCATCGGTGACACCAACCGAGCGCAGATACTCGACGGTCGTCGCATCCGGCGCGACCAATCCCACCTGCGAGCCCAGCTCGGCACTCATGTTCGAGAGCGTCATGCGCTCCTGCATCGACAGCGCACGCACGGCTTCGCCACAAAACTCGATCGCCTGATAGCGTCCGCCGTTCATGCCGAAGCGGCCGATCATGTGCAGCATCATGTCTTTGGCCGTCACACCATCCGCCAGACGGCCGTCCCAGCGCATCTGGATCGTCGTGGGCACCTTCACCCAGATTTCGCCGGACACCGCCACGCCCAGCATCTCCGTGCTGCCGATGCCGAACATGTAGGCACCGAACGCACCGCCCGTCGGCGAGTGCGAATCGCCGCCCACGCAGAACATGCCCGGGCGAAGGTGTCCGTGCTCGGGCACGACCACGTGACAAATACCGACCGAGTCGTAGACGTTGGGCAACGCCTGTGCCTGCGCCCAATCGCGGGCGATGCGCACGATGCGGCGCGATTCGTCGTCCGATTCCGGCACGTAATGGTCGATCACCAGCACGACCTTCGACTTGTCCCACAATTGCGCGCCGAGCGATTCGAGCATCGGTTGCAGACGGCGCGGGCCGCTGGAGTCGTGAAACATCGCGAGATCGACCCGGCAGGTCACGATCTCGCCCACCGCTACCTCGGCGCGCCCGCAGGCGGCGGCCAGCAGCTTTTGCGTCAGAGTTTGAGCCACGGTAAGTCCCTTACATTCCGAGATAGGCACGGCGAAGCTCGCTGCTCGCAAGCAACTCCGCGCACGTGCCGCTGTGACGGATCGAGCCGTTCTCCAGCACGTAGCCACGCTGGCCGGTTTCGAGCGACTGCCCCACGTTCTGCTCGACGAGCAGAATCGACAGGCCGTCGCGTTGCAGACGTGCGATCAGGGCGAACAGCTCTTCGACCATGAGGGGCGAGAGCCCCAGCGACGGCTCATCGAGAATCAGCAGTCGCGGCTCGGCCATCAGCCCGCGCCCGATGGCCAGCATCTGCTGCTCGCCGCCGGACATCGTCCCGGCAGGCTGCGCGATGCGCTCACGCAGACGCGGAAACAGATCGAGCATGCGTTCCAGACTGTGCTCGCGACCGGCGCGGCCTCGCGCGAACGCACCGAGGGCCAGGTTTTCACGCACACTCAGGTTCGGGAAAATGCGACGCCCTTCAGGCACCTGAATCAACCCGGCCTTCACCACTTCGCGGTAGTGGCGGCCGGTCAGGTCATGACCGTCGAAGCGTACCTTTCCCGCCCAGACCGGATTGATCCCCGAGAGTGTGTTGTTCAGCGTGGATTTGCCCGCGCCATTGCTGCCGAGCAGCACCACGATCTCGCCCTCGCCGACCGTCAGATCGACGCCGCGCAGCACCTCCACGCGTCCGTAACCTGTGCGTAGGCCTTCGACTTCGAGCAAATGGCTCATCGCGCACCTCCGGCCTGTGCCGACTGGGCCGCCTGTGCCGCCAGCCGCGCCGCTGTGCCATGCCCGAGATAAGCTTCCACCACTGCCGGATCGGACGTCACTTCCTGCGGCGTACCTGCGGCAATCAGCTTGCCTTGCGCCAGCACCCACACATGTTCGGCCAGACTCATCACGGCGCGCATGACGTGCTCGATCATCAGCACCGTCACACCGCTTGCCGCAATCTCACGCACCACGGGAATCATTTCGTCGATCTCGCTCGGGTTCAGCCCGGCGAGCACTTCGTCGAGCAGCAGCAAGCGCGGGCGAGTGGCCAGTGCACGCGCGAGTTCCAGACGCTTGCGCCCGCACACGGTCAGGTCGGCGGCCGGTTTATCCAACTGCGCTTGCAGGTTCGTGCGAAACGCGATCTCCTCGGCTTCGTGCAAGGCCGCGCGGCGATTGCCTTGGTGAAGATGCGCGCCCACGGCAATGTTCTCGCGCACGGTTTGTGCGCCGAACGGCTGCACGATCTGGAACGTACGGGTCAGGCCCTGACGCGCGGTCACAAACGGTGCCTGTCCGGTGATGTCCCGCCCCTGAAACTCGACGCGGCCAGCAGTGGGGGTCAAAAACCCCGAGAGCAAACCGAACAACGTCGTCTTGCCCGCACCGTTGGGCCCCACGAGCGCCGTGAGCGTGCCCGGCCGAATGCTCAGGCTGACGTCCTGCACGGCCTTCAGACCACCAAACGTGATGGACAGGCCATCGGCTTTCAACAAGGCGTCAGACACGGGCCTTCTCCTTACTTGCCGCAACACTCGTAGCGCTCGCAATGCTGGCGTCGCTCGCGCGGAACGTGCCGTCCGCTTGCGGCTTGTCTTTCCCCATGCCCAGTGCACGGCGCACCGACGCGCCCGCGCCGGTGATGCCGCGCGGCAGGAACATCACGATCAGAATCAGCACCGCCCCGTAGATCACCATCGACAGGCCGGGCAATTCGCCAAACAGGTTGCGTGTAAGTTCGCCGAGCGTGTACAGCACGGCCGCGCCAAGCACGGGCCCCCACAATGTGCCCAAGCCGCCGACGATCACGCCCACCAGCGCCTCGACCGAGATGGTCGAGCCGAAAGCAATACCGGCGTCGATGTACTGGAACATCTGCACGTAGCAAACGCCCGCCGCACTCATGAACGCGCCCGACAACGCGATGGCTCCGAGCTTCACACGCAGCGGGTTGACGCCGACTGCACGGGCCGCGTTTTCGTTATCACGCACGGCCTGCAACCACGCACCGAAGCGTGAATGGCGCAACCATGCCGTGACCAGCAAGGCGCCCATGACGAAGGTCAGCAGCACAAAAGCGTAGCCGCGCGGCGAAGCGAATTGCAGATTCGCGGCGCTTTGATGCAGCGGCACCATCAAGCCGACGCCTGCGCCGGTGAACGGCAACGACACGGCAAGAATGCGAAAAACCTCGGCAAACGCCAGCGTCACAAGCGCGAAGTACGAACCCTTGAGGCCGTAGCGGAACGTCACTGCCCCCACAACCACAGCAACGAGCGTGCCCATCGCAATGGCGAACGGCATCGCCAGCCACGGATTCCAGCCCCATTGCAGTTGTGCAATCGCCTGCGCGTAGGCTCCCACGCCGAAAAACAGCGCATGGCCGAACGACAGTTGCCCGCCAAAACCACCCAGAATGTTCCACGACTGCGAGAGCAGCACGGTGTAGAGCGTCATCATCAGAAACGACAACCACACGCCCGACTGCAACGTAGCGAGCAGCGCCGTGACGACGACGCCGAACAGCACAATCAATCGAAGATCCTTCATCGTTTGCTCCTGCACATGTCTTCAGGCCCCCTAGGCGCGCGCACCGAACAGCCCCTGCGGACGCAGCAGCACGACGATGATGAAAATGGCGAAGATGCCCATCTGGCCGAGCGAATCGCCGAGCCACAGGCCACCGAACGACTCGACCACACCGATGAGCAAGCCGCCGACCAGCGCGCCGGTAAAACTGCCCATGCCGCCAAGCACGACGATCGTGAAGGCCACCAGCACGAAGCCACCGCCCACCTGCGGATTGACGTAGTACGTCGGCAACAGGAAGCACGCCGCCGCCCCGACGCAGGCCATACCGATGCCGAACGACACCGCATACACGCGCTCCACGTCGATGCCCATGAGCTTCGCGCCGTGCTTCTCTTTCGCGACCGCACGGATCGCGCGGCCGAGATCGGTGGCGCGCATGATCCAGAACAGGATCGCGGCTGTCGCCAGCGCACCGCCGAAGGCGATCAGCTTTGGCACGGCCAGCATGACCGGCCCGATGTCGACGGTGGCGAGCGTGTACGGCGTGTCGATGGTGTGGGTGTCCGACTTGAACCACACGAGGGCCAGGTTCTCGAGCACGATGGCCAGCCCGAGCGTGACGAGCAGAATGTTCTCGTCCTTGCCATGACTCGCCCGCTCGATGACCACTCGCTGCAACGCATAGCCGAGCGCAAACATGCCGAGCGTGACGAACGGCAGCGCCAGATAGGGGTCGATGCCGAGCTTCTTGCGAAGCAGCCAGACGGCGTACAGCGCCACCATGAGCGCTGCGCCGTGCGCGAAGTTGATGATGTGCAACACGCCGTAGACGAGCGTGAGACCGAGCGCGATAAGGGCATACACCGCGCCGGTCGTCAGCCCGTTGAGCAGGGCCGAGAGCAGAATGACCGGGTCGAGCATCGCGTCAGGCCTTGAGCGGGAAGACCGGGGCGACCTGACGGTAGCTGTCCGGCAGAATCACCTTGATATCGCCGCCGGAGACTTGCGTGAGCAGCGGCTGCGCGCCCGTGTTCTGGCCGTTCACGAACTTCGTGGCGCCGTAAGGCATCAGGTGATCCTTGAACGTGCTGGCGGCGAGCGCCGCCGTGATCGCCGCGCGATCGACCGACTTGGCATGCTCGATGGCGTCGGCCAGCAGCATCATGGCGGTGTACGTCATGAAGACTTCGTAGCTGAAGAACGCGCCCTTGGCTTCCGTGCGTTTCTTGAGCGAGGCCACGCGCGCATCCTTCGGATTGAACCAGTGGTTGCAATCGATGATGCCGTCGGCGATCTCGGGAAATTCCTTCAGGAACTTGTAGCTCGACGCCGCACCGCCCAGCACCGAGTAGATTGCTTTCGGGCGAATCTTCTGCTGCTTCATGGCGCGCAGCAGCAGCGCGTATTCGTTGTAGTAGTTCGCCGGAATCACGATATCCGGGTTCACCGAGCGCATGCGCAGCACGATGTTGTTGAAGTCGCGCGTCGGGTTGGCGTGCTTGATGACTTCTTTCACTTCGAAGCCGCGCGCCGGCAACTCCTTCTGCAACAAGGCAGCGGTACCGGTGCCGAAGAGCGACTCTTCATGCACGATCATCACGGTTTTGGCCGGCTTGCCGGCAGCGTCGTTCAGTGCCGCAAGGTCGTCGACCGCGCGCATCGAACACATGCGATAACCCGGGCCAAAGCGGAAGGTGTTGGTGAGACCGCGCTCGACGATCTGATCGGCGACACCGACATCCACTACGTGCGGCAGGCCGTACTTCGCTGCGGTCTGCGTCGTCGCCAGACAGATCGCCGAGGCGTAGGCGCCGACGATTGCCGACACGCCCGCTTCGTTCATCTTCTCCACTTCGGCCGAGCCGGCTTCCGGCCGCGATTGCGCATCGCCAAGCACGGCTTCGATGGGTGCGCCGCCGAGCGACTTGATGCCACCGGCCGCGTTGATGTCGTCAATGGCGAGCAGCGCGCCGAGGCGGCACTGCTGGCCCGAATACGCGAGCGCGCCGGTGACCGGGTGCAATACGCCGATCTTGACGGGCTTGCCCGCTGCGCGCGCGGCAAAGGGGGCGGTGGTGGCAGCGGCGAGCGCGGCCAGAGCGGTGGACTGACGCAGGAACGTGCGACGCGAACTCATTGACGATTCTCCGGGCTTAAGCGGTGGTGTGCGGTGGTGTGCGGTAGTAGGCAGTTACAAGCGGTGGATCAGTGGAATTGAGCGGATAGTTCTTCGCTGACCCAGACCTTGGCGTCGATGTCGCCGACGCGCGAGAGCTGAAGCTGGTACTGGTAGCGATCGGGGCGATACAGGCCTTGCAGCAGTTGCACCGGGCGCTCGGCAACGTCGCGTACGAGGCGCGTGACCGCCAGCAACGCGGAGCCGACGGCAATGTCGAGATGGCGCGCCACGACGGCATCGGCCAGACGCGCAGAGATGGTTTGGGTGGCGCCACCGAGTTCGACGCCGGCTTCTTCGAGAAGCATGAGCAGCGGCTTGCGCTCCAGCTCTTCGCGACTGATCTTTGCAATGCCCTCGGGCACGTGCGTGGTGATGTAAGAGAGCGGTCCGGCTTGCGTGCTTCGCACACGAATGCTCTTGTAGACCGGTGCACCGGGGGCGAGCGCGAGAGCGTCGGCCACCGCGTCGCTGGCGCCGACGAGCGACGATTCCAGTACAGACACCGTGGTGCGCAAGCCCATGTTGACGATGTTCTCGAGCAGGCCCGTGAGGTGTGCCTTTTCACGAGAGATGCCGCCCATGGCGCCGCCGGTGCGTTGCCCCGCATGCAAGGGCCACGTGCCCAGCCCCGGGCGCCGCACGACGAGTTTGTCAGCCACGAGCATTTCCATGGCCTTGCGGATCGTGATCCGGGCAACGCCGAACTGTTCGGCCAGCAGATGTTCGCCCGGCACACCGTCCCGGTCGAAACGCCCCTCCTGCAATTGCTCGCGCAGCACGAGGTAGATCTGGTGGTACTTCGGAAGCGGTAGTGGGGTATCCATGCGGCGATTCTGGAAGTGTCATAATGTCCGGTCAATAGAACAAATGGACAGACAAAATGTCCTATCGGGAAAACACCTAAGCTATTTCAGATTCGTTGCGCGACGCCCCGAAAACGCAGGCACAGCAAGGGATTGCATCATGCGGCGCAGCATTTTTCGATGCTGCGCCGCTTGCGTTTCATCGGTCATCAGAAGCGATGGCGCAGGCCCACGTAGTAGCTCATCTGGTTGTCGTAACCATTGAGCTTCACGCCGTTGCCACCGGTCCAATTGGTGGTTGTCGTGCCGAAGAGTCCGGACCAGCCGCCGTCGACCCGTTCATAGGCCGCGGCAAAATACACGTCGGTGCGCTTCGAGAAGAAGTAATCGACGACGCCATAGACCGTCTGCCGTTTGCCGCTGAAGTTCACGGCGCTCGTGTTGTCCTGCATGTAGGCCACAATGAACTGCCATGACGGGTTGAGCAGATAGCTCGCCCCGAGCGTGAAGAACTGATCGCGACGCGCGGCGGAAAACACCGAGCCGATGGCGGCCACCGTGGTCGGCGTGGCGGCAGTGCTCATGTTGGTAATCGACGCGTAGTCGAGGCCGCCGTTGGTCACATCGAAGCCCGGATCGCGCTGGCTTTGCAGGTAGTCGGCATGGAATTTCCACTGGCCGTAACTGACCTTCGCGCCGAGCGACCAGGTTTTCGCCGAGCGGCTTTGCGAATCGTGCGTTTGCTGCAACTGGCCGGTGAAGACGTTGCCGTCCTGCTCCCAAGACAGGCCTCCCGATGCCGATGAGCGCGCCGAGGCTTGGCCGGCGATGCCGCCGAGCGCGTATTGCAGGTTCATGCCGAACGGGCCGAACTTCTTCGTCCACGTGAGTGCGTTATTGAAGCGCTGACCGGTGAGATACACGAGCCACGAGTTCGTGGGCGGTGCGCCGATAAAGATCGGATCGACCATCGAGATGGCGACGACCGCGCCGGTGTACTGACGTCCCAGCGCGACTTCGCCCCACACACCCTGCAAGGCGACGAACGCCTGCCGGCCAAACAATTGCCCCTGTTGATCGAACGTGCCGGCTTGCGAATTGAAGCCGTTTTCGAGCACGAAGCGTGCTTTCGTCCCGCCACCGAGGTCTTCGATACCTTGCAAGCCAAAGCGGCTGGCCGAGAGAAAGCCCTCGCCTGCCTGATTGACCGAGACCACACGGCCGCCTGTTGGGCTGGCGTGATTTTGTGACACGATGGCGGCTTCGATCACGCCGTAGAGCGTGACGCTCGATTGGGCGAAGGCGGGTACTGCCGTTGTCGCGAGAAGGAGTGCGGCGCTGGCGAGCGGCAGCGTTTTGCGAGTGATATGCGTCATGAGGCTTGGCGTCTTTCTTTTGTTGAAGAAAACAGTGCCCCACGACGCCGGGCGTCAGCCGTCGCCGCAAGCAGCAATCGCCGGGCGGCAGGCAAACGTCAGGGCGCACGACGCCGCGCCGCGCGCGGACAGCGCACGTCGATCGGCAAGGGGCGGTGTGGGGAACGCGCGCTCACGCAAAGACGCGATTGGCGAGATGGGCTATCGCGATGTGAGGCGTGCGTCGAGAGGCAGCGGCTTACTCGCGCAGAACGCGATACGTCGCACGCTTGAGGGCGGACGTTTTCATGAGCAGGTTGGGTCGAGTCATCATGGCCCCGACTCTAGGAGCGCCAATTTGTAGCGTCAATGGAACAAATGACGCGCACAGTTGTTCTATCGGGAAATTCCCGAGTTCAGTGTTGCAGGAGACACACCATGGAAAATCGCGTGGGTACGCCTGCGCCGGCAACGTCCGGCGCGACGCTGCGGCGGTGGCGCGTACTGCGCCGGATCAAGCAGGCGCATGCGGCCGAGTGGCTCGGCGTTTCGCAATCGACGGTGTCGCGATGGGAAGCGGGTACGTTGCCGATCACGGGCGATGCGCTCGCGCGTATCGAAGCGCTGTTCGCGGCACGGCTCGACTCGGCGGGTGATTATGCATTGCAACGACTGGTAACGTTTGACTCGCGCGCCGTCCATCTCGTGTGCGATCACACGCATCGTCTGCTCGCGTGTTCCGCTTCACGTGCGGCGGAGTTTTCGCAGCCGTTGCCGGTATTGATGGGGGTGTCGTTGTGGCCCTTCGCCACGGAGGCGATCGTAGCGCGCGAAGCCTCACTGCGTGACGCGGGATGGTATGAGCAGCGTGCGTCGTCGATCGAGTTCGATACGGGCAGCAATGGCTCGTTAGCGATACCGATTCGCGAAAGCCGTTGTCGTTGGACACGCCTCACACTTTCCGACGGCACCGTCGCGCGGCTGGTCGAGACGCTGTGATCGCGGTGAATACTGGCGGCGTCTGCTACGCATAATTTATGCGTAGCGTCGGCGAGGACCCGGATCTATGCTGACGCGTTGAAACGGCATCGACAGGCACAGGAGACGACTCACATGACGCACATGACGCACATGACGCACGAACAGATCGAAGGCAGGTTGAATTTCCTGCGCACATGCGAGCGACTGAAAGACGTGCTCAGAAGTGGTTACACGTCGTCCGGACGTCAGGAAAGCACCGCCGAGCACAGTTGGCGGCTCAGTCTGATGGCGATGCTGTTCATGGATCAATTGGGTGACGTCGACAGCACGAAGGTGCTGGCGTTATGCCTTGTGCACGATCTGGGCGAGGCGTTGGGTGGCGACGTGCCTGCGCCGGAGCAACTGGCGGGTGGCAGCAAGGACGACGTCGAGCGACGCGATCTGATGACCATATGCGAACCGCTCGATGCGGCCATGCGCGCGCAAATCGTCGGCTGGTGGGAGGAGTACGTGCAGGCGGCGACGCCCGAGGCTCGTGCGGTGAAAGCCCTCGACAAGCTCGAAACCCTGCTGCAACACACGCAAGGCCTTAACCCGCCGGACTTCGATTACGCATTCAATCTGTCTTACGGCCGGCAGTACACGGATGCGATACCGCTGCTGCGCGCCGTGCGCGAACAGATCGACGAGGCGACAAGGGCGCGCCTCGCCTAGGCGGAATCCCGGGCCGTCACACGTCGCCCCCGCCCGGAAATAGCTTTTTGATATACTCTTGCGCTCGCGAGACCTACGATCAACGTATCGGCAGTCCTCGCGCCCTCCCTGTAGTTCAATGGATAGAACGAGTGCCTCCTAAGCGCTAGATACAGGTTCGATTCCTGTCGGGGGGACCAAGGACTAGTTGGTCAACGTCCGATACGCCTGCGTTTTCGGCGTTCCCGCATCGACGGGCTCGGCGCACCCGGCCATTTCGGGTCGCGCACAGCGCCCCGTCCCGCACGCTTCCTGATAGCTGAGGCTCTTCGCACTCAGATCCGGGCCCTCCAGCACGTAAGCGCCCTTGTCAGTCCACGCGCCTGCACGCATCTTGTCACTGCCCCACAGCAGACACGTCCCCGTCTTGCCATTCTCCGTGCACTGCCACGCCGTAATGATCGCCGAACGACCGTTACAGATACCTCCCGCAGCATAGGCCGGCGCCGCACCGAAAACCATCGTCAGAACACCTGCCATGCCCGCCAATGCGATCGTGCCATTCATGCTTGCTGCCATTGCGTCGCTCTCCTGATTACAGTTTTTACCAATAACCCCCGGAGGACTTGGGTGCGCTTTGATCCGCACTCCTTTGACTTCATCGCAACCTTAATGGCCGTCTAACCGCACTTGCCGGACAACCTCATCCCTATGTGCATCGCCGTAATAATAACGTCACACAGACGGCTCGCAAACCCCCGCCGCCATTGACGTTGCAGGATGATAGTTAATATATATATGGATAACCCTTAATCCTTTCCTAATACGCAGGGAATCCGTGCCCTAATCCATTCGTAATCCCCATGATTTTTGATAGGATTGCCACCCATTTCCGACGTGCTAGCATGCGGCGCGGGATGTTCTTACGGAGCATTTCAGCGTAGGAGTCCTACCGTAGATCGCCTATTAATCCCGATCTCCCCCGCTTTAGGACTCCTGGCATGCGGCAGCGACACCGACTCGGCCCACTCGACGCCTTCATCGACACCGGCAACGCTGCCCATCTTCCAGAACAACATTCTAAAGAACTAGGAAAATGGCACACCAACTCGTAAAAGTTACCGCCCTGCTTCTCGCAGCAGGCATCACGGCGGGTTGCTCCACCATGAACATGGGCAGCAGCAGCGCAAAGACGGCTGCCACTGGCTCGGCTGGCGGTGCGAACTCGGAAAACGCTAATCAGCAGCTCGAAAAGTGCGATCGCCCGCTCGGCACGATCGCCGTCATCGAAGACACCACCGCCCCGTGGTACGGCGTGCTGACCGGTCAATACAAGCTGGGCTCCACGGTGCCCGTGCTCAAGCTCCTGGTGCAACAGTCGAACTGCTTCGTCGTGGTCGATCGCGGCCGTGGCATGAATACCATCATGGGCGAGCGCGCGCTTCAGGATTCGGGCGAACTGCGTAACAAGTCGAACTTCGGCAAGGGCAAGATGGTCGCCGCCGACTACGCGATCAGCCCGTCGATCACGTTCACCAACAACAACGCCGGCGGTGCCGGTGCCAGCGTAGCCGGCCTGCTGCCGGGCGGTATCGGCGCAGCCATCGGCGCGCTCGCCGGCAGCATGAACTCGAAGGAAGCCAGCACGCTGCTGACGGTCATCGACAACCGCTCCAGCGTGCAGATCGCCGCCGCAGAAGGCAGCGCCAGCAGCATGGACTTCGGCGCGCTGGGCCGCATCATCGGCAGCTCGGCCGGCGGTTCGCTGGGCGGCTATTCAAATACGGCAGAGGGCAAGGTCATCGTCGCTGCATTCACCGACTCGTACAACAACGTCGTGCGCGCCGTGAAGAACTACAAGCAACAGAACGTTGCCGGTGGTCTGGGCACGGGCGGTCAGCTGACGGTTCAGGACGACGATGCACCCGCACCGAAAAAGGTCGTGAAAAAGAAGAAGACGGCCTCACAGTAATTTCAGCCGCCCGCTAACCGCTGCGTTGGCAGCGGGCACTGAACGCCGGATGACGTCTTGAATGACGCCATCCGGCGACAAATATTTTGCCCGCCGGCAAACGAAACCGGCCGAGCGGCAAAAGCCGGGCACCGCGACCGGCTACCCCCTCCCCTATCATTTCTCACGAGCCTGCCAACCCCTGCGCAGGCGCACGTCGCCGCCCTCGGCCCCTATCGGACGCCCGGCGCGGTCTCTTCGCCGGATTGCCCATTCTCGACGCCGGGATTCGCATGACGAAGCCTTCTTCACGCACGCCTACGCCCTGCCCGCCAGCTTCGGGCGACACCTCGCCCCCTGACACCACCGACGCTATCGCCCAGGCCTGGGCACAAGTCGGCGCGGCATTGAGTCCGCACCCCGATTGCCCCTTACCGACGTGGGCTGGGGGCGGCGACACGTTGCATCAGCACCTGATCGTGATCGGCAGCGGGCACGAAGGCGACATCGTGGGTCAACTGCGTCATCTGGAGACCGTCGCGGCACGATTCGGCAAAGTGGGATTCGTTGGCCCCGCCAACGTGCGGCGACTCGTGGAATGGTCGCTGGGAGATCGCGTGGTTGTACTCTCGCGCATGCCGCGCGACGTCTCCGACTGGGATCTTCGCTGTGCGCTTGGCGCGCTGGCCAAAACCCTTGGCCCGCACGCGGCCGCCGCGCATGCCGGCATGCCCCATCTGCGTGTCGCCGCCACATCCGCACGTCATTGGCGCGACCGGTTGGCCGCGTCGGCACAACACGGGCTTTGCGTAGGGATTGCGTGGCCGGGTATCACCGCTGGTGGTCAACGTCCGGGCACAGGCGCCCCGCCAGAGACCATGGCGTCTCGTGGCCACTCGCTCGCCAACGCCCCCATCGCAGACCGGTCAGCGGAACTCGCCGGATTAGCGCGACTGACCGCGCTAACGCCACTGATTCCACTACTCGCGGTGCCCGGCGTTTCGTGGGTGCCGCTTGGCAGCCACGGCCACACGGCCACCGATGCGACGCCCCCTTCACGTGTCGACTGGATCGACTGGCGGACCGACTGCGACGACCTCGCCGACGAGGCTGCCCTCATCGACAATCTGGATCTCGTGATTTCTCTGGATATTGCCCGCACCCACCTCGCCGGGGGGCTGGGCGTGCCGGTCTGGCACGTGGATACGTCGACGCAGCCCGCTGTCGCTGGTTACGCACAGATGCGACTGTTCGGTGCTGCATTGTCAGGGAACGTGGGGAACGCGCGGAGCGGCGGAAACGACTGGCGCGGTGCGGTCGAGGCGGCGGCGCAAGCATTGCACTCACTCTCCGCCGAATTTCAGGGCTGGACCCGCTGATCAGGCAAACCACCATCGGTTTGCCGTCACCTGGTGCGGGGCAAACCGCTCGGAAAACAAGCCACCCGCTGCTTAGGCCGCCCAGCGATCGCCGACCTGCGCCGTCTTTACCCACGCCATGAAGGCGGTGGCTTCCGGCGTGTCTGCGGGCGCTGACCAGCGTGCATAGTCGGCTTCGACAAACGGACGATACGGGCCATGCTTCGCTTCGAAGATGACAGCGCCCGGGTCGAGCGAGAGCACCGTGTGATGCACATTGATCGGTGACTCGATGACCAGCGTGTCTTCACCGAGCACTTTGCGATCCGTCACCACGCCGGCCTCGTCGAACGTCAACACGACGAAACGGCCACGCAACGCCGTCAGCAATTCCCAAGTATGGCGGTGCAGGTGCGGGCGAATATAGGTCGCCGGCTCCATCGCAATCGCCAGACGTTGAATGGGGTCGTCGAGCGCGTCGTGCAGATTCTGGTTCATGCGCAGACGCGGCGACTGCTCGGCCTGCTGGGTGAGCGCGTCGAGCGCTTCGGTGGTCAACGTTTTCATATTGGAATCGTGGGGAATATCGCGCCCGAGGAATGAGCCGAGGCGCTGAAAGTCAGAGCGCTGAAAGACAAGGCGCGGAAGTCCAGAGTGTAGCAAACCGCCACACGAGGCCTGCCCATGAAAAAACCCGCCTCGCGGCGGGTTTTCTCGACTTCGCAAACCAATGCGCCGTAACGGCGCAAGGCATGCTTAGTACATCTTCTTCTTCAGGGTCTGGCTGCGCAGACGCTTACGCAGACGGGCCACGGCAGCAGCCTTCTTGCGCTTGCGCTCAGCCGTCGGCTTTTCGTAAGCCGCACGTGCCTTGACTTCCTTGATCAGGCCCGTGCCATCGATGGCGCGGCGGAAACGACGCAGTGCGACTTCAACGGGTTCACCGTCTTTGATAACGATCTTGGTCATGCAATAACTCGTATAGTGAATCGGCTCAGAAAGCCGGAATATTAACTACCGCGCAAAGATACCTTTCACCGCCCTGCCGGAGATTCCTCCTGCCAGGCGCGACGAACGGACTTGCTACGGACTGCACTACACCACATCTGGCGGGACCGCGACTCACCTCCTCGGCGATCTCCCGATTGGCTTTTAATGTCCGCTCTCGCTACCTGCGCATTGGCGCTGGCCCCGAAGCGTACATCCCGCCTTCCAGACTGGCTGAATGGGTTGACTGATGGCGAAACTGCGCTCTTCGTTC
Organism: Pandoraea sp. PE-S2R-1; assembly: GCF_002179865.1. Lineage (NCBI taxonomy): Bacteria > Pseudomonadati > Pseudomonadota > Betaproteobacteria > Burkholderiales > Burkholderiaceae > Pandoraea > Pandoraea sp. PE-S2R-1. The sequence continues at coordinate 384,453 of NZ_NGUR01000007.1, read as the reverse complement.
GTCACTGAGCACAATTCCCCCGCGATGCCCAAGTTTTGGACAAGGTCGGGATTATACACACAAAGCGCGTGAATTGCACACGATTTGCGGACCCCATGATGCAAACGGGCTCCACTGACAGTAGCGGAGCCCGTTTGGGCCGGGAAACGCAGGCAAGACGCGGGAAATCAGCACGACACCGCACTATCTCCCTATCACCCACGCTCCCGTATCAGATCGGGGCCGTCACCGGCCCTCGACCTTGGGTGCTTAGAACTTGTGACGCAGGCCAGCGATCACGGCGATTTGCGACTGTGCGCCGGTGCCCGTCGGGCCGCCCACGTTGTCGATCGCTGCCACGACTGCATCACCCGTTGCGCGTTGGTAGACGCCCGTCAGGTACGATTCCGTGCGCTTGCTGAACGCGTACACGCCGCCAGCGTTGACCTGGAACCAGCGCGGCTTCGTGCCCTTGCTGATACCCGACAGGGCCGTCGCACCGCTCACGCTGCCATCGCTGTAGACGAATGCCAGACCGCCCAGCAGGTTCGGCGTGATCTGGTACTTGCCGTTCAGTTCGAACGTGTTCACGCGAATCGACGACTGGTTGACGTAGTTGATCTTCGCGTAGCTGTACACGAAGCCGATCGTCGCGGCCTGGATCTGGTACGACACGCCTGCGGCGGCGATGTCGTGCTTGTCGACGGCGCTCGTGTAGAAGATGTCGGTGGCGCTCGAGTAGTCGTTGGTCACGGCGCCGTTGCCGTTAGCCGTGCCCGGGCCAGCCAGATGCATGTAGCCGGCAGCAGCCATCAACGGGCCGTTGGCGTACGAAGCACCCACGCTCCATGCGTTGTTATTCGAGAAGCCCGTGCCGTTACCGGTGTTCGGCTGATTGCTAAACCCGTACAGCGCGCCGAACGAGAACCCGTTGTAGTTCACGCTCGTGTACTTGATCGAGTTGTTCACGCGGAACGAGTTGTACAGGTTGTCGATATCACCGACGTGCGCACCGTATTGCGTGGCCCATTGCTTGGCCGACGTGAGCGGGCTCACGAAGTCAACCACGGAGTCGTACTGGCGACCGATCGTGACCGTACCGGCTTGCGTGCTTTGCAGACCGACATAGGCCTGACGACCGAACATGCGGCCGTTCTGCGACATCGTGCCGTTGGTCAGGGCGAAGCCGTTTTCCAACACGAACACGGCCTTCAGGCCGCTACCCAGATCTTCCGAGCCCTTCAGGCCCCAACGGTTACCTTGGCCGATACCGCTCACGGCCTGGATGTTGTGGGCGCCCTTGGCATTCAGGCCGGAGGCAACGTTATTCACATAGCCAATGCCAGCGTCGATCACGCCGTAGAGCGTCACATTGCTTTGAGCCATGGCCGGTGCGGCCACTGCGAAGCTGGCGAGGGCCAGTGCGGTACGTTGGATGCGCTTCATTCTTATCCTCTTTGGTAGTGATTTTTTGAATTCTTGTCCGCTGAGCGGATCTCTCCAGACGATGTCGGCTGCCACGTGCCCCGTGACACGGATTGCTGCAACCGCATATGCAATGGAGTACTCATCAAATGATCAGCGGTGCTTTCCTTATGAGGGAAAAGCACCGCCGGTCATTCGCAAGCGGGTGCATTCTGACACGAGAAATGGCCGTTTCGCACAGCAGTGGTGCGATTGCAACACTCGTAATTGGCAACATATGCGCGCACGTTCGCATTGCTTCGGTGAGCGTGATATTCGCTATTCGCGCGGCGCAATGAAGTGACGTGATGCGTTGAAAATCTCTGCGTGACTCGCCTGATGCAGACACCGCGCAAAAATGAAAACGGCGCGTCGCCGAAGAGGCGCGCGCCGTTTTTTTGCAGCAGATTCAGACAGCGTTGCGAGCGATGTGCCGTTCGCGTTGCTAGTTGCGGAACGCTTTCACAGCCCGTCAGCCACTCAGGCTGCGCCGCTCGCGGGAACCGTTTTCAAAGGCTTTGCAGCAGGTGTGCCGACCGGCGCCGGTTTGGCCGGCTTGACGACTTTGCGCAGCTTGGCGGATTGCGTCGCCGCCGGCTTGGCTGGCTTGGTGGCTTTCGCCGCTTTCACCGGCTTGGCGGGTTTATCCGTCTTGGGCGGCGTCGCTGCCTTGGCGGGTTTTACGGCTTTCGTGGGCTTGGCAGCCTTTGCAACCTTAGCGGGCTTAACCGCTTTTGCCGGCTTGGCGGTGTCGGCCGACACCTTCGCTTTCGCGGCAGCCGTACGCGCAGCCGCGGCCAGTTCCAGATCGATGGTGTGCTTGAGGCCGGCGATGACAGGCTCTGCCAGGTCATCGGCGAAATGATCGAACCAGCGCTTGGCTTGCAGCAGTTTCTTGCCGCCGAGCCGCTGCTTGTGGCCTTCGTCATTCGCCAGCACTTTGGCGGAGAGTCGCGCGCGGCCTTTGGAGAGCCGCTCGAGAACGGTGATGATGGTGAACCCGCGATGCGACGTCTTCTGCTCGGCAGACATACTGGCCTCCTGATGTTTTCGCCTGAGGGCGAGCCCGGATCGGATAAATGCCACGACTACATTCACGTGGATGAAGCGATCCTATCACGACGAAAACGGAATGCCCTCGCACGCGACATCAAGCCCTCGGCCAGCAACGACGGGGAACACCGGCGTCACCACTGCCGCACCCCGTCGTTGATCAGGAGAAACGCCGGCTCAGTCCATCCCCGTCTTGCCGGGCGCCCAATACGCTTTGGCCATGATTCTCGCGGCCGGCACGCCGAGTGCGCTCAGTTCCCGGCGCCAGCGCTGAATCGAGGACGCCTTGCCCGTCAGGACAAACGTCGCCCCCGCCATCGCAGGTGCCGACAACCGACTTGCCATATCTTCGAGATGTTCATCGCCCGCCGAACGACTGAACAATTCGACGCCGTCGAGCCCCAGCCGCCCCAGCACTTCATGCGTATCCACCAAATCGCCGACTTCAAGCAAACACCTGACGGCGCTTTCGGTAAGGCGCTGGCGAAACGCATAAGTCAACGCAATCGACGTCTCGTCGCCGAGCATCACGCACGCGCCTGACACGCGCCCCACATAGAGCGACGCGCGCGGGCCAAAGACGGTGCACTCGTCGCCCGGCATCACGTTACGTACCCACGTACTGCCCGGCCCGCTACCGTGCGCATAGGACACGATACGGGTTCTGCCCGCAACGCCATCCCATTCGATCGGTGTGTAAGTTCGCGCGACAAAGGCCGAGCCCATGGTCAGTTGAATCTTCTGACCGGGCACCCAATCAACACCTCGGAACGCCGGACTCTCGATCGTCAGCAGACGAACGTCATCGGTGAGCGTTTCCGCGTGAACGATGCGCGCCTGCTTCATAAACATGCGGATCAGGGCGCGGCTGACGGGCCCCGGTTGAGGCATCACAGCGTCGGGAGCTCTCATGTTCATCGCGTCACCACCGTAAATTCGTTGCCCCGGCCCTCGTTGATGGGGATCGGTTGCGAGAGATACCCGTTCGCCGGGTTGCGGACGTACGCCAGGTAGTCGTTGTCGTGATCGAAAGCGTTCTCGGCAAGAATCGGCGTCCCGGGCTTCAAGTGCGGCTCCAGCAGCTTGAGTATCGGCAGATAGAGGCTGAACGCCCCATCGAGCAACACCATATCGATCTCTCCGCCCACATCGGCAAGCGTCTCGCGCGCGTCGCCGACACGGATGTCGACCAGATCGGCAAGCCCCGCTTCTTCAAGATGCGCGCGTGCCCGTGCTGCTTTCTCCGGCTCGAGCTCCGTTCCGATCAGATGACCGCCGCCCATGTCGCGAAGCGCCGCCGCCAGATGGATCGTGGAGATGCCCATCGAAGTGCCGAATTCGACGATGCGCGTCGCTTTGCAGATACGTGCGCACTCATAGAGAAACCGGCCATACGCCGGCGTGACGTTGAGAAAATTCTTCGCGTAGCCCCGATACACGCCACGCAGATCGCGCCGCTCGGCAGCCATCATCTCGTCGACGGCGTCGGCGAGGGTTTGCTCGGCGTGCGCCGTCGAGCCGGCGTCGAACTGCGCCATCAGTTGTCCATCGGCCTGCGCCGCCTCAAGGAAAAGCCGCTGCAAGGTCTGCTCGACACGCCCGACACTCAATGAATCCATGATTCGCTTCCTATGCACCATGGCGGACGGTGAATCCGCTCGCCGTGGATGCATGGTAGAAAAGGCGCGACTTGGCGACATTGGGAAATTCCGCCAATATGTTCTGAATTCTTGCCAATCGTCTGAAAACCGCGCCCGAGCGCTCATGCCATGCCCGTGCTGACCTCTTTGACCGATCCCTTCGAATGGGAAGATCCGGACCTCGTCCCTCGCCCGGTGGTGACCATTGGTGCGGCGGGTATCGATGTCGCGACCACCGGCGATGGCGAACATCGACACGAGAAGGACTTCCACACGCACAAGAAAGCGCAGTTCATGCTCCTGCTGCGCGGGGCGCTCACCTGCGAAATCGAGGGCAGTCTGTGGATGGTGCCGCCCCAGAGCGCGCTCTGGGTGCCCGGCAGCGTGTTGCACAAGGTGACGGCGGCGGGCACGGTCGAGGTGTACGTGGCCTTCATCGATCCAGCCGTCGCCTCGCACCTGCCGTCGACGTGCTGTGCGATCTCGACGACGCCGCTGCTACGGGAGTTGGTGATTCGCTCCGCCTCGTTTCCGATGCGCTATCCGGAAGGCGGTGCGGAGTCGCACTTGGCGGTGCTGCTGCTCGACGAGCTTGCCGCCGCGTCCATCGGCAATCTCCATCTGCCGATGCCGTCCGATTCACGGCTTCGCAAAATTGCCGAGGCCATCATGGAGACGCCCGCCGAGCGCGGAACGATACGGACATGGGCGCGACACGTGGGCGTGAGCGAGCGAACGCTTTCGCGTCTGCTGACCGAGCAAACCGGGATGAGTTTCGGTCGCTGGCGGCAGCAACTCAACCTGATGCTGGCGGTGAAATGGCTGAGTAGCGGCGCCTCCGTTCAGCAGGTGGCTGACGACTTGGGCTACGAAAGCGCCGGCAGTTTCGTGACGATGTTCCGCACCGCACTCGGCACGTCGCCGGGGCGGTACATGGCGGAAAGACTGCCGGACAGGCGCACTGCGAGCACGGCTGATCCGAAGGATGCCGGATACCCGGAGGCGGTATCCGGCGAATGACGCCCTTCAGATCACGGCATGACCGGCGGATGGTAAGTCAACGTTTGCGCCAGCAGCCACAACATGACGATCACCACCGGGAAGTGCACCAGCAGTTGCGTGAACGTATAACCCACCACGTCGCGTGCGCGCAGACCGAGCACGCCGAGCAGCGGCAGCATCCAGAACGGATTGATCAGATTCGGCAGCGCTTCGGCGGCGTTGTAGACCGTCACCGCCCATCCCAGATGGACATGCAGATCATTGGCGGCCTGCATGACGTAAGGCGCTTCGATGATCCACTTGCCCCCGCCCGACGGCACGAAGAAGCCCAGCACCGCCGAATACACGCCCATGACGCCGGGGAACGACGACTGCGACGAGATCGCCACGAAGAAGCTCGACAAGTGATGTGAGAGCGTCTGCCCATCGATGCCCGGCGCTTTGGTCAGCAGATACGCGATGCCGCCATACAGCGGGAACTGGATCAACACGCCGGCCACAGACGGGACCGACTTCGCAATCGCGTCGAGAAAGCGGCGCGGACGCCAGTTGAGCAGCATGCCCAGCATCAGGAACACGAAGTTGTACGTGTTCAGGTTCGAGATCGCCAGCAACGGGTCTTTTGTCGTGAACTCGTGCCCGATCCAGAGCACACCGAGAGCCACGATCAGCACCGTGACGATCGGACTGTACTCAAGCCAATCGCCCGGGCGTTGCGGCTTCGCATAGGTCTTCGTCGTATCGTCGAGCGACACGCCGAGGTCGGCGGCCAACGTCGCACGCGCGTCACGCGGCGCCGAAAAATAAGCCAGCACGACAGACACCACCGTCAGCACGCCCGCGATCGCCATCGACTGCGGCAGGAAGATCGTGTCCGAGAACGGGATCACGCCCGTGATCTCGACCAGCGCCTTCGGCAGACTGGCCGGATTGGCCTGCAACTGCGCCGCGGACGAACTCAGGCCCAGCGCCCACGTCGCGCCCATGCCCAGATAGGCCGCCGCGCCACCGGCCCGGTAATCCATGCGAATGTTCTCGCGTCGCGCAATGGCCCGCACCAGCAAGCCGCTGAACACCAGACTGATGGCCCAGTTGAACAGCGAGAGCACGATGCTGACGAACGCCACGTACGCCACCGCGCTGCGACCGCTGCGCGGCAATGCTGCCATCTTGCGGATGAGCAACGCGGCCGGCGGCGAGACTGCCACCACGTAGCCGGAGATGGCCACGATGGCCATTTGCATCGTGAACGGAATCAGGCTCCAGAAGCCATCACCGAACGCCACCCCCACCTTGACGGCTGGAACTCCGATCGCCAACGCGCCGCCTGCGCAGACGATGACCGCCAGCGCCGCGAATAGATACGCGTCGGGAAACCAGCGTTCCGACCAACGTGTGACCGACGCCGCCAGGCGTTCCAGAGGGCCGCCGTCTTGCGGCGCCTCCATCGAGCTCGATAGTGAAGTTCCCGGTTTCATTTCCTGCGTTCCCTTATGTGTGTGTTGATCAGCGATGCCCTACCGCGCACTGCCCGCCCCGTGTTTCCGTCTAGTCCCCTGCCCCTCGGTTGCGGCGCACCGCCGCCTGCCACTTTTGCTGTCGCGCTCGACGCTGTCAGCCTTATTGCGTTGCCTGCCAGACGAGCTTGGCGGCCGCCAGATCTTCCAGCGCCGTGCCGACCGCCTTGAACACCGTACGCTCGCTGGCGTCCTCGCGACGCAAGCGTCCCGCGCGGCACAGATCGGCCAGCGTGCCGCGCACGTCCTGCGCCGAAAACACCCCGCGCGACATCGGGCCGAGCAGTTCGCCTGATTTCGCCAGCGCTTCCTCGGTGTCGACAAACAACGAAGCCCCCACGAAACAAGCGTCGCTCGCCTCGCGCATCTGCGGCGTGAAGCTGCCAATCAGATCCAGATGCACGCCGGGCGCAAGCCACTCGCCTTGCACCACCGGCTCGGTGGCGAGGGTCGCGCACGTGACAATGTCGGCACCGGCGACAGCCGCTTCGGCGCTCTTGCAGACGACCGCGTCAAGCCCCTGTTCCTGCAATCGCTCGACCAGGCGCCCGGCCGCCTGCGCATCGCGATCCCACACGCTGACACGCGTGATCGAGCGCACGGCACGGTACGCCAGCGGCACCAGAGAACCGACGCGCCCTGCACCGAGCAGCGCGAGGTGCGACGCGTCTTCGCGCGCCAGATACGAGGCGGCCAGCGCCGAGGCGGCCGCCGTGCGGCGCGACGTGATCTCGTTGCCGTCCATCTGCGCGAGCGGCACACCGGTGCACGCGTCGTAGAGCAAATAGGTCGAATGCAGCCCCGGCACGCCGCGCTGTGCGTTGGCCGGTGCAATATTCACCGTCTTGATGCCCATCAGGCCGCCCGGCTGCCACGCCGGCATGATCAGCACGGTCATGCCCGCCTGCATCCCCGGTTCGGGAATGACGTGCGTGTGACGCAATGGCACTTCGCAACCCTCGATGAACATGGTGCGCAATGCGTCCAGCAACGGGCCAAACGTCAATGCATCGCGGGTGGCTTGGGCGTCGATGATTTTCATGAACAAGATTCCTCTTCGAAATGGGATGGAAATTTCAGGCGTCGATCACGATGGCTTCGCGCGGCACCGCCTGACAGGCCAGACACATGCCGGGCTCGTCGAGCGCCACGTCGCTCATGTGATCGACTTCGCCGGACAGCACGCGCACCGCACAACTCTCGCATTGCCCGACGCGGCAACCGCTCGGCAAGGTCAACCCCAACGATTCTGCAAACGACAGCAAGCTGCCGTGCGAGGGGGTCCAGACGGCTTCTCGCCCCGAGCGCGCGAACGTGACCGGCCATGCGGCATCGGCATCGACACGCGGAGCGCTCGGTGAGCGGAACGCCTCCTTGAACATGTCGAACGCAGGCACGCCACGGGCGGCAAGCCCGTCCATCACGGCCGCCATCATGGGCTCCGGGCCGCACAGGTAGAAGCGTGCGCGGCGTGCGATCAGGTCGTCGGTGACCACGGCAGCAGACAGCCGTTCGGTGGTGGCGTAATCGCGGCCAAGCACATCGGCGTCGCGGGGTGCGTCGTAGTAATTGACGATATGGATGCCGGGCAGACGCAGCGCGAGCGCCGCCAGTCTCGCCTGAAACGCGTGCGTGGCACCGTTTCGGTTCGCGTAATGCAGCCAAACCTCGGGGGGCGGCACGGTCGCTTGCTCGGCTCGCTCGGCTTGCTCTGCCAGAGACTCGAGATAACAGAGAAACGGCGTGATCCCGATCCCCCCGGCGAAGCACACGACCGGCTGCCGGGTTTGCAGCGGCAGAACAAAGCGTCCGGACGGCGCGCCCAGTTCGATGACATCGCCCACGCGCGCACCGGTGTTAAGCCAACTGGAGACCGTGCCCTCGAACGTCTCACCTTCGCGCGTGCGCCCCTGCTGATGCCGCACGGCAATGCGATAGCCGAGACGCTCGCGCTCATTGGCCGGTCCTGTGAGCGAATAGGCACGCGTCAGGGGCTGCGCGTGGCCCGGAATCGGCACGCGCACGGTCACATGCTGTCCCGCCAGATAGTCAGGCAGCCCAACCTCATCGAGTGGCTCGAATTCGATGGCGCGAACGCCGTCTGCCGCCGGGGTGAGTCCGGCAATGCGAAATCGCGCCATGCCTTGCCACGGCCGATGCGCCGGATCGCTTGCCGCATCGCGTGAAATGTCGCAGCGTAATGACCGCAACGGCGACGATCCGCTGATGGGATCGATGTCCTGCGCCGTCGCCAGCGCGTTGTAGTTGCTCGACTGCTCACCCGCCATGGTGAAGCCGCGACGGCCCACGCTGTCGCATGCCTGCCACCAGCCATACTCCGCGAGCACCACATCGGCTGCGAGTCCCTCGTCGAACGCGGCGCGAAAACGTGCGACGCCCACGGGTGTCGTCACCCTCACCCAGTCGCCCGCGGCAAGTTGTTTCTGCTCTGCCAACGACGGATGCAGATGCACCACCGGGTCGGGGGCGCGCATGCGCAGACTCGCGAGTCCGCGATGCTGGCTGTGGCAGTAGTAGCCGTTCTTGGTTGAGCCGAGGACTAGTGGGAAATGTGTCGTGTCGTCTTCGGTCGTGGCACGTGCAGCCACATGCACTGGCACGGGTGGATAGCCGTGACGCAGCAGCCGCTCGGAATACAGCTCGACGCGCCGGGTCTCGGTGGCAAACCCGCGCACACTGCCGGCCTCGGTGCGGGCGTACTTGCGCTCGTACTGCGGCTGCGGACGTGAAATGCCCTCCGGATGCGCGCGCAGCGTCTGCACGTCGAGTCCGGTCGGGGCAAGCTGGTAATTCCAGCCCGCCTCGAGACTGCCACCGAAGAAGGCGTCGCCCATCCCCAGCCGCACGGCGAGATCGAACACGATGTCGTTGTCGCTGCGCGATTCGCCGCGCGGCGACACCATGCGCTGACGCAGTTGAATCAAGGCGTCGGCGCGGTCGTCGATTTCGAAGCCCGCACGCAGTCCTTCGCGCTCCCACGGCGTATTCACCGGCAGCAGAATATCGGCGTAACGCGCGGAGGGCGTCTCGAACAGATCGCAGTGGACGTGGAATTCGAGCGATTCGAGCGCCTCGCGCGCCATCTCGTAGTCGGCCTGCGAGGCGAGCACATTGGTGCCGAAGCAGAACAACGCCCGCACACGGTAGGGATCGCCGTCGAGAATCGCCCGGTACGTGTCGCGTGCCGTCACCCAGCCGCGTGCAGGCGGCCCCAGCGGACGTTCATCAATGCCTAGCGCCTTCGCCTGTTGTTCGGGACTCAGCAGATCGTGCTGGCTGACGGCGTTCACGGGCTGACGCGTCATCACGCGATTGCCACCGCGCCGGTCGAAGCTTCCCGTGAGCGCATACACGACAGCGATGGCACGCTCGATTTGCGTGGCGTTCGCATGCTGCGCCACACCGGACCATGCGTGATACGCCACGCGTTGGGCGCCGGTGAACAGGTCGGCGGCGGCATCGAGTTGTTCAGGCGAGACGCCGCACAATTCGCTCACCGTCACCGGATCGTAATCGGCCAGCCCTTCGCAAAGATGATCGAATGCAGGGCGGCAGCTAATGTGCGAGCCGTCATTGGCGCTCAGGATGAATTCGCCACGCAGCGCAGCGCGATTGGCGGCGTCGCGGCTTAGTGCGTGCGTTGTGTCGTAAGCCTGCGGTGCGCCAGCGGTCTCGTCCCAGATCACGAAGGCATCGGGCGATGCACCGGCCGCCGACGTCGTGTTCAGATCGCTCATTCGCAGGAAGAGGCCGTTGTCGATTCGTACGAGCAAGGGGGCGTTGGTCCACCGGCGCACGAACGTCTCGTCGTAGCGTCCGGTGTCGATCAGTCTGCGTGCGAGACCGAGCGCCAGTGCGGCATCGGTACCGGGGCGCACCGGCAGCCACGCGTCGGCGTCGGCGGCAAGCGGTGTCTTGCGCGGGTCGACGACGAGCAGCTTTGCGCCGCGGACACGTCCGCGCCCGATGGCATTGGCCTGACTCAGCCAGGTGCTCGTCGGATTGTGGCCCCAGAGCATGATCACGTCCGCTTGTGCATAGTCGGCCGTCGGCATGCCGCAACCGAATGTGAAAGCGTGCGCGAAGTCTTTGTGCCAGTTGCAGATTTCCGTCGCGTAGACGGTGTTGGGGCTGCCGAACACCCGGATGAAGCGCTCGATCCAGTCGATGCTGTCGGACAAGGGCGTTCCGCTCGGGGTCGTCACGCCGAAGGCCACGGCATGCGCCCCACTTTCGCGGCGGATGTCGCCGAGCCGCGTTGCGATCTCGGTCAGGGCTTCGTCCCACGAGATGCGCTGCCAGCCGGGATCGTCTGCCCCTTTGGGCGCGGTCCGGCGCAACGGGGTCGTCAGCCGATCCGGGTGATGCACGAGCTCAGGCGCAGCCTTCCCCTTGCGACACATGGCAGCGCCATTCGGATGCGAGGGATCGGGTTCGACTGCAATCAGTGCATCGTTTTCCACCCGATTGAGCGTGCCGCAGCGAGATCTGCACAGCGTGCAGAACCCGGGCTTGACCTCCTGAACCATGTCCCGTCCGTCTCTATAGGAATCGATATTCCGATGCTATACAGCGGCCTTTTTTATTACTAATATAAAAAATATACTTTGCAATATTGATTTTTTAAATGAAGCCAACCCTTCGTCAGATCGAATATTTCGTGGCTGTGGCCGAGACTGGGCAAGTGATGCGGGCTGCCGAACGGTGCAGTGCATCGCAGTCGTCGCTGACGATTGCGTTGCAGAATCTGGAAGTGATCGTGGGGGCGCAGTTGTTCGTCCGGCATGCGAAGGGGTTGCGGCCGACCGAGGCAGGAGAGCGGTTTCTACGACACGCGTATCGCATTCTGAACGCCACCGACGATGCCCTTCACGAAGCGCGCACCTTGCCCGACGATGCTGGCGGGCGCCTGCGGCTTGCGGTCACCGAGACGATTTCGGCGTATTTGTTGCCGTCGGTGGCGAGCATGTTGTCCAAGCGGTTTCCGAATGTCGAACTCACGCTGATCGAAGGCGACCGCGAAGCGGTGGAAGCGGCAGTGCTCGCAGGCGACATCGATCTGGCACTGCTGCTGGTGTCCAACGTGGTGGCCGATGGGCTGGTGTTGCAGACGATGTTGCGCTCCACGCGCCGGCTTTGGACGAGCCCCGGGCACCCGTTGCTCGACAAGGCGAGCGTCACGCTCGATGACGTGCGCGGTCAGCGGTTTTTACTGCTGGATATGGACGAACACGTGCAGACGGTCGAGCGCTATTGGCATGCGGCGCATGTCGAACCGGTGGTGCATTTCCGCACGCGGTCTATCGAGTCGATTCGCAGTCTGGTGGCACAGGGCTATGGCGTGTCGATCCTGTCGGATCTGGTGTATCGCCCGTGGTCGATCGACGGCGGACGAATCTTGCGGCGGGATCTGAGCACGAGCGTGCCGTCGATGGATGTGGGACTGGTGTGGGCGAAACGCCGTCCGCCCGAGGGCTTGACCGAACGTATCGTCAGCGCGCTGCGCTCACTCATCCGCGAAATCAATGATCGCGGGCATATGGGGGTGGAGTGATGGGGCGAGGGCATTCGCTCGCACAAAAACAAAAGGGGTTAGCCGAAGCTAACCCCTTCACCTTCAATCCTGCTGGTCGGAGCGATAGGATTCGAACCTACGACCCTCTGATCCCAAATCAGACCGGAAAATCCTTGAAACAACAACGCCGGCAAAGGTTTCGATAATTCAGCGTCTAACAAAATGCTCAACGATTAGGCACAGCCCCATGCGGGTTTGCTGGCAGTCGTGGGCGGAATATTAGACAGGCGCTCAGCCCCTCGGCGGAACGCTTCGGGCCCACTGCTTCCCTAGTGGGCTTTTCTTTTGTCTCCACGCTTTAGCGGAGTCATCAGGAGTGAGCATGCTGCAACACCTGACGCCGCAGGCCACGATTCGAGTCTGAACCCGTGAGATGCTCCCCATCGTTCGAGTTGGTCGGACAACCCTATTTGATAGCCGCTCCCTGAGCGGCTTTTTTTCGCCTGTGTTCGTCATCCTTTCGACTGGCGAGGCAGGGATATGGGTACCGATATCCCCCGTGCGCGCCCGGCTACTAAAGTGCCAGCGACCACAACATGATCAGTCCGAGCGAAAAAATCAACAACGTGCTGTAAGTCATGACATCCTCCCTGAGGGACGCCTGCAACCGCTGTTGTTCTTTGTCAAAGTACGTCGCCGCGTTGCTTGAGATGCTTGTGGCCGCGCGGCGTGGGCTCTTTTCCTCCTTGGCCACGCTCCTCAGTATTTCCAGATTCGCTCACGTCCTTTTCGTCAGCGTCATCCGTTGTTCGCTTTTCGGGCCGTTTCGTTCGATGTATTTGTGGGCGCGCGTCAATCTCATCAGCCTTATCAGGCCACTTACTCGACTTGTTCATGCCACTCTCCAAGAGTCAGCGCCAACGAAGTGCAGGTGCCGATGACGCAAGGTTGACGCCAAGGAAGGGGGCTGTCGGTACGGCAGCGCGCCAAAGTCGATAATCCCCGAAAGGCTGCACGATGACGGAATCACAGACAACGGGGGCCGCCGGCGATTGGTGGGAAAGCCGAAGGGCAAGCGATAAGCGCTCGTGTGTGAGCGCTCAAGCCACTTTACGCATACCGAGTGAGCGGTAGCGCAGAACGCGCCGCCGCAAGAATGATAGCTAATAGCCGCATTCGTGACGCGAGAATTTATTGAGAAGACTTACGCGTGCGTCGCGCGCCTCAATGTCGCTTACCAGCCAGAAAGCAATCAGTCTCAAATCCATGCCAATTGCTAACAATCTTCACGCGCCTACGGTCAGGTTTCTACCGAAATCACTCTCCGTCCCAGTAGCCCGTGTTTGTCGAGTTCAAGCCAAGTGCACGAAATCCGTCAGGACCATCAGCCATTGCCGAGTATTTGCCTGAATCCGGATATTCGCAAATCTCCGGCGATTGTTGCGTGCTGACCGCAAGGTATCGCAGCTCCTCGTTGCTTGAATTTACAACTTGGTGCGCGGTCGAGGAATTCCCGGCCGGGCACGCAATCACATCTCCTGTACGGATCGGATGACATGCATCACCGATTCGCACTTCTCCCCGCCCACTCAATACCAAGAACATTTCTTCATTCACTCGATGACTGTGAAAAGGGAATGCCCGCATACCTGGTGCCAATGCGATGACGTTGTACCCGAGCTTGAGTGCACCCAACTGCCGCCCCACCATGCCGATGCGTGGCGCGAAACGGGTCGCAGCGTCGCCGGTCGGGGCGTGTTCGGACGGAAGCGGATGCAACTCTACTGCGTCAAGATTGACAATGCGATGACTCATACGGGACCTCGGACGGGTAATGGGTTGATGTGATAGCAACTGCTGACCCGGCGAATTATAGGGGTACCGTATAAAAGCGAAATCGCCCCTCAAAGAGATACACTGTCAAATCTTATTTGACAGTGACAAAGCGCATTTCATGGTCAATTTCAATCGTTTTGCGAGTTTTGTCGCACTCATCGATGCCGGATCTTTCACTCGCGCGGCCCAGATTCTTGGTGTAACGAAAGCGATGGTCAGCGCGGACCTGAAGCGTCTCGAAGCCGAACTCGGGGTTTCATTAGTTACCAGAACAACACGTCGCCTCGCCTTGACCGAAGTGGGTGAGCGGTTTCATCGTGACTGCGTTCGTCTGATCGGCGAAGCCGAACTGGCGATTCAGCAAGCCCGAGACGGGCAGGAAACTCTGAAGGGAACCCTACGGGTTACTTCGACGGCAGAGTACGGCTTGAATTATGTGCTTGTCGCAATTGCCGAGTTCAGCGCGATACATCCCGAGCTGAGAATCGAATATTCAACGCTACAGCATCAAGCTGATCTCATCGCTCAGAGATTCGATGTTGCTGTCCGCCTGGGCACGCTGCGAGATTCAACCTTGCGTGCCACGCCCCTACAGAAGTTCTCTACGGTACCAGTGGCCACGCGCGCGTACCTTGTCGGCAAGCCCGAGATCACAACGCCAGACGATCTGGCACGACTTGAGTGGATCGAGCATGCGCGATTCACGTCGGCGCTCACGTGGACCGAGCTTCGAACTGGCAAGACGATGCAAACGCCTCATTTCAAAGGTGCCCTAGAAGTGGATACGGCGAATGCCGCGCTAACACTGGTGCTCGCAGGATGCGGTGCCGCAATCCTTCCCGACTGGCTTCTGGAAAACGATTTGCGTGATGAACTCCTGATTCGACTTGTGCCGAATTATTCACTCCCGTACCAAGGGGCGTACGCTGTCTTTCCGAACACGGCACATGTCCCCGCGAAAGTCCGCAAGTTCATTGACTTCATGCGCGACTTCCTCCGTCGGACTATGTGACAACCTCGCTGCGCTGGGCAAGCAAGCGCAGAATGTTCGCCGACGGTGCATCGCGATGCTCAATGGACCAACCAGTGGTTGGGAGGATTGGCACTCGCTCGAATGACCGGTCTTCGAACGCTGAATCATCTCGGCAATTGATTGGATTGCCGGGTAAGCGTGTGCATGGGTACGACTCTGAAAAGTGGTGGGAAGAGCATTCCACTCCGAAGGCCGATGACGATCGGTCAACGCCAAAGCCGCTCGCGCCCAACTCGCGAATTAACTTCCTTCATTTGATGGATATCCGGCTCGCCGGGGTCCCTCTATGCTGATGGCAACGCCCCTCATCGAAAGCAGAAACAACATGAACTCACCGTCGACAAAAGCGCTGTGCGCGGCTCTGCTCCTCTTCGCTGCATTTTCAGTGCATGCGCAAGGAAAAGCCTGCATACCAACCGATGAACGGGGTGTCGCGTGTATCTCGCTCGTCGAGAACACCTCCAAGCCAGTTAGCTATGGTGTTAGATACGTGCTCACGTTTAGAAACTCCTGTAATCGGGCGATCACCGTTCACGCTCAGCGAACAATGCATTTGAGTCGTGGAGACGACGGCGTCTCAGGCACCAACGTACAGCCGGGGGGGACATCCGATATCTCCTGTAGCGATAACAACGGCGGTGACAAATGCGCCGGCTTCAGCAATTGGTGGGCTAAGTGCTCCCGATAACATCGCTCAGGAACCCGGCATACAAGTTTGCGCTAGCTAAGCCAGTGGCAAGAGAGCGGAAGATTTCCGGCGTTGTGACAAGCCGATCCGAACTTAGTCGCCCCAAGAACACGGGACAGATATGAACTCGATACTAACGAAAAACCAATCACATCGGATCGCAGTCGCTATCGTATTCGCATCGAGCGTCCTGTACCCAATGCTTAGCGTCGCGCAGTCATGCAAGTTCGAAGATATCGTTACGGAGCCCCTCTCCATCGGTCAAATTGTGAAAGCCGGGGACCTTCGAATCAAGTTCCTCCAGCTAGATGATAGGCAGATTGATCGGCGAAATAATGTCTGGTACGCGACAGTTGATATGAAGGCTCCCAAGCTTGAGCTTCATGGAGTCCTATTAGATTCCGAAAAGCCTAAGACCTTCAATATTTGTGGGCAGGAAGTTACCGTCACATTCCGCTCGGAACCCTACGGAATGGGAGCCTTCATAGTTTCGACATTTTGAGACGCCATTGCGTTGGAAGCGCCGTTGTTTCGATCCGGCCTTAACGCATCGTAGCTGCGCTCGCAGGCAAGGCCTGCGATGTGGGCAGCGTCAGCGAATTGCGCCAGTTTCCCCGCTCGTTCATCAGCGCGGCTGAGCACGTCGGCAAGCACTCCGATGGGGTCGCCGGCTGGCGCGCTTGCGCAGACAGCGGTGGAATGTCGGACGCTGGCGGTGTAGTTCGCAAGTTGCCTTCGCAGCCCAGCAGCGTCAGAAGCATTGGCAGCAGCATCAGCCGTTGCCCTGTCAGCAGCTTTTTTCGCATCGTCAATTACTCCAGATTGGGTTTCCACCCGCTGACGGTATTCGTCTCGTTCGTCGGTCAGGTCTTTGATCTGCTTGGCTTGACTGGCGACGGTGGCCGACTGGTGGGCGTCATGGTGGCCTTTCCAGTAACCCCCGGCCACGCCTACGACGATGGCCAGAAGAAGCGCGCCCCATAGGCGTGGGTCGATCCAACTCACAGGGCACCTCCTGCCTTCACGTATTGCTGAATCAGTGGCTCAATCGCGTGCTCAACTTGCCCGTATCCGGCCCCGGGTAGGCTGGCCCAGATGTTGCGGCACTTTGAGATCGCCGATTCGATTTGCCCAGCCTTGATGTCAGGCAATGCACCCCGCTCGCGAATCTGCTGGATAGCGATTTTGTCCTGGCTGACCGGAGAGAAGTCGGGCAAGCTCAGTTGCTTCTTGTACACGTCGAAGTACCGCGATAGCAGTTGGTACCGGCCCGCGGCCGTCGACCAGACATTGAAACGCTTGATCCACACTGATTTGCGCGGATGGTCGGCGTAGCTTGGGAATATGCCGCCGCCAACCAAAACGTTGTACCCGTCATCCGAGCCTGCAATGCGTGACGTGAATTCCGACCACGCGAGCATGTCGAGGAAAGCGCAGACGTTTTGGCCGCCTGCCGTTGTTGGGTCAATGCGTGCCATCCTGCCCTCCTTTGCTCTGCCAGTAGGCTTTGCGAACCATCATCCAGATCCCTACAACAGCCATTCCGACCAACATCAGGATCTCGGGCCCGTCGATGGCCTCCCGCGCCCATATCGGCTTGAACAAGTTGATGGCCGCCGACAGACCGATCAGTGCAAAGCCAGTTGTGCCCCACAGGCCCGTAGACATAGCGTCGCTGAGCGTCACCCAGATGCAGGCGGCGAGCACGACGATGTTCGCCGTGATGAAAAGCCACACCAAGAACGAAATCATTTTTCCAGCCCTCCAGAAAGACGCCGCTTGAGAGCCCCGATCAGGTCGGCATTGTTGATTTCCTTGAACACCTCTTTCGCCAGCGCTAGGCCGAACAGCCCCATCAAAAACCCAAGCGCCTGCTGTGCGCCGGCATCCGTGATCGCGAAATACACCACGACCAGCGGGCTGAGGTAGTAGGACATCGCCGCGCCGGCCGCGAACGACATCGCCTTCTGCTTTCGTGTCAGCCCTTCACCGATGAAGCGCAGCGCGATCAACGACCCCACCGCCCCCGGTAACACCTTCACCACCACGGCCAGCACGGCCGCTACGGCACCCGATGTTGGTTCTGCCATTCGTTCGTCCCTTTGAGCGCCCCCGCGCCCCTCTGGAAATAAAAAAGCCACCCGAGGGTGGCTGGCGATTACAGATTGCTTACGTCGATCAGAATTCCGCCGTAGTCGAGCGCGGACTGATAGTCGTACTGGAAACTTGGCGGATTCGGCGAGCTCGGCCCGAACCGCCAGTTGAAGGTCGAGAAGGTCGCTACACCGTTGCCGGTCATCCATCCGCCGAAGCCGATGTTGCCGCGCCACGCACCCGAGAGCACGCTGCCGTTGAATTGAGTCGAGGGAGTCCGAATAGCCCCAACCCCGATTCGACCACCACCCGGCGAGAACAACGCTGAGAAACTCGTCGCCGCCGCATAGTTGTACTGGCCGTAATCAGGACCAGCGCCAATTACGTTGCCTGATACCACCTGACGGATCAGCGGGTATTTCATGTTGGAACTCGCCACTGGCCGCCCCGCGCCGTCATAAACGATGAGGCCATAGCCAGATCCCGCGACGACCACGCTCGATGAGAAGACGAAGAATCCAACGGTCACGGCCCCCAGCGACATCAACCGGGTTTGCCATGTGTTCGGCCCTACATTGGCCGTCGAGATGACAACCACCGGCACTCCACTTGTGTTCTCCAACACAAACAACGGATCGGGCGCCGAATAGGTCACATCCGCGACATAACATGTCCCATACACGTCGCCGGCGCCCGAGGCCCCTAGATACAAGGACTGTTCCGACAGGGTCACTGTCCCCTTGGAAGCCAACGAATAGTTCGTGTAAGTTCCATCGATCTGAAGCACGCCACCGTCGTTCACTGCGACAAAGCCATATGCCACTAGCGCACTCCGTAAGTGATGTAGCCGGCCATCGTTACCTGATTTCCCTGCGGCTCCGGGTAGTACCACGAAAGCGTATTGCCTGAGATCGTGATGCGCGGAAAACGGCGGAACGACCTGACGTCATAGAAGAGCTGCTGCAAGTGGAACGATGCGAAAGCCTCGCCTGTGGCAAGTGCGTCGTGTTTGAGACTCCCCGACGTACCGTTGATGTACACCGAGCCGAGAACGCGGCCCACTCTGGAGGACAGTTGCAACACTGACTCACCTGAAGGCCCATAGATTTCAAGACCGGCCAGCATCAGAGTTTCCCCAACTTCACGCGCAATACGTTGTTCTCGTCGTACACGTAGAGCCCATTCGGCGACAGCACGACACGCCCGCCACCATTGACGCCGTTCATGTAGAGACTTCCCGCCTTATCAAGCCGCCACCCCGAGACCCCCTCCAGGTAGTTGTTCGACTGGATGTAGTCACCGATCATTGCGTTGGTGATCCAGCCATTGCCGATGAATGCCTGACTGATGAACGTCTGACCGTTCTGGATCACAAACGGCGTATTGACTTGGTCGTTGGCGGTGTTGAGAAACGCAAACCGGTCGGCGAGGAAGAGTATTTGCGACTGCACCGGCCCCGTTTCATTGCTCACGCCAATGCCGATGCCCGCGCCGTAATACTTGCCGCCCGAGGTCACGCCCACCTTCATTTGATAGGAGGCGGAGACCTTCCCGTCCAGCGTTGCGACAGCCTGCGCATTCGTCTGGACCAGCGCTGTGTTCTCGCCCACAGTCGCCTGAAGCGTAGTGACCTGCTGTGCGACTGCCCTGTCACCGTCCTGAATGAGTGACTGCACCGACACGATGCCCGCATAGATGTTTATCGAGCCGGCGTAATCCTCCTCGCTACCTGCAAACGGCGGCTGAATCGTTGCGATGGTGTCGAGCAGGTCCTGCGCAAGCTCCGTGTCACCGATCTTGCCTTTCAGATAGTCGAGGATGTCATCAGCGTTCGCACTCGCTTGGCCCACAACACCGTTGCCGAGCGGATACCACGCACCGATGTTCTTTGACTTGTCCACGAGCCTCGCCCAGAAGAAGAACGTGGTGCCCGCAGCAAGGCCCATCATCGTGTGAGTGTTCTGGGGGAATGCAAAATCGGCGAGCTTGATCGCGCTCGCGCGGTCGTTTGTCTGGCTGTACCAGATCTCGGTTCGCTCCACATCAAGCGGCCCCGTCGGAAATCCCCAATCGAGGCGGATCCCAAACACTATGCCGGTTGCAACAAAGCGCGTTACCACCGGAGGCGGCGACGTCTTGCCGGCCAACACCGTCTCTGGCGAATATGCCGGGATCGATGGCACGTCAAGAGCGTTAACCGCAGTCACCCGCGCGACGAACCTGCCAGCGTAGAGGTTCGGTACTTCGAGGCTTTGCGAACCGGTGCGGCCTGCCTTGACCCACTCGCCGTTGTCGCGTCGCCATTCGACCTCTGACGCGACAGACTTATCTCCAGGCGTCCACTTGATGACACCTGTCGTCGACGCAATGCCCTGCGAAATGACCGAGTACGAATCCCAGGTGACGTCCTTGGGTGGCGGCTGTACCGATGGGGGGATGACAGTAATCGGTCTTTGTTGAAGTCGCGTGCCGCTGTCGATCGCATCATACTTATCAGGGTTGTGCTGAATCGCTGAGACATCCCACATCAGCCCGTCGCCCTGCGACACGGTGAGCACGCGGAACAACTGGGTTTTCAACGCAGCACTTTCGACAACCCAAATTGCTTGCGACTGGACCGGCTCAGTCCAGTTTGGGTTGACACGCACCGAGTCGCCAGAAACCTCCTGCACCGTACGCGTCTGGCGCTTTCCACTCGGCAAGATGACAGTCAATGCATCGCCTTGTGCGATCTGGTCGACCTTATCAAGAATCACAGTCACGCCCGAAGCCGATTTCACTCGACCGCCAATACGCCTCCCAGCGCGCGACGCGTCAGCGACGCTCACCACGCTCCCCGGTGAAATCAGCGCCTCATCAAGGCCAACAGAAAACGACAGTGACTCCGTCTCAAGACGACTCGTTAGAAGGGTCCAGTGGCCGACTCGTTGGGCCTGCCCCTGGCTCGTGCAGCCGAATGCCGTAGTCTCGGTCTGTTGCACGCCATATCGCGCGATGCCTTCCTGATCCTCGACATACTCGATCTTCGCTTTGTAGAAGTCGCCCGGATCGTTCCACGTCACAAGCGCTACGGTCTTTCGCGCCTTCCAGCTTGACCCTGCATACTTGAACTTCCCTGCCGCGACATTTGCGTTGGTGAAGCTGTAGACGGGATCTCCTGGCATGTCGGCGACTGCCACGACGTTGCCGTTCGCCCAGTAGGCCATCCCTCGAAAGATAGTCGCGAGATCCTGCAACACCTTATAGGCGTCGGCACGCGACTGGAGATAGCAGTTGCAGGTAAATCTCGGCTCTCGCCCGCCACTTCCGTCATCGACCAACTCGTCGCAGTACTGCGCGATCTGGTATAGCGACCACTTGTCTACCTGCGCCGAATTTACGCGGTGGCCAAGGCCATACCGTGGATGTAGCACAAGGTCATAGAAGACCCACGCCGGATTGTCCGTCCACGCTGATTTGAACGTTCCATCCCAGTTCCCGACGTAAGCACGAGACACGGGATCGTAGTTCGATGGAACTCGAATGATTCGACCACGCATCCGGTACGATCGAGTCGGGACGCTCTTGAACTGTCGCGCGTCGACCTGAATCCCTACGATCGCAGTGTTTGGATACCGGAGTTTCGCGTCAACGATCTCCGTGAAACTCTCGATGTTCGTCGTATCAGCAACCGTCGAGCTATTGGCGTTGGCGGTAAGGCGACGCACGCGCACCGTCCAGCCGGTTGTGGCAGCGGGCAACTCGATTCGGTGACTGCGCTCGTAAGGGGATGTGGTCTTGCCATCGAACGCAGACGAAAGTACCTGCTGAAAACCTGCGCCATTAATGGCCAGATCAATCGCGTACTCGATTCGATATCCTGTGATGTCCCCGTTGCTCGTATTGGCTTGCGAAAGCGCCGGCAGCGCGAACGTGATGCGCACCGCCGAAAGCTGAGTGTTGGTAACTGCACGCACCCAAGGCGCGGCCGACGTAAGCGTTACGCCAACGGAGGACTCGCTTTCGACGGACGGAAAGCCCGGGATATAGGGCTGGTCCTGAGTTCCAGTGCGCACATCGACGCTGACGTTCTGGAAGTTCGCTGTGCCGTCGGCGTTTACGATCGGCGTGCCATCAAGGAATACGCTCTGAAGGCCATTCCTGAGCCCGACAACCTCGCCCTCCGAGATTGCATCTAGTACCTTCGCGTAGGCAATGGAATGAAGGCTATCGGGGCTTTCCACGGGAGAGCGACTGTCGCCACCACCTTTGCCGCCACCGCCGTAGCCTACGATCAACTTGCTCATTCGCTTTTCGCTGGACAATAAAAAAAGCCCCACGATTGCGGGGCTTTGGATTCGAGGTTGTGGATCTACTCTACGATTGATCTTCGGCGAAAATGCCTGCGGAGATGACCGCACTTCCGACCGTCATCTCTCCGTACAAAACACCCACAGGGTTACCTTGCGCCTGGGTGTTCACCGGTCCATTGAAGTTGTAACTTGCGCCGTTGTCGGGACTGTCTTTTACGGACAAGCCGGACTGTTGCGGCGACAGTAATTGAACAACACCGCCGAGCGCCAACGAAGCGCCAGTCATTCCGAGAAACGCGGACGCGCCAGACCACGCAACTGCGTTCAGGCCCGGGATAAACGATGCGGCAATCAGCGCCGCCCCCAACACTACCTGGAACAGTCCACCACGCTTCGAGCCTCGCAGGATCGGTGCAATACGAATATCGTCCTTGCCGGGGGGCAGCGCCAATTCGCACTGGCCGATGTTCCGTCGTCCAATAAACACCGCATACGCAACACCCTTTCGACGGCTTTCGAGAAGTTCCTTCTCAAAGCCTTTGAATTGCACACACATCGCGCGAATCGCCTCGGTGGCGCTGGAAACAGCGAACCTATGCACGCGTCCATATCGAGCCCCCATACCTCCGTATAGGCGAATCGTCCTCAATTTTTCGATCATCGCGATAGATGTAAAAAACCCCGCAGAGGCGGGGTTGGTTTCAGAGAGGTGAGGTTCGGCCCAAGCTATACACACGCCTTTACGCCCTTGAGCATCTTTTCATTGCCAAACCACGAACGGCTGTAGAAAGACACCTTTGATCCGTTGCCATCTGGCGTTGCTTCAAAAACTGCGTAGTAGTAACCAGGATCTCCAACCGCTATCTCGACTCCCTCGCCCAGCGGGGAGTATCGAAAATCTATATCGCTCGTGCGCCATTGCGAGGCTACGCAACCGCCCACATTCGACGGCTTCTTGCTGGATGCAGATGCGAATTCCGGCGACCTCTGCTTGACGTCTTGAATGCTCGTGCATCCACTGACCACCAACACGCACAGCGTGCTGATCAATAAAGTCCCCCGCATTTCGGCCCCCTAAATGGTCAAAAGCCGAATATTACCCGACCAGGTCCTTATGCCTCACAACGCACCTGGTGATCTCCTTCCAGTACCCGCCATAAACTTCGCGCGTCGAGAGGCGACCATGCATGTGGTGCAGCATCAGCCCATCGCCTAGATACACGCCCGCATGGTTCGGCACATCGGCGCGCCGTTGCATCAAGATCACATCGCCAATCTTGCTCGGTTCGTCTTGGCTCAGGTGGACGAAACCAGCTTTCGGGTAGCCTTCCAAGTAGAGATTCTCGCCCTGCGTCCACCAGTCATCCCGCCGGTGAAAGTCCGGAAGTTCGATCCGAAGTTCACGAGCGTAGAAGTCGCGCACCAAAGACCAGCAGTCCAGAACGCCATGGGCGAAAGTGCGACCAACTAACGGCGCTTGATACCCGCTCGGCTCAACGGTTTGGAAGTCGTCGTCTGGCCAAGACAAAATGTGCCACGGTAGGCCCGTAGCCTCGCAACTCACTAGGTCGGCCTCGCTAGGCGCCGCCGGCGCATCTGGATGTGAGTGCACGACCGATACCACGTCGCCAGCATCCTCTGCCGCCGCATAATCCTCAGGAGACATCACGAAATGCTCTGTGCCTTGAGCAAGATTTCGGCAGCGCACATATCGCTCGCGACCCTTCGCGACAATCATGAGCCCACAGGCCTCGCGCGGGTAGTCCTCCGCGGCGTGAGCTCGTATCGCATTCAACGTTCGCTTATTCATCAGCTTGTGCGCACCAGATCGGCGGCAGGAAACCCGCCATATGGAAGTTCGTTGTTTTGACCGAAGCGACATTTGCACGAGGACAATCGGCCGCCGCATTTGTCCAGCGAAGGATCGGCCACCGGCTTGTCGTTCTTGTCGAAGTACGCCGCGCCCATATAGCCGCAATACGGGCCACGATAGCCACCGATCGTGAGCCAGACACAGGCGTTTGCCACGATCTGCCGGCGCGGAAGCTGCTCACCGTTGAAATCGAGAGCGCTGGCCAGTTCGAACGTCACTGACTCGTTCGTCTCTTCCGTCTTCTGGTTTATGTACCAGAGCTCAGGCGGAAGCTGCTCATCCGGATCAGCAGTCGGATTTCCTTCCGGGAAGTTACGCGTATCCAGGTACTGCCCAAGCGTTCGCATGCGAGTAAGCTTCGCACCGACCAAATCGTCAAGGTATAAACACAGAGCCGTGATCGATCCGTCAATGTTGCCGACGGAAAGCGTCGGCGTGGGCTGCTGCGTGTCACCACTGCGGGCGAACCCCTCTACCTCAATCGGCCAGGGGGAATATTCGTTACCCTGCCACCAAATCGATCCCGCCTGCATATGCCCGTGAAAGCGCAGGACATCGCCAGACTGAGCCGTTGCATCCAACTCGAAAAGCTCAATCAACGCACCGGGCTCAAGCGTCTGAATATCAGCAACGATACTCATTCGGCACCTCCAATGTTAGATTGCCCCGTGCCGGCGACAGTCCGTTCGAGCAATGCAATTCGCGTTTCGAGAGATTCAATCGTTCGTTCGGCCACCTCTAGACGCCTGACCGTGGCTTGCAAGCCGACCGTGGTGTAAACGGTCAGCCCTACATAGTTCATCCGCTGATACCTAGGCACGGCGTTGCCTTCAGCATCGGTGTCCACCGCGTCCTTCGTTCCTTGCACGAGCAATGGGAATAGTTCGCTGACCTCATGAGCCAAGCCGCCCGGAGATCGCCCGCCGTCTGGATCGAAAATCGATGTGTATTCGATGCCCCTGAAACGCATGATCCGATCAAGGACGTCTTCAGCTTCCAATTCGACCACGTCTGTCTTCAGGCGATAGTCGGAGCCTTGACTCAAACTCCCAAGAATTCCAAGACTTCCTGTTGGGCCCAGATTCATCAAGACAGAGCCGACAGTATTCCCCGCCCCATCGGAACCGAGCCACGAAAGCCCACCATCGGTGCCCATGGTGCAAGCGCGTGCGATCGCCCCGGGGATATGCCACTCGAATAGCGGCCACCCAGCGTTGTTGACTTGAAAGTACCCCCGGATGGAATTACCCAGCGACCCATCTCCTCGCACAACCTTTGTGAGTCCGCCGCCGGGGTTCGCAGGCATCTTTGTTGCGATGGCTGCGTTTGCGGCGTCGAGGCCGGTTTGGAGCCCACCAAGTTGCCCCCCGACCCAGTCGACGATGTTCACTCCATCCGAGAAAACGACAAGCTGCTGGCCACCTTTGACAGCCACGCCGGTGCCGCCAACCGTCTTGAACGTCAACGAGAACGCACCACTGGTTCCGTTGCGGACAATGTACAACTGCGGAGGATTCGCCGGCACCGTGACAACCCGATCCCCTGTTATCGCGCCGGCAAAGGTGAGCGAGCCGTTGAGAGCTTCAGCGTCAGTCAATGCAACGGTCCCGGCTGGGCCGGATACGTCCTTAGCTAATTTCCCTTGGGCTCGCGCAAAGAGTTCGTTGAAGTTGTCGTTCGCCTTTCCAAATCCAGCGCGCGTAGTGTCACCGTCAGATCCCTTGGGTGGGGTTCCTAGATTGATAGTTTGTTTCGTCATTTCAGGGGGCAAACGTCTGATCGAACGTTGCGGAGATGGTGTACGTGTCGCCGTCTTTCACTGGCCCTGAGTACTTCTCGCAAACAAATAGTGCTTGCGGCCGCAAAGCTGGCGTCCAAAAAAACGACTTGCTGCCGGCATGCGCGTCGAGGAATGCCAAGATCGCCGAGATCTTCTGCTCCCCCCCAACGAAAGTGAGTTGATAGGTCGACTTCTTGTTATTCAGTCCGTCCCTGGCGCGCTGCTCATAGCCGTCACCAAAAACGCCCTTGCGCACGGCAAAGGTGATGTCGCCCGACGCGTTCGTGCGCGGGGACCAGAGGAACGTATCGGTCATGCCAATTGTCCGTACTTCATCTGCGAGGCATACCCCCCTTGTCCACGCATCTTCTTGTCCATGCGCTCGTCAATCCAGCCATGAACAGCGCGCTTAAGGTCTCTAGCGTCGATCCCGTCAAAGCCCGCAGCACCGCCACTCGACGCCTGCACGTTTAGGTCCACATTCGTATAGTTGTGCACCTGAGTTCCGCTGCCAACGTCGATCGATGCACGCACCCCCAACGAACCGTCAGACCCGCGTTTAAGCGGCATGATTGCCTCCTCTCCGGCCTCCCCGAAAAGGGCCATTGGCGCGAGCGTGGGCTGGCTAACAACTTGATTGGTAAAGGCACCGCCCTTGGCAAAGGCATGCACGACTGAGCCGCTGGCAAACACATTGCCCTTCGCGCTCGGCATGGTGAACATGCCAGTGCCGCCGCTCAGGCCCGACGAGAACGAACCGCTGTACGATCCAGCCAACCCGCCGTTGACCGCGCTCGACGAGTAACCGCCTGCAAACGCGCTCCCTAAGAACCCCGTCAATGCACCAAAAACCGGTGACGCTGCTGCGCGGATCGACATCTTGATCAGTTCTTGTGCGAACGCTGTGCCGATATCGGCGATGCTCATTTTCGTCCCGGTAGCCCACTTGGCGGCGGCGTCCGTCAACCCTTCGTAGACGTTCGAGAAGCTCGTGCCGACCTGATCCGCGACGTTGAGGGCCTTATCGTTGAAGTTCTCCCAGGCGCGCTGGGCGCCGTTGAGCCAATTCCCTTGGGCAGCACGAATACGGTCGGTGGCGTCATACTCCATCGCCACTCGCTTATCGTAGAAGTCCTGTAGAGCCTTCAACTCCGCATCGTACTGACTCGGGTCAATGCGCTTCTCGATACTCGAGCGCGTCAGATCGGACAGCTTTTGGTCATATTCCTTGGCCGCAGCGGTCAACCGCGAGAACTGATCGCGTGCCGTGTCGCCCATGCCAATCGATTCAACGCTTTGCGTAATCGCTTCACGCCGCGTTTGAAGCGACTTGTCGAGTGACGTCACATAAGCCTGAAGGTCACGCGCTTGCTTCTTCTGAAGGGCGTCGGAATCGTCTGCAAACTTGCGGTCGTTCTCCGCAAGCTTTTGGCGAATCTGTGCCTCCTCTCCCGCGTACTTCTGATACGCGGCGAGCTGCTTCTTGCCCTTGGCAAGCTCTTCCTGCTGCTGAATAATCCCCAGTTGCTTCGTCAGCGACTGCTGTCGGGCGTCGTGCTCTTGTTGCAGTTCGTCCTGCAACGAGAGTAGCCCTTGCTCTCTCAGGCTCTTCAGGTGCGCGAGATTCGATTTCAGACCATCTTCTTCCGCCTTGTATTGCTGCTGAAGCGCTTCGAGACGGGCATTCAGAGCGTTCTGCGCATCGGACTCGGCTTTTTTGTCGGTGAACTGCTCAATGATGCCCTTGCGTGTCGCGGCCAGAGCGGCAGGGTCCAACTCGGCACTGTTCGGGCTGGTTTTCCGAAGATCGGAAACATGGCGATCGAACTGATCAAGTGCCTGCTGACGCGCGAAGTTTTTGTCGTATTGGAGGCGTTGCTTGTGCAGCGCGTCGGTAGCCGCAATTCCCGCCTCTTGCTCTTGAGCACGTCTTGCGGCTGCCTCTGCGAGCCGCTGCTCTTCAACCTTCAGTGACTGAAGCGATCTGACTTGCTTGTCAATGTTCGCAATGCGCTCGCGTGCTGAGTCACCACCCCAGCCGTCACGCTTTGCCATGCTCTCAAGATCGCGCCGCTCGCTGAGTAGCGTCTCTATCTTGTCGGTGTTCGTCGGCCCGGAACTGAAGCCTTGCTTCAATGCCGCCCAGGTCTTCGAAATCTCAAGCCGGAAATCACGCCACGCCTTCGCCGCCGTCCCCAGTTTGTCGTTTGCATCGTTCACTAATTGACGATGCAGCGCTTCGGACACGACACGAACCGCATCGGATACTCGGCCAGCCTCTTCGAGCGACCGAACATATTCATATGTCGCCGTGTCCATGAAGTGCATGCTGCGGTTGTGCTCAGCCGCCCATTTCGCAACGCCGTCGGGCATTTTCGCGTAATCGGCAACGACGTCTTCAAGCTTCGCGCCAGTCAGTTCCGAGAACTTCACGACGTCTTCGCCGAGCGTCTGAATGCTCTGCCCGGTGAATCGGCCGGTCGATATCAGCGCTTGCAGCGCTTCCTGTGCGGTTCCAATGCCCTTGCCCGTGTCCTTCGCGATCGCGAGAGCCATCGAATTGACTGCATCGCGCGTGACGCCAGCGGCGTTACCGGTGAGTTGCAGGGATCGGGTGAACTCTTCGGCCTCGCGTCGCCCCTGAATCGCCGCCAAAACAAAAGCCCCGATGCCCGCCGCCACCAACGCAACGGAGACGCCTGCGGAGCTCAGAACTACGGCGAGCGCATCGGTACGTTCGCCCAACACCATCATCGAGCCGGCGAAGTTCTTCCAAGCCCCCTGCGATGCCTCGTGCGCGAGCACCAGCATTTCTTTACGAGCGGCGCCGGTTGCGAAATTCAGCCCGTGCACACCTTCCTCGGCCTTCTTCATCGCCGAAATCATCGGTGCGGCAGAATCAGCGACGCCAAGCTGCGCGGCGCGCATTTCCAGCCACGCCGCCTTACCCTGCGTGACCTGCACCGATTGGCGCTCAAGCGATGACATGAAACTACGGATCGACGATTCGCTTGCGCGAGCGCCGGTCGTTGCGGCGTCCGACATCCCCTTGAACGCTGCACTCGACCTGGTGCCGGCCGCCGTTGCCGTCGCCTCAAGCTGCTTCACGGACTGTGCGCCTTCGGCCATACTGGCTTTCAGGGCGGTCGTGTTCGCCTCGACGGCAATTACGGCCTTTCCGATCAGGTCACTCATTCCGTTCTCAAGAGAAAACGCCCACACATGGCGGGCACTATTGGGATTTCGGCGCAACGCCGAATATCGCGGCTCGGATCAAGTCCGATTGGGCTTTCGATCCATCAAGCAACACGGGCTCGTTGCTGGCGGCATGAGCAGCCTCTACCCATGGGAGAAGATCCAACAACCCGAATGGCTCAGGCCGCTTCGCCCTGTCACGGTTGATGTTGGCAAGCATCGACACCACCGCGCCCGTTCGCAAATCCTCGATCGGGCCGCCCAGCGGTTCGATACGTGAGAACGCCATCCATTCGGCAAACTCAGCGGAATCAATCTCCCGCTGGGCTTGCCCGACGCTCATTCCGAGGTGACCGGCGAGTCGGAACCAGAAGCGCCGCTCGGGGCGGCGTCGGAGTTTTTTTCCGCATTCTCCTGCGCCTTTTGCCCGATACCATTGAGGGTCGCAGCCTCTCCGGCAAGATGGTCGAGCACATCCTTGTTCTTGCCTCGGAGCGACTCGATGTCGTCGATCGAGAACACCTGATTGCCATCGGCACCGACGATCGTTGCGGCGAGCAACGCCGCCTCGAAGTCGCCAATTCCGGTGCCGCGCCCTTCCCGCGAAGCGTGAAACGAATCGCGCTCCGCGCCGGTCATCACAGCCAAGCGGATCACGCCACCCCACTCCGGCACCGGAACGTCGACGGTCTTGCGGTCGTTCGCCGCGAGAATCTGGTCTTTCGAAAGGATGTTCACGGCGTCTCCGTCCAAATGACTTCACCGCTGATGCGCGTGTTCACGGTGCCAGTCAGAATTGCGTCCACCCCACCTTGCAGGGGCGTGCTCTTCACCAGTCCGCTCCACGTCGCGACCTGGCCGTCGGGAAGCGTCAGACGGAACGAACGCAGTGCGCCGCTCTTCCGGGCCGCTTCGAGTGCGATCTGGCCCGGATCGGAGCGGTTCACATTCAGATCGAAGTTGAAGTTGCCGGCGTCCTGAAGGCCGAGCAAGTACTCCTTCGCTTTGCTTTCGAGATCGGTCGCGTCGAGCTCCGACGCCTGCCCGTCAAAGCCCGTAAAGGACTTGAAGCCGCGAATACGGGTGTAAGTAGGGCTGGCATCGGTCGAACCGATCTCCAGCTTGCTACCTTGTGCAGAAATTGCCGGGGAAGCCATAGCTTTCTCCTGTCATATCAAGGGGTGAACCAAAATGAAATGTCGAGGCGCTCGCCGTACCAGTTGGTATCGGGCTCATGCAACCCCACGGGTGCGCCAATGGGCACACCCTTCAGTTCGTCTCCGCAGAGGATCGTCATCATCTGTCGCATGACCGTCGCCGCTTCCTTCGCGGTCTCCGCCCACACAACGAACTGCACGCGCGCGTTCATGCGCTCGGCAAGACCTTCAAGCGAGCTCGCGTCCTGCCCACCGACTTTTTGAAAAACTGCGAATGGGCGCGGCGTGTTGGCCGGCGCTGTGGCGTCGAATATCCGGGCACCAGCAACCTCGGCTAGCGCCCCCGTGATGAGTGGCTCGATCATTTGCCGCGCTCCTCGTGAATTTCCATCAATTTCTCTTTGAGCCTATTGCGCATCGCATCGACGGCATCGGTCTTGCGCGCCTCCCAAGCTGGTCGGATGAACGGACGTGCAGCGACCCAGTGCTTACCTACCGAGTTGGCTCGGTGAGACTTCCACCTCATGCCCTTCGGTTTCGGGGGCACGTACCAGTGCCCAAACTCAACCATCGGGCCGTAGAAGGCGACGTCGTTGCGGCCGTCGCCCTTCCTCCCACGCCGGATGCTGACGTAGTACATCTTGCTCGTCTCGGTAGAGCGCTCTTCAATGAACTTCAGGTAAAGCGCGCGACCGAGGTTTCCGGTTTCGCCTTGCGGGGCGCGTAGTGCGGCTTCGTCACGCAGAATCGTCCCTCCGGCAACGGCGGCAGACCGTAGCGCAGATTCGCCCAGATCGTCGGCGAGCTTCAGTAGCGCCGCGGCAGACTCGCTGAATCCGCTCGTCTTCCAATCAACCGCCATCGCCTTGTCCAGAGACGCAAACGAGGTCCGTGTACTCCCGGCCGGCGTAGTCGGGCAACGGCTTCTCGATGTTGAAAATCTCGTCGTCCACCGGCTCACCGGCGACGTACTTGATAAGGACCGCCCGCATTCCGTTGTCGATATCTGTGCGGTAGCGCACGCGAATGCTCACGGTCGCCGCACCGACCGGCATATCGGATTTGATGGCTTCTGAGCCTGACGACACACGGACGTTGCACCAAAGCACCGGCCCGACCGGCACCCAGCCGTCGGACGGTTGGCCGAAATCATCCTTCCCAGCGCCCCGACGTTCGATCCGCACTTGTCGAGTGAGAGTTCCGGAGCGCATCACACCCCCGGAATGATTCGGTGAGGTCGCAAGAGCGATTTCGCGTTGAACGGCAGTTCAGCGACGGTCCCGATGCTCGAATCCTCACGGTTCATGTACAACTCCGCGGTCGTCTTCAGGATGGCCGCCTTAATCGCAGCATTCACCACCATCGGGTTCTCACCGGCCGTACCGGCCATAACAGCGGTCTGCATCGCGGCGTCAGTCTCGAAGACTTGACGATTCAGATAGTCGATAGCGGACTGCGTAGCGCCGTCGAGCGCCATTTGCACGACATCGTCATCAGCACCGAGGTCCTGTTTGACGAACTTCGTCGCGAGTTCGAGGGAAACCAACGACACGCTTTACTCCCCGGCCCCGGTCAGCAGTTCGAGCAGCTCAGCCTTGCTCATGCTTGCTTTGTACTCGACGCCATTGGCGTCTAGCGCCGCCTTGATCTGCGCGGCGGTCATGTCCTCGGTCGAGACCGATTCGTCGCCCAGTGCACCCAGTTCCTGAGCGCCAGCTTCCAGTTCGGGCGGGCATTCGTCGCCTGCTTCGAACTGCGTCGGGTAAATGTCACCGTCCAACACACCAAGAAACGCCGCAATGAGCTTTGCCATGTCTTCCTCACAAAATGAATGAGGCTCCCGAAGGAGCCCCAGTTCGTCTACGCTCCGCTTTCTCTTACGCCGATGCGGCCACTTTCAGCGCGCGCATCGGCTCCGGATTCAGCAGGCCGCCGCCGACGCGCTTCGTCGTGTAGAACAGCACATACGGCTTGGCCGTGTACGGGTCGCGCAAAACACGCACACCGATGCGGTCGACGATGAGATACGTCTGCTTGAAATCACCGAAGAGGATCGGCGTCGAATTCGCGGCGACATCCGGCATGTCGGGCACTTCGGTCACCGGATAGCCCGCGAGCGTGGCCGGTTGACCGGCAACGAACGACGGCTGCCACAGGTAGTTGCCCTGCCCGTCCTTGAGCTTGCGAACTAGGCGCTGCGTGTTGCGATTCATCGTGAAACCAGCATTTCCGGTGAAGGCGCTCGGCAAGTCATAGATCAGGTCGATCAAGCCGTCCGAGGCAATGGAGGCCGCCGCGCCACTGTTGACGACACCGATGGCACCGAACGGATGGACTGCTGCATTTGCGCCGCCGGCCACGTACGTCAGAATGCCGGTGGGCTTGTTCGCACCGTCGCCGGACAGAAACGCGAGGCCTTCCTGTTTGGCGAACTGGGTTTGCACCTCGTTTGACAACCACGCTTCGAGATCGATTTCGCTGTCGTCGAGGATCTGCTGCGTTGCCGCCGGATTGGCGTAGATTTCACCCGACGTGAACGAGAGCGACTTAAAAGTCCCCGTGTTCGTTTGCGGACGGTTCGACGTTTCGCCGACCCAACCGCTACCGGTTCCGCCCATGTTGAAAAGCTTCGAGAAACCGGCCTTCGATACCGCTTGCACCTGCGCGAGCTGACGCATCGGCGAGACCAGCACGAGTTTGTCGGTGATCGTTCGATCCCACTCGATCGGCGTCAGGAAGCCGCCTTCCGCATCTGCGCCCTTGTTCAGGGCAGCGTTGACTTCGCCCTTCTTAACGTGCGCCTGAAATGCGTCCGTGTACTCGGCATCGCGCAGTTGCTTTCCAGAGCCGCCGCCCATCTGGATCGCGGCCATTTTTACGCTATGCTCGTCGATCGCCGCTTGCAGCGTGTCGAGATCGCTGCCCATCTTCTCGACCTTTGCCGAGATATCAGCCGACGGCTGCCCCTTTTCCAGAGCGTCGATGCGCTTGTCGTTCGCCTCTTTGAACTGCGCAAACGTGCGGTTTGCGTTATCGATCGCGTCTTTGATTGCTGCGTCCATAGTTACCCCTTCAATGGTTGGTAGAGAAAGTTCAGCAGCACCGCTGCTTCGCTGTTAGCCGCCGAATCGCTCAGGCCGCCATTGCCGGCCGAATCTCTCAGGCCGGACTTGAAGTTTGAAATGAGACCTTGTGCGTCGGAGCGCGACAGACCCGAGGCACGCAAGGCCGCCTCGATACGTCGCGCCGCCGCTGCTTGCGACTTGCCACCGTTCCTGATCTGGTCACCATCGAGCACTTCATCTGCGAACCCCTGCTCGACGGAAGCGCTACCGCCAAGCCACGTTTCCTTGTCCATCAGCTCTTGAATCGTGGCTGACTTAATGCCAGTGCGGGCCGCGTACACATCCGCCATTGCGGCATCGAACGGCTCCATCCAGTCGGCAAGGTCGCGTAACTCGTTTCGATTCCCTGCGGCGACGATCCAACCGTTGTGAATCATGAAGAAGGCCGGCAACCCGATCTGAATTGTGTCTCCGGCCATGGCAATGATCGATGCGGCAGACGCCGCCATACCCAGAACCTTCACCGTCACATGCCCCGGATGCTCCCGAAGCATGTTGTAAATGGCGACCCCCTCAAACATGTCACCGCCCGGCGAGTTCACGTTTACCGTGACCGGGTTCGATCCGATGGAGCGAAGCGCCCCGGCAATCCGCTTCGACGTCACGCCCTCGCCGGTCCAGTAGTCCTGACCGATGACATCGAGGATGGAAATACTCGCCTCGTCGCCACTCTCCACCGCCTGAATGGTCGAGTTCCATTGCGACAGCGCCTTCGGCGCAATACCAAACTGAACCTGTGCGCTCGGTCTCTGGAAATTGATTTCAGGCAGGCTGAGCAGGCTCATTGCCGGTCCCCTTCGGTTGCTGTGTCATTGGGTTGCGTAGTTGATCGGCAACCGGGTCATCTACGCGAGGCAGATCCAACGTCTCACGTACTTCGTTCTGCTTCATCCAAGGCGAATGACCACCAGCACCGAGCGCCTTGGAGAGGAAGCTGGCCTGATCGCTAAGCGTGCCGCGCAGCAGCGCCGCCTCGTTGAACTTGAACACCAGCTTGCCGAGCATGTTTTCCGGCAGGAACAGGCGTTCTGACGCCTGCTCCCACGAGACGAACCAAGGCGACAGGCCGTACTGAATGAAGAAGATTGCAAGCTGCTCGATGCCGCTACCCCAACTGGTGTCGTCCATCATCAAGAGCGGACGAGGCACGCCGTACATGCGCGCTACTTCTTCGATTTGGTGGTTTCTAGTCTCGATCTGTTGCGCCGAAACCGCCGTCGCGGTGAACTGCTTCGATTTGCCGCCCTCTTCAATGAGCATCCAACTCCCAGCGTTTTCAGCACCGGTATGGTTCTCCGCGAGCGACTCCTTTAGACGCTTGTACGCGTCATCCGACAGATCCTTTTCGAACTCGATAGCGCCTCCGGCCATCACGCCCGTGCGAAATGTCCGAGAGGCTGCGCGCTCCGCATGCTCGGCGAGTTCAAGTGCTTCACGTGACAACTTCGGGCGAGAGAGCCCGTTCACGCCGTCAAGGGAGAGGTCGCGCAAGTGAAACACTTCGCGCGCCGGCAGCGTGACGACCTGGCCCGCTGGCGTCGTGTAGTCATAGACCATCTGCCACGCTTCCGTGAGGCGAGGTGTCGTTGAACCCCGATCCATCGGAATTAGGCGAATCGGCTTGGTTCCTGACCAGATTGCGCGCGCGAAAGACTGCCCGTCGAGGAGCGCCCGCAACTGCATCAGGCTCTTGAACTCGATGGGCGTCTGCCAGTCGTTCGGTCGATACTTCAGCAGGCGGTGCGCCGGGTTATCGGTCTGCGTCTGCTTCGTGTCGTCGTTCGCGATCAGATTGAGCGGCAGCATGCCGATCGACTGCGAAATAAGCGTCACGCAACGAAGCACCGCCATGTTTCGCAGCGCTTTCGCCTCGCGCCCCGCCACACCGCCGTTCAACTCGCCGTTGCGGATGTACTCGAGCAAACGCGGGTCGTTGAGACCGTCGAAAGCTTCTCCCGGTGGCGAAGCTGCCCGCACTGGCGCGAAAGTCCGCTCAAGCGTCGGCTCCGCGAGGCGTGCGGGGGCCTCCGGCGCGCGCTCGCCCCGGACGAAATCTAACCAACCCATTCACACCTCAGAGGAATCGGATGCCGCGCGACTCATACACCGACGGCCCTTGAGCCGGCGGGTTGAGCGCCATCAGCGATACCGCATTGAAGAGAGCCATCAGCGGGTCGATCTTCCCCGTCCCGCTGACCTGCTTTGTTATGTTTACCGCGTTCCCCACTGGCACGACCCGGGCGTTGCCCACGCACCAGGCCATCAAGCGCTGACCGCCGTGGATCAGCATGCCATCGGACGTCTGCGCTCCATCGGGCACTCGGCGGCCGCTGGCAGCCGCGATACGCCGTTCTGCCGTTTTGATCGCGCCAGACAGCTTCCAGCCTTGGGAAATGCCGATTACCTTTTCTTCAGGGATACCTGCCTCAGCAAGTGCATCCAGCACACCGCCGATGCCGGCCGGGTCCGCACCGACCATATCGAGCAACCCAGCTTTATAGATGGTAGATACGATCTCTGCGACGTCAGCGACGTCATCGCCAATCTGCTCAACGATGGTCAGATCGCCGTCGCGTTCGAAGTCACGCAGGCGATCAGCGATTTCCTTGCGTCGCTCGAAAACCGATGGATGCGCCCATGCGTGAGTCCAAGCGAGCCAATTCCGCGTACCCCGCTCGCGGCCGACAGCAGCGCCGCCGAGCAAGTCATCGAGGCCGCCGCCGTCGATGCCAACGTCGATCACCTCACAACGGGCGATCAACTCATCAAGGCACACGTGCGGCGCCAGCGCAGCCGCCTCCCAAAACTCTGCACCGGCCCAGCGATCGCTTCGAAGTGCGAGCCCGATTTCGACGTTGGCGTGCTTAGCGAGGAAACCCCGGAAGGACTCCTCGCCGCCCTCTTGCGCCTTCCGAAACTCGCGCAGCAAGAACGCTTCGTCGACCGAGTAACCCAGGTTCGGATTGACCATCCCGAGGTTTTCAGCGAGCAGGTGTTCCTTTCGCCTCACCATCTCGGGCGGGTGCTCGTAGATCACGGGCACGAAGCACGGATCGTGGATTTTCCCGTCGCGCACGTCGCGCGCGTAACGCAGTTTCTGCGCGAACACGCCGGCAGGTGGGTCGTCCGACTGCGTCGTCAGGTAGATCACGAACCCTTCCGGGCGCGAGGCCAGACCGCCGATCGCTTCGCGCAGCATGTTCTCGGCGTTCGGTTGCTTGCCGAACAGCCACACCTCATCAACCAGGGTGCCGACGCTCTTCTTCCCCCCAACGGTGTTCGAATCGGCCGCGACAACTTTGAGCGTTGCCCCGCTCGTCCGATGTGTGATCGTCTTGATGTGCGTTTGCACCTGGAACAAGTCGTCAAGCTCTTCCTCATGCTTGACCATGTCCCGGCTGGGTGCGAAGCTGTTGTTCGCGACCTCAATTGTCGGTGCCAGAATCGCGAACTCGGCGGACATCCGCCAGTTCAGGATCATGGCCGTCATCATGATCCCTGCCGCCAACGTCGACTTCGAGTTCTTCTTTGGCAGGCAGACGAACCACTCAGTGATCAGCCGCCGGCCGCTGTTTGCGTCATACGCGCCGAAGATGGAGGCGACCAGGTCAAACACCCACTGCGCCGACGATTCACCAAACGTTGGGCTGCCCGGCGCATCGACAATCTTCAATTCCTTGAACACAGCGAGCGCTTGCTCAGCCTGCTCGGGAAAGATCGGCGGCGGAATGATCGACTGCCCCGCCTTGAGCCGCTCGGCCCAGTCGAGACACGCCGTCGACCATTCCATGTGTTATTTCCCGTTGACCAACTTTAGCGGCGGCGCCAGTGCACCGAATTTGCTTGCCGCCTTCTTCGCCGCTTCGGCTTTCGCATCTTTTTTGCCTGCTTCAGCAACCTTCGCGTGCATGAACGGCATGAGCGTCTTCGCCGCGTCAACGCGCAGCTTCGGCTCAGTTGCCTGATCGTTCATAGCCGCCAGCAGGAAATCCTTAGGATCCTTGAAAGTCAGGATGGTCGACAGGTCAAACCCAGCGGCGACCGCTGCACTCGTCACCGCTGCGGCTTCGGATTGTTCAGGCGTATTCGGTACCGGCTTGGGCGCCGCACTTGCCTTTGATCCGCCCTTTTTTCGATGCTTCGAAAGGTAGGCGGCAACATCCGGGTCTTTAACAAGTCGAGATCCGGCCGCAGATGCTGTCGCGGGGCTGTAACCTGCCGCGATTGCCGCGTCTTTATTGGACTTTCCGGCCAAAACAGCATCGGCAAACAGCCGCTTTTTGCTGTTAAAGGCCATTAACAAAAACTCCAAAAGGGGAAATTTTCTGCGCGTGCGGGAACGGTCGGTCTAGGCCAAATTTCTGCTCAAACTTTAGGCACCCCCTCCCGCTGCTCATTTTTTGAGCAGATCAGCAATTTTGCACATCTTTTGAGCACACTAACGAGAATGCGTCGCATTTGCGTCAATCGCATCTCATCACACCGTCCAGCCTGCTCAAATAATGAGCACATGAACCTCTGCGGTGTTTCGAGCGAGTGTTTATATAGCGTTAAGGTAGAGACGTAGCGTTAGCGGCCCGAGCTCTCCGACCGTTGCTTCTCGCTATCGTGGTGCCACTTGCACAGCGTCTGAATGTTCGCCGGGTCGAGCCGAAGCCGCTCGTCGCCGCGATGCGGCACGATGTGGTCACCTATATTGCCCAAAGGCTCGGCTACGCCGCGTGCAGCGCATGCGAGCACAACCTCAATTGGCGACATACCTACCATGCCAAGGTCCCGCAGACAGAACACGCAATGCGGGTGTGCAGCTAAGTGCCGCTCGCGTAGCTGCTGCCACGCGTAGCCGTAACCACGCGCCGTGCTCCCGCTCTTCCCTGCTCGCCATGACATCGGCTGAGCGATCACCACGCGGCTCTGTAGCGCAGGCAGTCGCGAACCCAAGGTCTTCAGTCGAGGCATAGGAGAAAAATGCCCGCTACCGCGCAAGCGGTGCGGGCGAACGACTTTCGTCGAGGAGGAGACACGCAAGAAAGCAGAAAGCCCGCGCGGTTTTCACCGTCGCGGGCTTTGGTGGCACTGATTCAGCCTTTCCGAAATGATACGTTTTTTGCCGAATTTGTATAGCTCGAAGATGTATAGCGCCACGCTATACACTTTCGACCATTCGGCAATATGCTCGATACGCTTGCGAACGACCACTTTCCACACGCTTGTAAAACGCATCGCGCGAGATCCCTAGCGCCGAAGCCACCCGCTTGATGTGAGAAACACGGTGGATGTAGAACAGGTACAGCGCTTGCTTCTCTGGGCTCTCGGGCAGCGACAGGACTGCGAGGTTGAAGAAGCTGAGCATCGACGAGCAGATCGCATCCGGCTCAGGGCCGACCTTGCGGGGCTGCATCCCGGCGAGCAGGCCACTCGGCATAGGCGGGACGAAGATTCGGCGCGTGCGATGCCAGGCCGCCCAGTCCTCGCAAAGTGCGTTGAGGTCGCGTTTCGTGGTCATCGCTCTTCCTCGTACAACTTGCAGCGGCGCATGTTCTTGGCGCCCGGCTTGGTCCGTTCCTTGGCGCAATACTCCAATCCCCATAGCGTCAGCTTGTGTAAGCAGCCCTTGCATGTTTTGTTCTCCTCAATTTCAATGACTTTCGCCGGGTCCAGATACAAATACGAAGGCAGGGCCGCCATCAGGCCACCTCCGGCGCGACACTCGCGAAAATTCGGTGCGCAGTTTCGAACCTTGTTTGCGCAAGCAATTCAGCCTCAGTGCCGTAGCGCCGCTGGAACTCGGCAGGGCCAGCATGAAACGCAATGCCATATCCACCCTCGCGGTGGTGCATGGGGCACAGTGGAATCGTGTCGGTATGCGCCGATCGTTGCCCCCCTCCAGCCAGAAATCGCACATGGTGAACTTCGGCCGGACTCTCTCCATACCCAAGGTTCCGACAAACGATGCAACACAGGCCAGCGATAACGCCCATGTGCTCGCGCTCGGCTTTCTTTGCTCGCTTGCGAGGCTTTGTCTTGAAAGGCGAGCGCTTAAGCTGGGTCGTAGAGCGCAGCAGCTTCTTTCTCGTCAGGCTCACCGCGTCACCTCGCATAGGGCCTTGTGACTGTTGGCATACATCTCATACGAAACCAGCGGCGCAAACGCGGGCGCAGTCCGCGGCGCGGCGACGGTCGGCACGTTGTCGTAGCGGACCGGTTCGGCCGCACAGCGACTCATCAGAAGGCGCACACGCACCTTGCGATCGATGATCTCGCTCTCGATCACCCGATCAGCAACCAGCGCCCGGCAGGTGCGACTCACTGCCGATGCTTCCGCATCGACCAATCCTGCAAGGCGGCCGTATGTGTACCAAACGCCCTTATCCATGCTTTCGAGGATTTCGCGCTTCATGCTGCCTCCAAAGCTTTCCGAATCGTCGAGATAGCGACACCGCTAGAAACCATGCCTGTGGTGAAGCGGAAAACACGCCAGCCGGCCAGCGCCGCCGCGTTGTACTTCTCTGCGTCAGCCTCGAACCCGCTCCCGCGCGTATGACGACCGCCAGTCCAGATTCCACCCTCGACCTCAGCCGCGACCATCGCCTCGGGCCAAGCGAAGTCGAAACGCCACATACGCGGAGGCGCGAATCGATGTTCCCGCGTCGGCTCCGCGACCTTGTGCGCGCGGCAGTGCAACGCAAACGTTCGCTCCAACTGACTTTCCTTCTTGTGCGTCACTTGCCCTTCTCCCGTTTCATGGCGATAAACGCCCGCAATTCCTTTTCCTGCCGAGCACCAACCTCTTCGCCAAACCGTTGCTCGACCTCTTTCACGAATGCCCATGCAGGCGCGCTGTTACCTCTCAGCGCCGCCGTGACAGCAACGTCAAAACGCCGCCAGCATTCGTAGTGCGTCAAAACGTGGCCCTCCCCTTCGGGCGCTCTTCGGACGCCTCGGCGCCGTACGTGCGTCCAGACTCAAGCGGAGAAAAGCGTTGGTACTCGCCCTGAAAGCCGAGGGCGACACGGCCGAGCGGCCCGTTGCGCTGCTTGCCGATGATCACTTCGCAAAGGCCACGGTCAGGCGAATCCGGGTGATAGACCTCGTCGCGGTACAGGAACAAGATCGTGTCTGCGTCTTGCTCAATTTCCCCCGAGTCGCGCAGATCCGACATGACCGGCCGCTTGTCCGCACGTTGCTCAAGGCCACGATTCAACTGGGCAAGCGCCATAATCGGCACGTCCAACTCTTTCGCGAGTGCCTTCAGGCCGCGCGAATAACTGCCGATCTCTTGCGTGCGGTTATCGCCTTGGCCGCCGGTCATCAGGCCGAGGTAATCGACCACGATCAGCCCGAGACCGTGACGACGCTTGATGCCGCGCGCCTTGCTGCGGATATCGAGCAGCGACAGGCCAGGCTGATCATCGAAGTAGAGCGACAATTGCTCGATTCGGCTGATGCCGGCGGGCAACTGGCTCCACTCCATGTCCGTCAGCTTCTTCGGCTCGATCAGATGGCCGAAATTCACTCCGGAGTGCCGCGCCATCATCCGGGCGTGCAATTGCTCGGCCGGCATCTCCATCGACAGGAACAGCGTCGGCTTGCTCTCGGCGACGTTCGATGCAACGTTGAGCGAGAACGCCGTCTTACCCATCGACGGGCGCGCCGCAACGATGATCAGGTCGCCACCCTTCATGCCACCTGCGATCCGCTCGTCAAGCGCGTCGTAACCAATGCGCGCCGGTGCAATCTCGCCATCAAGGCGACGCTCCATGCCGACCAGAAAGTGCGACAGGCCCTCGGCGGCCAAGATCGGGGCGGCAGCAGCACGCCCCTCGGCCAGTCGCTCCACCTCTGCCTGTGCTCGGTCGACCAGTTCGCCGGCCGTGGCGCCGTTCGGGTTCTGCGCCATCTCCTGCATACGCGAGCCAGCCGCCGCAAGGCCACGCTTCTGAGCTCGATCGATAACCATCTCGGCGTAGTGCGCTACGTTCGCAGCGCTAGGCACACTTGAAGCCAGATCGTTGAGGTAGGCAATCCCGCCGATGTCGTCAGCGCCGCCCTTGGCAGAAATGCGCCCGAACACCGTGAACGCGTCTGCCGGCTGGTTGGCGCTGAGCATGGCGACGATCTCAGCGAAGATGGTCCGATGGTCCGCGCGGAAGAAGTGCTCGGCCTTCAGGCCGGCGATACGGTCAATGGCATCGTTTTCGAAGAGCAGCGCGCCAATGACGGCTTGCTCGGCTTCGACCGCGACGATTGGGCGGTTGTGTTCCTGGTTGCTCATCGCTTGTCTGCCTTGTTGTGCTGACCGCCGATGACGTTGCTAAAGCCCTTCGGGCTGATCAGCCAGTCAAAGCCAGCGCTCGGCGGGAAATCCACATTCGCCGCAACCCACGGGAAGTACTGGCGCCACATCTCTGAGTTGCCGCGCTTCTCCGCGCCGAATG
The DNA here is from genome assembly GCF_002179865.1 of Pandoraea sp. PE-S2R-1. Lineage (NCBI taxonomy): Bacteria > Pseudomonadati > Pseudomonadota > Betaproteobacteria > Burkholderiales > Burkholderiaceae > Pandoraea > Pandoraea sp. PE-S2R-1. The sequence continues at coordinate 342,751 of NZ_NGUR01000007.1, read as the reverse complement.
CGATCAGTGCGCGGATAGCGCCGGCGCGCTGCTCGACAAAGATCCCTTCATCCACCTTGCCGATCAGCTCCCCGAGAACTTCGTTGTAGCCTCGAATCACGGCCAGTTCGGCATCGGTGTATGCGCTCTGGATCTCGTCCATCCAGCCACCAGCGTTCAACCAGGTAGCCGGGTGTGGGATGAATTGCGGATCGCTCCACTGCCCCAAGGTCTTGGCCCGCTCCAAACCTGCCATCAGTTCGTTGAAGAGCTGCTCGTCGGGGTTGAGCTTTGCGAACGCCTTCTCAGCTGTCTTCTTGGATTTCCTTTTCGGATACCCGGCCCAAAAAATCTCAAAGCGTTCGCGAAGCGAGCGCGAAAGGGTTTCTTTTGAAGTTGTCTTTTGGTCTTGTCTTTTGGAGGTGTCTTTTGTGGTTCCGGATTCCGGAACATCGGAGTTCCGGTTTTCGGAACCAAGAGTTCCTAGTTCCGGAACCATGTCGTTCCGGTTTTCGGAACTCAAAACAGAAAGATCAACCCGAAGGGATGCGTCCCACTTGCTATATGCCTTGTTGATCGTGAATTCACGGGCATACCTCCCTACTCCAACCAGCAAGACGTTCTTCTTCACCAGTTCGGCCACAGCGACCGACGTCTGCGTCTTGCTGATACCGGCACGCAATTGGATCTGAGAGAGTGCTAGCTGGTCAGACGTCTTGTTGAAGCCGTACGTCTTCCGGATCAGCACCATCAGCACTTTGTATTCGTTGCGGCCGAATGGAGCCATCGTGATCGCTTCCAAGAGCTCGTTTGCCACACGCGTGTAGCCATGCTCCAACTGGGGCACGCGAACCTCCGGAAACGGGATGACTTGGGCGGGCTGAGCCATGTCAGACCTTGACGCGGTAGAGCGTCACACCGCGACGAACCGGCGCCGTCTTGATGTGCCCCGCCGCTTCCAGCGCCTTGATGGACTCACGCACAGCCGATTCCGACATGCCGCAGTCACGCGCCAGACGGCTTACCTTCGGCGACGACTCGCCGGTCGACATAACGGCGTGGTGGCTCAGTGCCAGCAACACGATCTTTTCGGTGTGGCGAAGCTCAACGCCCCACGCTTGATTGACTCGATGTGAGCTCATGGCGTCTCCTCAGTGGTCGCACGGCATTTCGCCGTTGGGCTGGCGCACCGCGCCGCAGCCGATGCAAACGGACGGCTTGTCATTCGTTACGATCACCGTCACCGCGCGCGAGGCTGCTTTAACGAATACGGCCTTCGCCGCTGCCAGCGCATCGTGATCGACAGACACGGACAACTTCATCTTGATCTCTCTCACTTTCCTAAACCCTCCATGCCTACCGGTACCTCGCCAGTGACACGCATTGCGGACTCCACCGCGCCAACGAGCGACTTCTTTACCGAAATGTCGTTGATCAAGCTGATGTGAAGTCGCGGCAACTCGCCCGGATCGATGCCGTCCAGCAAATCGGCTGCCGAGGACTCGGTGCGGTGATTCGCGTGAACGATCGACTGAACGATTTGTTGCGGGCTGAGTGAGTCGTGGTCCAATCCCGCCCGAACCCGAACCGACACATCTACGGTCCCAAGCCACTCGTTCAAGTAGGAAAGGCGAATATCGACGGGCATCGCGGCGAGGATCGAGCGCTCGACATTCGCCGGCATCAGGTTCGTGTCTTTCGTGCGATCGTCGAGCCAGCGGAAAATGCGGTCGGCCGCGTTCTTGGCAGCCGTAAAGGCGTCGCCCGTCATGTCGAATTCGAGGCGCGGCAGCTTGTCGCCCCCCCAAGCCTTGTGGGCCTCGACAATCTGCAACGCGACCGTCTCACGGCTTCCTGCACGCTGGCGCCAAAGATCCACGTGATCCGAGAGGATCGCCAGCTTTGTCTTGTGCGATTCGTTTCGCATGTGTTTCTCTCCTCGTGCGTCTACAGTTCAACGCATGCATTCACTACTCAAATCTGGCGAGTCCCCCGACGGTGCTAAGCTGTTCGCTCTTCACTTCGTACAACTCAACATCCATCGGGGTACTCATGAAAGACCTACAGGAAGCAACCGAGAAGATCTGCGAACTCAAAGGAGAACTCTTTGCTGTTCAGGCGCTTCTGGATGCAATGCTTCGCGTGTTCCCGCCAGAAGCGATTTCGCTTATAGCTTCGGAATTCGAGCAGGCATCGGAGATTGCTCGAGTCACGCTGATCAACCACGCTCGCGTCGGAGAATCAGTGGTCTCTTCCTTCGATCTGCACGCGACGAACATGGCGTCCAACCTCCAACAGATTCAAGCCCGCGGCTGAAGAACTCGACTCGGGCGCGACGGTTCGGCGCCCGATCAGCCACGTACCTCGGCGTCGAAAGGCCGTCGGACATGCCCGCCTCGTCAAGCGCCGGCCGGATCAACCACAGCACAAGCCGTGCGTACAGTCGCTTCATTTCTGCTCCATTCGATCTTTGAGGAAGAGGCGCATGTTCACGCTGATGGAATCTTTGAGATGCTCCAGCGAAGCCTGCTCGATGAGCCGCCTCTTGATCCAGCGCCTTGGGTTTGCGGTCTTGAGTCGCAATTGGCCGTTGGTGCGCTCAAACCGACTCTTTCGCTTCGCCTCACGTACGTCACGCGGCAGTTGCATCTCGACCTCGCGCTTCTTCTGTTCCCACAACTCGTTGAGATCAGTCATTGGGTCTTCACCAGACTTCGATGGAATTCATCTTTGAGAGCAGTTCCGACCATGCGCCAGAACTCGTCCTTGGACTGCTCCAGTTCGTCGATCAACGACCATTCCTTGCTGTCTTCGAACATCGTTTCGCTGAACGTGATCGCCAGCGCCTTTGCCAGCATCGAAGCGCGAATCGTCGAAATTCCGTCGATCCGCGTAAGCCTCATACCTACCGGTGGAGTCGCAGCGGGCGTATGTACGCCAAGCGCCGCCCAAATGCGGTCGAACTCGCGAGATACGCTCGACCAAGCGTCACGAAGTGTGCCGCTCATGTTGATCGGCTCTTTCATTGGCCACCTCTTGAGCGAATTTCAGAAGCGCCGCCGGAAAGTTCAGGCCAGATTAGGTGCCAGTCGGCGGGCCGCAAATCTCTGCGCCCCACTTCGCCGTCGGTGACACGCTCGATCGCTACGCACTTGTCGATTGCGATGGGGCGACGGCCCGTAAGCCATTGGTAGATCAACCCCTGGCTCACGCCTAACCGAACGGCGAACGAAGCCTGAGTGATCTTTTTCGACGCGAGATAGTTTGAGAGATCCATAAGCAAATACTAGCTACGCTATTACAACAAGTCAATAGCATGGCTAGTTGAACCATCTAATAGCGTTGCTACACTTCCAAAATGGCTGAATCACGCAAACCGAAAGAGAAGGAAGTCCCCTCCTGGCTTGGAGAGGAGGCGGCCGCATTGTCAAAACTGTTTGCCGAGAAAAGTGAGCTTTCTCAGGCAGAGTTCGGCGCGCGCTATGAGATCGGGTCTCAGGGGATGGTCTGGCAATACCTAAACGGTCACCGACCACTGAACATCAGTGCGGCGACCGCATTCGCAACCGGCCTAGATGTGACGATTCCCGCATTCAGTCCCCGACTTGCGGCAGAGATCGAGCGGGCCTATGCGAAGGTTCGCGGTGGTACGGATCACGGCCTCAGTCAGGAGGCAGTGAAGGTCATCGACGCGATTCGAAAAGCAGATCACGCCGGCGAGCCCGCATCGACGTTCAAAATGATTCTTCGGATGCTCCCAGAGGAAGGCGAACCTGTCGCACGACTGAACCCGTAACATCCTCGCGCTCGTCCTCTTGCACACCTTCGATCGGTTCCAAAGCCCAGTCGTCAGCGATCATGGCGCGCGCCACAACCAAGTGGCACCGATCCTCGCTCACCCCGAATGCCGGGCCGTCGAGCAAATACACGAGCCATTCCGTCGACGAGTATGCGCGACGGATGAACACCAGCCGACCTTCGAGTAGCTCGTTCCACGCCTTCTTTATCCGCGCTAAATCCCCTGGCTTGCAGCGGAGTTGGGACGCACCACTATTCGTCACAGCTAGGCCCTCTTCGAGTTTTCGTTAAGACTACTGTATATTTGAACAGTAGTTTATCCTCAAGCATCCCAACATATCAACCTGCTTGGAACGCGGCGTCCAAACCGGCTCTGTTACAAATTTCCGAAAAATAAAATAGCTCCGCTATTGCATCATTTAACTAGCGTCGCTATTATTAATTCAACGCAGCACACATCGCTGCCCGCCCGACCTCTCGGGTGCTCTCTAAAAATTCGACGGATAAAAGGTGTCACGCGGCCATAGCGCCGCCATGCGCACACATCTCCCACACGCGTGGATGAGTAGGTTGGAAACGCGGAAATGGTTGGCCAACTGGTTTGGCTGGCTTCCGCAATAAATCGCGGCGCCCACTCATCGTGTCGATGGCGAGGTAATCGACAAAAAACGCAGGAGACCCCGGAGCAAAACATCGGTGTAGCCGGGGCACTGCGTGCGATGTATCTGAGGCGGTTTTCTTCCGAGAGCCGCGCCATATACACGAGGAGAAATCGATGTACCCGATTGAGAACAGCCACCTGTTGGTGGAAACGATCAAAGCTGCTTTGGCGGCGAAGGCGGGATCGGTCGGCCTCGACATTGAGGCAACGGTGAAAAGCGCGGTCAAGTCGGTGGTCGACACAGACCGCGCGTACCGCGACTACATCAGGGAGATTTCCGGTAAAGCTCCACAAGACCAGTGAATAGCGTATCAAGATACGCCAGATCGTTCTTGGCTCGGCCTTCATGTGTCTGGCCCATGCCAACGCCGGAGCCAGACAAATGGATCGATTGAGATTCGATCAATTTGTGAAGCGTAGCGATCGCATGTTCTCGGATCTGTATTTCGTTCAATGCCATTTGAATATCCGTCCCGTGTGGTTGAGGAACCACGAAGTTAGCACGGGACGGCGTTGAACCGGAACGCCGCGGTCACCTGGCGTGACGGCCGCCAGAGTGCGGCACCCACCAACTCAGGAGATTTCAATGAACGGTTTGGCTTTCAAGCTGGGCGACGCTGTTGCCCTGACTATGAGCAAGGAAGCAGGCGTCGTGATCGGTCGTGCCGAGTATGAAGCCGCCGCTGATCAATTCTACGTGCGCTACGTCGCGGCCGACGGGCGTCAGGTGCGCGACTGGTTCGGGGCTGAAGATCTGTCGAAGCGGTAAGCGGCGCCGCCCGCTACGGCGGGCACCTTCAAGCGAGCAGCTCGACCGTCGGCTCGGCGACGTTAAATATCCTGTATCCCCTAAACCGCGATGGATCGCGCCGTCGGGCCGCTCTCTTGAGGGTGATTAAATCGGCGTGATGTTCGCCAGAGTCAAGTGCCTTTAGCGGACGTAACCGCCCAGCACGATGAGAGCCGCAATCGTACCAATACACGCAGCACCGGCGATCACCGTGCTCCGCAGTTCGAAGTCATCGCGATCAGTCGACGTGTTGCCGCCCCTCGGCCCCATGAAGTAGCCGGTCGCCCCGACTGCAACGCTTATTGGGACCAAAGTCCCGATGATCGTTCGAATCGTCACAATCATGATCAGCCCCCGGGTGCTGCAATGGAGTTGATTCTCCATCCAGCCAGTATTGCGAGCGGGGGAAATTCGCTGACAAAGACTTTCAAACAGCCGGTTGAAATCTAATCGGCACCTTCAAGTGAGCAGACCCGCGTCGGCGCGGCGACGTTAAATAGCCCGTATCCCACTTCCCCGATCTGCTCAGGATCTCGGGTCTGCTCTCTTGAGGGTGAGCTTCATCTGGATCCACCTGCTGCGCGACTCCTCGCAATATCAAGAAGCCCCTGAGCGAGAACCACGTTGGCGTTGTGTTTGACGTCCGACGCACCGTTCTTCATCAGCATCAACGGAAACTGACTCGCAACGCTTTCCCATTTCTCCAGTAGCGCAACCGGGTCAGGGTGCGTAGAAAACAGCACGGCCAACGCGGCGGAAAACACCGCCGACATATCTGCGTCGTCCGCTTGTGGCAGGTCAGGCATGTCCATGAGTACCCCGCAAGTCGCGATAGATGTCCCCACCAGAATACTCCATGCCAATCATTCTGATTCTGCTGCCGCTCCTCTGGGCGCGAGCGGCGGCGTACCCGCGCCCTTCCCGCTCGATGCGGCGGCGCATTCGACAAACGCGTAACCCGGCTGTGCCAATCGAATACGGCTAGGTGCCCTCCCGTACGCACTGCGCTCATTTCATTCGAAGCAATAGAGCGAGCCTGACCGCTCACAGGCCCATGGCGGACATGGTCAAAGCCGCAGGCCCCGGTGTTCTGCCGGGGCCTTCCAACCTCTCTGGAGGATTCCCATGTTTGCAGCAGAAATTCGCCAATATCAGGTCGGCTGGAACGACGCCAAGTGTGGCCGCCCCTGCCTCTCCACTGAGCTCGCGTACCGAATGGGGTATGGCGACGCCTCCCACTGAGGGACGCCATGTTTGATCGCATCCTCATCTGGACTGTCAACGGCGCCGACAAGTGGATTCGCGCTCACCAGCCGACCGCATGGACCATCTGGGGCGTTCTCCTCGTCTCCTGCCTCTATGTGAGGTGGAAGCACGGCGTATGAGCAATGCCCCGAACAGGGTGGCAGCCTTGCGGGCTTGGGAAGCACTCCGGCCGCTTGTGAACAAGCGTCGAGGCCGAACAGCGAAACCCGCACTCGTCGGTTCAGCCAGATATCACGAAGAGATTGAGGCGCGCCAAGCACTGGCCGAGGCGCTCGACGCTCACTCGCCCGTCCTACTGGCCGCCCTCGCCTTCTACATCAAGACCGATGCACAGCGCCGCGACGACGTCGAAGAGGACGCCGCGCGCTGGCGCCACGTCGAATCTCACTACCCATACGGCGGGCACCCTTCGAAGGGATTCCGAGAACACATCCGTACCGCCGTCGACCGCGAACGAGGAATGAAATGACCGTCGTACCGTCCTTCAAACAGAAGATCAACGACAAGGAAATTCGCCGCGCGGACGCAATGAAGATCCGCTACGAGGATATCCACGTTGAACCCGGCTTCAACCTGCGCGCCTCGCTCGATCTTCTGGAAGGCGACGCGCTCGAAGCAGCAAAAGAGGATGACGAAAGCCTCTTCCGCCACATCATTGCCGGTGGCCAGTATCCGGCGCTGGAGGTTCGGCCGCGCGCCGAGGGTGGCGTGTGGCTCGTTGACGGGCACCGGCGCCATGCCGCGATCGGGCGTGCAGACGCTGCGGGCGCACCGCTTCGAGACAAGGTCGGAGAGTTGATGGTGCGGATCGACGCGTTCGACGGCAATGACGCCGACCGAACCCTTCGAATTCTGTCGAGCAACAAGAACCGCCCCCTTCACCCTCTCGAAAAGGCATTCGGTTATCAGCGCCTGAGTCGGTTCGGCTGGGACAACACCAGAATCGCCGAGAGCGACCGGGTATCGCCTCAATGGGTCGGCAAGATGCTCGTGCTCGCCAGCGCAAACTCGGATGTTCACCGCCTTGTGTTCGCCGGCAAGACTTCGGCATCGGTCGCGGCCGACGCCGTACGACAACACGGCGAGGCGGCCGGCGCATTCCTGTCCGGTGAATTGGAGAAGGCTTCGGCAGGCGGCAAGAAGAAGGTCACGGCCGGGTCGATCAAAGGGAAGTCTTACCCGCGCAAGGTCGTCAACACATACGTCGAGCGCGTTGGCTCCTTCGTCTCGACGCTGCCCGAGGCTCAACGCGTCGCGATCACGAAGAGCGAAACTGACTTTCAGGTTTCCGTGAGTGCGAAGGCGTTGCGCGAGCTGCTCACCGCGCACTCGGACATCAGCGCCGCCCCGGGAGCCTGATCATGCGTATCTGGATACCCAAGCTAGTCGCGAGCGCGATCATCGCCCGCGCTCAGCGAACGCCCTACTTTGACCTGAAAGGCTACATGCAGCGCTGGTGGGTCAAGAAGCCGCGCGGCCACGACGCCAGCGCCGCCGAAGATGGGCGCCGCGACACCAGTTGGGGCGCCCGCGTCCACCGGACCATTCGAAGCGATTCGGGCCGCGATCTTCACGATCACCCGTGGTGGAACGTCTCGATTGTCCTGCGCGGTGGCTACTGGGAAATCATGCCGACTGAGCAGAGCCAACCGGCGCGCCTAGATTGCCACCCGGAAACGTCGTTGCTGCGCGGCTATCGCCGCGTTTGGCGCGGCCCCGGCTCGATCGTCTTCCGCAAAGCCACCGACCGTCACCGGCTCGAAATCCCGGAGGGTAAGGATTCTTGGTCCTTGTTCATCATGGGACCGTGGGAACGTCACTGGGGCTTTCATACGTCTGCGCGGTGGGTTTCATGGCGCGCCTATAACGCGCTGCCGCAAAGCGACGAGCAGCGTCCCCACAGCGGAAATCTATAGTTTGGCAACAGCTTGAGTAAGTGCGGCGTACCTCTCATCGATCCATTTCACCCGATTCTGAAGGTTGTCCGTCAGCACTCGCCATCGGGCGGCTTTGACTTTCATCATTTCATCACCGTCGTAGCCTTGCTCTTTCATTTTGTCCATTGACGCCTGGAACTCGGGATCACCCCAAGGCCCCTTAACGTACTGTTCGACCGCCACTCCGAGCAGAACCACCTGATATTGCATCTCTAGAAATGCTGCCACTGCCTCTGGGGACCCAATCTCGTCAACAGGCGCTCCATTGAGCGCATTCACTAGGCCATCGATGATCGACTGATGAAATTTTGTCAGCAAATCCATTCGAGGGTCCTTTCCGTTTAGATAGCCGCTGATCTCGTCAGCGCGAGCTTTGGCCGCGCCCGCGATTGCGACGATCGATCTCCTTCGATGTTTGGCGGATTGTTCCAGTTGGTACCGCATTGCAAACCACGCCCCCAAGATCGCGGCAATCGACCCGACAGCCTGAACCCAACTGGAAAGGGACTTACCCGCGTCCCCCATTTCGGCCTCCACCTTCATGCCGAGGTAGACGGCGAGTATGAGAGTCGCTGCAACTATCAAGACAACACCCAACGCCTTCGCCAGATCCTTAAACGCGTCCATTTAATCCCCGAATTTGCTTTTCAGGAATCCTAGCATGAGCCCCTACGAACCCCGCCCCGAAGGGCTGAATACCCAGCCAGCGCCGCCGTCTGTGGTGGAGACGCTCGGGCGTCACACCGAGGCGGAATACCTCACGCACGACCTATTCATGGGTGAGGACGCCGACATCAAGTGCCGCACCGTAAAGCTGGTCACTGCTCGCAAGCCTCACGCGTGCTGGCTTGGGCAGGCCCGCGGCGCGAAGCCACACGAAATCGCTGCCGGCGAATTGCATCGATATGAGAAGGCGCTGGTCGATGGCGATTACTGGGGCAGCTATCGGTGTTGCCTTAACTGCATGGATGCCGAAATCGACGACGTCGAAGGCACTTCCGACGGTGACGACGAATGACCGCCCGTACACCAATTCAACGCGTTATCGCTTCCGGACAAGTGGAGGTGAACACGCCATCCGAGTTCGCCGGCTGGTGGCAAGACGGCTACTGGATTCACGCCGCCCAAGACGCTGATTACACCAACGACTGGTACATCACCGTCAGGCATCCCGACGGTGGGTATCTCTACGACGGCTGGTGGACCGATAGCGGACACAGAACCGTCGACGAAGCAGTCGCGGAAGCATTTCGTGGCGCTGAACTGCTGGACGACGACGCCAAACAGGAGAACCAGAATGCCTGACAACAAGACCGTGACGTTTGATGCGGAGATGCGCAAGGGTTTCGACGAAGCTCGCGCCAAAGCTCTCAACGTGGATTGGTTCACTTGGCAAATCGCCTACCACGATGCAATGCTCGCCGCCGCCCCCACGCCAGCCGCACAGAGCGCAGACCATTCCGGTGAAGCCACCGAAAAGGTAGCCGCAAATAGCGCAGGGCAAGAGCCGGTGGCGTTCAAGGTAACGGCAGAAATGGCGGACGCATGGGCAGCACGGCACCACTTGCAGGATGCGCTCAAAAACACGTTCAGCCGACGCGATGCCATCGAAGACGCACGCACGATCGAACTTGCTGACCACGGCGCCGTCGGTGATGCCGCGCCCGTGAATGGCGGCGAGCGCGAGTACGTCGACAGCACGCCGCACCTACATGTCGGCAATTCGGCGTTCGAAAGCTGGTTTCAAGCCCAACCGTTCGCCACTCAAATCGGCATCAAGCAGATTGCCCGCGATTCCTACGCAGCAGGCATGGGCGATCCGCTCGTGATGGCACGCGCAGATGCGCAGCAGGTGGCCGGGGATGAGCGGGAGGCATTTGAGACGGCGTATCACGCTGTGTTCCCGGCCCGTCCCCTCTTGATTCCTAGCGTGCTATCTCGCGATGGCGACGACTACCAGCATCCCAACGTTGACGGCTGTTGGAAACTGTGGCGCAAAGCCAGTGCTGCGCGGTCGCGTATGCCTGATGCATTGATCGGCTGGAAATTTATCCCTCGGCCCGATGATGTGTTTTTGGTTCAGGCGCCGGACGGTGATGAATGGGCGACGTTCAAGGGCGCTCCGGGTTATGAGCTTGTCGAGCTACTTGCCCGCGCCGCGCTGTCGGCGGATGGCGGGGAGGAAGAGCGCGACCTCTACTACGTGCAGGACACGCGCTCGTTCATTGGCAACTGCCCGATGTGGTGGGGGGAAGACTTCCGTGGCTACGTTACGCGGATGGATGAAGCTGGCAAATACACGCGCGAGGAAGCCGAACGCATCTGTAAGCGTGAGACCGACAAGATGTGGCCGTGCCACATGATCGACCCGCTGCGCCGTCCGACCATCGATTTCCAGCACCTGCCGACCGAGGACGAGCGTGTTGCCGCCATTGCCGCCAATCAGGCGAAGGGGGATGCGTGACTGATCGTGAATTGGTTGAACAAGCTGGCGTAGCGGCCGGCTACTTCCCAGCTAGAGTGACCGACGACGGCGTCGTAATGCTCCGCGGCGTACCGGTTAACTGGCGCCCACTGGATGATGATGGTGACGCACTTCGTCTGGCCATCGCTATTGGGATTCTCATTGATTCCGCAGGCACGCAATACGACCTACGCGACAAAGTTGGATCCTCATATGAGCATGTCACTGCGATCGTCAACGGCAAGTGCTTTTCAGAGCCCATTCCCTCCGGGGGAAGACTTGTAGCCGTCCGTCGTGCAATCGTGCGTGCGGCCGCCTCTCAGGCAGCGGATGAGCGGAAATCGTGATGTCAGCTATGCCGGTCAACCCAATGCTTTCCTCGCCGCAATGCGCTTTCGACTGCAAGCCCCTCGGAAGGATAGTACATATCGGCGGGATACCACTTCGCCACAACCACCGATCCGCCAGAACCCTTGCCGATTCCAAACTTGTTGCCGTACCACCCATCATCGACTCTCTGCTCTGGAAGCGGGTGAATAAAGTAACGGCCTGCGGGAACAGCATCGTGCAAGGACATGGCGGCCTCCTCTTGTTTCGAGGAATCCTAGCATGACCGTCGCCGACCTTATCGAAGAGCTCAGCAAGCACCCTCGGCATCACATCGTCGTAATCCAGACAGACGGCGAAGACTACGAGGGCAACCCGTTTTTCTCTCTCACCCCTGTGGCCGAAGTTGGCTCAGAAAGCGGCTACTGCCAGGCAGGCCCCGTTGTAACGCTATCCGGCGATCACTACTGAAGGACGAACGATCATGAGTGGATTCTGTGTGTATGGCCGCTCGCGCCAAGTGGCGATCGAGCGCGCAAAGAACAAAGTGCCAACGCATGAAGGACGACGCCTGCTCTCGGAGGTCGAGTGGATGGAAAAGGCTCGGGCGATTGCCGACGAGAAGTATCTGTCGATGAAGCCCGTGAAAGTGACGCAGGAATTCGACGCGCCTCAGTTTGCGGAAGAATTCATTGCGCTGGTTGAGCGCTGCAATACGCCCGATCTGGCTGGTCTGAGGATCATGTGCCAGGGTGCGAAGACGAAGGCAGACGGGAGCCCGATGCTCAACAAGGCCGGGCAACCGAGGACCGGATGGGTGCCCTATTCAGCATGACCACCAAGCCGGCGTCGACAAAAAGAAGCCCGCCAGTACGTGGGGGCTTGAATCCGTATCGCCGGGGGCAAAGAAGGCTAGCGGTCAAGTCAGGCTACGCGACATTCGGATGCCCATATCTAAGGAAATCCCGCGCACCTCGACTTCAAGCGGCTGGCTCAGCAACCGACCATTCGCTGATCGATCGCGAACTGAATCTCATCGATCAACGCCGCTTGAATCACATCTAGCTCATCGGCCTTCGGCAGTTTGAGTTTTCTCGGGCCGAATGGCTCGATGAGTTCCACGCCATCAAACGGCGTGACTTCGATGGTGATATCCCACAGCGATGCGCGCTCACCGATTTCGATGTCGACGGCACATCCGCGATACACGAAGTTGATGGACGGCATGATTTGAGCGGCTTCCGGAAGTGGCCGAGAAGTCACGATAGTACGAACGAAATTCTGCGTGTCACCGCGAAAGCACGGGGCTCGGGCACGAATGTCAACAGCTCACCAAACACAATCGCTATCCAACGCGTAACAAGCCGCCTACTCGCTAACGCCAAGTATCACGTCGATTGCTGCCTGACCGGCAATCTCAGCTACCAGATAGGCCCATCGACGCGAAAACGGTCCATTGTGAACCTTTATGGGTGTGCCAAGGGCTGCGACACCCTCGGGCATTATCGGACCTTCGACGCAAAGCCACGCTTCGAACATGTCCTCTGCACTCGGCTCCAACTTGATGCTTATTTCGAAGCCACGATACGCAATCGTTCTTTCCATCATCCCCTCCGAATACGCGATGACACCACGTGCGATTGGATTCGCGCAGTCGTATAGGAGCGGCAACGCTGTGTTCAGCTTACTCGCCAAGCACCACCACACGCGTGGATCCCGCGCGCCGCAACACGAGATCTACGGACATAGCATCGGGTCGTGGCAAAAAAAGACCCACAACCGGGGGTCCGACGCGGGCCGAAAAACCGAGGAGCGGGGGCATATCGCACCCACGGTCATTTAACCGTAGTTGACTTCTTACGCGCGCCCGCTAAGGAATACCCGCGACGCCGAGCGCCCGTGTACCGATTATCGACACTAACGAAGCACGAACAGATTCCGCGGGTCACCGCGAGAGATTGGGGAATTGTGACGTAAGCGCCGCCAGCGCACGTCAGGACAGCGGGGACGCCCTTGTTAGCGCGTCCCCGTTTGCATTTGAAGCGCGGGTAACCGCGACTGATTCGGGAGTAGAAGATGAATAGCCGATTGATCAGTGACGCGGATCTGGTCGAGATCACGGGTAAGAAGCGCTGCTCGACACAGGTAGCATGGTTCAAACAGCAATTTGGCATTGACGTTGTGACGCGCGCCAACGGCCACATCATCATGACGTGGGCAACGTTCGAGGCACTGAGTGCCAAGAAGGCCGGTGTTCTTGCGTCATCAGCGCCGCCGGCTCGTCCGGCGCTCCATTCTGTGAGGCGGGCAGCATGAATGCGAGACGCAGACAGCGCCCCGACGGCCTGCCGAGCCGCGTCTACGTGAAGCACGGCAGCTTCTACTGGTTCAAGCCTGGCACGAACCGCTGGGTGAAGCTTTGCAGAGTCACCGACGGCGAGACAACAATGCTGGAGCGTCTCAGCAGCGAAAAGCGGAAGGCAGAGTCGGCAACCGGCTCCGGCAACATTCCTGGTCTCGTGGATGACTATGTCGACCTCCATCGGCACAAGCACAAGGAGAAGGCTTGGCCGCACTACGCGGAATACGTGAAATCGTCGTTCCGCGACGTCGACGTCGATCAGGTCGATCCAGCCTACGTCGTCGAGTTTTTAACCGACAACTGGGATGGCAAGCTGCACATGCAACGCGTGATGCGGGCTTTCCTTTCGGGCTTTTTCGCTTGGTGCATCCTCAAGCGCCACATGTCGATCAACCCCTGCCGCGAAGTGAAGCTCAAGAAGCCCAAGGCTCGCGACGTCTATATCTCTGACGGTCATTTCATCGCCATCCGAGAAGCGCTTGCCAAGGAGAAGGGAGGCCGCGATGTGCGCAGCGGTGAGATGATGCAGTGCTTCGTTGATCTCTGCTACCTGACGATGCAGCGCTCAACTGACGTGCGAAATCTCCAGTGGGCTGACGTCGACCGCGAAGCAAAGATCATCCACTTCCAACCGTCGAAAACGGCAGACTCAACCGGCGAAGCCGTCGACTGGCCGATCACGCCGGAGATTGATGCAGTGCTGGAGCGCGCCCGCACGTTCGGGAAGGTGAAGGGGAAGCACGTCATTCACTCGCTCGCCGGAAAGCCATACGGCGCCACAGCGGTCCGGAGTGCATGGGATAGGGCATGCAAAAGGGCGGGACTTGACGAGGTCGTCTACACGGTCAAGGACATCCGGGCGAAGGCACTGACGGACGCTGAGCGGGCTGGGTACACGATGGAGCAGCTTCGGGTTGCCGCCGCACACTCTGACGTCAAGACGACCGAGATTTATTTGAAATCCCGGATGACACCGACGAGCGTAGTGCGGATGAACATGCCGAAAGCTGTATGAAATGCCAGCACTGTATAAGCACTGGATATTAGACGCAGTTAGACGGGATATTAGACAAACGAAAAACGCCCCGATGGGGCGCTCCGCAACTGCTTGATACTACAGGGTTTCTTGGTCGGAGCGATAGGATTCGAACCTACGACCCTCTGATCCCAAATCAGATGCGCTACCAGGCTGCGCTACGCTCCGACGAAGAGGGCGAATTGTAGAGGGTTCTCGGCGCTGCGTCAAATAGACGCGCCAATTCTGCAAGAATTCTTGCCGATGGCTGGCACAATGGCCATGCACTCGCTTGCGATTACGCAGTTGCCGCACCCCGCAAAAGTCTCGCCGACGGTCACGCCGCCGCCACGAAAGCCCATCATAGTGGGAGGTTCAACATGCTCGAACCCGTGTCGATGAACCTGATTCTCTGGCGTCACGCCGACGCCGAAAACCTGCCCGCCACCCTCGCCCTCAGCGCGCAAGCCGATCTGGCCCGCGAACTCACCGACCGCGGCCGCAAACAAGCCGAAAAAGCCGCCCTGTGGCTGCGCGCCCGCCTCCCCGAAGACACCATCATCCTGTCCAGCCCCGCCGTACGCGCCGTTCAGACCGCGCACGCCCTCACCCCCAGCCCCCGCATCGTGCGTGATCTCGCCCCCGGTGCAAACGCCATGACCCTGCTCGGCGCCATCGACTGGCCCGGCACTGCCCAGAACGTCGTCATCGTCGGCCACCAACCCGCCCTCGGCCAACTCGCCAGCCTGCTCATCAGCGGTCAGGAAGCCTACTGGACCATCAAGAAAGCCGGCATCTGGTGGCTCGCCTCGCGTCGCCGCGAAGACGAAAGTCAGGTCGTCGTGCGCGCTGTCATCAATCCCGATTTACTTTGATTTCCAATTCACGCGAAAGCCCCGGAAAGCCAATGAAATGGCGCTTTTCGGGCATTTTCCTTAGGGCCTGCCGCGTGAATTTCCGAGTTTTGTCATAGAATTGTCGCCTCCCGTTCACGGAATCGACATTGATGCTTTTTAAAGTACGTCGCAACGCGACCGTCACAAAAAGGGCCTTTATGCGCGACCTGCCGAACCCCACCATGCCGCTCTCTTCGCTGACCCCCACGTCGCGGAGGCGTCTTCCTCGTCCTGAAACGCCTGTCAAACCGAATCTGGCTGTGGCGTGGGCACGCGACGAAAGCGAGCTTCGTGAAGCCCAACGCCTGAGATATCAGGTCTTCGCCGAAGAAATGGGCGCATCGGTCAAAGGCCCGGCAGGCCTGGACGTCGACGAATACGACCAATACTGCGATCACCTGCTCGTTCGCGATCAGGATTCGCTCAAGGTTGTCGGCACCTACCGCGTATTGCCCCCCGACCAGGCCAAGCGCCTCGGCCGTCTGTACTCCGAGAGCGAATTCGACCTCTCTCGCCTCGACCATCTGCGCCCCAAGATGCTCGAGACCGGCCGCTCGTGCGTGCACCCCGACTACCGCAACGGCGCCGTCATCATGGCCCTCTGGAGCGGCCTGGCGGAGTACATGGTGCGTAATGGCCTGGAAACCATGCTCGGCTGCGCCAGCGTGCCCATGGCTGACGGTGGTCACTACGCCGCCAGCCTCTATCGCAAGTTGCAAGACAGCGAAAGCGCCATGGCGCCCGCCGAGTACCACGCCGTGCCGCGTATCGCCCTGCCGATCAACGAACTCCAATCGGGCCTCGACGTCGAACCGCCCGCACTCGTCAAGGGCTACCTGCGCCTCGGCGCCCGCATCTGCGGTGCCCCGGCCTGGGACCCCGATTTCAATACCGCCGACTTCCTGACGATGTTCCGCCTGTCCGACATGAACCCGCGCTACGCGCGACACTTCCTCGGACCGGAACTGCTCAGCAAACTCCAAAACGCCTGATACAGGCCACGTCCTCCCCCCCAACCGATTCAGTCCGCGTCAAAAGGACAAAAAAAGCCCGGCAAATTGCCGGGCTTTTTCATGTCTGCAACACCAAGTCGATTTGTCGGATCAGCGGCGCCGTGAGGAAACCGGCAAGCGCACGAAAATGCAGCGTTCAGGCGTAAACCACCTTGTAGCGCTGACCAATCTTTTCCCACTCCTGCGCCTCACGCTGCAAGCTGTAATCGGTCAGCGGGTTCGCGTCGATCCACGTGCGCGGCACGGTCACCTCAAAGCCGTCGTCAAGACGATTCACCTCGATGCTCTCGGGCAGCGCGTCGATGCGGCGGCGACAAAACAAAACGGCCAATCGCAGGCAGAACAGCAATTGCCAGTCGACCTGCTGCGCCTGCGACGCCAGCTTGCCCAGCTTGCCGACGTGCCCCAGCAGCAACTCCGCCAGACGCGCCTGATCGGGACGCGAGAAGCCGGGCATGTCCGCATTGCTGCCGATGTAGGCCGAATGCTTGTGATAAGCGCTGTGCGAGATCGACAGCCCCATTTCGTGCAGCGACGATGCCCAGCCGAGCAGCGCTTCATCCTCTTCGCGACCGTCGTCGGCATCCGTTTCGTCGCCAGCCACCGGCAATTGCCGATACAACGCGATTGCCAGACGCCCGACGCGCTCGGTCTGCGCACGATCCACGCCATAGCGGCGCACGAACTGCTCGACCGTCACCGCACGCATGTCCTGATGCTGCGTACGGCCCAGCAAGTCGTACATCACGCCCAGACGCAGCGCAGCGTCAGTCGTCTCCATATGATCGACTTCAAGTTCGTTGAACACCGACAGCATGATCGACAGGCCGCCCGGCAACACCGGAATGCGATCCTGCTTCAAGCCGGCCAGCTTCAGACGATTAGCGTTCTCAGCCTTGATGAGCGCCCGTTTGAGCCGCTCCAGACCACCGCGCGTGAGGCCATGCACCCCGCCGTCGTTGAAGCCGTTGGCCTCCAGCAATTCGGCCAGCGCACGGGCCGTGCCCGATGAACCGATCGCCTGCGACCACCCGGCCTCGCGAAACGCCGACGAAATGATCTGGATTTCACGACGCGCCGCCAGCTCGGCCTGCTTCATCGCATAGTCGTCGACGTTGCCGCTGGGAAAGAACAAACGGCTATGACTCACACAGCCGATGTACAGACTCTCCATGATCAACGGTTCGTAATCCTGACCGATAATGAATTCCGTCGAACCGCCACCGATATCCACGACGAGCCGATTCCCCGGACAAGTCGGCACCGAATGCGCTGCGCCGGCATAAATCAGCCGCGCTTCTTCGCGTCCGGCAATCACTTCGATGGGAAACCCGAGCGCGCGCTGCGCTTCACCGAGGAAATCCTGCGCGTTCTTCGCAACGCGCAACGTGTTGGTCGCGACCGCGCGCACCTGATCGGGATGAAAACCCCGCAGCCGCTCGCCAAAGCGCTTGAGCACGTCCCAGCCGCGTTGCTGCGACGGGTGATCGAGATACTTTTCCGCGTTCAGGCCAGCGGCAAGCCTCACCGGTTCGCGCAGCGCATCCACCTGGTAGATCTGCGTGCCTGCGGAGGTTTCCTCCACCCGGCCGATGATCAGGCGAAAACTGTTCGAGCCGAGATCGACGGCCGCTAATAAAGGCGAAGGGGTACTCATGTGGGGGTGCGCCTGGGCGATGAGTGTCGAAATACGCTTTGTTGCACACGAAAAGCGTGACGCGCACTCGACAGATAAATGACGAATACGTTACAAAGTGAATATGACACGTCGTTGACAAATGTGAATGTCATATAACTGTAACAATACGGATGAAGAATTCACGCCAATCCCATGTCTTTCGCACGTTCAATATGAATTATCCGCTGCTCAATCGCGAGCTTGGCATCCTTGCGTTCAATGAACGCGTGCTCGCCCAGGCAGCCGACCCGGCCACGCCACTGCTCGAACGCCTGCGTTTTGTCTGTATCGTCAGTAGCAATCTGGATGAATTCTTCGAAATCCGCGTCGCCGGACTCAAGGAGCAGATGCGCGAAAATCCGGGCATGCTCACGCCCGACGGCATGACTTTTCAGCAAGTTTACACGCAAGTGTGTTCCCGGGCACAGGCGCTCGTGGAAAAGCAATACGCCATGTTCGGCAGCCTGATGCCCGCACTCGAGGCCGAAGGCATCGCGTTTCACCCCTCCGGCCAGTGGAACGACGCCCAAGTCGAATGGGCGCGCGACTACTTCATGCGCGAACTGGTGCCGGTACTCACGCCCATCGGGCTCGACCCGGCTCACCCGTTCCCGCGCGTTCTCAACAAAAGCCTGAACTTCGCCGTCGAACTCGAAGGTAAGGATGCATTCGGACGCGACGCGGAACTCGCGATCGTGCAAGCCCCGCGCGCCCTGCCCCGTCTGGTGCCGATGCCCGCATCCCTTGCCCCGCTGCCCAACAGCTTCGTGCTGCTCAGCTCGCTCATGCTTCGATTTTCGAGCGAACTGTTCCCGGGACTCACGGCCAAGGGCTGCCACCAGTTCCGCGTCACCCGTAACAGCGACCTGTTCGTAGACGAAGACGAAATCACGAACCTGCGCACCGCCCTGCAAGGCGAGCTGCCCGCCCGCCACCTCGGCGACGCCGTCCGGCTGGAAGTCGATTCCGGTGCGCCCGCGCGGCTCGTGCGCCGCCTGCAAACGGAATGCGGCCTGACCGACTCCGATTGCTACCGCGTGAAAGGCCCCGTCAACCTCGTGCGCCTGATGCCGCTGCCCGAGATGGTCGACCGCCCCGATCTGAAATTTGCACCGTTCGTGCCGGCGTTGCCCAAGCGCATGATCGCCTCGCCGGCCATGTTCGATCTCATCGATCAGGGCGATGTGCTGCTGCACCACCCCTACGACAGCTTCCAGCCGGTGCTGGAGCTGCTGTTGCAGGCCGCCCGTGACCCTGACGTCGTCGCCATCAAGCAGACCATCTACCGCACCGGTAACGAGTCCTCGCTGATGGATGCGCTCATGGAAGCCGCGCGCAACGGCAAGGAAGTGACTGTGGTCGTCGAGTTGCTCGCGCGCTTCGACGAGGAAACGAACATCAACTGGGCGGCGCGGCTCGAAGCGGTCGGCGCACACGTCGTGTATGGCGTGGTCGGCCACAAGTGCCACGCGAAGATGCTGTTGGTCGTGCGCCGCACGCACGAGGGCAAGAAGACATACCTCAAGCGCTACGTGCACCTTGGCACAGGCAATTACCACCCGCGCACGGCACGCCTGTACACCGACTTCGGCCTGATGACGGCCGACGAAAAGCTCTGCGCCGATGTGCATGTCGTCTTCCAGCAGCTCACCGGTATCGGCCGGCAGACGCAGTTGCACGGCCTCTGGCAGTCGCCGTTCACCATGCACACGCATCTGCTCGAAGCGATCCGGCGCGAAACGGAAGCGGCAGTGGCGGGCAAGAAGGCCCGCATCATCGCGAAGATGAACGCGTTGCTCGATCCGACGATCATTGCCGAGCTTTACAAGGCATCGCGCGCCGGCGTGAAGATCGACCTCATCGTGCGTGGCGTCTGCTCGCTGCGCGCAGGCGTGCCGGGGCTCTCGGAGAACATCACCGTGCGCTCGATCGTGGGACGTTTTCTCGAACACCACCGCATTTACTACTTCTATGCGCATGGCGACGAGAAGGTCATGCTCTCCAGCGCCGACTGGATGGAGCGCAACTTCTTCCGCCGCGTGGAAGTGGCCTTCCCCGTGCATGACAAACGCCTGAAGGCCCGCGTGATTCGCGAAGGATTGATGGTGCATCTGCGCGACAACACGTCCGCATGGCTGATGCGCCCGGATGGCAGCTACCTGCGCCGTCGCGCGGGCAAGAAGCCGTTCAACAGCCAACTGGCGCTCATGCAGGAGCTGACCCAGTACGTGCAGACGGGTAACTAACCGCGCGAACGACAAACACGCGGGCACAAAAAAGGCGTCTGACAGTTAAGTCAGACGCCTTTTTTTACGTTGGGATCGTGCCAGCCCCGTGCGGCGAACCGATCAACCGTTAGCGGCCACGTTCGACGGCGCAGCGGCCGGCAGATCGGCCGGTGCACGGTGAACCACCCGTGACGGCGGGAAATGGATGCTGAACGTGCTGCCGCGCCCTTCCTCGCTCGTCACCCGCAAGTCCGCCTGATGGCGCGTGAGCACGTGCTTGACGATGGCCAGCCCCAGCCCGGTCCCGCCCGTATCGCGCGAACGGCTGCGATCGATGCGATAGAACCGCTCGGTCAGACGCGGGATATGTTCCGCCGGAATCCCCAGCCCCGAGTCGATGACGGTAAAGCGCGCGCCACCATCGTCGGTCGCACTCCAGTCGATGCAAATCTTGCCGCCCTGCGGCGTATAGCGCACCGCATTGCTGACCAGATTACTGAACGCACTGTGCAATTCGCCTTCTGCGCCGCGCACGTCCAGCCCGTCGACGCCGGTGACCTCGATCGCATGCTGGCCTTGCGAGAGCCCTTCCGCATCGCTGCGCAGGGTGCGCATCTGCACGCCCATGTCGATCCGCTCATCCGAAGGCGGCTTGCCACTGCCTTCGAGCTTGGCCAGCGTGAGCAGGTCGTTCACGATGCTCTGCATGCGCGATGCCTGCTGACGCATGATCTCGACATAACGCTGAATTTCGTCTGCGGAGAGGGGCAGCTCACCCACTGTCTCCAGAAAGCCGGAGAGCACCGTCAGCGGCGTCTTCAACTCGTGCGAGACGTTAGCCACGAAGTCGCGGCGCATGGCGTCCGTGCGTTCCAGATCGGTCACATCGAGCGAGATGATCAGCTTGCGGTTGTCGCCATACGGAAACACCTGCATCGAGAGCACGTTGTTCCGCTTCACGCCCATGTGCTGCATGATCAGCGCCTCGTCATACCGCTCGGACGAGAGGTAATGCACGAAGGCGGGGGTGCGCAGCAAATGGGTGATCTGTTGGCGCAGATCGCGCTTGGCGTCGATGCCGAAGTGCGTCTCGGCAATCGCGTTGCACCACTCGATCTGGTTATGCTCGTCGAGCATGATCACGCCGTTGGGCGAGGCCTGAATGGCCTGAATGAAGCGTGCGTGCTGCTGCTCGACCTGCTTGACCTGGTTGTGCCAGCGCTTCGCGAGCTTGTGCAGCCGGTAGTAGATTTCGCCCCACAGGCCGAGCGCGCTCGGCACTTCCCCGTAGACCGGGGCATCGAGCAGACGCCAGAGGCGTTGCGCGTGGTAGACGTTGAAGAAAAGCTGCACCACCAGCAGGAAAATTGCGGTGACGTAGCCTGCGCGCGCGCCGAGCAGCCAGCCCACGGCCACGGAAATGGCCGCTTGCAGGATCAGGAACGCCAGCGCACGGGCCCAAATGATATTCATAGACGATGCACAGGGGTTTGCCGCCGCTGCCCGGTGCTGACGAGACGATCACACGCCATCGTCAGTCGCAGGGGAGAACGACGGCTGACGGCGCCGACGGCGCACGTCAGGGTTCAGCCTCGGAGCGCCCAGAGCGCCTTAGACCGACTTCGTCAGGCGGTAGCCGCTGCCGCGTACGGTCTCGATCATAGCATCGTGCCCGGCAGGCTTGAGCGCAGCCCGAAGACGCTTGATGTGCACGTCCACGGTGCGCTCTTCCACGAACACGTGATCGCCCCACACCTGATCGAGCAACTGCGAGCGGCTGTGCACGCGCTCCGGATGCGTCATGAAGAAGTGCAGCAGACGGAACTCCGTCGGGCCCAGATCGAGCTTGATGTCGCCGCTCGTCTGATGGCTCGTCACACGGTGCGTGGCCGGGTCGAGCTTCAGGCCGTTCACGCTGACCACATCTTCGGTCAACTGCGGCGCACGGCGGCGCAACACCGCCTTGATACGTGCCATCAATTCCTTGGGCGAAAACGGCTTGGTGACATAGTCGTCCGCGCCGATCTCCAGACCCATCACCTTGTCCTGCTCTTCGCTGCGCGCGGTGAGCATGATGATGGGCACGTGCTTGGTGCGCTCGTTCGCCCGCAGTTCGCGCGCGAAGGTCACGCCCGACTTGCCGGGCAGCATCCAGTCGAGCAGAACGAGATCCGGCAGGACGTCGCTAATCAGCGTGAGCGCCTGCTCGGCGTTGTACGCCCGGATCGGATAGTGACCCGCATGTTGCAGATTAACGGAGATCAGCTCGGAAATCGCCGGCTCGTCTTCTACGATCAGAATGCTGCTGGGCATCGGTTGCCTCTCAAACCTTCAGTAATGTCGAGCTTGTTATTCGCCTTGCACTTTGCGCTGCAAATCTTCGCGCGAAATGTGCCGGACGTCGGTGCCCTTGACGATGTAAATGATGAATTCGGCGATGTTCTTCGCGTGGTCGCCGATACGCTCGATGGCCTTGGCGATGAACAGGAAATCCAGGCCGGCCGAGATGGTGCGCGGGTCTTCCATCATGTACGTGACCAATTTTCGCACGAAGCCACGGAATTCATTGTCGATGGCCTTGTCGTCGCGCACGATTTCGGCCGCCGCCACGATGTCCAGACGCGCAAACGCGTCCAGCGTGCGACGCAGCAACTGCGCTGCCATTTCGCCCGAGAGCTTGATCTCGGCGAAATTCACGCTCTGTGCCGCACCGTCTTCAAGCAGGTGACGCGTGCGCTTGGCGATCTTCTCGGCCTCGTCGCCTGCGCGCTCGAGGTTGGTGATCGTCTTCGAAATCGAGAGCAGCAGCCGCAGATCGCGCGCGGTCGGCTGGCGACGCGCAATGATCTTGCTGCACTCTTCGTCGATCTCGACTTCCAGCGTGTTGAGACGGTGCTCGTTGGCGATCACTTCGTCGACCAATGCACGGTCGAACCCGATGAGGCCCTGCATGGCGGTGACGATCTGCGATTCGACCAGGCCGCCCATCTCGAGGACGCGCGAGCAAACCTGATTCAGGTCGGAATCGAACTGGCTGGAAAGGTGTTTATCGTTCATGTCGCAGGTTTCCTCGTGGGGATCAACCAAAACGGCCGGTGATGTAGTCTTCGGTTTCTTTACGGTCCGGCTTGATGAAGATCTTCTCGGTTTCGCCGAATTCGATCAGTTCGCCCAGATACATGTAAGCCGTGTAGTCCGAACAACGTGCCGCCTGCTGCATGTTGTGCGTGACGATCACCACGGTGTAGTCATCCTTGAGTTCGGCAATCAGCTCTTCGATGCGGCCCGTGGAAATCGGGTCGAGCGCCGAGCACGGCTCGTCGAGCAGCAGCACTTCGGGGCGAATCGCGATACCGCGCGCAATGCACAGACGCTGTTGCTGACCGCCCGACAGGCCGTAGCCCGACTGTTGCAGCTTGTCTTTGACTTCGCTCCACAGCGCCGCCTTGGTCAGCGCCCACTCCACGCGATCGTCCATTTCCGAGCGCGAGAGCTTCTCGAACAGGCGCACGCCGAACGAGATGTTGTCGTAAATCGACATCGGGAACGGCGTCGGCTTCTGGAACACCATGCCGACCTTGGCGCGCAGCAGCGCGATGTCCTGCTTCGACGTCAGCAGGTTTTCGCCGTCCATGTTGATTTCGCCCTCGGCGCGTTGCTCCGGATACAGGGCGTACATCTTGTTGAACGTGCGCAGCAGCGTGGACTTGCCGCAACCCGACGGGCCGATGAAGGCCGTGACCTTGCGGTCGGGAATGCGCAGGTTGATGTTCTTGAGCGCGTGGTATTTCTCGTAGAAGAAGTTCAGGTTCTTGACTTCGATCTTCGAGGGCAGCTTGATTTCTTGTGTCGGATTCGTCATGGTCTGTCTCAGCCGTCAGGTATGCGTTATGTCGTCGCGTCGTTTGTTGTCGCGTTCGGTTACTTCTTCGCGAACAGCGTGCGCGCCAGAATGTTCAGGAACAGCACACCAAGGGTGATGATGAACACGCCTGCCCAGGCAAGCGCCTGCCACTCCGCAAACGGGCTCATGGCAAATTTGAAGATGGTGACCGGCAGGTTGGCCATCGGCTGGTTCAGGTTCAGCGACCAGAACTGATTCGAGAGCGCCGTGAACAGCAGCGGTGCAGTCTCGCCGGCGATACGCGCCACGGCCAGCAACACGCCCGTCACGATACCGGCCATCGACGCCTTCAACGTGATCTTCACGATAATGCGCCACTTCGGCGTACCCAGTGCGAAGGCCGCTTCACGCAGGTTGTTCGGCACCAGCTTGAGCATGTTCTCGGTCGTGCGAATCACGATCGGCACTTGCAGCAGCGCGAGCGCGATGATGCCGGCCCATGCCGAGAAGTGACCCATCTGCGCGACCACCAGAGCGTAGACGAACAAGCCGATCACGATCGACGGCGCCGACAGCAGAATGTCGTTGATGAAGCGCGTGATGCTTGCCAGCCACGACTTCTGGCCGTATTCCGCCAGATACACACCGGCCAGAATGCCCAGCGGCGTGCCGATCAGCGTAGCCACGCCGACCATGATCAGGCTGCCGGCGATGGCGTTGGCAAGACCCCCGCCCGCCGTATTCGGCGGCGGCGTCATTTCGGTGAACAGCGACAGCGACAGGCCGCCGATGCCCAGCGAGAGCGTGGTGTAGAGAATCCACAGCAGCCAGAGCAGGCCGAAGGCCATCGCCGCGAGCGACATCGCGATCGCGAAGACGTTTTTGCGGCGGCGGTAGGCTTGCAGCCGCACGCGGGTAAAGGCGTCGGTAGGCTTCACGTCGGGCGTTTCCAATTCGAGCGCTTGTTGGGTCATTTATTTACCTTCGCCCTTTTCGAGGCGCAGCAGCATGAGCTTGGACAGCGCCAGCACCACAAAGGTGATGAAGAACAAAATCAGGCCGAGTTCCATCAAGGCCGCGGTATGCAGACCCGGGCCGGCTTCGGCGAATTCGTTGGCGAGTGCCGAGGTAATGCTGTTCCCCGGCGAGTACAGCGAAACGTTATCGAGCAGGTTCGTGTTACCGATCACGAACGTGACGGCCATGGTCTCGCCGAGCGCGCGGCCCAGACCGAGCATGACGCCGCCGATGACACCCGTCTTCGTGAAGGGCAGCACCACGCGCCACATCACTTCCCACGTGGTGCAGCCGATACCGTAGGCCGATTCCTTGAGCAGCACGGGCGTCACTTCGAACACGTCGCGCATGACCGAGGCGACGTACGGAATGATCATGATCGCGAGGATCACGCCGGCCGGCAGGATACCGATGCCCAGCGGCGGGCCCTGAAACAACGCGCCGATCACCGGCACGTTGCCAAGCAGGCCTTGCAGCGGCTTCTGGAAGTACTGGCTGAAGATCGGAGCGAAAACCAGCAGACCCCACATCCCGTAGACGATGCTCGGAATAGCGGCCAGCAGCTCGATGGCGGTGCCCAGCGGGCGACGCAGCCATACGGGCGAGAGTTCAGTGAGAAACAGCGCAATGCCGAAGCTGACCGGCACAGCGATAAGAAGCGCGATGATCGACGTCACGATCGTGCCGTAGATCGGCACCAGTGCCCCGAACTGTTCAGCAGGGGGATCCCATTCTTTCGTCCACAGGAACGCGAAGCCGAACTTCTGGATGGACGGCAGTGCGCTCACGATGAGCGACACGATGATTCCGCCCAGCAGGAGCAGCGTGATAACGGCGGCGGCGCGGGCGATCAGTGCGAAAAGGATGTCGCCAGCGGAAGACGGAGCCCGCTGCGTAGCGGCGCCCGGCGTTGCGAGGGGGCTGGTGGCTTCTGCCATGATGTCGTCTCTTTCGTGAGACGCGCCGCCAGCCGTTGCCGGATCAACCATCAGGCGGCGGCGCGGGCGGCGCGGATAAAGCAGGTCTGGAGCACCGCGCTACGCCGCAAAGCGTGGCACGGTGCCGGGCAGGCGTCTTAGATGCCAGCCTTGTTGGCCGAATCGGCCACCTTTGCCTTCCAGCCGGCGCGGATTTGCTTCAGGACATCTTCCGGCAGCGGAATGTAGTCCAGTTCCGTCGCGGTCTGGTTGCCGTTCTTGAACGACCAGTCGAAGAACTTCAGCACTTCGGCGCTTTGCGCTTCCTTGCCGGCGTCAGCCTTCTGGTGCAGCAGAACGAACGTGGCAGCCACGATCGGCCACGACTTTTCGCCCGGCTCGTTCGTCAGGATCTGGTAGAACGTCTTCGACCATTCGGCGTGACCGGCAGCCGTCTTGAACGTTTCGGCGTTCGGCTCGACAACCTTGCCAGCGGCGTTGGTCAGGGCCGTGTACGTCAGCTTGTTCTGCTTGGCGTAAGCCGATTCCACGTAGCCGATAGCGCCCGGCAGACGTTGCACGAAGGCGGCGACGCCGTCGTTGCCCTTACCGCCCGTACCCGTCGGCCAGTTCACCGTCGTGCCTTCGCCAACCTTGCTCTTCCATTCGGCGTTGACCTTCGACAGGTAGTTCGTGAACACGAAGCTCGTGCCCGAACCGTCGGCGCGGCGAACCACGGCGATGTCGGTATCCGGCAGCTTGACCTTCGGGTTCAACTTGGCGATGGCCGGGTCGTTCCACTTCTTGATCTTGCCCAGGTAGATGTCGCCGAGCAGTTCACCCGACAGCACCAGCTCGCCCGGCTTCACGCCCGGAACGTTGATCACCGGCACGATGCCGCCAACCACCGTCGGGAACTGGAACAGGCCTTGCTTGGCCAGCTCTTCGTCCGTCAGCGGGGCGTCAGAACCGGCGAAATCGACGGTCTTGGCTTGAATTTGCTTGATGCCGCCCGAGGAACCGATACCTTGATAGTTGACCTTGTTCGAGGTCGCCTTCTGGTACGAATCGGCCCACTTCGTGTAGATAGGGGCCGCGAACGTGCTGCCGGCGCCGGTAATCTCGCCCGCAATTGCGCCAGCGGCGAACAGTGCGCCAGCCAGGCCGGCAATCGCAGTCTTCATCAGCTTCATGGATTTCTCCGAGTGGTGTGTACAGCGTGTGGATGGCTCGAAGAATAGAGTCCGAATGTGACAATCATGTGTCATTTCCGGATATTCACCATCTGACTGTCATCTCGCCGCCCCGGGAATGTCACATTCGACACAGTGCGCGGTGTCGATGGCATTTTCGTGAAACCCAATATCGGCGCGGCTTTCGGAGCTTTCCTAAGACGATGTATCGCGATTTACGAGGGGATGGAGGGAGTGTGTCATTACCGTGACACTGTCGGAATTGATCTTACGACGGACGGCAGGCTGTCACAAATGTGACAGTGAGGGGGAACATTCCCGGCATGGGAAGGTTGGTGCTGCCGCTGCCGTCATCGGCGCCGATATCCGGTGCCGATGACGATGACGGTGACAATCACGCTGTGTTCAGGAACCGCGAGAGCTCGCCGTTCAGCGGAAGATTTCGGATTTAAGCCGCACCCTTCACGACATTGGCCAGATGCTGAGCGAACGACGTCGCTTGCGACTCGTCGCGGGCTTCGACCATCACACGCAACACCGGCTCGGTGCCCGATGCGCGAATCAATACGCGCCCCGAGTCGCCCAGCTTTGCCTCGATGGCATCGCGCTCGGCGGCCAGACGCGTATCGGCCGTCCAGTCGTAGCCGACCGGCGTACGCACGTTGATCATGTGCTGCGGGAACAGGCGTACGCCTTCGAGCAGCTTCGCCAGCGGTTTGTTGTCGGCGCGGCGAATGGCGGCGAGAACTTGCAATGCCGAGACGATACCGTCGCCGGTCGTGTGCTTGTCGAGGCACAGAATGTGACCCGAGCCTTCCGCGCCGATCTGCCAGCCGTGCTTATAGAGTTGCTCAAGCACGTAGCGATCACCGACTTTGGCCCGCACGAACGGCACGCCAAGGCCCTTCAGCGCCACTTCCACAGCCATGTTCGTCATCAACGTACCCACGGCCCCCGGCACAGTGCCGTGCTCCAGACGGTCCTTGACGAGCAGATAGAGCAACTCGTCGCCGTTATAAAGGCGGCCAGCGCCGTCGACGATCTGCACACGGTCCGCGTCGCCGTCCAGCGCGACACCGATATCGGCATGATTGGCACGCACCGCGCGCATGAGCGCGTCGGGCGAGGTTGCGCCGCAGTCTTCATTGATGTTGAAGCCATTCGGCTGATTGCCGATGGCAATGACTTCCGCGCCCAGTTCGTGGAACACGTGCGGGGCGATGTGATAGGCCGCACCGTTTGCACAATCGACCACGATCTTCACACCGCGCAAGTCGAACTCGTTCGGGAACGTGCTCTTGCAGAATTCGATGTAACGTCCGGCGGCGTCGTCCAGTCGACGGGCCTTGCCCAGTTGCTCGGAGCGCACGCAGCTCATCGGGTTGTCGAGTTCGGCCTCGATTTGCAGCTCGGTCTCGTCCGGCAGCTTGTTGCCGTTTGCCGAGAAGAACTTGATGCCGTTGTCGTGATACGGATTGTGCGAAGCACTGATTACCACACCGGCGGCGAGACGCAACGCGCGGGTGAGATAAGCCACAGCCGGCGTGGGCATCGGACCGGCCATCATCGTGTCGACGCCCGCGGCAGCAAAGCCCGCTTCCAGTGCCGCTTCCAGCATATAGCCCGAAACACGCGTGTCCTTGCCGATCAGCACAGTGGGGCGGCCCAGTAACTGGTTGCCGGCCAGCACGCGGCCTGCGGCATACCCCAATCGAAGCACGAACTCCGGCGTAATGGGCCCCTCGCCCACCGTACCGCGAATCCCGTCGGTGCCAAAATAGCGTCGTTTCATCGTTGCGTCATTCCCTGTTGGCGCGTCACGACCGTGGAAGGCCCTGCCGCGCGCTTCGTTCCTATTGCTTTCGTTGTGTACGATTTTCGTCGTCGGGCGAGGTTTGCGCTAGCTGACATTTTTGACCAAAGACGTCCCAGTCACGTCCCCTCGCCCCTGCCGCTTGCCGTTTGCGGACCGCCGCTGCCGTTTGCGGGCCGCATTCGCCAACCGCTCGCCGGCGACGGATCCAGCCGGTCCGCGATATTACTCGGCGTCGCGTACGGCGTGCCACACCTTAAGCGCGTCGACGGTTTCCGCCACATCGTGAACACGCACGATTGCTGCGCCGCGATCGGCGGCGCACATCGCGGCGGCCACGCTCGCCACCTGACGCTCCATCGGGGTCTCACGGCCGGTGATCTCACCCAGCATGCGCTTGCGCGACATGCCGACCAACAGGGGCAAGCCGTCGCGAGAGAGCACCCGCAGGTGCTTGAGCAAGGCGAGATTATGCGCAAGATTCTTGCCGAAACCGAATCCCGGATCGAGATACAGACGTTCCGGCGCAACACCTGCGGACATCATGGCGTCGACTCGACCGTCGAGAAAGGCCGCCACTTCGGTCACGACGTCGGTGTAGATCGGTGCATCCTGCATGGTTTTCGGGTCGTGCAGCATGTGCATGATGCACAGCGCCGCTTCGCTATCGCGTACGGCGTCGACGGCACCCGGCTTCTGGAAACCCCAGATGTCGTTGATCATGTCCGCACCGGCGGCCAGCACCGCGCGCATCACACCGGGCTTGTACGTGTCGACAGAGAGCGGCACGCCGCAGTCACGCAGGGCCTCCACAATCGGGACGACACGGTCAAGCTCGGCGGCTTCCGGCAACGCCTCGGCGCCCGGACGTGTGGACTCTCCGCCGATATCGAGAATGTCCACACCCTCGGCAATCAACTGCTCGGCATGCCGCAGTGCTGCGTCACGGCCGGCAAACTTGCCGCCGTCAGAGAACGAGTCGGGCGTGACATTGAGAATGCCCATGACATGCACACGCCGCGCATCGAGTCGAAATCGCGGCCCCAGGGCCAGCGTGTCGGGCTTCGCGGGCGGCGTAGTGTCACCGGCGACGGCGAACGTCATGTCGTCGGACGGGGGAACGGAAGATGTCAGCGGCTCGGTGGACATTCGGAAACTCTTGGCTCTGTAGGACCTTATCGTGTATGGCCGTAATGTTACCGGATTCACTTCGTGTATCGACCACGGAAACACTCGGTAACACGGAATTTCAGAATTCCTGACATCCCTTCATCGGACAAGTCTTCAGACACTTCATCAGACGATCGCCGCGGGTGCCAAAGCAAAAAGGCCGGCAATTTGCCGGCCTTTTTGCTGGGTACTTCCTGAACTGCTATCGGTCAACTCGCCGAATGGCGACCGTCTCAGACGGTTGCCGGCGTGTTGCTCGGCTTGAGCGGCGGATTGCCACCCGATGCACCACCGCTCGACGGACCATTCTTCGGGGGACGCGGCGGGCGCCCTTCCATGATGTCCTTGACCTGTTCCGCGTCGATCGTTTCCCAGTCCATCAGGGCTTGGGTCATCGTTTCGACCTTATCGCGGTTGTCTTCCAGCAGTTTGCGGGCCAGTGCGTATTGTTCGTCCAGAATGCGGCGAACTTCCGCGTCGACCTTCTGCTGCGTGGCTTCCGAGACCGACTTGGCCGACATCCGGCCAAACATCGAGTCCTGCTCGGTGTCGACGTAGACCATCGGGCCCAGGGCGTCAGACATACCGTAACGGGTCACCATGTCGCGAGCCAGCTTGGTGGCGCGCTCGAAGTCGTTCGAAGCGCCCGTCGACATCTTGTTCAGGAACACTTCTTCCGCTGCACGACCGCCGAACAGCATGGCGATCTGCACGAGCATCGTGTCGCGATACTCCGAGTACTTGTCGTGCTCCGGCAGCTGCATCGTCACGCCCAGCGCCCAGCCGCGCGGAATGATCGTCACCTTGTGCACCGGATCGGCGCCCGGCAGCGACATCGCCACCACTGCGTGACCCGACTCGTGGTAAGCCGTTGCCCTGCGCTCTTCGTCGCGCATGACAGCCGACTTGCGCTCCGGACCCATGAAAATCTTGTCCTTCGCGTCTTCGAAATCAAGCATCTCGACGATGCGCTTGTTACGGCGCGCGGCAAACAGCGCGGCTTCGTTCACGAGGTTGGCCAGATCGGCGCCCGACATGCCCGGCGTGCCACGTGCGATCACCGAAGCGTCGACGTCGTTCGAGATCGGCACCTTGCGCAGGTGCACCTTCAGAATCTGCTCACGGCCGCGGATATCCGGCAGACCGACGTAGACCTGACGGTCGAAACGGCCCGGACGCAGCAACGCCTTGTCCAGCACGTCCGAACGGTTCGTCGCGGCAATCACGATGACGCCCGAGTTGGCTTCGAAGCCGTCCATTTCAACGAGCATCTGGTTCAACGTCTGTTCGCGTTCGTCGTTACCGCCGCCCATACCAGCGCCACGATGACGGCCGACCGCGTCGATTTCGTCGATGAACACGATACACGGCGACTGCTTCTTGGCGTTTTCAAACATGTCGCGGACACGGGCAGCGCCCACGCCGACGAACATTTCAACGAAGTCCGAACCGGAAATGCTGAAGAACGGCACCTTCGCTTCGCCGGCAATGGCGCGCGCGAGCAACGTCTTACCGGTCCCCGGCGGGCCGACCAGCAGCACGCCGCGCGGAATACGACCGCCCAACTTCTGGAATTTCTGAGGATCTTTCAGGAAGTCGACCAGTTCGCCGACTTCATATTTGGCTTCGTCGCAACCGGCGACGTCCGCAAATGTGACCGGATTGGCGTTTTCATCGATGAGACGCGCGCGGGATTTGCCGAAGGAGAAGGCACCGCCCTTACCGCCGCCCTGCATCTGTCGCATCATGAAGAACCAGAAGCCGATGATCAGCAGCGTTGGTCCGAGGTAATACAGTGCGGACATGAGCACGTTCGGCTCGTCGTCGGCTTTACCCGAGACTTGCACGCCGTACTTCATGAGATCGCCCACCATCCAGATGTCGCCCGGCGACACGATGGTGTATTTCTGGCCGTCGCTCGGCGTCACCTGAAGGCTACGCCCTTGCACTATCACGTTCTTGATCTTGCCGTTCTTGGCATCGTCCATGAACTGGGAGTACGTCACGCCCTCCTGGACGTGCGGCTTGTCGAACTGTTTAAAAACAGTAAACAAGACCAGCGCGATGACTAACCACACCGCCGCTTTGGAAAACATATTATTGTTCAAAGCGTTGCTCCTTCATGAAATCGCTTCGCGCCAGGAATTCATTCTAATCCACTCGCAGGCGCACCGCCATAGTGATTCTTTACCGCCACCATAGCGCCAGAGCGCTGGTTTGACGGGCATCAAGCCGGATTTTTCAAACCCCGACCCAGAATGAAAGTTTCGGAAGATTTGTCGCGAGACGCCTTGGGCTTGCGCGGCGCCACGGTTTTGAACTGGCGTTTGAATTTTTCGACAATCTGGCTATAGCCGCTGCCGTGGAAACATTTGACCAGTAACGCCCCTTCCGGTTTCAAGTGCCGTTGAGAGAAATCCAGCGCCAGATCACAAAGATGCTCGATCCGCGCCGCATCTGCCACCGCGACACCTGACAAATTGGGGGCCATGTCGGAAAGTACAAGGTCCACTTTCCGGCCCCCGACGATTTCTTCGAGCTGTTCGAGCACGCTGTCCTCGCGGAAATCGCCTTGCAGGAAGGTCACATCGGCAATCGGCTCCATCGGGAGGATGTCCAGCGCGACGATCGTGCCGTCGATACCGCCGTCGGCCCGCTTACCTGCTGCGAGCTTGTTGCGGGCGTACTGGCTCCAGCTGCCAGGGGTTGCGCCAAGGTCGACAATCACGTGGCCCGGCTTGATCAGCCGGTCCTGTTCATCGATTTCCTTAAGCTTGTACGCTGCGCGGGCCCGATAGCCCTCTCGCTGCGCCATTTTGACGTAGGGATCGTTGATGTGATCGTGCAGCCAGGCGTGGCTGAAACGGTTTTTTGCCATAATTCTTCAAAAACACTGCGAATTTGCAGGATAATACGCCCTTGCGCGCCCAAAATGCTGAGTCGGACTTGCCAGTGGCAGGTGCTCCGGTGATCGCTCCCAGGCGCATTCCTCTTCGTTTGTCTCGTTTGTCTCTCGTCTGTCTTCTATGTCTGCTTTGACCCTGACCCCGGCGCAACGCGCCGACCTGCGCTCCGCCGCCCATGCGCTGAACCCTGTCGTTCTGATCGGCGCCGACGGCTTGACGCCAGCGGTGCTCAAGGAAATCGACGGCGCCCTGAAGGCCCACGAACTGATCAAGGTACGTGTCTTCGGTGACGAACGCGACGCACGCATCGCCATTTACGAAACCATTTGCGACCAACTCGGTGCAGCGCCGGTGCAACACATCGGCAAACTGCTCGTGGTGTATCGCCCGACCCCGGACGAAGATGAAACCCCGGTGCGCGCACGCTCCGGCGGTAGCGGCACCACCGTCAAGGGTCGCGCACCGCGCACCGTGACGGTCGTCAAGAACAGCCCGCACTCCGGCCGACGCCCCGCCGTCAAGAAGATGACCGTGCGCGGTAACGAGCGCATGACGGCTGGTGGTATCGTCAAGAAAGCCAAGAAACGTCAGACGAGCGTCAAGCGTCAACGCAACGACTGATCCGGACCATTCCGGATCGAAGCGGATTTCAGCCCGCTTCGCGTCTGACCGGGACGGTGGTTCGTTCTCACGATTCCGACCGCTCCTAAGACAACGCGCCCGCACAATGTCGGGCGCGTTTTTTATTGGGCAACGACCACGGTCAATCGACTGGATTGCCCGCTCTCGCCGCCTGCGGCATTTAGCCGCGCACCGGTTGGCGCCAGATCAGCACCACACCCAGCAAGCTTTGCAACAGATAGATGACACTGGAAATACCATGCAGCATGCCGAAACGTGCTGCATACGGCGATTGCCCGATCTCGACGCCCGTGGCTTCGGCCGCCGCCCGCAATTGCGCCATAAACGGCTGCAACGCAAACGAGCTGACCAGCACACAGACCATCATCGCTACCGCCAGCCAACGCAGGCCGCGATAACGGCGCGCGGCTTGTTCGTCGGCCGTGCGCGCCACGAGGGCAGTGGCCAGCCAGACCAGCAACACACCGCAAACGAGACTCAGCCACGCCTGCGTGTGAAACAGTCGACCTGCCACCGTACCGGCCACCATGCGTGACTCAAGCACGGCGAACAGCGTGGGCGCGACAATGTAGCCGATCGCCCATTGGCTGCCGCACCAGACGGTCGCCACCAACCGGAACAGTCGTTCCAGTCGCGGTGCTCCGCCGGCCGTCGCCACGCCGGTCGTCATATCAGACGTAGCGGACATCGATGATCTCGTACTCACGCACGCCGCTCGGGGCCTGCACTTCGGCCACGTCGCCTGCATGCTTGCCAATGAGCGCACGCGCGATCGGCGAACTCACCGAAATCTTGCCGTGGTCGATGTCGGCTTCGTCGTCGCCGACGATTTGATACAGCACCGTGCCGCCGTTATCGAGATCTTCGAGTTCGACCGTTGCGGCGAAGACCACACGGCCTTCGGCATCAAGCGCCGCCGGATCGATGATCTGCGCGGCAGACAGCTTCGATTCGAGGTCCTGAATGCGGCCTTCGATGAAACCCTGTTTTTCCTTGGCGGCGTCGTATTCGGCATTTTCCGACAGATCGCCTTGCGCACGGGCTTCCGAGATCGCAATGATCACAGCCGGACGTTCGATGGTCTTCAGGCGGTGCAGCTCATCCTTGAGCAGCTCGGCGCCCCGCTTGGTCAGAGGAATGGTACTCATGCGCGTTGTTCCGAAAGACAAAAAAATTGCCGCAGCAAAGCCGCATTCGCACTTTTTGCGAACGCCGCTTGACCGCGGCTGTGACACCTATATGGCGTTAGTGTAGCAGAGTTGCCGTAGCTGCCAATCCAGTCACGCGTCGAAGTTCGACAGGTGACGAATCGCGCGGCAATCCGCACCACATAATGCATTTGGCGCGTAGGCCGGGGATGGGTTCCCCGGTCTACGCGCCATTTTTGCGACTTCCCCCGGCGCAGCGTGAACCGCGCCGGAGATCCGCCCTGTTACCTTGCCCCGATCAGGCCTGGGCCGGCAGCAGCGCGTGCAGGCTTTGCAGGTCGTAGACCTCCAGATTCTGCAAGTACTTCAGGCCTTCCACGGCAGCACGAGCACCCGAGATCGTCGTGTAATACGTGACCTTGTGCGCCTGCGCCGACATACGGATCGAGCGCGAATCGGCAATGGCCGTGCGGGTTTCGTCCACCGTGGTGAACACCAGCGCGATCTCGCCGTTCTTGATCATGTCGACAATGTGCGGACGGCCGTCCTTCACCTTGTTGACCACACGCACCGGGATACCGGCGGCTTCGATCGCGGCAGCCGTACCGCGTGTTGCCACGATCGGGTAGCCGAGCGCGTGCAGCATGCGGGCAACTTCGACGGCGCGCGGCTTGTCCGCATCCTTCACCGTGAGCAGCACCGTGCCCGAGGCCGGCAGACGCGAGCCCGCGGCCAGTTGCGACTTGAAGAGCGCTTCGCCGAACGTGCGGCCCACGCCCATCACTTCACCCGTCGAGCGCATTTCCGGCCCAAGCACCGGGTCGACGCCCGGGAACTTCACGAACGGGAACACGGCTTCCTTCACGCTGAAGTACGGCGGCGAGACTTCGCTCGTCACACGTTGTTCCTTGAGCGTCTGGCCGACCATCGCACGCGCGGCGATCTTGGCCAGTTGGCGGCCGGTCGCCTTCGAGACGTACGGCACCGTACGCGAGGCACGCGGGTTTACTTCGAGCACGTAGATCGTGTCGACGCCGTTGCCCTGCTGAATCGCGAACTGCACGTTCATCAGGCCGACCACGTTCAGCGCGTGGGCCATCGCGGCCGTTTGACGCTTGAGTTCAGCGACCGTTTCGGCCGACAGCGAGTACGGCGGCAGCGAGCAAGCCGAGTCACCGGAGTGCACGCCGGCTTGTTCGATGTGCTCCATCACGCCGCCGATGTAGACGTCCGTGCCGTCGGAGATGCAGTCGACGTCGCATTCGATAGCGTCGTCGAGGAAGCGGTCGAGCAGCACCGGGCTGTCGTGGCTCACCTTGACGGCCTCGCGCATGTAGCGCTCGAGGTCACGCGGCTCGTGGACGATTTCCATCGCGCGGCCACCCAGCACATACGACGGGCGCACCACCAGCGGGTAGCCGATCTCGGCAGCCAGCTTGAGCGCTTCGTCTTCCGCACGAGCAGTGCGGTTCGGCGGCTGACGCAGGCCCAGATCGTGCAGCAGCTTCTGGAAGCGCTCGCGGTCTTCGGCCGCGTCGATCATGTCGGGGCTGGTGCCGACGATGGGCACACCGTTCGCTTCGAGATCGAGCGCGAGCTTGAGCGGGGTCTGACCGCCGTACTGCACGATCACGCCGACCGGCTTTTCGAGGTCGACGATTTCGAGCACGTCTTCGAGCGTCACCGGCTCGAAGTACAGACGATCCGACGTGTCATAGTCCGTCGACACCGTTTCCGGGTTGCAGTTGACCATGATGGTTTCGTAACCATCGTCGCGCAACGCCAGCGCGGCGTGCACGCAGCAGTAGTCGAACTCGATACCCTGACCGATACGGTTCGGGCCGCCGCCGAGCACCATGACCTTCTTCTTGTTGGTCGGCTGGGCTTCGCACTCTTCCTCGTAGGTCGAGTACATGTAAGCGGTGTTGGTCGCGAATTCGGCCGCACAGGTGTCCACGCGCTTGTAGACCGGACGCACGTTCTGGGCGATACGCGCCTTGCGAACGGCGGTCTGGTCGGTGCCGAGCAGCTTGGCCAGACGGCGATCCGAGAAGCCGCTTTGCTTCAGGAAGCGCAGTTCTTCGGTCGTCAGGCTCTCGAGCGTACGGCCGCCGAGTGCCTTTTCCTTCTTGATGATGGCTTCGAGTTGCGCGAGGAACCACGGGTCGATCGCGGTCTCGGCGTACACCTCTTCGAGGCTCATGCCCAGACGGAATGCGTCGCCGACGTACCAGATACGGTCCGGGCCCGGCTCGCCGATTTCGGCCACGATCTCGTCGCGGTCGGTCGACTTTTCGTCCAGACCGTCCACGCCGACTTCCAGACCGCGCATGGCCTTCTGGAACGATTCCTGGAAGGTACGGCCAATCGCCATCACTTCGCCGACCGACTTCATCTGCGTCGTCAGGCGGGCATCGGCTTCACGGAATTTCTCGAACGCGAAACGCGGCACCTTCGTCACGACGTAGTCGATCGTCGGTTCGAACGAGGCCGGCGTGGCGCCGCCCGTGATGTCGTTACGCAGTTCATCGAGCGTGTAGCCGACCGCCAGCTTGGCGGCGATCTTGGCGATCGGGAAGCCGGTGGCTTTCGATGCGAGGGCCGACGAGCGCGACACACGCGGGTTCATTTCGATGACGACCATACGGCCGTCCTTCGGGTTGATCGAGAACTGGACGTTCGAGCCGCCCGTCTCCACGCCGATTTCGCGCAGCACTGCCAGCGATGCGTTACGCAGCAGCTGGTATTCCTTGTCGGTCAGCGTCTGGGCCGGTGCAACCGTGATCGAGTCACCGGTGTGCACGCCCATCGGGTCGAGGTTTTCGATCGAGCAAACGATGATGCAGTTGTCGGCGCGGTCGCGCACGACTTCCATCTCGTATTCCTTCCAGCCGAGCAGCGACTCTTCGATGAGCAGTTCGCGCGTGGGCGAGAGGTCGAGACCGCGCTTGCAGATCTCTTCGAATTCTTCACGGTTGTAGGCAATACCGCCACCCGAGCCGCCCAGCGTGAACGACGGGCGAATCACCATCGGGTAGCCGCTGCCACCGATCTCGGCGGTGATCTGCGCTTGCACGGCGAGCGCGTCTTCCATCGAGTGGGCGATGCCCGACTTGGCCGAACCGAGACCGATCTTGGTCATCGCGTCCTTGAACTTCAGACGGTCTTCAGCCTTGTCGATGGCTTCCGGCGAGGCGCCGATCAGCTCGACCTTGTACTTGTCGAGCACGCCATGCTTGTGCAGATCGAGCGCGCAGTTCAGCGCGGTCTGGCCGCCCATGGTCGGCAGAATGGCATCCGGGCGCTCCTTGGCGATGATGCGCTCGACGACTTCCCAGGTGATCGGTTCGATGTAGGTCACATCGGCCGTATCCGGGTCGGTCATGATCGTCGCCGGGTTGCTGTTGATCAGGATGACCTTGTAGCCTTCCTCGCGCAGCGCCTTGCAGGCCTGTGCGCCGGAATAATCGAACTCGCATGCCTGACCGATGATGATCGGGCCGGCGCCGATGATGAGGATGCTCTTGATGTCTGTGCGCTTTGGCATAACGTTCTCAACAAAAATTTAACTCAGCGTCGCGGTCGCGAGCTTCACACCGAAGCCGACGAACAGCGCGCCCACGCCGCCGGTCGCCCCGGCGCTCAACCGGCGACGTCGCCGGAAGTGCTCGGCCAGACGGGAACCGGCCAGGATCAGCGTGCTCAGGTACAGGAAACTACAGGTCTGCACGATCACGCCCAGCACTGCAAAGGACAGCGCCGGCCAGGCGTAGCCCGGATCGACAAACTGGATGAAAAACGACACGCAGAACAGGATCGCCTTCGGATTGAACAGGCTGATAACCAGTGCCCGCCGGAACGGCCGGTCGGCATCCACCTGCTTCGGCGGCAACGCCGGTGCTGCGGGGTTCTCGCGCGCAGCACGGATGTTCTTCACCGCGCCGCGCAGCATGTTGAAGCCCATCCAGAACAGGTAAGCGGCGCCGAAGTACTTCACCACGAAGAACAGTGCCGGCTGGGCGTGCAGCAGCGACGCGACGCCGGCGGCCGCGAGGGCCATCAGGATCGTGTCACCGAGGAACACCCCGCAGGCGCCCGCGTAGCCTTGCCGAACGCCGCGCTGGGCGGCGACCGAGAGGACATAGATCGAATTCGGCCCCGGCAGCAGAATGACCACCACCACCCCGGCCAGATAGGTCCAGAGGTTGACGATGCCGAGTGAGTTTCCGAGCATGGTGCGTGTTTCCTGATCCGTTCGTCGCGCTCAGGCGGCTTGTTTCGCGTCGGCCATCGACTGCACGAAGCGGTCGAACAGATAGCCGATGTCGTGCGGGCCCGGCGAGGCTTCCGGGTGACCCTGGAAGCAGAATGCCGGGCGGTCCGTCAGTTCGAAGCCTTGCAGCGTGCCATCGAACAGCGACACGTGCGAGACGCGTGCGTTGTCCGGCAGGCTGTTTGCGTCGACTGCGAAACCGTGGTTCTGCGAGGTGATCACCACGCGGCCCGACGCCAAGTCCTTCACCGGATGGTTCGCGCCGTGGTGGCCGGTCTTCATCTTGAGGGTCTTCGCACCGACGGCCAGGCCCATGATCTGGTGGCCGAGGCAGATGCCGAACGTCGGGATGCGGCGCTCGAGGAACGTCTTCGTGGCGGCGATGGCGTAATCGCACGGTTCCGGATCGCCGGGGCCGTTCGAGAGGAATACGCCGTCCGGGTTCAGGGCGAACACGTCGTCAGCCGTGCTTTGGGCCGGCAGCACCGTGACCTTGCAGCCGCGCTCGGCGAGCATGCGCAAAATGTTGCGCTTGACGCCGTAGTCGAGGGCGACCACATGGAACTGCGGGTCTTTTTGCTCGCCGTAGCCTTCGCCCAGACGCCATTCCGTCTGCGTCCAGGAGTAACGCTCGGTCGTCGAGACGACCTTGGCGAGATCCATCCCGGCGAGACCCGGGAACGACTGGGCGAGCGCGATGGCCTTGCCTTCGTCGGCTTCTTCACCGGCGAGGATGCAGCCGTTCTGCGCACCCTTCTCGCGCAGAATGCGGGTGAGTCGGCGCGTGTCGATACCGGCGATGGCAACGACGCCTTCGTCTTTCAGATATTGCGACAGGGTTTTGTCGGCGCGGAAATTCGATTCGAGGATCGGAAGATCCTTGATGATCAGGCCGGCGGCATGGACTTTCGTGGCTTCGACGTCTTCACTGTTGACGCCCGTGTTGCCGATGTGCGGATACGTCAACGTGACGATCTGGCGCGCATAGCTGGGGTCGGTGAGGATTTCCTGATAGCCGGTGATGGCCGTGTTGAACACGACTTCGCCGATGGTGTGACCGGCAGCGCCAATGGCGTACCCACGAAAGACCGTGCCGTCAGCGAGCGCGAGAATAGCGGGTGGGAATGACGGCAGCACGGGAAACTCCTGAAGGGTTCACCCCGGCTGCCAGCCCCATCGTCCGCCGCGATGACATCAGCGCGGGCACCGGAATTGCGCGGAATATGCGCACAGCGGATGCTCGGACTGCGGACGAGATGTCAGGCGGGTAGGCGCTAGGGTGAGGGTTAAATGACCAAAACCCTCAAAGTATAGCGCAAATCCCTTTCATCTCAAAGCTGAACGTGTGGAGTACCAGTACGCTCTGCGTTCTCCCTGGGGGCAAGGCCGCCGGCGGACGAATACGCAGAGGGGATAGGGAAGTGAATGCCCGCCCGCTGGGCCGCCAGCACGATATGGCGCTCCATCGCGGCCCCTGCGGCGGCGCCATCGCGGCGTCGCAGGGCGTCGAGGATCTCCATGTGTTCATGATAGGTAGAAAGCACGAGTTCGCGCTGATAGAACGGCAGGCGCTGGCTTTCCATGACGATTTCGGTGCTGCCGCGCAGGATGTCGGCAATGGCGCCGTTTCCGGCGAGTCCGACGATGCGCAGATGGAACGCGAAATC
The DNA here is from genome assembly GCF_002179865.1 of Pandoraea sp. PE-S2R-1. Classification (NCBI taxonomy): domain Bacteria; kingdom Pseudomonadati; phylum Pseudomonadota; class Betaproteobacteria; order Burkholderiales; family Burkholderiaceae; genus Pandoraea; species Pandoraea sp. PE-S2R-1. The sequence goes on along the minus strand of NZ_NGUR01000007.1, from coordinate 301,747 downwards.
GAGCTGCGCCGCCGTATCCACGTCGCCTTCGATGAGGGCAGCCTTCATTTCGTCGACGTTGTCGGTGAGCCATGCCATTTCGTCGGCGCCGGCGGCGTGGGCGGCCAGCCGGGCGGCGAAGCCTTCGAGCGCGTAGCGAAGTTGATACGTGTCGGCGAGCGAAATCTGGTCGGCGAAGCGCCAGGCCACGCCGACGCGGGCCGACGCGTCGCTCACGTACACGCCCTTGCCGGGGCGGATGGAGACCATACCGAGGGCTTCGAGCGTCGAGAGGGCTTCGCGCAGCGAGGCGCGGCTGATCGACAGTTCTTCGGCGAGTTGGCGTTGCGACGGCAACATCGCGCCGGTCGGATAGACCTGACGCTCAATGCGCTCGCGGATGATGGCGACGGCAGCGTCGGTTACGGCGTGTGCCGAATGCTTCATGTGGCCTCACAAGTCGTGCGGGAATTCCGCGAAATACGCGCGGATCAGTATGGCGCATTGTACGACGCCAAATATCGGCGGATGCAGCGCCCTCCCATGGGCTGCAAGCGCCGCCTGCCGGGCCCGCTGCACGCCTGCCTCCCGGCTGCCTCCGGCCTGCCCGACCGCTCTCTCTGCCGCCACCAACCCTGCGCCCTTGGTTACCCTCGCGGCCGCCCGCGCGCCAGTGCCATGTGGGCATGATGTTCCGGATGGTCCCCGAGCAGGCGCCGCACCACGCCGTTCGTCCAGCCGAAGCCATCCTGCAACGGATACTCCCCGCCCCCGCCGCCACAAGCGCACATCGCGTCGCTCGTGTGCAGCGAGTACTTTTCCACTAGCTTGCTCTCCCGCGTGTAAAGCGCCCCGACCGTCGCCAGCCAGCGATGGGCGATCTCTGTGGCCAGCCGATTCTCGCCGTACTTGCGCAGGCCATGAATGGCGATCCATTGCAGCGGCGCCCAGCCGTTGGGCGGGTCCCATTGCTGAAGGCTTGAGGTTTGCATTGATGCCTCTGAAGTGCGGAGCCCGCCCGCCGCGATCAGGCGATCGGCCATCGCGCGTGCCGTGCGATGGGCCTCTTCACGCGAAGCCATGCCAACAAACAATGGCGCGGCGATCGCCGCCGTCAATTGCCGTCGAATCTCCCCGAGCTGCCAGTCGTAGTCCATGAACGCGCCGTCGTCGTCACTCCAGAGAAAGCGCGTCATCGCACGTCGGCGCGCTTCGGCACGCGCGGCAAACGCCAGCGCTTGCTGCGCGTCACCGGCCGCTTCACTCAGTCGTGCGATCTGCCGCTCCGTTGCGAAGAGAAAGCTATTCAGATCGACCGGCAGAATCGCCGTCGTGCGAATCGTAGAGAGATCGTTCGCGTCGCCGAGCCAGCGCGAACTGAAATCCCAGCCCGACGCTGCCCCGGCGCGCAGATCGCGATACACCTCCCCCGCATTACGCGCGGGGGCATGCAGCGCCGTATTGACGTCTTCGAGATAGCCCTCCTCGCGCGGCGTATCGCGCTCGTCCCAATAGCGATTGAGCAGCGCGCCGTCAGGCAGGCGCACCAGATGACGGAACGCGTCACCGGCAGCGAGCGATTCCTCCCCCTCCATCCAGTAGGCGTGCTCACGCAGCAGATGCGGCAAATAGCGGACCGCACGCGCCACGCCGTGCGACTCGAAGAGCTCGATCATCAGACCGTACATCGCGGGCTGCGACCGGCTCAGGTAGTACGTACGGTTGCCGTTCGGCACGTGACCATACGTATCGATGAGAAACGAGAAGTTGTCGGCCATATTCACGAGCAGGTCGTGGCGTCCGCTTTGGGCGAGGCCGAGCATCGTGAAATAGGAGTCCCAGTAATAGAGTTCGTGAAAGCGTCCGCCGGGCACCACGTAGGACTGCGGCAACGGCAGCAGCGAACTGTCGGCCGGGTGCGCTTGCGGCAGCCGGGTCAGCACATCCCAGAGGCCATCGATATGGGCGACCAGCCCTTGCCCCGGGTCCGACACATAGTGGCTGTCGGGAATGCGCTCCATCGTGAAGTGCCCGGAAACGAACGCCGAGAGATCGAAGCCCGGGCGGCCCGCGTCATCGCGATAACGCCGGAGAACCTCCTCAGGCGCCAGCTTAGGCACGCAGTCCACAAACGTCTTGCTATCAGGGAAGATGCGCTGCGTCTGCACGGCGACGAACAGCTCCTGATACCGGTCGGCCGGCGTGAGCACGTCCGACGGCGCGACATGCGCGACCTCCGGCGTCATGCCCCCTTGCGAGAGCGTGCGTTGCGCGGTGTCGGTCATGGTCATTGCTCCGAATAATTCCAGAGCAGACCGCCGTCGACGAACACCGTCGTCCCCGTCACGTAACTGGCTTCCGGCGACGCGAGGAACAGCACGGCGTTGGCCACTTCACTCGGATCGGCAAGACGGCCCAGCGGAATGTTGGCGAGCAGCGCGTCGAGTTCCGACTTGTTCTTGAGCAGTTGCTGATTGATCGCCGTGCCGACCGCGCCGGGCGCGACGTTATTGACCGTAATGCCGAGCGGCGCGAGTTCGATGGCGAGATTGCGCATCATCATCTTCATGCCGCCTTTACTGGCGCAGTAGCTGGTGAAGTGGGGAAACGGCAACTCTTCGTGCACCGAGCTGACATTGACGATGCGCCCGCCGCGCTTCGTATCGCGCAGGTGCTTAACAAACGCCTGCGTCAGAAAGAACGCGCCTTTCAGATTGATGTCCAGCACGAGGTCGTAGTCGGCTTCCGTCACGTCCAGAAAGGCGGCGCGACGCTCCACCCCGGCGTTATTGACCAGCACGTCCAGCCGCCCCATCTGCTCAACCGCCTTCGCTACGACCGCCTGAACATCCGCCACGCGCCCCACGTCACCGGCGATCACGCAACCATCGCTACCGGCCTTGCGCACAGCATCCAGCGTCTGCTCTGCCATCGCGCTGTCCTGCCGGTCTTCCACCACGATGCGCGCGCCTTCCTGTGCCAGCCGGATGGCGATGGCGCGCCCGATACCTTGCGCGCTGCCCGTGACGAGTACCACCGTGTCTTTCATTCGCATGGCGTCTCCCTGACCTGTGTTTGCGACTTGTTGGGGATACCCAGTGCGACCCCATGCCGGAAACCGAAGTTCCGGCCGTCATCCCCGAGAAACCGTGCGGGTTCAGCCTGCGAAACGCACGTACCCCGGGCCGGACACGGCCCTAGGGTATCCCCTCAGCGCGTGCGCCTTGACCGCCACATATTGACTTTCTAATATTCGCCATAACACCACTGGTCAGACCGGTATGACTTGTAACGATAAACTGGCTGATGGTGAGGAAAGCGCCGTACCGCAGAGCCCCCGAAAGAGCAATCCGTCGAAGTAGAGATCAACAAAATCCGCAAGATCTACGCAGGCAGAGGAGACACACCATGCCCAGGCTGTTCCGTTCGTTGTTTGGCCGAGTCGTCATCGCGTTGGTAGTAGGCGTGGCACTCGGCATCTGGTTTCCGCAGTTGGGCGAGTCCTTGCGTCCGTTGGGCGATGGCTTCCTCAAGCTCATCAAGATGGTCATTGGCCCCATCGTCTTTTGCGTGGTCGTCAGCGGTATGGCGAGCGCGGGCGATTTGCGCAAAGTGGGCCGCGTCGGCGTGAAGGCCGTCGTGTACTTCGAGATCATCACCACCTTTGCGCTGGTGATCGGTGCCGTGCTGGCGTGGGTGACGCGTCCGGGTGTCGGCATGAACATCGACATTCGCAGCCTCGACCCGAGCGCGATGGCGACGTACACCGAGAACGCCAAGAGTCTCAAAGACACCGCCGGCTTCTTGTTGAACATCATTCCCAACACGATTACCGACGCATTCGCCAAGGGCGACATCCTGCAAATTCTCGTCTTCTCCGTGATGTTCGGCTGTGCGCTGGCGGCACTGGGTGAACGGGGCAAGCCGGTCGCGCGTTTCATTGAAGACCTGAGCCACGTGTTCTTCCGCGTGATGGCGTTCATCATCCGTCTGGCGCCGCTGGGCGTGTTGGGTGCCGTCGCCTTCACCACCGGCAAATACGGTGCGTCGTCGCTCAAGCAACTTGGCATGCTCGTCTTCGTGTTCTATCTGAGCTGCGCCGTATTCGTGACCGTGGTGCTGGGCGGCGTGTTGCGTCTGGCGGGCTTCAACATCTTCAAGTTCATCAAGTATTTCCGCGAAGAGTTGTCCATCGTGCTGGGCACGGCGTCGTCCGATGCCGTGTTGCCGACCGTGATGCGCAAGCTCGAGTGGATGGGCATCAAGAAGTCCACCGTGGGTCTCGTCGTGCCGACCGGGTACTCGTTCAACCTTGACGGGTTCTCCATCTACCTGACGCTCGCGGTCATCTTCATTGCGCAGGCCACCAACACGCCGCTGTCGATCCACGATCTGATCCTCGTCGTACTCGTATCGTTGCTGACGTCCAAGGGCGCGCACGGCATTCCGGGCTCCGCCATCGTGATTCTGGCCGCGACGCTGGCAGCGATTCCGGCCATTCCGGTGATTGGTCTCGTGCTGATTCTGCCGGTCGACTGGTTCGTGGGGATTGCCCGAGCTATCACCAATTTGCTGGGCAACTGCGTGGCGACGCTCGTCGTGGCCGCGTGGGAGAAAGACGTCGACTTTGCGAGAGCGCATCAGGTGCTCAACGGCAACCTGCCGTACGAACCGGTAACGCAAGCGGCGGAAGCCGACGCCGCAGAAGTTGCGCCGGTCATGCAGCACTGATGGCACCGGCACCACTGATGCCATTGATGCCATTGATGCATTAGGCAGACGAGTCGCTCAAGTTCGACTCACACACTTTTGCCGACGCCGCCCCCAAGGCGTCGGCCACTTCATCTGGAGTTCAACGCAACATGGCCCTCGCCCCGCAAGACCCGAACGCACCGGAATTCGTGCGCCGTTACGTCAATCTGGCTGACCCGCGTCTGGGAGCACAGGCACTGGTGGCCAGCGACGAGTTCTTCGCGGCCAAAGAGCGCATGCTCAACCCCGACCCTGCCGTGTTCATCCCCGGCAAGTACGACGACAACGGCAAGTGGATGGACGGTTGGGAGACGCGCCGCAAGCGCGTCAACGGTTACGACTGGTGCATCGTCAAGCTGGCGCGTCCGGGCGTGTTGTTCGGTGTCGATCTCGACACCAGCCACTTCACCGGCAACTTCCCGCCGGCCGCCTCATTGGAAGGCTGCTACAGCCCCGACGGCGCCCCGGCAGATAACGCCGAATGGTTCCAACTGCTCGCCTCGACCACGTTGCAAGGCAACTCGCACCACTACCACGACATCACCAGCCAGCGCCCGGCCACGCACGTGCGTGTGAACCTGTATCCGGACGGTGGTCTCGCGCGCCTGCGCCTGTATGGCTTGCCGCAAAGCGACTGGAACAATCGTTCACGCGACGAGTTGATCGACCTGATCGCGATGGAAAACGGCGGCTACGTCGTCGCGGCCAACAACCAGCACTTCGGCTTGGCGTCGAACCTGTTGATGCCGGGCCGTGGCGTGAACATGGGGGATGGCTGGGAGACGCGCCGTCGTCGTGAGCCGGGTAACGACTGGGCGATCATCGCGTTGGCGCAGCCGGGCGAGATCGGCAAGATCGAAGTCGATACTGCGCACTTCAAGGGCAACTTCCCGGACCGCTGCTCCATTCAGGGCGCGTACGTCACGGGCGGCACCGAGCAGTCGTTGATCACGCAGTCCATGTTCTGGCCCGTGTTGTTGCCTGAGCAGAAACTGGCGATGGACAAGCAGTTCTTCTTTGAAGAGCAGATTCAGAAGCTGGGTGCGATCACGCACATCCGGTTCAACATCATCCCGGACGGGGGCGTGTCGCGCCTGCGCCTGTGGGGCCGGTTGGGCGAGAAGCAGTAAGCAAAAGACAGCGTGCAACTGCCGCCCGGAGCGTCGGGCGGCGAGTGCGCGAGTGGATAAAACAAGAAGGAGAGCGTGATATGGCGGGTCCGGCATTGAAGATAGAGCAATTGACGCGTGAGTCGTTTGCGGCGTTTGGCGACGTGATCGAGTTGGCGGGGGCGAAGCATTTCGCGATCAATGGCGGGACGACTGAGCGGTATCACGATCTGGCGACGGTCGATCTGGGGCCCGAGGGTGGCCGCACGTTGGTCAACGTGTTTCGAGGTCAGCCGCGCACGTTGCCGTACGAGGTGAAGATGTTGGAGCGTCACCCGTTGGGCAGTCAGGCGTTCATCCCGTTGAAGACCTTGCCGTATTTGGTGGTGGTTGCCCCGGCGGGCGAGTTGGACGTGGGCCAGATGCGGGCGTTCGTCTCGGATGGTTGGCAGGGCGTGAATTATGCGAGAGGCGTGTGGCATCACCCATTACTGGCATTGCACGAGGTGAGTGACTTCATCGTGGTGGACCGGGGTGGAGAGGGTCACAACTGTGACGAGCAGGATTTGCCGGGATCGTATTGGTTGACGCAGGCCGAGTTGGACAAAGTGCAGGGCGGGCAGAAAGCTGCATAACAGGCAGCCTTGCAGGGAATCAAACAAGAACGCCAGACGATGTCTGGCGTTTTTGTTTGGCGGGAAGAGGAAACGAAGAGCGGAGGGGGCGGTGTCGCCGGAGGGACCAGCGACGTGGGTAAGGATAGACCGGAGCCCCTTCCCGAGGCGAGTTGAACACTGTCTGAGCAGCGGGAAGGGGCTTCGGTCTGTCCAGCGGGGAGGTTTTCGGCCCCTTCCCCACAAGCGAAACAAAAAATCAGGCTGCCGGCACCACTGCGGTGACTTCGATTTCCACCTTAGCTTCGTCCTCCACAAGATCGGCCACTTCCACCGCCGTCATCGCAGGAAAATGGCGCCCGATGACTGCGCGATAGTGCTCGCCAATCGCCGGATAGTTCGCCACATACTCCGCTTTGTTCTTCACGTACCAGGTCATGCGCACGATGTGTTCCGGCTTCGCGTTGCCTTCCGCGAGAATCGCCACGATGTTTTCCAGCGTCTGACGCACTTGCAGAGCGAAATCGTCCGTCTCGAAGCGTTGCTGTGCATTCCAGCCGATCTGACCGCCGACAAACACGATGCGGCTGCCTACTGACATCTCGAACGCCATGCCGTTCGCGTAGCCGCGCGGTTTCGCCCACTCGGGCGGTTGCAGAACTTGCAGCATCAGGTCACTCCTTCAATTACAGAATCGGGTGCGGCAAAGCGCACAATTGCCGCGCGCTGGGCTGGGGGCACGGCGATGGGTGCGGGCTTGCCGCCCTCGCCTTTCGCGACCCAGACCAACACCAGCGTGGCTTGCAAACGCGTCTCGTCGTTTGCGCCTGCGAAGCGGATGCGCAGCGTCATCGACGAGCGTCCGAGACGCGTGACTTCCAGCGAACGCGACAGCGTATCGCCCAAAAAACTCGGTGCACTGAACCGGCATTCGACATTTGCCGTCGGCACGCCCAGTCCATCGCGCAGGTGCATTTCGCCGAAAGACAAACCTAGCCCTTCGGCGCACCAGTCTTCGACCAGATCGTTGATCATTTCGAAGTAGCGCGGGTAAAACACGATGCCTGCCGGATCGCAATGCTTGAAGCGCACCAGCAGCGGCTTCACGAACGCATGCGCGGCCGCGTCAGTCGTCGACATCATTCACTCCTCCCTTACTGCGCCATCTGCCGCAGCTTGAAGCGCTGCAATTTACCCGTTTCCGTGCGCGGCAGCGCGTCCACAAATTCAATGGCACGCGGATACTTATAAGGCGCGATGTTAGCCTTCACATACTCCTGAAGCGTCTTCACCATGGCCTCGTCGCTCGGTTGCCCCGGCTTGAGCACCACGTACGCCTTCACAATTTGCCCGCGCGCGTCGTCGTTCGCCCCTACCACGCCGCACTCCGCGACGGCGGGGTGCTGCAACAGCGCCGACTCCACCTCCGGGCCCGCGATGTTATAGCCCGCCGAGACGATCATGTCGTCCGAGCGCGCCTGATAGTAGTAATTGCCCGCTTCGTCGCACATGAACGTGTCGCCCGGCAGATTCCAGCCTTGCTTCACATAGTTCTTCTGGCGCGAATCCGCGAGATAGCGGCACCCTGTCGGGCCCTTCACCGCCAGCTTGCCGACCTTGCCCGGGGGCAGCGGCTGCATGTTCTCGTCAACGATCATCGCGATGTAGCCCGGCACCGGCTTGCCGATTGCGCCCGGCACCACATCGCCGTTCGCGGCCGAGATGAAGATGTGAATCATCTCCGTGCCGCCGATCCCGTCGATCATCTCGATGCCCGACGCCTGCTTCCACAGCTGGCGCGTTGCATCCGGCAACGCCTCGCCCGCCGAGACCGTCTTCTTCAGGCTCGATAGCGTGTACTTACCTACCAGCCCAGCCATCTGACGGTAGAACGTCGGCGCCGTGAAGCAGATCGTCGCGCGATAGTCCTGAATGGCTTGCAGCAGCGAGTCCGGCGTGAGCTTTTCGAGCAGCACCGTCGCCGCCCCCACACGCAGCGGGAACGTAAGCAAGCCGCCCGTACCGAAAGTGAACGCTAACGGGGGAGTGCCGCAGAAGATATCGTCCGGCCCCGGCTTCAGCACGTGACGCGGGAACAGATCGCACATCGCGAGCACGTCGCGATGAAAGTGCATCGTGCCCTTCGGCTGCCCCGTCGTGCCGCTCGTGAACGCAATCAGACAGACGTCGTCCACCGCCGTGTCGCAGGCCTCGAAGCTCGCCGGCTGGCGCGCCATGCGGGCCTCCAGTGAGTGCTCACCTGCGTCGTGGAAGTACACCACCTGCGTCAGCGCCGGACAGAAATAGTCATGCCCCGTCTGACGATTGAATTCCAGCTCTTCCTTCAGGCGGCCGTCGCACAGTGCGGCGCTGACCTCCGCCTTGTCGATGATTTGCTTGAGTTCCTTCGCGCGCAACAGCGGCATCGTCGGCACGCCGACCAGCCCCGCCTTGATCACCGCGAGCCATGCTGCCGCCATGAACAGATTATTCGGGCCGCGCAGCAACACACGATTGCCCGGCACCAGTGCCATGTCGTTGCACAACACATGGGCGATCCGGTCGACCATCTCGCGCAGACCGCGATACGACGTGGTCGTCGGTTGCCCGTTCTCGACCGAGTAAATCGCCGGGGCATCGCCGCGCCCTTGCGCAATCGTGCGATCGAGCAATTCCGCTGCGCAATTGATGCGCGCCGGATACGCCACGTCGGGATTGTCGAGCAGAAACTCGGGCCACTGATCTGCGGGCGGCAGATTGTCGCGCGCGAAAGTGTCGAGATGTCCAGATCGTTCCATGTGCTTCTCCTTGCCCCCGGTAATCCAGCAATGCAGCATGAGGTCGGCCCGTGGCCGGCGGTCAACGTGCCGTTAGCAACGTTCAGCCGTCTTTGAGCAGTTCGCGCGCGATGATCAGCTTTTGCACTTCCGTAGCCCCTTCGTAAATTCGCAGCGAGCGAATTTCGCGATAGAGCCGTTCCACAATGGCGCCCGACACCACCCCGGCACCACCAAACATTTGCAGCGCCCGGTCGATCACCTGCTGGGCCGATTCCGTCGCGAACATCTTTGCCATCGCGGCCTCGCGCGTGGTGCGCTGCCCCAGCACATCGCGCTGCCATGCGGCGCGGTACGTCAGCAGTGCCGCCGCGTCCACGGACGTCGCCATGTCACCCAGCGCTGCCTGCGTCAGTTGAAAGTCGGCAAGCGTCTGACCGAACATCTGACGCGACTTCGCACGAGCCAACCCTTCGTCGAGTGCACGACGCGCGAAACCCAGCGCCGCCGCCGCCACCGATGCCCGGAAGATATCGAGCGTCATCATTGCGACCTTGAAGCCCTGCCCCGCCTCCCCCAATCGCTGCGACGCCGCCACCCGGCAGTTCTCGAATTTGAGCCGCGCGAGCGGATGCGGCGCGCTCACGTCGATGCGCTCAGCAATCGTCAGTCCCGGTGTGTCCGCGTCGACCACAAAGGCGCTGATGCCACGCGCACCCGGCGCTTCTCCCGTGCGCACGAACACGCAATAGAAATCCGCGATGCCGCCGTTCGAGATCCACGTCTTCTCGCCGTTGAGCACGTAGTGATCGCCGTCGAGTGTCGCCGTGCAGGCCATTGCCGCGACGTCCGAGCCTGCGTCGGGTTCCGACAGGGCAAATGCTGCGATCGCCTCACCCGCCGCAACGCGCGGCAGATAGCGCTGCTTCAGGTCATCGCTGCCAGCGAGCGTGATGGCGCCGCTACCCAGCCCTTGCATGGCGAAGGCAAAATCGGCCAGCCCGTCGTGACGCGCCAGCGTCTCGCGCAGCACGCACAGGGCGCGCGAATCCAGTTTGTCGAGCGCGCCGCCATGGCTGGCCGGTACGCAATACTTCAGCCATCCCGCTCGCCCCAATTGGCGCACCAGCGACACGCAGGTCGCATCGGTGTCAGCGTCATGATCGACATGCAGCTCTTGCGTGCACCACGCGTCGAGTTGCGTGCCGAGCTGGCGATGCGCGTCGTCAAAGAACGGCCACGCGAGGAAGTCGCCATTGCGGGCGTTCTGCGGGGTGCTGGCGTGCACGTTGTGCGTCGTGTTCTGGCTCATCGTTTGGTTCGCCTCAGTCGCCCTTGAATACCGGCTTCTGCTTCGCGACGAAAGCGTCGTAAGCGCGGCGGAAGTCCTGCGTCTGCATGCAGATGGCCTGCGCTTCGGCTTCGGCCTCGATGGCCTCGTCCACGCCCATGTTCCACTCCTGATGCAGCAGCTTCTTGGTCACACCGTGTGCGAACGTCGGGCCGCAGGCGATCTGATCGGCCAGCGTTTGCGCTGCCGAGAGCACCGCGCCGCCATCGTGCAACGCGTTGAAGAAGCCCCATTGCAGCCCCTCCTCCGCCGTCATCACGCGACCGGTGTACAGCAGTTCCGATGCGCGGCCCTGACCGATCATGCGCGGCAGCAGCGTGCAGGCGCCCATATCGGCACCGGCCAGCCCCACACGCACGAAGAGGAATGCCGTCTTCGTCTGCGGCGTGCCCAGACGCATGTCCGAGGCGAGCGCCATCATCGCGCCCGCACCGGCGCAAATGCCGTCGATTGCGCTGATGATCGGCTGCGGGCACGCGCGCATCGCCTTGACGAGATCGCCCGTCATGCGCGTGAAATCGAGCAGTTCCGGCATGCGCATCTGCGTGAGCGGGCCGATGATTTCATGCACGTCGCCGCCCGAGCAGTAGTTACCGCCCGCGCCTGTCACGACCACCGTCTTGATGTCCGTCGCGTAGACCAGACCACGGAACAGATCGCGCAGCTCGGCGTACGAGTCGAACGTGAGCGGGTTCTTCTTGTCGGGCCGGTTCAGCGTGATGGTGCCGATGCTCGGACGCCCTTGCGCGTCGTTCGACACCGACCACAGAAAATGTTTGGCCTCGAAGTTCGCGAACGGGCGCTTGTGGTGCGCCATGGTCAGTTTCACGTCACTCATTACCTTTGCCTCCTTGGGTGTCATCGGCACCGTGACCGGGCCATCTGACGCCATTCGATTGTTATCAGCCCGTCAGGACTTCGCCACCCGCGACCGCGACCGATTGGCCGGTGATCGCGCCCGAGCCGGGCTGACACAGCCACAGCACCGTGTCGGCGACTTCATCCGGTTGCACCAGACGTCCTTGGGGATTGTGTTTAGCCAGCTCGGCGCGCGCCTCTGCTTCGCTGCGGCCCGTTTTGGCGACGATGTTTGCAATCGTGTCGCGCAGAATGTCGGTCTCGGTGTAGCCCGGGCAGACAGCATTGACCGTCACGCCCTTCTTGGCGACTTCCAGCGCCAGCGCCCGCGTGAGACCGATGACCCCATGCTTCGCCGCGCAATAGGCGGTGACGTACGGATAGCCGACCAGACCGGCCGTGCTCGCCACATTGACGATGCGGCCCCAGCCGCTGGCCACCATCGCGGGCAGTGCTGCCTGAATGCAGTGGAACGTCCCGGTCAGGTTCACGCCGATCATCTGTTGCCACAGCGCGCTGTCGGTCTTGCCGAACGGTGCGCTCACCGCCTGCCCTGCATTGTTCGCGAGCACCTGCACCGGGCCGAAGCGTTCCGCTGCGCGCGCGAAAGCGGCTTCGACAGCGGCGGCGTCGGCGATATCCGCGCTCACCCAGTTGACCTCACCGTGGGACGCCAGTGCCTCCGTCCCTGCCGCAAGCGCGGCCTCGCCGCGCCCGAGCAGCGTGACGCGCGCGCCCTGTGCGAGCAGCGAGCGCGCCACCGCTTCGCCAATGCCGCGCGCCCCGCCCGTCACGAGGGCGTGCACGCCTTTCAGCGAAGTGGGCACTGCGGCATTAGCGGAATTAGCCGGTGTCGTTTGTTGCGTCATCACGCGTCCTTATTTACCGATCTGTTGTGCGTAGGCGGCAGCACGTTCCAGATTGGTCTCGTACTGACGTTTGCCGGCATAGTACTGCGCCGGCCACGCGAGATCCTTGTAGCCGATCTTTGCGGCTTCGTGCAGCGTCCAGAACGGGTCGGCCAGATGCGGACGTGCCAGCGCGCACAGGTCGGCGCGGCCCGACGCGATGATGCTGTTCACGTGATCGGCTTCGAAGATGGCGCCCACGGCGATCGTCGGAATACCGGCGTCGTTGCGCACGCGATCGGCGAACGGCGTCTGGAACATGCGGCCATAAACCGGCTTTTCTTCCTTGCTCACCTGCCCCGACGAACAATCGATGAGGTCTGCGCCTGCGGCCTTGAAGGCACGGGCGATGAGCACCGCGTCGTCCGGCGTAATGCCGCCTTCGACCCAGTCGCTGGCGGAAATACGTACCGACATCGGCTTGTTCTCTGGCCAGACGGCACGCACGTCGTGGAACACTTCGAGCGGATAGCGCAGGCGGTTCTCCAGCGAGCCGCCGTATTCATCGCTGCGCTGGTTGGTCAGCGGCGAGATGAAGCTCGACAGCAGATAGCCGTGCGCGCAGTGCAGTTCCAGCCAATCGAAACCAGCCTCGGCGGCGCGGCGTGTGGCTTGCACGAAGTCGTCTTTCACGCGATCCATGTCGGCGCGGGTCATCTCGCGAGGCGTCTGCGAGACACCGTCGATATAGGGCAGCGGCGAGGCGGAGATCAGCGGCCAGTTGCCCTCATCGAGCGGCTGGTCGATGCCGTCCCACGCGAGGCGCGTCGAGCCCTTGCGTCCGGCGTGGCCGATCTGCATGGCGATTTTCGCGTCGCCACCGGCGTGCACGAAGTCGACGATACGTTTCCACGCGTCGCGTTGGGCGTCGTTCCACAGCCCCGGGCATCCCGGCGTGATACGCGCGTCCGGCGACACGCAGGTCATTTCCGCGACGATCATGCCCGCGCCGCCGAGCGCACGGCTGCCAAGGTGCACCAGATGGAAGTCTCCCGGCACGCCGTCAACGGCTGAATACATGGCCATCGGCGACATCACGATGCGATTCTTGAGCGTGAGCCCGCGTGCCTTGAACGGCGTGAACATCGGCGGAATCGAGTGCTGACCGGCGGCGCGTTCCACGCCGGCGTGCGATGCAAGCCAGTCCTCGAAACCGTCGACATAAGCCGCGTCGCGCACGCGCAGATTCTCGTGCGAGATGCGCTGCGAGCGGGTCAGCAGCGAGTAGGCAAATTGTTCCGGCGAGAAATTGGCGTAGCGATCGACGGTCTCGAACCATTCCGTGGAATTACGTGCGGCGTTCTGAATCTTGAGCACTTCGATGCTGCGCGCTGCCTCGTAGTCGTTGAGAACACGCGGCAGCGCATCGACGCCGTCGGTCCCCAGACCGTCGGCCAGCGCGATGGAGTCTTCGAGCGCGAGTTTGGTGCCCGAACCGATCGAGAAGTGCGCCGTGTGCGCGGCGTCGCCCATCAGCACCACCGGCACACGTTTGCCGTCCATGTCGTTCCAGTGCACCCAGCGCTCGCAGATCACGCGCGGGAACTGAATCCAGATCGCCGAGCCGCGCAGATGCTTGGCGTTGCTGAGCAGTTCATTGCCGCCGAGATACTTGGCAAACAGTTGCTCGCAGAACTTCACGCCCTCTTCCTGGCTCATCTGGTCGATGCCGTGGGCGCGCCAGACTTCCTCGGGGGTCTCGACGATGAATGTCGACGTGTCGGCATCGAACTGGTAGGCGTGGGCCTGAAACCAGCCGTGCTCGGTTTTCTCGAACGCGAAGGTGAAAGCGTCGAAGCGTTGATGCGTGCCGAGCCAGACGAAGCGATTCTTTCGCGTGTCGATGTCGGGGCGGAACGAGTCGGCGTAACGGGTGCGAATGCGGCTGTTCAGGCCGTCGGACGCGATCACCAGATCGGCCTGATAACGGCGGGCGATCTCCTGATCGTCGGCAACATCCGTCTCGAAGACGAGTTCCACGCCGAGCGCTTCGCAACGTGCCTGAAGGATATTGAGCAGCTTCTTGCGGCCGATGCCGATGAAGCCGTGGCCGCCCGATGTAATGGTGCGGCCTTCGAAGTGGATATCGATGTCGTCCCAGTGATTGAAGGCCTCGTTGATCTGTGCGGCGCTCACCGGATCGGCGACCTGGAGGTTATCCATGGTGGCGTCGGAGAACACCACGCCCCAGCCGAAGGTGTCGTACGGACGATTGCGCTCGACCACCACCACGCGGTGCGACGGCTGGCGCAGCTTCATCAACAACCCGAAATACAGGCCGGCAGGACCGCCACCGATACAGACGATATTCATCTCCACCCTCCGGAAAACACAGACCACGCACCGTTCACGTCGATCTTTGTTAAATCGTAAATAGTTTATGCCTAAAATACTAGCGAAAAAAATTACCCGCTACAAGCTCGGATTTCAGGCCAGGGGGTGGGGAAAACGCGAGGTATCGGCGAGCAGTTGACGAGCAGTTAGCGCGCGATTGCCAAATGCCGAAATCATGCGCCCAGATGCCAAAAAGAGCTTGGGATATCACGTAACACCGTATCGGACGATTCTGATTCTCGTCATTTGAGCGATTTTTACAATTACAAGTCATCGCCAGACTGACAAAATCGCTGTCTGTTTCGCCATCTGTGGTTCTCATTGCAAACCCCGGCCTAACGCGTAGGTGTAAGCCCCCCCCGGCCGTAGCACGCCCGTCGTGCTCACTTTTACGCCCTCCTCCCGCACCTGCGTGCGCATACGAAATGACACGTACCGACGACCTCCGGCCGACGGGTGTCTTGTCGCGTGCTGCGTTTTTCGAACCCATCACCTACCTGCAAGGACTTGCAGCGAAAGAGATCAAGACACTTGGCGAAAACCTTGACCCGGCATCGAAGGCCGCACTACACGCCATCGCAGGCTGTGCTGGCGGGGCAGCTTCGGGCGGAGGTTGCGATGCTGGGGCGATGGGCTCAGCGGCAGGTTCACTGCTTGGCAGCCTGCTGGCATCCACAGACAAACCGGGGCAACCGCTCACACAGTCTGAGCGGGAGGCGCGCGTCAATCTGATCACCTCGATTGTGGCGGGGGTGGCAGCCGGTACTGGTGGGGATGTAGTTACGGCATCGACGGGTGCAAAGACCGAGGCTGAGAACAACACGCTTGGCATCATCAGTCCGATGCCCCCTCCGATACCCCCTACGGGATCGTCGGTGTCGACGGGAGGCAGTCGAGGTGCAAACACCGTAGACGCCTTGGATCCGAACGGCAATGGCCGCAACGACACGGAATCCGCTGTCGGAAAGCTCGCCGAAGCTTTACGCGAAGCCTTGATGGATGCCGCGTGCAAGGTTTCAGCCTTGGCCTGTGCAAGTCATCACTCCGTCGAACAGGCTATTGGGCGGGTGGGCTCAGACGCATCCGATAACCCGACGATCACGTCCACGCCAAACAACGGCCCATCGGGCGCGACGATCACCACCACACCAGACTCGGGAGAGAAAGGCCCGACGCTGACCGGCACCCCAGACCAAGGCGAGCGCGGCGCTACAATCACCACAACCCCGGATCAAGGCCCGAAAGGCCCGACCATTACCGCTACACCCAATGACGGGCCGGTGGTGTTTGATCCGATGTTGAGCGCAGACGGTACGCCTCGTCCCACTCATCGGCAATCCGAGATTGACGTGGGCGATCAACTCACCGCGAAGGCTCGCGAGCAAGTCAGCTTCAAGGATGGAAAGGAAGTTCCACACGGGACGGCAGGAAGCGTACGCCCAGACTGGTGTATCGGCACAATCTGTAGCATTGAAGTCAAGAACTACAACATCGAGAAAAATCGTTGGGGATTGATCAGCAATGTATCGAAGCAAGCCGCTCAGCGCCAAGAACATCTGCCACCGGGAATGGAGCAACATATTGTTATTGATGTCCGGGGACAATCCATCACGTCATCGCAGGAAGACTCAATTATTCGCGCCATCGTCGAAAAATCAAACTGGGTGATTGGCCCAACAGCTATCGAGTTCAAGAAATGACCAAACATGTAGGCTTCTGTGGTGGAAGCTCAATTCGCGAGCTTGGGTCCGCACTAGAAGTTGCCGGATTCTTTGAGGTAATTGAAATTTATGTGACACAACAACATCCTTCGGATGATTGGAGCATTTTGACGGATAGATTGTATAAGCGATATATACGACTCGAAGAATTAAATTATTCATCGAATCTAATGTCAAAAGTACAAATTTCACTTTCAAAAACATCGATATCAAACCTTCGAAAAACATTTACCTTTAGATACCTAGAAAATTCTATCGACATAGATCAACCACTGAGCGAGTTTTTTTCCAATTATTTCTCAAGTTTTAATTACTGCACGGAATCGGCAATTCTTTTTCACAAAAGCTGGGGAATTTACAAACCCGTGAGGACAGTGTTTTCAGATATTCCAGATTTTTATTTTGAAAAAAACAGGAATTTATCAGAATACGATTCATTGACAGGAGAACCCTTCTGGCTTAGATGATGAATATCAGTGATGCACAATCGACAATCTGAGGTCCGTGCCGGCATAAGCGGGGTGGATTTCGCACTCCACACGCGCATGGCCCGTGATGGGCAAGTCCGCTTTCGCCGCGAGGGGGGAGCGTTACCGGGAGTTGCAAGCTACGCAAACCATCGGCAGCACCGTGTCGGGGGACACGGTCACGATTGCCTCGGGACAGGACGTTGAGATCGTTGGCTCAAACGTCGTCTCCGACGGCGACGTGAATATTTCGGCGAGGCACGACGTCACGATCACGTCCGCCGAAGACCGTCAGCCGTCGTTGAACACCTCCGAGACCACAACGAGCGGCATATTCGGCAGCGGCACGAGCACCACCATCGGTCAACGCAGCGAGAAAGATAAACAGCGCCGAGAGAGCACGTCTCAAACGAGGAGAGTCATTGGCGCCGTCAAAGACGATATCTGCGCCGAGCAAGTTGCCATTGTCGAGAGCGTTGAGACGGATGCCAGTGCGCGCGGGATGGCGTGCGTCCATCCGGCATCACCGTAGCGATATCCAACCCGGTGATGGCTGTGACCGAGACCGTCGGCCAGATGAGCAACGTCGACGATGAGCAAGCAAATGAAAGCGTTGGGCGCTGCCGCCGGTGCACTAGCCGTCAAGAACACCCTCGACAACATCAAGAGTCTGAGTGACGTTGCCAACGTCAACATCTCGATCACTGCCGGCGGTTCGAAACAGGAGGGCCGGAAACGCAGGAAAGCACCACGATGATGACCCGATACGGAATTTAAAAAATGTGCATCAAAAACACGACAGTCACTCTCGGGGATGAGTACGATTTCGAACTACTTCGCATACTCAAAGACATACTTCTGGAGTGCGGGGCCGTCGAACTCAATCACTCTTCTTGCATTGGTGGATCTCAGGAAATTGAGTCGATTTCCTACAAGATCGAGAATGACGTAGTTAACGTAGAGTTAGAGACGTACCTCGGTCTATCCATATGTGGAAAAAAATCCGTCGTTGAGCATCTCGCCAAAAAATTCAGACATCACCGCTCAGACACGTAATAGGAATGCCGAAATCTTAGTGCCCCAGCGAACGCGAGGACACTTCCCTCCATCACTTGACTGGTGACGCCCAGTTCCCCCACAACTGCACAGCGTCGCCCCGCGTGCACCCGCCCCCTCCCCCTACGACTCCTGCTTCTAGGCTTCCCTTCAAGGGCGGTTGACTTCATGCACTTGGCTAATCGGTAGTATCAGTTAGCAAACACCATTCCCAATCGCTTTTGCCGACGCGGTCTCCGAAATGTAGCGCCGTCGCTCTCCCCTAGCCAACGACCTCACTACTAAGAACATCGCCCTCACCCCGACCAAAATCGCGGTCACCCCAACTCCCCCTTCCCCCAACTTCCGTCCCACCCCCACCGCCACACCCTGTGAATAGTCTGCAAAAACGCTCACCAAGAGTGATCCAAAATGCAGTCAACTGCCGTCAACAATCCCCCCGCAGCCCTCGCGATACGGGCGCTTGAGGTTCTTTCCGAAGCTTCGTATTCGTCCAAACCGTATCTGGCGTACCGCGAAATTTCGCAAATCGGCGCGGTACGGTTGCTCCAGCCGATCAACGGCGACAGACGGAGGAATCGCAAACGACCGCATTCTCGCGGCACTTACGAATCCTCCACTCCGTACCTACATCGAGAAGCGAGGTGAATCATGAATGAATGCCCGATACCGGAAGCCGCACTGCTGGACGACAGCGCCGTCGAAATGCTTCGCGTATGGATCACCGAGGGAGATTTGCACTGCTCCATGAAAGTCGGGCGATACGCCGAGGTCATGGACATCACGGAAGAGTCCGTCTGGGGAACGATTCTCGCCGACGTCGCCCGCACGCTGTCGAAAGCCCTGCAAGTCGGATACGCCTGCGATCCGGCCGACACGCTCGCGAAAATCGGCGACGCCTTCTTTGAAGGATTGTTCGCGCCACTCACCGAGGGCAGCGGCGGCTTTGTCCAACATCACTGACCGAGGCCCGGCAGGCGATTGAACCTCAACCGCCCGCCAGTCAGCCACAACCCTGTCAGCAAGGGCGCAAATCTCCACTGCACCCGCACTACCCTACCGCGCGCCCATCTTCACTCGCGCAATCAGCAACGTCGTCAAACTGATGACGGCGCCGACCATCAGATACAGCCCCGGTGCAAGCTTGTTGCCCGTTGAGGCAATCAGCCACGCGACGGCAAGCGGTGTAAAACCGCCGAAGATCGTCGTACCGAGGTTGTAACCCACCGCCATCCCAGTCGCCCGCGTCCGCGTCGGAAACAACGACGACATCAACGCCGGAATCGGGGCGAAATACACCGCCTTCAACGTTCCCACCCACAACATCACCAACATCATCGTCGCGAGTGACGCGTGTGCATTCATGAACGCAAACGCCGGGTACACCGTGCACAAGAACATCACCCCGGCCACCGCCATGATGCGAATACGCCCGACGCGATCCGACCAATGTCCGACGAACGGCGTCAACGTCATGATCACGAAGCCCGTCACCAGCGTCGCGATAAAGCCCTGCTGCGGCGGAAGCCCCAACTGCTTGGTCGCATACGTCGGCATGTACAAGATCATGTAGTTCGCCGTCGTCGTCAGAATCAACGCACCAATGCACACCAACAACCGCGCCTTCTGCGTCGCCAGCACTTCCCGAATCGGTGACGGTCCTGCGTCCTTGTCATCCGCCGCCTTCCGGCTGGCTTCGCGCGCGGCCAACGCTTCCTTCTGAAACGCCGGTGTCTCGTCCACATACTTGCGGATATACAAGCCGATCGGCCCGACAAGCATCCCGAAGATGAACGGAATACGCCATCCCCACGACTCGAGTTGTGGCTGAGTGAGCGCCCCCGTCAGCACCGCGCCGAAGGCCGACGCCAACAACGTGCTCGCGCCCTGACTCGCAAACTGCCAGCTCGACATAAAGCCCGGACGGTTCGGCACGTGCTCGACGAGAAATGCCGTCGAACTGCCAAACTCGCCCCCCGCCGAAAAGCCCTGCATCAAGCGCGACAGGAAAATGCCGATGGGCGCCCACACGCCGATCACCGCATACGTCGGCATGAACGCGATGATCCCCGTGCCGACGGTCATCATTGCGATCGACAACATCAGCGACGCCCGCCGGCCGTGACGATCTGCATACGCGCCCAGCACAAACGCGCCCAACGGCCGCGCCAGATACGACAGCGCAAACGTGCCCAACGCCATCAACAACGACACCGTCTCGTCGTGTGCCGGAAAGAACAGCTTCGAAATCGTCACGGCGAAGTAACCGTAGACGATCAAGTCATACCATTCGAGCGCATTGCCAATCGACGTGGCAACGATCAACTTGTAGACGGGCACGTGGGCGGTCGTCCGCGCATCGGCAGAAGCTTCCGCGCCGACATCCGGAAGACTTCCCGTGTGCCCCGCCCCGGAGGCGGTTGCAGATGTGTTCATCGCGGTTTTCCCTCTTTCAGATCGACGTCGCCCAGATCCCAGAACAAACCCGCCATGATTTGCAACGCTTCACGTGCCACCGAACCGAGCAAGTGCTCGTCGGGCGCATGCTGCGAGCAGGCCGGGTAAGAGTGCGGCACCCACAGCGTTGGCAGACCCAACACGTCGGCAAAAACATCGTTCGGCAGCGTACCGCCGAGGTTGGGCAGCAGCACCGGCGGCTTGCCGGTGGTCTCGCGCATCGACGCCAGTGCCCACAACACCCACGGGTCCTCCGGATCAAGGCGCGTCGCCATCACGCCGCGCTCGACTTCCACATCGACCATCGTGAAACCATGCGCGTCTAAATGCTGGCGCACGATCTCGCCCAGTCGCTCCCAGTCAGTGCCGACCACGAAGCGGATCTGCATGTGGGCATAGGCGTACGGGGGGATCGCGTTGACCGGCTTTTCCGGGTTGCCCGTCTTGAACGCCAGCACTTCGATGTTGTTCCAGCCAATCACGCGCTCAGTTGGCGTCAAACCCGGCTCGCCGTAGTCGGCATCGACTTCGGGATCGTTCGGACCGCCGCCGACTTCCAGACCGGCAAGCGCGCGGCGTACCGACGCAGGCAGTTCCGGCGGACGGAGCCCTTCGACCAGAATCTTGCCGTTGCCATCGACCATCGACGCAATCGCGTTGGCCAGCACCACGCCCGGATTGCGCAACAAGCCGCCCCAGTTGCCCGAATGGTGCCCGCCTTCGCGCAGATTCAGACTCAGCTTGAAATTGACGAGACCGCGCGAGCCCAGAAAGACCGTGGGGTGCGTGGCGGCCAAGCGCGGACCGTCGGAGGCGATCAGGACATCGGCACGCAACTCTTCGCGCAGTTGTTCGCAGACGGCGTGCAGCCCGGGCGAACCCATTTCCTCGCCCATCTCCACGATCATCTTCACGTTGTAGCCAAGCTTGCCGCCGCGCGCGGCAAGCACTTCGGCGAGCGCCGCCAGGTTGATCGTGTGCTGCCCTTTGTTGTCTGCGGTGCCGCGTCCGTACCAACGGTCGCCCTCGACGACGATCTCCCATGGCTTCAGGCCGGTGCGCCATTGCGCGTCGTAGCCACGCACGACGTCGCCGTGACCATAGGTCAGTACGGTGGGCAGGTCATCGCCCTCGCGGCGTTCGGCAATCAGGAACGGACCGCCGCCCGGCGCCGGGTTCGGCACAATACGCGAGGTGAAACCCAGCGCAGCGAGCGCGGGGGTCATTTCATCTGCGAGATAAGCGTGGAGAATCTCGCCGCTGTCGGCTTCCTGACTCTCTGTCTTGAACGCCACGCGGCGGTTGAGGGTATCGAGAAATGCGCCCGAATCGTATTGGGCGGTGGCTTGGGCAATTGCGGCATTACGGGTCACTGCATGTCTCCAGATGGCTTATGGGGACGGCGGCCGGGGCTCGCACAAGCGCTGCGACGCGTGTCGGTAGCACGCTCTGGCACAACCGTTCAGGCCATTCTAGAAGTCGGTTTTTTTGACAACAATGATAATATTTCGAACGTTTCTTTGCCGTTTCGGCAAAGCAGAAAACGAGCATTCCGCGCGTGTCAGCGCCTTTGCCTATCGTTGTTTCCGCCCTTGACCATGACCTCCCGTCTCCCATGCAAACCCATGCCCTGCGTTACTTTCTCGAAGTGGCCCGCACCGGGTCGCTCAGCCGCGCGTCGGAGCGTCTGCACGTTGCGGTATCGGCACTGAGCCGACAGATTGCCAAGCTGGAGGAGGATCTGGGCACGCCGCTGTTCGAGCGACGCCCTCGCGGCATGGTGCTTAGCGAAGCGGGAGAAATGCTGGCCGATCATGCCCGGCGCGTTTTGCTCGATGCCGAGCGGGTGACATCGGAAATTCGGGGGCTGACGGAAGTCGGTCGCGCGACGATTCGCGTAGCAAGCGCGGAAGGCGTGGCGCGTGATTTCCTGCCGCAGGTTTTCGCGCGCTTTCGCGAGGCTTACCCGGGGGCGCACTTCCTGCTCGATGTCGTCTCACCGTTTGTGGCAACCGAACGCGTGCGCGATGGCGAGGCCGACATTGCGGTTTGTTTCAGCGTGGCGCCGGAAAAGGGCGTGCAGGTCGTGCACACACAGCCCGCACCGATCTACGCGCTGATGGCGCGTGCGCATCCGTTGGCCAAGCGTCGCGATGTGGCGCTGGCTGACCTGCTGCCCTACCCGCTCGCGTTGTCGAATGCCGGCGTGACCATCCGGCAGATGTTCGATCTGTGTTGCACGCTCGAAGGGCTGTTGTTCGAACCCGTGTTTGTCAGCAACTACCACGCGGCGCTGCACAGCTTTGTGCGCTCAGGCAACGCCGTCACCCTCACCGGCTTGCTGACCGTACGCAGCCGTCTCGCGCCGGAAGGTCTGGTCGCTATTCCGATCCGCAACCCAGCGTTACATCAGCGCTCGCTGCAAGTGCAGACGATGGCCGGGCGCACGCTGCCCGCGCCCGTCGAAGCGTTCCTCGGGTTGTTGATCGACGCCATCCGCGCGCCTGAGATTCTTGACCGGCCGCTCGCGGCTCGCGACTGACGCGTTTCACGCTGTCGGTGTCGTCAGAGCCTTCGTACCGCTTGGTGACGGTCAGCGTCGTCTAGTTGGCGGGCGGTGGCGGCGTAGTGGCTGCGGCGGCGGCCTGTGCGGGCGTCACGTGTTCGTCGTTTGCGAGTTGTTCCCGATCGGTCAATTGCGCGAAGATCCATGCCGAACAGCAGGTGATGAACCCGACGCAAGCAAACGTTGCGCGGAACGCTGGCAACGCACCAACGCCCGCGCTCTCGCCAAACGCCCCGGTGAACGTCACCAGCAACGCGCCACCGACCGTCAGACCGAAGCTCATCGCCAGCATCTGCACCAGCGAGAACAGGCTATTGCCGCCGCTGGCATCGTCCGGATTCAAGTCCTTGAGCGTCAGCGTATTCATCGCGGTGAACTGAATCGAATTCACACCGCCGAGAATGCCCAACTGCACGATGAGCAATGGCACCGGGTAATGTGGCGTTACCAGCGCGAAACTCGCCATCACCACGCCCGCGAGGATCGTGTTCCAGACCAACACCGAGCGGTAACCGTACCGCGTCACCAAGTGCGTCGCGAGGCTCTTGGCAAAGATGCCGGTGATCGTGATCGGCAACATCAGCAACCCCGCCTCGAATGCGGAATAGCCAAGACTGACCTGAAGCAGCAGCGGTACGAGGTAAGGCACCGCCGCAATGCCGATACGCGCAAACAAGTTGCCCAGCAGGCCAACGCTGAACGTGTGCACGCGGAACATTGCCAGCGAGAACAGCGGCTGCGGGGTGCGGTTGGCATAGAGCCCATAGGCGACGAAACCGGCAAACCCCACGACCAGCAACACGAGCATCAGCGCATGCGCGCCGGCCATGTCCGCGTGACGATCGAGCGCCAGTGACGTGGCAATCATCCCAACAGAAAGCAGCAAATAGCCCTTGATGTCGAACCGGGTCTGATGTGGTGCCCTCGCATTGACGAGAAAGAAGTGCGCGGCAACGCAGCCGAGCACACCCACCGGGACATTGATGAGGAAGACCCAATGCCACGAGGCGACCTTGACCAGCCAGCCGCCAAGGGTCGGGCCGATCAACGGCCCGATCATGCCCGGCACGGCAACGAAGGCGAGCGCTTGCAGGTACTGTTCGCGCGGAAATGCGCGAAGCACCGCCAAACGCCCCACGGGCAATAACATCGCGCCGCCAAACCCCTGCACCACGCGCCAGAGGACGAGCGCGTCGAGCGTAGTCGAATAGGCGCACATCGCCGAGCCGATGGAGAAAATCGTCAGTGCGCTCGTGAAGACGATACGTGTGCCGAGCCGGTCGGCCAACCACCCCGAGAGCGGAATCGTTACAGCCATCGTCAGCGCGTAAGCAATGACGACTGCCTGCATGTGCAGCGGCGACTGACCGAGATCGCGTGCCATGGCAGGCAAGGCCGTGTTGACGATCGTCGAGTCCAGCGTCTGCATGAAGAAGCCGACAGACACGACGAGAAGCATCGCCTTTTGTCGCCAGACAGTGAGGGTGGGTTCGGTCATAGCGCTGCGTCATCGACGGAAATCACGGATCCGCGTATGTTCGCATACCCTCCATGAATGCAATCGCAATCTCGTCGATATCAACAAACCAAATGCCTTTTGCGATCGTCAGCGGCAAGGCGAGCCACGCATGTTGTGATCGCTTTTCCAAAGCACTGCGGCACAGTCCGAAAAATCGACTGTGCCGCAGTGCCCCACAACCTGCCTGTCACTTCCCGCGCACGGCCTCGCGCACCTGTTCCAACGCCGCCGGGTCCTCCAGCGTGATGAGATCGCCGGTCTCGCGGCCCTCGCAGATCGCCTGAATCGCGCGGCGCAACAGCTTGCCCGAACGTGTCTTGGGCAGCATCGACACGAAGAACACGCGCGCCGGACGTGCCACCGCGCCCAGTTGCTTGTCCACCGTCTTCATTACATCGCCCTCCAGCGCCATCCGCTGCTCGACCGTCTCGACCAACTCCGGCTGACGCAGCACGGCGAACGCGATGGCCACCTGCCCCTTGAGAGCGTCCTGTGCGCCGATCACCGCCACTTCCGCCACCGCCGGATGGCTCGCAATACTCTCCTCGATCTCGCGCGACCCCAACCGGTGCCCCGCCACATTGATCACGTCGTCCGTGCGCCCAAGGATGAAGTAATAGCCATCGTCGTCGCGCACGCCCCAGTCGAAGCTCGAATACAACTGGCGCCCGGGCACCGTCTGCCAGTAAGTCTTGACGAAGCGGGCGTCGTCGCCCCACAGCGTACTCATGCACCCCGGTGGCAACGGCCCCTCGATGGCCAGCACGCCCTTCTGATTCGGCCCGCAATCTTCGCCCGTCACCTCGTCAACCAGCTTCACGTCATAGCCATACACCGCCTTGCCCGGAGAGCCCAGCTTGCTCGGCAGTTCCTCAATACCGCGCGCCATCCCGAGAATCGGCCAGCCCGTCTCCGTCTGCCAATAGTTGTCGACCACCGGTTTGCCAACACCCTCCGTCAGCCACCGCGCCGTGGGCTCATCCAGCGGCTCGCCCGCGAGGAAGATCAGCCGCAGCGATGACAAGTCGTATTGCGTGAGATACGCAGGGTCCTGCTTCTTGAGCACGCGAATTGCCGTGGGTGCCGTGAACAGTTGCGTCACGCGATATTTCTCGATGGTGCGCCACCAGATGCCACCGTCCGGACGAATCGGCGTGCCCTCGTACATCACTGTGGCAATGCCCGCGAGCAGCGGTGCGTACACGATGTAGCTGTGCCCGACCACCCACCCGATGTCGGATGCGCAGAACATCGTGTCGCCCGGCTTCGCGCAGAAGATGTGCTGCATCGACGAAGCCAATGCCACCGCGTAGCCCCCCGTGTCGCG
Source organism: Pandoraea sp. PE-S2R-1 (assembly GCF_002179865.1). Classification (NCBI taxonomy): domain Bacteria; kingdom Pseudomonadati; phylum Pseudomonadota; class Betaproteobacteria; order Burkholderiales; family Burkholderiaceae; genus Pandoraea; species Pandoraea sp. PE-S2R-1. Next base: position 275,952 of record NZ_NGUR01000007.1, on the reverse strand, counting down.
CTGCACACCCTTCGGCTTGCCCGTGGTCCCCGACGTGTAGAGCACGTACGACGGCTCGCTCGATTCGAGCCACTCGCACGGCACTAACGCATCGAGATGCTGCTCGCGCAGGGCTGCATAGTCGACGTCTCGTCCTTCCACACGATCCATCGGCACAAGGCCACGGTCGATGAGCAGCACGCTGTCCGGCTTGCTTTGCGCGAGCGCGATCCCTTCGTCGAGCAGCGGCTTGTAGGGCACGACCTTGCCGTTGCGCGAGCCGGCATCCGCAGACACGATGACTTTCGGGCGCGCATCGTCGATACGCGCGGCAAGATTCACCGACGCAAAGCCGCCGAACACCACCGAGTGAATCGCGCCGAGACGGGTGCAGGCCAGCATCGCGAACAGCGCCTCGGGCACCATCGGCATGTAGATCAGCACGCGCTCCCCGCGCGTCACGCCCAGCGATTGCAACGACGCGGCCATGCGATTGACCTCGGCGGCCAGCGCGTCGTAGGTGTACACGCGCTCCTGCTCGGTTTCCGTCGACACCCAGATCAGCGCGTTTTGCGAGCCGCGCGACGGCAGGTGACGATCGACCGCGTTGTGACAAAGATTGGTGCGTCCGCCGACAAACCAGCGGGCAAACGGCGGCTTGTCGTAATCGAGCACCTTGGTGAAAGGCGTCTCCCAGTCGATCAGACGCGCTTGTTCCTCCCAGAACGCCTCGCGCGATTCGGGCGTCACCGAGCGGGCGTGAAACGACGCATACGAAGTCATGATGTCTCCTTGCATGTTTTGGTGGGCTCGCACGCGTCGCAACCTGGCTGAATACGGCACAGGATTGGACGCCGCGCGGCGCCGGATCGAGCCGGCAATGTCGGTACACCAAGCGGGTATCGACAGCAAAGCGGGTATGGCATGGAATTCGTCGGACACCCTAGGATGCCTCACGTTCAGTGTGCGCGTTGACGCTTACGGAAGGCTTACCCCGGGGGTGGCTCGGGGCGCTGTAGAACCTAGGGATTACGCGGAGGCAACGACGAACGCCAGGCCGAAGCAGGTGCGTCAGCCCAGTACGGCTTCCGCCCCAAGATCGGCCTGCTGTGCCTGCCACATGCGGGCGTACAGGCCGCCGCGTGCGAGCAGCGCCGTGTGAGCGCCGACGTCGACGATATGCCCTTGATCCATCACGACGATCCGGCCGGCGCGACAAATGGCCGCAAGCCGATGGGCCACGACCACGCATGTCGCGCCTGCACGTTCGTGCGCCAGACGGTTGAGGATGCGGGCTTCGGTGAGGGCGTCGAGCGCCGCGGTGGGCTCGTCGAGCAACAGCAATCGAGGGCGTCCCCACAAGGCGCGAGCGATGTTCACTCGCTGACGCTCCCCGCCGGACAGCCCCATGACGGACGTCACGCCCGGCACCTCGGCGATGGCCATCACACGTGCCAATTCGTCGCGGATGGCCGCATCTTCGGGAGGCGTCGCGCTGAATAAGCCCGCGCGGTACGCGACATTCTCGAACACGGACCGGTCGAACAACCCGCAGTCTTGCGTGACGAATCCGGTCACGCGACGCAGTGCTGTCGCAGCGGCACCATTGAGCGTACGACCATCGATGCGGACCTGCCCCTGCGTCGGCAACGTGAGCCCTGTCATCAGGCGCAACAGCGTGGATTTGCCAGCGCCCGACGGTCCGACGATTGCCACGTATTCTCCGGCGCGAATGCTGAGGCTGACGCGCGCAACCACCGGCGGGCCGTCATGCAGCGTCACGCTGACCTGATCGAGTTCGATGCACGGGGCGCGCGGTGACCGCACGGCCAGAATCCCTGCCGTCTCGGCTACGCCGCCTTGTCCCGACTCGTTCGCCTCTTTCGCATCTTTCGCTGCTATCGCTGCTTCCACACCTTCCACGTCGTCCGTCATCGGCCCGCTCGTGGCATCGCGAAGATGCTCATCGACACTGACCAGCGCTCTCGCCACTTGCGACACCAGCGCGCCCAGCATCGCCGCAGGTAGTGCGAATTGCAGCAGATAGGCGTTGATCTGCACCAGCGTGCCGACGGGCTCCGCGCCGCGCACGACGTCGCGCACAGCGAGCAAAGTCATGGCCGACACGCCGAACGCCATGATCGCCATCTGACACGCGCTCGTGACCTGCGCCGTGGTCGCCGTCGAGAGCGCCGCCACGTAACGCGTGCGCAGCCGTTGCGACAGTCGGCTGATCTCTGCGGGTTCCTGTGCAAACGTCTTCACACATTCGAGTTGCGTCAGCGTATCGGCGAGCGCTCCCGTCGTGGCGCGAGAAATGTCGTTCGCCTGTGCTTCCCGGCGCGTCACGCGGGCGAGCGATGGGCGCAATGTCAGCCCATAGGCCACGACTGTCGCGCCCAGCAACACCCCGTAAATCACGCCGAAGTTGACCATCAGGATGATGCCCGTCGCCAGCACCTGCACCGCCAACGGCAGCAAACCGAACACCAGACCGGTCACGATGACGGGCAACGCCACCTCGACGCGAAACAGGCAATCCAGCGTCTGCCCCGCATTCACCTCGCGTGCGCGATGCGCCGGCAGACCGACAAGCCGCGACAGATAACCCAGTGCCGTGCGCCGCCGCAGGTCTTCCATCGCGCGCTGAATCAACAGGTCTTTGCCACGCTCGCCAATGGCCGCTGCCGACCAGAGCACCACGTAGGCCGTCGCCAGCGGCAACGCCAAACCGACTGCCCGCTCGCCCGTCAGCGCGTCGACGGCAAGCCCGAGCACCCACGGCGCCACAAGCCGCAACGCCAGCATGAACGCCGCAGCCAGCGCCGCCATCACCACCCAGACACGATGACGCGATGTCTGCGTCTCGCGCGCCCAGAGCTTTCGCAGCACAAAACATAACGCCCGCCAGCCCGCTTGCCGCCTCATACCGCGCCCACGCGCCAGCCGCGTACGAACATTTCGATCGCATAGAGTCTGCGGATCGTCGTCATCGATTCCAGATGATGGTGCGCCATGCGACCGATCGCCCGTCGGCACGCATCGCGGTCAATCCAGCCCGACGCCGCGCAATAGCCGTCGAGGCAGACCTCTTCGATATGCGTCAGATTCGCCGCCGCACCCGCGCCGACCATGCCCGTCAACACCCCTTTGTCCCGCCGCCAGAGATTCGGCAATCCGCTCGCCAGATACGCTGCCCGGCGCAATGGCAGGCGATTATGGATCGCGTTGAACAGGCGGTAGGTCGGCATCTTCAATCCCGCTTCAACAATCGGTTGCGTCAGGAACGGAAACACCGTACCGGCCGCGGCGAGCGAGGGCTGTACTTCCACGTCGCGCAAATTGCCAAGAATGCCGAGGATCTGCGCCCGCTTGCCGGGACGCACACGCAACGCCCAGCGCGACAGCCACGCCGACGCCAGTGGCTCGGTGCGCGGCGTATCGGCAATGCGGGCCGCCGGCGTGAGCAGCCCCGTCGTGAGCGCTGCGTCGGGATTCGCGTGACGCTGCCCAAGCTGCGCGAACGCGCCCTGCGCGACCCACCACAGCGGCAAGCGCTGCATCACGGCCAGATCGCGCCACGCACTGAACGCCCGGCGCCATTGACCATCGGCAACAGCATCGAGAAACGCCCCATTGGGCGGCGGCGCGAGAAAGATGGCATCGCCACCGTGCCCGTTCACCAGCCGATGGCCACTGTAGGTGCTCAGCCGCTCACGCACGGCATCGAGCTGCGCCAGCATGCACAGATGCAATGCCGGGCGCGCGAGACGCGGAATCGCCGACGACGGCGACGGCGAGAAGGCTGCGCAGTCGATATCCAGCCGCTCGAAGGCCATGCGCACGTGGCGCGCGACGCTACCGGCATGATGCGACTCGTCGCTCGATGGCGATGACGGATCGCGATGATTGATCGCCGTGCAGGTGTCCGCCCGCCCTGACTCGGCCAATGCCAGCGCGAGCGACGTCGACTCCACACCACCCGAGAGTTCGAGCACCGCAGGCCGGTCACCGACACTACGCTCCACCGAACGTCGCAATAGCCGCAACAGCCCCTCCCCCGAGGCCACGTTCTGCGCTTCCTGATCGGCCATCCGCCAGTCAGGCCACCATACAACACGTGTCTGCGGCGCGCCGCGCTCCGGAATCCACAGCGCGTGACCCAACGGCAGACGCTCGACATCGTGGAGCGCACACTGCACGCCGCCCAGATCGCCATGCACGAGAAACGACTTCAGCGCGAGGCTATCGAAGGTGGGGTGATCGTCGACCAGTGCCGCCGGGTCGGCCGCCACATGTACGGCGCCGTCGCGGCAAAAACGGTAGTACGTCGGACACTGCCCGCAGGGGTCGCACAGCACCAGTGTCGTGCCACGCCAGCGGTCATGCACGATCACACGATAGTGTCCCCAGTAGCGCTCGACAAAACGCTCGGGCGACTCCAGCGCCAACCGCGCCACGTCCATGCCCGGGGCGACCTCCCGGCCATCTTCCTTGAGAAACAAGGTGCCGCTGATGTACCAGGCCAGCAGTTCGCTCTGCCCGCTTGAATGCAGCCGTGTGCTGTCGGCATCGGGACGAATGCGTGCCACCGGTACGCCGTCCAGACCGCGCATCACCACAGCGTCGGGAAAGGGCTCGTGCCGCTCGGCAGGTCCCGGTCTCAGGCGGGCAAGTTTCATCAGTGGCTCCGTGCTTGGATGCTTGAATGTGTGAGGAATCCGACGATCGACGCGGCTTCGACGCGGTCGCAAGTCAGACCGGTGTCTCGTAGATCACGGCGAGTTGCTCGCGCCGGCGCAGGTCATCGCCAATCACCCGCGCGTCGCTCTCCGCCCACGCGTGCGCATAGAAGGGCTGACGCTGTACGCCGATCACCAGACGCAGGCGCAAACCGTCGCGGGCGCACCAGGCGGTGAGCGCGGCGTACCACGGCAAACACGGCGAGCATTGCGGATACACCAACGCGGCGCTGTGCATGGCCGCCACGTACGGCAGGTAGTCCTGAGGCGCGCCGTACTGCGTTCGAACGCCGGACTGCGAGCGCGCCACCATGTCGACCACGCCACGCATGCGGGCGCGCCGCGTCACGCGCTGGGCCTGCCAGAGCCAGTATCCCGCGCGCATCACGTCACGCACCCGCGACTCGCGAGCCACGTCGGCGGGCATGGCGAGCCATGCATCGAAGCCGAGTCGTGGCGACATATCGCGTTTCGCAATACGAGGGTCGGGGGTGGCGTGCGCACCGGGCGCGAGAATGCCCTGCGCGTCGAACATCGCCTGCGTGGCGAGCAGGACGTCAACGGGGATATCACCGTCACTGCGCCAGCCGATCAATCGACGCAACCCCTGCGAGTGCTGGTGGGAGAGATTGAAGTAGCGATCTTGCGAGAGCTTGAGCACCACGACGTGGCCGTCGATACCCGCGATGTGAACATCGGGTGCCAGATGGCGGAAAACCGGCGCGTCCGCACACGCGCCGGTTCCGATGTGTGTCGGGTCGGACACCTCAGGCATGGCCCCCGGTCAACGGCGGCAACGTGGGAATGCAGATCGGCTTGAAGCACAGCGGCAGGAGCGTGATGCCTTCCGCGTCGTTGCCGAGCACGCCGCGCGTGGCATGCGTGGCATCCACGGAGGCCAGCGCTTCGAGTTCGGACACTTCTTTCGCAGTTGCCATTGCCTTATTCATTTAGCACTCCTTAAGTCATGGGCGCGAACGGAATCGTCCGCGTCTCCATCATAGGAAACGAGAGCCAGTGCATTTATGGGAATTTTCCGAAGGCAGGTGCCCGGAAGCGGTAGCCGATTACCGAGGGGAAAAACAAAACGCCCGTGAGAGTGAGCTCACGGGCGTCGGGTACTACGATGTGCGGCGTCTACGGCGTTTTAGCGCTGTGCGGTCTTCGTGACCTTGGCCGGGGCCTTGGCGGCCGGCTTAGCTGCCGTCTTGGCGACTACCTTTGCCGGTGCCTTGCCAGCCGACTTGGCGGGTGCGGCCTTCGCGGTCGATGCCACGGTCTTGGTCGTCTTGGCGGCCGGACGGTGGTCGACCACGCGAATCATCTTGCCGTTCTTGCCCTTGACCAGACGTGTACGCGGTGCGTCGTCTTCGTCCTTGCTGGCTGCCGAGGCGACAGGGGCAGCAGGCGCTGCCGAAGCCGCCATCACACGCGACGCATCCTTCACCGGCACATGCAGCACCAGCAGTTGCCCGCCGGTCAGCGCGTCGCGGCGCAGATGGTTCCAGCCCTTGATCTGGGCCACGGAGACACCGCTGCGCGATGCGACGGCCGCGAGCGTGTCGTGCTTACGGGCACGCACCATCACCTTGCGGGTGTCGGGCAGATCCGGCTCCAGCGCCAACACGGCGTTGGTGGCCACCGATGCGCTGATGTCTTCGTCGATGTCATCCGAGCGCGGCACCAGCAGTGTGGAACCTGCCTTCAGACGCATACGCGGTGCAATGTTGTTCACCGAGCGAATCACGGCAGCGTCGACGCCGAGCTTGCGGGCCACGTCTTCCGGACGCTCGCGCGATGCCGACGTGTACGTCGTCCAGCTCGACAGCGGCTTGTCATAACCCTTCAGGCGCTTCTGGAAAACTTCGGCGCTATCGAACGGCAGCAGAATCTGCGGCTGGGCAGCACCAAGAATCACCGGCTTGCGGAACGACGGGTTGAGCGCGCGGAATTCATCGAGCGGCAGATCGGCCAGCTTGGCAGCGAGCGCCACGTCGATGTCACGCTTGGTGGTAACGCTCACGAAATACGGGTGGTTCGGAATCTCCGGCAGCTTCACGCTGTAGAGATCCGGGTGCGCAATGATGTTCTTGATCGCCTGCAACTTGGGCACGTAGTAACGCGTCTCGGTCGGCATGCGCAGGCTCAGGTAATCGGTCGGCAGCCCTTGCGCCTGATTGCGGTCGATGGCGCGCTGCACATTGCCTTCGCCCCAGTTGTACGCGGCCAGTGCCAGATGCCAGTCGCCGAACATCGCATACAGCTTCGACAGGTAGTCCAGTGCGGCGGTGGTCGACGCGAGCACGTCGCGGCGCTCGTCCTGGAACATGTTCTGCTTCAGGTTGTACGTCTTGCCGGTGCTCGGGATGAACTGCCACATGCCGGCGGCCTTCGCCGTCGACAGCGCTTGCGGGTTGTAGGCGCTTTCCACGAACGGCAGCAGCGCGAGTTCCGTCGGCATATGACGGCGCTCAAGCTCTTCAACGATATGGAACAGATACTTGTTCGACCGCTGGATCATGCGCTCCACGTACTCGGGGCGCTGCGCGTACCACTGCGTGCGGTCCTGCGCGAGATCGGTGTCGAGATCGGGAATGGAGAAGCCGTGACGGATGCGGGCCCAGAGATCGGCATCGTCGCTGCCGTAGGCCAGATCGTTGATCGAGTCGGTATCAAGGTCGATCGTCTGATCGCTCGACACGCGTTGCTTTCCCTTGGCATTCGATGCGAGCGGCGACTTGCTCTGCGCTTCGGGCGTGGAATTCGATGCACCTGTAGGTGGCGCTGTACTGGCACAAGCCGCCAGAAGCAGCGTCAGAAGCAAGCTAACGATAAGTCGCATTGATCGGGCTCGAATAGGGTGACATCTTCATGAAATTGGCAAGGATGTTAAGGAAACCCTTCGGATGCGTCAACCTTTATGCCTAAATTTTTTGCAAAAATTCGCCCAAAACGCCCGAAAAATCAGGGTTATTCCTTAGATCGAAGGCCTGAATTGTCAACGCTTCGCCACACGCACCTCACGCATTTTGCCCATATACGATGCCATCGATATGACACCGAAACATCACATCCGGGGCGATACGGCAAGGCGGAGCAGGCACCCGCGCAGGTGTCAACGCTCGGATTGGGACAGAGGTTATGGCACGTCAGGCTGTTGACAGCCTGACGTTCTCGCGACTAGTGCGCCCGCTTATCGGAAGGTATCTTTCCAGCCACGCACGGTCGCGAAGACCGCTTCACGCGAGAGCGGCGTGCGCCCGGCGTGATCTTGGGCAGACGCCACGACCGCGGGGGCGTCGCTGCGCAGGAACGGGTTGGTGGCAAGCTCCTGAGCGAGCGTCGTCGGCAGCGTGGGTTGACCGGCGGCGCGCAGCGCTGTCGCCTTGTCGTGCCAGTTCACCAACGCCTGATTGTCGGGATCGACCGCCAGCGCGAAGCGAATATTCGATAGCGTATATTCATGCGCGCAATGCACGAGCGAAGCCGGCGGCAAGGCCGAGAGCTCGTCGAGCGACGTCAGCATCTGCGCCGGCGTGCCTTCGAAGAGCCGGCCGCAACCGCACGAGAACAACGTGTCGCCGCAGAACAGCCGGGGCGCACCTGCCGCCCCTTCGCCGAGGAAGTAAGCGATGTGACCCAACGTATGGCCGGGCACATCGATGACCTCCAGCGTCATGGCCGGGGCGTCGATCGAGAATGTCTCGCCGCCCTCATGCGGATGATCGACGCACGCAATCGGCTCGTGGGCGGGGCCGTGCACCGGCACATCGAAGCGTGCAAGCAACGCGTCGACGCCACCGATGTGGTCGGCATGTTTGTGCGTGATGAGAATGGCGCGCAGCGTCAGATGGCGCGCATCGAGATAGGCGAGCACCGGCGCGGCGTCGCCCGGGTCGACGGCCACGGCATCTTTGCCGTTATCGATGACCCAGAGATAATTGTCCTGGAACGCAGGGACGGGAAAGACGGTCAGTGTACCGGTCGACTGCCCGGTCACCGCATCTGCGTGCGCATCCATATATACTCGCCACCATGTCAGAACGTCCGATTATAGACTGGCCCGTTTGGCTCGTCTCACCGCCAGGCCGCTACGCGCTTGCATGGGAACAGGCCCTCTTCGACCAATGGGTCGGGGATCTGTTCGGCTATCATGCGCTGCAACTTGGCCGCCCCGAGCTCGATACGCTGCGCGAGAATCGCATGCCTTACCGGGGCCTCGTCCTTACCGCGCCGCGCGGCGTGGAAGCCCCGCCACTCATGACCAAGGCCGCCAGTGATACCACCGGCAACCTGTCATGCGACACGGCATCGCCCGAGATGGTCATGCGCGACATCCTCGTGAGCCGCTTCGACGAATTGCCCATCGCCACGGCAAGCACCGACCTCGTCGTGTTGCCGCACGTGCTCGAATTTGCCGAGAACCCGCACGACATCCTTCGCGAAGTCGAGCGCATTCTGGTCCCCGAGGGGCAGGTGATCATCACCGGGTTCAATAATCTGAGTCTGTGGGGCGCCCGCGAAGAACTCGGCAAACTGGCCGGCGCGCCGTTTTTGCCGCCGGGGGCCGACTTGATCGCGTTCACGCGGCTCAAGGACTGGCTCAAGCTGCTCTCGTTCGATATCGACCGTGGCCGGTTCGGGTGCTATCGCCCGCCGCTGCGAGGCGAACACTGGCTGCAACGGTTCGACTTCATGGAACCGGCGGGCGACCGCTGGTGGCCGATTTTCGGCGCGCTTTATGCCGTACGTGCGGTCAAGCGGGTGCGCGGCATGCGCTTGGTCGGCAAAGTGCGCAAGCGTATACTCGGCCTCCAGCCGGCTGCGGCGCCGGTGGCCACGCCCAACACGACGCATCGCAAGATCGCGGAAATGGCCGACCTGCCTGATTGATTGTTTGAGAGATAACCTTGCCGCAAGTTGATATCTATACCGACGGTGCCTGCAAAGGCAATCCCGGCCCCGGCGGCTGGGGCGCCCTGCTCGTCGCGGGCAAGCACCGCAAGGAACTGTTCGGCGGCGAAGCCAACACGACCAATAACCGCATGGAACTGCTCGCGGTGATCCGCGCGCTCGAGGCGCTGAACAAGCCCTGCCAGGTGGTGCTTCACACCGACTCGCAATATGTACAGAAAGGCATCAGCGAGTGGATTCACGGCTGGAAGGCGCGTGGTTGGAAAACGGCCGCCAAAGAACCCGTGAAGAACGCCGATCTCTGGCAGGAACTCGACGCCGTCTCGCAAAAGCACGACATCGAGTGGCGCTGGGTGAAGGGCCACGCCGGTCACGAAGGCAACGAAGCTGCCGACCAACTCGCCAATCGCGGCGTCGAGAGTCTGCGCCGGGCTTAACCCGCCTGCGCCTGCGCCAGCCTCCGCGTAGCCCGATGCCTGCAAGCCAATTCTGAAAGACACCGAACACCATGCGACAACTGATTCTCGATACCGAAACCACTGGCCTGAACCCCAGGACGGGTGACCGCCTGCTGGAAATCGGTTGCGTGGAACTGGTCAATCGCCGCCTGACCGGCAACAACCTGCACTTCTATATCAACCCTGAGCGCGACAGCGATCCGGGCGCATTGGCGGTGCACGGACTGACCACCGAATTTCTCTCCGACAAACCGAAGTTCGCCGACGTGGCCGAAGAGTTGCGTGAGTATTGCCGTGGTGCCGAGATCATCATCCACAACGCGGCCTTCGACTTGGGCTTCCTCGACATGGAATTCGGCCGCATGGGCTGGCCGCCGTTCATGGAGAACTGCGCGAGCCTGATCGACACGTTGCTGCGCGCACGCGAAATGTTCCCCGGCAAGCGCAACTCGCTCGATGCGCTTTGCGAACGTCTGGGCGTGAACAACGCGCACCGCACGCTGCACGGAGCATTGCTCGACGCGGAATTGCTCGCCGATGTCTATCTCGCGATGACTCGCGGCCAGAAGAGTCTCGTGATCGACGCGGGCGATGGCGACGACGAGGACGGCAATCAGCGCGAGAAAATCTCGCTGCGTCAGTTCGAATTACCGGTCATTCTCGCCGCCGCGGAAGAAGTGACCATGCACGACGGCGTGCTGGGCGAGATCGACAAGGGCATCAAGGGCACCTGCGTGTGGCGCACGGAACCCGCACCGCCCGAGGGCGAAGCGGCACCCGCAGCGTGAGTTGGCGATTTCTGCGAAATATTCGCAGGAACCCCTTCACAAGCGCAAAAAACGTCCTTATAATCGCTTTCTTTGCTGCTTGCGAGTCATCGCAAGAAACGACGTGAAGTGATCGAGAGATATCATCACGACGGCAGCAAAATAAGATTAAAAGAAAGGTTGCAGACTTCTACGAAAACAGTTAAAGTTCTGCTCCTGATTGCGAAACGAAAGCTTCAGCAATCAACACTAAGTCATTGATTTAGTTAATGATTTGGGTGGTTAGCTCAGCGGTAGAGCACTGCCTTCACACGGCAGGGGTCACAGGTTCAATCCCTGTACCACCCACCAGTATTTCAGGCTTTTCCGACTCAGCGGTGAGTCAGTCCCCGAGACGGAAAAGCCCACCTCCGAAATACTGATTCTTGCGCAACTCCCTCTCGCGCAAATTACTTTTCCAGCAGCACCGAAGTTAATCGCCTCATCCGCAACGGCGTCGTTTTCATTGCTTTTTCGCGATGATCCGTTCGCATTTTTCGCCGCATGTGCGTCAGCGAACGATGGCTTGCGTCTTGACACCCCCGCTTCGTCGCCACCCCAAGGGCCGAGTGCCGCATGCTGCGGGCGTTTGAACCGTCCGACGGGGCCTATAGGGCAAGTCTTATATAAGACCTAAGCCTTCACATTACGAAAAGGCATTTCAGTTTTGCCCCCGACCCGTGTCACAATCAGGGAAATTCGCACATGGCTACCGGGCTGTTTCCAGTCGGCGGCGTTCCCCCACCTTTTCCTGATTCTTGGATTCGAGACTTCGCGATGAGTAAGCAGCAACCCAGCATCATCTACACCCTGACCGACGAAGCGCCGCTTCTGGCCACGAGCTCCTTTCTCCCGATCATTCGTACGTTCGCTGCGCCGGCCGGCGTAGCTGTCGAGACGAGCGACATTTCGGTCTCGGGCCGTATCCTCGGTGAGTTCCCCGAATTCCTGACGGAAGAACAGCGCGTGCCGGACAATCTGGCCGAACTGGGCCGTCTGACGCAAGACCCGGACACGAACATCATCAAGCTGCCAAACATCAGCGCATCGGTGTTCCAGCTCCAGAGCGCGATCAAGGAATTGCAATCGAAGGGCTACAAGATCCCCGACTTCCCGGAAGATCCGAAGACCGACGAAGAAAAGGCCATTCAAAAGCGCTATTCGAAGTGCCTCGGCTCGGCCGTGAACCCGGTGCTGCGTGAAGGCAACTCGGATCGCCGCGCTCCGCTCGCCGTCAAGAACTACGCCAAGAAGCATCCGCACAGCATGGGCAAGTGGAGCATGGCTTCGCGTACCCACGTTGCGCACATGACGCATGGCGACTTCTATCACGGCGAAAAGTCGATGACGATCGATCGCGCCCGTGACGTCAAGATGGAACTCGTCACGACGAGCGGCAAGACGATCGTGCTCAAGCCGAAGGTCTCGCTGCTCGACGGCGAAATCATCGACAGCATGTTCATGAGCAAGAAGGCACTGTGCGAGTTCTACGAAGCACAGATGGAAGATGCGCGCGAGACCGGTGTCATGTTCTCGCTGCACGTGAAAGCCACCATGATGAAGGTCTCGCACCCGATCGTGTTCGGCCACGCCGTGAAGATCTTCTACAAGGACGCCTTCGAGAAGCACGGCAAGCTGTTCGACCAACTGGGCGTGAACGTCAACAACGGCCTGGTCAATCTGTACGAAAAGCTCGAAACGCTGCCGAGCACGCAGCGCGAAGAAGTCATCCGCGATCTGCACGCGTGCCATGAGCACCGTCCGGAACTCGCGATGGTCGATTCGGCCAAGGGCATCTCGAACCTGCACGCCCCGAACGACGTGATCGTCGACGCATCGATGCCGGCCATGATCCGCATCGGCGGCAAGATGTGGGGTGCCGATGGTCGTCCGAAGGACACCAAGGCTGTGATTCCGGAAAGCACGTTCGCGCGCATTTATCAGGAAATCATCAACTTCTGCAAGACCAACGGCAACTTCGATCCGACCACGATGGGTACGGTGCCGAACGTGGGCCTGATGGCACAGAAGGCAGAAGAGTACGGTTCGCACGACAAGACGTTCGAGATCGCCGAAGACGGCGTGGCGAACATCGTCGACATCGCGACCGGTGAAGTTCTGCTGTCGCAAAACGTGGAAGCCGGCGACATCTGGCGTATGTGCCAGGTCAAGGATGCACCGATCCGCGACTGGGTGAAGCTCGCCGTGAACCGCGTGCGCAACTCGGGCATGCCGGCCGTGTTCTGGCTCGACCCGTATCGTCCGCACGAAGCCGAACTGATCAAGAAGGTCGAAACGTACCTGAAGGATTACGACACCAAGGGTCTCGATATCCAGATCATGTCGCAAGTGCGCGCCATGCGTTACACGCTCGAGCGCGTGATTCGCGGCCTGGACACCATCTCGGTGACCGGCAACATTCTGCGCGACTACCTGACCGACCTGTTCCCGATCATGGAACTGGGCACCAGCGCCAAGATGCTGTCGATCGTGCCGCTGATGGCCGGTGGCGGCATGTACGAAACGGGTGCAGGCGGCTCGGCACCGAAGCACGTCAAGCAACTGGTGGAAGAAAACCATCTGCGTTGGGACTCGCTCGGCGAATTCCTCGCATTGGCCGTGTCGCTGGAAGACCTGGGCATCAAGACGGGTAACGAACGCGCCAAGATTCTCGCCAAGACGCTCGACGCCGCCACGGGCAAGCTGCTCGACAACAACAAGGGTCCGTCGCCGAAGACCGGCGAGCTGGACAACCGCGGCAGCCAGTTCTATCTGTCGATGTACTGGGCGCAAGAACTGGCCGAGCAGAAGGACGACGCCGAGCTGGCCAAGCAATTCGCTTCGCTGGCCAAGCAACTGACCGAGAATGAGAAGACCATCGTTGGCGAACTCGCCGACGTGCAAGGCAAGCCGACCGATATCGGCGGCTACTACAAGCCGGACTTCGCGAAGCTCGATCTGGTCATGCGTCCGAGCAAGACGTTCAACGCCGCGCTGGAAAGCGTCGCGAAGGCGTAACACGTTGTACTAGTCGTACCCGCAGCAACAAAAAGCCGGCAATTGCCGGCTTTTTTGTTTGCTTAACTACCCGATGCCACCCGACGCAAGCCGGGTGGCATAAGACTCAGAGCCTGCGCTTCAGCGATTGACCTGCGCCTTCGACTGCGTGAGTGCCAGGACGGCACCAAGCGCGAGCGCCGCCGACACGCAGTACATCCCCGCGTTGGTGCTTTGCGTCACGTCCTTGAGCCAGCCGATGATGAACGGGCTCACGAAGCCGGCCAGATTGCCGATCGAGTTGATCATGCCGATGGCCGCTGCTGCCGAGCCGCCCACGAGCAACGCGCTCGGGTACGTCCAGAACACCGGCATCGTGGCCAGCATGCCTGCCGTGCCGATCGACAACGCGACCATGGCCAGCGGCACGTTATTGCCCCACACCGTGCTCAGGTACAGACCAATGGCACCGGCGAACGAGACCACGGCGAAGTGCCAGCGGCGCTCACCCGTGCGGTCCGAGCTGCGGGCCACGGTGATCATGCTCACGACAGCGCAAGCGTAAGGAATGGCGGTCAGCAGACCGACGTCGAGCGCGCTCTTCACACCGCTGGCCTTGATCAGCGTCGGCAGATAGAAGCCGATGCCGTAGAGGCCCATCATGCAGCAGAAGTAGATCAGCGCCATCAGCCACACGCGGCGGTTGGTGAACACCGATGCGATCGAGTGCTGCGCCTTGCCCGCGCCGTCCTGTGCGATGTTGTTCTCGAGAATCGTCTTCTCTTCGTCAGACAGCCACGAGGCTGAGCGAATGCCGTTCGGCAGGTACATCAGCGTGACCACGCCGAGAATCACCGACGGAATGGCTTCGATAAAGAACAGCCACTGCCATGCGGCCCAGCCGCCCACGCCATTGAACGCGGAGAGAATCCAGCCCGACAGCGGGCCGCCGAACACGCCGGCGATAGGAATCCCGATCATGAACAGGGCGTTCATACGGCCGCGGCGTTGTGCCGGGAACCAGTACGTGAGGTACAGCACGATGCCCGGGAAGAACCCGGCTTCGGCCACACCGAGGAAGAAGCGCACCAGATAGAACTGCGTCGGCGTCTTGACAAGCAGCGTGGCGGCCGAGAGCACGGCCCACGTGATCATGATGCGGGCGATCCAGCGACGGGCGCCGACCTTGTGCATGATGATGTTGCTCGGTACTTCAAAGAAGAAGTAGCCGATGAAGAAGATGCCGGCCCCCAGACCGTACACCGTCTCGCTGAACTGAAGATCGTTCAGCATTTGCAGCTTGGCGAAGCCGACGTTCACGCGGTCAAGGTAGGCCGCGACGTAACACAGGAACAGGAACGGCAACAAACGCCAGGTGGCTTTCGCGTAGGCTTGCGCCTCGATTTCGCGCGTGCGTGCGCCGGTATTGGTACCGCTAGCGATAGTACTCATGGTCTCCACTTCGATCTTTTGGCTGCCCTCGCAGCCAGAACTGCCACTGCAACAGTGCCTACGGACCACTCGTACCGATCACGCTGCCTTACCTACTCGACTGCTC
The DNA here is from genome assembly GCF_002179865.1 of Pandoraea sp. PE-S2R-1. NCBI lineage: Bacteria > Pseudomonadati > Pseudomonadota > Betaproteobacteria > Burkholderiales > Burkholderiaceae > Pandoraea > Pandoraea sp. PE-S2R-1. The sequence goes on along the minus strand of NZ_NGUR01000007.1, from coordinate 260,498 downwards.
TCACAGACCGCACGATTCTCGCGTGACGGGAATACGCCACACGGGGCCCGAAGCCTTGTCTCCGGACGTTGCGCCCCAGCCGGATAGGCCGATGCGCCACGGTTCTCACCCTGCCATCCCCTTTCGTTTTCGGGAGGCCGGCGCGATTGTAAACCAACAAACGCCGCCCGACTTCGAGCATTGATTCAGTCAATGGTTATTTTCTGAAAGTGCGTGCGGTTTCGCTTGTCGTAACAATGTGACGTTCTACGTGAATTGACACGACACGCCGTTATCCGCCACGTCAACCGCACATCGCCATGCCACACGGGCCATGCGAGCACTGACATACCCACGACGACTAGCGCGCGTCCGGAAATTCCTTTTCGAAGAGACTTACGGACACTCCGCGCAAAGCGTAATCTTTCAACACTGATGGCTTCGAATTCCCTACGCCCATGACGTTGCACACCCCACTTCCGTTTTCACTTCCCGCACCGGCCGCCGTCTCGCTGGTCAGCGTTTTCCCGGCGGCCGAAAACGGTGGCAACCCTGCCCCCATCGTGCTCGATGCCGAGGCAATGAGCGCCGACGACATGCGACGTGTCGCCGCCCATTACGGCCACGAAAGCGCGTTTGTCATGGCCCCTGAAAACAGCGGCAACGACTGGCGTTTCCGGTTCTTCGTACCGAATCACGAGATGGAGATGTGCGGCCACGCGACGCTGGGGTCGTTGTGGGTGTTGCGTCGCGAGGGGCGTTGGGACGGCAAGCCGGTGCGGATCGAAACGTTGAGCGGGATCGTCGAAGGCCGACTGGCAGCAGACGGCGAGCATATCGAAGTCAGCCAACCGGCGGGACGCACGGAGCCGATCATCGACGCGAGTGCCATCGCCGCCATTTGCGCAGCGTTGCGAATCTCGCCGGACGACATCGCGCTTGAGGGCATCTGCAATGCCGCCACGAGCCGCGTGAAGACCCTCATCCCATTACGCAACGTCGCGCAACTGCAAGCGCTCCAGCCCGACTTCGCAACGATGCTCGCCACCTGCGACGCCATCGGCTCCACTGGGTTATATCCGTGTGCGCGCGAAGATGTCGGCGACGGCAAATCGCTGCCGATCTTGCAGGCCCGCCAGTTTCCGCGTTCGTCGGGATATCCGGAAGATGCGGCGACCGGCATTGCGGCCGCCGCCCTGCTCTACGGCGCACGACGTTTCGGTTGGCTGCGCCCGGGCGAGCGCGGCGTCGTGGTGCGTCAGGGCGTGGCGATGGGGCATCCGTCAGCCATCACCGTGACGCTACGCGACACGCTCGAAGCCGCCGCCGGGTGCTGGATCAGCGGCGACGTGCACGCAATGTAACGACCACGACTGCACCGAGCACGGCCGCGACGGCACCGCACAGAAACACCGCGCGATAGCCGAACGGGTTGGCAACGGCACCGGCCAGCGGCCCGGTCAGCAGAATGGCGATGTCCTGAAACGCGGCATACGTTCCCAGACTGGTGCCACGGCTGGCTGCCGGTGCGCGCTTGACGACTTCGATGCCAAGCGACGGAAAGATCAGCGATGCACCAGCGCCTGCGAGTGCCGTGCCCACGAGTGCCACGCCGGCGCCCGGCGCTTGCCACACCAGCAGCAAACCCAGCGCTTCCACGATCATCGAAATCTGGGCAACGCGAAGATTGCCGAATCGCTCGGGCCAGCGCCCGCCGATCAGGCGCATCAGCACGAAAGCCAGACCGAATGCCGACAGCGCCAGCGCGGCCCTCGACCACCGCGCCGAGTCGAAGAACAACACCACGAACGCGCCCACCACGGCAAAGCCGACCCCCTGCATGGCGAGGGCGAGCCCCGGCAGAAAGACGATGCGCAGCACCTGCGAATACGGCAGCGCGCCACCCGCGTGATGTGCGGGCGCGACGGCAGGAATACGCGCGATCACACACCATCCGATGAACGGCAGCAAGCAGGTTGCAACCGCTACGCCCACGAGCGACGTGCTGCCGTAAAGCGTGAGTCCGACCGGCGCACCGACGGCGAGCGCCCCGAAGATCGCGGCACCCGTCCACGACATGACGCGGCCCGATTGCGGCGCACCGAGACTGCCGATGGCATAGGTGAGCGTGCCCGTAATGACAAGGCTTTCACCGACACCGAGCAGCAAACGCGCGGCCGTGAGCACACCCAGACGCGGCCCGGCGGGCAATACGAGCAGGCTGGTCGCGAGCAAGGCGATGCCCGACAGTACGACGAACAGCAGGCCGCGTTTCAAGGCGACACGGGCACCGCGCTGATCGGCGGTGCGTCCGGCGAACTTGCGGGTGAGCACCGTGGCCAGCGACTGAATACCGACGGCAAAGCCGACGACGATGTTGTGATACCCGAGCGTGTCGTGCACGAACAGCGGCACGACCGAGAGCGACATGCCGATGGTCAGGCACGCGAGAAACACGTTGAGAGAAAAGCGCACCAGCAACGCGGTGGCGTTAGCGGGTGCTGCGGCAGCCGCTTGAGCGGGCGATGCAGCGGAAGACGACATGCGAGAAGACTCCACGTAAGACCGGCGCACACGACAAAGCAATGGCGATGCAGGCCGGCAGTCGAATGACCGCGACGCGGGAGGCCGTCAGGAAAATCGAATCGGGAAAATCAGGGGAAGGGAGACGCGCAGCGCGGAAGAGGACCGGCGCAATGGATGGCATTGTCCGGCGGTCGACATACGAACGCACACCCCTCGACCGATAAGCCGGACTGACCGACCGCTGTCGCGGAGAATGCGTTGGTTGACGTGAACGCTTACGTGGCACCGGCACATCATCATGTGAGTCACATGAATCGTCACCGTTTGCCATCAATCATTTGCGGATTCTAGCGGGGCGTTTCGTGTAACGCAAGATGAGGTGACGCAGCGCAACAACAGGCACCCGCACGCATTAGCACGCGACATCGTCAGCGACGGCCACAGTGGCCGGATGGCGGCAGGCAGAAAATAAACCGCCCGGCTTTGACGAGTGGCCGATGCACCAAGACCCGGACCGGCACGCGCAGCTCGCGCTCAGGCGGCGATTCCGGCTTGTCGGTGGCGGTGAAAAAACTCAGGCCGACAAGGCCGAAGAACGTCACGTTGAGCACGACGAACGCGCCCTTGTGCCGCTTGATGAGCGCGATCGCGTCCCGGATGAAATTCAGCACAACAGTCCTTGGCAGTGGATGGGGGAGGTGCCACGACGCAAAGGATTCGACGAGCGATTCCGCTAACGCAGCGCGCGTTAACTATAAATCAACAACAAACCAATTTGGTATTTTTTCTACCATATTGGTAGATAACGTTTTCAGTGCGATGTGCCGCCCCCCCCTCGCGCGCACTCACGCCGTCGCTCACTGTCGGCGATAGGTCACGCGACGTTGACACGGGGCACTGCGCCCCCTGAAACTCCCCGCCGGTCAGTCGATCGGGTCAGTGCCTCTCGCGAGACGCGTGCTCGCCTTGACCGTTTGTTGCAGCGCGCGGCGCAGGGCGCTGTAGCGGCGCAGCGCTTCTTCCATGACGGCGATACGCACGGTGCCCGCTGCGCCGTCGGCGAGCAATTTCGCCTTGAGTCCGCCGTAAGAGGCTTCCATCGCAGCGGCGTGCGTCGTCAGCGACTGACCGCCATCGGCGGGCATGGCATCGCCTTCCACGTGGTCGAGCAGTGCCGCCGCTTCGCGCTGAAAGGCGTTATACACATCCGAGAGTCCCGTCGCCGTGGTCGTCTGATCACGCAACGCGGCAGCGGCGACGGCCTGCTCCGCCGCGCTCTCGTAGTAGCGCAGTGTGCGCAGCGTGTCGGCCAACGCCTGTGCAGCGGCTGCCTCCATTGCCACACGGCTCATGCGCTCCGCAAACGTCTGGCACGCGCCGCCCAGCCGCGTGACCGAAGCGTGCTCTTGTGCCAGCACGCCGGCGCTGGTCCCGAGGAGTGCGCCGCGCACCATATGGCGGCACATATCACCGAGTCGATCCACTTCGTGCTTGAGCGCTTCCACGGCAAGTTGCGGCACCTGAAGCACGTTGTCATCGAGAAACTGCGGCGCGCCCTCGTCCTCTTCCCGCGTTCGAAAACGTCGCTGTAGCCAGTGCAACAGCGGCGTGGCCAGCGGAATCATCAGCAGCACGCCGAGCACGTTGAACGTCGTGTGAAAAATGGCGAGCTTGATGGCCGGATCATCGGTATAGCCCAACCATTTCATGGCGGCTGTGATCGCGCCGATCATCCACGGCAGAAGGAGCAGAGCCACCACCGCAGCGACCACGTTGAACGCGACGTGCGCCATGGCAGCCCGGCGCGCGTTGGGGGTGGCCCCGATGCCTGCAATGACGGCGGTCACTGTGGTGCCGACGTTCGCACCGATCACGACAGCGGCAGCGCCTTGCGCACCGAGCATGCCGTTTTGCGCAGCGGTCAACGTAATGGCCATCGCGGCGGCGGACGACTGCACGATGCAGGTCAGCACGAAGCCGACGACCACTTGCAGGAGGACATCGAGTGGCCCTTCCCCGTCGGGCATGCGAATCGCGCCGGCCATATCGATAAAGGCCGATTGCAGCAGAGAGATACCGAAGAAGAGCAGGCCGAAACCGGCGAGTGCATTGCCGATGGCCCCGCGTCGCGAGCCTGCACCGGTGAGGCGCAAGGCAACGCCGACCGCGATCATCGGCAGGGCGAAGGCATCGATATTGAATTTCAGGCCGATGACGGCGACGATCCAGCCCATCATCGTCGAGCCGAGGTTCGAGCCGAACATCAGCCAGAGCGCGCCGCCGAGCTTGAGCAGGCCAGCGTTGACGAAGCCGATGGTGGCGATCGTCACGACCGACGACGACTGCGTGATGGCGGTGACCAGTACACCGGAGGCGAAGGCTTGCCAGCGCGTGCGTGTGGCCCCGGCAAGGATACGTTCAAGGGCTGGTCCGGCGGCGAGCTTCAGGCCATCCGACATCATCGACATGCCGACCAGAAAGATGCCGACGCCGCCGGCCAGAATGCTTACCGCCTTGACGATTTCGCCCATGGAATGCGTTTCCTTAGTGCGATGGGAGAGAAGACACCCAAGCCTTACTTAAACGACATGCAAACGACCTTCAGACGACCGTCAGACGACACTAAGACGACAATCAAGCGTCTGCGCGCAAAACGCCCCAGCATAACCGGTAAAGCTCGTCTTCGAATTCCGGAGTGCCAAGCAATGGCGAGTCTTCGAGCGCTGCCGAGCGCAGCGTGCCCATGACGGCTCGGGTGAGCACAAACACCGTCGCGGCGGTGGGCGGGCGCATGCCCGGTGCATCGCGTCGGGCCATCGCAATGGCAATGTGTTCCGAGGCTTCGCGAAGTGCCTGCATGATGTTTTCGTGATGATCGAGTTGCCACGCCATCTTGATAAGCGAGCGCTTCACGCGGCCGCCGGAGCCGAACGCTTCGATCAGCACGCGCAGCCGCTCGCGAATCACGCGCTCCGGGTCGGCGCCCTCTTCTGCTGCGCGCGCGAGCCGTTCGTTGAGTTCGTCCATCACCCGACGGCGTTCGCGGGCAATCATCGCGAGCAGGATGGCTTCCTTGGTCGGGAAGTACTGATACAGCGTGCCGATCGAGAATCCGGCCTTCTTGGCAATACGATTGGTCGTCAGCGCACCCTCGCCTTCCTCATCAAGAACCTGAGCAGTGGCCTCGAAAATGGTCTCCACCGTGTGTTGTGCGCGCGCCTGCATCGGCCGCTTTCGCATGGTGGACGGGGCATTGAGCGGGGCGGGCGATTTGGGTATGGACATGTCGAAAAACCTGAGCGGGAAGCGAGTTGCGGCAAAGTGCGCAAGAAATGAATAATGCTCACATTCGTTAAGGAATTCAAGTGACGACATGCCGGTGCCACAAAACGGCGGCCGTTGCGGTTCCGCCCAACCGTTTGAGACATTTAAGAGGCAAGCGCCATGACCACAGACACTTCAGCCCTTACCGTTCGCAAGCTTACGGTCGATCTGGCGAGTGGCTTCGAGCGCCACTGGCACAGTGGGGACGCCTACCGCACGATGTACTACAACGCGTTGTCGATGAGTTTCCCGGTTGGGGAGCAGTCGTTCATCGATTCCGTTCGCGACACGATGGATCGTTTGCCCGACGATTCGCGCTATGACAAGCTGCGCGCCGACATTGCGCAGTTCATCGGGCAGGAGGCGACGCACCGTCACATCCACGGGCAGTACAACGCGCAGTTGACCAAACAGGGCTTGGTGAATCACTGGGAAAACTGGGCGACGCGCCGGATTCAATTTGCACGTCGCCGCAAGCTCTCGCCGATGTACATGCTGGCCGTGACGGCGGCGTATGAGCATTGCACGGCGGTGTTTGGCGATGGCGCATTGCGTTACGACCGCTGGCTGGCGAAGGCCGAGCCGAAGATGCGATTGATGTGGCGCTGGCATGCGGCGGAAGAGACCGAGCACAAGGCGGTGGCGTTCGATCTGTATCGCGCCTTGGGTGGCAGCGAGCGGATGCGCATTCTCACTTATGTGTATGTGTTGATGATGTTCGCGCTGGAAAGCCATGCGCAGACGATCAGCAATTTGTGGCGTGACGGTACGTTATTCAAACCGAGTACGTGGTGGGGTTTCACGACGATGTTCTTCGGCCGCGATGGTGTGGTGTGGCGTTGCACGGGGCCGATGTTGAAGTACATGTCGACGGGGTTTCATCCGAACAATCACGGCGATCCGCAATTGGCTGAGAGCTGGCTGGCGGCGCATAACGCGGATTGGCGGCCGGTGCGTTGAGCGGTGGCGTTTGGCTTACGGCTTACGGCGTTCGTGGCTGACGACGATCGTTGCGATGCACCGAGGCCCGGCGACTCACACTCCTGTGGTCGGCCGCCGGCCCGGTCCCCGTTTTCGTCGCTCCCCGTTACTCGCTTTGGAAAACGGGGACCGGGCCGACGGCTCGTCACACGCGATCACAACGTCGCACCCGATCGCCCCACACGCGTCTCCATGCTCCCCGACTCCCTCATCCCGATAACACCGCCTTCTCCAACGCAGAGGGCCTCGTCGCCCATCCCCACGTGCTTTGCATCTGCTGGGGATGGTCGCCGAGACCCTCGATATCCCCGCGGTACTTCCCTACTCCCGGTCGGGTCAGGTGATCGCTTTGGGAGACCCGCTTCGCGTTGAGTCCCACGGGTGTTCACTACGGAGACCTTGGTGGACCGGGCATGGAGAACGACATCGGGAGGAGCGAGGGTCTCGACGGTCGTCACCAGCAGATGCGAAGCACGTGGGGACGACTGGCGAGACCCTTTGCGTTGGAGAAGGCGGTGTTATCGGGATGAGAGAGAGGGAGAAGCGCGGCGAAGCGGGTAACGCGATCGGTTGCGACGATGCGGAGGTAGGGAGATGGCCGTCGGTGCGGTCCCCGTTTTCCAAAGCGAGTAACGGGGAGCGACGAAAACGGGGACCGTACCGGCGGCAGACCGCAAACGTTATGCGTAGGTCAGACGCCAACCAACCGAAGAATTGAAGTTTTCACAAAATAGCGAACAGCAAAAAGCAAGCATCAGATTTCCTGCTCGTCTTTCGAATCGCAACCACGATTCAAAAGACTTAAGGCCGTCCATAGCGACGGCCTTTTTTTATTTATCGTGCATGTCCCGACGGCGTTGCATTAGACGCCCATTTCCCAGCGCGCCCGCGATGATTTTTCACATGACCGCAATGACGACTCCCAAGTTCAAGTGAATCAGAATGCAGCGCCAGGTTTGCGTGACAGATTGAACGGGAGCCGCGAACGCAATCTTGTCGTAGAGGCTCTCAGGACACCACTTGGAGATAATGCGATGAATTCAACCGATAGCGCTGCTCAGACGGTCACCAACCTGTTCAACGGTGTATCGACAAACCCGCAGCCCGTGTTTGGGACATGCGGATACGGACAGAACGCCGAACCATGCGTTGCGATGACTTGCCGTCGTGAATACTCAACGAACAGTCTGCCGAATCAAGCGTTTTCGACACCGGGTCTATTCCACGATCTGCGACTGGAAGACGTTATCGCGCGATGGGTGAATGACAACCTTGGCTCATTGGGTCTGCGGCCGGGGAGTTCAGGTCTGTTCACCGTTACCGTTTCTCATCAACCGCTGGACGACGCACCGGTTTGGCATCAAACGCCGCCCTCGCCCAAGGTCCGGCAGTTGGTGGAATCGTTGAGTACCTACGGTGCCAACGACGGTCACATTGCACCCGCGTTGGCTCGCATGCCATACCCGCAATCGCCGTCGCTGTCACTGTCGCTGGCCATAGCTCGGTAAAGCGGGCCAGACCTTGCATGTCAGGAACGCCTGCGGCGCGATGATTATTCACATGACGGCAGTGATAACTCCCAAGGTCAGGTGAGTTCGATTGCGGCGCCCGGTATGTGTGACAGATTGATCGCGAGCCGTGAAGACAATTCCGTCCTCGGGGCTCCCTGGAAACCACTTGGAGATAATGCGATGAATGCAGTCTATGGCTCTGCCCAGCCCGGCATCGATCTTGATCAGAAGGGAATCCCCTACGAGTGTCTTCGCGACCCCAACACGCACGAATGCCTCAAATGGGACGCCCCTGAATCCCATCCCGCCGCCGCTTCGCGTGATATCAAACGCGACCAGCTAGTGCAATCGCTTTGCGCGTTCGCCACCCGTGCCCAAGGGGGTGATCACATCAGCATTGGCGTCACTGCGCATGCCGCCCCAACGACTCTGGCAATACCCCTGTAACCCTGCTCATACACGCTCGCGAATCCGCACTACGATTCAAAAGACTTAAGGCCGCCCACAGAGACGGCCATTTTTTTGAAAGTTTTCCAAGAAAACTTCGGTGTTAACCCGCGCCGTATGCCGTTCACAACGTAATACCGAGTATCAAACCCCGATGATATTTCGACATTACCGTCTTGATAATAATGATCACGCCTTAAAGCAGCACCGATACCGCGCAACGTGAAGTCAGTGTCAATGACTCGGGCGTGCCCCTGAAATGCATCGGTGAAACAACTGCACAAGGCGCACGCATAAATCAAAACGAGACGGAGACACATTCATGAGCAAGGCAGCGGGATGGCTGCGGGGCGCGTTCGCCCTCGCGGTTTGTGGTGCGGCGGCAGGGGCGGCACAAGCACAATCCAACGTATCGCTTTACGGTCAGGTCGACGCTTGGGTCGGCGCGGCTAAAACACCCGGCGGCGAGCGGGCATGGACGCAGGGCGGCGGCGGCATGTCCACGTCGTACTGGGGCATGAAAGGTAGCGAAGATCTGGGCGACGGTCTCAAGGCAATCTTCGTATTGGAAGACTTCTTCCTGCCGCAAAACGGTAACTACGGCCGCTACACGGGCGATAGCTTCTTCTCACGCAACGCCTACGTCGGTCTCCAGTCGAACACGCTCGGCACCGTCACGATGGGCCGGTTGACCACGTCGTACTTCGTGTCGACGATTCTGTTCAACCCGTTTGTCGACTCCTACACCTTCAGCCCGATGGTCTATCACACGTTCCTTGGCCAATCCGGGCAAGGCATCGTGGGTGACTCCGGCTGGAGCAACGGCGTGATGTACGCCACGCCCGACTACAAGGGTCTGGGCGCAAGCTTCTCGTACGCCTTCGGCAACAAGGCGGGCGAAGCCGGCCAGAACAAGTGGAGCGCCGCCGCCATGTACTTCCATGGCCCGCTTGCTGCCACCGTCGCGTTCCAGCAAGTGAAATTCGACTCGACGCCCGACGATCAGGCCGGCATTACCGGCTTCCGCAATCAACAAGCGTTGCAGGCCGGTCTCACGTACGACTTCCAGATCGTCAAGCTCTACGGCCAGTATCAGTACATCAAGAACAACATCACCGGCGGCAACCTCACCTCCAACGGCGGCCAGTTCGGTGTGTCGGTGCCGCTCGGTGGCGGCAGTGTCATGGCGTCCTACGCTTATACCAAGAACACCGGCGCCAATAACGTGAGCCGCAACACGTGGGCCGTCGGTTACGACTACAACCTCTCCAAGCGCACCGATCTGTATGCCGCCTACCTCAACGACAAGGTGTCGGGGCTGGAAGCCGGCAACACTTTCGGGGTGGGCATGCGCACCAAGTTCTGACAAACTCGGCAGCACGGCGCGCGCGCAGTACAATGCGCGCGCCCCCGCTGCACACGGACGACGGCATAACAAAGTGAATAGGAGCGCACGTTGCTGACCAAATTCTTCAAACTCGAGGAGCATGGCTCCAATGTCAGGACAGAAATGGTGGCAGGTCTCACCACCTTCCTGACGATGTCTTACATCATCTTCGTCAACCCCAACATTCTCGGCACCACCGGCATGGACAAGAGTGCCGTGTTCGTGGCGACGTGTCTGGCGGCGGCGATTGGCTCGGTGATCATGGCCTTCGTGGCCAACTACCCGATCGGCATGGCGCCCGGTATGGGCCTGAACGCCTTCTTCGCGTTCACCGTGGTGGGGGCCATGGGCTACACCTGGCAACAAGCGCTGGGCGCAGTCTTCATCTCGGGGTGTATTTTCATCATCCTGACCGTGACTGGGGTGCGATCGTGGCTCATTGCCGGGGTACCCAAATCGCTACGCTGCGCCATCGCGGCCGGTATCGGTCTGTTCCTCGCGATCATCGCGCTGGGTAACGCCGGCATCGTCGTGGCCAACCCGGCCACCAAGATCGGCCTCGGCGATCTGCACTCGCCGCAAGCGCTGCTCGCGATCTTCGGCTTCTTCCTGATCGCCGTGCTCGACGCGCTGCGCATTCGGGGTGCCATCCTCATCGGCATTCTCGTCGTGACGGTGCTCTCGATGGTGCTCGGTCTGAACCAGTTTCAGGGCGTGTTCGCCATGCCGCCGAGCCTCGCGCCGACGTTCCTCCAGCTCGACATTCCCGGCGCATTGCACGCTGGCTTCGTGCACGTGATTCTGGCCTTCGTGCTGGTCGAAGTGTTCGACGCCACCGGCACGCTGATGGGTGTGGCCAAGCGCGCCGGTCTGCTCGAAGGCACCCAATACAAGGGGCTGGGACGCGCACTGTTCGCCGACTCGATCGCTATCTTCTTCGGCTCGCTGTTGGGCACGAGCAGCACCACCGCCTACGTGGAAAGCGCCTCGGGCGTGCAAGCCGGCGGTCGCACGGGCCTCACCGCCCTCACCATTGCCGGGCTGTTCATCCTGGCACTGTTCGTCGCGCCGCTGGCGGGTTCGGTCCCGGCCTACGCCGCGGCCCCGGCCCTGCTCTACGTGGCCGGCCTGATGCTGCGCGAACTGCTCGACGTGGAATGGGACGACATCACGGAAGCCACCCCGGCCGCCCTGACCGCCCTCGCCATGCCGTTCACGTACTCGATCGCGACGGGTCTGGCATTCGGCTTCATTTCCTACGCAGTGCTCAAGCTGTTCACGGGCCGTGCGAAGGACGTGCACCCGGCCGCATGGGTCATCGCCGTGCTGTTCGTGTTGAAGTACGCGTTCTTCCCGGGGTAATACCCCGCGAACCCGGCGAGACTGGCGGGCAATACCGCAACACGCAACGCCAGTCTCTGAACGACAAAACGCCCCGCTGGAAGCAATTCCAGCGGGGCGTTTTCTATCGGAAGGTCATCCCTTCGCGGCCGAAATCAGTTCGGCCAGACTCGCCCGATGCTGACCCTCGGCATCGAAGTTCTCCGGCGACAACCACTGCGCAAAACCGCGGCTGATGGCAGACCACTCACCGTCCGTGATCGAGAACCACGCCGTGTCGCGGCTGCGGCCTCGGTAGATGATCGCCTGACGGAAGATGCCCTCGAACGTGAAGCCGTAGCGCGTGGCCGCCCGGCGCGATGGCGCGTTCAACGCGTCGCACTTCCATTCGTAACGGCGATAACCCAACTCGTCGAAGGCCCGCTTGAGCAACAGATACTGGGCTTCCGTGCCCGCCCGGGTGCGCTTGAGCAGCGGCGAGTACGCCACGTGCCCCACTTCGATCACGCCATTGGCCGTGTCGATGCGCATGAGGGCAAGCGTGCCCACGGCCTTGCCCGTCTCCAGATCGATCACCGCATGGTGCATCGGGTCGGTGGACGCGGCCTGCTTGGTGGCATGCGTGTAATAACTATCGAAATCGGCGAACGGACCCACGCCAAGGTAAGTCCAGTCACGCCCGTCAGGGGCGCTTGCGTAGGCGTCGAACAAGTCCTTCGCGTGACGCTCCACGTCGAGCGGTTCGACACGGCAGTAGCGGCCAGTGATCGGCGTGCGGGGCGGCTGTGCGCGCGGCGTCCAATCCGGCATCGGCGGCCCGATAGGTTGGTCGTATTCGTTGAACAACGGTGCTTCGGTCATGAATGTCCTCTCCAGGAACGTGATGGACGCAAGTGTCACGACACCAAAGTAACGCATTGGTGGTACGATAAAAAGCACCACAATCATGCAATCTAATGGTGCCACGTCATGCCCGCATCCGCCAAGCACGCCAGTGAGATCCACAACGATCCCGGGCCCGAGAATGTCGCGGCGCTGTTCGACAGTCCGTTGAACACCGGCACGGGACGTGGCCTCTCGCTCCAGAAGCAATTGCTCGCCCGGCTCAAGCACGCGATTCTCGAAGGACGGCTGCCCGCCGGCGCACGCCTGCCGGCCTCGCGCACGCTCGCGGAAGATCTCGCCGTCTCGCGTAACACGGTGTCGATCGTCTACGACCAACTGGCCGCCGAAGGCTTCATCGTGCCGCACCGGCTTGGCACCCGTGTCGCCCAGCTCTCGCTCGACCCGCGTGTCGCCGAAGAAGCCGCCAGACAATCGGCCCGCCGCAGATCGGTTGAAGACGCGGTGGTCGCCAAAACTACGAGCGCCGACGTCGCGCACCAGACGCCCGAGCCCCACGTCGGCGACTCACCTGCTGCCGCGCCAAGCGCTTCACGCCGGGTGCAGCGCTTGCCCGCCACAAGCCACGCGGCACGGGCGAATGAATCGCCCCTGCCTTTCGTGCCCGGCGTGCCCTCCCTCACGCGCTTTCCGGCCAGTACGTGGCGCCGCACACTCGAGCGCGTGATGCGCGAAGCGCAACCGCGTCACTATCACTACGGCGATCCGCTGGGCGAACCCGCACTGCGCGAAGCCATCGCCGAGCACCTGCGTATCTCTCGCGGCGTGCGTTGCGACGCCTCACAAGTCGTCATCACGGAAGGTGCCCACGAGGCGCTAATTCTCTGCGTGCGCCTGCTCACCGACCCCGGCGACACGGTGTGGATGGAAGACCCGGGCTATCGCGGCGCAAAAGCCGCCTTTCACGCGAGCGACGTGCGCTTGCAGGCCATGCGCGTGGACGATGAAGGTATCGTGATTCCGCCGGGCGCATGGGCCGCGTCGACGCCCCGTCTGGTGTACGTCACGCCATCACACCAATATCCGCTGGGCAGTGTGCTGTCGGCGTCACGCCGGCTCGATCTCATTGCACAGGCACGCCACTACGGCACGTGGATTCTGGAAGACGATTACGACAGCGAGTTTCGCCATCAAGGTGAGCCGATCGCGGCCATGCAAGGCATGGTGCCCGATGCGCCAGTGGTCTATGTGGGCACGTTCAGCAAGACGATGTTTCCCGCGCTGCGGCTCGGCTTTCTGATCCTGCCGACGCAACTGGCCGCGCAAACGCGAGACGCCCTCGACGAACTGCTTCGCGGCGGGCATCGTTTCGAACAACTGGCATTGGCAGACTTCATCCGAAGCGGACAATTCGCGCGGCATCTGGGCCGCATGCGACGCCTGTATCGCGAGCGTCAGACGGCCCTGCGTGAAGCGCTTGCGGAACACTTCGACCCGGCATACGCGGTCATCGGCGAGCGTTGCGGCCTGCATCTCACGGTACGCCTCGATCCCGCGTTCCACGACAAGACGATCGTGGCAACCGCCTTGCGCGAAGGCATGGGGCCGCGTGCCCTGTCGAGCTTCGCGCTCGATCCGCAACCGGCCGACAACGGCCTTGTCATCGGCTACGGCGATACGGACGCCGCGCGGATTCCTTCACTCATCAAACGACTGGCCGCGATCGTGGCCACACAAGGGAAAGTGGGTCGGTGATACGTTGGGAATCAGTTGGGGGGATCGCTGCGTAATTACGCGGCCTGTGGCGTTTTTTTGGCGCTGTTGGCCGCCTTGCCCGCTTCGCTGGCTTCCTGCGCTTCACTGGCCGCACGCGCCCGCGCGGCGCGCGACATCCAGACCGTGAGCAGCACCGCAGCAACGGCGGCCACGGCAGCACACAGATATACCTCGGCATAACCATAGGCGCCGACGATCAGGCCGGCGACCGGCCCGGTCACGCCCAGCGCAACATCCAGAAATACCGAGTAGGCACCCAGCGCTGCGCCGCGATTCTGCGCCGGCACCAGATTCACTGCGGCCACGCCCAGCGACGGGAACACCAGCGAGAAGCCCGCGCCCGCCAGTGCCGCGCCCAACAACGCCGTAAAGCCGGTCGGGGCCACGCCGAGCACGATCAGGCCGAAGGCTTCCAGTGCGAACGACACCATCGCCACGCGATAACCGCCGAAGCGCGCGATGCTGCTGCCCAGCGCCAGCCGAACGCCCATGAAGCACACGCCGAACGCGGTCAGTGCGAGTGCTGCGTTGTCCCAATGATGGCTGGCGTAGTACAGCGTAATGAACGTGGAGATAGCCCCGAACCCGATCGAGCCCAACGCCAGCCCCATGCCGTACGGCATCACACGGCCCAGCACGGCACGAAACGCGAGACGCTCGCCATGTATCACCGGTGTCGCACGCTTGATGCGGGCCAGCAGCAAACCAACGACACCCGACAGCGCAATCGCGCCACCCAATGCCTCGATACCGTACGCGTTGTCGAGGGCCACACCGAGCGGCGCACCCAGCGCCAGCGCGCCATACGTTGCCACGCCGTTCCACGAGATCACCCGCGCCGTATTCGCCGGGCCCACTTGCCCGATGCCCCACATGATCGCGCCGGTCGACACCCAGCTTTCACCAAAGCCCAGCACCAGACGCCCGAGAATCAACGCGACCAGCGAGAGCCACGGCACGCCGGAGAATACGCCTCCGAGTGCCACAAGCAAGCCCGATGCGCCGCAGGCGACCAGACCGCATAGCACCGTGCGTTTCGGACCCCACGCGTCGGCCGTGCGACCGGCGTACGGGCGCGAAAGCAACGTCGCCAAGTACTGCACGCTGATCGCCAGACCGGCAATGACAGAGCTGTAAGCCAAGTCCACATGCACGAACGACGGCAGCACCGCGAGCGGCAAGCCAATCGTCAGATAGCAGAGGAACGTGAAGAACACGGTCGAGACGATTTGAAGCGTCGTCGCAAACTGCGTAGGGGTGCGGGCGTCGTTTGACATTGCGAAGGGAAAAGAGAATCGACGAAACCCCAGGACGTAACAACCCGCGCAATGGACAAGCATTCGCGCGGGCTAATTCAATCCTAGGGTTTTCCCGAATGATACGCCGTTTTGCGTCTTTTGTGTAAACGCTTAATAGTTGACGAAAATGATGAGGTGTGATGACTCAATCACACTTAATTTGGAAGGAGGCGTGTGCCGGGGCGGGAGAAACTCCCCGCCCCGTATGAAGCAAAACGACATCAGGCGAATACCACAGCAAAGTGGTACGACAACCTCATCGCCCGACTTCGGCGAGCGATTTCAGGCTGACCGAGAGCATCGCCAGATCTGCGTTGCCCGCCGCCACCTGATCGGCCAGCACACGGTGATAACGGGCCAGCGAGTCGGCATGCGCCTGCTGCCAGTCGGCCACCCGGGTGTCGGCCTGGGTGCTGGCCGGCGCCGTGGCGGGCTTGTTTGATGCCGCATCCGTTGTCTCGGTCGGTGCGCCGTCGAGCACGCTCGCTGTCAGACGCCGCCGCAAGATCGACAACTCCTCCAGCAAGGTGGCCCGCGCCAGACGCTGCCAATGCGACTGCACCGGCAGTCCGAGCACGCCCGCGTGCAGCCAGCCGTAGCCCAGTGGCTGATCGAGCGCGAAATACACCTGCGCCGCCAGCGCCGGTTCGCACCGGCTCGTGCTCGCCACTTCGGCAATATCGAGCAAGGCCACGCGCGCGCCGATACCCGCCGCCGTCTGCGCCAGTGCCGGCGGCACGCCCGCGTCGACAAAGGTCTGACGCTTCACCCGCGCTTCGTCAGCCGCCTCGCCGCTCACGAGCGAGTCCAGCGTCGGCAGCAACGGATCGAGCACGCCGCGCATGCGCTCCACCGTTTGCGGCACGTCCGTCAGACGACGACGCAGGAACCACAGCGTCGCCTGCTCGTGCCACTGCGCCAGCGCGGTGAACAGCGCCGCCTGCGTTTCGTGCGATACGCGGGCATCGAGCGCGTCAACCTCTTCCCACAAGGCGTCGAGCCCGTACACACCGCGCGCGGCAAGGCTCGCGCGCACGACATCCACCGGGTCGGCGCCCGTCTCCTCGCTCAAGTGGTGCACGAACGTCACGCCTGCCCGGTTGACGAGGGCGTTGGCGTGCATCGTCGCCAGAATTTCGCGCTTGAGCGGGTGCCGCGTCATGGCCGCACCGCATCGACTGGCCAAGGGCGTCGGAAAGTAGGTCGGCAATTCTTCCGCCACGAAGTCCGCATCGGGCAACGTGCTGGCGAGCAGCATGTCGTACAGCCACATCTTGCTGTACGCCATGAGCACGGCACGTTCCGGCGACGTGAGCCCCGTGCCCGCCGCGCGCCGTGCGTCGAGCGCCTCGTCGTCGGGCAGGAACTCGATCGCCCGCGCAAGCCGCTGGCCCCGCTCGAGATACCGCATGAACCGGGCGTCGCCGTCGAGCGCCGCTGCCGCACGCAAACGCCCGAGCGACAGCGCCTGCGTTTGCAGATAGTTGTCGCGCAGCACAAGCGTGCCGACTTCTTCCGTCATTTCGGCGAGCAACGTGTTGCGCTGCTTGAGTGTCATTTCGCCATCGGCAACGACAATACCCAGCAGAATCTTGATGTTCACCTCGTGATCGGAACAATCGACGCCCGCCGAGTTGTCGATCGCGTCGGTGTTGATCCGTCCGCCGTGCTGCGCGTATTCGATGCGGCCCAATTGCGTCAGACCGAGATTGCCGCCTTCCGCCACGACCTTGCATCGCAGGTCGAGCCCGTTCACGCGTAACCCGTCGTTCGCCCGGTCGCCCACTTGCGCATGCGATTCCGTGCTCGCCTTCACGTAGGTGCCGATCCCCCCGTTGTAGAGCAGGTCGACTGGCGCCTTGAGCAAGGCGCGCAACAGGTCGGTCGGGGCCATTTCGGTGGCGTCGGTCTCGATCAGCTCGCGCACCTCGGGCGAGAGCGCAATCGTCTTGGCACTGCGGGGAAAGATGCCGCCACCGGCGGAAATCAGTTTGACGTCGTAGTCGCCCCAACTGGAGCGCGGCAGCTGGAACAGCCGCTCGCGCTCGGCGAACGAGGCAGCCGCATCGGGCGCCGGATCGAGAAAGATATGCCGGTGATCGAACGCCGCCACCAGCCGGATGTGCTTCGAGAGCAGCATGCCGTTGCCGAACACGTCGCCTGACATATCGCCGATGCCGACCACGCTGAAGTCCTGCGTTTGCGTGTCGACGCCCATCTCGCTGAAGTGCCGCTTGACCGACTCCCACGCACCGCGCGCGGTGATCGCCATCTTCTTGTGGTCATAGCCGACCGAACCGCCCGACGCAAACGCATCGCCCAGCCAGAAGCCGTACTCCGCCGAAATGGCATTCGCATAGTCGGAGAACGTGGCCGTGCCCTTGTCGGCCGCCACCACGAGATACGGATCGTCCGCGTCGTATCGCACGGTGTCGGCCGGCGCCACGAGCTGGCCGTCGACATAGTTGTCGGTCAGATCGAGCAAGCCGCGCAGAAAGGTCTGATAGCACGCCACGCCTTCGGCGAGAAATGCGTCGCGATCGCCCGGCGCCGGCGGCTGCTTGACGACAAACCCGCCCTTCGAGCCCACCGGCACGATCACGGTGTTTTTCACCATCTGGGCTTTGACGAGGCCCAGCACTTCGGTGCGGAAGTCTTCCCGCCGGTCGGACCAGCGCAGACCGCCACGCGCGACACGCCCGCCGCGCAGGTGCACGCCTTCGACGCGTGGCGAATACACCCAGATCTCGAACATTGGCTTCGGCTCAGGCAGGCCCGGCACCTTCGACGGATCGAATTTGAACGACAGATAAGGCTTCTGCGTCGTGCCGTCCTTCCCGCGCTGGAAGTAATTGGTGCGCAGCGTCGCCTCCAGCACCCCGAGAAACTGGCGCAGGATGCGATCCTCGTCGAGATTGGGCACGTCTTCGAGCGCCGCGTGAATCTGTGCGCGCAATCGCTCCGACTGATGGGTGCGGGTCTCCGCCGGGAGTGCCGGGTCGAAGCGCGCAAGGAACAGCCGCACGAGCAGGCCTGCAATCGACGGATTACCCGTCAGTGCGCTCTCTATATAGGCATTACTGAACGTCGAACCGACTTGCCGGATGTACTTCGCGTACGCGCGCAGGATGCGCACTTCGCGCCAAGTGAGCCCGGCCTGCAAGACCAGCCGGTTCAGATCGTCGTTCTCGACGTCGCCCGCCCAGATACGCGCGAAGGCGTCTTCGAAACGCGCCCGCGCCTGTTCGAGGTCGACGTCGGCTCCGTCGAGGCTCGTCATGCCGAAGTCATGCATCCAGATCGCGCCCGAGTCGGCCGTCTCGATGCGATACGGCCGCTCGTCGTTTACGCGCACGCCCAGATGCTCAAGCATCGGCAGGCTGCGCGAGAGGGCGATGGGTTCGCCCGCCTGATAGATCTTGAAACGCAACGCGCCGGGCGAGGCTTCGAGCGGACGATAAAGCTGCATCGACAACTGCGAGCAACCGGTGGCCGACTGGCGCGCGCCCAGCAGCGGCTCGATCAACTCGACGTCGCGCACGGCCACGCGCGCGGCATAGTCTTCGCGATATCCGGCGGGGAACGCCTGCGCATAGCGACGCAGCGCCCGCATGCCCCGTTCTTCGCCCAACTGCTCGCGCAGGGCTTCCGACAGGTCGTCCTGCCAGCGGCGCGACGTCTCGACGATGCGCGCTTCGAGTTCGTTCACATCGACGTCGGGCACATGGCCGGGCTCGGTGCGCACGGTAATGTGAATGCGCGCGAGCATCGACTCGGAGAGTTGCGGCGTAAATTCCACGCCGGTGCCGTGATAGGCCGCCAGCAGCAGGTTCTGCACGCGCACGCGCAGGTCCGTATTGAATTTCTCGCGCGGCACGAACACCATGCACGACACGAAACGGTCGAAACGGTCGCGCCGCACAAAGAGCCGCGTACGCTGGCGCTCCTGCAAACGCAGAATGCCGAGCGCAATTTCGGCCAGCGCGTCGACATCGATCTGGAAGAGTTCGTCGCGCGGGTACTGTTCGAGAATGGTGACGAGCGTCTTGGCCAGATGGCCGTTGGGCAGGAAGCCCGTACGCCCGATCACCTCGGCGACTTTGCGGCGCACCAGCGGGATATCTTCCACCGGCACCATGTAGACGGTTGACGTGTACAAGCCCAGAAAGCGGCGCTCGCCGCAGACGCGGCCCTGCGCGTCGAAGCGCTTCACGCCCACATAGTCCAGATAGCCCGGCCGGTGCACGGTGGCGCGCGAGTTCGCCTTGGTGAGGAATATTGGCGTGCTGGCTTCCACGATGCCGATCGCACCCGGTGACAGACGGGTGACGTCGGGCGACGCGGCGTCGCGGCGCGATTCGCGCAACACGCCCAGTCCGGTCCCCGCCACACCTTGCAGATAGTGCGCGCCGTCGCGCTCCACGAGTTCGTAGTCGCGATAGCCCAGAAAGGTGAAGTGGCGTCCGAGCATCCAGTCGAGGAACGCCTGCGCCTCGTCCACTTCCGCCCGCTCTTGCTCGCTAACGCCCTTCTGCGCCGCGCGTTGCGTAAGCGCCTCGATGGCGGCGTGGGCCGCCGCCTGCATCGCCCGCCAGTCTTCTACCGCTGCGCGCACGTCGCCGAGCACGCGTTGCAGGCCGTCGGCAAGCGCCTGTATGCGCTCGGGCTCGGAGAAGCGGTCGACTTCGATGTGGATATACGATTCAAAGCGACCGCCGTCCTGACTGGCGCCGCCGCCATCGCCCGCGGACGTGGCCGCGCTGGTCGCAGCGGTGGCGCCGAGCAGCGCGCCGACCTGTGCCGCGCCCGCGGCACCGCCGTTACCTGTGCCGCCCCGCGCCGTCTTGCCGCCCGGACCGGCTGCGCTGGCACCGTCGCCGATGGCGGGCATGGTGCTGCGCCGGATACCGCCGCCGGGGGCGACGGCAACGCGTTTGCCGGTGTTATCGCGGGTGACGCGGTAGACGGGGTGGAACGCCGAATGGAGCGCCAGCCCCTGCCGGTTGATTTCCATCGTCACCGAATCGACGAGAAACGGCATGTCGTCGTTCACGATCTCGACCACCGTGTGGCTGCAATGCCAGCCGTGCTGGTCGAGCGTGGGATTGTAGATACGGATGCGCGGCTGGCCGGACACGAATTTCTGCCCCAGTTGCCAATGCGCCATCGCCGCGCCATAAAGATCGGCGACACTGCGCGAGACGACTTCCTCGGCATCGGCCAGACCGTAGTAATGCAATACGAACGGTTCAAACTGGGCAGCGACGTCGGGCGCGCGCTCGCGCGCCATGGTCACGACTTCCGCCATGTGCTGGCGGACCTTCTCTTCCGGATGCGCAGGCATGAAAAACCTCGGCAGGAATGGGACGAGTCATCGACAGGCAAGGCCATGCTACGCCGGGTGGCCCCGGGCAGCAATGGTGCATCGGGGGAGAGCGGCGACAGCCCGCGGCGGCGGCCCGCGGCGGCGGCACGACGCCCAGTATGGCGGCGCCGGCACCCCGCCGGTTTGACGGAGATAAGCCGGTATAATTGCGCATGACTTCAAAAGCCCCCGATTCACGCGCCGACGGCGCCCCCTTCTCGAGCCTGCCGCTCTCGCCTGCCATGCAGGAGAACCTCGCACGGCTCGGTTACGTCTCGATGACGCCCATTCAGGGCGCCGCCCTGCCCGACATGCTCGCCGGGCACGATCTCATTGCACAAGCCAAGACCGGCAGCGGCAAGACCGCCGCCTTCGCGCTCGGACTGCTCCAGCGCGTGGATGTGCGCGACTTCAACGTGCAGGCCGCCGTGCTGTGCCCGACGCGCGAGCTCGCCGAGCAGGTGGCGCAGGAAGTGCGCCGCATCGCCCGCGCCGAAGACAACGTCAAGGTGCTTACGCTATGCGGGGGCGCCCCGCTGCGCCCGCAGGCCGAGAGTCTCGCGCACGGCGCCCACATCGTGGTGGGCACGCCGGGCCGCATCATGGATCACCTTGAGCGCGAAACGCTCTCGCTTGCCAACGTGAAGACGCTGGTGCTCGACGAAGCCGACCGCATGCTCGACATGGGGTTCTTCGACGACATCGCCACCGTCGCCCGCCAGACACCGGCCTCGCGCCAGACGCTGCTCTTCTCGGCGACCTATCCGGAAGGCATCGGCAAGCTTGCCCAGCGTCTGCTGCGCTCGCCGCGCGAGATTCGTCTTGAAGAAAAGCACGACGCCAGCAAGATTCGCCAGCGCTTTTACGAAGTGCGCGAAGAAGAGCGTCTTCACGCTGTGGGGTTGTTGCTTGATCACTTCCGTCCGGTCAGCACGATTGCGTTCTGCAACACGCGCGCCCAGTGCCGCGACCTGACCGACGTGCTGCTTGCCGAAGGCTTCCACGCACTGACGCTGCATGGCGATCTGGAACAACGCGAGCGCGATCAGGTACTGATTCAGTTTGCGAACCGCAGCTGCTCGGTGCTTGTCGCGACCGACGTGGCCGCACGCGGGCTCGACATCACCCAGCTCGAAGCCGTGATCAACGTGGACGTGACGCCCGACCCCGAGGTGTACGTGCACCGTGTTGGCCGTACCGGCCGCGCGGACGAAGACGGCTGGGCGTTCAGCCTGGTGAGCATGAACGAGATGGGCCGGGTGGGTGCGATCGAAGCGTCGCAAGGCCGCGAAGTGCCGTGGCACAAGCTCGACGAGCTGACACCGTCGGGCGCCGGGCATTTGCTGCCGCCGATGGTCACCCTTCAGATGTATGGCGGCAAGAAAGACAAGATCCGTCCGGGCGACGTGCTCGGCGCGCTGACCGGCGAGGCTGGTTTTGCGGCCAGCCAGATCGGCAAGATCAACGTGCTTGAGAACTTCACGTATATTGCTGTGGAGCGCGATATCGCCCCCGTGGCGCTGCGCAAGCTCAACGACGGTCGCGTCAAGAACCGTAAGGTCAAAGTGCGGTACATGCAGCAGGACTAAGCTACCTACCCACGCCGCGCGCGGCAAGGAGGCTGCAATGAGGTCGTCGCAAACGTTACGCGCCCTGTTGTCCCCCTTTGCTGCGCAGTGCGCGGCGCTTGTCACTGCGGTGCTGCTCGCCGCGTGCAGTTCCAAGGGCGTCCCGCCCAATCCCCAACTGACCGAAGACACCCTCGACGAATACGCCATCGTGATCGTCGGGCTCGACACGCCGTTGCAAAGCACCTGGGGGCCGTGGAACTACTCGGACTTCTCGCAGACCGTCAATGGCATCGTCGGCGGCAAAGTCACGCGCACCCTCAACACCAACCCGCCGACGCGCGGGTTTGTCGCCATGCGGGTCTCGCCGCTCATGCGCAACGAGCGCTTCGGTCCGATGGAATTCGTCCCCGCCGACAACAGCTACCGCTTCCGCTATTGCAAGGGCCGCAAGGTGCCGACGGTACAAGTGCGCCGGGGCGATGTCATTTACGCAGGCACCCTCGTGCTCGACAGCCATGATGGGCAGATATGGTTACGCACCGAGTTCGATATGGCCGGTGCACGCCGCTTTGTCGCAGCGAACTATCCGTCGCTGGCAGGCAAGCTGCAAGGGCAGCCGTTCTCTTATTTCGAAGTGAAGAGCGAACCGGGGTGCCGGTGACGCTGCGCTAACGCCGCAGTGACGCCGTGGTGACGCCGTGGTGATTCGGCGGGGCTGCCTCAGCCCTCGTCCGCTTCCTCACCGGGCGCGAGGACGATTTCGCGCCCCTCACACAGCGCTTCGGCGCGCGCACTGAGCTCTTCCGCGACATCCGCCAGATGACGGCGCAACGTATCGGCAAGCACCGATTCCGGCTCGTGCGCCGGGCGCAGCATTTCCACGGGAAATTCGATGGCCGGTGCCACGCGGTACAGGCATTGCGTCTGCACATGCGCACTCGCCGCCGTGAACTGGTCGAGCAACGCATAGCCCAGCCCGTGCTCCACCAGCGCCGCCGCGAGCGAGTATGTCTGGACCATCACTTCGGCATCCTGCAAAAGCGCCGTCTGTTCCAGACGCTCGTTGATCAGTGCGCCCAGCGGCGTGTCATCGTGCAGCTTGATCAGATCGCGGCCGATCAGCGCTTCGGCACTGGCTTGCCCGCGACGGGCCAGCTTCGGCCACGCGGCCGGCACGGCCAGCACGATGTGTCCCTGCGCAATCGGACGGCTCACGATACCAGCGGCCATCGGCGGTGCCGAGACGATACCCACGTCGACCGACGACGTCAGGATCGCCGTGATCATCTCCGTCGTGTGGTGCGTGATGAGTTCGAAGACAACGTCGGGATGCGCCCGCCGCATGCGCTCGATGGCAGCGGGCAGAAGACTTTGCGCGAGGCTGGGGGTGGCGGCGATGCGCAGATGTCCGACGCCGTGCTGGCGCAGGTTGCGCGAGGTGGTGCGCAAGCGCTCCAGATCGCTGAAGATGCGCTCCACGTCGGGGTAGAGCCTGCGCGCTTCGGCCGTGGGCACGAGGCGGCCCTTCACGCGATCGAACAACTTGAAGCCGAGTTGTTGTTCGGCGTGTTGCAGCACGCGTGAGACCACTGGCTGCGAGACGTTGAGGAGTTGCGCCGCGCCGCTGGCCGAGCCTGTCAGAACCACTGCGCGAAACGTCTCGATATGCCGCAATTTCATGCCTGCTGCCGCCTCTGTGGTGAGCCGCGCGTCGCGCCGACCCTATAGCTAAAAGACATATGCTGCCTCAAAACCGCATAGGTTGGCGATTTTTATCGTTCTACACTGCGTAACAAAGGCCGTGGAGAAAGCGCCTGCGGCGGGGTCCCCGTCCTGCTGCCGCGAATATTTTCCGCCTTGCAATTCACTGTGTTTTTAGTTGTTATTCATCGTCATGCATATTGGAGTCATCGGGGCGGGCATCGTCGGCCTCGCCAGCGCGTATCAGTTGCTGCGCGCCGGCCACGAGGTCACGGTCATCGACAGCGGGCGCGGTCCGGGTCTGGGCACGAGCTTCGCCAACGGCGGCCAGTTGAGCTACGGCTACGTGTCGCCGCTGGCGGCACCGGGTGTGCTCTCGCAACTGCCGTCGCTGCTGTTCTCGCGCACCGGGCCGTTGCGAATCAAACCTTCGTTCGATCCGGACTTCTGGCGCTGGTCGCTCGAGTTCGTCAAGCATTGCAACACGCAGGCCAATGCCAGTTCGACGTTGCGTCTGCTCTCACTCGGGCTGCATAGCCGCGAAGTGATGCTGGAATTTCTCGCACAGGAATCGGTGTCGTTCGACTATCGGCTGAGCGGCAAACTCGTGGTGTACCGCGACGCCGCCAAGCTCGCCGCCGCGGAGCGTTCACTCGAACTGGCGAACGGCCTCGGTTACGCACAACGCCGCGTCGACGCCGCCACCTGCGCCATGCTGGAACCCGCCTTGGGCAAGATTGCCGGCGAACTGGCCGGCGGGATTCACACCCCCGGCGAAGGCACCGGCGATTGTCAGTTGCTGTGCAAGGAACTGGCGCGACTCATCGGCGCCCATGCACGCGGCACGTTGCGCTTCGAGCATGACGTCACCGGCTTTGACGTGCGGGGCGACACCGTGCGCGCCGTGCGCACCCGCTCGCGAGACATCGCCGTCGACGCCGTGGTGGTCGCCAACGGTCTGGCCGCCATGCCGCTGTTGCGCACCGTAGGCGAATCGGTTTCGCTGTATCCGCTCAAGGGGTACAGCCTGACGTATCGCGACGCCCCCGTCGATGCACGCCCGCAGGTGTCGGTGACGGATGCTGACAACAAGGTCGTGTATGCGAGTCTGGGCGAGCATCTGCGCGTGGCGGGCATCGCCGATCTGGTCGGTTACGACTTTCGGATTGCCGAACATCGCATCGACGCCTTGCGCTCGCTGTCGGGCGACTTGTTCCCGGCATTGCGCGGTGCACATGCGCCGCTGGCGTGGACGGGGATGCGTCCGGCCACGCCGCATGGGCGGCCGATTCTGGGGCGTGCGGGGCGGCTGGGAAATCTGTGGCTGAACGTGGGCCACGGCGGTTTGGGTTTCACGTTGTCGATGGGCGCGGCGCGCGTCATCGCCAATGCGATCGATGGCGAGCGTCCGGCCGTCGATCTGGCAGGGTTTGCCCGTCTGGCCGCGTAATGCGCGGTGCCGGAACATGACAGGCCTGCCAGGCCGATCGTATGCCGGCAAGCATTTGTTCACTCCCACGGGGACCGTTGGGAAGGCGTGTCTGGTTGTATCAGTAATTTTGGTTTGATATTCCAACGGTGCGGACCACCGCACCATTTGTTCCTATAGGACTGAGACCATGAAGAAGCTGTTTGCCCCTCTGCTGCTCGTCAGCGCTGCCGCCAGCCTGTTCGCGCACACTGCCAGCGCGCAGGAAGTGACCGGAACGCTCAAGAAGATCAAGGACACCGGCGTGATCGCACTCGGGGTGCGCGAATCGTCGATTCCGTTCTCGTACACGGACAACGCGGGCAAGACGATCGGTTACTCGCAGGAAATCGCGTTGAAGATTGTCGACGCGGTCAAGAAAGACCTGAACCTGCCGAACATCAAGATCACCGAAACGCCGATCACCTCGCAGAACCGTATCGCGCTGATGCAAAACGGCACGATCGATCTGGAGTGCGGCTCGACCACGCACACGTTCGAGCGTGCGAAGCAAGTCGGCTTCTCGCACAACATCTTCTTGTACTCGATCAAGATGATCGCGAAGACGGGCTCGGGCATCACCGACCTGAACAGCCTGAAGGGCAAGACGATTTCGACGACGGCCGGCACCACGGCTGACCGCATTCTGTCGGGCAAGAAGGGCGAAATCGGTTTCAACCTGATCCAGACCAAGGAGCACTCGGACGGCTTCCTGACGGTCAAGCAAGGCCGCGCTGTGGCCTTCGTGATGGACGAGCCGCTGCTGTACGGTCAGCGCGCCGCCCTGCCGGCGGACGAAGCCAAGGGTTACGAGATCGTCGGCCCGAACCTCCAGTTCGAAAACTATGCGTGCATGCTGCGCAAGGACGATCCGGCCTTCACCAAGGTAGTGAACACGGTCATCGCCGACATGGAAAAGTCGGGCGAAATGGAGAAGCTGTACAACAAGTGGTTCACGCAGCCGGTGCCGCCGAAGAACCAGAACATGAACTACCCGATGACGGTAGAAATGCGCGCCATGTTCAAGGATCCGGTCACGAAGGCGTACGACTGATCGGTTGAAGCAGTAGTCAAGCCCGTAGTCAAGCCATAACGCAGTCAGTCGGCAGTCCGGGGGAGGGAGAAAGCAGCCGCCTCCGGACAGTCGAAGCATCATTTTCATCAGTCAGTTGAATTGCCACCATCATGAACACGCACGCTACGCTTGGCATTCTGGGCGGCATGGGGCCAGCCGCGGGAATCGACTTGTGCCGCAAGATCGTCGATCAGCACCCGGCGGACCGGGATCAGGATCACATCCCGTTCATTCTGTATTCCGTGCCCCAGATTCCGGACCGTACCGAGGCGTTGTTGCGCGATGGCGCGTCGCCGCTGGATGGCATGCTCGATGGGGTTCACGCGCTGGAACAATCGGGCGCGGGCTGCATCGCCATTGCCTGCAACACCGCGCATGCGTGGCTGGAGGCGTTGCGCACCCGGACCCATCTGCCGGTGCTGGACGTAGTGGATGCCGTGGCAGGCGAACTGTCGCGTTGCGTCGCCCCGGGGTCCCCCATCGCATTGATGGCGACCGAGGGGACGCACCATGCCAACGTCTATCGTCCGCGGCTTGAAGCGCTGGGTTACCACTTTGTCTCGGCGGCCGAACCGCTTGCCCAGCAGGCGCTGGTCAACGAGGGGATCCGGCTGACCAAGGCGGGCGATATCCGCCGAGGCGGCGAGGCGCTGGCGATGGCGATGGAGCCCTTGCTGGCGGCCGGCGCACAGCGCGTCATTCTGGGGTGCACGGAGATTCCGGTCGCGTTGGCCATGTGCGAAACCCCGCTGGCGCGTTTCGGTCTCGATGCCTCTGCCGCGCTGGCACGCGCCTGCATCGCGTGGTCGCTGGCCCATGAGGGTCACGACAGCCACGCAAGTCCGACGCATCAATAATCTCTCAGGACTTCGGCCGCGCTGCCGCCGGAGTCCCGCTTCATCCCCCCTCCCCCTTCTCGCCTCACCTGCCTCCATTCCCACGTTGTGAGTAGGCCCATAGGCATTCATGAGAATGGATGCGCACCGATGGGTATTCCTACGAATTGATTCCTACCTATTCGATTTGCGATGTTGCATCGCAATGACAAAAATCCATCATTCGAATCCACGCAAACGCCTCGCGCTTGGGTAGACTGGCGCTCGCACGATAACGCTTGGCAGTCCCGCCCGGCGTCGTGGAAAGACGCCGTTCGCGAGGCAGTTATGGGCCAGACGGCAGGTGTGGCGCAGGAAAAATATCCCGTCCTCTTGTCAGAAAAAAACCCACAAGGGAAAACCTGTGGAAAGCGGCATGAAACGGGGGTTGCAGCCACCAAAATCGCTGGCGTCTTTGGCTATAATGGCCCACAATCCATCGGACACCTGCCGGACCCAGTCCGGCCATGAGCGCGTTTGCCTGAACGGGGAAGCAGATGAGCGGCGTCGCGCTCGACGTGAAGCATGCACAGACAACAACAATGAGTTCAGATCGACTCCCAGCCGGTGTGCCCTTGGTCGAACCGTCGACCCTGGCACCGGCACTCGCCGAGGTTAGCGCCCCGGCACCGGCCCCGGCGTTATCCCGGGCGCTGGTCGAGCTGACCGGCGGACTCTCGGCACATGTCGCGGCCGACGGCCGCTTCCTTTTCATTGCCGATGCCTCCCTTCGCCTGCTCGAGTACTCGCGTGAGTACATCGACCACGCGACGCTCATGGAGCTGACCGGCATCGAAGATGTCCCGTTGTTGCAGGATGCCTTTTCCGCCGCCCAGACCCTCGGTCCCCAGCAGTGCACCGTACGACTGCTGCGCGGTCTGACCGATCGCATCTGGATGCGGCTTCGCATCGCTCAGTACACCCCTCGTATCGCCGGCGCGCCTGCCACCTTCCTGATTCAAGGGGAAGACGTCACCGCGTTCAAGGAAAACGAAGCGCGCCTGTCCGATCTGGCCGTGCGCGATGCGGTGACCGGGCTCGGCAATCGCCAATATATTCAGCAGTGCATCACCGAGGCAATTCAGCATGCCCGTGAAGGCGGCCCGAACTTTGCCGTCGCCCTGCTCGATCTCGACGGTTTCAAGAAGGTCAACGATTCGCTCGGCCACGACGTGGGCGACCAATTGTTGCGCGACGCCGGCCAACGCCTGATCGCCCAGATTCGCGAAACCGACATGGCCGCGCGCATGGGCGGCGACGAGTTCGTACTCGTGCTGCCCGGTTGCGACAACGAACAAGCGCTGGGCGGCATCATGAAGCGCCTGCTCTCCGCGGTTCAGCAACCGTTTCAGGTCGGCGATCAACTGCTGCACCTGACCACGAGCATCGGCGTCTCGTTCTTCCCGCAACACGGCGATTCCGCCGGCCTGCTGATCAAGCACGCCGACGCCGCCATGTATTGCGCCAAAGATCGCGGCCGCAACGGTCTGTTCGTCTATACGGACGATCTTGGCGACCTGCACCGTAAGGCTTTCTCGTTGGAATCGGCCATGTTCGAGGCCATTCACAACGGCGAATTCAGTTTGCACTATCAGCCGATCTGCGACCCGATCACGCTCAACGTGAAGGGTGTGGAAGCGCTGATGCGCTGGCATCCGGCGCTCGGTCCGGTCTCGCCCGCAGAGTTCATTCCGCTGGCCGAAGCCAACGGTCTGATCAACCTGCTCGGCGGCTGGGCACTGCGCGCCGCCTGCATGCAGCTCGCTCGCTGGGGCAGCACCCGGCTCGACGGGCTGTACATGTCGGTCAACGTCTCGGCGCAGCAGTTCCACCATCCGTCGTTCCCGAGTCTGGTCTGGCAAGCGATTGCCGATTCAGGCGTGGAAGGTCATCGGCTGGTACTCGAAATTACCGAAAGCGTGCTGATGCGCGACCCGGAGCAGGCCAACCTCGTCTTGCGCGAATTGCAGACGCTGGGCGTGCGCTTCGCCGTGGACGACTTTGGCGCCGGCTATTCGAGCCTCGGCTATCTGAAGCGATTCCCGCTCTCGGCGCTCAAGATCGACCGCAGCTTCGTGAAAGACATGCCGACGTCACCGAACGACCGTACGATTGTGACGGCCGTTCTGGGGCTGGCACGCGAATTGGGTCTGTCGGCGGTCGCCGAAGGGGTGGAGACCGAAGAACAACGGCAGATGCTGATCGATCGCGGCTGCCATTCCATCCAGGGCTGGCTGGTGTCGAAAGCCCTGCCTGCGGGAGAACTCGAGGTGGCCTTCGCGAGCGGACGCCTCAACGTGGATGCCGGATACTGACCGGACACCCCGCCAACATGAGCCTGACGAAAGAAAAAACGCTCGAATTGCTGTGGCAGCGCATGGCTGAGCGCGGCGACTTCCCGTCGCTGCAACGCTCGGTCACGGGCATCGTGTCTGCCATGCAAAGCGAAAACACCAGCACTGCCGACCTGGCGTCGTCGGTGCTGTCGGACTTTGCCCTCACCCAGAAAGTGATCCGGCTGGCCAATTCGGCCATGTACGCTCCGTTCGGCTGCAACGTGACGACCGTCTCGCGCGCCATCATGATTCTGGGCGTCGATACCATCGGTCACCTGGCGCTGAGCCTGAAGCTGCTGGAAGGCTTCGGCGAAGTCGCCTCGCGCCGTGACGATATGGCGCGTGAGCTTGCTCGCGCCACCCTCGCCGGGGCCTTCGCACGCGACATTACCGCCAAGAACGGCATTCGCGACGGAGAAGAAGCCGTGGTCTGCACGCTGCTGCATCATGTGGCACGCCTGCTCGTGACTTACTGCTTCCCCAACGAATGGGTCGAGATTCAACGTATTTCCGCCGAAGAAGGCATCAGCGACAGCGATGCCTGTGAGCGCGTGCTCAGCATCACATTCCCCGAGCTGGCCGAAGCGGCCGCACGCAAGTGGGGCCTGCCCGAGTCGATTGCGACGAGCATGCGCCCCATCGATCTCGAAGGCGACGCGCCGCTCTCGCACGCCGATTGGCTGTGCGCGGTGGCGAACATGTCGAACGAGATGGTGACCGAACTCACCCGCGGTGCCGATCCGGCGCGTCTGGCCGAGCTGGCCGAGCGTTACGCCGACCGGCTCGCGCTCGACATCAGCGAAGTGGTCTCCGTGGGCGAAGAGATGGCCCGCGACACGAGCCATCAGGAATTCATCGCGATCAGCACCCGCGCCTCGAACAAGAATCCGCCGCCGGCCGGCAAGCCGCTCGACTCGGCACGGCGTCTGGCCGACGGGCTTTCCGAAGTGCGTGCCGCGACCGGTGAGACCGATGCGGTCGGGCTGCTCAACCTGACGTTGGAAGCGATTCTGCAATCGCTTGGCTTCGTCAATTGCGCCGCGTTCGTGCGCGTGCCGACCAGCAAGGTCTTCGAGATGCGTTTCGGCATCGGGCGCGACGTGCAGCCGCTGCTGGGCCTCACGTTCCCCGAGGCGTTCGAGCCGGACGTGTTCCATCTGGCGCTCACCAACGGCCGCGCCATCCTGATCGACAATGCCCGCGAGCCGCGCATCGTGCCGCGTATCCCGATCTGGCATCGTCAGCATTTCGCGCATGTGAAGTCGTTCTTCCTGCTGCCGGTGCGTCAACGTAACCAGACCGTGGCACTGCTCTACGGCGATTGGGGCGGCGCCCTTTGCGCGGGCGGCATCGGCGCGAAGGAAATGGAGTTTCTCCACCACATGGGCGAAGAGATTTCCAGCAAGCTCGAGAGCGCAGCACAGCACGGAGGTGCCGCGCCTGTCACCGCCAGCGACTCGCTTCGCAAGCCGACCGGTACCACCGGCACGCGCTGATCTCACAGGCTTGCGGCCATACGCCGGGAGCAATCTTTAGTATTCGGGATTCGATATATGCCGAAGCCACGCCGTGGCTTCGGCATTTGCTCGCTGGACGATTCGGGCACCTCCGTGTTGCGGCCTGCGCCATCCCCACCCTCTGCGGCATTCACGCAAACCCCATACGCGACAAGGCTTTTCAGCCGATCTGGTGCAGTGCTCGGCAACGGCATACCATGTCGCCAATACCGCAGTTTTTCTCCATCGTAAAACGCATTGCACGGCTCGCCTGACGCGCGCTGCCGCACCGGCTTGTTTTTGACTGCACTCGCTGTGCGTCAATAAAAAATTTACGCTCGGTTCGCCATGTAACACAACGATGTCCCACCGTAACGTCGGAACAGGAGAAGACATGACGCAAACTGCCGCAGCTGCACCGGTGCATCCGGTCGACGAGCGCCTGCCGCTCCCCAAGCTGTTCACGCTGGGCTTGCAACACGTGCTGGTGATGTATGCGGGAGCGGTGGCAGTACCGCTGATCATCGGCGGCGCGCTCAAGATGTCGGTCGACCAGATTGCCTTTCTGATCAATGCCGATCTGTTTGCCTGCGGTATCGCCACGTTGATCCAGACGCTCGGCCTGTGGATCTTCGGCCTGCGCCTGCCGATCATGATGGGGGTGACCTTCACGGCCGTGACCCCGATGATCGCCATCGGCACCAACCCCGACCTCGGCTTGCTCGATATTTACGGCGCGACGATTGCGGCGGGCATCATCGGTATTCTCATTGCGCCATTCATCGGGAAGTTGCTGAGGCTATTCCCGCCGGTGGTGACCGGCACGGTCATTACCGTGATCGGCATTTCGCTCATGGGTGTGGGGATCAACTGGGCGGCGGGCGGTTTCGGCAACCCCGACTACGGCAATCCGCTCTATCTGGGCGTGTCGTTTGCCGTATTGCTGTGCATTCTGTTCATCACCAAATACGTACGGGGTTTCTTCTCGAACATTGCCGTGCTGCTCGGCATTCTGTTCGGCACCCTGATCGCGGTGGCGCTGGGCAAAGTGTCGTTCACGGGCGTGAGCGAAGCGGCGTGGTTCGGCTTCGTCATGCCGTTCCACTTCGGCGTGCCGCGCTTCGACCCGATTGCCATTGCCACCATGACGCTGGTGATGCTTGTGACGTTCATCGAATCGACCGGCATGTTTCTCGCCGTGGGCGACATCGTGGGGCGCCCGGTCGATCAGAAGACGCTGGTGCGCGGCCTGCGGGTCGATGGGCTGGGGACGCTGATTGGCGGCGTCTTCAACACGTTTCCGTACACCTCGTTCTCGCAGAACGTGGGGTTGGTTGGCGTGACGGGCGTGAAGAGCCGCTGGGTGTGTGCGATGGGCGGGTTGATCCTGATCGCGCTCGGACTGTTCCCGAAGGTGGCGCACGTGGTCGCATCGGTGCCGCAGTTCGTGCTGGGTGGCGCGGGGATCGTGATGTTCGGGATGGTGACGGCCACGGGCGTAAAGATTCTCTCGACCGTCGATCTTTCGAAGAACCGTTACAACCTGTACATCATCGCGATCAGCATCGGCGTGGGGATGATTCCGGTGGCCTCGGACAAGTTCTTCATGAAGCTGCCGCATGCGTTGGCGCCGTTCTTCCACAGCGGGATTTTGCTGGCGTCGATCAGCGCGGTGCTGCTCAACTTCCATTTCAACGGGCTGCGTAGCGAAGAAGAAGCCAGCGCGCTCGCCCAGGAAGCCGGCCGGCAGGCGGACGCGGCGCATTGATGGCTGTGGCGGAAGCAGCGGAATGAATAAGGGGGCATGCGTGCCCCCTTGTTGATTTCTGGCTCAGGCGGCCGCCAGAAGATGCTTGGCGTTGCGCTTGATCTCGCGTAGCTCGTCGGCGATTTCCGCTCTGGCAATTTCAGCGTCATAGTGATTTTGCAGATTCAGCCAGCTCTGCGCATCGACGCCGAAGAACGCGCCGAGTCGCAGTGCAGTATCGACAGAAATCGACCGCTTGCCGAGCACAATCTCATTGATACGGCGAGGGGGCACGCTGATCGCCTTCGCGAGCGCGTACTGCGAGAGGCCCATCGGGCCGAGCCAATCCTGCATGAGGATCTCGCCCGGTGTCGCCAAAGGTATTTGTCGGGTCATGCTGGGTCTCCGGGAAACATTGCGGAATCGATCGCGATACCGCGAAAGCTCCATCCTATCGAAAACCCCTCAATGAAAATTCCGACTTGAGATGGTCAGCTCGCCCAGCATCGATGAGAGATCGATCAGGCGGTGGGCGACCAGATGCATCACGCGCTCCTCGCGTTGCCATACCCCTTCCACGCCCAGTAACGACGACGCCAGCAATTCCTTGCGTTGCGTCTCGACCAGATCGGGCCACACGATCACGTTGATGATGCCCGTCTCGTCTTCCAGCGATACGAATACCGTGCCATTGGCCGTGCCCGGCCGTTGCCGTCCCGTCACGATCCCCGCCGTTCTTACCCGCCGCCCATGCACCGCATCCGCCTGCAATTCCTTCGCGGTACGTACGCGCATCTTCTCGAGCTTCTCGCGCAACAACATCAGCGGATGCCGGCGCAACGTCAGCCCTGTACTCGCGTAGTCCGCCACGATGTCCTGCCCTTCCAGCATCGGTGGCAACACCACCCGCTCGCCGGCACTCCCCGGCACGGCGTCGCGCAAGGTCGTCGCCCCCAGCAATGGCGTCGGGGGCTGCCACGCTGCCACCGCCCAACGCGCCTGACGCCGGCTGCCCAGCAGCCCCGATAACGCATCGGCCGCCGCCAACGCATCGAGATCGTGCCGCGATAACGCCGCGCGCGCCGTCAGATCGTCGATGTCGGTAAACGGCCGTTGCCGGCGCGCCCGCTCAATCGCCGTCGCACCCTCGCCAGACAATCCCTTTACCAGCGACAACCCCAACCGCACCGCCGGACGCCGCGCGTTGCCATAGCGCCCGATGCGCGCCTCGGGCAGCGAGTCGACATCGCTCACGCACACATCGACCGGACGCACTTCCACCCGATGCCGCCGCGCATCCTGCACCAGTTGCGACGCCGAATAAAACCCCATCGGCAAACTGTTGAGCAAGCCGCACAAAAACATCTCCGGTGCATGGCATTTCAGCCACGCACTCGCATACGCCAGCAACGCAAAACTCGCGGCGTGACTCTCCGGAAAACCATACTCACCGAAGCCCTCGATCTGCCGGCAGATGGCCTCGGCAAAATCACGCGGATAGCCGTTCTTCAACATGCCGTCGATGATCCGCGTCTGGAATTTCTCAAGCCCGCCCTTGCGCCGCCACGCCGCCATCGACCGTCGCAACTGATCGGCATCGCCGGCCGTGAAGTCGGCCGCAATCATCGCGACCTGCATCACCTGTTCCTGAAAAATCGGCACACCCAACGTGCGCTCCAGCGCCGCCTTGATCTCCTCGCGCGGATACTCGACCTTCTCCTTGCCCTGCTTTCGCCGCAGATACGGATGCACCATGCCGCCCTGAATCGGCCCCGGCCGCACGATCGCGACTTCGATCACAAGGTCGTAATACTTATCCGGCTTCAGACGCGGCAGCATGCTCATCTGCGCACGCGATTCGATCTGGAACACGCCGATGGTGTCGGCGCGGCGAATCATGCCGTACGTCGCCGGATCTTCTTTCGGAATATCGGCCAGCGTCATCGGCACGCCGCGCCACGCACCCAGCAGATCGAGCGTGCGGCGCAACGCACTGAGCATGCCGAGCGCCAGCACGTCGACCTTGAGCAGCTTGAGTGTGTCGATGTCATCTTTGTCCCATTGAATGACGTAGCGCTTCTCCATTGCCGCCGGGGCAATCGGCACCAGCCGCGAGAGCTTGTCGCGCGAGATCACAAAGCCGCCCACGTGCTGCGACAAGTGACGCGGAAAGCCGATCAGCCGCGCCACCAGATCCGCCCATAACCGCGTGGTCGGTGCATCGGGCGAGAGCCCCTGCGCCGCCATCCGCGCGAGCAGATTCTCGCGGCCATCCCACCACTGCTGGCTCTGCGCGACCTGCTCGACGATCGACAGATCAATACCCAGTGCCCGGCCCGTATCGCGCACCGCACTGCGCATGCGGTAGCTGATCACGGTGGCCGCCAGCGCGGCACGGTCCACGCCATATTTGTTGTAGATGTACTGGATGACCTCTTCGCGCCGCTGATGCTCGAAGTCCACGTCGATATCGGGCGGCTCGTTGCGCTCTTTCGACAGAAACCGCCCGAACAACAACTTCACCTGATCGGGATCGACTTCGGTGATGCCAAGGCAATAGCACACCGCCGAGTTGGCCGCCGAGCCGCGCCCCTGACACAGGATGTTCACGCTGCGCGCGAAGCTCACGATGTCGTAGACCGTCAGGAAATAAGGCTCGTATTCGAGCTCGCCAATGAGCTTGAGCTCGTCTTCGATGATCTTGCGAACCTTCTGCGGAATGCCCCCCGGGTAGCGGCGCTTCAATCCGGCTTCGACCTCCTGACGCAGATAGGTCGGCGGCGTGTGGCCGGCCGGCACCAGTTCTTCCGGATACTCGTAGCGAAGACTGCGCAGATCGAAATGGCAACGCGAAGCAATGACAATCGTCTCGGCAAGCGCCTCGGCTGGATACAGCCATGCAAGCCGCAAACGCGCTCGCAGGTGCTGCTCCGCGTTGGCCGTGAGCGCCAGCCCGCACGTCTGCACCGGCTGACCCAGCCCGATGGCGGTCAGCGTGTCCTGCAAAGGCTTACGTGAGCGCACATGCATCAACACGTGGCCGGTGGCGACGAGTGGCACGCCGCACTCGGTCGAGATAGCGCGCAGTTTCGCCAGATGGGCTTCGTCGTCGGCCCGATGACGGCGCTCAAGCGCAAGCCACACGCGCCCCTCGCCGAAGGTCGCCGCTGCCCAGCGGGTTTGCGCAAGGATCTGCGCTGCGCTCGCGTCGGCATCGGGCACGAGAATCAACAAACAACCGGGCAGACCGCGCAGATGCGCCTGCGCTTCGTCCGGCGCACTGAAGTCGCGCGCATGCAGCCGATAGCCACGCTTCGGGCCACGCATGCGCCCGAGCGTAATCATCTCGGAGAGATTGCCGTAGCCCTCGCGATGCTGGGCGAGTGCCACCAGATGCACGGTGCCCAGTGCTTCCCGTTGAGGATCGAGTTGAGTCTCTTGCGTCAGCCGAAATTCGCTGCCCACGATGAGCGATACCGACGGATGCTGCACGACCTCGGCCAATGCCCGCACCACGCCCGCGAGCGAGCATTCATCGGTGATCGCCAGTGCGGTGTAACCCAGATGCGCCGCGCGTGCGACCAGTTCCTCCGGATGCGATGCCCCGCGCTGAAACGAGAAGTTCGACAGGCAGTGCAGTTCGGCATACGCGGGCAAGCTGCCGTCGTCGGCCGCACGCGGGTCGACCGGCGCCGTGGGTTTGGCAACCGCATCGTCAGCACTGTCATCGTTGGCGGCGAGGCCTTCCGTTGGCCCCTGCCAAGGCAAGAAATCGTCGATATCCATGAAAACACCCTTCCGGCTCGCTCAGGCTCGTTCCGGCTCGTTCAGCCGAACAGACCGTGCAGATACCACGCGGCATCCGCCCCGTGGACGGGGCGCTCGCGAAACAACCATAGCAACGCCCCGGTGGTATCGGCCGCAATGAAGTAATCGCGCGTGACCGTGCCCGGCTCCCACCACCCCGCCTCGATGCGCTCGGGGCCACTGACCAACTGCAACGGCCCTTGCCGCCACGGACGCTCGTCGCGCACCATGAGACGCTGCGGCGCATCGAGCAACCACGCTGGGCGAGGCGGCAATGGCGCACGCGCTGCGCGTGCCGCCGCTTCTCCATGGGCGATGCCTAGCGGGATCTCGCCGCGCGAACCCGCTGCCGCCGCCCCGCCCGCGCCATAAGCCACGCTCGCAAACGCCGCTTCAGGCCGGTGGTCGCCACGCACTTGCAGCCGCCGCACATGCTCGTCGCCCAAACGCGCCGCCATGCGCTCGATCAGTTGCACGAAATCCTGCCGGGCGCGTCCCGGCTCGGGCAACAAGCTGCCGCTTAGCGGCACGTGTGCTGCGGTTTGTGTGACATCCAGCCGCAACGTGAGCACCGGCGCGACCAGCGGCGAACGTGCCAATCGCTCCTTACATAGCGAAAGCAGGTGCGCCGGCGCCGCACTCGCCTCGGCCAGCCGAATGTCGAAACGCGTCGGCTCAAGCGTGTGACGCCCGAGCGGCTCATGCTCAAGCACGAGCGTGAGGGTACGCGTCGCCAGTTGCCCGGCCGTCAGCCAGCCGGTGAGTTGTGCGAGCAAGCGGCGCAAGCCAAACAGCAGGACTTCCACGTCGTGCGTAAGCGAGGGCAGCGGCAGCACCGCCTCGAAGTGCGGCGGTGCGCGATACCAGTCCGGGGCTTCGGGGGTTTCGCCATAAGCCCGTGCGAGCGACGCCGGTAACGCCGCGCCGCAGCGGCGTCGCATGCCGCTAGCGGGCAGTGCACGCAATTCGCCCAGCGTTGCACAACCGATCTGCGCCAGCCAGTCGAGCCATGGCTGCGCCTCGGGCAGCAACGCCACGGACAACGGATCGAGTTGCTGCGGCAGCGCTGCCAGCGGCGGTGGCAAACACGGGGGGAGCGTCCCGGTGAGTACTGGGGCCTCCCCCCTGTCGCCGGCACGTGCCAACAGTGCGGCTGCGCTGGCCGTCGCCGCGACACCCAGCGACGCGCGATGCCCGAGAGCATCCGCACTGTCGAGCACCTGTGCCGCCAGCGACGCCAGACCGCCGAACAGGCGCAGGCTCGGCGCGACGTCGATCAGCACGCACTGGTGCGACGCGATCGCGACATCAGGACCGAAACGCAACAATGCCAGCGCCAAGGCTTCGAGCGCGATGGTCTCGGCGGCTTCGTCGCGCTCGTGAAATCGGGCGTGCGGCAACAGCGCGAGCACGCCGCCACGACGCATGCCGGGTTGTACGCCCGCCGCCTGCGCCGCCTCGCTCGCCTGCCAGACGCGCGACTGCGTGAGCACGACCGTCGTGTCGACGTCAGCCCGCGTTGGCGGGGAGGCGATCTCGAGCGCGAGAAATGGCAGGTGCAGGGCGATCCAGCAAGCCATGCGAAACTCCGGAAGCAGAGGCAGAAGGCACCGCAGAAGGTGCCGGTGAAGGCGCTGGCCGTGGGGCCAACGGTACGGCGGCATCGTCCCCGGCCACCGGCTGTGTCGGGTGTTCCGCACGCACATACGGCGCAGGCAGTGTCAGCCAGATCGGCTCAGTACGCGGTGGTCCCCGGCGTTTGTGGAATTGCACGCCGAGGCGGCTGTCCTCGCCCACGCTCAGCCCAAGCCTTAGCGGCGCGGCAGACGCGGTGGCCGCTGCCGTCGGCGGGCGCATGACCCACGCGAGTGCGTCCCCCCCGCCCGCAGCCACCTGAAGCCGCCGGATTTGCTCGGGCGTCGCTGCCGGCAGCCATGCCAGTACGGCCCCGCAGCACGCGCTCTTGAGTGCCTGCTCGGCACACCAGAGCATGTCGCGATCTTCTGCGCGAACACTGCGCGCGCGTGTCGTCGTTCCTGCTGCCGTTCGTATTGCCGTTCGTGTGGTCGTCCGTGTGGACGTTCGCGTTGCCGGTGCCGATCGGGGCGCATTGCGCTCCGGGCGCGTCACCACGCTCAGCCAGCGCAGATCGATGCCCCACCCCGCCAGCGCCGGGGCATACGGCAACATCGGCGGTGCGATGACCATCACCGGCTGGCCCGCTTGCGTGAGATCGCGCAGGGCCGGCGCCAGCAGCCGCCACTCACCGATGCCCGGACGTTCGCTCAACAACTCGGTCACCGCACCATGCGGCCAGCCGGCCCCGGGCAGCTCCGCGTCGAGCGCGGCAAAGCCTGTCGGTTGGCCGGCACGGTGGTATTGCGCCAGTTCACTGGCACGCCACAGCCCGGCGGGCAAAGAGGAGAGCGGCAGGGTCATGACACACCAAAATACTGTATGGATATACAGTATAGCAGGTAGAACGCTATTGGCGTGTCTGTGTGGGTGTTGAAGAGGTGTCGATGAGGCCGATAAAAACGACAAAGCCCCGATGCGGCGGGGCTTTATCGTCTGTTGGTAACTTCAGCCGGCAATTTCAGCCAGTCGAGCGATGCGCACGCCAGTCAATCAAAGCATGCGACCGGGCGCAGGCCAGGGCTAGAAGGCAGACTTCAGCCAGAGGATGGTGTTCGGCGTAAGAAGCAGAACAATCGCGAAGAACCCACTCGGCTCGCGCAACCAGCTCACGAGCGGAATCTCTTCCCCGTAATACCGATCTCCCTTGAGACGAGCCCAGCCACCGCCGAATAGCTTGCCGAGCACACCGAGCGTATTGATGAACAGCGCGCCGGCAAAGAGCGTCGCCCACAAGAAGAACAAGCCAAAGGGCAGCACCGCATGCATTTCCGATCTTCGGCCGGTGAACATTTGAATGGCTTCGGCAATCAGCCATCCGACGAAGAGTGCCAACACATAAATCCCAAGCGCACGCTTGCGCTTCGACCCTGTTTCATTCACCGCAACCGATCGCGTAACCTTGCTCATTGTGTTCCCCCGTTATTCGAGCACTGAGCATTCTCTGGCAAACGTCAGCGCCATTCAAGCGAAATACTGAGGGTCGCCACAACACCGGCGTACCGGTATGCTCGTCGTCAATCGCGCGCTCTCACCCTCCCCCCTCATGCCATTGCCGACCACTGCCACTGCGCCGTTCTGTCCCGCCGAAGTCAAAGGCAGCATCGTGATCGACGCCAGCGAATCGCGCTGGCGCAAACTCAAACGGTTTGCCGGCCCGGGCCTGCTCGTCGCCATCGGCTATATGGACCCCGGCAACTGGGCCACCGATATTCAGGCAGGATCGCAATTCGGCTATTCGCTGCTCTGGGTCGTCGCGCTCTCGAGCATCGCCGCCATCTTTCTCCAGATGCTCGCGGCCCGGCTCGGCCTCGTCGCCGGCCGCGATCTCGCTCAGGCCAGTTATGAACGCTACGGCCGCGCCGGACGCATCGTGCAATGGGTCACAGCGGAAGTCTCGATCATCGCCTGCGATATCGCCGAAGTCCTCGGCTGCGCCCTCGCCTTCAAACTGCTGCTCGGTGTGCCGATTGCGTGGGGTATCGTGCTCACCGCATTCGACACGATGATCGTGCTCGGCTTGCAAGGCAAAGGCTTCCGGCAGATCGAAGCCATCGTGCTCGGGCTCATCGCCACCATGGCGTTCTGTTTCGTCGCGCAAGTGGCGATGGTACCGCCCGACTGGCACGCCGTGGCCGCCGGACTCGTGCCCGGCGCCCCCAGCCACGACCGGCGCGATGCCATCGTGCTAGCCCTCGGTATCGTGGGCGCCACGATCATGCCGCACAACCTCTACCTGCACTCGTCCATCGTGCAGACACGACGCGTGGTCGGCGGCAAACGCGGCGACTTCCGCGACACGCTCGCGCTCGTGCGCATCGATACGTGGGTGTCGCTCGTGATCGCCATGTTCGTGAACGCCGCCATCCTCATCCTCGCGGGCTCGGTCTTCCACGCGAGCGGCCAGACGAGCGTCACCGATATCGAACAGGCTTATCAGCTCATTACGCCCATTGCGGGCAGCGCGGCAGCCTTCCTCTTCGGCATTGCCCTGCTCGCCTCGGGCCAAAGCTCCACGCTCACCGGGACGATCGCCGGCCAAGTCATCATGGACGGCTTTCTGCACATGAAGATCCCCTGCTATCAGCGACGTCTGATCACGCGCGGACTCGCACTCATTCCCGCGTTGATCGGTGTGCTGTGGCTGGGTGATGGGTCCGTCGGCAAATTGCTCGTGTGGAGTCAGGTGCTGCTCAGTCTGCAATTGCCGTTTGCGATGTGGCCGCTCATCCGCTCGGTCAGCGACCCGCGCGTGATGCAGGGCAATACGATCGGGCGGCCCACGCAAGTCGTTGCGTGGGCGCTGTTCATCGTGATTACCGCGACGAACCTGCTGCTGATCGTCGGGTTGGATTGAGAGAACGACGTGGCGCAGGCGTGCAAACACTTAGTTGCGTACCTATGCCGATAAACGCATCGCCATCTCTGGGTAGATGCCTAAACCGCGCCCAACTTGAACAGGCTAAAACGCCTAAGCAGGCCTGACACCTATAAGCCGAGATCGCTCAGCCCGGGGTGATCGTCGGGACGGCGGCCGAGCGGCCAGTGGTACAGCCGCTCGTGCTCGGCGATGCGGGTGTCGTTGATGCTCGCGTGGCGCTCGGCCATCAACCCCTGCGCGTCGAACGCCCAGTTCTCGTTGCCGTAGGAGCGAAACCAATTACCGGAATCGTCCCGCCACTCATAGGCGAAGCGCACGGCAATCCGGTTTTCGGTAAACGCCCACAACTCCTTGATAAGCCGGTAGTCCAGCTCGCGCTGCCACTTGCGCGTCAGGAACTCGACGATCTGGTCGCGGCCTCGCGGAAACTCCGCACGGTTGCGCCAACGGCTGTCGGCGGTATACGCCAACGCGACGCGCGCCGGGTCGCGCGAATTCCAGCCATCTTCGGCCATTCGCACTTTCTGCATGGCCGTCTCGCGGGTGAACGGCGGAAACGGAGGACGGGCTTCACTGTCTGCCATGGCAACGCTCCTTTCGAAAATAGGAACACGGGTGGTGCGAGTGTATCGCCAAGAGAACAGCGATGCTCGTCACCCCCAGCACCCCAAATCTGCGTGCTAAGATCAGCACCCCTTACCAATGCGGTTTTATAAAAAAGCAGAAGTCGGTAAGGCAGCCAGCGAACCAGGAAATCAGCGCCCGCCGCGACTGTGCCGTTGCACACCGCCTGCCGGGCGCCAGGACATCTACAGGGGTATCACCGTGCAAAACAAGAAGTTCAGCATCGCGCTGCCGGGCATCGCCGCGGCCGCCATGCTCGCCATCGGCGTACTCGGCGGTTGCGCCACCGAAAGCTCGCGCTCCGTTGAAGTTGCCAAGGTCGAAAGCGCCAGCCGTCCGTTCGTCGGCGTGCGTACGCCGATCGCCGTGGGCAAGTTCGACAACCGCTCCGCCTACATGCGTGGTGTCTTTTCCGATAACGTCGATCGCCTCGGCAGTCAGGCCAAGACGATTCTGATCACGCATCTGCAACAGACCAACCGCTTCAACGTGCTCGACCGCGACAACATGGCCGAGATCCGTCAGGAAGCCGACATCAAGAAGACGCAGCAGAAGCTCAAGGGCGCCGACTACGTGATCACCGGCGACGTCGTGGAGTTCGGCCGCAAGGAAGTGGGCGACAAGCAGCTCTTCGGCATTCTCGGCCGTGGCCGCGAACAGATTGCGTACGCCAAGGTGAACCTGAACGTGGTGGATATCGCCACCTCGGAAGTCGTCTACTCGAGCGGCGGTGCGGGCGAATACGCGCTGTCCAATCGCGAAGTGATCGGCTTCGGCGGTACGGCAGGCTACGACTCGACGCTCAACGGCAAGGTCCTCGACCTCGCCATGCGCGAAGCCGTGAACAACCTGGTGACCGGCATCGAAAGCGGCGCCTGGAAGCCCGGCAAGTAAGCCAGCCCCAATTCCATTTGCAGCATGTCACCGGCGTTGTCACTGACGACGCCGGCTTCGCACGCCACGTGCAAGCCGGCGCGTCTTGTGACACCGCACGCAGACACGTTCATCAGGACTCCATCACCATGCAACGCAAGTTCTCATTCGGGCGCGCCGCCATGGCCGCCGCCCTCGGTGGCGCCGTACTCACCGGCTGTGCCACCGCGCCGAAGCCCCTGTACGACTGGGAAGGCTACCAGCCGCAGGTCTACGAATACTTCAAGGGCGAATCGAAGGAAGCGCAGATCATCGCGCTGGAGCGTGACCTCGAGAAGATCAAGGCCGCCAACAACGCCGTGCCGCCGGGCTATCACGCGCACCTTGGCCTGCTCTACGCCTCGGTTGGCAAGTCCGACAAGATGGTCGAGGAATTCCAGACCGAAAAGCAATTGTTCCCTGAGTCGGCCGGCTACATCGACTTCCTGCTCAAGGACAAGACGCCCAAGACTTCCCAAACGACCAAGACCCCCGAGGTGAAGCAATGATCGCCCGTGTTCTCAAATGGATGACGGTGGCCGCACTGGCTGCCCTCATGACCGGTTGCGCAGTGAATCAGGCCAAGTACGATTACACCGCGTTCAAGCAGAGCAAGCCGAAGTCGATCGTGGTGCTGCCGCCGCTGAACGAGTCGCCCGACATCGACGCCACCTACAGCGTGCTCTCGCAAGTGACGCTGCCGCTGGCCGAAGCCGGTTACTACGTGCTGCCGGTGACGCTCGTCGACGAATCGTTTCGCCAGAACGGCCTGACGGTCGCCGGCGACATTCATCAGGTGAGCCCCGCCAAGCTGCATGAAATCTTTGGGGCCGACGCGGCGCTCTACATCAAGATTTCGCAGTACGGCACCAAGTACATGGTGCTCGACAGTGCGACGGTGGTCACGGCATCGGCAGAACTCGTCGATCTGCGCACGGGCGCCAAGTTGTGGAGCGGCACCGCGTCGGCATCCAACAACGAAGGCGGCAACAGCAGCGGCGGCGGGTTGATCGGCATGCTGG
Organism: Pandoraea sp. PE-S2R-1; assembly: GCF_002179865.1. NCBI lineage: Bacteria > Pseudomonadati > Pseudomonadota > Betaproteobacteria > Burkholderiales > Burkholderiaceae > Pandoraea > Pandoraea sp. PE-S2R-1. Next base: position 216,570 of record NZ_NGUR01000007.1, on the reverse strand, counting down.
TCACGGCAGCCCTCAAGCAAGTCATCAACAGCGTGACCAATGCCGGCTATTCTGTCGCCGGTACGGCCAACGCACGGCTGCTTTCGGCGGGTCGTCCGAATGGCATGCTCTACGGCCCTCGCTCGCCGAAATACGGCACGGACTAAGCACGTCTCGCGCTCGTATGTTTTGCCCCGGGGTGGTGCGTACTGCGCCGTCCCCGGGTTGCGCCGGATTGGGCTCACGCCTGCCGGCGCCTATAGTGATAACGCATTACACGCAACACACGCATTACCCGGACCGATAGCCACACCGCGCGCCCAAGCGCGGGAATGCATCGCAAGACGCCATACGCCGTATGCCATACACCGCCGTCGATACGCGCTCACGCGCGTGTTTGCGTGCGTTGGCACGGGTTTATGTGCGCAGGCGTCGTGCTCAGGTTTCGTCCGGGAGTCACCATGTTCAGCCTCATCACTCGCTTCATCAGCATCTTCCGTTTCAGTCACCTTCCCCGCACTACCCTCACGTTCAGCGCATCCGGCTCACTCGCCGCGCTCTGCCTTTGTGCCCTGTCGCCCGTCGCACACGCCGACCCGATGCATTTGTCCGACATCAAGCAAGCCAACGGGCAGCAACTCTCCGTCGACGACTTGCGTTCGCTGATGCCGGGCGCGCACATCACCAACCTGCTCAACAACGGCAGTACGCGCAAATGGGTCAACGAGACCGATGGCTCGCTCAACGCCACCACCGATAACAAAGGCGGCATCGGCTCCACTACCCGCACCGTGCAGACCGCTCACGCCACCGGCACGTGGTCAGTCAATGACAACGGCTCTTACTGCGTGAATCTGGAGTGGCGCTCGCTGACAGAGAACTGGTGCCGGTTCATGTTCAAGGTCGGCGACAAGTATTACGGCGTGCCGTCGCTCGCCAACGGTGCGGCCATGGCCACGGAATTCAGCATCGAGAAGTGATCAAACGCGACCGCCAGACGATAAAACGCCCCGGGGCTGCGAACAGCACCGGGGCGCGACTGCGTCGACTGCGTTTTCCGTCGTCAGTGTGGCAGAGGGGGCAACGCGACGGTCAACTCAGAAGTCCGTCGTCATCGACATCAGGAAGGTGCGCGGTGCACCCAGCGTCAGGTAGTTGCTCGACGACACGCTCGACCAGTAAGCCTTGTTCGTCACGTTGAGCACGCTCACGCGGAACGTCGTCGGCTTGCCGTAGATCTGCATGGCGTAGCGAGCCCCCAGATCGAAGCGGTCCCACGCCGGAATCGACGCGCTGTTCGCAATGTTGGCATACTCGCGGCCCGTATGAATCCAGCGGGCATTGAGCGTGAGGCCCGGCACCCAGGGCACGTCGTATTCCGCACCGAGGTTGTACTGGAACGTGGGTACGCCCACCGGACGATTGCCATTGGTGGCCGCGCTCGACTGGTTGAGCAACTCGCCGTCGATGTACGAGACGCCGGCAATCACGCGCACGTCCTTGACCGGGCTGCCGTACACCGAGGCTTCGACGCCGCGATGGCGCTCCGACCCATCGGCCACGTAGAAGTTGGCCGCGTTGGTGTACGCCGACGGCTTTTCGATCTGGTAGAACGCCACCGATGCGCCGAAACGCGCAGTGTCGTACTTCGCGCCGAATTCGTACTGCTTCGAGCGGTACGGCGGCAGCGACTGGCCATAGTTGTTCGTGCCCTGCGGCGCGGTCGAGCCCGCCGCCAACCCTTCACTGCGGTTGGCGAAGAAGGCCACGTTCTGCCACGGTTTGAACACCAGACCGAACACCGGCGTGGTGATCGAGTCGTTGTACGCCAGTGTCTGCACACCGGTGTAGCCGTAGTTGTTCACGCCGATGGACTGATGACGCACACCCACCGTCGCCAGCACGCGGTCGTTAAAGAAGCCCACCGTATCGGACACTGCCACGCTGCGCAGCAACGTGAGTGCCGTGGTCTGCGGATCGTCGAGATTGCCGCCCTTGAGCGTGGTGGCCGGATACGGCACCTGCGGCGGGTTGACGAAGTTCGTCGAGAACGCTCCCGCATACGTGTAGGCCGACTGCGAATCGAGGCGCGTGCCCGAGACACCCGCGCTCACGAAATGCGACACCGGGCCGGTGGTGAAACGCCCTCGCACGCCGATTTCCCCCGAGAGCGCGTCTTCCTGGTGCGGTGCGTTCAGGCGCGTGGCGGTAATCGTGCTGGGCGAGCCTTTCCACGTCGGGTTCGAGTACTCGCCGTTCTCGTTGGTGTGACGCACGCCACCGGTGATGTACGCGGTCCAGTTCGGCAGGAAATCGTACTCGGCACGCACGATACCGACGTTATCTTCCAGTGTGGTGTAGCTCCACGACTGGGCGTAGTTCGACGTGGCGGCCGGAGGCGGGGGCAGCACATTGCCCGAGAAGTTGTACAGCGCGCGGCCCGAGCCGATGTGTTCCTTCTGATACAGGAAGTCGGCCGACACCCGGACTTTGTCGCCGCGCCAGTCGAGCGCCACGGCAGTGGTATTCGAGTTGGAATGCTCGCGGTCAACGGACGTCTCGCCATCGCGCACAGCCTGATTCACGCGAATACCGAACTGGCCTTCACTGCCGAAGCGGCGGCCGACGTCCACATGAGCCCCCAGCTCGCCGGACCCGCTGGTGTCGACCGTCACGCGCGTGAGCGGTGTGTCTTCCGCACGCTTGAGCTGAAGATTCACGCCGCCACCGATCGACGAGCCGCCCGGTGACGCACCGTTCAGAAACGCGTTGGCGCCTTTGAACAATTCCACGCGCTCAAGCGCTTCGGTCGATACCAACTGACGCGGCGTGATGCCGTAGAGACCGTTGAGCGAAATGTCGTCGCCGGCGAGCGTAAAGCCACGAATCACGAAGGTCTGCGCAAAGTTGCCGAAGCCCCGCGACATGCGCACCGACGGATCGTTATCCAGCACGTCGGCCAGCGTACGGGCCTGCTGGTCCTCGATCATCTTCGACGTGTACGCGCTCATGCTGAACGGCACGTCGAGATTGTTCTGATTCCCCAGCACGCCAAAGCTCATGCCGCGCGCCACCTGACCGCCGACATACGCGGGCGGCGGATCATTCGGCGAGGCTTCGCGGGCACCCTGCACGGTGACGGCGGGCAACGCCACGTCGTTCTGTGTTGTGGCATTGGGCGTCGCAGATTGCGCGATGGCACCCGCAGAGAACACAAGCGAGCCGAACGCCAGCGTGACAGCGGCAACCGTCGGGCGCAGCACCGGGTAGCGTGCACCGGCAGCGGCGGACGCAAAAGCGCGACCGCGTGCAACACGCGTCGGCAGAGACAAACTGGTGAAGTCAGACATGAAGGGGTACGACTTGAAGAATACGTCCCGGCAAGCGAGGCCATCCGGGACTGGAAGCGTTTCGTCGGCGGCGGCCTTCATACGACAAAGCGCGCTGCCGCCGACAACACCGACGTCTTGGAGCCAGCCCTCGCGACAGTATTTTTCACGCGACAGCTCAACTCGCCTGAAGTTTAATGAGAATCATTACTGTTATCAATTACTCAAATACAACTCAGTGAGCCTGTTATTTATGGGAGGTCAGGCAATACGCGTGTTTCGGTGGGCGATGATGGAAATGCTCACCGGACCGTTGAGCAGGATGCGTTGGCTGTGTGCGACAGCGTTCGCAGGAGAGGCGTGGGAGGTGTTGCCGGAGACGTAATCGACAAAGCCCGCCAATTGGCGGGCTATTGCGTGAGCCAGTCCCGGAACTGCGAGGACATGGCATCCGGACTCACGGCTGGGGCGCTGTCGCACGTCATCACAACGATGACGGGAATCGCCCAATGTGACGATCGACCAGCCTGATTGCGCCAGCGACGACCGTTCGTCCGGAAGGACTTGCTTGACTACTTTTTAGCGGCTGATTAGCTGCTTAACTACTTAGTAACCGGCGGTTTCGAGCGCGCGGATACGTTGTTCCAGCTCAATGATGTCCTTCGACTCAGCCAGGAACGATTCACGACGACGGCGTTCTGCGGTTTCAAACCAAGTGTTCACGACTTCAAACAGGGCGGCAAACATGACGTTTCTCCAATTCATTTAGTGTGCTGCATCGCAGCAGTGCTTCGCATTATATAGGGTTTTCCCGTAAAGGGTTAGCCCCGATATGTGAAAACCACACAAATTCTGCTAGAGCGTCACTTCGAATACAGTCGATTCCAAATTAATTGCTTAAAAATCATATAGATAATGATTTTTCACGCCCTGTAAAATCGCCTGCGGCAGTCCGTCGCGGGGTGCCGATCAAAAAACAACAGATCAAAAAAAGCGCCGCTGTTGCGGCGCATCATGAGTGGTCCGAGGCGATGCGCGAGCGCTTAAGAGCGCCGCGCCGGCCGGCTTAGCCCTGTGGCACATGGCACGCCTGAGCGTCCCCGTCTTTGCCTGACGTCCCGGATGGCGCCCCGGTGGTGTTCTCTGACGCCGCGGCTTGCTGCACCGGCACATTCGCTGCGCCAGCGGCGGATGCCACCGCACTGGCGCCCCCGGCCGATGACGTCACCGGCATCGATGCAGCCGATGCTGTCGATGCCGTGGCAGGCGTCGGCAAGGTAGCGGCGGCAATGCCCTCGAGAATCGGGCAGTCGGGACGATCGTCGCCATGGCAATGCACGGCCAGATGGGAGAGCGTGTCGCGCATCGCGACCAATTCCCCGATACGTTGATTCAGCTCGTCGACATGCGACTGCGCGAGCGCCTTGACCTGCGCGCTGGAGCGCCCACGGTCCTGCCAGAGCGCGAGCAACTGGCGTATCTGATCGATGCCGAAACCCAGCCGCCGCGACTGGCGAATGAAACGCAGCAGATGCAGGTCCTGCTCGCCATAACGCCGATAGCCGGCGTCGGAGCGCGGGCTCGGAGGCATCAGGCCGATACTTTCGTAATACCGGATCATCTTGGCCGTCACACCGCTGGCCTGCGCCGCTTGTCCGATGTTCATAGCTGCCTCACAGGGGGGATCGAGGGTTGAACGGCGGGGTGGAAGCACCATTCATTGACGCCTTCTCATTATCCGACGGCATAAGCCGGGCGCTGATGGGCGAATGATCGGAGATTCTCGACCAGGGGCGGCCATGCAACACCTCCGCCCCTTCAATATCAAAACCGCGTGCGTAAATGCGGTCAAGCCGTAAAAGCGGTAAACCGCTCGGAAAACTACGGGCAGGACGCCCCACCCGGTTCTGAAAGACCTCGGTCAGCGCCAGTTTCTCTGCGAGCAACCGGTCCGCCTGATTGCTCCAGTCGTTGAAGTCGCCAGCAATGATCAGCGGCGCATCCGCCGGAATGCCGTCTGCCACCCGCTCCGCCAGCATGTCGAACTGACGGCGCCGTCCGGGCCCGGCCAGCGACAAATGCACACAAAGACAATGCAAAGGCTGTCGCAACCCCGGCACCGCGATTTCACAGTGCAACATGCCGCGCTTTTCAAAACTATAGGTGGTGATGTCGTGATTGTCCGATCTGACGATCGGATAGCGGCTGAGAATGGCATTGCCGTGGTGTCCGTGCTCGTACACCACGTTGCGCCCATAAGCGTGGTCGCGCCAGATACCCCCCGCCAGAAACTCGTGCTGTGGCTGTATTGGCCAGTTGCTGTGGCGCGAGGCATGGCGCTGATGCATGCCCTGCACCTCCTGCAAGAACACGAGATCCGGCGCGAGCCCTTCCAGCCCGGCGCGCAACTCGTGGACCCGCAGACGGTTGAATGCGGAAAAGCCCTTGTGGATGTTGTAACTCGCGATATGCAGACTATTCATATTCGGCAGCATGGACCTGACGCCGGAAGACAGACGATATCAAGCAGATGAGGTCGCTTTCGGCGAAATTCAAGTCACGTTGAGATCTGGGCGCCGCATCGGGCGTGATCCCCCAGTGCGTCGCCCCTGATCGATTCATTATGCGCCGTTCGGCGTGTGCCCGGGCAAATCGCCCGGCACCGCCCGGGCAGCTTGCCCCGGCGCTCCGTTCGCTCCCACGCCCGCAACCGCCGTCGTTGCGACACCCGTGCTATTCGCCGGACGCCAGCGGCGCAACAACAGCGCGTTGCTCACGACACTCACGCTGCTGAGTGCCATCGCCGCCCCGGCGATCACCGGGCTCAGCAACCCCAACGCCGCCAGCGGAATGCCGACCACGTTGTACGCGAAGGCCCAGAACAGGTTTTGCCGGATCTTCGACCACGTGCGACGCGACACGTCGATGGCATCGGCAACCCGCAGCGGGTCACCGCGCATGAGCGTAATGCCGGCGGTCTGCATCGCGACGTCCGTACCCGACCCCATGGCGATGCCGACATCGGCTGCCGCGAGTGCCGGAGCATCGTTGATACCGTCGCCGACCATCGCTACGACCGCGCCGTCGCGCTTGAGTTGCGTAATGACTTGCGCCTTATGCTCCGGCAACACGTCGGCGTGCACCTCGTCGAGCCCCAGCGCCGCCGCGACCGCATTGGCGCTGCCCGCGTTGTCGCCCGTCACCATCACCGTGCGCACGCCCAATGCGTGCAGCCGTTCGACCGCCTCGCGCGCCGAGGCCTTGACGGTGTCGCCAAAGGCCAGCAAACCCAGCAACCGGGGAGATTCGATAGGGTTCACACCGGCACTTGCCCGAGCGTCGCCATCGCCGATGCCGCCCGCGTTGCCACTGACATCGCGCCCCGTATCCACCAGCCACGACACCGTGCGTCCTTCGCTGGCCAGCCGTGCAGCCTCCTGCGCCAATTCGCCTTGCGACACATGCAGTTCGTCGAGCAACCGTGCATTGCCCAACTGAAGCGCATGCGCCGTGCCCGACTCGGTGATACGAGCGCGCATGCCGCGCCCCGGCAACGCCGCAATGTCGCTCGCCACCGGTACATTGCCCGCGAGACCGGCCTCGTCGGCGGCCGAGATCACCGCCTTCGCCAACGGATGCGAACTTCCCGACTGTACGGCCGCCGTCCAGCGCAGCAACGTTTGTGCTTCCACGCCCGATGCGGGCAAGTAGGCGACCAGACGTGGCTTGCCTTCGGTCAGCGTGCCCGTCTTGTCGAAGGCAACGACGCTCACCCGATGCGCCAGTTCAAGCGCTTCGGCATCCTTGATGAGAATGCCCTGCCGCGCGGCGGCTCCCGTGCCCACCATGATCGCGGCAGGCGTCGCCAACCCCAGCGCACACGGACACGCGATCACCAGCACTGCCACTGCATTGAGCATGGCGGCTTCGAAGCCGATGCCCAAGGCCCAGCCGGCCACCAGCGTGATGAGTGCGATCACGACCACCACCGGCACAAACACAGCAGCCACCCGGTCGACGGCCCGCTGAATCGGCGCCTTGCCCGCTTGTGCGTCTTCGACCATGCGAATGATGCGGGCGAGCGCGCTATCGGCACCCACGGCCGTCGTTTCGACGCGCAATGTCCCCGCGCCGTTGATCGAACCGCCGACGACGGTATCCCCTGCCGCTTTGTCGATCGGCAACGGCTCGCCGGTCAGCAACGATTCGTCGAGCTGACTCGCACCGTCGCGAATCACGCCGTCGACGGGCAACCGTTCACCGGCGCGCACAACGACCCAATCACCGACGACCACCTGACCGAGCGGCACGCTCACCTCATTGGCCGCGCCATGCGGATCACGCAGCACACGCGCCGTCTCCGGACGCAGCGCCGCCAGCGCGCGAATCGCCTCGACCGTACGGCGCTTGGCGCGCGCCTCGAGCCACTTGCCGAGCAGCACCAAAGTGATGACGACCGCCGCCGCTTCGAAATACAGGTGCGGCATGCTGCCCTCGGGCGCACGCCACCATTCGTAAAGACTCAGGCCATAAGCGGCCGACGTCCCCAGCGCGACGAGCAAGTCCATATTGCCGCTGCCGGCCCGCACGGCCTTGTAACCCGCGCGATAAAACCGGGCACCGAGCCAGAACTGCACCGGCGTGGCGAGCAGAAATTGCACCCACGACGGCGGCATCAGATGCACACCGAACGGTTCGAGCAGCATGGGCAACAACAACGGCAACGACAGCAGCGCCGCCACGGCAACCGGCCACCACGCCGGGCCCTCGTGCGAGGCCGCCTCGGCTGCCGGGTCGGTGACCGGCGTCGCTTCGTAGCCCGCCTTCTGCACGGCAGCCGTGAGTACGGCCGCATCCACCGCGCCGCGAACGCCACGCACCGTGGCTTTCTCCGTCGCCAGATTGACGCTGGCCTCCACCACGCCGGGCACCGCACGCAACGCTTTTTCGACACGTCCGGCGCACGACGCGCAGGTCATGCCGCCAATGGCCAACTCGAACGATTGCTCGGCCACCTGATAGCCCGCGTCGCTCACCGCATGCTCCACGGCGCCCAGCAATGCCGACGGCGTCACGTCCGGCGATGCCTCCACCGCCGCCGTCTCCGTGGCGAGGTTCACCGTCGCGTTGGCAACGCCGGGGACGCGCCGCAATGCCTTCTCGACACGCGTCACGCACGAAGCGCAGGTCATGCCTTCGATGCCGACCGACCAGTTCTGAGTCATTTGAGCGCCTCCATGAGCACTGTCATCATGTGTCGAAGCATAGACCTTGCCATGACAGGAAGGTCAAGCGTATTGCGGCAACTCGCCGCGGCATATTGCCTCGGCGGCCGCTGGTGAACCTCTGGCGGGCGATTACCGAGCAGCGGCGGGGTCCAGCCGCGAGAACACGATGCAAGACAAGCCATCACCATACCGCCACCGGAACCGCGCGGGTTTGGGCCGCGTCTGACCCGTCACGCGAATGGGCTGAAAAATCGCTTGAGCTTCCCGTTATAGGAAGGTCTATGATCGGTTCACGTCGGAAGGGATACCGAAGCAACGGAAGCCCCCGGACTCCCCAAACCTCGAACCTGTTGGTCAGTTACTCAAGGAGTACATCATGCAAGTACAAGTCGAAGGAATGAGCTGCGGTCATTGCGTCAAGGCCGTCACGCGCGCCATCACCGAGCGCGACGCCGCCGCAAAGGTCAATGTGGATCTGGGAGCAGGCCGTGTCGATGTCGACAGCCGCCTCTCCCCGGCCGAAGTGACGGCGGCCATCGCCGATGCTGGCTATACGGTCAAAGGCACCAACTAAACGTCATTACCTGACATCCGTGAGGCTCACGCGCCTCACGGACACGCCCCGCCCCCCGCATACCCCCGCCGTCAACGCTGCCTCCTCAGCAGACTTCCCGCACCTTGTGCTACGCTTTGTCTCGCTGAAGATGCAGTCGCCGCCCTTTGGGGCACTCATGACATTCATGACACGCTGCGTCCTTGGCATACACGTCTTCAGGGCGGGGTGAAAGTCCCCACCGGCGGTATGTGAGAGGTGCAGTTCGCGCTGCGCGCTCATGAGCCCGCGAGCGCTTGCCACCGTTGCTTTCGCAACACCGGCAGGGTCAGCAGATCTGGTGCGAAGCCAGAGCCGACGGTCATAGTCCGGATGAGAGAAGATGCGTCGATACCCGCGCTCCATGGGATGCCGTCCCATGGTGACGTCCGTTCGCATGCCCTGAAACGTTTTTCGCCCGATCCATTTACGCGAGGAGCGTTTCATGTCCGTCAATACCAGCACCACCCGCAACACCCAAGCCGTACCGCAAGCCTCGACAGCCACCGCCGCCAACGCGGATGACAACCTGTTGGCCTACCCCGCTTTCGCCAATCTGCCGCCGGTCGAAGTGCGCCTTGCCGCGTCGCTCGAAGCGATGCGCGAGGGCCGTCCCGTCATTCTCATGGACGATCTCGACCGTGAGAACGAAGCCGATCTGATCATCGCCGCTGAAAAAATCACGCCCGCCACCATGGCCATGCTGATTCGCGAGTGCAGCGGCATCGTCTGCCTCTGCCTGCCCGACGAAACCCTGCGCCGTCTCGATCTGCCGCCCATGGTCGACCAGAACCAGAGCCGTTACGGCACGGCGTTCACGGTGACGATCGAAGCGCGTGAGGGCGTGACGACCGGCGTGTCGGCCGTGGACCGCGTGACCACGATTCGCACTGCCATTGCCGACGACGCCAAGCCGTCGGATCTGTCGCGCCCCGGTCATGTGTTCCCGCTGCGTGCGCAGCCGGGCGGCGTGCTGACGCGCCGCGGCCACACGGAAGGTTCGGTCGATCTGGCGATGCTCGCCGGTCTGAAGCCGGCCGCCGTGTTGTGTGAACTCATGAACCCGGACGGCACCATGACGCGTGGCGCCGAGATCGAGCGCTTTGCCGAACTGCACAATCTGCCGATCCTCACGATCGACGAACTGGCAACGTACCGCCGCGATCAGGCACAGGCAGCGTAAGCACGCTGAGATGGGTATTGCGCGCTTTCCGGGGCGCGGTACCCACACCGCCCCCGCGTCGACATTTCCCTCTAACGCCGTGATACACGGTCATGCGAAACCGCTTCTATAATCGCCTGACATGCCTATCATCATAAAAGTTACGAGGAAGACGTCATGACGCAGAGCGCCCCCACCCTGAAATCCGTCAAACCCGATGCCGCTGCGGTGCTTGCCCAGTGGGAAGCCGACGAAGCCGCCGTGCGTGCACGGGTCGAGCGCGATGGCGCAGCGCGTTATGGCGTGGCGAACCCATCGGACGTCATCGGCCTGTCGGGCAATGAGATTTTTCAGGCGATGTTCGACGGCAAGCTGCCGATGCCGCCGATCAGCGAAACGCTCGGATTCATCGCCATCGACATCGCCGACGGTCACGCGATCTTTCAGGGCAAGCCGGCGCTTCCCTATTACAACCCGCTCGGCTCGATCCACGGCGGCTGGTTCGCCACGCTGCTCGATTCGGCCGTCGGATGTGCCATCCATTCGACCTTGCCCGCCGGACGCAGCTACACCACGCTCGAACTCAAGACGAACATGGTGCGTGCGCTCACGCGAGACGTGCCGCTGGTGCGCGCCGAAGGCAAAGTGATTCAGGTCGGGCGTCAGGTCGGGATTGCCGAAGCCCGCATCGTCGGACCGGACGGCACGCTGTACGCGCATGCGACGACGACGTGTCTGGTCTTCGACTTCCCGCCGCGCAAGGGGTAGGGTCGCGAACTCGCGAGGTCGAGCGGTCGTGAGATCGAGAGATCGTCGGCCCGCGAGATCGAAGAGGCGCGAGGCGTAATACGCGGATGACGTCAGGCCACTGAACAAAAAAAGCCCGCCGGAGACCATACTCCGGCGGGCTTTTTATTAGGCGGCTACGGCGCAAACTCCTTCGCGCCGCCAGTCACCTCAATCAGGGTGCCTCAGTGCGAACCGCCACCGCCCTGCGGGCCACCGCCGTGATCGCTTTCCGGCTGGTGCTCCATGGTTTCCTTGAGCGCGATTTGCAGCTTGGCGTGCATGCGCACGAACCAGCTGCGCATGACCACGGCCAGCACCACCGTCCCGGCGACGATCAGCACGATCATCTCGGTCGACGGCAGAATGCTCGCCGAGAGCGCCGCCACCAGCAGAATCACGCCGACCATCGCCGCAATCGGCAGAATCTCGGCAACCACGCGACGCACTTGCAACGTATAGCGTCCCGTCAGGCTAGGCGGTACCGACAACTCGACCAGCAGCAGCGAAAGCGACTTGAGCTTGCGATACACCGCAATCAGGAACGGCAGCGACACCACGAGCGCACCGCCCCAGACCACCGCGCTTTGCAGACTCGGGTCACGCACCCACGGCGACATCAGTTCCGCCAGTCGACGATAGAAGAACGCCCCGCCGAGGAAAATCGTCACCACCAGCGCCAGATTGATCGCCACGCTGACCACAATGCGTCGCACGATGCCCACGATGGCCGCGCTGTCGCCCGTCAGTTGAATGCTTTGCAGCCACTGCGTGTATTGCCCGAGCACGTACGACAGACGCCCCGGCATCACACGGCCGAGCCAGCCCGTGAACGGATCGGCACCGCGAATCAGATACGGCGTGAGCAGCGTCGTGATGACCGACACCGCCACGGCAATCGGGTACAAAAAGTCGCTCGTCACCTTCAGCGACAGCCCCAGCGACGCGATGATGAACGAGAACTCGCCGATCTGCGACAGGCCCATGCCCACCCGCATCGAGGTTCTGCCATCCTGCCCCGACATGAACGCCCCGAGCCCGCACGACACGATCTTGCCCACCACCACTGCCACCGTGATCACCAGAATCGGCACGATGTACGTGCTGAGCACGTGCGGGTCGAGCAGCAGCCCGATGGTCACGAAGAAGATTGCACTGAACATGTCGCGCAGTGGCGCGACCAGCCGCTCGATGGTGTGCAGCTCCCGCGCTTCGGCCATGATCGCGCCGATGAGAAACGCGCCGAGTGCCACGCTGTAGCCCATCTGGATGACCAGCAGACAGAAGCCGAAGCATAGGCCGAGCACCACCACGAGCAACATCTCGTCACTCTTGAACTTCGCCACGTAACCGAGAATGCGTGGCACGAGCAAGATGCCCACCACGAGCGACACGACCATGAACAGCAGCAGCTTGCCCAGCGTGAACGTGGCTTCGCCCGCATCGACCGAGCCGCTGATGGCAATGCCCGAGAGCAACGCGATCATGCCGATGGCGAGCACGTCTTCCACGATCAGCACGCCGAAGATGAGCTGCGCGAAGCGCTCCTTCTTCATGCCGAGTTCGTCGAGTGCCTTGACGATGATGGTGGTCGACGAAATCGCCAGCATGGCCCCGAGGAAGATCGAATCCATCGCCTTCCAGCCGAAGAAGCGGCCGATCTCGTAGCCGATCCAGAGCATCAGCACGATCTCGGTCAGCGCCGCCACGAACGCGGTCACGCCCACGCGCGCGAGCTTGCGCAAGCTGAATTCCAGCCCCAGCGAGAACATCAGGAACACGACCCCGAGCTCGGCCAGAATGCCGATCGTCTTCTCGTCGTGTATGAGGGCAAACGGCGGTGTGTACGGGCCGATGATCACGCCCGCCACGATGTAGCCGAGCACGACCGGTTGCCGGAACCGGTTGAAGATGACCGTCACGATGCCGGCAAGCAGCATGATGACGGCCAGGTCCTGAATGAAGTCGATGGCGTGATGCATCCGATACGTTCTCCCCGCGGCGTGTTACGCCGGTATTGCTGTTCTTGATGTCACGCCAAACGCCGCGCCGCAACCCGAAGGCCGCCGCGCCAACACAAGGCGTGATGCTTGATAAAGGTGGGAAGCCGGCTGAGACCCTGCCGGCTTGATAGACGTTGCGCGTGTCGCCCCTGGCGCGGACGTGCCGCCGGGCGGTTGGTCTTGCATGCGCCTCATTCGGATACCCGGCGCTGGAGGTCCAACGCAGGGGGAATGTCCGCAAGGCACGGTGCGACCGCGATACCACCCGCGCGCGCCGAATCAATATACGCGATGGGCGGAGACGCGCGCAACCCATGATTGACGGGGCTCTTCACAAAAAATTCCCCAAAATTCCTGCGAATCGCCCCTTCCGATGAAATTTTTTTACTTGCGTTTTGTCGCGTCGCACTGTGAAATATCACAACAATATCAATCGAATTTCACAGGAGTGCGTTTTCATGAGTTCCCGTTTGTCGTTTGCGGTGCTTGCGGTGTCACAAGGCGACGCCTCCGTTGCCGCATCAGTACCCGTCATCGCTAGTGTCGATACGCTAATCATTGCCGGCTGGGCCGGGCGCGATCGTGACGCGGTAGAGCATCACATTGCCGAATTGGCGGCCCTCGGTGTGCGCCGTCCGTCGGTCACGCCGTGTTTCTACCGGCTGGCCCCGGCCTTGCTCTCGCAGGACGACGCCATCGACGTGGTCGGCCAGACCAGCAGCGGCGAAGCCGAGTGCGTGCTGGTGCAAAGCGACGCCGGTTTGCTGGTGAGCGTGGGCTCCGACCACACCGACCGCGAGGTCGAGGCGTATGGGGTCACCGTGTCGAAACAGGTCTGCGGCAAGCCGGTCGCGCGTGAGGCATGGCGCTTTGCCGACGTGGCAGGTCACTGGGATCAACTGGAACTGCGCTCGTGGGTCACGCGCGGCGGCGTCCGGCACCTGTATCAGGAAGGCACGGTGGCCGGCCTGCTCTCGCCGCAGGAGCTGATGGCAAAACTGGGGCCGGACGGCTTGCCTGCTGGCGCCGCGATGTTCTGTGGCACACTCGCTGCCATCGGCGGCGTCGCCGGGGGCGACGTGTTCGAAATCGAACTGCGCGACCCGGTGCTCGGCCGCGCTATCCGGCATCGCTACGCCACGCAGGCGCTGGCCATCGCCGATTGATCTCCCCCGATTCGATGCTCAACGACACGCCCGACGCTTCCGCCCCCGCCGCCCCTGCGGCCTCCCCTCGCGCCGCTGTGCCCGCCGATGGCCGCAGCCTCACCGAGCGCGCCTACGAGGCGATCAAGCACGACATCATCACCTTGCGGCTGCGTCCGGGCGAAACGCTCAACGAAGCCCAGTTGATGCAGTCGACGGGGCTCGGGCGCACGCCGGTGCATCAGGCGATGCACCGTCTGGCGCTCGAAGGCTTGCTCGTGATCCTGCCGCGCAAAGGCGCCATGGTCGCGCCGGTCTCGCTCAACGATGCGCTCGAGATCATCGACGTGCGCATGATCAACGAGACCTACTGCGTCGAACTGGCCGCCCGCGCGGCGACACCCGACGACCTCGCGGCGATCAAAGCCGTGCTGGCGCGCTCGCGCGACGCCATTGCGGCACGCGACGTGGCCGTGATGATGGCCATCGACCGGGACTTCCATCTGGCGATCTCGCGCGCCTCGCGCAACCAGACGCTGGCCGAGTTGCTGCGCGGCCTGCACGAGCGCTCGCTGCGCTTCTGGTTTCTGGCCCTGTCCACGCCGAGCCATCTGGAAGGCGTGTTCGACGAGCATCTCGAACTGTATGAAGCCTTGGCGGCACACGACGCCGAGCGCGCCCGCCGGGCAATTGCCCGGCATATCGAAGAATTCCGCACCCATATTCTGAAAGCGATCTGAACATGAGCCACGACGCCATCGATCTGAAACGCCCCCTGTCCGACCTGGCCGCCGCACTCGACAGCGGCCGCACCACCAGCCGCGCCCTGACCGAGCAAGCGCTCTCGCGCATCGCCGATCCGGCGGGCCAGGGCAACGTCGTCTTCACGCAAGTGGACGCCGACGCCGCCCGCGCCGCCGCCGACGGTCTGGACGCTCTGCGTCGCGCCGGTGTCCGCCTGTCGCCGCTGATGGGCGTGCCGGTGTCCGTCAAGGACCTGTTCGACGTGGCGGGTCAAGTCACGCGCGCCGGATCGACCGTGCTCGCCGACGCCGCCCCGGCAACGCGCGACGCCCCTGCCGTGGCGCGCCTGCGTCAGGCCGGGGCCGTGATCGTCGGTCGCACCAACATGACCGAGTTCGCGTTTTCCGGGCTGGGACTCAACCCGCATTACGGCCATCCGCGCTCGCCGTGGCAGCGCGAGACGGGCCACGTGGCCGGGGGCTCGTCCTCGGGTGCCGCCGCATCCGTGGCGGACGGCATGGCCGCCGTGGGACTGGGCACCGACACGGGCGGCTCGATCCGTATTCCGTCGGCATTTTGCGGCCTGACCGGCTTCAAGCCGACCGCCTCGCGCACGCCGCGCGACGGCGCCGTGCCGCTCTCGACCACGCTCGACTCGGTCGGCCCGATCGGCCGCTCCGTCGACTGCTGCGCGTGGGTCGACGCCATTCTGTCCGGTCAGCCGGTCATTGAAACGCCTGCTGCTGTGCGCCCGCTCAAGGGCATGCGCTTTGGCGTGCTGACGAACTACGTGCTCGACGGCGCAGAACCCGCCGCCCTCGCCATTTATGAACGCGCACTCGCCGCCTTGGCCAAGGCCGGCGCGACGCTCGTCGAATTCAAATTCACCCCCTTCGAGAACCTGCCGGCCATCAACCGCTTCGGCTTCTCGCCGATTGAAGCGTTCGCATGGCATCGCAAGCTGCTGGCCGAACGCGCCGACGGGTATGATCCGCGCGTGCTCGTACGCATCCGCAAGGGCGAGCCAGCGGGAGCGGCCGACTATATCGATCTGATCGAAGCGCGAGCCGCACTCATCGGGGCAGCAAATCCGGTTTGGCAGAGTTTCGACGCGGTGCTGTGCCCGACCGTGCCGCTCACGCCGCCGGCGATCGCCCCGCTGGAAGCCAGCGACGAGACCTTCACGGCCACCAATGCGCTGGTGCTGCGCAACCCCACGGCGATCAACATGATCGACGGCTGCGCGTTCTCGCTGCCGTGTCAGGCAGAAGGCGAAGCGCCCATCGGCCTGATGGTGAGCGGCGTGGCGGGCGACGATGCGCGCCTGTTCCCGGTCGGCCGGACCATCGAGCACACGTTGCGCGAGGCGGGCTTGGGCGGCTAAACCCGCCGCGGGCGGTGACGTCCCGGCCCGATCACGGGCACCGTCTCAGGCACCCCTGTGAGTTTTGATAGCCCACAGGGGACCGCAAACGTCCGATTTTTGGGCGGAAAGTTCCGTATTTTTTCGTCTCACGCGCGAATCGACGCGGGGTTACAATGCCAGCCCATGTGCCCGGCGCCCGCATCATACGGGGGTTTACGGGCATCAGCGTGCCGTCTGTTATCCGATAGTCCACCCGCCCGAAGTGACATGAACGCTCAAATCGACCCGGCCCTGCGCCGCGAACGCTCGTTGTATTTCCTGCTGACCCTCGTGTGCCTCGCCCTGCTGGGCGGCGCGCTGTACTTCCAGTACGTGCTGCACGAAGACCCTTGTCCGCTGTGCATTCTGGCGCGCTACTCACTGGTGCTGATCGCGATTTTCGGGCTGGTCGGTGCGGTCTCGCGCGGTTGGGCGGGCATTCAGTTCGCGCGCGTGCTCGCGGCGCTGTCGGCGATCGGCGGCATGGCCGCATCGGCCTATCTGATCTACGTGCAGGCGAATCCGATGGTGAGCTGCGGCTACGACGTCGTCGAAGCCTTCGTCGATGCCCTGCCGACCTCGCGCATGCTGCCGCAGGTCTTCCAGGTGCAGGGCATGTGCCAGACGATGTATCCGCCGATTCTCGGCCTGACGCTGCCGATGTGGTCGCTGGCCGCATTTGTCGTAATTTTTCTGGCGCTGGCGCTGCATCGTCCCCGTCGCGCGATTTCGCTGCGCTAAGGCGTCATTCCCTGAATCGATATCGGCGTGTGCCCCAGGGGCACCGCCCGATATCGAAGTCTGTCTCACTGGCCGTC
Organism: Pandoraea sp. PE-S2R-1; assembly: GCF_002179865.1. Lineage (NCBI taxonomy): Bacteria > Pseudomonadati > Pseudomonadota > Betaproteobacteria > Burkholderiales > Burkholderiaceae > Pandoraea > Pandoraea sp. PE-S2R-1. The sequence continues at coordinate 199,379 of NZ_NGUR01000007.1, read as the reverse complement.
CTCCCGGGCGGCCAGTCTTGTCTTTAAGGCCGTCCGGCCACCGTGCCGTCGGTGGCAAGCGCCGCGCCATTGCCCGCACCAGCGCCACTCCCGGCCGCATCCAGTTCCGTTGCCACTTCCGCCACTCGCCGGCGCAGCCACGTCACCTCGGGGGCCGCGTGAGTCCGCTCGTGCCACAGTTGATAGAACCGCATCGGCGGGAACGCGAACGGTGACGGCAGCACACGAATCGGCAAGTAACGCGCGTAGTGCTGCGCAAACTGCCGCCCGGTGGTGAACACCAGATCCGTGCGCATCAGCACGTACGGCACGAGTCCGAAATACGGCATCGTCATCTGAATGTTGCGCCGCAACCCCTGTTCCGCCAGACAGCCGTCGATAAAACTCTGGCGCTCCGCCACATAAGGCGTGGGCGCGAGATGTGGCAATTCCAGATAGTGCTTGAGCGAAATGCCCTTGTTCGCGAGCGGATGCTGTGCGCCGAGCATGCACACCACTTCGTCGTCGAACAGGCGCGACATGTGCAGTTGGGGCGGCGGTTCCAGCCAGTTGCCGATCACCACGTCGAGCGAGCCGTTTTCGAGCGCACCGGCGTAGTCGAAGCCCGCATTGATCGGCTGGACGTGCAGGCGTGCCGACGGCGCATCGCGGCGCAGCACTTCGGCGATATTGGGCAGAAAAACCGCGTCCAGATAGTCCGGCGCGCCCAGCCGGAACGCCCGCGTGGTGGTCTGCGGGGCGAATTCGGTGGCCGGATGGGTGATACGGTCGATGGCGGCGAGCGCATCCGTCGCGAAACCCAGCAGCTCGCGGCCGCGCTCGGTGGCGACCATGCCGCTCTTGCCGCGCACCAGAATGGCGTCGCCCGTGATCTCGCGCAGCCGGCGCAGCGAGTTGCTGACCGCCGGTTGCGACTGGCCGAGCTTGAGCGCGGCGCGCGAAACGCTTTGTTCGGTGAGCAGCGTATGGAGCACCCGCAGCAGGTAGGCGTCGATCTGTTCGCGGGGTCTTTGCATGGGGACGGGGGCTCGGTGGACGTGTTGAACGTCTGATAACGGGGGGATGAACGATAGTTTATGACAATGCCGCGTCATCGGGGCGACCGAATAGCCATCATCATGGGCACGAAATATTTACCTCCCGCGCCGGTGCTATCTTCGGCTCATCCCCACGCCGGAGCAGTCCCGGCGCATCGACAACAATTCACTGCACTACACTGAGAATCATGGAGACACAACCCATCCGCTTCTATTACCGCGGCAAGGTGCACGAGGTCACGGGCGAAGATACGACCCGCACCGTGCTCCAGTACACGCGCGAAGACCTGCATTGCACCGGCACCAAGGAGGGTTGTGCCGAAGGCGACTGCGGCGCCTGCACCGTCGTGATCGGCGAGCTGGCCGGCGATGGCGATGTCTCCCTGCGCGCGGTCAACGCGTGCATTCAGTTTCTCCCCACCCTCGATGGCAAGGCCCTGTTCACCGTAGAAGACCTGCGCGCGCCGACCGGCGAGCTGCATCCGGTGCAACAGGCGCTGGTCGACTGCCACGCCTCGCAGTGCGGTTTCTGCACGCCCGGCTTCGTGATGTCGCTGTGGGCGATGTATCTGAACCGCCCCGAATCGGCGGGCTGCCCCAGCCGGCGCGAAATTGACGACGTGCTCTCCGGCAACCTGTGCCGCTGCACCGGCTACCGCCCGATTGTCGATGCCGCACAGAAAATGTACGACCTGCCGCGCCACGAATTCGATCGTGCCGCACTCGCCAAGCAGCTTCAGGCGCTGCAACGCGGCGAGATGCTGACGTACGAACACGACAACCACCTGTTCCACGCCCCGCGCTCGCTGGCCGAGCTGGGCACACTGCGCGCCGCGCACCCGGATGCACGCATTCTCGCGGGCAGCACCGACGTGGGCCTGTGGGTCACCAAGCAATTCCGCGATCTCAAACACCTGATTTATATCGGGCAGGTCGCGGAACTGCGCGAGATTTCGGAAGGTCCGAACGGCATCTATGTCGGCGCAGGCGCCCTGCTCAACGATGCTTTCGACGCACTGGTCAAGCACTACCCCGAACTGGCGGAACTGCGTCAGCGCTTCGCGTCGTTCCCGATTCGCAACGCGGGCACGCTCGGCGGCAACGTGGCCAACGGCTCGCCCATCGGCGACTCCATGCCGGGCCTGATCTCGCTCGGTACGTCCATCGTGCTGCGCCGTGAAGACCGCGTGCGCGAAATGCCGCTGGAGGACTTCTACATCGCCTATCAGAAGAGTGCCATCGAGCCGGGGGAGTTCGTGCAGGGCATCCGCGTGCCGTATCCGCGCACGCCCCAGCGATTCCGCACCTACAAGCTGGCCAAGCGCTTCGATCAGGACATTTCCGCCGTATGCGCCGCCTTCGCCATCGACCTCGACGGCAATGTGGTGCGCTCGGCCCGTATCGCCTTCGGCGGTATGGCCGCGACGCCCAAGCGCGGTGCCGCGATCGAAGCGGCGCTGAACGGGCAACCGTGGACCGAGGCCACCGTGCGTGCCGCCATGGCCGCATTGCCGACGGACTACCAGCCGCTCTCGGATATGCGGGCGACGAGTGCTTACCGGCTCGCGGGCGCGCAGAATCTGTTGTATCGTTTTTTCCTGGAAACGCGTACCGACGCGCCGCTGGCGGCGCACGAGGTCAATGCGTTTGCCAACGTCTGACCGGAGCCGCCCATGAACACGCAAGTTGAAGGCTTCATGACGCAGACCGGTACCACCACGGCATCGAGCGCCCAGGTGGGCCGCTCGCGTCCGCACGAATCGGCCGTCCTCCACGTGGCTGGCGAAGCCACTTACACCGACGACATCCCCGAAGTCCAAGGCACGCTGCACTGCGCACTGGGCCCGTCGCCCAAGGCGCACGCGCGCATTCTGTCGCTCGATCTCGACGCCGTGCGCAAAGCGCCGGGCGTGGTCGCCGTGCTGACCGCCGCCGACATTCCCGGCGTGAACGATTGCGGTCCGGTCATTCACGACGATCCGATTCTCGCCGACGGCATCGTGCAATACATCGGTCAGCCGATGTTTGCCGTCGTCGCCGAATCGCATGACGCGGCGCGCCGTGCTGCACGTCTCGCCAAGGGCGAATACGAAGATCTGCCGTCCATTCTTACGCCGCAGGCGGCCAAGGCCGCAGGCGCCGGCGTGTTGCCGCCGTATCACCTGCGCCGTGGCGATGCCGATGCGGCGTTGCAAGCCTCGCCGAACCGCCTGACGGGCACGTTCGAATGCAACGGGCAGGAGCAGTTCTATCTCGAAGGGCAGATTTCGTACGCCATTCCGAAAGAAAACGACGGCGTGCACGTCTACTGCTCGACCCAGCACCCGACCGAAATGCAGATGCTGGTCTCGCACGCGTTGCACTGGCACAGCCATCAGGTGCTGGTCGAATGCCGTCGCATGGGCGGCGGCTTTGGCGGCAAGGAATCGCAATCGGGTTTGTTTGCGTGCGTCGCGGCGCTGTGCGCCACGCGCCTCAAGCGCCCCGTGAAGCTGCGTCTCGATCGCGACGACGACTTCATGATGACCGGCAAGCGTCACGGCTTCTACTTCGAGTACGACGTGGGCTTCGACGACACCGGCCGCATCACCGGCGCGAAGGTCGACATGACGCTGCGCGCGGGCTTCTCCGCCGACCTGTCGGGCCCGGTCGCCACGCGCGCGATCTGCCACTTCGACAATGCCTACTACGTGCCCGATGCCGATCTGCGGGCGCTGTGCGGCAAGACCAACACGCAGTCGAACACCGCTTTCCGTGGATTTGGCGGCCCGCAGGGCGCACTGATCATGGAAGTGTTGCAGGACGCCATCGCACGCCGTCTGGGTAAAGACGCCCTCGACGTGCGCCGCGTCAACTTCTACGGCACCACCGATCGCAACACCACGCCGTACGGGCAGACCGTGAAGGACAACATCATTCACGAGCTGGTCAGCGAGTTGGAAACGACCAGCGACTATCGCGCACGCCGCGACGCCGTGAACGCGTTCAATCGCACGAGCCCGGTGCTGCGCAAAGGGCTGGCACTCACGCCGCTCAAGTTCGGTATCTCGTTCAACGTGCAGGCCTTCAATCAGGCCGGTGCGCTGGTGCACGTCTACCGTGACGGCTCGATGCTGGTCAATCACGGCGGCACCGAGATGGGGCAAGGGCTGAACACCAAGGTCGCGCAAGTCGTCGCGCACGAGCTGGGTGTCGATCTCTCGCACGTTCGCGTGACGGCAACCGACACCAGCAAGGTCGCCAACACCTCCGCAACGGCAGCGTCGACCGGAGCCGACCTGAACGGCAAGGCCGCGCAGAATGCCGCGTGGCAGATTCGCCAGCGGCTGGCCGCCTTTGCCGCGCAGAAATACGGCGGCTCGGCCGACGACGTGCAGTTCGCCAACGATGTCGTGACCGCCAACGGCAATGAAGTCGCGTTCCCCGATCTCGTGGAAGCGGCCTACTGGGCGCGCGTGCAGCTGTGGTCCGACGGCTTCTACGCCACGCCGGGCCTCTCGTGGGATGCGGCGAAGATGAACGGCAATCCGTTCTACTACTTCGCCTACGGCGCGGCCGTGTCCGAAGTCGTGCTCGACACGCTGACCGGCGAATGGCGCCTGCTGCGTGCCGACGTGCTGCACGACGCCGGCAAGTCGATCAATCCGGCGCTCGACATCGGGCAGGTCGAAGGCGCGTTTATTCAAGGCATGGGCTGGCTGACCACCGAAGAGTTGTGGTGGAACAAGGACGGCAAGTTGATGACGCATGCGCCGTCGACGTACAAGATCCCGGGGATCAGCGACTGCCCGACCGACTTCCGCGTGGCGCTGTTCGATAACACCAACGTGATGGACTCGATCCATCGCTCGAAGGCCGTGGGCGAACCGCCGCTGTTGCTGCCGTTCTCCGTGTTCAATGCGTTGCGCGACGCCGTCGCCAGCGTGAACGACCATCGCGACGAACCGGTGCTCAATGCGCCGGCCACCTCCGAGGCGCTGCTCATGGCGATTACCGAGTTGCGCACGCGGAGCGCCGGCTGATGCATCGCTGGGTCGACGCCGCCCACAAACTGCTCGCGCGCGGTGAAGCCGCCGTATTGGTCACGATCGCGCGCGTCGAAGGCTCGGCCCCGCGTGAAGCGGGCACGCATTTGCTCGTGACCCGCGAGCACGTGTGGGAAACCATTGGCGGCGGCCATCTCGAATGGCGCGCGATGGAAGTCGCGCGTCAACTGCTCAAACAGTACGGGCAACAGGGCGGGCGGCACGTCGAGCGCTTCGCCCTCGGCCCGAGTCTGGGCCAGTGCTGCGGCGGTGCCGTCACGCTCGCCTTTGAAGTGCTGACACTCACCGATCTGGCGTGGGTCAGCGCGTTGCATAAGCGGCTGAGCGCGGGCGAATCGAGCCTGCGCAGCGTGGCTTTCGGCGCCCCCGGTGCCAACGCCGTGGCCAGCCAGCAGCAAGGCGGCCCGGTGTTGCTGACCGAACTCGATGCCAGCGAACCGCTGGCGCATCCGCACACGCTCACACGCGACGCCGACGACGCCGCGTGCGCCTTCTGGCAAGGCAGCGACGGCTGGTTGTGGCTGAGCGAGCGTCTTGCACCGAGCGACTTTCATATCGTGCTGTTCGGGGCCGGTCACGTTGGCCAAGCCATCGTGCAGGTGCTCGCGACGCTGCCCTGCCGTGTGACGTGGGCCGACGAGCGCCACGAGACGTTCCCCGACACCGTACCGCCCAACACCACGGTCGAATCCACCGACACGCCCGAGTCTGTCGTGGCGGAAGCGCCGCCGGGCGCGTTTTTCCTCGTCATGACGCACAACCACGCGCTTGACCAGCGGCTGTGCGAGGAAATCTTCAAGCGTGACGATTTTGCCTACTTCGGGCTGATCGGCTCCATGACCAAGCGCCGCCAGTTCGAGCACCGGCTGCGCGACCGGGGCGTGCCGCCCGAGCGTTTCGAGCAGATGATCTGCCCGATCGGCGTGGCAGGCATCACCGGCAAGGCCCCGGCGACGATCGCCATTGCCGTTGCCGCGCAGTTGCTGCGGGTGCGCGAGCAACAAATGCATCTGAGCGCACCAGCGGGCAATACGGCCAACGCTGTCAGCAGCCACGGCGACACCGCTGCCACCGCCTCCGAACGTGCCGGCGTGTCGATCTGAGCGCCTGCCTCGCAAGGCTTTGGCCCGATTTTCGCCCTGTTTGCCCCGGTAGCTGCCCGCCGGCACGTCCCGGCGTTTCATCGCACGCGCCGCTGCCTGCGCGACGCGCGTGACCGGCACAGGCCTGCGACGGTAGAATCCCGCCCAATCCCCCAACGACAACACCCAATTCCATGCCACTCACGCCAGAACAAGCCAAGACTATCTGTGCCATGCCCAAGGCCGAGCTGCATGTGCATATCGAAGGCACGCTGGAGCCCGAGCTGATTTTCAAGTTGGCCCAGCGCAATGGCGTCACGCTGCCGTACGCCAATGTGGAGGCCTTGCGCGACGCGTACGCCTTCACCGATCTGCAATCGTTCCTCGACATCTATTACGCGGGCGCGAGCGTCCTGCTGACCGAGGACGATTTCTGCGACATGACGCGCGCCTACATTGCACGCGCTGCGCAAGACAACATCCGTCACACCGAAATCTTCTTCGATCCGCAGACGCATACGGCGCGCGGTGTGTCCATCGAGACGGTGATCAACGGCATCGAACGCGCGTTGGCCGAAGCCGAGACGCAGCACGGCATCACGAGCCGCCTGATCCTGTGTTTCCTGCGGCACTTGTCGGAAGAAGATGCGTTGCAGACGCTGGAAACCGCCCTGCCGTACTTCAACAGCCACGGACATCGTCTGATCGGCGTCGGGCTCGATTCCTCGGAACAGGGGCACCCGCCGACCAAATTCACACGCGTGTTCGAGCGCTGCCGGGCGCTGGGCTTGCGCATCGTCGCGCATGCCGGCGAAGAAGGCCCGCCCGCCTACATCTACGAAGCGCTGGACACCCTGCAAGTCGAGCGCGTCGATCACGGCGTGCGTGCCATCGAAGACGAGGCCTTGCTTGAGCGACTCGCACGCGAAAAGATCGCGTTGACGGTGTGCCCGCTATCGAATGTGCGTTTGAAAGTGTTCGAGGACATGGGCCAGCACACCCTGCATCAGTTGTTGAAACGAGGCTTGGCCGTGACGATCAATTCCGATGATCCGGCGTATTTCGGCGGCTATCTGAATGAAAACTTCCTCGCGACCTTCCATGCGCTCGACATGACGATGGACGATGCATACACGCTGGCGCAAAACAGCTTTGAGGCGTCGTTCATCAATGACAGCGAGAAAAACGCGTTAATCAGCGAATTGGCGAAATTCCGCGCGGCCAACGCGACTTAAGCGTAAATCGCGTGTGAATTAAGCGCATATTCAGCACCACGCGATCAAAAAAACGCCCGAATCATTTTCGGGCTTTTTTTTATGGTGATCGGCGCACGGCAATCCTTCAGCCAATACCAACGGTGGGAATGTGAGACACCGTATTGAGAACCAGCGCGATTCCCCGGGAATGTCGGCACGATGTATTAGCCCCGGATGATGTCCGACATTCCGCATAAGGAATATTTTCACCAGACGTGAATGCTATTTTTCGAGCGTGCCCAAATGCGCGCATCCCGGTGCCCCCACACCGGCGACGTCAAAGAGGCACACGACATCTAAGAACATCGGAGACAACACCCCATGGACTCATCGCTCAGCCCCCCGGCAGGCAGCGCCGCGCCCGAAGCGGCACAAGACACCACGCGCGTGGCGGGCGCGCAGCCTGCATCGGCACTCGATCGTTATTTCGGTATCACAGCACTCGGATCGACGTTCCGTACGGAAGTGATAGCGGGTATCACCACCTTCCTCGCAGCGATGTACATCATCGTCGTGAACCCGGCCATTCTGTCGAAGACCGGCATGGCGTTCCCGGCCGCGCTGACGGCCACTGTGCTCATCAGCTTCTTCGGCAGCTGCGCCATGGGCCTGTATGCCCGTAACCCGGTGCTCGTTGCCCCCGGCATGGGCCTCAATGCCCTGTTCGCCTTCACCATGGTGCATGGCGTCGGCATGCCGTGGCAGACCGCGCTGGGCTGCGTGTTCTGGTCGGGCATTCTGTTCGCGCTGCTCGCGGCGCTGAACGTGCGACGCTTCGTCGTCGATGCCATTCCGGCCAATCTGCGCTACGCCATCTCGTGCGGCATCGGCCTGTTCATCACCGTGATCGGGCTGGTCAACGCCAAGCTCGTCGTGAGCGACCCGGTCACCGTCGTGCGTCTCGCGCATCTGTCGCCGCCGACCGTCACTTTCCTGATCGGGCTGGCACTGACCACCGTGCTGGTCGCCCGCCGGGTTAACGGCGCGCTGATGATCGGTATCGTCGTCACCACGCTGATGGCCATTCCGATCGGCCGTTTCTGGGGCGACGGCACCGCGTACTTCCCCAAGGAAATCGCTACCGCCACGCTCGTGAACTTCCACGGCTTCTTCGCGGCGCCCGATTTCTCCGGCATCGGCCAGCTCGACCTGCTGGGTGCGTTGAAAGTCGCGTATCTGCCGTTCATCTTCGTGATGCTGTTCACCGCGTTCTTTGATACCCTCTCGACCTTCATGAGCATTGCCGAAGCCGGTAACATGAAGGATCGCGACGGCAATCCGCGCAACATGCGTCAGGCCATGATCGTCGATTCGTTCTCGGTGCTGATTTCCGGCCCGCTCGGTACGAGCCCGGCCAACGCCTACATCGAGTCGGCCGCGGGCATCGCCCAAGGCGGACGCACGGGTCTCACGGCGGTCGTTTGCGCGTTGATGTTCCTGCCGTTCCTGTTCCTCTCGCCGATGCTCTCGCTGGTGCCCGCCATCGCGACCGCGCCGGCGCTGATTCTGGTCGGCGTGTTCATGATGGAGTCCGTCGCCCGCATCGAATGGCACCGCATGGACGAGGCCATCCCGAGCTTCATCGCGCTCGTGATGATCCCGATTTCGTACTCGATTACCGACGGCATCGCTTACAGCTTCCTCGCTTTCGTCGTGCTCAAGCTGTTCACCGGGCGCGCGAAGGAAATCAAGCCGGCGATGTGGATCGTCGCCGCGCTGGCAGTGCTGCTGCTCACGCAAATGTAACGACATAAGGACCCTGCAAATGTCCACCACGACCCAAGCCTTGCGCGCCGTACGCGCGCAACTGGTCTACTTCACGCACGACCCGGCACGCGCCTACCTCGACGGCACGCCCGGTACGGTGCACCACACCGACGGCATCGTCGCGTACGAAAACGGCCGCATCACCGCCGTGGGCGACTACGCCAAGGTGGCGCCCACGCTGCCGCCGGGTACGCCCATCGACGACCTGCGCGACAAGATCGTCACGCCGGGCTTCATCGACACGCACATTCACTATCCGCAGACCGACATGATCGCGTCGCCTGCCCCCGGCCTGCTGCCGTGGCTCGAAAAGTACACGTTCCCGACCGAACGCCGCTTCGAGAACCCGGAATACGCGGCCGACGTCGCTCAGTTCTTCCTCGATGAACTGCTGCGCGGCGGCACGACCACGGCGCTCGTGTACTGCACGGTGCACCCGGGTTCGGCGGATGCCTTCTTCAAGGCGAGCGATGCGCGCAACCTGCGCATGATTGCCGGCAAGGTGATGATGGATCGCAACTGTCCGGAATTCCTGCGCGATACCGCCGAGAGCGGCGGCCGCGACAGCGAGACGTTGATCCAGCGCTGGCACAACCACGGCCGCCAGATGTACGCCCTGACGCCGCGTTTCGCCCCGACTTCGACCGAAGCCCAGCTCGGCGTGTGCGGCGAACTCGCGCAGCGCTATCAGGACGTGTTCATCCAGAGCCACGTTGCCGAGAACACCGACGAAGTGGAATGGGTGCGCTCGCTGTTCCCGGGCCATCGCAGCTATCTCGACGTGTACGACCACTACAAGCTGCTGCGCCGGCGTGCCGTATACGGCCATTGCATCTGGCTCGACGACCACGACCGCCGCCGCATGTTCGAGACCGGCACCGTCGCGGCACATTGCCCGACGTCGAACCAGTTCCTCGGCAGCGGCCTGTTCGACTTCGCGTCGGCCGAAGCCACGCGCATGCCGGTGACGCTTGCCACCGATGTGGGCGGCGGCTCCACGTTCTCGATGCTGCAAACGATGAACGAAGCGCACAAGGTCGCGCGCTTGTCGGGCTATCACCTCACGGCTGAGCGCATGTTCTATCTGGCCACCGAAGGCGCCGCACACGCGCTCGATCTGCACGGCACGATCGGCACGCTGGCAGTCGGGGCGGAAGCCGACTTCGTGGTGCTCGATCCGAAGGCGACGCCGTTGCTCGCCCGCCGTTCTGCGCTGGCCGAGTCGCTCGAAGAGTTGCTGTTCGCGTTCGCGATGCTCGGCGACGACCGTGCCATTGCCACGACGTATGCCGCCGGCAAGCCGGTGCATCGACGCGCGGCGCACTGACATCGAGGCGCTGATGTTTGCGCATTGAGCCCGTGCATGACGCTGTTGCATTGCTTTCGCGAGGAAACGTACGCCGCCGCCTTGGCGCGGCGCACGTTCCCCCGCGGTCGCCGACCGTGCGCAAGGGGCATGCGGTCGGGGATCTCCTTGGGCGGCTTCGGCCGCCCTTTTTTGCTTTCCGGTCGCGGACTCCCTGCGCGGCAAATTGCCCCACGGTGTGCGCGCCATCACTTGCGTGTCACGAATCCGATGCTATAATCCGCTCCGATTCATTGGGGAGTAGCCGCCCTGTCGTGCACATCGTGTATTGCGAGTAGTGCGTGTACCGGCAGGGGCGTACGTCAACAGACTTGGCCGATTTCGGCTATGGCGTGCGCAGCCGAAGGGCCTGGCGAGACCGATGACGATGCTTCCGCCAACCGGGCCGGGATGCATTGTCATTGGCTCGCATCAACGTGGCCCGGCGGAGAAAAAATAAGGTGTCCCCATTCCTCATCTCGACCGGCGTCGTCGGTCTCGCCGAAATCGGCGACAAAACCCAACTGCTGGCCCTCGTTCTCGCTGCGCGCTTTAAAAAGCCCGTGCCGATCATTCTTGGCATTCTCGTCGCCACGCTCGTCAATCACGGCTTCGCCGGTGCGCTGGGCGAATGGCTGTCGACCGCCATCAGCCCGTCGATCATGAAGTGGGCCGTCGTCACGTCGTTCATCGGCATGGCGATCTGGATTCTGATTCCCGACAAGGTCGACGACGAAGACGCCAACACCAAGCGCAAGCTCGGCGTGTTTGCCTCCACCGTGCTGACGTTCTTCATCGCCGAAATGGGCGACAAGACGCAGATCGCCACGGTGATGCTCGCCGCGCGCTATCAGGACTTCTTCGGCGTGGTCGCCGGCACCACGCTCGGCATGATGCTCGCCAACGTGCCCGCCGTGCTGGTCGGCCACAAGTTCTCGGGACGCCTGCCCACGCGCGCCGTCCACGCGGTGGCCGCCGTCATCTTCCTGGTGCTCGGCATCATCACGCTGATGCAGTAACGCAGAAAAACAAAAACGCCGGGCAAGGTGTCGCGCCGCGCTTTCAGCGGCACGACGCCCTGCCCGGCGTTTGCGCAACCTGTCACATGACAGCGCTGCACACGGCCTGCCGTGCTGCGCCCTCACCCATCACTGTCCGACTTTCTGCTCCACGTTGACCGTGCGCCCGCTCGGGAACGGCAACTGCTTGAGCGCCGCATCGATCAGGTACGGCATGGTGGATGCCAGCGACGTGCCCCCATCGCTCGTCTCGGCCGACACGCGATACACCTCCTTGCCGCTCGCCCGATCGGTAAAGCGCAGTTGCAGCCCCTTGAGCGCATACGGATAGTCACGCTCGATGTAGGCCGGCATCGCGCCGCCATACGGGTAACCGTACCAGCCCCACGGACGTCCCCAAGGTCCCCACGGCCCCCGTGCAAACATCGGGTCGTAGGCCGGCTCGGCCACGCGCATCATCTGCTGACTGATGCCATAGCTCATGCCCACCAGATAGTGAGCCGACGACGGGCTTTGCTCGGCGAAACCGTCACCGGCCAGCCGGTTGCGCAGCCACTGCTCGTAGGTCGCGTGCTCCTGATTGTTCTGCTGCTCCGGGGTACGCGTGAGCGCGTAAGTGCGCGGCCCATCAAAGCCCGGCGAGTCGCCAAACGCGGTCACCTGGCTCGTGACCGTGCTGGCACAACCGGCCAGCATGGCGCTGGCAGCGACCAGCGTCGCCATTCCCCATCTTTTCCACATGATTCACTGCTCCAGAGAAATGCCAAGTACGGCAAAGCGCGCCCCTCGCGCCGATTTAAGCATAGGACGGTGCCTCGTGCACCTCCCGAATCTTTGACGGTTCGGCACGGGCAAAATTCTCCAAATTTTTCGACGTTGCACCAAGTGACGAGCCAAAACGCGGCAATCCGTTACAATTTGTGAATCCTTGGCCGTCCGCAAAATCACCGTCCATGCTCAGAACCGATATCGCTGGCCTTATTCAGCGCTCCGACTATACGCCTCCGGCGTACCTGATCGACACCGTCCAACTCGACTTCGACCTCGCTCCCGACGTCACCACCGTGACCAGCCGCCTGCGCGTGCATCGCAACCCGGCAGGCGCGGGCAGCGATCTCGAACTGGTCGGTCAGGGCCTGCAACTGGTGAGCCTAGAAGTCGACGGCAAGCCGTGGAGCGGCTACCGCACCGGCGAAGAGACGCTCACCGTCGAGACACCGCCCGAAGCGTTCGAACTCACGCTCGTCACGCGTTGTTGCCCGCAGGAGAACACGTCGCTGATGGGCTTGTACGTGTCGGGCGGAAATTTCTTCACCCAATGCGAAGCCGAAGGCTTTCGCAAGATCACCTACTTCCTCGACCGTCCGGATGTGATGGCGACCTACACCGTCACGCTGCGCGCCGATCGCGAAGCGTATCCGGTTCTGCTCGCCAACGGCAACCTGATCGACAAGGGCGATTTGCCCGACGGCCGCCACTTCGCGATCTGGGACGACCCGTTCAAGAAGCCGAGCTACCTGTTCGCGTTGGTCGCAGGCCGTCTGGTGTGCCGCGAAGCGCGCATCGTGGCCGGCGATGGCCGCGAGAAGCTGTTGCAGGTCTGGGTCCAGCCGCAAGACCTCGACAAGACCGAACACGCGATGGACTCGCTCATCAATTCCATCCGCTGGGACGAAACGCGCTTCGGCCGCGTGCTCGATCTCGACCGCTTCATGATCGTCGCCGTGAGCGACTTCAACATGGGCGCGATGGAAAACAAGGGCCTGAACATCTTCAACACGAAGTATGTGCTGGCCGATGCCGCCACCGCGACGGATGACGACTTCGGCAACATCGAAGCCGTGGTCGGCCACGAGTATTTCCATAACTGGACCGGCAACCGCGTGACCTGCCGCGACTGGTTCCAGTTGAGTCTCAAGGAAGGCCTGACGGTGTTCCGCGATCAGGAATTCTCGGCCGACATGATGGGCTCGGACTCGGGCCGCGCGGTCAAGCGCATCGACGACGTGCGCGTGCTGCGTCAAGCGCAGTTCCCCGAGGACGCGGGCCCGATGGCTCACCCCGTGCGCCCCGAGAGCTACGTCGAGATCAACAATTTCTACACCGTCACCGTCTACGAGAAAGGCGCCGAAGTCGTGCGCATGTATCAGACGCTGCTCGGCCGCGACGGCTTCCGCAAGGGCATGGACCTGTACTTCGAGCGTCACGACGGTCAAGCCGTGACGTGCGACGACTTCCGCGCCGCGATGGCCGACGCCAATCAGCGCGACCTGACGCAATTCGGCCGCTGGTACAGCCAGGCCGGTACGCCGCGCGTGACGGTTGACGCCACTTACGACGAAGCCGCACGCACCTATACGCTCACGCTCACGCAACGCTGTCCGAAGGTCGGTGTCGAATTGCACGACAGCGGGCTCGTCAAACAGCCGTTCCATATTCCGTTTGCCGTGGGCCTGCTCGATCGCGACGGCCGCGACATGGCGCTGCGTTTGGCCGGTGAACCGGCGGATGCCCCCGCCGCCACCACGCGCGTGCTCGACTTCACGCAGGAGCGTCAGAGCTTCACGTTCGTGGACGTGGATCACACGCCGATGCCCTCGTTGCTGCGCGGTTTCTCTGCGCCGGTCATCGTGGAGCACGAATACACCATCGACGAACTTGCGTTCCTGATGGCGCACGACAGCGATCCGTTCAACCGCTGGGAAGCGGGCCAACGCCTCGCCACGCGTCAGTTGCTGGCACTGGTCGAATCGATTCAGATGGGCCAGTTGCCGAGCGTTGACAGCTACGTGCTCGAAGCTTTCCGTCAGGTCCTGCGCGACGAAACGCTCGACCCGGCCTTCCGCGCGCAAGCTCTTACGCTGCCGGCCGAGTCGTATCTCGGCGAGCAGATGAGCGAGATCGACCCCGCCGCGATTCATGCGGCGCGTCAGTATCTGCGTCAGCGTCTGGCCGCCTCGCTGCATACCGAGTGGCTGGCTGCGTATCACAACCACCGCGTGCCGGGTGCCTATCGCCCGGACGCCGCATCGGCCGGCGAACGCGCGCTGAAGAACCTCGCGCTGTCGTATCTGATGGAGCTGTCGGACGCTGGCGTGGCGCAAACCGCCCGCACGCAGTACGACACTGCCGACAACATGACGGACCGCTTCGCCGCCCTCGCGGCACTCGTGCAACGTGGCGGTGCCGCGCGTGACGGCGATGCGGCGCATGGTCAGAATCACGCCGCCGAGGCGCTCGACGACTTCTACCAGCGCTTTGAACACGAAGCGCTGGCCATCGACAAATGGTTTGCCTTGCAGGCCATGCAACGCGGTGACGGCAGTCACTGTGTGATCGATGCGGTGCGCGCGCTGATGCGCCACCCGGCGTTCACGATCAAGAACCCGAACCGCGCACGCTCGTTGATTTTCAGCTTCTGTAGCGGCAACCCGGCGCAGTTCCACGCGGCCGACGGCTCGGGCTATCAGTACTGGGCGGAACAAGTGCTGTCGCTCGATGCCCTGAACCCGCAAGTCGCTGCACGCCTCGCACGCGTACTCGACCGCTGGCGCAAGTACACGCCGACGCTGCGCGACCGTATGCGCGACGCGTTGCAGCAAGTCGCGGACCACAAAGCACTGTCGAAAGACGTGCGCGAAATCGTGGAGAAGGCGCTGGCCTGAACGGCTGGGCAGTCACGCTGATGGGGTGACGCAGTAAAGAAAAAGGCGATGCGAGAAATACGCATCGCCTTTTTTCATGACCGGGGCCTTTGAGCCGAATCAGCCAAATCAGCCGACGAATCAGGCCGCCTGTGCCGTTGCCGTCAGCCCCAACCGTTCCCGCACCGCTTTTGCCGCCGCCACGAGATTCGTCAATGCGCCGTCGAGTTGCGCCCAGTCACGCGTCTTCAGACCGCAGTCCGGATTGACCCACAATCGCTCGGCCGGAATACGCGCCAGGGCAGCTTCGATCAGGCGCTCCACCTCCGCCTGCGACGGCACGCGCGGCGAGTGATTGTCGTACACGCCCGGGCCGATCTCGTTCGGGTACTCGAACGCTTCGAAGGCACCCAGCAGTTCCATCGCCGAGCGCGCCGCTTCAATCGAGATCACGTCGGCATCGAGCGCGGCAATCGACGGCAGAATGTCCTGAAATTCCGAATAGCACATGTGCGTGTGAATCTGCGTGTCATCTGCCACGCCCGACGAGCACACACGGAACGCCCGCACAGCCCACGCCAGATACGCCGGCCAGTCGTTCGCGTGCAGCGGCAGCCCTTCGCGCAGCGCCGGCTCGTCGATCTGAATCACGCGCACACCGGCCTTTTCCAGCGCCGCCACTTCTTCGCGCAACGCCAGCGCGATCTGCAAAGCCGTCAGTTCGCGCGACTGATCATCGCGAACGAACGACCATTGCAGCATCGTCACCGGGCCGGTCAGCATGCCCTTGACGGGCTTGTCGGTCAGCTTCTGCGCATAGGCGCTCCACGTCACCGTCATCGGCTCGGGCAGATACACATCGCCGTAGATCACCGGCGGCTTCACGCATCGCGAGCCGTAGCTCTGCACCCAGCCGTGTTCGGTGATCACGAAACCCCAGAGCAGATCGCCGAAATACTCGACCATGTCGTTGCGCTCGGCTTCGCCATGCGTCAGCACATCGAGGCCGTAGGCTTCCTGCTTTTCAATCGCCAGACGAATCTGCGCGCGCATCGTTTCCAGATAATCCAGATGCGTCATCGCGCGGCGCTTGAAGTCGGCGCGGGCACTGCGAATGGCGGGCGTCTGCGGGAACGACCCGATCGTTGTCGTCGGCAACACCGGCAGCTTGAGCCATGCCTGTTGCGCCTCGGCACGCACCGGATAGGCCGAAGCACGGCGCGCGTCGGCATCGGTCAGCGCCGCCAGCCGCTTTTGCACCACGCTGTTGTGAATTCGCGGCGAGGTGCGGCGCTCTGCCTGAGCCGTGCCATCAGCGACAAACGCGGCACGCACATCGGCCGACGCAAACTCGCCAGGGTCGAGCGAACGGCGCAGCAACGCGACTTCGCCCAGCTTCTGCACGGCGAACGCCAACCACTTGCGGACTTCCTTATCCAGACCCACTTCGCTCGCCAGATCGACCGGGCAGTGCATGAGCGAGCAGCTCGACGCCACCCACAAGCGCTCGCCCAGTTGCTCGGCGAGCGGCATCAGCATTGCCCGTGCGCGCGCCAGATCGCAGCGCCAGACATTGCGGCCATCGACGACGCCTGCCGACAGCACTTTGTCTGCCGGCCAGCACGCGGCGAATGCGGCCAGTTGTTGCGGGGCGCGCACCCCATCGAGATGCACGCCAGCCACGGGCAACGACGCGAGCAGCGCCGCATGCTCGCTGACATCGCCGAAGTAGGTCGTGAGCAGCAGCGACGGCGCCACGTCGGCGAGTTCGGCATAGGCAGGTGCGAACGCATCGCGCCAGCGCACCGGCAAGTCGAGCGTGAAAATCGGCTCGTCGATCTGCACCCACGTCACCCCCTGCGCCTTCAGGCGCGAGAGCACCCGCACGTATTGCGTGATCAGGTCAGGCAGCAGCGTCAGACGATCCTCCAGCCCGCCCTTCTCTTTGCCTAGGAACAGCAGCGAGAGCGGACCGAGCAGCACCGGTTTGACGTTGGTGCCCTCGATCAGCGCCTCGGCCACTTCTTCGAACAGCCAGTCGACGCCCTTGCCGAAGCGCGTCTGCGACGAATACTCGGGCACGAGGTAGTGGTAGTTCGTATCGAACCACTTCGTCATTTCCATCGCGCTGTGTTGCGCGTTGCCGCGCGCGGCGGTGAAGTAGTCGCTCAGCGTGAGCGCCTCGGGCTTGGCACCGAAACGCCCCGGCAGACCGCCGACGAGCGCCAGCGCGGAGAGCACCTGGTCGTACCAATGAAAGTCGCCGACGGTAATCCAGTCGAGACCGGCGGCACGCTGGGCAGCGCGGTTGGCCGCGCGAACACTGCGCCCGGTGGCCTGCAACGCCATGATCTCCATGTCGCCGCGCCAAAACGCCTCCTGAGCGAATTTGAGTTCACGTTGCGCGCCAATGCGCGGCAGTCCGAGTACGTGGGCTTGGGCCATGAGCGTTGTCTTCCCGATTGCTGATGTTGTGCGAAACCGGCGGGTAAGCCCCGCCCAGAATGGCAGTATCCCGGGCGCTCATGTATTATTCAAACGAAAGTTTTTGCCGATTAACATTAATTTCATTCATGCAGCGAACTCCCATCGAACTTCGGCACCTCCAGACGCTGCTGGCGTTGCGCGATACCGGCAGTGTGTCGCGCGCGGCGCTGTGGCTGCATCTGACGCAATCGGCGCTCTCGCATCAGATCAAGGCATTGGAAGACTTCTACGGGCTGCCGTTGTTCGTGCGCAAGTCATCCCCGCTGGTCTTTACGCCAGCCGGCAAACGCTTGTTGGCGTTGGCAGAACAGGTGGTGCCTGCTGTCGACGAGGCCGGGCGCGATCTCACACGGCTCGCACAGGGCACGCAGGGCACGCTGCGCATCGCGGTGGAGTGCCACACCTGCTTCGACTGGCTGATGCCCGCCATGGACGCGTTTCGCGTGCGCTGGCCGGAAGTCGAACTGGATATCGTGTCGGGCTTTCATGCCGACCCGATTGGTCTGCTGCATCAGGACCGTGCCGATCTGGCGATCATCTCGGAGCATGAGGAGGGCGAAGCGGTGGATTTCCACCCGCTGTTCCGCTTCCAGATGATGGCGTTGATGGCCAACGATCACCCGCTGGCCGCGAAGACGCACCTCGATGCGGAGGACTTTCGCGACGAGACGCTGATCACCTACCCGGTGCCGGACGACATGCTCGACATCGTGCGTCAGGTGCTGCGCCCGGCGGGCATCGAGCCCACGCGCCGTACCACCGAGCTGACGGTGGCGATTCTGCAATTGGTGGCGAGCCGGCGCGGGCTGGCGGCCCTGCCGTTGTGGGCCGTCACCGCCTATCTGGAACGGCGCTATGTGAGCGCACGGCCGATCACGCCGAAGGGGCTGACGTCGGAGTTGTGGGCGGCGACGCTACCGGCGATTACGGCGCGTCCGTATATTGGGGAATTCGTCTCGCTGATGCGCGAGACGAGCCTGCTCTCGTTGCCGGAAATCGAACTGCTGTAGCGAGAGCGATGTCAGGCGGGCCGGCGCACGATCAGGCGGCAGACGCGCTTGCCCGAGCTCGCGCTCGTCACGTCTTCTTCATGCAGCACGACGCCCTCGTGCAACGCGGCACGCACGACATCCGGGGCAAACGCGCTATAGAGGCGACCGTCTTCATGACGCTGGTCCGTGCCCTCGGTCACGCGCCACGACACGTAGAGCACGCCACCGGGGCGCACCAGCGTCCAGAGCCGGTCGGCCGCAGCAGGCACGTCGGCCGCACTCAGATGCATGAGCACCGTCTCACAGACCACGTTGTCGAAGGTCTCCGTCACGTTCTCGAGTTGCGGCAGCTTGCCCACATGGAACGACACCCACGGAAACGTCTTGCGCGCGAGTTCGACCAGCGCGGGCGAGTTGTCGTAACCCACTACGTCGAATCCCGCCTGCGCCAGCCACGCCGCATCGCGGCCATTGCCGCAGCCCACATCGACCGTGCGGCCGCCCGGCACGAAGTGCCACACCAGCAGCGCATACATATCGTCCGGCGGCGGCTGGTTGAGCCAGTCTTCGCTGTAACGCACGGCATTGGCCTCGTAGGCCGCTTCGGTTTGCAGATCCGCCATAATCTCGTCCTCCAGTCTCCGCCTTTTTACTGCGAAATCTTCTCCAGCGCCACGTCACGCGTGCGCGGTCCCATCAGGCCGATCGACAGCATGACCACGAGCATCGCCAGCGAGATGAACACGAACACGCCGGTCACGCCGAAATTGCGCAACACCGACGCGATCAGGAACGCCGTGAAGATGGCCGAGAAACGGCTCCACGAGTACACGAAACCGACCGCGCGGGCGCGAATGCCCGTGGGGAACAGTTCCGTCTGATAAGCGTGATAGCTGTACGACATGATGTTGTTGGCGAGCGTGAGACCGATGCCCATTGCGATCAGCAGGAACGACGACGTCACCTGCGAGAACACCAGCCCGCACACGATGCCGATACCGGCGGTCCACACGATGGCGTGCTTGCGCTCGACCTTGTCAGCCATCCACAGGCCGATCAGCGGTCCGATGGGCGCGGCCAGCGCAATCACGCTCGAATAGCCGAGGCTCGTGGTCACGGTGACGCCTTGCTTGATGAGCAGCGTCGGCACCCAGTTGGCGAAACCGTAGAAGCCCACCGTCTGGAAGATGTTGAACAGAATCATCATGATGGCGCGCTTGCGGTACGGCGGCACCCACATGTCGCGGAACGCCCCCTTGGGCACGACCGGCTCAGGCACGCCGGGCGGCGGCAGCGGCTTGCCGTACTCGGCGGCAACCTTCGCTTCGAGCGCACTCAGCACGCGATCGGCTTCCTCCAGACGCCCTTTCTGCGCCAGCCAGCGCGGGCTCTCGGGCAATGCGCGGCGAATCCACCAGACGAACACGGCACCGTGCGCGCCGATGAGCACCACCCAGCGCCAGCCTTCCAGACCGAGGAATTCGCGCGGCACCAGCCAGTAAGCGAGAAACGCCACGACCGGCACGGCGGTAAAGCCCACCGCCTGTTCGCATGCGAACGCGCGCCCGCGAATCTGCTTGGGCACCAACTCGGCGATGTACGTGCCGATGGTGACCAGCTCGACGCCAATGCCGAGCCCGACGATAAAGCGCCAGAAGTTCACGCCCGTGGACGTCTCCTGAAACGCCATGATGACGTTGGCGACCGTGTACCAGAGCAGTGAACCGGTGAAGACCGCCCGCCGTCCGAAACGGTCCGCGAGGAAGCCGCAGGCGATGGTGCCGATGAACAGGCCCGAGAACAATGCGGCGATGAAACTCGCAACGCCGGTGGTGCCGAACAAGCCCGGCGTGGTCGGCGTCAGGATGCCGCTCTTGACCAGCCCCGGCGCGATATAACCGGTGTAGAGCAGATCGTAGAGTTCGAAGAAGAACCCGAGACTCAGCAGCACCACTAGTTTCCACACGGTGCGCGTGGGCGGCAGGCGATCGAGGCGGGCGGAAATCTCACCGGCAGTGAGCGTTGAGGCCGCGCGCGCAGGGGCGGCGGCAGAGGTGGCAGGCGAGGAAGGCATCGAAACTTGGGGGGATGGCATGAAAGTCGTCTCCGGGCCTGTCCGGTCATGGCCGAACAGCTTTTTGTCGACGCGTCGCCCAGTGGCATCCCATGCAAATCAACATGTGACTACGTGAGCGTTGCGTCGCGATACACCATGAATCAACAGGCGCGAGGCCGAAATTCTGCCACGAATGATGTCGCGCCGGTCACCGATTTATGTCGCGCGTTGAAGTTCTTCAAAGCTTGCAATACGCCCGGCCAATGCACTCGCCGCCACCGTATAGGGGCTCGCCAGCCACACGCTGCCCGGCCCCGAACGGCCGGGAAAATTGCGGTTGATGGCGCTGATGGTGACCTGCTCGCGCGTGGTCGACTGCCCCGGCCCGCAGTTCGCGCAAGCGCCGCAACCGGGCATGATGAGCGTGGCGCCCACGGCTTCGAACGTCGTCAGATAGCCACGCGACTCGCAGTACGCGCGCACGTCCATCGTGCCGAATTGCAGAAACAGCGCGCGCCCCGGTGCCACGCGCATGCCATGCGCCAGTCCCCACGCGAGCACGTCGTGA
This sequence comes from Pandoraea sp. PE-S2R-1, assembly GCF_002179865.1. Lineage (NCBI taxonomy): Bacteria > Pseudomonadati > Pseudomonadota > Betaproteobacteria > Burkholderiales > Burkholderiaceae > Pandoraea > Pandoraea sp. PE-S2R-1. The sequence continues at coordinate 178,080 of NZ_NGUR01000007.1, read as the reverse complement.
TAGGCATCGAAGTCGTCGCGCTTGCCCGCCGTGCACGAGCCGCCATACGCGATGTCGATCGACACGGGCGCTTCCAGTGCGCTCAACGCCACGCCATTGCCCGGGTCGCCGGGGCGCGCGAGCATCGGCGTGAGCGACGTCGCGTCGATACGGATCACGTCGCGATACACCGCGTCGGCATCACTCGTCATCCACGGCTCGACGGTGAAATCCACGCCTCGGCGCGTCTTGAGGAAGGCGACCGTCTTCTCGTCGGGCGCGACGATGCCGGTGAATCCACCCAGCTCCGCCACCATGTTGGTCAGCGTCGCGCGCTCGTCGATGGACATCGCGCGCACCGCGCTGCCGCCGTACTCGAACACCAGTCCGATCGCGCCGCCACCGCGAATCGCGTCGAGCCGCAGCAGATGCAGCACCACGTCCTTCGCAGTCACGCCCGGCGACAACGCGCCGTCGATTTCGATACGCAGCGTCTCGGGCACCTTGCAACGCACGTAGCCCGTCGTCCAGCTGTTCGCGATGTCCGTCGCCCCCGCCCCGAAAGCGAGGCAACCCAGCGCACCGGCGTGGGGCGTATGCGAATCGGTGCCGATCACGATCTGCCCCGGCAGCGCGTAACGCTCCGCCATGAGCGCGTGGCAGATACCGTCGGCGCCAGCGTCTCCTGAAGCGCCCCCGGCATCGGTCAGTTCTCCATGCGCGAGCACGGGATACCGCGCCACAAACTCGCGGTGACCGCTCGTCAGGTTCGCCACTCCGGGGAGCAAGCCCTGCGTGACGTGCGGATGACTCTGCGCGGCCAGCACGAGGTGATCCTGAAACGCGATGATGCGTGCCGGGTCGTGCAACGGCGCGGGCTCACCAAACGCCCGATGCATCAGGTGCGCGCACATTCCCGTGAAGTAATCGTGCGAGAACCGCCAGTCGACCGCGACGAACACGCCGTCGCCACGCGCGGCCCCCGGGGTGGCCGGATGCAGGCGGCGCGCAATGATCTTTTCGACGAGCGTGCGCGGCGGCGCATCGGCCGCGGATGCCGTCGAGGCATTGGCGCCATCGACACCACCGGACACCGGCACGGGCCATTCGGCAAATTTGCTGTAGGCGAGCAGGCCCCCGCTGCGGATGATCTGCTGCGTGAGAGCGTCGCGGCCCTTGAGAAATTCGGTGATGGGAATGGCTTCGCCCGCGAGAATGCGATCGAGCACGCCGAAGTCGGTCGTCGTCAGAATGCCGATGTTGTCGCAGTTCTGCTGATAGATGCGCTCGAAGCTCTCGGCCACGATGAGCCGGATGCCGGCGGACAATTCCGCGAGCGGGCTCGATTCGCGCGACGAGCCCTTGCCGTAGCGCTTGCCGGCAACAGTCACCTGAAAGCCGCCGCGGCGAATGTCGTGCTCGCCGATGGGGAGTTCGTTTCCCGCTTTGAAACCGACGTAAGGGTAGCGGCCAAGGCGCTCGTCGTAAGTGAGCATGACCGTGACGGGCGTGATCTCGTCGGTCGAGACATTCTCACGCAAGGTGCCGGCCTCGGCGCGGGTGACGGTCTCGCCCGCGATCTGCCGGCGCACGATGGCCGGGTCGTCGGACAAGAACAGAATGCGGCCGTCAAAACGAATGATGTCTTCCATGCAGCGATTACCTCCGAAAGACAGCATAGCGGCGGCCTTTGGGGCCTGCCGTGCCGTCTTGGCAATCCCGGCATGACGGTTTGCGAAGGCCTGCCCCCTCGCCTATCACCTGTTACACCCCGCCCGTTGCGCCTGTTGCTCCTCTTGCTCCTCTTGCTCCTCTTGCTCCTATTACGCCTGTTACACCGGCTCGCCCTGCTGCCCTTGCCCCTGCGCGAGGAAGTTCACCACGGCGGAAGCGGTCGCACTGAGTTGTTCGCGCGACGGGAACACCATCCACAGTTGGCGATGGGCCCACTCGTCGGTGAGCGGACGCACCACCACGTCGAGCTTGCCCACATACAACTGGCCGACCTGCTCGGGCGCGATGGCGATGCCCAGCCCGGCGTGTGCCATGCGGCAAAGCGCATCCAGACTCGACACCCGGATCTTGATGCGCAGCGACGCGCCCGCCGCACTCGCCTGCTGGCGCAGCAACTGAGTAAGAGCGCTATTGCCTTGCAGGCCGACGAGCGTTTCGTTCACGCAGGCCGAAAACGCAATCTCGCCCGTGCGGGCGGCGAGCGGATGGCCCACCGGCAGAATCACCGCCAACCGGTCGCGGCGGTACGGCACCATCGTGAAGGCTTCGATCCCGGCCACGGCGTTGCAGATGCCCACGTCCACGGCGCGCTCGCCGACGCGTTGCAGCACTTCATTGCTGTGCTGTTCATCGAGTTCGACGTCGACCGCCGAGAACACGCGGCCGAATGCAGCAAGGTCTTCGGGCAGAAACTGCACGATGGCCGACAAGTTGGCGGCAATGCGCACGCTGCCGCGCGCGCCTTCATGGAACTGCGACAGCTCCGCACCGAGGGATTCGATGGTGCCGAGAATGCGCTCGGCGTAGCGGCGCACGGTTTCGCCCACCGGGGTGACGGTAATGCCGCGCTGGTGACGTTGGATCAGAGGCAGGCCGACGATGGCCTCGATATCGGCAATACGCCGGCTGATGGCCGACGGCGCGATGAATTCGCGCTCGGCCGCGCGTGCCATGCTCCGCTCCTGGCAGACGGCCACGAAAAGGCGCAAAGAAGTGAGGTCGAGCTTGCGGAGAAGGTTTTCCATACCTGTGCGGCAATACGCCGGAAATGCCGGAAACGCCCGGCTGGCGCGGCCCCACAAGGGGCACGTCTTTTGCTGGACAAACAACGAATCGACGCCTATTATACGCATCGCGTACACAGCCCTGCCGACCCGACCATGAGTGCACAGCAGACTTTCCTGCGCGACGCGATGCGTCGCCTGAACATGACCCGCGACACCTTCGCCGAGCGTATCGGCGTTCGCCGGCGCGCCCTCGACACCTGGCTGCTCCCCGAAGATTCCAGCGAATATCGCACGATGCCGAGCATCGTCGAGAAATTCGTCGGCGAAATCCTCGGCCGTGAAGCGCCGTCTGCGGAATCTACGCAAAGCGCACACAAGCCGCTGCGTGAACGCATGGGTCTCGACGGCAAGCCGCATCTGATCTCCGTCGACCAGTTCTCGCGCGATTCGCTCGAAGAGCTGTTCCACGTCGCCGACATCATGCAACCGATTGCCCGCCGCCAGAAGATCTCGCGCGTGCTCGAAGGTGCAGTGCTCGGCAACCTGTTCTTCGAAGCCAGTACCCGCACCCGTGTGAGCTTCGGCTCGGCGTTCTGCCGTCTCGGCGGCTCGGTGTGCGACACCACCGGCTTCACGTTCTCGTCGATGGCCAAGGGCGAGTCGATTTACGACACGAGCCGCGTGATGAGCGGCTACGTCGACGCGCTGGTCGTGCGTCACCCGGAAAAGGGTTCGGTCGCCGAGTTTGCGCGCGCCACCAATATTCCGGTGATCAACGGCGGCGACGGTCCCGGCGAACACCCGAGTCAGGCCATTCTCGATCTGTATACCATCGGCCGCGAATTCTCGCGTCTGGGCAAGCTGGTCGACGGCGCTCATGTGGCGATGGTCGGCGACCTGCGCTACGGCCGCACGGTGCACTCGCTGATCAAGCTGCTCGCGCTGTACCGCGGCCTGAAGTTCACGCTGATTTCGCCGCCGTCGCTCGAAATGCCGACGTACATTCTCGATCAGATTTCGCAGAACGGCCACGTCATCGTGCAGAGCAACTCGCTCGCCGATCTGGCCGGTGCGGATGTGGTCTACGCGACGCGCATTCAGAAAGAGCGCTTTGCCGACGAAGCCATCGAAGGCTACACGCCGGACTTCCAGATCAACGAAGCGCTCATCAACACGTACTGCGACAGCCGCACGATCATCATGCACCCGCTGCCGCGCGACAGCCGCCCGGGCGCCAATGATCTGTCGACCGACCTGAATCACGACCCGCGTCTGGCGATCTTCCGTCAGACCGACAACGGCATTCCGGTGCGCATGGCGATCTTCGCGATTCTGCTCGGCGTGGACAAGCAAGTGCAGCACAGCATGCGCGACGCCACGTGGCGTTCGCCCTCGCATGTCGGCCCGGACGACGCCCTGTTCGACGGACTCGACTGATCCTTCAGTGCCCCGCCCCGCGTTTTTTCGCCGGGGCGGCGGGTCTTTGCGGGTAAAATTGCGTCCGTCGCGAAATACGAACGCTTTTTTGCTTTTGGAGGCCCCTATGCGCCGCAAGACCCTCACCCAATATCTCATCGAACAGCAGCGGGAATACAGCAACATTCCCGCCGAGCTGCGTCTGTTGATCGAAGTCGTTGCGCGCGCGTGCAAGTCGATCAGCCACGCCGTGTCCAAGGGCGCCCTCGGTGGCGTGCTGGGCAGCGCCGGCAGTGAAAACGTGCAAGGCGAAGTCCAGAAGAAGCTCGACGTGATCTCCAACGAGATCATGCTCGAAGCCAATGAATGGGGCGGCCATCTCGCGGCCATGGCGTCGGAAGAGATGGAAGACGTCTTCCACATCCCCAACCGTTACCCGCAAGGCGAATACCTGCTGATGTTCGATCCGCTCGACGGCTCGTCGAACATCGACGTGAACGTGTCGATCGGCACGATCTTCTCGGTGCTGCGTTGCCCGGAAGGCGTGACGGACCCGACCGAACAGGACTTCCTGCAACCGGGCACGCAACAGGTCGCCGCCGGTTATGCCGTGTATGGCCCGCAGACCGTGCTGGTGCTGACCACGGGTCATGGCGTGAACTGCTTCACGCTCGATCGTGAAATGGGCTCGTGGGTGCTCACGCAAGAAGGCATGCGTATTCCGGAAGACACCAAGGAATTCGCCATCAACATGTCGAACGAGCGCCACTGGTACCCGCCGGTGCAGCGTTACATCGGCGAGTTGCTGGAAGGCAAGGAAGGCACGCGCGGCAAGGACTTCAACATGCGCTGGATCGCCTCGATGGTGGCCGACGTGCATCGCATCCTGACGCGCGGCGGCGTGTTCATGTATCCGGCCGACAAGCGTGATCCGGACAAGCCGGGCAAGCTGCGCATCATGTATGAAGCCAACCCGATGAGCTTCCTCGTCGAGCAGGCGGGCGGTGCCGCGACCAATGGCGTGCAGCGCATTCTCGATATTCAGCCGCAGAAACTGCACGAGCGCGTGGCGGTGTTCCTCGGTTCGAAGAACGAAGTCGAGCGCGTGACCGGCTATCACCACGAGGCCGACAAGAAGTAAGTGCGGAAGGCAGTGAGGTCGATGGCTGTCGTCATTGCGAGGTTGGCGCAGTACGCGCAAAAAATTTTCGCGATGACGAAGCGCAGGAATTCTGTAATTTCAAGGATTTACGCGGCGCGCACGCGCTGACGACAAAAAATCTCTGAAAAAAGGCGTGACAATCGCGGAAAACCTGCTAATATCTCACTTCTTCGCAGCGCCGGAGTAGCTCAGTCGGTAGAGCAGCTCATTCGTAATGAGAAGGTCGGGGGTTCGATTCCTCTCTCCGGCACCAGCGACTTCTTCAGTCCCTGGTCATGCAAGCAGAAGGTAGTACGTAGTCAACAAGAAAGCCGCTCGATTCCGTCGCGCGGCTTTTTTGTTTTTGGCGCGCGCCGAAAACCCCAACTGTCTTGGTGGGGTTCCTGCCTCAATTACTTCCCATCCCCTGCCGGCTTGTTCGCCTCCGCATCGGCATCGCCCATCGCGTTGTCATTCGCCCCGTCTTCGTCTTCCGCAGGCTCCGCCATCCACGCGTGGTAACCCGCTACACCCATCTTGCGCAGCAACGATTCGTTGCGTCCGAAGATCTCCTCCGCATCCGGAAACGCCTCGACCGCGCGGTCGATGCTCGCCTCGCGCAGCAGATGCAAAATCGGGTACGGCGAGCGGTTGGTGTAGTTCTCCGCGTCGTCCGGGCCGGTGCCTTCGAACTGATAGTCCGGGTGAAAACTCGCTACCTGCAATTCGCCCTCGAAGCGCAACTGCTTGAGCATGCGCTCCGCGAAGAACAACGCGTCGTTGTACTCGTGAAAATCGAGCAGCGCATCGGGCAGGATCAGCAGCGTGGTGTCGACGGCTTCCGGGTCGGCTTCGGCCAACCACTGCAATTCGCGCTCAAGGTCGAGCAGTGCGCCCTCCATGTCGTGCGCATCGCTCACGACATAGCGGATCTGACGCTTCACATGCACGGCCTTGGCAAACGGGCAAAGATTCAGGCCGATGACGGCGCGCGTGAGCCAGTGACGTGTGGCGGCAATCACCGCGGCGGTCGCTTCGGTTTGGGGTTCTGTTTCGGGCGACGTGGCACCGAGGTCGTTCGAATCGGACATGGGCAAGCTACTGGAAAAAAGCATCATGGCGACGCATGAGCGCGACGCATCAAGGCGACATTGTAAGCGCGTCACGGATCGCACAGAGTCCGCAACGCCACCGCAGGAAACGACAGCCGCGACGCCGGTGCGCTCGCATGATGCCGCTCTCCCTCACCGCATCCATGCCACCTCACGCCGCCATGCCTCGCACCCATCCGCTCATGCCCCCGGTTTCACCCGCTGTGCCACCCGCTGCGCCACTCACCGTGTCCCCTCAAGCCGCGCCCGCCACCACCGCCGCAGGATCCAACGCCCACCTCGCGGCGTTAGCAAGACAACCCTTGGCGCACGTACTTTCCGAGTCCCGGGAAGGCCGCATCCGTGCATCATTGCTCACCAGCATTCTCTCGTGCGCCGGGTGTGCTGCCGCCGATGAACTGCTCGCGCTCTGCGCCTTTGCAAGCCGCGAAGGACAGACAAATCGCGTCGACACGGCGAAACTGCGCACGGCCGTGATCTCGCTACTCACGAGGCCCGCGACGGCCCGCACATTCGAACAACTGCGCGACACCGGCATGTTCTGCACTGCCGCCCTGCATGACTGGCCCAGTCGCGACAACCTCGACCTGCTGTTTTCGGACGAAGGACTGCTGCTCTGGCTCAGGTACGGCGCAACCCCGGACGGCTACCAACGGCTGTTCGTCGATCACTTGAGCCAACAGTTGCACTCACAGGTCTTACCGGAACCCCATCCCCTGAATCTCGGCCAGGCGTTGCGGGTCCTGGTCGCCGTCGGACGCGACACCGTCGTCGATGTCCCGGATCCGTACCGCATGGGGCACAGCCTGCCCCCGCTCTCGCATCTGTGCGCCACGCACGCGCCTGACTGGCTGCCATTCTTGCTGGACATCAGCCCGTGCGCCAGTCAGTGCGACTCGAGTGGCCGCCCCCTGCTCCACACCGCGCTCGCCTCCGCGACACGCGCTGCTCGCGCTGCCGGCGCGACGTCTCTCGAGATGAACCGCACACTGCAAGAACGCATCGGGCTGTTGACCGAACACGGTGCCGATCTGTGCGTCGTGGATCTGAACGGCATGCCACTCGCCGCAGGTCTTGTCGTCGACGGTTATATCGATGCCGCGCGCGTGGTACTCCAGTTCGGCGCACCGCCCCAGGCGACGGACCGGGAAATGAACTCGGTGCTGCATCACCTCGCCCGGACCCTACGCCCCGAATCCACGCAATACAGCGCGGCGATCATTGCGATCGTAGCGGCACTGGCCGCCGGCGCCGATGTCCTGCGCGTCAACGCCAGAGGGGAAACGGCCATCGACCTGCTCCCTGAATTTCAGCGCACGCATTTCATCTTCCTCGCGTCGCACTATGCACGTTGGACAGATGCCGGTAACCGCGGCTGACCGGCGGCCCGATATCCGGCTTGCCCGGTGCGTATCGCCATCGCTTGTGCGTCAGCCCCTGAGCGCGAGTCCACCGTGGCGCTCGCGCAGATAAGCGCCCACAAAACCGTTGAGTTCCCGGCGCACCTCGGGCGAACCGAGTTCACCGCGCGATACCGCCGCATGCACGACCCCTTCGACTGCGGCGGCAAGCACTCTCGCCGCAACGGCGTCGCGCGGCTCGCACGCCGCCTGCCCGTCCGGCACGATCAGCGCCTGATAGCGGCGCAGATACTCCGCATCGAAGGCCTGCGTACGCGTCGAAAGCGGCACCTCCTCAAGCAGCACGTGATGCATACGCTGGTCACCGGCGTGAATCCGGATGACGCCGTCGATCAGATCGGCAACGCGCGTGTCGAGGCGCGTCGGCACATGCGGCGCGTCCGGATCGGGCAGAACAGCGAGTACGGCGTCGAGATGACGCTCCCGAATCGCCTCGGCCAGCGCCAGCTTGTCGGGGAAGTATTGATACAACGAGCCGATGCTCGCACCGGCGACGCTGGCGACTTCGTTGGTATTGAATTTGGCCCAGCCGCGCGCACCGAGAACGCGAGCCGCCGCTTCGATAATCGCATCGACCGTCGCCCGCGAACGCTGCTGTCGCGGGACTCTGCGGGCGGCGACCGGCCCTGAGGAAAGGCGAGTAGGCATGGCGGGGGTTCCACGCAAAAATTGCAATATACCTGCGTCGATTCCCGAGCGCATGTTGCCCCTGCTTTCGCTACGGATTTTGCTATGCCAGCCCTGCCCCGCATCACCCGGCACGTCACGCTCACTGCCCACCCCGAGGGCACGCTGACCTCGTCATCCTTCGCACTCACCGACGTGCCCCTGCCCTCGTTGGCACCGCACGAGGTGCTGGTGCGCAACCGATGGTTTCGCGTCTCGATCTCCACCCGGCTGATGGCCAGCCGCGAGGCCACCGCCATCAAGGGCATCCCGTTTCCCACACTCAAACCCGGCGACTCACTCGCCGACGGCGCCATCGGTGAAGTGATCGCCGCCACGCCCGAATCCGGCTTGGCGCCGGGCATGATCGTCTCGCATCGGCTCGGCTGGCGTGAGCACGCCGTGGTCGACGCGCGGCACTGCAAACGGCTGCCCAGCGGGCCACTCGATCCCGCCGCCTATCTCGGCCATGGCTGGACGGCCTACGCCGCGCTTACACGGGGCATCACGGTGAAACGTGGCGACACCGCGCTGGTTTCCAGCGGCGCCGGTGCCATCGGCTCGATGGCCGGTCAGATCGCCCGCCGTCTCGGCGCGGCACGCGTCATCGGCAGCACCGGCAGTGCCGACAAAGCCGGCTGGATGACACAGGCCCTAGGCTACGACGCCGTGATCGTGCGCAACGGCAAACCCTTCGCGACGCAACTGGCCGACGCCGCGCCCGACGGCATCGATGTCTTCGTCGATATGGTCGGGGGCGAACAATTGACCGCCGCCGTTGCGCAAGCCCGCGAAGGGGCCCGCTTCGCGATTCTGGGCGCACTCGGCGCGGAGTTGCACGCGAACCACTCCACCTCGGTGGCACCGACCGAAATCGACGCCTTCCAGTTGCCGATCAAAGGCATCACGCTGCGCGGCTACAGCGCGGACGACGACGAGGACGTCTTCGACGAATGGATAAAGCGTCAGAACGCATGGCGGCTCGACGGCAGTTTTCACCTGCCGTGCACGATGTTCCACGGTCTGGAGAACGCACCACTCGCCTTGCAGGAAGCCTGCGCGGGCAAGCTCAAAGGCGTGGTGCTGGTCGAGTTGTGAGCAAGCCCCTTTGAGCTACGACCTATACCCCATCCCCCTCTCATCCCCTGAACGAATGGAGTCAAGCATGTTGAGTACAAACGTCGCGATCGTGTTTCACAGTCGCTATGGCCACACGTCGCGACAAGCCGCCGCCGTCAAGGAAGGTGTCGAACGCGCCGACGGTGCGAGCGCCCTCCTGATTCCCTGCGAAACTGCGCCGTCGCGCTGGGACGATCTGGAACAGGCCGACGCCATCATCTTCGGCGCGCCCACCTTCATGGGCGGCACGTCGGCGGAATTCAGAGTGTTTGCCGAAGCCACGTCGAACATCGTCATGACGAAGGGCTACGTGTGGCAGGACAAGATCGCCGCGGGCTTTACCAACTCCGGCGCACACGCCGGTGACAAACTCGCCACCCTCATCCAGATGGCGCTCTTTGCCGCGCAGCACGGCATGCATTGGGTGAACCTAGGCCTGCCGCCCGCGAACAACTCCACGCAGGGCTCGGCGAACGATCTCAACCGCCTCGGCTTCTGGCTGGGTGCGGCGGCCCAATCGAACACCGATCAGGGCCCCGATCTGGCACCGCCCGAAGCGGACCTGGCCACAGCGCGTCATCTCGGCGAGCGCGTCGCCCAGACAGCACTTCAGTTCGCACGCGGACGTATCGCCCAACACGTGCAGGGGCTGTCTGCTGCGTCGGCGCTCGCCTGACGCTTCACATCTGCCAAGGGAAAGCGCGCCCAAGCCCTCGCCGCTGAGATGCGGCATTTGGGCGCACCCTTAAAGATGCATTTTATTTACATCTTATAATCACTCCGTGGTGCGCGACGTCCGAGAGCCCTCAGCGTCGCGCCCGAAACAGAACTCATAACACTTCGGAGTGTGCCCCATGCTTTCCGCTGCTTCCCGCCCGTATATCGACGCCAGCGTCCCGGTGCTGCGCGACCACGGACTCGCCATCACGCGACATTTCTACGCCAGCATGTTCGAGGCACATCCCGAACTGCGCGATCTCTTCAACATGGGGAATCAGGCGAGCGGCGCGCAACAGCAATCGCTCGCGTCTGCGGTGTTTGCCTACGCGGCCAACATCGACAACGCTGCCGCGCTGGCGCCCGTGATGGAGCGCATCGTTCACAAGCACGTCTCGGTCGGCATCACGCCCGCGCATTACCCCATCGTTGGCCGCTATCTGCTGGCCGCCATCAAGGACGTACTGGGCGACGCCGCGACGCCTGAGTTGATCGCCGCGTGGGACGAAGCGTACTGGCTGCTGGCGGGGGAATTGATCGCAGCGGAGGCGCGCCTATCGGAGCGCACGCAGGCACCGCTGGGCGCACTGCGCGAGCTGGTCGTGACCGACGTCGATCGCGAGACCGAGCACATCGTTTCGTACTATCTGCAAACACCGGAAGGGACGTCGCCGGGCGAGTTCGTGCCGGGACAATATGTGAGCGTGGCCGTCACGCTGCCGGACGGCCTGCATCAGCGCCGCCAGTACAGCCTGTCGGATACGCCCACCGCGCCGCACTGGCGCATTACCGTCAAGCGCGAAGATGCGTCGAACGGCAAACCGGCCGGACAAGTTTCGAACTGGCTGCACGCCAATCTGAAGGCAGGCGATCGCATTCAGGTGAGCCCGGCGTATGGCGAATTCACGACGACGCTGGACGCCGCCCATCCGCTGGTGCTGTTGAGTGCCGGCGTCGGTATCACGCCGATGATGTCGATGCTCGCCACGCTGGCGGCCAACGGCTCGCGCCGCGAGATCGTGTTTGCTCACGCGGCACGTAACACTGCCCACGTGGCACTGCGTCGTCAATGGCTGCACGCCGGTACGCAATTGCCGCATCTGCGCGTCGCCACGTTCTTCGAGACGCCGCTGGCGAGTGAGCGCGAAGGCACTGACTACACCTTCGCCGGGCGCATGGACGTAACCCGGCTGCCGCTGCCCGAGGGCGCCGACTACCTGCTGTGCGGCCCCACCCCGTTCATGCAGACGCAATGGCGTGCGCTGCGCGATCAGGGCGTGCCTGCCGAGCGCATCCATCGCGAAGTGTTCGGTCCGGAAGCGCTCGATCTGGGCTGATCTCAGTCGATCAGTTTGCCCGCCGCGTCGTAGAACGGGTGCGTGCCACCGGCATCGTCCACGAAGCCAAGGTGCGACACGAGCCCGCTTTGCGGCGTGTACCGGTGCAACTGGAACGCAGGCGGGTCGAGCACCCACGCAGACGGACCGCCCTCGCGCAGGTCGAGGGCGACCTGATGCGCGGGCGACGGGCACACGCTGGCGATGGTGCCGGCAAAGCGCGTGTGAATCGGACGATGCACGTGGCCGCAGATGAGTCGTTCCACGTTATCGAAGCGGCGCACGACAGCGGCCAGCTTGGCAGCATCGCCCGCGTCCAGCGCCTGCACGTCCATATGCTCGATGCCGCAAGCGAATGGCGGATGATGCATGGCGATGACCGTCGGCGTCGCCGTATCGGCGGCCAGCGTCGCTTCGAGCCAGTCGAGCCGCTCGTCGCACAGTCGGCCGCCACCATTAGGCGGGTCTTGCGTGTCGAGCGCCATCAGCCGCAGCGGCCCAAACATCGCGGTGTACTGCACGAACGCGCCCGGCTTGCCGAGATACGTGTGCTCCGGAAACACCTCACGCAACGCGTCGCGGCCGTCGTGATTGCCGATGACGAGGTAGTACGGCATTGCCAGCGGCGTTAGCAGACGGCGCAGGTGTTCGTATTCTTCGCGAGCGCCGAAGTCGACCAGATCGCCCGTGAGCACCACGAAGTCGGGGCGCGGCACGAGCGCATTCAGGCGCGCCACACAGCGCTCGAGATAGGCGGCGGTATCCACACGCCGATAGGCCAGTTTGCCGGGCCGTTTGATGTGAAGGTCGCTGATTTGCGCGAACAGCATGAGCGGGTTATCCGTGAAGCGTAAAGACATGAGCGGCAGGCAACGACAGGCCTACCGGGTCGCCGACGCGGCATTCGCGACGGCTCGAAACTTCTACCAGCACGGCGCCCGCCGGTGACACACCACCGACGGTGAGGCGCGTGCGGTCGCCGAGGAATTGCACGGCTTCGATTTTGCCGACGAGCGGCGCATCGACCGGCGGCACCACAATGGCGTCTTCCGGGCGGAAATACAGTTCCTGCGCATCGGCGCGCACGTCCGGACAAGCCAGCCGTCCGCCTTCCGTATGGAAGTGCCCCTCGCGCCACACCCCGGCAATGCGATTGAGCGTGCCGACGAAGTTCGCCACGTGGCGCGACGCCGGTTGGTAATAGATGTCGCGCGGCGCGCCGATCTGTTCGATACGCCCGGCACTCATCACCACGATGCGATCGCCCAGCGCCATCGCTTCGTCCTGATCGTGCGTGACATACACCGTCGTCACACCCAAACCACGCAGCAGCCGGTCCATATCGGCGCGCACGGTTTCGCGCAGCTTCGCGTCCAGTGCGGTGAGCGGTTCGTCGAGCAGCAACACGCGCGGTTCCGGCGCCAGCGCACGGGCCAGTGCCACACGTTGCTTCTGACCGCCCGAGAGTTGCGCAATGGCGCGGTCGGCGTAGGGCGTCAGATGCACGAGGTCAAGCAATTCGTCCACGCGCTTGTCGACTTGTGCCGACGGCAGCCCGCGCAGCTTCAGCCCATAGGCGACATTGCCGCGCACCGTGAAGTTGGGGAACAACGCATAGTTCTGGAAAACCATACCCACGCGGCGCTTTTCGATCGCCAGACGGGTCACGTCTTCATCGCCGAAGCGCACGCGACCGCCCGCGTCGGGGCGCTCAAGGCCCGCAATCATGCGCAGCGTGGTGGTCTTGCCGCAGCCCGACGGGCCGAGCAGCACCAGCGTCTCGCCGGCGCCGATCGTCAGATCGAGCGGCTGCAACACCGTGTTGCCGTTGAACGTCTTGGCACAGCGTTCGAGATGGATCGGAATTGAAGTCAGTTTCATCGCAATTTCCTTGGCATGCTTTGTGTGCAATGGCGCGTGCGTGTGTTTGTGCGTGTGCGCATCAAGTGCGGCCGCGCGCATTGCGAACCTTGGCGCGCTGCGCCGTCATCTGCATGACGACGAGCAGCGGCACGATCAGCACGAAAAACACCGCCGTGTAGGCGCTGCCGATCTCCAGACGCAGCGACGCATACGCGTCTGCCAGCCCCACGGGCAGCGTCTTGGTATCCGGCGTGTGCAGCATCCACGTCAGGTTGAATTCGCCGAGCGAGAGTGTCACCACGATGAGCGCCGCCGCCACGATCTCGCTGCGGATATTGGGCAGCACCACCGTCATGAAGCGGCGCAGGAAGGTCGCACCGAGACTCGCCGCGCCCTCTTCCATCAGCTTGATGCGCGAATCGGCGCACGCGGCCGCCACGGCACGCACCATGAACGGCAGCGTGAAGATCACGTGACCCACCACGATGAACGCGAGGCTCTGGCGGAAGTCGCGCATGCCGCCATACACGCTGATCAACGCCAGCGCACTGGCCAGCCCCGGCAGGGCAATCGGCAGCGTCAGCAGTTCTTCGATCCAGCGGGCCATGCGGCTATTCCAGCGCGCCAGCACGTAGCCCGCCGGCACGCCGAGCAGCGTCACGAGAATGAGCGTGGCGGCACCCACGTACAGCGAGTTGAGAATGGCGTCGTGATAGTCCTGCCAGACCTGAATCACCCACTTGAACGTGAGACCGGCCGACGGCCCCTTGAAGTAATTGACCGACAAGCCGGCGAGCACCGACATGCCGACCGGCACCAGCAAGAACGCGCACATCAGCAGCGTGAGCAGCAGTTGCAGCGTGAAAAGGGTTTTCTTGAGCATGGGGATCAGCCTCCGGCGGCAACCGTCTGCCCGGCGAAATTACGCGCGAGCATCAGCACGGCCCACGTGACGATGCCGAGAATCACCGAGAGCGCCGCCGCCGTCGCCACATTCGCGTTGAGCGTGAACTCGGTGTAGATGGTCATCGGCAACACGTCGATGTCGGTCGCGAGCGTGAACGCGGTACCGAACGCACCGACCGAGGTCGCGAAACACATCGCGCCCGAAGCGATCAGCGCAGGTGCCAGCGCCGGCAATGTGACGTCACGCAGAATCGCAAACGGCCCGGCGCCGAGCGACGATGCGGCTTCCGAGAGCGAATGATCGAGCGACTCCGCAGCGGCCATCACCGCGAGGATCACGCGCGGAATCGAGAAATAGAGATAGCCGAGGAACAGCCCGGCCAAAGAATACGCAAACACCAGCTTGTGACCGACGAGCTTGAGCGTCAGATCGCCGATCAGCCCCTGACGGCCCGCCAGCATGATGACCATGAAGCCAACCACCACGCCGGGGAACGCCAGCGGCAACGTGAGCATCGACACGAGGATCGATTTGCCCGCGAAGTCATGCCGGGTGAGAAAGAGGCCCGCGACGAGCGACAACGCGAGCGTGGCAAGCGTGACCAGTGCCGAGAGCACGACCGTCTGCCACAGGCTGTCGAGATAGCGCGCGTTGGTAAGAATGGCGCGATAGGTCTCGAACGCGTGACCGTCGCCGCTGACCTGCACGAGCGCGGCCATCGGCAACAGCCAGAAGGCCAGAAACACCGCCAGTGCAGGCAGCAGGAGTGCCACGCGCCAACCGCGCGGCAGGGTCAGGTCACGCATCGTCTCGTTCCTCTTCCTCAGTCCCGTAAGGCGTGCTTAGCGCACGTTCTTCAGATATTGCTGACCGAATGCATCCTGCTGATCGGCAAGCTTCTGAAGGTCAACCGGCTTCACACGGGCGTAGTCGGTCGCCGGCAGGAATTTGGCCGCCACGTCGGCCGGCATCGTGCTGGCACGCACCGGACGCAGGAACGCCTGCGACCAATGCGCCTGGCCCTTGTCCGAGAGCGTGTAGTCGATGACCTTCTTGCCGTTGTCCGCGTGCGGAGCGTTCTTCACGAGCGCGATCACGTACGGCAGCGACACGGTGCCTTCCATCGGGATCACGAACTGCACGTTGGCGCGGTCCTTGTAGATGGCGCGATAGGCGTTGAAGTCGAAGTCGATCAGGATGGGGATCTCACCCGAGAGCACGCGCGCGTAGGCCGTCTGCTTCGGCACGATCGGTGCGTTGGCCTTGAGCTTCTGGAAGAAGCTGATGGCCGGGGCGAAGTTGTCCATCGAGCCGCCCAGTGCCTGATTGGCGGCAATCGCTGCGGCGTAGCCGGCGAAAGCGCTGCTCGGGTCCAGATAGCCCACCATGCCGCGATATTCCGGCTTGAGCAGGTCGGCCCACGAACGCGGTACCGGCTTGCCTTCCAGCGCATCGCGGTTCACGAAGAAGCCGACCGTGCCCGAGTGGATGGTCGTCCACAGGCCGTTCGGATCCTTGAGGTTTGCCGGCACCTGATCCCAATGGGCCGGCTTGTACGGGGCAAGCAAGCCCTTCTTGCCAGCTTCGATCGCCGAGGTGATGCCGAGGTAGACGATGTCGGCCACCGGTGCCTTCTGTTCCGCGATCATCTGCGCAACGGCCTGGCCGGAGTTCTTGTTGTCGAGCGGCACACGAATGCCGGTGTCTTGCGCAATGGCCTTGACCTGACCGGCCCAGTCCGCCCATTCCGGCGGGCAGTTGTAGCAGATTGCCGTCTGCTGGGCGTGCGCGGCGCCAGCGCCGAGCAGGGTGAAAAGCGCCAGCGTGCGGGCGGCGCGGGTGATCCAAAGCTTCATTTCTGTGGGCTCCTGAGCGTCTGACCATTGGCGGCACTCGCGTGCTGCCGGGTAAGTGCGGTCGGTATTGCGTTGCTGTCGATGTTGACGATTCGGGCCTTGCGGCCTGATGCCTGATTGCCTCGGCCGTCGCTGCGCTCTCTGCCACAACGTGATGGAGCGAGTCGCCGGCCAATTTCCTTGTCAATACCTCGTGTTGCTGTACTGCTGTGCTGCCTGAAACCTATGGTTTGAAACCCGCCGTCACTTACGTGGCGGCGCCGCCACCGTGCCGCCACGGCGAATCGTGTGGGGCAGAATCAGCGCGTGGCTCATCTCGGCCGTCGCTGACGTGGGCGAAGTGCCCCCGGGCGACCGGCCCTCGATCTGGGCGAGCAGCCGTTGCGCGGCGTGCCGGCCAATCTCCACGCTGGGCTGCACTACGGTGGCGAGCGTTGGCGAAAGCAGTTCGCCCACGGCCAGCCCGTCGAAGCCGAGCACGGAGATGTCGTCGGGCACCCGCAGACCGGCTTCGCGCAACGCGCGCATCACGCCGAGCGCCAGCAGATCGTTCGAGCAGAACAACGCCGTGGGGCGGGCGCCGTCGCGCTCGCGCTGCGCCAGCCACTCGCGCACACGTTCGCCACGTGCACCACTGTTGAAATCGATTTCGAAGGCCGGCAGCGGCGTGAGCCCGGCGGCTTGCATCGCGTCGCCATAGCCGAGAAAGCGGCGCTTGGCGCGGTCCGAGGCATGCAGCGCCCCGGTCACCATGACGATGTCGCGATGGCCCGCCTCGATCAGCATGGCCACGCCCTGCGCGGCGGCGGCGCGATTGTCGACCGAGACACACGGCCGGTTCGGGGCGTCGTTGTAGACCAGTTGGCAGGCCACGCCTTCGGCGGCGAGGTCGTCGACGAGGGCGCTGTGTTCGGCGTCGGCCAAGGTGAGCAGCAGACCGTCCACGCGCTGTTGCAGCAGCGTCTCGATGGCGTTGCGCTCGCGCTCGGGGTCGTATTGGGTGGTGACGAGCAACAGACGGCGGCCGGTGCCGTCGATGGCGGCTTCGATGCCTTCCAGACAGTCGGCAAACACCGGGTTGCCCAGCGTCGGCAGCATCACCCCGATGAGGCCGGTGCGCTCGCCGCGCAACTGGCGGCCCAGCGCATTGGGGCGGAATTTCAACTCGGCGGCAGCCGCCTGCACACGGGCAAGCGTCTCCGGACGCACCAGTTGCGGCGAATTGAGCGCACGTGACACGGTGGCGATCGAACAGCCCGCGCGTTGCGCGACATCCCGGATATCTGCCAAACCAAGTCTCCTCTTGTGGTGCCGCGCGGCGGATCGGCCCGTTGGGGCAATATCGACCGTTAGCGGCTTTTGCGTAAATGTAAACGTTTACGAAAACGTTTTCACTCCGGGATTCTATGGAGACATTGTGATGAATTGATGACAGCCGGCCGCCCGTTGCCGCGGGCGTCGAGGCCCGGGGATGCGACCTATACTGAAATTCCCCCTGCATCGGGCGTGACGGCACCCCCACCCACTACGACCGGGATCGGCCATGAACGAATATCACTTCCTCACCTTGTGGCGGCTCACTGCGCCGCTCGAAGAAGTCTGGGACACCATTCGCGACGTCGACCACTGGGCCCGCTGGTGGCCCTGCGTGCGCGAAGTCCAAACGCTCGATTCCGGCGGGGCCGATGGCGTGGGCGCCGTGCGGCGTCTGACGTGGCACGGCGCACTGCCCTACTCGCTCACCTTCGACACACGGGTCACTCACCTCGAACCGATGCGTGAAATCCGGGTGGAAGCCAGCGGCGACGCGGAAGGCACCGGCCTGTGGCGGTTCGACACCGAGGGGTCGATTACCGCCGTGCGATACGGGTGGGACGTGCGCACGAACCGCGCGTGGATGAGCAAGCTGGCACCGCTCGCCCAGCCGCTGTTCCGCTGGAACCACAATTACGTGATGCGCCGTGGCGGCGAAGGGCTCGCCGCCGTGCTGAACGCGCATCTGGTGGAGTGCCTCGATACCGACCTGCCGCCCGCCGCCATTGGCGAAGACCGGACCCCGCGCGACCTGCGCGCAGCCCGCGCCCGGGCCAGTCATGATGGGCGGGGCTGACGAGCCGTCCGTTTGATCCAGTACTCACTGCGGTACGCGCGAAGCGAGGGGGTGAGCGCGGTTCTCATGGCATGGCGTTTGAGCGTGGGCCAGCTTCACGCGTCGGCAAGCGCGTCCTGCGCATTCTCAGCAGATAGGTGCGCGGTGCCGACGCCTCTCGCTGCATCACCGAGATATCCAGACCGATACATTCGTCACGCAGACTCTCAAGCGGCCTGCCCTGTGCATGCAAGACCATCACCTCGTGCAGAGCGATCATCGATGTCATCTCTTCAAACTGCCGCGAGTCGATATGCCGCGACTGGGCAAACGTAGACGCCGCAGTTGTCCGGGCCTCTCGCACGTCGTAATGCGCTGCCGTTGCATCCCACGCCACGAGATCGTCGAGACAGACCAGCCGCCCGTTCCAGGGTTCGCGAAGTCCTTCCTCGACACGCGTGCGACTCCCCATATCGTTGTTCAGGAACGTTGCGAGCGCCGTTTTGGGAACGCCCCACGCGTTGAGCTCACGCCAAAGATCACGCGCAGGGGCGAAGCGCCGGCGTGCAAACAAGTAGCGAGCGACGTCCCGGGTTCGCATCAGCGTTGGCGAAGACGCGTGAAACGCCGGGATACCCTCCGGACACGACGCCAGCGACGCGATGTCGGGTGCCCCGGATACGCCGAGATCGAATTCTGAAGCGACCGAAACCACCGAATCCGTAGAACCTGTGGTGCGCCCCCGGGTAGAGACCGGCACCGGCGGTGGCGTCTGCGGACGCACCAGGCGTTGCAGAAAGCCGGATAGGTCCAGCTCAAACGCCTCGACGTCCTCGTTGCGCAGTCGTGGCAGTTCCCCCACCTGCCAATGCCAGCGCGACGGGGCCTCGCCGGGTGACGTGGCGCCTTGCCCTGGGGAGCCCCGTACGCGTTGACACTGTCGAGCCGCTGCGCCTGCCCAGGCGAGCGCCCGGTCTTCGGGCACGGTGCCGCTGCGTTGTCTGACTTCGGATTGCGCGAAATCGAAATGACTGAGCGTGAGATGCAACCTGCGGGCCGGGGCAAGCGCAGGGCAAGGAAGCGCGGCCGCCTCGGGCGTAGCGAAGTGAATCACCCAGACGCCGACGTCGGCGCGGTTTCTGGCGGCAACGCTAACCGTCGGATAGCGCGGGCTGACGATATCGACGTGCGATTGCAGCACGCTGGCCAAGGCTTCGGCGAACAGTTGGTGGATTGTCGCTTCATCGGGCGGCGTGGCGGTATCAGGGCGCGCGAGGCCGCGAGTGTTGGTTGACGCCGGCGTGTGCCGCTCGGCTGGCAGGTCGTGCGTCTGCGACGACACACTGGCGACGTCGGGACGGCGGCGGCTCGAATAGGGAGAAAAGCGATCGGCGCCGGACGCCACAGAGCAGGTAGGTTTCATGCTGGCAAGTCGAGAGGAACGGTTACGACGCGGCACCTGAGCCTCGGAACGTGAAGCGCAAGCTGCCCCCGTCGTCGGCCGCCCAAGAGAAAAGAGCGCCAATTCTCTGCGCGCCCCCCGGCAAGCGCTGTCGGCATTCGCCGGACGGCTTTCGGACCGAGTCGCCTTGCGGAGGATGCCGATATTCCACTAAGGAATAGACACCACGATAGATTTCATTATTTTTTATATCGACAGATGCCTAGACTTGAGGACATCTGGCGGTGGCTATCGCCTGCCACCGCGTGACGCTCCCCGCGACACGCCGTCCAAGCGCCACCGCCCCGCAAAACACTAATGTATCTGGAGACCTCGTGAGCCTTGCGACCCCGCCGCTGCTGCGGCACTACGTGGATGGTGCGTTCATCGCCACCGATCGTCAGTTCGACAACGTGAGCCCGGTCGACGGCCGGCTCATCGCGAAGGTTTGCGAAGCCGATGCTGCCATCGTCGACCGCGCCGTCGCCGCCGCCCGCCGTGCCCTGCACGAAGGCCCGTGGGGCAAGACCACCCCGGCCGAGCGCGCCGCCGTGCTGCATCGCATCGCCGATGGCATTCAGGCACGCTTTGACGATTTCGTCGCCGCCGAAGTCGCCGACACCGGCCGTCCGGTCGAACAGGCCCGCACGCTCGATATCGCACGCGGCATCGCCAACTTCCGCATGTTTGCCGATCTGATCAAGACGGCGGGCACCGAGATGTACGAGATGCGCGCGGCCGACGGCGGCGACGTGATGAACTACGTCACCCGCAAGCCCCTCGGCGTCATCGGCATCATCTCGCCGTGGAACCTCCCGCTGCTGCTCTTCACGTGGAAAGTCGCACCGGCGCTCGCCATGGGCAATTGCGTGGTAACCAAGCCGTCGGAAGAAACCCCGTCGTCGGCCACGTTGCTCGCCGAAGTCATGGACGCTGCGGGCTTGCCGCCGGGCGTGTTCAATCTCGTGCACGGCTTCGGCCCCAACTCGGCGGGCGAATTCCTGACCAAGCACCCCGATGTCGCCGCCATCACCTTCACCGGCGAATCGCGCACGGGCAGCGCCATCATGAAAGCCGTGGCCGATGGTGTGAAGGAAATCTCGTTCGAACTCGGTGGCAAGAACGCCGCCGTCGTGTTCGCTGATGCCGACTTCGACGCCGCCGTCGACGGCGTGGTGCGCTCGTCGTTCACCAACGCCGGCCAAGTCTGTCTGTGCTCCGAGCGCGTGTACGTCGAGCGCCCGATCTACGAGCGCTTCGTTGCCGCACTGGCCGAGCGCGCCGCCGCCCTGCGTATCGACGCCCCGGACGCACAAGGCTTGCAGATGGGCCCGCTCGTCTCGCGCAAGCATCGTGAAAAAGTGCTGTCCTATTACAAGCTCGCCGTCGAAGAAGGCGCGACCGTCGTCACCGGCGGCGGTGTGCCCGTGTTCGGCGACGCCCGCGACGAAGGCGCCTTCGTGCAGCCGACCGTCTGGACCGGCCTGCCCGACACGGCACGCTGCGTGCGCGAAGAAATCTTCGGCCCGGTGTGCCACGTCTCGCCGTTCGACAGCGAAGACGAAGTCATCCGCCGCGTGAACGACAGCGACTACGGTCTGGCCGGCTGCGTGTGGACGACTAACCTGTCGCGCGCACACCGTGTGGCGCGTCAGTTCCAGACGGGTCTCGTGTGGGTGAACACGTGGTTCCTGCGCGACCTGCGCACGCCGTTCGGTGGCGTGAAGCTGTCGGGGCTCGGGCGCGAGGGCGGGCGCCACTCGCTCGACTTCTATTCCGAAATCACCAACATCTGCATCAAACTCTGACCTGACAATGTGAGGCGACGGCGCGGGGGCTATCGATGGGGGTCGATACCCCCGCGCCCGTGCGCCGCACGCTGACAAGACAACAGAAGCACACGGAAAAACACGGAGACGCGTCACCCATGAGCGCAACGCAATCGCAAGACACGCAAGCCCGCGTCGTCGCTGGCAAGGCCAAGCCGCGCGGCAAATTCCCGCACATCAAGCGCGCGGGCGACTTCCTGTTCGTCTCGGGCACCAGCTCGCGCCGGCCCGACAACAGCTACGCCGGTGCGCAGGTCGATGCACTCGGCGTGACCCAGCTCGACATTCGCGAACAGACCCGCGCCGTCATCGAGAACATTCGCGACATCCTCGCGAGCGAAGGCGCCACGCTGGCCGATGTGGTGGAAGTCGGCTCGTTTCTCGTGAACATGAACGACTTCGGCGGCTATAACGAGGTGTACGGCGAATACTTCGATGAGAACGGCCCGACGCGCACCACGGTGGCCGTGCACCAGTTGCCGCACCCGCTGCTGCTCATCGAGATCAAGTGCGTGGCCTACTCGCCGCGCGCACGCTGAGCAAGACGCAAAATAAACTCAACGCGACATGATTCGGGAGACAGCATGTTGACGTACGGCAAACCCTTCAATTTCCAGCGCTGGATCGACGAGCATGCCCATCTGCTCAAGCCGCCGGTCGGCAACCAGCAAGTCTGGCACGACAGCGATTTCATCGTGACCGTGGTCGGCGGCCCCAACCACCGCACCGACTATCACGACGATCCGCTCGAAGAATTCTTTTATCAGTTCAAGGGCAACGCGTGGCTGAAGCTCTGGATCGATGGCCGCGAAGAACGCGTCGATCTCAAGGAAGGCGACATCTTCCTGCTGCCGCCGCACGTGCGCCATTCGCCGCAACGCCCCGAGGCCGACAGCCTGTGTCTGGTTATCGAACGCCAGCGTCCGGCAGGCCTGCTCGACGGCTTCGAGTGGTATTGCCTGAAGTGCGGCACGCAGGTGCATCGCGTCGAGGTGCAGTTGAAGAGCATCGTGACCGACCTGCCGCCGCTGTTCGACGCGTTCTACGGCAGCGAAACGTTGCGCCGTTGCCCGAGCTGCGGCGAGATCCACCCGGGGCGCGCTGCATCGGCCCCGGCGGCTGCCTGACGCGGCGCAATTTGCCCTCGGCCCTCGCCCCCCAGCCCACTACCCGACAGAACAAGTCACTTCATGAAGAAAATCGACATGCACGCCCACTTCTTCCCGCGTATCACGCAGGAAGAAGCGGCACGACTGGACGCCGCCACCGCGCCGTGGCTGCGCATTGACGAGAACGGCGAGACCGGCAACATCATGCTCGCCGACAAGGCCTTCCGCCCGGTCTATCGCGCGCTGTGGGACCCCGCGCTGCGCATCGAAGAACTCGATCGCCACGGGATCGACCTGCAAGTGGTCTGCGCGACGCCGATCATGTTCGGCTATCGCTACGACGGCCATGCCGTGATGGACTGGGTCCAGCGCATGAACGATCTCGCGCTGGAGCACTGCGCTTATGCGCCCACGCGCCTGAAGGCCATGGCACAGGTGCCCTTGCAAGACCTCGACCTCGCCTGCGCCGAAGCGTCGCGCGCCAAGGCCACCGGCCACGTTGGTGTGCAGATCGGCAATCACCTCGGGCCGAAAGATCTCGACGACGAGCATCTGGTGGCGTTTTTGCGGCACTGCGGCAACGAGCACATCCCCGTGCTGGTGCACCCGTGGGACATGATGACCGACGGCCGCATGAAGAAATGGATGATGCCGTGGCTCGTGGCCATGCCGGCCGAGACGCAACTCTCCATCCTGTCGCTGATTCTCTCGGGGGCCTTCGAGCGCCTGCCGCGCTCGCTCAAGCTGTGCTTCGCCCACGGCGGCGGCGGCTTCCCTTACCTGCTGGGCCGCGCCGAGAACGCGTGGCATTGCCGCGACATCGTGCGCGCCGACAGCCCGCATCCGCCGTCTCATTATCTGGACCGTTTTTACGTGGACAGCGCCGTGTTCGACCCGCGCGCCCTGCGCCTGCTGGTCGATACGATGGGCGTGGAGCGCGTCATGCTCGGCTCCGACCACCCGTTCCCGCTCGGCGAACAGGAGATCGGCAAGCTGGTGGCCGATCAGCCGGGCTTGGACGCGCACGCCCGCGAACGCATTCTGGCCGGCAACGCCCGGGAGTTCTTCGGGCTGTAACTGGTGCTTTCCCGAGGTGTTTTTGAAATTGCTTGCCTACGTAATAGGCGTCGTTTAGGCTGGGCACTGAAATATTTGATGCTTAAACAATTTAACGTAAGACATCGAAATAACGCCTACGTATGACCGACGTGCCCGGCTGACGATGACCGCCATGAAGAAGCGCTCAGGCCGCCCGGCACGAACCCTCTGCTCACAGTGTTTGCCAGTTCCGGAACTTAGTTTGGAGACCATGATGACGGGAACGAAGACCACGCAACGCAAAACGATCGCAGTCCTGGGCGCTATTGCCGCCGCCGCAGCACTGCTCACCGCCGGCGGTGCGCATGCCGAGGTCAAGATCGGCTTCATCGGTACGCTCTCCGGCCCGGGCGGTGCGCTCGGTCAGGACCAGTACGACGCCTTCATGCTCGCCGTCGAGCAAAAGGGCGGCAAGCTGGGCGGTGTGCCGGTGCAAGTGATCAAGGAAGACGACCAGCTCAAGCCCGACGTGGGTGTGCAGGCCGCGCAGAAGCTCGTGGAGCGCGACAAGGTGTCGATCATCACCGGCGTGACGTTCTCGAACGTGATGATGGCCATTCACAAGAACGTGACCAATGCGGGTGTGGTCATGGTCGGCTCGAACGCCGGTCCGACCCCGATTGCCGGCGCCCAATGCTCGCCGAACTTCTTCTCCACCTCGTGGGACAACGACGAGTTGCATGAAGCCGGCGGTCAGCTCTCGAGCGACTTGGGCTACAAGAAGATGTACGTCATGGCCCCGAACTATCAGGCCGGACGCGACGCCGTGAACGGCTTCAAGCGCGACTACAAGGGTCAGATCGTCGACGAGGTGTACACGCAGGTCAACCAGCCTGACTACTCGGCAGAAATCGCCCAGTTGCAAGCGGCCAAACCCGATGCCGTCTATGTCTTTTACCCGGGCGGCATGGGCGTGAACTTCGTCAAGCAATACCGTCAGGCCGGGCTGCTCGGCAAGATTCCGCTGATCTCCGTGTCGACCATCGATGGTTCGACCCTGCCTGCGCTGAAAGAACTCGCCGTGGGCGCGATTACCAGCGCGCCCTACTCGCCGGACCTCGACAACGCGCAGAACAAGCAGTTCGTCACAGCCTTCCAGAAGAAATACAACCGCGTGCCGTCGATGTACGCCGCGCAGTCGTATGACGCAGCCAACCTGATCGACTCGGCGCTCACCAAGACCAAGGGCAGCGTGGCCGATCGCGAAGCCCTGCGCGCGGCGCTCAAGCAAGCCGACTTCTCGTCCGTGCGTGGCCCGTTCAAGTTTGCCAGCAACCAGTTCCCGATCGCGCAGTTCTATCGCGTGGATGTCGTCAAGGACAGCGCAGGTGCCGCCTTCGCGACCAAGGGCCAGATCAAGATCCAGACGCGTGCCGACCTGGCCGCGCAGTGCAAGATCAAGTCGTAAGTCTGCGTCGTATCTCGTGACACCGCCCGCGCCAAATACGGGCGGACGCAAGTGCCCCGGTGCCGTCGCACCGGCGGCACTGTTCCTGCACGGCCCGCATATCTGAACGACCCGTATCCGCTGGACCAGCTGAGCATTACCTGAGCACTACGAGGGTTTATGAAGCGCTACCGCAATTTCGACGAGGCCGAGCTGGACGTTGAGTACAACGCCCGCGCCACCACGCCCAACGTCCTCGACATCCTGAAGCAATACGCCGCCGAGAGCGCGAACGCCCGCGCCACGGTTCCCTGCGTCCTCGACGTCGCCTACGGCGATCATCCCGACGAGACGCTCGACATCTTTCCCGCCCCCACGCCCGGTGCGCCCGTGTTCTTCTTCGTCCATGGCGGCTACTGGCGCGCCCTGAACAAGAGCGACTCCAGCAACATGGCGCCCGCGTTCACGCAGGCCGGGGCGACCGTCGTCACCATCAACTACACGCTGGCCCCCGGCGCGTCGCTCGACACCATCGTCGACCAGACCCGCCGCGCGCTCGCGTGGGTGCATCGCCATATCGGGGCGCATCACGGCGACCCGAAACGCATTCACGTGTGCGGCAGCTCCGCCGGCGGACATCTCGCCGGCATGTTGCTCGCGCAGGGCTGGCATGCCAAGTACGGCGTGCCGGAAGATGTGGTTGCCGGTGCCGCACCGCTCTCGGGCCTGTTCGATCTCACGCCGATTCCGTTCACGCATATCAACGAATGGATGAAGCTCAGCGCAGACGATGCCACGCGCAACAGCCCGCAGTTTCATTTGCCCGCCCACGGCTGCCCGATCGTCGTGTCGTACGGCGAGACCGAGACGGCCGAGTTCAAACGCCAGAGCGTGGACTACCTCGCGGCATGGCGTGAGCGCGGCTTCACCGGCGAATACGTGCCGATGCCCGGCACCAATCACTTCGATATCGTGCTGACGCTGAACGACCCCGCCAGCCCGCTCACGCAGGCCATCTTCCGTCAGATGGGGTTGCTTGCCGGCACGGCCGCTGCCGCGAACCGCGAGGAGGCCAAATGAGCCTCACCCTCTTCATCATGCAGTGCCTGAACGGCCTGCAACTCGGGGTGCTGCTGTTCCTGATGGCGGCCGGGCTCACGCTCGTGTTCGGCATCATGAACTTCGTGAACCTCGCGCACGGCTCGCTGTACATGATGGGCGCGTTTATCGCGGCCACCGTCTACAACCATACGGGGTCGTTTGCGCTGGCTGCCATCGCGATCATTCCGGCCATGCTGATCATCGGCCTGATCGTCGAATTCGTGGCGCTCAAGACGCTGTATGACCGCGATCACCTCGATCAGGTGCTCGCCACGTTCGGTCTGATCCTGTTCTTCAACGAACTGGCGCGCATGATCTGGGGCCCGTCGCCCTATTACATGGAAGTGCCCGAGTGGCTGGGCGGCACCGTCGATCTGTTCGGCCTGCAATACCCGGCGTATCGCTTCCTCATCATTCTCGTGGGGCTGGCCGTCGCGCTCGGCTGCTATCTGCTGATTCACCGCACCCGCATCGGCATGCTGATTCGTGCCGGGGCGACGCACCGTCAGATGGTCGGTGCGCTCGGCGTGAATATCGTGCTGCTCAACTCGCTGCTGTTCGGGCTGGGGGCGATTCTCGCGGGCATTGCCGGATTGATGGCGGGCCCGATTCTCTCAGTGCAACCGGGGATGGGTGAGCCGATCCTGATTCTCACGATGGTGGTGATCGTGATCGGCGGCATCGGGTCGGTGCGCGGCGCGTTTCTCGCAGCGCTCATCGTCGGGGTGGTCGATACGGTCGGCCGCACGGCATTGCCCACGCTGCTTCGCAGTCTGATGGAGCGCAGCACGGCGGATACCGCCGGCCCCGCGCTCGCTTCGATGCTCATCTACCTTGTCATGGCCGCGGTACTCGCGGTTCGTCCGCAAGGCCTGTTCCCGGTCAAACACGGTTGACGATGGAAATGAAACTGAATCTTCGCACCGCCGTGCCGCTGCTGTTGCTGGCCTTTCTGGCGCTGGTGCCCATTTACGCGACGGCCGTGCAACAGCCGTTCTATCTCACCCTCTTCGGCCGCATCGTGGTGTTCGCCATCGCCGCCGTCTCGCTCGATCTGATTCTTGGCTACGGCGGCATGGTCAGCTTCGGCCATGCGCTCTATCTGGGGCTCGGCGCTTATGTGGTCGGCATCCTGAGCTTTCACGGCATCGACAACGGCTTCGTGCATCTGGGCGTGACGCTGCTGGTGTGCGCCCTCGTCGGCGCCCTCACCGGCCTGCTCTCGCTGCGCACGACCGGTATCGCGTTCATCATGATTACGCTCGCCTTCGCGCAGATGTTCTACTTTCTGGCCGTGGGCCTGAAGCAGTACGGCGGCGACGACGGCCTGCCGGTCGCCGCGGCCAGCCGCTTCGGTAATGTGTCGCTCGATAACCCGACGGTGCTGTATTACGTGGCCTTCGCCGTGCTTTGCCTGTGTGTGTGGGCAGGCCGCCGGCTGGTCGACGCACGCTTCGGCATGGTCATTCGCGGCAGCCGCCAGAACGACCGCCGCATGCGCGCGCTGGGTTATCCGACGCTGCGCTACAAGCTCGTGGCCTACATCATCAGCGCGATGGTGTGCGGCGTGGCCGGCATGCTTTACGCCAACCTCACTCACTTCGTCTCGCCCGCCTACATGGCGTGGACGGCGTCGGGCGAACTGATCGTGATGGTCGTGCTGGGCGGACTCGGCTCGTTCTTCGGCCCGGTGCTCGGCAGCACCGCGATGCTGCTCATCGAAGAAGGTCTGAAAGGACTGACCGAGCACTGGATGATCATTTTCGGCCCGCTGATCGTGATCTCGGTGCTGGTCTCGCGACGCGGCCTGTACGGCCTGCTCGGCGACCTGCAAGTGCGCCTCGCACGCCGCACGCGCGCGGTGGAGGGCAAAGCATGAGCCTGCTCAAAGTCGACCAGCTGGTCAAACGCTACGGCGGACTCACCGCCACCGATCATTTCTGTCTGGACGTTGCCCCCGGCGAGCTGCACGCCATCATCGGACCGAACGGCGCCGGCAAGAGCACGCTCATCGGCCAGTTGGCCGGAGAGTTGCGCTCCGACGAAGGGTCGATCCATTTCGACGGACGCGACATCACCGGCATGCCGATTGAGCAACGCGCACGCGCCGGTCTCGCCCGCTCGTATCAGATCACCTCGGTGTTTCGCGAATTCACTGCGCTCGAGAACGTGCTGGTCGCCGTGCAGGCGATGCAGGGGCACAGCTTCGGGTTCTGGCGGCCGGCCATTCGTCAGGCGTCGCTCGTCGAACCCGCACGCGAGATTCTGGCGCGCACCGGGCTGGCGGCACGCATGAATGTCCCGGCATCCGCTCTCGCCCACGGCGAGCATCGGCAACTCGAACTGGCCATGGCGTTGGCCGGGCAGCCGCGACTACTGCTGCTGGACGAACCGATGGCGGGGATGTCGCAAGCCGAATCGGAGCAGATGACGCATCTGCTCGCCGAACTCAAGGGCGACTACGGCATCGTGCTCGTCGAACACGATATGGATGCCGTCTTCGCGCTGGCCGACCGCATCACGGTGCTGGTCTACGGCCGCGCGATTGCCTGCGGCGACGCCGACACGATCCGCAACGATGCGGGCGTACGCGAAGCCTATCTCGGGGACGAAACCCGCAACGAAATGCTGGGAGCGACGGCATGAGCACTCTGTTGTCTTTGGCCGGCGTCGAGTCGTATTACGGAGCGAGTCAGGCACTGTTCGGCATGCAGCTCGATATCGAGCGCGGCGCGTTCGTCACGCTGCTCGGGCGCAACGGGATGGGCAAGTCGACCACGGTGAAGTCGATCACCGGTCTCATGCGCCCAGCCCGGGGCGAGATCGTTTTCGACGGCCTGCCGATTCACGCGAGCCCGTCGCATCGCATTGCCCGCGCCGGTATGGGACTCGTGCCCGAAGGCCGTCAGATCTTCCCGACGCTGACCGTGCGCGAAAATCTCGTGGCAACGGCGGGCAATCGTCACGGGGCCAGCTCGCCGTGGACGCTCGCGCGCATCTACGAACTGTTCCCTCGCCTGCGCGAGCGCGAGAAAAATCTCGGCAGCAATCTCTCGGGCGGTGAGCAGCAGATGCTCGCGATTGGGCGCGCGCTGATGACGAATCCGAAATTGCTCATTCTCGACGAAGCGACGGAAGGCCTCGCGCCGCTCATTCGCGGTGAAATCTGGCAATGCCTCAAGCAACTCAAAGGCAGCGGTCTGTCGATTCTCTGTATTGATAAGAATCTGGCACCGATGCTGGAGCTGGGCGATCGTCACTACATCGTCGACAAAGGCCGTGTGGCGTGGCAGGGCGACTCCGCCGGACTGCGTCGCGATATGACCCAGTTGCAGACCTATCTCGGCGTGTGAGCACGCGCTGAAGGGGCGGGTTGCGGCCATGTGCCGCGCCCGCGCACCCACTCTGCGGCACTCAGGCATCACCTGAGTGCGTAGTACTCGATAGGTGTCAGACGCGAAAACCACGAGAGTTTTGTGAAAGCACCCGAGCGGACGTTGTGTTGCAATCAGTCCCGCTTGATTGACTTCACAAGCCTGGCGCGACTCACATCATCCGCGCACGCTCTCCACTTAACTTTCACCCACTGACACCGGGCAGGACTATGGCTTACTCGAATACGCCTTCCAATCCGTTCCGCTGGCTGCTCACGCAGGACACCGGCGCGCCACCGCCCACCGAGCCGACGCACGTCAATAGCGGACTCCCTGCGGACTTGCCGCTCAACATCAAAGAATTACCGCGTACCCCATTACCCAAGCTGGAAGTGTTTCCCGAAGAACTGCTCGCCTTGCGCAAGCATCTGGGCATGTCGCGCAATGTCTTTGCGCATTACTTGCGGACCAATCCGCGCACGCTGGAAAACTGGGAACAAGGCCGTGCGCGGCCGAATGCTCAGGCAGTGTGCCTGATCCGGCTCGTGCAACAGAATCCGGGGCTCGTCTCGGCGCTCGCCGGACTCTGAGGGCGGGTATTTTCGCTGTAGTGGTTGTGTAGCGTCTGCGTCCATGCAGATGCCGGGGGCGGCGGTCGGCGGTCAGTGACTGTCGATGCGCCGCCCGCCGTCTCTTTCCCCGTCCCCCGCCTTCCTCACCTTTCCCTCGCTTGGCTCAGGGCTTCAGACCGCACGCCTCGCGCAGACACACCACAAAGCGCTCACACGCCGGGCTCGGCTGCTTGTCCGAGCGCAGCGAATAGCCTACGTCGCCAAAGCTGCCCGATACCGTATCGGCCAACACCCGCAGCAGGCCAGAGTCGACAAACGGTTTCGCCGCCGCACGCGGCATCAACGCCACCCGTGGCGATTCGAGCATCAAACCGATATTGGTCAGGATCGACAGCGACTCGACGACATCGTCGGGCAGCAACAGCCCGGCATCGTGAAAGAGGCGCTCGGCGGCCAGTCGCGACGGCGACTCGGGCACTGGCAGAATCCATGACCCTTCGCGTAGTTGCGCCAGCGGCACCCGCGCGGCCGAGTCGGCCCAGTGACGAATGCCACCGACCACGCAGAGCGATTCGTTGAAGAGAATTTCGTGTGTCAACGCAAAGGCATTGGCGACCGGCAGCGCCCGCTCGGGCAATCGGCCAACGACAATGTCGAGATCGCCGCTCGCCAACGCCGGGAACAGTTGCGCTGTGGTCGCCTCGCGCACCGTCACCAGCACGCCGGGCGCCCGTGACTTGAGCATGGCGATCGTGCGCGGCAGCAAGTCGGCCGACGCCGAAATCAGCGTGCCCACGATCACATGCCCGCTGGTACCCGCGCTGAACGCGTTGACTTCATCGGTGAGGTATCGCAACTCGGCCATCAGCGACTTGACGCGATGACCGAGCAACTCGCCCAGCTCCGTCGGCTGCATGCCCCGGTTGCTGCGCACGAACAGCGGCCCTTCGAAACAGGCCTCCAGCTCGTGCACGATCTTGCTCACCGCAGGTTGCGTAAGGCCCGTCTCGTTGGCGGCACGCACCAGCGAGCCCGTCTCGAGCACACGATCGAATACCTGAAGTTGATGGAACTTGAGCTTTCGCCCGAGGTTGAGGGCAGTCCAGGGCAATGAACGCATCGGGATCCTGTTCAGGCCGCGGCCGCCGAGGGCGGCGCACCCGGCCCGGCCCCCTGCGGCACCGGTGTCGGGTCGGCAGGCTCAGCCGACAGGAAGGCAGTGACGAACTCTTCGAGCATCGCCACATCCGGCAGGGATGACGGGTTGACGTGATGATTCACGAGGCAGCCGTCGAACGTCAGCACCAGCATGTCGACCAGACGCGCGCGCCGTACGCTGTCACGCGCGAGGCTCGGCGCACTGGCGGCCAGCATGGCCGAGAGCCGCTCGCGAAACCACTGCAACAGTGTCGGATCGTACGGATCGCCCGGGGTCACCGTGGCCAGCGCCTGCACCAGGTTGTGCGAGAAGCCGTTGTCGAGCCGGGGCGTCTCCACCAGCAGGCCGCTGAGCAGGCTGCGCATGCGCGCGTGGGCACCGTGGGCGGCAAGCACTTCAGCTTCGAGCATGGCAATGCGTGCCTTGAACCAGCGCTCGTAGACGCAGAAGAAGACTTGCAGCTTCGCAGTGAAGTAGCTGTAAATGTTCGCGTGCGAAATACCCGCGCGCTTGGCGATCTGCACCATGGTCGTTTCGACATACCCTTTCTCGAGAAAAAGGGCGTGCGACGCTTCGAGGATGGCCAGACGAATGTCTTCTTTCTTGACTTGTGGCATGAGTAAGCCTGCGCGGGTAGGCCACGCACCTCAATCGAAATTTCTCAACCTCACGCTGAGGTCAATACCGAACGTCAGCGGGGGTAGTATGCCAGCGCTCACGCAGCTTGCGGCGAAAACTAAGCGCAAACACTCCCCCGGACTTTCCCGGTATTCCAACGCATACAACGCGGTTTACGATGACAGACATCGCGTTATGCGCCGGATTACCGCGCATTACGCGCATACCCCATTCCCTCGAAAATCGACAGAAAATGGGCCGCTATACGAAGGCTGGTGCGACTCATTTCCGACCAAAAAAGCGCTGCGCCGCGTGTGGCATCAACGGCGGCACGCCTTTATCCGCAAGCCACGGCGGCGACGCTGTCGTGGGACTTATCTGATGTTTTGGCGCGCATGCGCGCAGCCCGCGGCATCGTCCTTAGCATGAGGACTTTCCGCTTGCCGCCGTGCCTCCGGGAAACCTTCGTGTGAGCCGTCACAAGTTCGGCATTCTCATTTTTCAATCGGCATTTTCCGAGCGTGAATTGATGGGCTGTCAGTGAGCTGACGGGAAACGGTCGCCGTCATATACGACGTGATACGCGATGCCATGCACCACGCCGGATCACGCCGGATCAAGACGGATCACGGCGCATCGCACTTTTGCCGTCTGACACGAAGCCAAGCCCCGGATGAGCCCGCGCCGCTCATCATGTTCCGATCCAACGCATCGCCTTCCCCAACACCGCACGCTGCCCCGTTGCGCCGCGCCGATATCTGGCTGATGGCCTTGGCCTGCGGGCTCGCAGTGGCCAATCTCAACTACTGTCATCCGATGCTCGGCCACATCGGCACACGCTTCGACACGTCGGGCTGGCAACTGTCGCTGGTGCCCGCGGCCGCGCAACTGGGCTATGCAGCGGGTCTGCTGCTGCTCACCCCATTGGGCGATCGTGTGGCCGACCGCCGGCGTCTGATCGTGTGGCAGATGCTCGGCCTGTGTGCGTCGCTGCTGCTCGCCGCCTCAGCACCGCACTTCTGGATACTCGTCGTCGCGAGCTTTGCGATCGGCGTGACAGGCACGGTCGCCCAGCACATCCTGCCTCTCGCGGCGCAACTGGCTCAGCCTGAGCGGCGCGGCGCCGTGGTCGGCACGGTCGTCAGCGGCCTGCTCATCGGTATTCTCGGCGCACGCACGCTCGCGGGCTGGGTGGCAACGTGGTGGCACTGGCGCGCGATGTTCGGCATGGCCGCCCTTGCCATGCTGTGTCTGGCGGCATTGCTCGGCCGACGTCTGCCGTACGCGCCGCCCACTACGTCAATGACGTACTCCGCGTTGCTTCGCTCGATGATCACGCTCTTTCGGCGGCACCGTGCGCTGCGCGCGTCGGCGCTCATCGGTGGTCTGCTGTTTGCGGCGTTCAGCGCGTTCTGGTCCACGCTAACGCTCTGGCTCGCGAGTCCGGTGCACGGGCAGCACGCTGGCGTGGCAGGCACTTTCGGTGTCATCGGTATCGCGGGGGCGCTCGCGGCCCCGCTGGCCGGACGCCTCACCGATCGCGGCGGACCGCATCGCGTGTTGTGGGTGGGTATCGGTGCGGTGGTGCTTTCGTTCGCCGCGCTTTGGGCCGGGCAGGCGAGTCTCGTCGGCCTCGCATTCGGCGTGATCGTGCTCGACCTCGGCGTGCAGACGGGGCAGATCGCCAATCAGACGCGCATTTTCGCGCTCGATACCGATGCCACCAGCCGTCTGAACACGCTCTACATGAGTGTCTATTTCCTGATGGGCGCGCTGGGCTCCGCCCTTGGCGTGATGGCATGGAGTGCGTGGGGCTGGGACGGCGTCTGTGCATTCGGTGTGGTGTCCAGCCTGCTCGCGTGTGCCGTGCATGCTTCGGGTAAGCGCGGTGCACGCTTCTTGTGATGTGTCGCACCGTGCACGTGATTCGTCCGCGATGCCGACACCGCCAAAACCACTTTAAAACAGTACTAAAACGGCGCTCGATCGCTATTCCGGCACTCTCGTCCGCGTGTCCTACATCGCCTTCCTTCATCGCGTGTCAGCACCCTCCTACATAGTTCGGAGTGCATCACATATGCGAAACACATGTACTAAAGTTAACTAACGCTACTTGCGTAGTTCGAGTCGATTGGGTTCGCGAAGCGGTACCGCTCGAAGCCATTACAAAGACTTACAAGATCGCGCGATCTTATTCACGCATCGAGCGTCGAACCCTTGTCTATCCATGATGACGACGGGTGGGATGAACACTACCCTCGCAAGGAGGTCATGATGCGAATCAACCGAACTGGCGCTAATTCCGGCGCAGCTAGCAATACTCAGAATACTCAGCAGGGCGTAACACGCTCATCGAGCACCCCGAAGCGGCGCGTGGCGTCTGCGCTCACCGCGACGGGTTTCGCCGCAGTGCTGCTCACGATTGCGGGCTGCGCGTACCAGGCGCCACCGCAACCGCGTCTGCCGTATCGCGGCAACGAGTCGACCAACCCGGCGTATCAGCCGGATTGCGGGCCGCCGCCGTATGCGGCCGGCTCACCGTGCAGCCCGTACGCCGCACCGCCGGCACCCGTGGCGCCGGCGACCGATGCTTACGGGCGTCCGTACCCGCCGACCGACGGTTATGGCCGACCGTATCCGTCCGATGCCCAAGGGCGTCCGTATCCGCCGCCGCCCCCGCCGCCTGCGTATCGGGAGAGCAACCCGGCCAATGGCATGGGCGCGCCGGAGAACGGGTCTGACACGGCCCACTGATGCATTCCACGAACAGCAGGCCCACACGATCAAATCGAGCGTGGCCTGCAACACCCGGGGCACCGTGCCCCTTTGAAGGAGCCATGCTTCATGAAAACGACTCAACAACGGATCTCGCGCACTGCCGGCACCCTGCTTCTCGGGGCTGCGCTGATCGGCTCGCTGGCAGGTTGCGGTGGTATGACGCCGCGTGAGTCACGTAACACCGCCGTAGGTGCTGGTGTCGGCGCGCTTGGCGGCGCACTGATCTCCGGTGGCGACCTCGGCACAACCGTCGGGGGCGCCGTCGTCGGCGGCGTGATCGGTAACGTCGTGACGGGCGACCGCCGCCGTTGATCGGCGATCGACCATCGACTATTGACGGTACGCCGCACGTTGCGCCCCGCCCTACCGCATGACATTCAGGAGAAAGTGCGACATGACCACTTCCGACACCAAACGCCAACGTTCGCTGAGAACGATTGAAACCCTGCGCACGCGCCGTATCGGCCGTGCAACGCTGGCCGCGATCACGCTCTGTGCCGGCGTTGCCGCCCTCTCGCTGGTCGCGCTGCCGAGCTACGCGCAGTCAGCCGCACCGATCAACGGTGTGGTGCCCACGAGCCCGACGGCCCCGCCGCCGCCTGCCGCAGGCCCCGACTTCGGTGACGCCGCCGACCAGAACGCCGCGCTCGGTCTGTATTTGCAGCGCTCGTTCGACGCCATCGATACCAATCACGACGGCAAGATCGACCGCAATGAATGGGCGGCCTATCAACGCAGTCAACTGGAAGCCCGGCGCGCCACCTTCGAGCGCTACTTCAAGGCGGCCGACAAGGATGGCGACGGCCATCTGAGCCGTGACGAGGTCGCCGCCGCCGAACCGTTCCTGTACCAGCATTTCGACGAAATCGACGTCAATCACGACGGCAAGCTCTCGCCCGCCGAGATTCGCGCCTACTTCCGCCGCTACTATCACGAGCGCTCTCAGGCTGACGCGGCCACAACGAAGCCCTGAACCGGGTCGACGCAGGCGGCGAGGTACCCACCGCCCAACCCTTCGGCCAATAAAAAACGCCACGGCAACCGATTGCCGTGGCGTTTTCTATTCAGACGTCAGCCCCCGGCGGTCGACCACCGGAGACTTCATATCGCGGGCGCTGGTTTCAAGCGCCCGCGACACACATTACGGATGCGTGAAGAACTGCGCAATCACGGCTGCACCCATGAACGTGCCGGCGTTCGCGAGGAACGACACGACCACGATGCGCCAGCCCAGCTTGCGGAAGGCGGGCACGTCCTTGGCCACCGACAGACCGGCGAAGGTCAGCATCGGCGTCACCAGCGACAGGAAGTTGATCTTGCCGGTGAACTGCTCGACGATCGGCGCATACGGGAAGGCCGGCGACGTCAGGAACATGGCAACCAGCGACACCCAGCACACAGCCGGCACCTTGCGGCGCGTGATGTAGTACAGCGCTTCGCCCACGAGCACGGCGCCGATGATGACCAACATGCCCGGCACACCGTCGATGAACGACGTCTTGAAGGCCATGCTGTTACCCAGCAGTGCCAGCGCGCCCGAGAACACCCAGGCGAACAGACGCGCGCCGAAGTTCATGTCGACGGTGTGCGCCTTGCTGGCTTGCTTGAGTTCCTGTGCAGCTTCGGCGTCGGCCACGGCAGCGGCTTCGGCGTTGGCACGGCCACGCTTGGTCATGCGGCCCAGCACCGGCTCCATCACGCGATAGCCCCAGACGGCGAGCGGCAGCGAGATGAACAGCGTGAAGTACGTACCGATGGTCGTCGTGATCAGGTTCGACGCCGCGGCAAACGTGGCGACTTCCTTGGCGACTTCCGGCGTCTGCTGTGCCGCGATGGCGCCGGCAGCAGCAGCCATCATCGAACCCGAACCCACACCGGCACCCATCGCGAGCGCGTGCGGGTTGAAGATGTTCAGGCTGGCGATAAAGCCGGCGAACAGCGAGATGAACACGGCGCCGAAGATCGTACCCGTCAGGTATTCGGCCAGCACGCCACGGCCTTCCGGCGAATCGAAACCGTACTTTTCACCGATGATCGCGAGGCTCGGCTCACGGCCGACCGAGAAGGTCGCACCGATGGCTTCACGCTTGATGCCGAGCATCAGGGCAACCGGCAGGCCGAGGATGATCGTGCCGACGAAGTGGCCGAACTCCTGGAACACCAGCGCCCAGCCGGCGGCCACGAGCTTGGGCAGCGAGCCGCCCACGAGCAGGCCAAGCTTGGCGACGAAGAGCAGCAGCGCCGGTTGCAGAATGGCGGCAGCCTTGTGTTGCATCGACAGATCGATCTGAGCGAAGCGCGGCAAACGTGCCGACGCCAAACCGAGCGCGGCGCCGAGCAACAACGCCCAGACCATCGGCAACAGCACGATCTTGCCGTGACCGGCCTTGATACTGATTGCGCCAATCAGTTCTGCGATCACGAGAATCACGATCGCCCATACGTACAGGCGCACGCCTTCGTTGAAGGCGCCCCCTTGCGGCTTGGCCGCGTTTTGTTCCATGACTGCCATCTGGGTCTCCACTGCACTTGCTGTTGAACCGGTCCGGTGCCATCCGGTCGACCGGACGGGGTACGAACAATTCGGTGATTAACGTTGTAAGTAACCGCTGGTCAATGCTGGATCAACCGGTGGTCGAGGTAATTCGACGCGCCGTCCGCCCGACTGCTGCGGACTTCCCCCATAGCGCCTCGCAGCGGCATGTTGGCACGCCTCGGTGACAGTAACAGCGCCCCGCGCAGAACCCCCGAAGGGCGGCATTATACGCGGGTAAAAAACCCCTTCAGGCCACGAATCTCGCAGGCTGAAACGGCGACGCGACAAACGAGGCCTCACGGCCGGCGTCTGACACGTTGACCTCACTTTCCAAACAACTACCGACAAGAAGACAGCACATTCTCATGGCTTGCGCGCGGCTCCCGTACAGCGGGAAACCGCGCGCCCTACGCGTCAAACCATCAAACCATCAGACGATCAGACGTAACCGAACGGCGTTGCCGGGTTGGCGGCCGTCTCGACCCACACGCTCTTGGTCTGCGTGTATTCGTACAACGCTTCCACGCCGCTGGAGCGACCGTAGCCGCTGTGGCCGTAGCCACCGAACGGCGAGGCCACGTTGATCGTCTTGTAGCCGTTGATCCAGAACGTACCGGCGTTGACCTGCGCGGCCACGCGATGCGCGCGTGCGACATCCTGCGTCCAGACGGCACCGGCCAGACCGAACTCGCTGTCGTTGGCGATCGCCAATGCCTCTTCTTCCGTATCGAACGGAATGGCGACCACCACCGGCCCGAAGATTTCGGTGCGCGCCACGCCCATCTGATTGTTCGCGTCGGCCAGCACGGTCGGACGCACGAAGAAGCCACCGTCGCTGCGTTGCTGCGAGCCGGCCGCGAGACGCGCCCCGCCCGCCACACCCGCGTCGATCATGTTCATCACGTGCTGATACTGGGTGCGGTTGCAGATCGGACCGACTTCGGTCGCGTCGTCCATCGGCTCGCCCACACGAATCTTTTCGGCACCGCGTGCCAGCATGTCGATCATCTCGTCATACACGCCGCGCTGCACCAGCAGACGCGAACCCGCCACGCAGCTCTGGCCGGCGCTCGAGAAGATGGCCGCTTGCGCACCAAGGCAAGCACGCTTGAGGTCGGCATCGTTGAACACGATATTGGCCGACTTGCCGCCCAGCTCCAGCACGCTCGGCAACAGGCGCTGCGCCGCTGCCGCGGCAATCTTGCTGCCGGTCGCGGGCGAGCCCACGAACACCACTTTCTTGATGACCGGATGCGAGATCGCGGCTTGCCCGGTCGTGTGGCCGAAGCCCGCGAGCACGTTGATCAGGCCGCGCGGCAGGCCGGCTTGTTCGGCCAGCGCTGCCACCACCAGCGAGCTGGCCGGGGTCAGTTCCGACGGCTTGAGCAGCACGCCGTTGCCCATCGCAATGGCCGGGGCAAGCTGCCAGCCGCAGGTAAACACCGGCGCGTTCCACGGCGTGATCTGCAACACCACACCCATCGCTTCGCGGCGCGTGTAGTTCAGGTGCGTGCTCGGCACGGGAATCACGTCGCCGAAGAACTTGTCGGTCCAGCCGGCGTAGTACTCGAACATCTCGGCGACCTTGCCGACTTCACCGCGGCAATCGCGGATCGGCTTGCCTGCGCCGATCGATTCGAGCTGTGCCAGCGCTTCGGCGTTCTCGCGAACCTTCGCGCCAATGGCCTGCATGACACGGCCGCGTGCGGCGTGCGTCAAGGCCCACCAGGTCTTTTGCGCGGCTTGGGCCGCATCGGCGGCCTGCGCCACCACGTCGGCGCCGGCATCGCGGTAAGTCAGTACTGCCTGCCCCGTGGCCGGGTTCACGATGTCGATCGTGCTCTCGCCGGTGCCCGTGACCAGTTCACCGTTGACATACGAGCCGAGGGTCGTGGCGTTGGGGAAGAACTTTGCGAATGCGCCAAGCAAGGCGGCGGCTTGGTTGTCTGCCATGAAAATAACTCCGTGCGATACGTGATACGCCCCGAGGCGTCCGTTACAGCCCCTCGGGGTGTCAATGAACTGAGGGAAATTACGCGCGACCGGCTTCGATGAACTGCACGATGCGGTTGAAGTCTTCGTCGTCGCCGACCGACGCGGCGCTGGCAGCCCACAGGCGGCCGACTTCGGCCGAGAGCGGCCCGCTATCGAGCGTGCCGGTCTGTTCGGCGAGCGCCATGGCCAGGCGCACGTCCTTGCGCATCAGCTTCATCGTGAAGCCCGAGTCGAACGCGTCGTTCAGAATCCACGTCGGGTAATTGGTCTGCGTAATGCCGCTGCGGCCCGAGCCGGCGTTCAGGCCTTCGAGCACCTGCGCAGGTTCGACACCCGCTGCCGTCGCCAAACGCATCGCTTCACCCGCGACGATCAGATGCGCGGCGCACATCAGGTTGTTGATGAGCTTGGTCACGTGACCCGCGCCCACATCGCCGATGTGCACGCGCTTGGCCGACATCGTGGCCAGCACCGGCTCGATGCGGGCGATGTCGTCGACCGAGCCACCCAGCACCATCGTGAGCGTGCCGTTCAGCGCGCCCTTCGGGCCACCCGAGACCGGCGCATCGACCAGCGCGATACCTTTCTCGCGCAGCGTCGCGGCCAGCGCTCGCGTGCTTTGCGGATCGGCCGTGGACGTGTCGATCACGATCAGCCCTTCGCGACCATTGGCAGCAATGCCGTCGGCGCCGTTCACCACGGCCTCGACAACCTGCGAGGTCGGCAGCGAGAGCACGAGCGCGTCGGCTTCGCGGGTCAGTTCCGCGACCGAATTGCGCAAGCCGATGCCCGCCTCCGCCAGCGCCGCCCCGGCGGCCGGCGACGGATCGAAACCGAGCACCGTGAAGCCGCCGCGCTGTAACGACAGCGCCATGCCACGCCCCATATTGCCCAGACCGACCACTCCGATGATTTTCATGTTGACTCCAGTTTCACTGCGAGAATGGCGCCGCCCCCACGGGCAACGCCGCGTTGTTCCGCCCCCCGGTTTGCACCGGCGGGTTGTCTATTCATAACACGCTATTATTTTGGAATACTACGGAATATTCAGAGAGACATCAGTGATGGTGATTCACGAACTCCAGCACCACGTTACCCGCGAACTCCGGTTCGACCACGAGGCCATGCTCGTTGTAGCCGTACGGTACGCCGTTCTCGCGCCATAACGCCTCGATGTGCGCGAGGTCTGGCGCGTGCAGCGTGAGCGCCACGGCGTGGGTGCGGGTGGCCTGTGCCATCGGCAACCCCACGGCGGCAAAGCGGGCCTCGGCCCGTTGCGGCGAAAGGGCCCGGAAATGCCCGCATCCGGTATCGGCCATCGCGCCGCCCTGATACAGGTCGACATGGCGTGCGCCGTAGATCCGTTGCCAGCGCGTGGCCAACTGGCGTAGCGCCTCCGGGTCGGGTGTCACGTACGTGACGCCCACGACGCCGGTCACCCCGTTGGGATGTTGCTGCCAATCCGGCACCCAGATCAGCTCGGGCCGATGCTGGTGGCAAATGAAATTCGACGCGTCGCCGAGTCTGTCGTCGACAAACAGGCCGAGGGAGACCACGGCTTCGTCGGGTGTGCCGTCGGGTTTGGTCATCGGCCGGCGAAAGTCGATGAACCCCTGCGTTTCGATGCCCGCCTGCGTCAGTCGGCTGTGGTCGGCGCGCGCATCCTTGCTATGCAGCGCGACCAGCGATACGCCTTCCTCGCGAGCCAGAAAGCGGCCAAGAAACCGGCCAAAACAAAAGTCGCCCTGCGCGTTCGTGCCGAACTTCCGGGCGTCGTCCACCCCGATCAGCTCGATGAAGTTATTGCCGAACATCATCAGCGAGGTCACCGTGCCCCACGGGTGATACGACACCGGGGACGGGGTGAAGCCCATACGCTGGTAATGCGAAAGACGCCGCGGATGGTCATGCACTGTGACCAGCGGATGATCGATACCGAATCGGGTATTGCCCGGAGGAATCATCTACGGCACCTCACGTGAAATCTGGCGCGGAATCGGGCCGCCGTCGTCGGGCTTCGCCTGGGTTCGTTGCCCGTCGATGGGGCCGATCCGCATGCTTCGCAGTGTGGAGTGAAAAAAAACCACGCTCAATGACAACGCTTGAAGATTTTTGTTCTAATTATTAGTCTTTATGGCATGACACCCGCCATCAATGAAAACCGCCTGCCCTATCTGTTCGAAGCCGTGCAGTGCGGCACCATCCGCGCCGCTGCCGACCGGCTCGACATCGCGCCGTCCGCCGTCAGCCGTCAGATCGCCCTGCTGGAGGCAGAACTCGCATTGCCGCTGATCGAGCGTCACAAGCGCGGCGTGCACCTGACGCAGGCCGGCCGCCTGCTCATGGAGTACTACCGCGAGCAGCGGGCGCACCAGGAAGACCTGCTGGCAAAACTACAAGAAGTGAGAGGGCTGCGGCGCGGCCATATCCGGCTCGCCGTCGGAGAAGGTTTCGTGAGCGACCTGATGGGCGCGCCGCTGCGGTTTTTCTGCAAGCGCTACCCGGACATCACGCTCACGCTCGATCTGGCGGGCACGAACGAGGTCATGCGGGCCGTGGCCGAGGACGACGCCGATATCGGGCTCGTGTATAACCCGCCCGCCGAGCCCAAGATCGTCTCGCGCGCCCAGATGCGTCAGCCCGTGCACGCCATCGTGGCACCCGATTCGCCGTTGCGCGCCCGGCTCGCGCAGCAACCGCCGGGTACCGCGCTCAAGCTCGACGACCTGTACGACACCCCGCTCGCGCTCATGCACGGCGCGTACGGCACCCGTCAATTGATGGAACTGGCCGAGCAGGCCGAGAAGCACCGCCTGAGCGCGACTGTGACGACCAACTCGATCTCGGTGCTCAAGCACTTCGTGCGCGCCGGGCTCGGCGCGACCTTCCTGCCGACGTTTGCCGTCTCGCAGGAAGTCGAGGCCGGCGTGCTGTGTGCACTGCCCGTCGACCATCCGATTCTCGCGAGCGCCGAAGCGCATCTCATCACCCGCGCGGGGCGGCGCCTTTCCGGCGCGGCCAATCGGCTGCTCACCCATCTGGCCAGCAAGATGGAGGCGTTCGGCGCGCCCGACTGATCCTTCCCATGGCAATACCGCAGTTTGGAATACCGCCACCAGGTTGTAGCCACGCAACAATCGGGGTACTAAGCCTTTACCCGATGTTGCGGGGCATCGAATTCGGATATAAATGAGCCATTCGAGCGAAGGTGCGCTTTGCGTGACAGCAAAAGTCTCCTCTGCGTGACGGCCCCGCCAACGGTTGCCGCTCACCGCCTTCGCCACCGATTCCGGTTGCACGGCT
This sequence comes from Pandoraea sp. PE-S2R-1, assembly GCF_002179865.1. NCBI lineage: Bacteria > Pseudomonadati > Pseudomonadota > Betaproteobacteria > Burkholderiales > Burkholderiaceae > Pandoraea > Pandoraea sp. PE-S2R-1. The sequence goes on along the minus strand of NZ_NGUR01000007.1, from coordinate 135,416 downwards.
CGCGTCAGGATCGCGTCCGCTGCATCCCCAACGCCAGTGGACTGCCATGACTACGAACTCTGACGACCAGAGCGTGACGGCATCACTCGCAAGCGCCCGCGCTCCCTCACGCGGCTCGCGTTGCCCCGGCGTTCCTGCATGCCGATGTCTCACCACTCGTGACGATTTTTCAGGCTTTACCGAAACCGTAATGCGTTGTCTCCGCATGGACGACGCGCGACGACGACGGTCATAACCACGCAAGTCGAAGGTGCGGGGCAAACGCAACCTGGGGAGCAGACCATGAAAAAGAAGCTCATCGCAGCTAGCCTGCTTTGCAGCATCGGAACGATCGCGCACGCGCAATCCAGCGTGCAACTGTATGGCCGTCTCGACGGCGGCTTCCAGTACATGAGCAACTTGCAGGACGGCAACGGCGGCACCACCTCGCGCTGGAGTGCGCAGGGCGGTGACTACGGCACGAGCCTGTTCGGCCTGCGTGGCTATGAAGATCTCGGGCAGGGATTGCATGCGGTATTCAATCTGGAAGGCGGCTTCCAGTTGATGAACGGCTACAACAACAACGGCTCGGGTTCGATCTTCGACCGGCGCGCGTTGGTGGGCTTCGTCTCGCAGGGTTGGGGGCAGTTCACGATCGGGCGCAACCTGTTCATCAGTAACGGGGTGTGGGACTTCGATCCGTTCCAGCAGCAGGCCTTCTCGTCCGCGTCGCTGGTACGCGGACGCAACTGGCCGCAAGCGAGTAACACAGTCAATTATCAGAGCCCGAACTGGTATGGCTTCGATATCGCCAGCCAGTACGCCTTCTCGAACGTCGTCGGGCAGTTCACGAGCGGCCGAGGCCTGGGCGCCCAGTTGACGTACACCCACGACCGCTTTCAGTTGCGCGCGTTGTATGACGAAATTCGCGATTCCAACGGGCGGTTCACCGACGTGTTCGCGTCATCGCGCGAGTACTTCGCCGGTGCCAACATTTTCCTGAACCGCTTCACGGTGTCGCTGGGCTATACGCACATGTCGGCACCGGATGCGCCGACACCGAACTTCGCCACGCGTGCCGATCACTACTGGGCCGGCGTGAAGTATCAGGCGACGCAAGTGTGGGCCGCGAATGCCGCCGTGTATCACGTCAACGTGCCGAGCTTCGGTCACGCGACGATGTTCGAATTGGGCACGACGTACAACCTCTCGAAGCGCACCTTCCTGTATGGCACGGTCGCCTACGTGTTGAACAGCGCCAACCAGAGCTTCTCGGTCGCGGCGATTCCGAGCGATTCGCTCGACAACCCGCCGCCAGGAAAAGGCCAGACCGGCGCCTATATCGGGATCTCACACTCATTCTGACGTCGCGGCCGCCGCGTTACAGCGCGAGGCTGGCCAGTCCGTCATCTCACGAAAAACCCGCCGGGCCCTCTGGGCTGCGGCGGGTTTTGCTTTGTGCACGCGCTGATCGTGACTTTCTGCCGTCAAGTATCGGGGTGACGCCTCGACTTAGAAGCGATACCGCGCCGAGACACCGCCCCCCACAGTGGTTTCACCGCGGCGGGCGCTCATGCTGCCCCCGACATGCACGTCGAACTGCTTCTGGAATTGAACGTCAACGCCAAGATCGGCCGTAACGATGTGGGCGCCGAGCTTCGCGCTCTGAACCGTGAACGAACGCGTGGCGCCGTAGAAGGCGTTGGTCAGGCTGCTGCGCTTGTCGCCAAACTCGTACTCGTAGGCCACGCGTAGCGAGGGAATCGCCTTGCCGCCCCCCACGTTGACCAGTTCGCGCCACAGGCGCACGCCGACGATGCCACGCGTTGACGTGCGTGACTGCGAGCCGATCTTCAGGGCATTCTCAGCGGAGATGTCGCCGCCGGTCTCGTCGAAGGCGTTCACGCGCGTGGACAGGAAGCGCATACCCAGCGTCGAATCCACGTTGATGCCGGCAAGGGCATTGCGCCGCCCCACTTCGCCGAACGCGCCGAAGGTGTTGCCTCGCGTGTTGCTTTTGATGCGCGGCGAAACGTCGCTCGTGTCGATGCTGCGATCGCTCTTCAGGCTGTGATTGGTGTACGACACGCCGCCGTTGACGAGCCACTGCTGGTCACTCAGATGCGACGCGTACACACCCAGACTGACGCTGTTGACCCGGGCTTCGCCCAGTTGATCCTCGATCTGCGAGTTGTGATTGCCCACGCCCAATGACGCGCCAACGATCGTGTTCGCACTGATTCGCGAGTCCACACCGATCGCACCGTTCACGCCACGCACGTCGAACAACCCCGTTTCGCCGTTTTGATGTGAGCGCTCGCCGGTGAACGACGCCCAGCCGACGATGTTTCTGCCGTCGGGCGCAAGGCCCTTGCCGGGGGCGTCATCGAACATCGCCCCGCCGCTCATCATCCGTGTTTGCATGGCCCGTTGAAATGCGCTGGCCGCCCCTTGCGCCATGGCGGCGTTGTTCAACTGCGCCGCACCTGAGAGCACGATGAGCGTGCGGCGCATTTCAGCCACTTCTTCAGCATTCGCCGGCGACACCCCCATCGAGAAAAGCGCAACCGCCGCTGAGAATATTCCGCCGATACGAAGCGTGAACGACTGATAACCCACTGCTTTCATTTGATAACCCCTCATTTAATTCGCGAGAAATGATGAATCGCTTCATCACGCTCCAGACGACGGCATATCGCCATCCGGCAAGGCTCGCGAATTCTATGAGGCAGCTTATGGAAAGCCGGTCACCCATACGTTCTTTTAATACATCACTCAATCTTCATTTGGACGTTTTCCCAACATTGCAGATTATCGACATTAAATTCACGGAATGAATAGCCAATAAAAAACCCGCCGCACCCTTTCGGGAACGACGGGTTTTCCGTCCTGCATGCGCAGCGTTTGCGGCGCTCGTGTTCAGGCCACCGGCTTGCGCTTGGGCTTGACGTCGGTGCTGTCGATCTCTTCGAGCACATCGCGGAACTCCGCGATGTCTTCGAAGCTGCGATACACCGACGCGAACCGGATGTACGCGATCTTGTCCAGACGCTTGAGCTCGCGCATCACCAGTTCGCCAATGCGCTGGCTCACCACTTCGCGCTCCGCGCCGGCCAGCAGCTTGTACTCGATGCGCGCAATCGCGGCATCCATCGCTTCGGCACTCACGGGGCGCTTGCGAATCGCCAACTGCATGCTGGCGCGCACCTTCGCACGGTCGTACTCCGCACGGCTGCCGTCTTTCTTGACGACGGCCGGCATCGTCAGCTCGACGCGCTCATAAGTGGTGAATCGCTTGTCGCACGACGGACAGCGCCGGCGCCGCCGAATGGCAGCGCCGTCTTCCGCTTCACGCGAGTCGATGACTTGCGTGTCGTCATGCCGGCAGAACGGGCAACGCATGCGTGCGGGGCCGTCCGCTTAGCCGTAGACCGGGAAACGCTTGGTCAACTCGGCCACTTGTGCACGCACCTTGGCCAGGTTTTCCTCGTTTTCCGGGTTTTCGAGCACGTCGGCGATCAGGTTGCCGACCAGCTTGGCTTCGTCTTCCTTGAAGCCGCGCGTGGTCATTGCCGGCGAACCCAGACGCACACCGCTCGTGACGAACGGCTTTTCCGGATCGTTCGGGATCGCGTTCTTGTTCACGGTGATGTGCGCAGCACCCAGGGCGGCTTCCGCTGCCTTGCCGGTGATGTTCTTGGCGCGCAGATCGACCAGCATCACGTGCGATTCGGTCTTGCCCGACACGATACGCAGACCGCGCGCTACCAGCGTCTCGGCCAGCACGCGTGCGTTCTTCACGACTTGCTCTTGATAAGCCTTGAATTCCGGCGTGGCGGCTTCCTTGAACGCGACGGCCTTACCGGCGATCACGTGCATGAGCGGGCCACCCTGAATGCCCGGGAAGATGGCCGAATTGATCGGCTTCTCGAACTCGGCCTTCATCAGGATCACGCCGCCGCGCGGGCCGCGCAGGCTCTTGTGCGTCGTGGTGGTCACGAAGTCGGCGTGCGGCACCGGGTTCGGGTACACACCGGCGGCGATCAGACCGGCGTAGTGCGCCATGTCGACCATGAAGTACGCGCCGACCGACTTGGCGATCTGCGACATACGCTCGAAGTCGATCTTCAGCGCGAAGGCCGAGGCACCGGCCACGATCAGCTTCGGCTTGTGTTGCTGCGCGAGCTTCTCGGCAGCGTCGTAATCGATGTCTTCGTTCTCGTTCAGGCCGTAGCTCACCACGTTGAACCACTTGCCCGACATGTTCACCGGCGAACCGTGCGTCAGGTGACCGCCGTGGGCGAGGCTCATGCCCATGATCGTGTCGCCCGGCTTGAGCATGGCGAAATACACGCCCTGATTGGCTTGCGAGCCCGAGTTCGGCTGCACGTTCGCGGCTTCTGCCCCGAACAGCGCCTTCACACGGTCGATCGCCAGTTGCTCGACGACGTCGACATATTCGCAACCGCCGTAGTAGCGCTTGCCCGGATAGCCTTCGGCGTACTTGTTGGTCAGCTGCGAGCCCTGCGCTTCCATCACGGCCGGGCTGGTGTAGTTTTCCGACGCGATCAGCTCAATGTGGTCTTCCTGACGCTGATCTTCCTTCTGAATCGCGGCCCAGACTTCGGGATCGACGGCGGCAACAGTGGATTTCGATTTATCGAACATGGCGTTTGCGTTGAATTGAACAGGTTTTCCGGGAGGGGATGGCGCAGCGCATCTTCCTTTGTGCTTTGGAAGACGATAGACAGGGCAGCACCAACCATCACGGCTGCCCAGGCGAACGGCAAATAAGACCCCTGCGCTTCCCGGTGGGTTGCTCCACCTCGGGCACACAAGGCTGTGCACCCTAATCGCCAGTCACGCGGGGTTTGTGGCGTCGATAGTGTATGCGAGCTTTGGGCGTTAGGCAACCGCCCATGCCGCCCGCCGCGCGCGCCCCTCTTACGCCCCTCTACGCCCGTTACACGCGCACAACAACCTTGCCGAACGCCCCCCGGCGCAGGTGCGCCAAGGCCTGGCCGAAGTCTGCGAAATCGTAGACGGCGTCGACCACCGGCACGATTTCATGGCGGTCCACGGCGGCGGCCAGCGCTTCCAGTGCCCGGCGATGGCCGACGCCGATGCCCTGAATCTGTGCCCGCTTGCCCAGCACGCCGTAAACCGGCGCGCGCAGGGTCTCGCCGTCGAGCATGCCGATCACGGACACCTTGCCGTTAGGCGCCAGCGCCCGCATCGTCCCGGCCATATCGCCCCCGGCCAGTTCCAGCACCTGTTCAACACCGCGTCCGCCGGTCAACGCGAGCACCTCGTCGGCCCAGCCCTCCGTGCGCTGCACGCCATGCGTCACACCGAGCGCCGCCGCGCGCGCCAGCTTGTCCGGGCTGCCGCTGGTCACGATGGCCTTCGCCCCATGCGCGAGCGCCAATTGCGCGCCGAACAAGGCGACCCCGCCGGTGCCGGTCGACAGCACCGTCTGGCCCGGCTGCAACTTGCGGCCCGCTTCGAACAGCGCAAACCACGCCGTCAACCCGGCGCACGTCAGCGTAGACGCCGCCACGTCGTCGAGCGTGGCGGGCGCTGCCAGCAGTGTGTCTTCGGCAAAGACGGCATATTCACGCAGCACGCCCTGCAAGGTGCCGCCGAAGACCTTGAGCCCGTCCGGCGCGGCTTCGCCGTCGATCCAGCGGTCCCAGAACGTATTGATCACCCGGTCGCCCGCCGCCACGCGCGTCACGCCCTCGCCGACAGCGACCACCTCGCCCGCCATGTCCGAGCCCGGCACGAACGGGAATGTCACCGGCAAGCCCATACCGGTGTCGATCATCAGTGCATCGCGGAAGTTGAGCGACACCGCCTTCACCTTCACCAGCACTTCGCCCGGGCCGGGCTGGGGAATGTCGACCGTGGCCAGTTCCAGTGCGTTTTCGCCCAGCGTCGCCATTTGCCACTGTTTCATCGTCTTCATCGCTTGATCCTTATCTTGGGGAACCCCGCCGCACGGAAAGCGCGTCGGGTAGACAAGAATCAGCTTATTGGAGAATACTTCGAAGCAGTGACGGCAATTTATCCACTTATTGGCGATATCTTGGAATCAATTGATGGTAATCACTGACGGCTATACGCCCGACCGGCTCTCAGGCATCTCCGCTTTTGTGGCGGCGGTAGACGCGGGCAGCTTTGCCGGTGCCGCCGAGCGGCTGCACCTCACGCGCTCGGCCGTGGCCAAACGCATCGCCCGGCTCGAAGCGCGGCTGGGGGTACGGCTCTTTCACCGCACGACAAGAAGCCAGCATCTGACCGACGAAGGCGAGACGTTCTATCAGCGCTGTATCAAGGTGTTGTCCGAGTTATCGGAGGCGGAAGACGAACTGAGCGCCGGCACGCAATCGCCGATGGGTAAGCTCCGGGTCACGATGCCGGTACAGATCGGGCGGCAGTGCATTGCCCCGGTGCTGCTGGCCATGGCGAAGGCGCATCCGCAATTGCGTCTGGAAATGGCGTTCAGCGACCGGCGCGTGGATCTGATCGAAGAAGGTTACGACTTGGCCGTGCGCAGCGGGCGGCTCGACGATACGCCCGGTCTCAAAGCGCGCTCGCTCGGCGAGCAGACGATGATCCTGTGCGCGTCGCCCGGCTATCTGGCCGAATTTGGCACCCCGCGCACCTTCGCCGATCTGGCCGATCATGAACGCCTGATGTACGGCCGGGGTGGCAATCTCTACGAATGGCCGGCGTTTGTGCCCTGCGCGACGCCGGGCGCCTCACGCCCTGATGGCCTAATCGATACCGATGCGGGTGCGGATGCGGGTGCGGGTGCGGATGTTGATACGGGTGCCATTACCCGGTCGCCCGCCAACCGCACGTCCGCCGGTTTTCGCCGGGGGCGCACGGCGCGTTTCGTACTCGACGACCTCGTGGCGCTGGTGACAGCAGCGGAGCAAGGGCTCGGCGTCGTCTGCATTCCGCACTGGGTGGCCGCCCTGCCGCTGAGCCACGGGACTCTGGTTCGACTGATGCCCGACACCCGCTCGGCCGGCACCCCGCTTCATCTCGTCTGGCCCGATACCCGGCACCCGTCGCCGAAACTGCGCGCCGCCATCGACGCGCTGGTGTCGGCGCTCATCCCCGAGTTCAAAGGTGCATGAATGGCGATTGCTGGGCGATGATGGCAGCGGCCCGTGTCGGATGCGTGCGCGCCCATGCCTGCCCCGCCCACTCGCCGCCGAGCAGCCGCATGAGACTGTCGCGCCGGGACAGCAGGCGATGCACTTGCGCCGGCGCATCGCATCGACCGTGGAGCGGGCCGCCCATCTCCGCGCAGGCGAGTTGGCTGGCAGTATTCGCCCACGGCAAAAGCGTGTCCTGATGAATCCTGCCGAGCCGATACGCCATTTCGGCAGCAACGGCACGCGCACTGGTCGGGTCCTTCAGCGCATCGATGACAACGTCCTCCTTGGCGTCGGGCGTGAACCCCTTCAATCGGCGCACGAACGGCGCGTACTGCTCTCCATAGGGAAATTGCGTGAGATCGGTGAGCGCATCGGGCGGCAATTCGGCCGAGAAACATGCGGCATCACGCCGGAACGCCGACGTCAGCGGCGGCAGCGCAGGCAAGCCAGTCCGTTGCGTCACGGCCACTTCGTAACCGGTATCTTTGCAGGTGCCCTGAAACCCCATTTCCAGACACGCACCGAAGTCCACCGTCATCATGCGCGGCAAGTCTTCCTTGTCACGCCACACGCCCACGTTTTCCATGAACACGTTGCACAAGTCCCAGTTGCCTAGCCAGAGCGCGGCGATGTAGTGCCGCTCCAGTTCGCATTGGTAGACGTCGGGCAACATCTCGCAGAGCAGGCCGAGCATGGCGTTGCGGCTTGTGACCTCCCCCGCGTAGATCCTCGCGCATTGCGGCGAGAGCGCCCAGAACGCCGCGCCCTCCTGCTTGCACAACTTCTCCATGACTCTGCCCGCCATGTGGGCGCCGATGCGCGCGCCGTCGCAGATCGTCGTGCACTCGCTGTCGTGCGCCTGACTCACGACCGCCCGGCGCGCTTCTTCGCCGATCAGCCAAAGGCCGAAGTCTTCGTACGACGGCAGATAGACGCTCGCGAGATGCAGCCTGCCAGACTCGCGCGTGCCGTCGAAAGCCTCGTCGCACCCACGCACGAGAAACGTTGTCGGGGTCGGCAACCCCATTGCGCCGAAAAGACGCGACGCGAGCCATGCCTGCGTGGTGTGCCACGCATCGGCGCAACGCTTGACCACGTATTGCGTAGCATTTGCGTGAGACGCCAGCGTCATGCGCACTGCGGCGCCTGTCGCGCCCATCGGCAGTGCATCGCGTACGCGTTCCGCCGACGAGAAATCGTATGGCCCGATCGCCGGCAAGGCTGCCGCACTCCCGTCGTGGCCAACGACGGCGCCGTGCATGCCGTGCGGCCCCATCTCCGGCAGCGCAGGGCAATCGGCAAACGGGTGCTGTAACGCTTCCGGCACAGGCGAAAGGCGCGCGCCATCGGGGACACCATAGGGTCGGGCAAGGTCAACGCGGTGCATGGCGATCCTCCATCATCGTGCGATCGTTTGATCGTTTGAAGGGACCACCGCCGCGAGGCCGTTCTGCGCGCCAACAGCCGTGGTCAGAATCGGCGGATTCTGCTGCGCCGCGCGACGAAAGGCTTTCGAAAACGCGCCGCATTCGGACAAACCTGACTCACCTGATTGGGCTGACCGATCTGACACATTCACACGCACGCGCCCCCGTGATAGGCTCCGGCGCATGTCTACGCAGCCCACTTCTCCCCTCGCAACATCCGGCGCGCGCACGCCTCGCATTCTTGTCAGCAGTTGCCTGCTCGGTCAGCCGGTTCGCTATCACGGGCGCGCGGCGCCTTGCGAGGCCGAGGCCGCCGCCATCCTCGAACGTTGGCGCAAGGCGGGCATCATCGCCGCCGTCTGTCCGGAGGTTGCTGGCGGTTTGCCTACGCCGCGCCCGCCCGCCGAAATCAGCGCGGCGGCGGGTGGTGAGCGCGTCTGGCAACAGGTGGCGCGCGTGATCGACGACACCGGCGCCGATGTCACGGCCGAATTCATTGACGGCGCCCAACGCGCACTGGCTATCGCCCAGCGTCACGGCATCCGGATTGCGGTGTTGAAGGAAGGCAGCCCGTCGTGCGGCAGCACGTTCGTGTACGACGGGACATTTACCGGTGCAAGGATCGCGGGGCGCGGCGTGGCCGCTGCGTTGTTGCGCGAGCACGGAATCGAAGTCTTCAGCGAGCACATGCTCGCTGCCGCAGACGCCCGTTTGGATGCGTTGAACGGCCAAGGCAACTGAAGTGTCCCGACGTCTGCCATTCCCCTGACGGCAATGAAAAACGGGGGCCGTCACTGGCCCCCGCTGCTTACGGCATCACCGCATTCTCAAAGCTCGATCTTCGTCCCCAGTACGGCGAGGAACTGCGCAATCCATGCGGGATGCGCGGGCCATGCCGGGGCCGTGACAAGTTTGCCGTCGGTGTGCGCCGCGTCGATCTCGATCTCCATGTACTTGCCGCCTGCGAGCCGCACTTCCGGCGCACACGCCGGATACGCCGAACACTCGCGCCCTTCGATCACACCGGCAGCCGCCAGCAATTGCGCGCCATGACAGATCGCTGCGATCGGCTTGTCGTTCTCGGCAAAATGCCGCACGGCGGCGAGCACCTGCTCATTGAGGCGCAGATACTCCGGTGCGCGGCCGCCGGGAATCACCAGCGCATCGAAATCGGCCGGTGACAGGCCATCGAACGTTGCGTTGAGCGTGAAGTCGTGACCGCGCTTCTCGCTGTACGTCTGATCGCCTTCAAAATCGTGAATCGCCGTGCGCACCTTGTCGCCCGCCTTCTTGCCCGGACACACCACTTCCACGCGATGCCCCACGGCCATCAGTGCCTGCACGGGCACCATCAGTTCGTAGTCTTCGACGTAGTCGCCAGCCAGTACCAGAATCCGCTTCTTGCCCATGAGACTCTCCGTTCAGAGAAAAAATGGAAGGAAACAGCACGCCCATGTTACCCAATTCCGGTGACGCCCTCGGGACAGCGTTGGCGGACTTCCCTTAAACTGACGCCGCTGCCTCCGCAGTTGCCCGCGCAGTTCCCCAATTACTGACTCTCGTGAATTGACCCGATGCCTGTGAGACCCCTCAAAGCGAAGCTGCCGGAGACCGCACCCACGCGCCCCCGCACCAAACCGGCGGAGGTTCGTCTTGAAGAACTGATGGGGGCGGCCGAAGCCTTGTTTCTGGCGCAGGGCGTGGAAGCCACGACGATCAATGAAATCGTCGAGAAGGCGCAGGTGGCCAAGGGCACCTTCTATCACTACTTCGCTTCCAAGAACGAGATGCTCGACGCGCTCGGCAAGCGCTATACCGAGCAGTTCATGGCAACGTTGCAGGCCGCCGTCGATGACTGCGCAGCAGACGACTGGGTGCAACGGCTTCGCGTGTGGATTCAGACGAATGTCGAAACCTATGTGAAGTCCTACCGCACGCACGACATCGTTTATACCCATCACCACCACCACGACCGCACCAACCGGGACAAGAACGCCATTCTCGACCAGTTGACGGAAATCATCGTGCGCGGCAAAGCGGCGGGCGCGTGGGCGCCAGAGGAACCCCGCGTTGTGGCGCTGTTGATTTACTCGGGCGTTCACGGCGCGACAGACGACCTCATCGCGGCCAAGCCCAAGCGCGCGCAAGACGGCGCCAAGTTTGCGCAAAGCCTCTCCGAGGCGTGCCTGCGGATGCTGTCCCCCATCGCAAAGCCGATCAAATAACGCCATCGCGGCACATCCACGTCAACGATCGACGGGACAAAAAAAACCGCGTGCCGAAGCACGCGGTGTCAAGCCGGCGCAATGCGCCGTCGGTCAATGGTGAGTGCCTGTGCGGCCACGTTGGCACCGCCGCACAGACGCCTGACGATTCAATACGTTTCGAGATGCAGGCGCCCTTCCGTCTTCATCCGTTGCCACAACGCCTGCCAGTCGAGCCCCGCTTCACCGGCGATCGCTTGCAGCGCCTGCAACACGCCATCTTCCATGCCCTTCAGGCCGCACACATAGATGTAGGTGTGCTCATGGCGCAGCAATGCCGCCACGTCGGCCGCGCGCTCGCGCATGGCGTCCTGCACATAGCGTTTGGCTTGCCCCGGCGTGCGCGAGAAGGCCAGATTGGTGTCGATGAAATCCTTCGGCAGATTCAGCAGCGGGCCGAAGTACGGCAGTTCGCCCTGCGTGCGTGCGCCGAAGAACAGCATGAGCTTGCCCGTCGCCCCTTTCAATCGGCGGCGACGCCGGTACTCGGTCATCGCGCGCATCGGCGCAGCCCCCGTGCCCGTGCAGATCATCAGCAAATGCGAGTCGGCGTGATTGGGCATCAGGAACGTGCTGCCGAACGGGCCCATCACGTTCACCACATCGCCCTTCTTCAGATCGCACAGATAGTTAGAGCAAACGCCACCCACTGCCTGCTCGTGATGATCTTTCGTCACGCGCTTCACGGTCAGCGCCAGATTGTTGTACCCGGCACGCTCGCCGTCGCGCGGCGAGGCGATCGAATACTGCCGTGCGTGATGCGCGCGTCCGTCTGCTGTGGTACCCGGCGGGATGATGCCGATCGACTGGCCTTCTAGCACCGGAAACGGCTGCTTGCCGAAGTCGAGCACGATGTGGTGAATATCGCTTTCCGTGCTCGTGTCGGTGAGCCGGTAGTTGCCCACGACGGTGGCCTGCACCGGCGCCTTGTGGTTGTACAGATTGACATACGGCTTGGCGGCGGACCACGGCGGCACGACCGAACCGCGCACGAGATCGGAGCCGCCAATCACCGGTTCGGCAGACTCGGCATCTCCCGCAGTTGTCCCGGCGGCAGCGCCTTCCGCTGCCTCACCGATCGCGCCCTGACCGGCCAGCGCGTCGTCCTGCACCGGCAGTTCGTCCCACGTGAGCTGCGCGTCGACCGAGTACGACTCGGCCTTGAGCACGTCGCGCCAGTTGTCGATGGCCCCCGTCGGGCACGGCGAAATGCACGCCATGCAACCGTTGCACGTGTCCGCGCGCACGACGTAGTTGTTCTCGTCATGCGTGATCGCGTCGATCGGACACGTCTCCTCGCAGGTATTGCAGCGAATGCAGATCTCCGGATCGATCAGATGCTGCTTCAGGACTTCTCGCGGCGCGGGGCCGTTCATGATGCTGTCTCCTTGTGGGGTTGCGCTGCGGGCTCGACTGACCCGCTTTAGCTTTAGCTTCAGTTGAACCGCACGTATTCGAAGTCGATCGGCTGGCGGTTGATGCCCAGCGGGGGCGGCGCAATCCAGTTCGCGAACTTGCCCGGCTCGATCACACGGCCCATGAGCGATGCGACATAGGCGCGGTCTTCCGCCGTGGCCAGCCATTCGCGTTCGTGTGCGGCCCATTCAGTCTCGCTCACGACGCGGCCATCCGGCGATACACGCACGCCCGCAAAGGTGCCGATCTGGCGATTGAACGCTTTGTGCGGCACGGTGAGCCGGAAGTCGATACCCGCCTTCTCCAGCACCTTGTTCCAGCGGTTCACACCGGCCACCGAGTCCTTGATGTAGTCGTCGCGCAGCACTTCGTTCATCGCGTTGAGCATCGGCACTTCGCGCTCCACGAGCTTGCCGTTGTCGACACCCAGCAGACGATACATCTGACCATTGAGTTGATGGTCGTCGTCGCGCTTGCCTTCTTCATAGCGGCCTTTCAGGCCCGAGCTGTAGAAGATGGCCGCGTTCGACGACTGGTCGGCACCGAACAGATCGATCGTCACCGAATAGTGGAAGTTGATGTAGCGCTGAATCGTCGGCAGATCGATCACGCCTGCCGCACGCAGCTTCGAGACGTCGTCGGTGCCCAGCTCGTTCATCACCTGCGCCGTGCGCGAGATCACGCGCGACACGCCCGACTCGCCCACGAACATGTGGTGCGCCTCTTCGGTCAGCATGAACTTGGTGGTGCGGGCGAGCGGATCGAAACCCGATTCCGCCAGTGCCGAGAGCTGGAACTTGCCGTCGCGATCGGTGAAATACGTGAACATGTAGAACGCCAGCCAGTCCGGCGTCTTCTCGTTGAACGCGCCGAGAATGCGGGGGTTGTCTTCGTCACCCGAGCGGCGGCCGAGCAGCGCTTCGGCTTCTTCGCGGCCATCGCGGCCGAAGTAGCGATGCAGCAGATAGACCATCGCCCACAGGTGGCGCCCCTCTTCCACGTTCACCTGAAACAGGTTGCGCAGGTCGTACATCGACGGTGCGGTCAGGCCCAGATGGCGCTGTTGTTCCACCGACGCCGGTTCCGTATCGCCTTGCGTGACGATGATGCGGCGCAGGTTGGCACGATGCTCGCCCGGCACGTCCTGCCACACGGCTTCGCCCTTGTGTTCGCCGAAATGAATCTTGCGGTCGGTGTCGCCCGGCGTGAGGAAAATGCCCCAGCGATAGTCCGGCATCTTCACGTGATCGAAGTGCGCCCAGCCGCTCGGGTCCACGCTCACGGCCGTGCGCAGATAGACGTCGAAACCGTGCGAGCCTTCCGGGCCCATGTCGCCCCACCAGGACAGGAAGTTCGGCTGCCACTGTTCGAGCGCACGTTGCAGCGTGCGGTCGTCGGACAGGTTGACGTTGTTGGGGATCTTCTCGCTGTAGTTGATCGAAGCCATCGTGGGGTTCCTCGTGTCTCGTGCGTATCTGTGGAAACGTCTCGTCGTGCCGCGCTATGTCGTGTCGCGCGTCTTGTCGCTGGGTGGCGTCAGACGCGGGTCAGGTCGAACTGCGCCTTGTTGCCCTTGCCGTAGACCTTCAGCGCGCCCTTCTCGCCCACGGCGTTCGGACGGGTGAAGATCCAGTTCTGCCAGGCCGACAGACGCCCGAAGATGCGCGTGTTCATCGTCTCTTTGCCGTTGAAGCGCAAGTTGGCTTCCAGCCCCGTGAGCGCATCGGGCGACATCGCCGCGCGCTCTTCGATGGCGATGCGAATCTCGTCCGGCCAATCCAGATCGTCCACCGCTGCGGTGACCAGTCCCAGACGCTCGGCCTCGTCCGGACGCACGCGGCGTCCGATGGTTTCGCGCACGGCGTCGAGTTCCGCCTTGTCTTCGTAGAAGCGGCGGGCCAGACGCGACTGGTCGGTCACCATCGGCAGCAAGCCGAAGTTCACTTCCGAGAGCGTGATCGCCGGTTCGTCTTCTTCGCTGGCAGGCAGCGCGGCCATATAGGTGCGGTCGGCGGCGAACGCGAATTCGGCGAGCGTGCCCGTGAAGCACGAGTCCGGCTCGATGAGCGCGAACAGCGAACGCGACGACACGTCGATGCGGGCCAGCGTGCGGCGCAGCATGCCGATGGTTTCGCGCACGAGCCAGTGGCTTTGATGTGCCATGAGCGACGCGTCGGCCGCCAGCACGTGTTGGGCATCGCCTTCGGTACGCAGCAGCCACGTGCCGATGTCGAGTTCGTTGGTGCGCAGATTGAGAATGGCGTCGTCGAGTTCACGCGCCATCTGCAACGGCCACCAGCGCACACCGGCGGCCTCGATGCCGGCGATGTCCTGCGGCGGTGCCGACTTCGGTGCCTTCACGGTCAGGCTCGCCGTGCGGTTGGTGCGGTCGATTTCCACGTCGACGAATTCGTAGCGGATGGCATCGGCTTCGTCGGTGCGTTCGATACGCGTGAGCGTCACGCCCTTGCCGCCCGGGCGGTCACTTTGTTGCGCCAGTTCCAGCGCGCGTGCCGAGATGGTTTGCGCGAACTGCGCGGGCTTGACCACGTCATCGACCAGACGCCATTGCTTGGCGCGCTCGCCGCGAATGCCTTCCACGATGGTGCAGAAAATGTCGGCGCGGTCGTTGCGCACGTGGCGCTTGTCGGTCAGGCGGGTGAGGCCGCCCGTACCCGGCAGCACGCCGAGCAGCGGTACTTCGGGCAGCGACACCGACGACGAGCGGTCGTCGACCAGATAGATTTCGTCGCAGGCCAGTGCCAGCTCGTAGCCGCCGCCTGCGCAGGCGCCGTTCACGGCGGCGAGGAATTTCAGGCCCGAGTAGCGGCTGGAGTCTTCCAGACCGTTGCGCGTTTCGTTGGTGAATTTGCAGAAGTTGACCTTCCACGCATGCGAGGACACACCCAGCATGAAGATGTTGGCGCCCGAGCAGAACACGCGGTCCTTCGCGCTCGTGACCACCACGGTCTTGACTTCAGGGTGTTCGAAGCGGATGCGCTGAACGGCATCGTGCAGCTCGATATCCACACCCAGATCGTACGAATTGAGCTTGAGCTTGTAGCCCTCGCGAATGCCGCCGTCTTCTGCGATGTCGATCGTCAGCGTGGCGACCTGGCCTTCGAAACTCAGCTTCCAGTGCTTGTACTGCGTAGGGTCCGTACGGTAGTCGACGTGGGGTTTGCCGAACATGATTGCCTCCAACTCGAATAATGATCTTGTTGAATTGCAATATAGTGCAGCACAAACCCATCGTCAACGGTTAACTTGAATAAAAATGAATTATTTTGCAGATAGCCAACATTCAGTCGGACGATAACTGCACTGCCAAGCGTCCTCGCAGTTGCAGATACGCGTCTGCCAGTGCCTTCCCGCCGGTATCAAAGCTCATGTCCGCTTTGGCGTAGAAGTCCTGCCGGCCGGCGAGAATGCGCTTCAGATCGTCCATCGCTTCGGCGTTGCCCGACATCGGCCGCAAGTCACCCTGCGCCACCACCCGTTTCATGTGCTCTTCCGGCGACGCTTGCAGCCAGACCGCGTAGCAATGAGTGAGTAAGAAATTGAAGGTGGCCGCGTCGCTCACGATACCGCCCGGCGACGCGATCACGGCACGCGGATGCTCGGCCACGACGGCTTCCAGCGCCCGCAGCTCATAGCGGCGATAGGCCGTAGCGCCATACAGCGAATAGATTTCCGACGGCGGACAGCCGGCCAGTTGTTCGATCACGCGGTTGAGTTCGACAAACGGCACATGCATGTCGTCGGCCAGCATCCGGCCCAGCGTGGACTTGCCCGCGCCACGCAGCCCGATGAGGGCAATGCGCCCACGCCGGTCCGGGTCGCGCTCGCTGCCTGCGAACAGCTCGCTGAGCGCCTGACGGGCCCGCGTGAGCGCTTCGCCATCGCGACCGTGCAGGATTTCGCGAATCAGCAGCCACTCGGCGGACGACGTGGTCTCATCGCCGACGATTTCCGCCAATGTGCAATTTAGTGCCTGTGCGAGCTGACGCAGAAACAGCACGGACGCGTTGCCCACGCCCGATTCCAGATTGGCGACATGGCGCTCGGACACATCAGCGTCGAGCGCCAGCGCCTTGCGTGTCAGGCCGCGACGGGCGCGCAGCGTGCGCACGCGCTCGCCCAGCGCAACCAGAAACGGGTCTTTCTCTACGGCGGCACGCGCCGTCAACACCCCATCGGCAGGCGCACTCTTATTCATTGGGCGAGATCCTCAGAACAGGTAACATGTAATATATTGCTTGACAGCGAAAATTGCATGCTCTAATTTTCACCATGCGTCGATAAAAAAGCAAACACGGGCCGCAGCCCGGCCTGATCGGCGTCAACCCCGGTGTACGGAAGATCGTAAGAACAAGACAGTGCGAGCCGCCGCCATGCCATCGCCCGATGGCGATCGCCGATGCGAAAAAGCGGTCAGCTTGCCATTGCGTCATCCCCAGGAGACATGGATGGATGTGCCCCAATTTCAGGCGCTGATCGCCGACCTTACGCGACAGCTCGACGGCCGTGCGCTCGACGCCGGCCTCGCCGACTGGCTCAACACCCATTACGGTGCCGATTCGGAAGGCTTCGCGGCCCTCACCGCTGCCTGCCTGACCGGCGTTGCCGAGGGCTGGCTGTGCAATCGCGAAGGCGGCGGCATTCGTTACGGCCGTGTGCTCAAGCCCACCTCCGATACCCATGGTTTTTCCGTCGATGTGGTCGACATGGCCGATCTGGCCGGTCCGCACCATACGCATCCGAATGGCGAAATCGATCTGATCATGCCGCTCACGCCCGGCGCGACCTTCGACGGGCATCCCGCAGGCTGGTGCGTCTACGGACCCGGCACGGCGCATCGCCCGACCGTGGCGCACGGTCGCGCGCTAGTGCTTTATCTCCTGCCCCAAGGGGCCATCGAATTTACCCGCAGCGCCTGACGCCCGATTCTGCGGTGGCCGCGTCGCAACGCGGCCACCCGGTGAATGCGCGCTTGCCCACCGAGTCTTTGCCATGAGTACGCCTGTCTTGCTGGAAAACTACGTCGCTGGCCAATGGGTGGCCGGTCGTGGTGAGGGGACCGCCCTCACCGACCCCGTCACCGGCGAGACCCTCGCCCGCGTGTCGAGCGACGGACTGGATCTCGACGCCGCGTTCACCTTCGCACGCGATACCGCCGGGCCTGCGCTGCGGGCACTGTCGTTCGCCGAGCGGGCGCAACGGCTGTCGCAGATCGCCACCGCCTTGCAGGCGAACCGCGACGACTACTACGCCATTGCTACCGCAAACTCGGGCACCGTCGCCACCGACTCCGCCGTCGATATCGACGGGGCCATCTACACGCTGTCGGCCTACGCCAAGCTCGGCGCTGCACTCGGCGGCGCGCATACGCTGCTCGATGGCGCCGCAACGCCGCTCGCGAAAGATGGCTCGTTTGCCGTGCGCCACGTCTTGCGTCCGACACCGGGCGTGGCGCTCTTCATCAACGCCTTCAACTTCCCGGCGTGGGGGTTGTGGGAGAAAGCCGCCGCAGCGCTGCTCGCCGGCGTGCCGGTGATCGTCAAGCCTGCGACCTCCACCGCGTGGCTTACGCAGCGCATGGTGGCCGATGTCGTTGCCGCCAACGTGCTGCCGGCAGGCAGTCTCTCGGTAATTTGCGGCAGCGCCGCCGGGCTGCTCGATCGCATCGGGCCGTTCGACGTGGTGTCGTTCACCGGGTCGGCGGCCACCGCCGCCACGTTGCGCGCGCACCCGGCGTTCACCGAGCGCTCGGCACGCATCAACGTCGAAGCCGACAGTCTGAACAGCGCCTTGCTGCTGCCCGATGCCGCACCCGGCACCGCTGCCTTCGATCAGTTCGTGCGCGAAGTGGCCCGCGAGATGACCGTCAAGTCGGGACAGAAATGCACCGCCATTCGTCGCGCATTGGTGCCGGTGGAACACTTCGATGCGGCAGCGGCAGCGATTGCCGAGCGGCTGGCGAAGACCGTCGTGGGCAACCCGCGTAACGACACCGTGCGGATGGGCTCGCTCGTGAGCCTGTCGCAAAAGCGCGCCGTGTTGGCAGGCATTGCCGATCTGCAAGCCGAAGCGGAAACGCTCTATGACGGCAATCGCGACGCCACGTTTGTCGATGCCGCCGCGGATAGCGCTTGCGTCGCGCCGGTACTGCTCGGGCTGCGCGATGGCGCGTCGGGTCAGCGCGTGCACGACACGGAAGTCTTCGGGCCGGTGGCCACGCTCGTCGGCTATCGCGATATCGACGAGGCCATTGCGCTGGCCAAACGCGGTCAGGGCTCGCTCGTCGTGTCGCTGTTCAGCAACGACGCACTCGCCATGCACGCGCCCGCCGTTGCGCTGGCCGATGCTCATGGCCGTGTGCACGCGGTCGATCCGTCGGTCGCCAAGACGCAGACCGGTCACGGCAACGTCATGCCGCAGTCGCTGCATGGCGGCCCGGGCCGCGCCGGTGGCGGCGAAGAACTGGGCGGGCTGCGCGCGCTGCGTTTCTATCACGTGCGCTCGGCCGTGCAAGGCCCCGCAGCGTTGGTTGAATCCCTGACGGCGGATGCCGTTGAATTACCGAAGTAGCCGTTGATAGCAATGCCAAGCAGTCCTAAGCCATAACCAGCAGCCGAAAGCAGTCGCAAGCAGTCGCAAGCCGTCGTAGTCAAGGTGTTTCATACAGGTGCCGTCAGAGCGCCGAAGAGAACCAACGCCACGTGCGCGTTGCCCTCGCACGTGTGCAGGGCACGCGCGGCGATCCACCGGAGGCAACATGGAAGCCGTACTCACCCCACCGCCGGCGAACTTCAACTTCGCCGCGCACCTTGAAGCGCTCAATCGCGCTCGCGCCGCCAAGACGGCGTATCTCGACGACACACAATCGCTCACCTATGGCGAGCTTGCCGAGCGCAGCCGGCGCTTTGCGACGGGACTCGCGCGCGCAGGCGTGCATCGGGAAGAGCGCATCCTGCTCGTGATGCTCGACACCATCGACCTGCCCGTCGCCTTTCTCGGCGCGCTGTATGCGGGTGTGGTGCCCGTTGTCGTCAACACGCTGCTCACCGCCGACGATTACGCGTACATGATCGCGCACAGCAAGGCGCAACTCGTGATCGCCTCGGGCGCGTTGACGCCGACCGTGCAGGCCGCACTCGACAAGACCAGCGCACCGCCGCCGTGTGTGGTGTCGCAGCCAATCGCCGTCGCGGAGGCTGCCGACGCCGCACCACACACCCCGACTGTCACGTTCGACTCGCTCATCGACGGGCCGCCCAGTGCCGTGCCCGCCGACACCGCCGGCGACGACATTGCGTTCTGGCTGTATTCCTCAGGTTCCACCGGCAAGCCCAAGGGCACCGTGCACACGCACGCGAACCTGTACTGGACGGTAGAAACCTACGGCCGCAACGTGCTCGGCATTCGCGAAGAGGACGTGGTCTTTTCGGCCGCGAAATTGTTCTTCGCCTACGGGCTGGGCAACGCCCTCACGTTCCCGCTGTCCGTCGGCGCAACGGTGTTGCTGATGGCCGAGCGCCCGACCGCCGAAGCGGTGGCGCAGCGCCTGAAACAGCATCGCCCGACGATCTTCTACGGCGTGCCCACGCTCTACGCGAACCTGCTCGCGTCGCCGCACCTGCCTGCCCGCGAAGACGTCGCGCTGCGCTTGTGCACGTCAGCAGGCGAAGCGTTGCCGCGCGAGATCGGCGAGCGCTTCACTGCGCATTTCGGTGCCGAGATTCTCGATGGCATCGGCTCGACCGAGATGCTGCACATCTTCCTGTCGAATCGTGCGGGGCAAGTGGCTTACGGGACGACCGGCGAAGCGGTGCCCGGCTATTCGGTGGAACTGCGCGACGAGAACGGCCAGCCCGTGCCCGACGGCGAGATCGGCGACCTGTACATCAAGGGGCCGAGTGCCGCGTTGATGTACTGGTGCAATCGCGAGAAATCGCGCGCCACGTTCCTCGGCGACTGGCTCAAGAGCGGCGACAAGTACCAGCGTCTGCCCAATGGGTATTACGTCTATGCCGGGCGCAGTGACGATATGCTCAAGGTCAGCGGCCAGTACGTCTCGCCTATCGAAGTCGAGATGGTGCTGATGCAGCACGACGCGGTACTCGAAGCGGGCGTGGTCGGCCGCGACGACAACGGTCTGACCAAGACGCAGGCCTTTGTCGTACTCAAGCCCGGTGTCGTGGCCGATGACGAGATGGCGACGGCGCTCAAGGCGTTCGTCAAGGCGCGTCTGGCGCCGCATAAATACCCTCGCGAGCTGGTGTTCGTCGACGATCTGCCGAAGACGGCGACGGGCAAGGTACAGCGCTTCAAGCTGCGCGAGTTGCTCTAGGAGAAGACGAGACAATGTCGGACACACAATTCGCCCGGATCGAGACGGCCTCGCACGGGCCGCTCTCGCTGGAATACCGGTGGCTCAATCGTGAGCGCACCGACGCGCCGTTGCTGGTCTTTCTGCACGAAGGGCTGGGATCGGTCGCGATGTGGAAAGACTGGCCGCAGCAGTTGTGCGACGCGGGGGGCTATCGTGGCCTCGTGTTTTCGCGCAACGGCTATGGCCGCTCGACGCCGCGCCCGCATGACGAGAAGTGGCCGGTCGACTTCATGCACAAGCAGGCGCGCGAAGTGTTGCCAGCGTTTCTCGATGCGGTGGGTATCGGCCCTGAGGCCGCCGGGCGCGTGTGGCTCGTGGGCCATAGCGACGGTGGTTCGATTGCGCTGCTGTTCTCGGCCGCGTTCCCCGACCGGCTGGCAGGGGCGGTCGTACTGGCACCGCATCTGTTCGTGGAAGACGTGTCGGTCGAGAGTATTGCCAAGACGAAAACGGTGTTCGAGACGACCGATCTGCGCACGAAGCTCGCGCGCTATCACGACGATGTGGAGAGCGCCTTCTGGGGCTGGAACGACATCTGGTTGAACCCGGCGTTTCGCGAATGGAATCTGGTCGGTGCCGTGGCGAGTATCGAGAAGCCGCTGCTCGCGATTCAGGGCGAGGACGACGAATACGGCACGATGGCGCAGATGGACAGCATTGCCGCCAACGTGTCGCATGCGAAAGTGGTGAAGCTGCCCGACTGCGGACACTCCCCGCATCGCGATGCGCCTGAAGCGCTGGCGCAGGCCATCGTGTCGTTCATCGACGGCGGCGGTGCGGTCGAAGCGTCGGGCGATCAGCGCGCGGCCTGATTCACTGACTCGCTGATTCACTGACTCACCGATTTACGGATTTACGATTCGCAGATTCACCGATTCACCGCGCCGGGGCGGGCTCAACGCTCCGGCGCAATCGCCATATCTTCGATGGCGCGATACACCAGCGCCTTGGCGTCCTCGATGGACGGCGTGCGGCGCACCAGCCCCGCAAAGCGCTGATCGACCAGCAGCGCCGCCAAACCATGCACATACGCCCAGCCCGCCGCCATCGTGACGGCCCGCTCGGCATCCAGTTCTCCCCACCACTCGTTATTGCCCTGCGCATCCACTACCGGTGCGGGATCGAGCACGCCTGAGAGCAAGCGCATGGAGTTGCGGCGAGCGTCTTGCAACGACGTCCGTTCCAGATCGAGCAACTCGTTGCGCGACATCAGGCGGAACATATCCGGATTCGCCACCGCGAAATCGATGTACGCATGCGCGACCGCCTTGCGACGCGCCGGGCCAGGCTTGGCTTCGCTGGCGCGTGCCGACATCGCCGCCGCCAGCCGCCGATGCCCGTCGGCCACGAGTTCACTCAACACCCCCGCCGTATCGCCGAAGTGATGCTGCGGCGCGGTGTGCGACACCCCCGCCTCGCGCGCAATCGAGCGCAACGTCAGCCCGCGCAGGCCATCGCGCTTGAGCACCGTCTCGGCGGCCTGCAAGAGCGCTTCGGGCAATCCGCCGTGATGGTATGGGCGCACTTTCGCGCCACGGCCGGCACGCGGTGCCCGAGCGGTTTCATCGGCGGCCTTGTCGGCAGGCTTGCCGGGGGATTTGTCTGTCATACCTGAGGTCAATGTTTCCAACGGAAAAATATGTTGACGGCAATCGAGAGTCTCGTCAAAATCTTTCCACTGGAAACATTGGCGAATGGATGGCGACCGCCGCCCGTCGATGTCCGGAACGACTTATCCGAACGAGAGGCATTCATGAAGGCAAACGTATTGATCTCCGGCGCTGGCGTGAGCGGTCTGGCGCTGGCTTATTGGCTCGATCGCGCAGGCTTCGCCACCACGCTGGTCGAGCGTGCGCCTGAACTGCGCCGGGGCGGTCAGGCAGTCGACATTCGTGGCGTTGCGCTCGATGTGGTCGAAGCGATGGGATTACTGGGGCAGGCAAAGGCGCTGCGCACGCAACTCAAAGGCATGTCGATGCTGGACGCGCAAGGCAACGAGCTCGACCGCTCCGAAGAGCGGACCTTCAGCGGCGGCCGGATCAATATCGGCGACATCGAGGTCTTCCGTGACGATCTGTGCGAGTTGCTGGCGGGTGCGCTTGGCGAGGACGTCGAGTGGCTTTACGACGACAGCATTCGGGCCATCGACGACCGGGGCGATCAGGTGGTGGTGAGCTTCGAGAACGGCGCGCCGCGCGCCTTCGATCTGGTGATTGGCGCCGACGGCACCTATTCCAACGTGCGCCGCCTGTGCTTCGACGACGAGGCGTCAGTCGTACGGCCGTTGAACATGGTGCTGGCCCTGTTCTCCACGCCCAACCTGATCGATCTGAAGGACTGGCAACTGGGCCATCGCGAGGGCGGCGTGGGGTACATCATCTACCCGAGTCTCGATCAGGATTCGTTACGTGTCGGCGTGGGCTTCGAGGCCCCCGTCCCGGCGTTACCACGTAACGACATGGCCGCGCAGAAGCGTCTCGTCGCGGCACATTGTGAACACTTGGGCGGCGACATCCCCAAGTTGATCTCGGCCATGCAGACCACCGACGAGTTCTATTACAACGAACTGGCGCAGATTCGCATGCCGTCGTGGTCCAAGGGACGTGTGGCGCTCGCAGGGGACGCGGCGCATTGCGCCTCGCCATTCTCTGGACAGGGCACCAGCCTTGCGCTGGTCGGTGCGGCCGTACTGGCGTATTCGCTGGCCCAGCATTGGCCGAATCCGGTGCATGCGTTTGCCGAGTACGAAGGACGCATGCGGCCGTACGTCGATCTCAATCAGGCGCTCGTCGATTTGCGGCGCAACGGGCCCGCCCCCGATGAGCAGATGGACGCCGCCAAGAACGGCATCCACATCAGCGACCTGCTCGGCGAGTTGTTAGCCGGATCAGATCACGCGCACGCCTGGCTTGCCCGGCCGCATGGCACCGACGATACCGGCTTCGGCGAAACCGTCGGCGCGGAACACGGCGAGCACATCGTCGACCGCGCCCGGGGCGCATGACACCAGCAGCCCGCCCGCCGTCTGCGGGTCGCACAGCAGGTCGCGATCCCGGTCGGTGAGGCGCTCGCCCAGTTCCACCGCGCTGCCGTACGACGCCCAGTTGCGGCCCGACGCGCCCGTGATGCAGCCCTTGTCGGCCAGTTCGCGCACGCCGTCGAACAGCGGCACGTCGGACATGCGCAGATACGCCGCGAGGTTGGCGCCACGGCACATTTCCAGCGTGTGCCCCAGCAGACCGAAGCCCGTCACGTCGGTGAGCGCGCGCACGCCCGGCAGTGCGGCCAGCGCGGGGCCGACACGATTCAGACGCGTGGTCGCGTCGATCATGCTGCGATAGCCGTCAGCGTCGAGCAGGCCTTTCTTGAGCGCCGCCGACATCACGCCGACGCCGAGCGGCTTGCCCAGCACCAGCACGTCGCCCGCCTGTGCGTCGGCATTGCGCTTGATGCGTTTCGGATGCACCACGCCCATCGCCGCCAGCCCGTAGATCGGTTCCACCGAGTCGATGCTGTGACCGCCCGCAATCGGGATACCGGCTTCGGCGCACACCGATTCGCCACCGCGCAGAATGTCGCGGATCGTCTCGCGCGGCAGCACATTGATCGGCATGCCGACGATGGCCAGCGCGAAGATCGGCTTGCCGCCCATGGCGTAGATATCAGAGAGCGCGTTGGTCGCGGCGATGCGGCCGAAGTCGAACGGATCGTCGACGATCGGCATGAAGAAATCGGTCGTGGCGATGATCGCCTGTTCGTCGTTCAACTGATAGACCGCTGCGTCGTCCGAGGTCTCGGTGCCCACCAGCAGAGCGGCCGGCATCGGCATGGGCGACTCGTTGCGTGCGAGCAGTTCCGAGAGCACGCCCGGTGCGATCTTGCAGCCGCAGCCGCCGCCGTGCGAGAGCGAAGTCAAGCGCGGAGCGGCAGGCGTGGTCTGCGGAGACGTCTGTGAAGCTGCCGGTGAAGCATCCACCTGAGTGGCATCGTGTGCGGTCATGGTCGTTGGCGTTGAAGTGGGCGGCATTCGTGGCGCTCGTGGCGCGCGGAAGGGATGTGCGGCATGTCTGCCTCAGACTACGTACATACCCTGCGGTGCGATGACGACAGTTTGCCAAAAGTCGACGTATTATGGAGCAGCTTTCGCCCGATGGCCCGTGCTATGGCGTCGCCGGTCGAACGACATCCCAACCACCATGCGCCGTGGGCGCTGATTCTGACGGGGATTCCATCATGCAACGTCGTCGTTTTCTCTCGCTCGCCGCGTCCACCGTACCCGCCGCCATGCTGCCCGCCGCGCTGGTTTCCGGCCGGGCCGATGCCGCCACCTCGCAACCCGCCGCAACGAATGCGCCCAATGCGGCCGACGGTTGGCGCACCTTCGAGCTGACGACGCAAGTCGACCTGCCCGCCTCGGCTGGCCCTGCCAACGTCTGGCTGCCGGTCGCCATTTCACCCTCCGCAACGTACCAGCAAGCGCTCGGCACGCGTTGGGAAGCGCCGGGCGCGCAAGCGGCATTGCGCAAGGTGCGCGGTGCCGCCGGGGTCGATGTGCCGATGCTCGCGGTCGCGTGGCCCGATGCGCCTGCACAGGGTGGCCCGGCGCGTACGGTCACGCTCATCAACACCTTTGCCACGCGCGACCGCCGCGTCGATCTGTCGCAGCCGCCGTCGGCAAATGCCCCGCGCGAGTCGGCCGAAGTGCTGCGCCGCTATCTGCAACCGACCGAGTTGCAGCCGACCGACGGTCTCGTACGCGAAACGGCCCAGCGCATCACGCGCGGGCAAGACGGTGACGTGGCGAAAGCACAGGCCATCTATCAGTGGATCGTCGACAACTGCCGCCGCGAAGGGTCGGTGCGCGGTTGCGGCACCGGCGACGTGCGCTACATCCTCACGACGGGCGACCTTGCGGGCAAGTGTGCCGACATCAACGCGCTCTTCACCGCGCTCGCACGCTCGGTCGGCATTCCCGCACGCGATGCTTACGGTGTTCGCGTGGCGGCGTCGAATCACGGCTTCAACAGTCTCGGCAAAGCGGGCGACGTGACACGTGCCCAGCATTGCCGTGCTGAATTTTATGCGGCTGGGTATGGCTGGGTGCCGGTTGACCCGGCGGACGTGCGCAAGGTCGTGCTCGAAGAAGTACCGGGCGGTCTGCCGGTCGACGATCTGCGCGTGCGTGCTGCGCGGGCGATGTTGTTCGGCCAGTGGGAAATGAACTGGGTCGCGTTCAATCACGGTGCCGACGTGCCGCTGCCGGGCGCGCGTGACAAGCGCGACGGCTCCGTGCCGTTCCTCATGTATCCGAATGGCGAAGTCGCACAGGGCCGGCTCGACAGTCTGGACCCGGACGCTTTCCGCTATCGCATGAGCGCGCGCGAACTCAAGGCCTGATCCGGACTTGCGGGACTTGCGAGACTCGCGTCAGACAACGAAGGAGAGCTTCACCATGCAACGCCGTCATTTTCTTCAGACGCTGGGCGCACTCGGCACAGCCGGGGCGCTGGCCGGTATCGACACCCCCGCGCTCGCCGCAGGGCCGGGCAAACCCGGTGCCGAAGTCGACGACAGCGCGCTCGCGGGCAACTCCGGCGGCACGCTCTCGGCGTGGCGCGGGGCAACCCCGTCGTTCACGCTGGAGGGGCTGGACGGCCAGCAGCATGCGTTATCGGAATGGCGTGGGCGTGTGGTGGTGCTCAACTTCTGGGCCACGTGGTGTGGACCGTGCCGCGAAGAGATTCCGGCGATGGGCGCAGTGGCCCGGCAGTATCGCAATCGCGGGCTGGCCCTCGTGGCCGTGAACGTGAAAGAGTCTCCGCCTACCGTCAAACCATTCCTCTCGAAGTTGCCCATCGACGGCACCGTGCTGCTCGATCGCGACGGCTCGGTATTCAAACGCTTCGGCTCCGTCGGGCTGCCAGCGACTTACCTCGTCGACCGCGCTGGCAATGCGCGCTTCTGGCGCATGGGCGAGCTCGAATGGACCGACGTCGGCCTGCACGGGCATATCGAGGCGTTGCTGCAACAGGGCGGTGGGGGTTCTACGGCTTGAGGATCGAATGCGCCGAGCGTGCAGATTTTTTCCATTTCCACAATTGAAGTCTGCGAGCCGTTCTTTCACCGACAGCCCTTCGTCATGAAAAAAATTAAATACGACGTTTATTTAAATTTCTAGAAAAAGGCGTGCGACGCGGATCGGTTCCGAAAAGCACGCCTTGGTTCTGTCGCCCAATCGACGTCAGGCAGCGACCGTTTTGGCGGATGGGATGAACGTATCGCGAGCGACGTTACCCACGACATTTGTCGTGACAGAGTCAAACGTCGCACCGACAATACCGCCCAAAATTGGCACCGCTTTCCCAAGATTGATGACACCGGTGGTTCCAAACTTGGTAAGTAGGCGGAACCCTACGGCCTGATTGATTTTGGTGATCGTTCCGCGACTTATGCCTTTCAGGGAATTGAGTGCGATTTTTTGCGCGATGACGATTCCCGCATCCTTCAAGATGTCTTTCGCTGCACTTCCCGCCAAGCAAGCGTATGCAAGCGCCTTGACGCGATCGTCTTTGGGATCGTAACCTCCGATACAGGCGATGGCGGCGATCATTCTCAGTTGAACGTAGAGCACACTCGCGACATTCGCGGGAATCGTCACAGGCAATGTCACTATGCCGCCCAAACCTGTCAGAAAGCCGGAAGTTGCGGCCTTCGTATTTTGCCAGCGAATGAGGGAGTTGACAGCGTCAAGTGGCGATTCGTTGTCGCTCAAGTATTGCTTCGCTAACTCCTCGGCAGTCCCGGTCCCGGGAATGCCATTTAATGCTTTGTCGTAGGCCCATTCAAGTGCCTGTTGAACCTTCGACTCGGTCAAATCACTGGCCATCTGATCTCTCTTTTCGTTTGTATTTGTGAAGTACGGTGCGAATCACCTGCCCCGGCCCACCAAAATTGAGCACATTCCAATCGCTCGCGTACATAGCGGCAAAATATTTAAAAACTTTAGGACTATTATCTATTCAATGATGGCACATTGAAATTTATTCAATACGCGGGGTAACGTCGCCGAAGGAAAGATATCTAACAGATGTTGTTGAGAACGCCAATGCCCCGAGCGACCAAGTGCCGTTTATCTCGGAAATCCGAAAGGTCCGCTATCGCGTGAATTCAAAGGTCGAATGCCCCATTGCGATTTCTGGCGAATGAAAGTGGATCTTGACCGCTTCCCGGCGGCCGTCATCCTGCGTTCAACAAGCTCACATCCCCCCATCCACCGGTTTTCGCCGCCGTGCGCACGTGGTCAAGCAAACGCGCCGTCGGCCCCGCGAGCACCCCGTCCCGATAAGCGAAGTGCAGCGGCGCGCGCGGTGCGGGGGTCAGTGGCCGGTAGACGATGCCCTCCACCTGCATGCGCATGAGCGATGCGGGCACGATCGACACCCCCAACCCGGCAGCCACCAGCGATAGCGTCGACGGCAGACGCGGCGCCTCCTGCTCGATATGCGGGCTGAACCCTGCCCCGTGACACGCGGCAATGATCGCGTCGTACAACCCCTGCCCCGTGCGGCGTCGATAGAGAATCAGCTTCTCCGCCGAGAGTGCCGTCAGCGGCACCGCTGCCTTGCCCGCACGCCCCTTGAGCGCCAGCGGGTGCGACGATGGCACTGCCAGCACCATCGGCTCTTCCAGCACCGGCAGGATGGCAATCTGCGCGATGTCGCCCAGCGGCTGACGAATGAAGACTGCGTCGAGCTGACCGTCGCGCAAGCCATCCAGCAATTCCGTCGTGCTGCTCTCGTCGAGCATCAGAGAAACCGCCGGTGCATCCGCCCGGAACGCGCGAATCACAGCGGGCACAAACGGGTGCAGTGCCGACGAACTCGTAAAGCCCACCGCCAGCCGCCCTTTGACACCTGCGGCCACGCGCCGGACGTCATCGACCGCCTGATCGAGTTTGCGCACCACGTCGTAGGCATCGCCCAGAAACGCCTGCCCCGCGTCGGTAAGCGCCATGCCGCGCGGCAGCCGCTCAAAGAGCGTCACGCCCAGTTGTGTCTCCAGCACGCGAATCTGCTGCGAGAGCGGCGGCTGGCCGATACCCAATCGTTCGGCGGCCCGCGTCATGTGGCCCGTTTCAGCCACCGCAATGAAATAACGCAGCAGCCGAATGTCGATGTTTGCCATATTGATTCGATATGATTCCAGTCACTTCCATATATTGGACAATATAGCGCAATCGACCTACTCTGACGTTGTCCCGCGCGGCGCCCGTGCATCTCCTTCCGCGATGTCACCTCCTGCCGGGCGGCCCCCACGGCTGTAGTAGTTCTAGAAGATTCCCGCCATGCGCATTCCGGCTCCGTCCACCAAGCTCGCCGCCCCGGCGACACGTCCGCCCGATCTCCCGGTCTCCGGTACCTCAGACACCAACGACACCGTCGTCCCGAGCATTCGTCAGCTTTTCTTCGGCTTTCTCGGCTTGGGCATGACCGCGTTCGGCGGCGCATTGCCGCTGGCACGCCGCATGATCGTCGACCGGCATCGTTGGCTGACCTCAGAAGAATTCACCGATCTGCTTGGGCTTTGCCAGTTTCTGCCCGGCGGCAACATCATCAACTTGTCCGTCGCATTGGGCATGCGTTTTCACGGCTGGCGCGGCGCGCTGGCGTCGATTCTCGGATTGATTGCGGCACCGTCTGCTGTCGTGATCATGCTCGGCATGGTCTATCAGCACTTTCAGAACGACCCGCACGTGAAGCA
Source organism: Pandoraea sp. PE-S2R-1 (assembly GCF_002179865.1). NCBI lineage: Bacteria > Pseudomonadati > Pseudomonadota > Betaproteobacteria > Burkholderiales > Burkholderiaceae > Pandoraea > Pandoraea sp. PE-S2R-1. The sequence continues at coordinate 106,003 of NZ_NGUR01000007.1, read as the reverse complement.
TCTCTTCGCCGGGCTTGCGGCAGCGGCGGCAGGTTTGCTGATACAGATGGCGTGGAAAGTGTCGTGGCCGCTGCGCAAATCCGTGGTGCTGGCCGGTGTTGCGGCGGCGTGTTTCATCATGATTGCCGTATTGCGCGTGCCGCTCGTGCTCACCATGCTGATCATGACGCCGCTGTCCATCTACGCCACGTGGAGGGTTTCGCAATGACCGGCACCCTTATCTCGCTCGCGCTCATCTTCACGCAGTTGTCCGTGCTCGCGTTCGGCGGGGGCAACACGATCTTGCCGGAGATGGAGCGTCAGGTCGTCGACATCCATCACTGGATGACCTCGGAAGAATTCAGTGCGCTGTTCGCGCTTGGGCAGGCGGCGCCCGGCCCGAATCTCATGATCGTCACGCTGGTCGGCTGGCACGTGGCCAGTTGGCAGGGGATGCTGGTCACCACGCTCGCCAAGTTCGGGCCGTCGTCGCTGATTACGATCTTCGTGCTGCATCTGTGGCAGCGCTTCAAAGACCGGCCGTGGCGACGCATCGTTCAGGCTGGGTTGATGCCGATGACGGCGGGACTCGTGGCCGCGAGTGCGGCGTTGATTGCCGAGGCATCGGCCACGTCGTGGCTGCTTGCAGGCATTACCGCAAGCGTGGCCGTGCTGGCCATCCGAACGCGTGTTCACCCGCTGTGGTGGCTGGCGGCGGGTAGCGTTGCGGGATTGGTGGGTGGGGCGTGGTTGTGAGCGAAGTGCTCAGGCGTGGCGCCAGTTTGCGCCGTGCTTGTGGCTCGGCTTGCGGGCTCGCGCCGGCTTGCGCCACCGAGTCGACGCTTCACGCTCGGGGGCGTCCTGTTCGCTCGTGTCCGGCATCGGGTTCGCTCCGGTTCTGCCAGCCCGGCTGACCGTATCGAACGACGCACGCCAGTGCGCGTTGCCCATGATCTCCACGCCCTTGACGAGTTCGCTCCACTCCAGCGAGCCGATGACCAGCGCAGGCGGCGTGTCCATCCGAGCCATCGCCGCAAATCCGTATGCCGAGCGCGCCGTCGGCGTTGTCTGAATTCCGGCTTCGGTAATCAGGACGCGTGCCAGCCACTGCGCCACGTGCATCGGCATCGATGGGGGCCATGGCCCATGGGTGCCTGCCGGTGGCGCGTCGTGCCACTTCCAGATGTCGCGCGTCGAGATGTCCGCCATGACGCTGTTTCCAATGCGTTCGAGCACACTCGAACAGGTGTCGAGATACACCGACGCGATAGACATCTGCATATTGAAAAGATATCGCCAGTCGGCTCGCATGCCACAGTCGTTGCGCACGCTGGCGGCGATCAGTGACACGACGCGCGCCCGGACACGTTCAAGCGCCGCCACGTCGGTCAGCCGCTCCCGGTTCTCTCTGATCTCCTGCTTTCGCGCCTCGTGTGACTTCTTCGGCACCGACGGGTCATCGCACACCTCCTCCAGTGCCTCGAGATCGCCGGTCGTCTCCTCCGGATCGAAGAGTTGCACATCGACCGGATGCACCGAAAATGTCGGCGCCCCTGCCACATCCGTCTCCCACGCGGGTACCAACAGGTCGTGAAGCAGCCCGAACATCTCGTCGCGCCGAATCAACGAAGGCATGGCGGGAATGATTCGAAGGTTTTGTACGTGGGCGGCATTCAGGTGGAAGTCGAGCCCGTGAGCCAACAGTCCGCATAGCGCGACGACGTGCCAGCTATCCAGGTCACTCTGTCGTGGCGTGTTCGACAGATGCACGATCAGCGCTCTGGAAATGTCGGCGTCCGCCTGCGGCAGCTCAGGCTTTCGCCATGCAGTCAGCGCACGGGCGGCGTCGTACTGTTGATTCGCGCGCCACTCTTCCGGCGGGATATCCAACGGTGCCTTGGCGGCCGCATCGTCGGCCGGTGGCGGAAATGCCCCACCGAGGGTGGGTGGAACCCAGTTATCGGACCGTAGCCACGGCGAGAATAGTTTGTCGAGTGCCGCCCGCGACGACCACCCAAGGCCCGTAGAGACGAGCGCGGCGAGGGGCATCCAATATTCGCTGAATCCGTTGATGCCATGGATATAGTGCTCAGCACGAAAGTACTCCGGCCCTTCGTCACAGTGCGTCAGCACCATGGCGGTTTCGTTGATCGTCGTGCGCTCGCAACATCCGTAGGTTTGCGAGCAGTTTTGCACCTTCGCGAAGTTGCTCGCGAATTCGCCTGATCGAAGGACGTCCAGCACCTGCCCGAACGCCTGCTCCGGATGAACCAGATGAGACATCAGATCCACTAGCATTGGCATGTTGAGTATCCCGGTGGCATTGAAGAGCTGCGCAGCATGCGGCGGCGAGGCCCGCCACGCTTACGGGATTTCCAGCAGGGCTATGGCAAAACGCATTCTGGAGGACACCGCAGCAGGCGCGCCCCAAATCTGGGATGATGTCGCAATCGTGCCGTCCGGCGGCCGTTGCCTCCCGGCGACTGTCCGGCTATCTGCCACCAGCCGCCTGCCACCGGCCACCATTAGACGGCCCTGTTCCACGGAGACTCCATGCCGACCATTGCCACCCTCGCCACGTTCTTCGCCGTCGTGCTCGGGCTGTTCCTGATTCCCGGCCCTGCCGTGCTGCTCACCATTACCCGCACCGTGCAGGGTGGGCGCCGCGCCGGCATCATGACCGGCATGGGTATCGCCCTCGGCGACCTCGTCCATACCCTGTGTGCAGCCGTGGGCTTGTCGGCCGTGCTGATGACCTCTGCGCTCGCGTTCGACGTCGTCAAGTACATCGGGGCGGCCTACCTGATCTATCTCGGTATCAAGGCGCTGCGTGAGCGCCCGAGCGATCCGCAGTTGCCCGTGGCGCCGCAGGTGTCGCCCACGCGCGCGTTTGCGCAGGCCGTCGCCACCGAAGTGCTCAACCCCAAGACCGCGCTCTTCTTCCTCGCCTTCATGCCGCAGTTCGTGCATGCGAGCGAAGGCAACGTGTTCATGCAGTTTCTGGTGCTGGGTATGGTGTTCGTCGCCATGAGCGCCGTGTACACGGCCGCGATCGCCCTGTCGGTACGCCCGCTCGGCCGCTTTGTGAAGCGCTTTACGTGGCTGCTGCGCTGGCAGGGCAAGATCATCGGCACCATCTTCATCGGACTGGGGTTGCGCGTCGCCATGCAGCAGCGGTAAGTGTTCCGGGGCCTGCCGCGCCCCTCTCAAAGCCGGAGTCGCTCACTATGCAACGCATCGTCTCGCCGCTTCGCAATTCCAGCAATTCCCGCAATTCCCGCATTTCCAGCACCTTCCGCCGCCCGGTGATTCCTCCGGGCGCGCGCGCCCTTCGCGCTGCCTGCGCCGCCGCACTCGCCCTCACGCTCGTTGGCCTTGCCCCGGGCGCGGCCCTCGCGGCGGATAGCGATACCGGAAGCGGTGCCCTCTTCTCGCAAGCGCCCGCGGGCAGTGCGTTGCCTGTTGGCGCGCAAAACCTGCCCGTCGTCAAAGGCAAGAAGCTCACCCAGTACAACGTCGTCGCTGACGACGGACGCAATGTGATCGAAGCCAAGTCCGTGGATTCGGCTTCGGCGCTCATGTACAAGGGCGACGGCATCGATCTCGCGGCTACCCCGACCGTCTCGTGGCGCTGGAAAGTGGCGGGCGCCATTCCCGGGGCCGACAACCGCGAAGCTGACAAAGAAGACTCGCCGGCGCGGATCGTCTTCTTCTTCGATGGCGACAAGTCGTCGCTACCCTTCGGCGACCGGGCAGCGATGAGCCTCGCCAAAGCGGGCGGGGAAGACCTGCCCTACGCCACGTTGATGTACATCTGGTCCAACGATGCCGCCCCCGGCAGCGTCATCCAGAACCCGCATACCGACCGCGTGCAGATGCTCGTCGTGGCGGGTGGCGACGCCAGCATCGGCAAATGGCAGTCCTTCTCGCGCAATCTCGCGGCCGACTACGAGCGTGTTTATCACCAGAAGCCCGGCAAATTGATGGGCTATGGGGTTTTCACCGACAGCGACAACACGCACGCGAGTGCGCACGCGTGGTACGGCGACGTCCGGTTCGGCGCAGCGAAGTAGTGGCACCGAAGCGGATGGGAGCGGCCGGGAGCGGGCGTTTTTCCGCCGATTTTTCGTGTCCGGTTTCACCTGCTGACACCCATACGCGACCGCGTCGCGACGTCATCGAAAAAAACGCTGCAAGCCCCGTGTGACGGGGCTTTTGCGCTATTGCAACAGTCGCTTGCGTGCTACGCTATCTGGCCTAGAATTTGAGCCAGAGTCTGTTGATTGGCTCACCGCAGTCATCGCATCTCAACGCCCCGCGAGCGCCATGCAAAAGAAACGCCAGCCCAAGGACGTCACGTTCTCCGCCAGTCCGGTCCTTCAATCGCGCATGTCCTTGTGGCGCTCCAAACTCGTCGTCATCGTCATCACCCTCGCGTTCATCGGCTTGGTCGTGCGTGCCTTCTGGATTGCGGGCCCCGGCAACGGCTTCTATATCGCGCAGGGTGAAAAGCGTTACGAGCACACCATCGTCATGCCGGCCGTGCGCGGCAAGATCGAAGACCGCGATGGTCGCGTGCTGGCCACCAGCCTGCCCATGCGTACCGTGTGGGCCGTGCCGACCGAAGTACCGGACGACCTGTCCGACAGCGATATCCAGCAGGCGAGCAAATTACTCGACATGCCAGCCAAGGACTTGCGCAGCAAGTTGATCGGCGAGAAGAAATTCGTCTATATCAAGCGGCAGGTATCGCCCGAGATCGGCAAGCAGATCGAAGCGCTGGGCATTCCCGGCGTATACGAGAGCAGTGAATACAAGCGCTTCTATCCCGAAGGCGACGTTGCCGCCCACGTCGTGGGTTTCACCAACGTCGAGGACAAGGGGCAGGAAGGCATGGAGTTGGGCGAAGAGCCGTTGCTTGAAGGCGCAGCCGGGGTGAGGCGCGTCATCAAGGATCGAATCGGCCGCACCATTCAGGACCTTGACGACTCCAGCCCGCCGCGCGACGGCAAGGACATTCGTCTGACGCTCGATACTCGCGTGCAGTACATCGCGTACGAGGCATTGAAGAACGCACTGGATCGCACCGGCGCGAAGGCGGCGATGGCCGTCGTCATCGACGCCAAGACCGGACAGGTGTTGGCGCTGGCCAACTTCCCGACGTACAACCCCAATGATCGGGAGCATTTGACTGGTGAGCAGTTGCGAAACCGGGTGTTTACCGACGTATTCGAGCCGGGTTCGATTCTCAAGCCGTTCACGATGGCGTTGGCGTTGGACTTGCATCGTCTGACGCCGGCCACGCTTATCGACACAGGCCCGGGCCGCTATGTGTTCGAGGGTGCGACCATCAGCGACGACAGCGCGAACGGGGTATTGACGGCGGCGGGTGTGATTCAGAAGTCGAGCAACATTGGCATGACCAAGGTGTCGACCATGTTGCGGGCGGAGGAGATGTGGGACATGTTCACCGAGATTGGGTTGGGTCAGCAGCCGAAGCTCGGTTTCCCGGGTGCTGTCTCGGGGAGATTACGTCCGTACAAATCGTGGCGTCGCATCGAGCAGGCCACCATGGCGTACGGCTATGGTATTTCGGCGTCGTTGTTCCAGTTGGCGCGGGCGTACACCATCTTTGCGAACGATGGGGTGTTGGTACCGATCACGATCATCAAGCCGGACGCGCAGGTGCAGCCGGAGGGGGTGCGAGTGATTGATAGCCGTACGGCATCGGAGATGCGAAAGATGTTGGCGGCCGTGGTGGATACGGGGGGTACGGCGACGACGGCGCAGGTGGCGGGATACAGCATTGGGGGCAAGACGGGCACGGCGTACAAGGCGGGCGTGCACGGCTACGATCACTCGAAGTATCGGGCGTCGTTTGTGGGGATTGCGCCGTTGTCGGCGCCGAGATTGGTGATTGCGGTGTCGGTGGATGAGCCGAAGGCATCGCAGCACTTTGGGGGACAGGCGGCGGGCCCGGCGTTTGCGGAAATCGCGTCCCAAGCGTTGCCTTTGCTGGGTATCAGACCGGACTTGCCGGTGAGGCCGGGAGTGATATTGGCCGCACCGACCACGGATACACCGGCGGACGACCCGGGACCGCATGGATAGGGTGGGAGTGGTGAAACGACGGGAAATATGAGCGGTGATTGCCGGCCCTCTGGCGGAGCGACTTTAAATTGGAGTGAGCCGGAGGGCCGGCAAGCGCCGCGGGCCGGGGTGGCGGGAGAGGACGGAGCGGGTAGTCAAACGGTCGGCGTCATCGCATCGTGAGCCTCAAGACAAAAAGGGCAGTTCGATCATTCGAACTGCCCTTTTTGTTTACCACTAACACCGAGAAGGAAGAACTTACATCCCCGGCATCATCAGCGAGTTAGCGTTGTGCATGATCCACAGCGAGCCCACGAGCACGATCACGACGATCAGGCCGGTGAACAGGAACGCCATGATGTTCCAGCGTTGTTCCGACGAGCGGTCCATGTGCAGGAAGTAGATCAGGTGAACGATCATCTGGATCAGGGCTGCGCCGAGAATCAGCGGCAGCACTGTCGACGGGGGCATCGTGCCATCCATCACCAGTTTGAACGGCACCACGGTCAGGATCACTGCGAGCACGAAGCCGATCAGATACGACTTCACGCTGCCGTGGCTGCCACCGGCGGCATTATGGCCAGCTTCGTGGCCGTGCGATTGCACCGATTTGCTATTGCTCATTTACATCGCTCCCATCAGGTACACGACCGTGAACACGCCGATCCAGACCACGTCCAAGAAGTGCCAGAACAGCGAGAGGCACTGGAGGCGGGTCGTGTTCGTCGAGCTCAGGCCCTTCTTGCCGATCTGGAACATCAGCACGGCCATCCACAGCAGGCCCGAGGCCACGTGCAGACCGTGGGTGCCCACGAGCGCGAAGAACGACGACAGGAATGCGCTGCGTTGCGGGCCGGCGCCTTCCAGGATCAGGTGATGGAACTCATACAGTTCCATGCCGATGAACGCGGCGCCCAGCAGCCACGTCACCGCCAGCCAACCCATGACCGTGCCCTTCTTGCCGCCGTGCAGGCCGACCATGGCAAAGCCGTAGGTGATCGACGAGAACAGCAGGATGAACGTTTCGACCAGCACAAACTTCAGGTCGAACAGTTCCTTGCCGGTGGGGCCGCCTGCCGACGAGTCACGCAGCACCGCGAAGGTGGCGAACAGGCCGGCAAACAGCACCAAGTCGGTCATCAGGTACACCCAGAAACCGAAGATCGTATTGCCGCCGGTGTCGTGGTGCGCGTGGTCATGCGCATGCGCATCCGCATGCGAGCCCGTGTGTTTAAGAACTTCGCTCGTCATGATTAAGCCTTTGCTGCTACAGCCAGTGCCTGATGGTGGGCCTTTTCAATGGCCACCACTTCCGGCGACTGCACGTAGTAGTCGATCGAATCGTCGTTGCTGCGGCAGATGAATGCCACGATCATGCCGACGAAGCCAACGATAGCCAGCCACCAGATGTGCCAGATTGCGGCGAAACCGAACACCAGCGAGAACACGCTGATGATGAAACCGGCGCCGGTGTTCTTCGGCATGTGGATCGGGGCGTAGCTCGTCTTCAGATCGCTCTTGATGCCGTGTTCCTTGCGGTAGGCCAGCTCGTCCACATCGTGCACGCGCGGCTCTTCGGCAAAGTTGTAGAACTGCGGCGGCGAGGACGTCATCCACTCCAGCGTACGGCCGTTCCAGGGGTCACCCGTCGTATCGGCAAGCGCCTTGCGGTTCTTGATCGACACCACCACTTGCAGCACCTGGAAGGCGATACCGGCGGCGATGAACAGCGCACCGATCAGTGCGGCGATCAGCCACGGCTGCCAGGCCGGGTTGTCGTAGTGGTTCAGACGGCGCGTCATGCCCATCAGACCCAGCACGTACAGCGGCATGAAGGCCAGGTAGAAACCGATGATCCAGCACCAGAAGCTGTACTTGCCCAGACGTTCGTCGAGCTTGAAGCCGAAAGCCTTCGGGAACCAGTAGTTCATACCGGCGATGTAACCGAACAGCACGCCACCGATGATCACGTTGTGGAAGTGAGCAATCAGGAACAGCGAGTTGTGCAGCACGAAGTCAGCGCCCGGCACGGCGAGCAGCACGCCCGTCATACCGCCGATCACGAACGTCACGATGAAGCCCAGCGTCCAGAGCACCGGCACGGTCATTTGCACGCGACCGCGGTACATCGTGAACAGCCAGTTGAAGATCTTCACGCCCGTCGGGATCGAGATGATCATCGTCGCGATACCGAAGAACGCGTTCACGCTGGCACCCGAGCCCATCGTGAAGAAGTGGTGCGCCCACACGAGGAACGACAGCACCATGATCGCGGCCGTGGCGTACACCATCGACTTGTAGCCGAACAGCTTCTTGCCCGAGAACGTCGAGATGATTTCCGAGAAGATACCGAACGCCGGCAGAATCAGGATGTACACCTCAGGGTGACCCCAGATCCAGATCAGGTTGATATACATCATCGGGTTGCCGCCCAACTCATTCGTAAAGAAATGGAAGTCGAGGTAGCGGTCGAGCGAGAGCAGCGCCAGGGTCACCGTCAGCACCGGGAACGCGGCGCACACCAGCACCATCGTGCACAGTGCCGTCCACGTGAAGACCGGCATCTTCATCAGGTTCATGCCCGGAGCGCGCATCTTCAGAATCGTGACGACGAAGTTCACACCCGTGAGCAACGTCCCCAAGCCTGAAATCTGCAAAGCCCAGATGTAGTAATCCACGCCCACGCCGGGGCTGAATTGAATGCCCGAGAGCGGCGGGTAAGCCAGCCAGCCCGTGCGTGCGAATTCACCCACGCCCAGCGACAGGTTCACCAGTGCCATACCGGCCACGAACAGCCAGAACGACAGCGTATTCAGGAACGGGAAAGCCACGTCGCGTGCGCCGATTTGCAGCGGCACCACGAGGTTCACCAGGCCCGTCATGAACGGCATTGCCACGAAGAAGATCATGATCACGCCGTGGGCGGTGAAGATCTGGTCGTAGTGTTCCGGCGGCAGAATGCCAGGCGAATTGTGGGCGAGTGCCAACTGGGTACGCATCATCATCGCGTCGGCAAAGCCGCGCAACAGCATGACCAGCGCCACGAGCACGTACATGATGCCGATCTTCTTGTGATCGACCGACGTGATCCACTCATTCCACAGGTACTTCCACTTGCCGAAGTAGGTGAGCAGCGCGAGGATGCCCAGCCCACCCAGCACCATCATGCCCACGGCGCCGACGATGATCGGCTCGTGGTACGGGATGGCTTCGAGGGTCAGTTTGCCAAACAGCGTTGACATTGTTGTTTACTCCTTGTGCGCGTGCGCGGCCGTACCGGCGGCGTGCATCGCATGCGCGCCGGCGTCCATGGCCATGGTCATGGGCTGGCCGTTCTGCACGTTCGCTGCCGCAGCCGGAGCTGCCACCGCGTCAGTACCCGCGCCCTTCATTTCCATTTTCATGTCCATGCCCTTCATGTCCATGCCTTCATGGGCATCGTGACCGGCGGCGTGACCCTCGTGCTGCTGAGCCATGCCCGCGGCCATCGGGGCGTGCAGGATCGACTGGAACATGTTCGCGTCGACCGAGCTGTAATACGTCACCGGCGTGTTCTCGCTCATCGGTGCCAGCGTCGACGCGTAGGTCGACTTGTCGAGCACCTTCTTCGACTCACGCACCTTCGTCACCCATTGCTGGAAGTCGTTGTCCGTCATCGCCAGCGTCTTGAAACGCATGCCCGAGAAACCGCCGCCGCTGTAGTTCGCCGAAATGCCGTCGAACGAGCCGACGTGATTCGCGATCAGATGCAGCTTCGTTTCCATGCCGGCCATCGAGTAGATCTGGCTGCCGAGTTCCGGAATGAAGAACGAGTTCATGATCGATTCCGACGTGATCTTGAAATTCACGGGGGTATCGACCGGAACGGCCAGTTCATTGATCGTCGCGATGCCTTGTTCCGGGTAGATGAACAACCACTTGTAGTTCAACGACACCACTTCGACCGTGATCGGCTTCACGTCGCTTTGCAGCGGCTTGTAGGGATCGAGTTCGTGGGTGCTGACCCAGGTAATGCGCGCGAGGATCGCAATAATGATGATCGGCACGAGCCACACCACGACCTCAATGGCCGTCGAGTGAGACCAATTCGGCTCGTAGCGGGCCGACTTGTTGGTCGCGCGGTACTTCCACGCAAACCACAGCGTCATCACGATGACCGGAATCACAACGATCAACATCAGCCAAGTGGCCGTGAGGATCAGGGATTTGGTCTCTTCTCCGACCTGCCCTTTGGGGTTGAGCAGCGCCATGTCGCAGCCAGCCAAAAGCAGCGGCGAACACAAGGCGAGGAGCCTAAGCAATCGCGGGTTTCTGTGTTTCTTCATGTCACACGACAGGGTTGAGTTGGCCAGCGAACGGCACAACACGGGCTTACCGGCCTGATGCAGGGTCGCAGGAGGTTGGCAAGGGTTAAGGTGAGACGGGAGCAGTCGCCGCGCCGGTATTGCACCGGCCGAACTACGACGACTGGGTCATCGAAAAGACGGGAACCGGGGCAGATTGCCGCCCGCAGGCCTCAAGTCACTGTCCGACTTCTTGGCTTTTACTTCCATCACGGTGCGGCATTATGCCGAAGTTTAATAAGGCCGGACATGATGGGCACGGCTGCGCGACAATGTGTCGCGCCGGTCACCCGCGTACGCGCGCGACATTTTCAACGTAGTTATGGGGGCTTTTGACGGCAAACGCTGTGCAATGCAGCAATTGGGGAACGTTCCCATTTTTCAATAGGTGCGACGTTCTGTCGCACCCATAATTGCGGTGTCGCAGCGAAATGCACCTGGTTGGTGCAATGGTTTGCCCAGAGGGAAGTGCGGTAGCTTACCGCGAGTCAGGTCAATCGAGTGACAACCTGAGCGCGAACGCCATGAGCGCCGCCGCGAATGACCAGCGTTGTACTTTTTGTGCAAGCGGGCGCGTGCGCAACCAGCGCGCGATGTGGGCCGCGCCGAACGTCAGCGTCACGTCGAACACCGCGCCGACCGCCACGAGCAGCACCCCCAACTCCAGCACCTGCGACCACACCGGCCCCGCTTCCGGGCGCACGAACTGCGGCAACAGCACCGAACAAAACAGCAACGCCTTCGGGTTCAGCACGCTGGACAACACGCCACGGCGCACCGCCTGTGTCAGCGGCGGCGCCGCTTCGCGCGACGTCGACAGCGCCTCGATGCCGAACGCCGGCGAGCGCCAGATCTGGATGGCGATCCACGCAAGATAGATCGCGCCGGCAATGCGTACCGTTTCGAACAGCCACGGGGCCGCGCGCAGCAGCGCTGCCACACCACAGGCCGAGAGCGTCACATGACCCGCGCGCGCCAGTGCCAGCCCGACCGACGTTGCCAGCCCGTGCCGCACGCCGCGCACCATGCTCGTCTGCATCACCAGCGCCATGTCGGGGCCGGGCAATGCGTACACCACCACAAGCGCGCCGATGAAAACCGTGAGCAACTGAAGCGAAACCATGAGACGTCTCCGGACCCGGCCACAGCGGCCGGAAAGGTCTACATGATCACGCTAATTCATCGGAGAAACGTGGCGTTTTCCATCCAATAAAAGCATGATATTTAGCCGATTCCTCCACACCCAAAGAAATCACAAGACAATCCTTCAAAGTCATTTTTGGCGATATCCGGGCGACCTAAGCCGTCTGGATGAGGGGTAACACTTCCCCAGCACCGCAGATCGTGGTGGAATGCCGTCTTTGCAGCAGATTTTGTAGCGGGATACCCACCATGAACGAACTCGACGCCATCGATCGGGCGATTCTCGCCATCGTCCAGCGCGACGGTCGCATCTCCAACGCCAAGCTCGCCGAGCGCGTGTCACTCTCCGAAACTCCGTGTGCGCGCCGCCTCAAGCGCCTCGAAGCCGATGGCTATATCACCGGCTACCGGGCAGAACTCTCCCGCCGTGCGCTGGGCTTGGGTGTCGTGGCCTTCGTGCACGTGCGCTTTGCCGTGCATGACCGGGCGCTTTCCGAGCAGTTCGAGCGTGAAGTGCAGGCCATCGACCGCATCGTGTCGTGCCACAACATTTCGGGCAGCGCCGACTATCTGCTCGGCGTGGTGGCCACCGATCTCGACGACTACGGCCTGTTCACGCGCGACGTGCTGCGCGCCCTGCCCGGCGTCTCCTCCATCGAATCGATGCTCTCGCTGCGTGAAGTCAAACGCGACACCGGTGCGCCGTTGCTGTGATTCGGTGCGGTTTCTTCCCTGTGGCTTCGTGATTACGGCCCTATTTCGTCCCATAGGGGTTAGGGCCGTTTCACCTTAGAATGACGGCCTGACCCGACTTCAGGTGCCACATGCCGGACGCCATGCCCGCTGTACCTTCCACGTCTTCCGCTGCCCCTGCGGTGGCCCTCCCGAGCGCCGCCAGCGACGACGCCGTCATGTTCGATCTCGCGCCGGTCTCGCTCTGGCTCGAAGACTTCAGCGGCGTGCGGCATCTGTTCGACGAATGGCGGGCGCAGGGCGTGACCGATTTGCGCGCGCACTTCAAGACCGATGCGGCACATGTGTCGGCGTGCTCGCAGCGCATTCGCGTCATCAAGGTCAATCGCAAAACGCTCTCGATGTTCAACGCACCGTCGCTCGACGCGCTCGTGGCCAATCTGCCGCGTGTGTTCCGCGACGACATGCTCAAGACGCATATCGAAGAGCTCTGCCAGCTTTGGGACGGCCGTACGCACTTCACCAGCAAGACTGTCAACTACACGCTCGACGGACGGCGTCTGGACGTGCTGCTCAACGGCTCGGTCCTCCCGGGGCACGAAACCACGCTCGACCGCGTGCTGATTTCGCTCGAAGACGTGACCGAACTCGAACATGCACGCGAGCGCGTGACCATGGGCGAGCAATACGCACGGGGTCTCTTCGAATACTCGCCGGTCTCGTTGTGGGTGGAGGATTTCAGCGCGATCAAGTTGCTGCTCGACGATGCACGTGCGCGCGGCATCACTGACTTTCGCACCTTCACCGACGTGCATCCCGAGTTTGTCGAGCGCTGCATGAACGAGATTCACGTGCTCGACGTGAACCGTCACACGCTCGCGATGTTCGTGGCAACCGACAAGGCCACCCTGCTCTCGCGTCTGCCCGATGTGTTTCGCGACGACATGCGGCACAACTTCCGCGAGCAGTTGATCGATCTGTGGGAGAACAAACTCTTCCAGCAGCGCGAAGTCGTGAACTACGCGCTCGACGGCAACGAGATCAACGTCCACCTGCAATTTGCCGTGCTCCCCGGGCATGAGCCGCGCTGGGATCTGGTGCTCGTGGCGCTCACGGACATCACCGCGCGCAAGAAGGCCGAGTCGTATCTCGAATTCCTCGGCAAGCACGACGTGCTCACCAAGCTGCGCAACCGCTCGTTCTACGTGGATGAATTGAACCGTCTGGAGCGCAAGGGCCCGTTCCCGGTGACGGTGATCGTCGCCGATCTGAACGGACTCAAGGCGGTGAATGACCAGCTCGGACACGCCGCTGGCGACGCGCTGCTGCGTCGCGCCGGCGAAGTGCTCGGCAAGTCGGTGGTGGCGCCGCAGATTGCTGCGCGCATTGGCGGCGACGAATTTGCGCTGCTGCTGCCGTCAACCGATGCGACGGGTGGTGCAGCGATGATGGAGAGCATTCGTCAACTCGTCGAACTCAACAACTCGTTCTATCCGGGCACGCCGCTGTCGTTCTCGATGGGCATGGCCACGTGCGAGGCCGGTGAGCGCCTCGAAGCCACCGTGCAGAAGGCCGATCTGCTGATGTACGAAGAAAAGCGCAATCATTACGCCGGCAGTCTGAATGAGCGTCGCGTGCTGGACGGCTTGCCCTCCGGCAGCGGACCGGCGGGTGGCGTGGGCGGCGCGGGTGGTGCATAGCGCTGCTGCGTCGCGAGCGGCTCGCAAATCTGCGCGAGCCAGTCGACGAAGGCGCGCACGCGCGGTGAGACGCGCTTTTGCGCGGGGTACGCCACCGAGAGCCGCAACGGCGGTGGCGGACATTTCGGCAACACCGGCACCAGACGTCCCGAGGCGAGATACGGGGCCGCCGCCAACACTGTCGGTTGAATCAGACCGAGCCCTTCGAGCCCTGCGGCAAGATACGCAGCTTCATCGCCTACATGAAGTTGTCCGCGTGTGCGCACGCACGTGGCCCGGTCGCCGACCATCAACATCAGATCGCCGCAACGGGCAGTGACCAATGCCGGCGGCGGCGAGGTGGCAAGCATCGAACCGAGCGCAGGCAGCGCGTCATTCGCCGCCGAGGCTGAGCGAGGCGCATGCCCCACCGAAGCCGACATCGACGCTGATACCGAAGCAGAGGCTAGCGGCTCCGCAGGCGCCGTCAGCCATTTCACCGACGTGTGTGCGGTCAGCGCTTCGAGATCGTCGGGCACGCCATGCGTGTCGAGATAGCGGCGGCTCGCACACGTCACACGCGGCAAGTCCCCCAGATGCCGCGCCACCAGCCGCGAATCGGGCAACTCGCCCAACACCACCCCGCACTCCACACCGTCGCCACGCCAGTCGCCGTGCGCGGGCGTCGCATCGATTGCGATTTCGAGCCCGGGGTAGCGCGCCTGAAATTCTGCCAACGCCGGCATCACGACTTCACGCGCGATGACCGGTGGCAACACGATGGCAAGGCGTCCGCGCAACTGCACTTCGGCACCGAACAGTCCCGCTTCCACCTCTTCGATGTCGGCGAGTATCGCCGCACACCGCTCGTAATAGACGGCCCCTTCGATCGTGAGCGCGACACGCCGCGTCGAGCGCGTGAAGAGTGCCACGCCGAACCAGCGCTCGAGATGCTGCACCTGCGTCGTCGCCGTGGCGCGCGGCAGGTCGAGCGAGGCCGCTGCCTTGGTGAAACTGCCGACGTCGGCCACACGCACGAACGTGCGCATGGCGGTGATCCGATCGATCATGATGCCTCCTGCTCCTGCTCGGAAAGAGACGCCGCGGGCGCTGCGACGCGGCCACGCAAAGCCAGCACGGCAGCCGCCGCCGGTGCCAGCGCAAATACGGCAAACAACCAGACCGACGCGCGCTGCACGTCGGCGTATTGCCCATCGGCCAGACCGGCCAAGTTCGCGACAAGCCCTGCCAATGCAGAGCCGAGCGCCATCGAATACAACTGCACAGTGGTGATCGAGGCCGACGCCAGATGCACTTCGCCCGGACGCGCCGCGGTCATCACTCGCGTGAGCAAATGCGGCCAGCCCATGCCGACACCGACGCCGACTGCAAACAGCGCGATGCAGAGCGCCGTGACGCCCGTCGCCGTTTCGAACAGCGCGGCCTGCGGCAACAACCAGGCGAGTGCGAGCATGCCGAGCGTGACGATAACGGGCCCCAACCGCACGCGCTGTTCAGCGGCGTTGCCGTGTCGTCCTGCACTCGTCATCGAGCCGACCGACCAACCGGCCGCCATGAGCGCCGCCAGATAACCGGCAGCAAACGGCGTCTGACCGTGCAGGGTTTGCAGGAAATACGGGATATAGATTTCGCTCGTCGTCGCGATGCCAAGCAAGCTCATCGCCGCATACAGCGCGCCGAGCCGCGTGCGCATCGAATACGCCCCGGTCGGCAGCAGGCGCGGCACCGCATGACGGGCGCTGCGCTCACGCTGGGCGAGCCACCACGCCAGCGCCAGACCCACGATCACCCACGCGGCGGCCATCAGATGTGAGCTGACCACGGCAGCCAGCGAAATCGCCACGACCGACGCTGACAGCAGAATCACCTTGAACCACGGTACGGCATGGTTTTCGTCGGCTTGCGTTGCGTCTGCGCTCCCCGACGCTTGCGAAACGCGCCCGGCCGGCACCTGCGCACGAATGATCAGCGCGAGCCCGACCACCACCGGCAACAGCGACCAGAACGCCCAGCGCCAGTGGCCGAATTGCGCGAACACACCCCCCACGGCGGGCCCGCACAACGTGGCCACGCCCCACATGCCCGAGACCAATCCCATCGCTCGCGACCACAACGGCGGCGCGAACACCACGCGAATCAGCGCATAACTGAGCGAGAGCAGAATGCCGCCGCCGAAGCCCTGCAACGTGCGCCCTGCCAGCATCCACGCCATCGTAGGGGCCGCCGCACAAACGATCGTGCCCGCGCTGAAACCGATCAGGGCTGCGACGTACGCCGTGCGCGGCCCGAGCGACGTGAAGAGTTTCGACGCGAACACCGCCCCGAGAATCGACGCCACCACAAACAGTGTGGTGTTCCACGAGTAGAGATCGAGACCACCGATCTCGCGCACGATCGAGGGCAGCACCGTCGTCGCGACATATACATTGGTGGCGTGCAATGCCACACCGCCTGCCAGCGCCAGCGATCGCCAGCCATTGTTGCCGGTCAACAGATCACGCCATCCCGGCGCCGCAGCATTTGTCGTCGTTGTTGTCATGGATGGACAGCCGGCCGCAGGCCGACTAATATGCAAGATAATTCTTGGATATTACATGCGGCACAATGAATTACCCAAATAACCACTTGGATAATAGGGCAACGGTTCCGAATGCGGCACACGAGCGTGTGTTGCATTGGCTCAAGACACAGGGACCGGCGTCGACGGCAGAGGTCGCGTCCGCGCTGGGCATCACGGCGGAAGCGGCGCGTCAGCAGGTGCAGAAGCTGGTGGCCGACGGCCTGGTCGTGGGCGAGACGATGCCGTCACGCGGCGCCGGGCGCCCGCGTCAGGCGTGGATGCTCACCGGTGCCGGTCACAACCGCTTTCCCGATGCGCATTCCCATCTGACGATTCAGTTGATCGGCTCGATCAAACAGCTCTTCGGCGACGAAGGGCTGCATCGACTGATCTCGCAACGCGCGGCGGAAACGCGGGCGCAGTACAAGCACGCGGTCGATCCGCTGCCGACGCTGTCGCAACGGCTGACGCGGCTCGCGGAGATTCGGTCGGCGGAGGGCTATATGGCGCGCGTCGAGCGCGACGGCGACGACTGGCTGCTAATCGAAGATCACTGCCCGATCTGCGCCGCCGCCAAGACGTGTCAGGGGTTTTGCAGCAGCGAGCTGGAGCTGTTTCAAGAGTTGGTGGGCGCGCGCGGCACCGTCACGCGCGAAACGCATATTCTCGCGGGCGGGCAGCGCTGCACGTATCGCGTTCGGACGACGTGAGCGGCTTGCGATCAGGCACGCGAGGCCTGATGCGAGGCCTGATGCACGACGTGAGGATTACGCAGATTCAGCGCGGCTGAAACGCAATCAGGCCCATGCCCAGCAGCGCCACCGCCACGCCGGCCAGATCCCACGGGGTTGGGCGCATGCCGTCGACGGCCCACAACCAGACGATGGCGACCGTGATGTATACGCCGCCATACGCCGCATACACACGCCCGGCAGCCGCCGGATGCAACGTGAGCAACCACGCGAACAATGCGAGCGCCAGCGCGCCGGGGACCAGCAGCCATGCACTGCGATCCTGTCGAAGCCACAGCCACGGCAGATAACAGCCCACGATTTCCGCCACGGCCGTGACGACATAAAGCAGAAAGGTTTTCATGGTGCGATTATGCCCAGAACCCCTGCCACGTCCGCCAAAGGCCTACATCGTGTGCGTCAATGCACCGGTTGATGGCCTACAATGCCGCGTTCACCGGAGAAGGTCATGGAATCATTGGAATCGCGCATCGTCGAACTCGAAGTCAAGACGGCGTTTCAGGAAGACCTGATCGAGACGCTCAACGAGATCGTCACGCGTCAGGAGCGGCAGATCGATCTGCTGCAAAAGCAGTTCAGCGCGCTGTACCAGCAAATGCTGTCGCAGGGACAGGGCGGCAACGACAGCAATCCGCGTCACGAAATCCCCCCGCACTATTGATGGCATCCGGCAGGCAGCGCGCCCGTTCCGAACGAATCGGCGTTGGCGCAGTCCCAGCACCATCGACGGTTTGCGCACGGACCTCCCGTGCGATTACGTCTCCCGAGGCCTCCCGGCCCATCGCGATATGACTTCACGCCGTAGCTTGCCCCGCATTTCCACGGCCGATATGGCCCACGTCACCGACGAGCGCGCCGCGCCCTCACGCCGCGACCTGCTGCGTCTCGCCGCTGCCGGTGCGCTGGGTCTCGTGCTCGTGCCGGTCGTACGTCCGGCACGCGCCGCGTACAACATCTGGACGGGGGAATACACGATGACGCGTCAGGAAATCGAGAGCGCAGTCGACAAGCGCTTCCCGACGACGCTGCGTTACGGCCAGTTGCTCTCTGTGGAGTTGGCGCATCCGCAACTCGGATTCAATCCGCAGGCCAATCGCGTGAACACGCAGGTCGACGCGCAGGTGGCCAACGTGTTGATCGGCGGGCAACCGCTCAAAGGCGTGATCGCCATGTCGAGCGCGCTCAAATACGATCCGGTCAAACGGGCGGTCGTGCTCGACAATCCGAGCGTCGAGCGCGTGGATGTCGACGGCATGCCCCCCGCCTATGGACAGCAACTGAGCGCCGTGGGCGGCACCGTCGCGCAACAAGTGCTCAACCAATACGCGATCTACACCTTCAAGCCGGAACAACTGCGCTACGGCGGACGCGATGTCGAACCCGGCGCGATCACCGTGCTGCCCGACGGCATCAAGGTGGAGGTCAAGACGAAGTAGCCGAAGTGGTCGAAGCGGCGCGATGCGCGACGCGATCTGCAAAATGAAAAAGGGCTGAGTTGCCGTATGGCACTCAGCCCTTTTTGCATCGCTGCCGATGCTTCAGCCTCAATGAATCGACGTCAAAGCATCAACTTCGGCGAATCGGCGAATCGGCGCAGCGTCCTGCTCAGACCACCGTCAGCGTCACGTCGATATTGCCGCGCGTCGCGTTCGAGTACGGGCACACGATGTGGGCCTTTTGCACCAGCGCTTCGACCACGGCGCGATCCAGTCCCGGCACGCTGATCTTCAGTTCGGCCTGAATGCCGAAGCCCGTCGGGATCTGGCCGATGCCGACGCTGCCGTCGATCTTCGTTTCCGCCGGCAGTGCGACCTTTTCCTTGCCGGCGACAAACTTCAGCGCGCCCAGGAAGCAAGCCGAGTAACCGGCGGCGAACAGTTGTTCCGGATTGGTGCCGCCCACGCCCGGGCCGCCCATTTCCTTGGGCACTACCAACTTCACATCAAGCACACCGTCCGACGAAACGGCGCGGCCGTCACGGCCCCCGGTGGCGGTGGCATGAGCGGTGTACAGCACTTTTTCGATCGACATGACGAACTCCTGGTAAGTGGAAAAACGATCTTAATGCACCTGCCTGACGATAACCGTGACGCTAACCGATTTCCTGCGTCCCGTTTGTCTGGCTTTAGACAACAACCTCACATTTATTTATCTACTCATAGATAGACAAATGAACTCAAATAAACGGGAGTCTCGCTCCCGTGTTCCTTCAAATCTGCCGTGCGCTCACGCGCTCATGCGATCGCGCACACCGACGTCACTACATCCCCGAGCCGCGACGGCGACCGGAAGAGTCGCGATGCCATCACGCTGCCCTGAAACCCGGCGAACAGCGCTCGTGCCGCCGCTTCCGGCGAGGACGTCAGCTTCAGCGATCCATCTGCGACGCCCTCCGCCAGCACACGTGCCAGCCAAGCCTCGTGGTACGCGAAGAACTTCTGCACCGCTTCGCGCACCGGCTCGGGCAGCGTTTCAATGTCTGCCGCGAGCATGCCGCACAGGCAGATGCGGTGGCCGTCGGCGGCGATACGTCCGAACGCTTCGGCGTACAGCAACAGCTTCTGTGCCGCAGGCAATGCCTCATCGATACTCGCCAGCCCCGCACTGATCGCCTCGTCATAAGCCTTCACGGCTTCGAGCACCAGATCTTCCTTGGCGGGGAAGTAGTAATGGATGCTCGACGTCTTCACACCGACCCGCTCCGACAGATCCCGATAGCTGAAGCCGTTGTAGCCTCGCGTCATCAGAAACGTCTGCGCTTGCTCCAGCAGCTGTTCCCTGACGGTGGGGGTTCCCGGCGATGTCGTTGTGCGATTCATGTAGCGAAGTTTATCTACTGGTAGATAGATAAGCAAGGTGTTTTTCAGCCGATGTCGATTGTTTCTTTCAATCGGAACGATAGCGATGTGTGCCAACACCTCCGCGCCCCAAAGAAAACAGCGGCCCGAAAGCCGCTGTCTGGTCTTGCTGGCCTTACCCACCGGGCCACGGGTGCCCGGCGCGTCAATCAGAAATCGATCTTGGCGTTCAGGCTCACCATGCGCGGGTCGGCCGGCTTGATGTAGTTGTCGTACTGATATTCCCAGTACTTGCGGTTCGTCAGGTTGCTGACGGCTGCGCGCAGCGTCACGTCCTTGCCGGCGACACGCGTGCGGTACGTCGCGCCGATGTTGATCAGCGTGTAGCCCGACACTGTGAGCGAGTTCGCCGGGTTCAGCACCGTGCGGCCGTTGTAGCGGATATCGCCGCCCACCGACAGGCCCGGCACATACGGAATCTTGTAGTCGATGTTCCCAGACAGCACGAAGCGCGGTGCACCGCCCACGCGATTGCCGTCGAAGCCGTTCGTACGCGAGTACCAGCTATCGAGCGCCATGGCGCTGGCACCCAGCGTCCATTGCGTGCCCAGCTTCACCGAGCCGGCCATTTCGATCCCCTGATAGATCGACTGCCCGTCCGACACCCGCACGTTGCTGCCATCCGTGTACACGGCACCGCGCTCGATGCGGAACAGCGCCGCCGTTGCGCTCCAGTTCGACTGCTCCGTCTTCACGCCCACTTCGTACTGACGGCTCTTCACCGGATTGAGCACCGCACCCGCGTTTGCGTACTGCACGGCGACCACTTCGCCCGCTTCCAGCGCCTCGACGTAGCTCGCATAAGCCGTGGTATTCGGCGTGAGCTTGTACATCACCGCGATGGTCGGCGTGACCACGCCGTTCTTCGAGTATGTCGACACGCCCTGCGCGTTCGTCTGGTTGTAGTTCGTGAAGCGGACACCGGCGAGTACCGACCAGCGATCGGTGAGCTGCACCGTGTCCGAGGCGAAGGCCGAGCGTTGCTCGATGGCGCTGGAGCGTTGCGCCTGAAGCGGCGTGCCGTTGCCGTAATACTGATACGACGTGCCCTGATACAGATTGCCCAGATAGGTCGGGCTGTAGACGTAGGCGTAGTCGTTCGTCTGGTACTGCGAGGCGATGCCGAACGTCAGTTGATGGGCAAACGGGCCCGTGCGCAACTTGCCTTCGGCCGTGATCTGCCAGGCGCGGAACATGTTCGTCTCCGAGCCCAGATCGTTCTGCCCGCTGAAGTCGCCGGCACCGTTCAGCAGATACAGCGTCGCTTCGTTACGGTCGCGCGTCGACTTGTTGAACGCGTAGTTCGCCGACACCTTCCAGTCCGGATTAATCTGATATTGCAGACCCGTCGTATAGAACTGCGTGATCGTGTTCAGGTGCGTGGCCTGCGTTTGCAGGTTCGACGTCGACGCGTTGATCGGGCCCGGCAGTTGATTGCCCGTGAAGCTGTATGTTGAGAGCGACGGCGACGTGCCCGTTGCGCGGCGGTCCTGATACATCGCGCCGAAATTCCATGTCAGGTCCCGCGTGATGCGGGCGTCGAGCGCGACCGACACCGTATCGCGATTCAGATTGCCGTCCGTGTAAGTGCGGCCCTCTTCGTGCGTGTAATTCAGGCGAGCGCCGAACATATCGTCCGGCCCGGCGCGCCCGCCCAGATCGATGTGTTCGCGCCAGATACCTTCCGAGTGGAAGCCCACATCCACGCTGGCGATGCGCTCGTCGGTGGGCTTCTTCGTCACATAGTTGATCACGCCGCCCGGCGCCACAAAGCCGTACATGAAGCCCGACAGGCCCTTGAGCAATTCCACGCGATCGAACTGTTCGTAGGGCATGGTCACGCCGTAGGTCATCACCGGCAGGCCATCGAGCTTGAAGCCGTATTGCCAGTCGATCGGCATGCCACGCACATAGACGTAACCGGCCCATGCGTCGAACGCGTTGCTGCCGTCGGTGACCGAGGCGTCGGTCGAGAACACGTCCCCGAGTTTGGCCGGTTGCCGTTGTTCGAGTTGTTCCTGACTCACCACCGTGGTCGAGAACGGCGTATCGAGCTGGCTGCGCGAGCCGAGCGCGCCGTTCGACACCGACTGCTTCAGGTTTTGCGGCGTTTCGCGCAGTACCGAGCTGGTCACGGTCGTGGCTTTGAGGGTGGCCTGCGCGGCGGTCGCGTCGTTGGCCGACGCCGCCGTAGCGGCTGTCGTGGCAGGCGCCGTCGTGACTGCGGGCGTCTGGGCACCCGTGTCGGCCGACTGGGCCAGCGCCGGGGCGCTCACACCCAATGCCAGCATGGCGGCGAGCGTAATCGGCGTGAACGGAACGAACTGGGTGCCGGAAATACGGCGGCCGGCCGCCCGGCGTGCACGTGAGGCGTAATCGAAAGACATGGCAAAAATCCCGGGTGACAGAAGCAAAAAGCCTTTTGCTAATTTTTCGTAATGAGAATCGTTAACGTTCTCATTTGTGACGCGGGATGTTAGCAGACTGTCACGCATCGTCAACAAACGTTGAGCCGTGCGGGGAGAAACAACACCCAAATACAACATTCACAACATTCCAAATCCTTACAGCGCGGGGAGACATTCGGCGTGTGAGCCGCGGGGACTGAGGGGGCGTCGATACCCGCGCGAAATGCGCGATAAATACGCTAGTATTGCGGCACTGTCGCCTACCGGGCGGCCAATTGACTGGAACGCCGGTCCTTATCAGGGGCCGCAGCGCATTGTGGTATGGAACTCGACGCTATTGATTTGAAGATTCTGCGGGAGCTGCAAGCCGACGCCCGCCTCACCAACGTGGAACTCGCCTCGCGCGTGAACCTCTCGCCCTCGCCTTGCCTGGCGCGGGTGAAAGCGCTCGAAACGGCGGGTTACATCCGGCAGCGCGTGACGTTGCTCGACCCGGCACGTCTCGGGTTGCACATCAACGTGTTCATTCACGTCACGCTGGAGAACCAGCATCGCGACGGCCTCGACGCCTTCGAAGCCGCCGTGACCGCCCTGCCCAACGTGATGGAGTGTTACCTGATGTCGGGTGACGCCGACTATCTGCTGCGCGTGATGGTGGCCGACATGAGCGCCTACGAAACGTTGATCACCGATCGCATCTCGCGCATCCCCGGTATTCGCAACATCCGCTCCAGCTTCGCGCTCAAGCAGGTGCTTTACACGACTGCCGTGCCGGTGCCCGACGCGTCCGGCGATGCCTGAGGGCACGTCGCACTTCGGTCAACAACTTGCCTTGCACACGGCCGCGATGCTCTTTGGCGCGTCGGCGTTGTTCGGCGAGCATATTGCGGCATCGAGCACGATGATCGTGTTCGGGCGCGGCCTGTTCTCGTGGCTGGCACTCACCGTCATCGCAGTAGCGGGACTCGCTGGCTTGCGCAGTGCTGCGCGGCTCTCGGGCGGCGCGCCATGGCAGGGTCTCGCGCCCTCGTCGGCCGTGCGCCTGCTCATCGCGGGCGTCCTGCTTGCCGTGCATTGGCTGGCCTTCTTTCTTGCCATCAAGGAAGGCGGGGTCGCCGTCGGCACCCTCGGTTTTGCGTGCTTCCCGGCGTTCGTCATCCTGCTCGAATGGCCATTGCGCCGTGAGCGCCCGACGCTTGGCGACGCGGGTGTCATCGCGCTGGTGTGCATCGGGCTTGCGCTTGTCACGCCGCAATTCGACTGGCAGGCTAACGCCACCATCGGTCTCGCGTGGGGCGTGCTCTCCGGTGCGATCTACGCCGTGATTGCGCTCTCGAATCGGGTGCTTGGCGCGCAGGCGTCGCCGTTGCAGGCCAGTTGGTGGCAGTGCCTCGCCATCGTGATCGTGCTCGCGCCCTTCGTCGGCCGCGAAGCGCTCGACCTGCCTGCGTCGCAATGGGGCTGGCTCGCGTGCCTTGGCATCGTATGCACGGCGCTCGCCTACACCCTGTTCATCCACGCGTTGCGCACCGTGAAGGCGAGTCAGGCGGCCGTCGTCATTGCGCTGGAACCGGTGTATGCGATTGCGTTTGCATGGGTGCTGTTCGGCACCTCGCCCACGCTCAAGATGCTCGTGGGCGGCGCGTGCATCGTCGGGGCCGTTGCATGGTCCGGCTGGATGCGCGGGCGTCGCGGCGCCCACTGAGGCCACGCGTAAAAACAGGGGCCGAAGCCCCTGTGTGACACAACCGCTAGCCGCTCAGACGAACATGCCGCCCGAGGCTTCGATGCGTTGGGCGTTGATCCAGCCCGTTTCATCGGCCAGCAGCGCCGCCACCATGCCGCCGATATCCTCGGCTTCGCCCACGCGGCCGAGGGCCGTGTTCGCAGCGACCATCTGATTCACGCCCGCGTTGTCACGCACTGTGCCACCGTTGAAGTCCGTGGCAATCGCCCCCGGTGCAACCGTGTTGGCGCGAATGCCCCGCGCGCCCAACTCTTTCGCGAGATAGCGCGAGAACACCTCGATGCCGCCCTTCATGATCGCGTAGGCCGATGCCCCCGGCAGCGAGAAGCGCGCCAGACCGCTCGACACATTCAGAATGCGCCCGCCATCGGCAATCAACGGCAGCAGCGTCTGCGTGAGGAAATACGGCCCCTTCAGGTGAATGCGCACGAGGTCGTCGAACTGCGCTTCGGTGGTTTCGGCGAACGGTGCGTGCAGCCCCGTGCCGGCGTTGTTCACGAGGAAGTCGAACGTGTCGCGCTTCCAGACTTCCTTGAGCACACGCTTCACCTCGGCGGCGAACGGTGCGAACTGCGCGCTATCGGCGACGTCGAGCGGCAAAGCGACGGCATTGGCACCGAGCTTGCCGATCTCGGTGACGACCGCGTCGGCGTCGGCGCGCTGGCTGCGATAAGTCACGATGACGTCGATACCGCGACGGGCGGCGGCCAGTGCCGAAGCGCGGCCCAGACCGCGGCTGCCACCGGTGATGAGAACGATCTTGCGGGTCATGGTGTAACTCCTGAGTTCGAGCGCTGCATGCGGTAGGTGCTGACGGCGCCTCGGTATCAACATCCTATTGCAACGAATTCCGCCAATAAACCCGATGAATTTGATTAAACTGATCAAATTCCGATAACAATCGACCGGCACGTTTGCCGGATACTCCCGCCATGCATCAACTCGACGCCATGCGCATCTTCGTCCGGGTGACGGAGACCGGCAGTTTCACGCAGGCCGCCGACAGTCTGGGACTGCCGCGCGCCAGCGTGTCCAACGCCATCAAGCAACTCGAAACCAAACTGGGCACGCGCCTCCTCCACCGGACCACCCGGCGCGTGCAACTCACGCAGGACGGTCAGGCGTGTCTGGAGCGCTGCAAGGACCTGCTCGCCGATATGGAAGAGTGGGAAACGATGTTCGTGGCGCGCGACGAAGCGCTCACGGGGCGGCTGCGTGTGGACTTGCCTGCGACGATCGCGCGCACGGTCGTGATTCCGCAGCTCCCGGCGTTTCTGGCGTTGCATCCGGCGCTGCGCGTGGAGCTGTCGAGCACCGACCGGCGCGTCGATCTCGTGCGAGAGGGGTTTGATTGCGTGCTGCGGATCGGCACCAACGCCGATTCGACACTGATCGCACGCCCGCTAGGGTCGCTGCGTCAGGTGAACGTCGCCAGTGCCGCATATCTGAAGCGCTATGGCGAGCCCAAATCGCTCGAAGACCTGCATGAGCATCGGTTGATTCACTACACGACCACGCTCGGCACGCGCCCCATCGGCTGGGAGTATTTCGATGGTGAGCGTTACGCTCAGTGGCCAATGGACGGCGTGCTGACCGTGAACAACACCGATGCCTATCAATCGGCCTGTCTCGCGGGACTGGGGCTGATTCAAGCACCGGAAACCGGCGTGCGCACGCATCTGGCAGAAGGCACGCTGCGGGAAGTGATGCCCGGCTTTCAGGCCGAGCCGCTGGCAGTGACGTTGCTTTACGCCAACCGCCGCCACCTGCCCCGCCGCGCGCAAGCCTTCATGAACTGGCTCGCCGATTTGCTCACGCCGAAGCTGACGGCAACCGAGGGCAAATAGGCACAACCGGCACACCAGCACATCAGCCGGCACATCAGCCGGCACATCAGCCAGCACGTTATCCCGCGCCGGATGCCGCCATGCATTACAGCCCCTGCTCCACCATCGCCACGAGCCGGTAGCCGAGCGCATCGACTTGTTCGTCCGGCAGATCCCGCAGCGGGCCGTCGATCACCAGCACCGACAAGCCGTGCACGGCGGCCCAGGCCAGATATTCCGCGCCGGGCCGCTGCGACGGCGCAATGATCCCCGCCGCCAGCATCCGGTCGAGCGCCGCGCCGAGCAACTGGAACGGGTTCAACCCGCTCGCGCCCGCCTTCTCAGGATCGGCCGGCCCGCGCACATTCTCCGAACTCGCAAACGCCGTGCGAAACAACCCCGGATGCTGCCGGGCGTAATGCAGATAGCCAATCCCTACCGCCCGCAACCCCGCACGCGCAAGTGCCACCGCATCGTCCTGCGGCATCGCGTCGAGGGTGGCAAGTTCCTGCTCGATCGCGATGGCCAATTCGGCCAGTGCGGCTGAGCGCACGGCATCCAGTAAATCCTGCCGGTTGGCAAAGTGCCGATACGCCGCGTTGGGAACCACCCCGGCCCGGCGGGTGGCTTCACGTAGGATCACGGCGTCCGGTCCACCATCGCGCGCAAGCGCAATCCCCGCCTCCAGCAAGGCCCGGTGCAGGTCCCCGTGACGGTAAGTCGTGCGCACCGGCCCCGCTGTTGTGTCTTCTTCTGTCATTGCAACTCCTTGTGGACAGTGTCCATTATGTCTGCTATTGTTTGTGTACACTGTCCACAAAGGCAAGTTGCGGTGCGCAAAATGGCGTTATTTGCACTCACCGGGACGGTCGACGCAGGCGTTATTCCCCTCGCTCTCATGCCGCGCCCGCGTTCATTTCAATCGTTTCGTTTCGTCGCCGTTGCAGTCCCCCCGAAGTCACACGCTTTGCATCAGGAGGCACTATGGTTGAGACGTATCCCGCACACGGCGACGAAGCCGCCATTCGTGCGATCAATGCGGCATGGCTCGACGCCGTGCGCTACAAGAAGGTCGGCACACTGTTCGCGCATTACGACCCCGAAGTCGTGTTGTTCGACGTGATGCCGCCCGCCGAGCATCGCGGTATCGAGGCATACCGTGAGTTGCTCGAGAGTTGGTTCAGCCATGCGGTTGGACCGATTCATTTCGAAGTGGCGCAGTGGCAGCTCACGCTCGCCGGTGAACTGGCGTTCAGTCACAGCGTGAACACTGTGCGTAATACGAGCCCGGACGGCCAGTCGCGTGGCGCCACCGTGCGTGCCACCGTCTGCTATCGCAAGACCGAGGGCCGTTGGCGTGTCGTGCACGAGCATGCGTCGGTGCCGATGGCGATGGCACCGTGTTGAGTTGTCACCGTTGATTCATCTTGTTTGACCGTATCAGGGGCCGTCGCCTGCGGGTATCAGCCCCCCATCCCCAGAAGAGATCGAGGAGCATTCCATGCAAGTTCATTCCTATTTGTTTTTCGAAGGCCGTTGCGAAGAAGCGCTGGAGTTCTACAAGAAGGCGCTGGGTGCCAAGCCCGGCATGATGATGCGTTACAGCGACAGCCCGGAATCGTGTCCGGAAGGCATGCTGCCGCCGGGCAGCGAGAGCAAGATCATGCACGGCGAAATGACCATCGGCGAAACGATGGTGATGGTGTCCGACGGCCGCGTGAGCGGTAAGCCGAATTTCGGCGGCTTCTCGTTGTCGGTCGACTTCACCGAAAGCAAAGACGCCGAAAAGGCTTTCAACGCACTGGCCGACGGCGGCGAGATCGGCATGCCGCTCGGACCGACCTTCTTCGCCATCACGTTCGGCATGGTCAAGGACCGCTTCGGCATGAACTGGATGGTCATCGTGCCGCGCGAGATGCCGAAGGCCTGACGTACGAAAGCACGCCGCAGGCAGGGTATCGGCCCGCCCCCTCAAGGGCGGGTCCACGGGCATCGGGCTGGCAACGGCCCGATGCCCGCGTTTTCATTGGGCACAGCCGTCGCCCCTCGCCAACAGATTACGCAAGCCTGTGCTATCGTCGCCGCCATGCCTCCAGTGATCTCAATCCAAAATCTGTCGAAGACGTACGCATCGGGCTTCCAGGCGCTCAAGAACATCAACCTGGATATCCACCGCGGCGAGATCTTCGCACTGCTCGGCCCCAACGGCGCCGGCAAGACAACCCTCATCAGCACCATTTGCGGCATCGTGCGGCCCACCTCGGGCACGGTCACGGTCGACGGTCACGACATCGTCACCGACTACCGTGCTGCGCGCGAAGCCATCGGTCTCGTGCCGCAGGAGCTGACCACCGACGCGTTCGAATCGGTGTGGGCCACGGTCTCTTTTTCGCGCGGCCTGTTCGGCAAGCCCGCGAATCCGGCGCACATCGAAAAGGTGCTGCGCTCGCTCTCGCTCTGGGAGAAAAAGGACAACCGTCTCATGCAGCTCTCGGGCGGCATGAAGCGGCGTGTGCTGATCGCCAAAGCGCTCTCGCACGAACCGCGTGTGCTGTTCCTCGACGAACCCACCGCCGGTGTCGACGTCGAGTTGCGCCGCGACATGTGGCGGCTGGTGCAGTCACTGCGCGAGACTGGCGTGACCGTCATTCTCACCACGCACTACATCGAAGAAGCCGAAGAAATGGCGGACCGTGTGGGCATCATCACCGGCGGCGAAATCACGCTGGTGCAAGAGAAGACCGAACTGATGCGACGCCTCGGCAGCAAGCACCTGACGCTGCAACTGAGCGAACCGCTCTCGGCCGTGCCCGATGCGCTGGGCGGCTACGGCCTCACGATCGGACAGGAAGGCAACGAACTGGTCTTCTCCTACGATGCCAACATCGAACAGACGACCATCGCCGCCCTGTTGCGCGATCTGGAACGCGCCGGCATCGCCGTGAAGGATCTGAATACGACGCAAAGCTCGCTCGAAGACATCTTCGTCTCGCTCGTGCACAAAAAAGAAGGATGAGCCGCGCCATGAATTTTTACGCCGTGAAGGCGATTTACAACTTCGAGATGGCGCGCACGCGACGCACGCTGATGCAAAGCATCATCTCGCCCGTGATTTCGACGTCGCTGTATTTTGTGGTGTTCGGCGCGGCCATCGGCTCGCGCATTCCGGAGATCGAGGGCGTGCCGTACGGCGCGTTCATCGTGCCCGGCCTGATCATGCTCTCGCTGCTCACGCAGAGTGTGTCGAACGCCTCGTTCGGGATCTACTTTCCACGCTTTACCGGCACCATCTACGAGTTGCTCTCGGCGCCGGTGTCGTACATGGAGATCGTGCTCGCCTATGTCGGGGCGGCGGCGACCAAGTCGGTCATTCTGGGCGTGATCATGCTCGGCACTGCGGCGCTGTTCGTGCCGCTGCGCATCGAGCATCCGTTCTGGATGATTCTGTTTCTGGTACTCACCGCGATCACGTTCAGCCTGCTCGGCTTCATCCTCGGCATCTGGGCAGACGGCTTCGAGAAACTGCAACTCGTGCCGCTGCTCATCATCACGCCGCTCACGTTCCTCGGCGGCAGCTTCTACTCGACGCACATCCTGCCGCCGTTCTGGCGCACGGTGACGCTGTTCAACCCGGTGGTGTATCTGATCAGCGGGTTCCGGTGGAGCTTTTACGGGCTGGCCGACGTCAGCGTCGGCGTGAGCCTCGGCATGACGCTGGTGTTCCTCGCGGTGTTCGTCGCCGTGATCGCGTGGATGTTCAAGACGGGCTACCGTCTCAAGAACTGACGTCCGTTATCTTCAGATCGGAGGGGTCTCGCGAAACGCGGGCATCCCCTCGGCCTGCGCGGAGAACCGGGCCACTTCCGGAAACTCCGCGCTGAAATCGACCTCCGGCAAGAGCAACTGGTGAAAGCGCCACGCCACGGCGATCGTCACGCCATGCTCGCCGATCGCGTCCGGCGTTGCCAGAATCGGCACCTGCGCCAGCTCCACCTCCAGCCCACGAAACGCCGCACGCACCTGCGTGCGCACACGATCCGTCCAAGGCTCGTGCCGCTTCTCAAGCGGACGCAGTTCGCGCTCGTACACCAATTGCACCGACTTTTCGCAAGCCGCCAGCGCCAGTCCCGTCAGGCGCAAGGCGCGCAGCCGCTCTGCCGGGTCGACCGGAATCAAGCGCTGTTCGGCATCGACCAGTGATTCGAGGTATTGCAGAATCAGCGTCGAATCCATCAGCACTGTGCCGTCGTCAGTGATCAGCGTCGGGGCCTTCACCACCGGGTTGATCGCGGCAAAGGCGTCGAACGTGCTGAACACCGACAGCGAGCGATGCTCGTACGGCAGGCCAAGCAGCTTCAGGCAGATGGCCGTGCGGCGTACGTACGGGGAATCCAGCATTCCAATCAATTGCATGTCTCGCTCCAGTGGGCTTCGGGCGTGGCCCGCATCCGCACAAGCATAGCGGACGCGCCGCGGCCCGCAAATCGAATTCCTTTGCGGCTTTCTGCCAATTCCGCTCACAAGCCGCGCTGGTGAGCGTCATCCGCCCATTGAAGTCAGTCACATGACCGGGAACATGTAACGCCACAACCTGTCGCCTGCGAGTGAACGCTATGGCAGGTAAAATGATTCGCACGGCTGACTCGACAGGGAGACGTTTCATGAACATCCTGATGGTTCTGACCTCGCACGACCGCTTGGGCGACACGGGCAAGAAGACCGGCTTCTGGCTCGAAGAATTCGCCGCGCCCTATTACGTCTTCATCGACGAAGGGCTAGCGGTCACGCTCGCCTCACCGGCCGGCGGGCAACCGCCGCTCGATCCGAAGAGCGACGAGCCCGACGCACAAACCGACGCCACGCGCCGGTTTCGCGAAGACCCCGACGCGCAGAAGGCCCTCGCCACCACGCTGCGGCTGGCCGACGTCAAGCAGGACGACTACGACGCGGTGTTCTATCCCGGCGGCCACGGCCCGCTGTGGGATCTCGCGCAAGACCCGAATTCCATCCGTCTGATCGAAGCCTTCGAGCGCGCCGGCAAGCCCATCGGCTTTGTCTGCCACGCGCCCGGGGTGTTGTTGAAAGTGCGCGACGCCAATGGCGAACCGCTCGTGCGCGGGCGTCACGTGACGGGCTTCTCCAACGATGAAGAGGCAGCCGTCGGGCTGACCGACATCGTGCCGTTCCTCGTGGAAACCGAACTCGCGAAGCTGGGCGGGCTGTACGAAAAGGCCGACAACTGGCAATCGCACGTCGTCGGCGACGGCCGCCTCGTGACCGGCCAGAACCCCGCCTCTTCCGAAGAAGCGGCCCGCACGGTGCTCGCCATGATGGAGCCGCGTCTGCCATGAGTCCTCCCGCCCGCCCGACGATGGCGAAAACGACGGCCGCGGCCGCCGCCGCAGACGTCGACGTACGGCGTCTGGTGCCGGCCGACGCCCTCGCCTTTCAGGCGCTGCGTCTCGCCGGCTTGCAGGCGCACCCGGAAGCGTTCGGTTCCAGCTATGAAGTCGAGAAAGACTGGCCGATCGAGCGCGTGCGCGAGTGGCTGGAGGTGCGCCCGGACGTGGGTGTCTTCGGGGCGTTCGATCGCCAAGGCAGCGACGAACGTCTGGTGGGCGTGCTCGGGCTTGGGCGGCAGAAGGCCAGCAAGTTCGCGCACGTGGGCTTTCTGTGGGGGATGTACGTACAGGCGGACAGCGTCGGGCGCGGCATCGGCCGGGCGCTGATCGAATCGGCGGTGGCGCTCGCGCGCTCCCAACCCGGCCTGCGCCATCTGACGCTGCAAGTGAGTGCGACCAACCGGGCGGCGATCGCACTCTATCAATCATTCGGATTTGTCGAAATCGGCCGTGAGCCCGATGCCATGCGCATCGGCAACACGTATCAGGACGAGTTACGCATGTACCTGCCGATTTCGACGCACTGACCGCCGACGACGGCGGTTCAGGGTCAGATCTTTTCCATTTCGTACGGACCGAGGTAGTCCGTCTTCCCGACGGCCACGCCTTGCGCGCGCAAAATGTCGTGCGTCGTCGTCACGTGGAAATAGAAGTTCGGCAAGCCGAATTTCAGCAGGTAATCCACGCCGTCCATCGTCGTCTGGTAGGCCTTGAACTTCAAGGTGATCTCACGCGACTCCGCCCCTTCGAAACGGTCTTCGAGCACACCGGCGATAAACGCTTCGGTGTTGGCGATGCGATCGCGCAGTTGATCGAACGTCGTTTCGTTATCTTCGAATTTCGGCGATTCCACACCTGTAAGTCGTGATACGGCAAACTTTGCCGTATCGCTGACACGCTGCACCTGAGCGGTGAAATCGAGCATGTCCGGCGCCAGTTTCGCTTTGAGAATCGTCTCGGGATCGAGCGCCTTTTCTTCACAGTGCGCACGCGCTTTCTTGATGTAGTCGGCCATGACCGTCAGGCCGCGCAGGTAGACGGGAACGGTGGCGCGATAGAGGGAAATCGACATGGTGAAACTCCTTCCGGGGGCAGGGACGTCGGCGCAGCGGGCACTGCACCGTGCAAACGCACATGCTAGCAGCGCGCGGAAATTCTCGCCGCGCACCGGTCCGGCTGATCGATTTGTGAAATCCCGATACAGCCCGCGCACATCACACTCCTTGCTGCCCCCAAGAGGAGCCTGTCATGTCGACCGCCATCACCACCGCTGCCACGTGCTTCGGCAACCCCGACTACCGCACGCTGGATGCTGCGCAAATACGGCTCTGCGTGAGCGCCAAGTACGAAAGGGATGTCACGAGCCTGTGGGGGCGAATCAAGGACTACTTTCTGGGCACGTGCAAGGAAGATGCCAAGGTGACCCTGTTCCGGCTGGCGCATGCCGAGACCGGCGCAGACCAGTTCGAAGCGTTCCGGCGGCTCACTGACCTTGTGGCGCCCTCACGCGACGATCTGCTCACCTGGCACGTCTCCGAGAAGCCGTCCTGTGCCTTTCAGATCGGTGACTTCACGCTGCCGGCCAAACAGGACTGGATGAGCTTCGCCCAATTCGGCGACCCGGGACTGACGCTGGAAGATAAAGCCCGTCTGCTCCTGCTAATGCGCTACAACGGGCAGCAGGTCGTCACGCATTTCCATGAATTCGGTGTGGGGGCGATGCTCGATAGAAATGCCGATTCCGTGCTCCATGCGCAGAGCGTGTTTCTCGCGAATGCCCCGGAACTTTGCCATGCGCTGGCCGTTCTCGGACTGCATCGCAACGACGAGCACGGTAATTTTGCCGACGACCTCAACCAGACCGTCGAGCGCGTGCTCGACAGAACGGTCAACGATGGCAATGCCACAGCGCGGGCAGGACGCAACGCCGAGAATCTGTCGATTCTAATGACGCATCTGATACCGCCAACAGCGGTAGCGGCGTAGCGAAGCGGCGCGACCGGAACGCCCTACACAACTGAAGGCGCGACGCGCCCTAGCGCTGCCGCAGATGCGCGTAGCACTCGCCGTAGGCTTCACAACCGGGGCAGCCCGGCGCAGGCGCAGGCGCGCGGCCGTACGCGCTGGCGCAGGCTTCCGCGAGAAACCGCTTCCAGCGCAGATTCAGCGTGTTTTCCGCCGCGAGTGCCGGGAAGAAATGGGTGAGAAGTGCGGTGACATCGTCGCGCCCCGACAAGCCCAGATCACGCCAAAGGTGATCGGGACGCAGACAGGCCGTGGCGAGAATCGTCGCCATATCGGCGGCATCGGTCGGGTGGAGAATCGGGTCGGCACGGCGGCGCAGCATTTCGCGCATTTCCACCACGAACGTGGCGTGGGCGGCCCAGGCGGGCGTCGGCAGATCCGCCACCAGCGCCCGCCACTCGGCAGGCACGGGGGCGAAATGGCGTCGCAGCAATTCCGCGAATGCGGCCCCCGACAGCCCGAGCCGGGCAGCCCGTTCGGGCGTCGCGTTCGGGAGGAACAACGCGGCGAAGATCGCGCCTTCAGGGCGCGCGTGCGAAGGTTGCAAAGGCGTCAACGATGTCTCCATCGTCATGCAGCAGGTTCGGCAGGTTCGTTCAGGCAACCGCCACGATCACGCTCGATGCCTTGACCAGTGCAGCGGCTTCACGACCGGCTTGCAGGCCGAGGCGCTTGGCGCTTTCGTTCGTGACGATGGCCGCGATCACCGCGCCGTTGTCGGCCTTGATCTCGACTTCGCTGTTCACTGCGCCGGTTTCCACGCGCGACACCTTGCCGGTGATGACGTTGCGCGTCGACACCTTGCTCGCGTCAGCGTCGACCATCACGATGACCGACGACGCCTTGATCAGCGCCACGGCCTCGCTGCCTTCTTTCAGACCGAGGTTCACGGTGCTCTCGTGCGTAATCACAGCGACAATTTCCTGACCCGCTTCGGTGCGCAGCGTCACTTCGTCATTGACGGCACCGCGTTGCAGGGCGACGACCTTGCCGGTGAACTGGTTGCGTGCGCTGGTCTTCATCAGGAATCTCCATTCATTCAGTGGTTCGGACAATACGTGACACAGCACGTGTCATGCTGCGTGCCCCGCAGTGGGTTGAAGTATAGCGGGTCGACCTGAAGGTGACATCCAACTTGCGGTGATATGCTTCATCAGCACCCGCCATGCCGACGTACGCACCGCAACTGCACCGTCCCGCCTTGCGAACAGGAGTCCTCATGGGAACGCCCCGCCACATCCCCACGCCGACGCAAGCCGCGTCATTCGCCCGCCTATGTGTCACGCATTTCGCGAAGCCGACCAACATCGGGATGACACTGGCCTTTGTCGCCGGCTATATCGACGTGGTGGGTTTTATCGCGCTGTTCGGCCTGTTCACGGCCCATGTCACCGGCAACTTCGTGATGATCGGCGTGCAGCTCGTGGCGAGCACCCATGTCGGCGTGCTTGCGAAATTGCTCGCGTTGCCGGTGTTTGTCGCGGTGGTCGCGATGGTGAAGCTGGCGGTGCAGGGCTTTTCGCGCGCCGGGCGCCGCCCGTTGCGCCTGCTGCTGGCCACGCAGACGCTGCTGTTGCTGGGTTTCATGATCGTGGGGATGATCGCGCGCCCCATCGTCTCGGCCGATGCCCCGCTGGCCATTCTGGCGGGCATGTTCGGCGTCGCCGCGCTGGCGATTCAAAACGCGATCGGACGACTGCTGCTGGCCGACCTCGCCCCCACGACGATCATGACGGGCAACACCACGCAGATCGTCATCGACATGGTGGAACTGGCGAGCGGCAACTCGGGCGACGACAAGGCCGCACGTACTCGCCTGAAGAAGATGATTCCGGCATTGGCGGCATTTGCCGTGGGCGCGGTTTTCGGCGGCTTCGCGTATCACTGGACGAGTTTCTGGTGCGTGTTGTTGCCCGTGGTGCTGCTGAGTGCGCTGGCCGCAGCGAATGAGTGACCTGCCTCGGGCACAAGACACCCCGTAGAACGCGCGATAATGGCACCCGGTGCGCACGACGCGCATCAGAACATCACAAGCACACGACAAGGAACATCGGAATGAAGCTGGAATCGCAGTGGGTGCTCGTCACGGGCGGCGCCCGCGGTTTGGGTGCAGCCATCACGCGCGCCGTGGCGCGCGAGGGCGCGGGGGTGATCATCAACTATCTGCGCAGCGATGCCGCCGCGCGTACGCTGGCCGAATCGATCGGTCCGCGCGCGATTGCCTTGCAAGCCGATGTGACCGACGAGAAAGCCGTCGCCCGGCTCTTCGCCGAAGCCCGTGAGCGCACCGGCGCACCGATCGTCTCGGTCGTGAACAATGCCCTGGCAGACTTCCGCTTCGACGGCGACGCGCGCCCGCAACTGGCCGATATCTCGTGGTCGCGCTTCACGCAACAGTTCGAAGGCGCCGTCAAAGGCGCGCTCAACACCATGCAGGCCGCATTGCCCGGCATGCGCGAAGCCGGCTTCGGACGCATCGTGAACGTGGGCACCAACCTGTTCCAGAACCCGGTGGTGCCGTACCACGACTACACGGCCGCCAAGGCCGCACTGCTGGCACTGACACGCACGGCGGCCAACGATCTCGGCCCCGACGGCATCACGGTGAACATGGTCTCCGGCGGCTTGCTGCGCGTGACCGATGCGAGCGCCGCCACGCCGGAAGCCGTGTTCGACCTCATCGCGAGCCTCACGCCGCTGCGCCGTGTCACGACACCCGACGAGTTCGCCGACGCCGTGCTGTATTTCCTCTCGCCGTGGGCGCGCGCGGTGACGGGGCAGAATTTGATCGTGGACGGGGGCTTGGTGAAGGGCTGACAAGGCTAAACCTCGGGGCTAAAGCTCACGGCTGACCTTCGGGACTGAACTTCGGCTCCGAGCCCCGTCAACTACGGCCGCGTCCGCGCTTTCGCCGGACGCGGTAAAA
This sequence comes from Pandoraea sp. PE-S2R-1, assembly GCF_002179865.1. NCBI lineage: Bacteria > Pseudomonadati > Pseudomonadota > Betaproteobacteria > Burkholderiales > Burkholderiaceae > Pandoraea > Pandoraea sp. PE-S2R-1. Next base: position 69,551 of record NZ_NGUR01000007.1, on the reverse strand, counting down.
TTGCGCACTTCGCCTTTCTCCCTCCCGACCCGACCGTGACTGCAACACCCGCCAACACCGCTTCGAACGCCCCTGAGACCCCTGCCGACGCTGACCTCATCGACAACGATGGCGTCATCCACGAGGCACGTCTGTGGTGCGACGACGGCTGGACGGCCAAGGTGATCAAGAACGAGGAAGACGACGGTTGGGCCGTCGCGATGTACAAGGACGGCGAGTCCGAACCCGCCCTTGTCGGCCCGTGGACCATGGGCCGCGACAAGAAGAATCCGAAACCGCTCGACGTGAATGCCTTCAATACGCTGGTGAAGACCGCCGCCGAAGTGCTGCGCCGTCACGAGCAGCAACTGCGCGCACAAATGCACAAGCGGGTGAGCGTCGACGGCCCCGATGGCGACATCGAGGTCACGCTCGACATCGTGCCCGACGAGTACGATCCGTACGCGACCCTCAGCGCCATCGACCGCTTCGGTGAAACCATCGCCTCGGTGAAAGTGCCGCCGAACTTCAAGCTCTCGCGCAACAGTGCCCAGGCTTGGGTCGCCAACGACTTTCAGCGGCCCCAGTAAGCGCCCGCTCACGGCCTGCGGCCGTCTATCCGGCGCCCATCAAGCGGCGTCGCACTCCCCGGCAACATCACCGGACACGAGACCAGCACTCCCCCGAACCTTACGGCTTGGCAGCCCGTTACCATCGGTACCGGGATAACGCGCCGTCTGGCTAGCCGCGCCAGCCTCTCCTACGATCTATGACAACGACCGCCGAGACGGTAAGCGAGTGATCGCTCGCGTCGCATCCGTCGCATCCGTCGCACGCGTCGTTCGTCATTGAAAAAGGGAGACCCCATGAAACGCTTTCACATCGCGCTCGCCGTGCGCGATCTCGACCAGTCCATCGAAGATTACTCGGCTCGGCTCGGCCAACCGCCCTCGGCCGTCGTGCCCGGTGCCTACGCCATGTGGCGTACCGACTTGCTCAACTTCTCGATCAACGAGTCACCCTCGCGGGCAGGGGAGTTGCGCCATGTCGGCTTCGAAGACGATGCCGCGCCGGAATACAGCAGCAGCACCGATTGCAACGGCCTGCTCTGGGAGGCGTTTTCCGCCGCCGAGCAAGACCGTCGCATAGTGAGCACTTACGGGGTGGCGGTCGGCGGGACGTCTGATTTGGCCGCGTCCAGCGACGCCGCGAAGCGCCGCCCCGCGTAGTCGCGGGCAAACTGCGCGGCGATACGCCCGGAGCGAGCACCCCGGGTGAGTGCCCACTGCAATGCAGCGTCTCGGGCTTCGGCGATCTGTGCATCGTCGAAGCCCTGATGCCCGAGCCAAAGGGCCACGGCCGCCAGATACTCGTCTTGCGAGAAGCCGTAGAACGTCAGCCACAGACCGAAGCGCTCCGAGAGCGAGATCTTCTCTTCCACCGCGTCGCCCGGATGCAGCTCGCCGTTCGCGCCCGCGTGCGTGTCTAGGTTGTCGCTGGCGGACTCCGGCACGAGATGCCGGCGATTCGATGTGGCATACACCAGCACGTTCGCCGCACCGCCAGACACCGAACCATCAAGCGCCGTCTTCAGGCCCTTGTAGCTCGACTCACCCGGCTCGAACGACAGATCGTCGCAGAACAACACGAAGCGCTCGGGGCGCGCACGCAGCAAGCCCACGATATGCGGCAGATCGTCGAGATCGGCCTTGTCCACTTCGACCAGCCGCAGGCCCAACGGCGCGAACTGGTACAAGCACGCTTTGACCAGCGACGACTTGCCCGTGCCACGCGCGCCGGTGAGCAGCACGTTGTTGGCGGGATGCCCGGCGACGAACTGCGCCGTATTGCGCTCGATGACTTCGCGCTGACGCGTCACGTTGCGCAAATCGTCGAACGAGATCAGTTGCGGATCGGTCACGGGTACCAGCCTTGCGCCGCCCTGCCCGCCCTGTCCTCCACGCGAGCCGCGCCAGTGAAAGGCCACCGAGGCGGCCCAGTCGACCATCGACGGCTTGTCGCCGGTCAGCCACTGTTCAACCAGCGCCGTGAGGCGATCCAGCCGGGCACACAACGGGGCAAGCGCGTCATGGCCCCCGACATTGCCGGGTACGCTGCCCGGTGTCGTTCCTGAGGTCGCTCCTGAGTGGATGGATGGCGATGCCTGCGCTGCCGACGCCCGCGCCACGGGCGAGGTGCCCCCCGGCCCCTGCTGCCCGCTGTACAACGGCGCGTCCGTCGAAGCGCGGTCGCCCGTGCCCTGTTCCGGCACGGCGTCATGACCGTTGGCCGGCGTGGTTCCTCTCTCCCGATGTGCCGTTGATTTCCATGCTGTGCTTGTCATGCCGGCACCTCATCCGAATCCGATGCATCGTCCCCGCCGAAGCCCGGCAACGGACGCTTCCAGCGCTGCGCAATCGCCACGCCCACCAGCGCCACGCCGCCGCCAAGAATATGGAAGGTATGCAATTGCTCGCCGAGCATCAGCACAGCCAGCACTGCCGTCATCACCGGCAACACGTTGATGAACATGCTGCAACGATTGGGGCCGAGATGGCGAATGCCCTGAATCCACAGAATCGGCAACAGAATCGACGCACCGAGCCCCGCGTACAACACCAGCGGCACGGTCGCCACATTGAGTTGCGCCTGCCCGGCGGGCACCAGCGCGACCATCGGAATCATCGTGATCAATGCCGCGCACGCCTGCACATACGCCGACTGTGTCGACGGCAACGCAACGTGCCAGCGGCGCAGCAATACGCTGTACAGCCCGTAAGACGCCGAGGCGATCAGCATCAGCACGTCGCCCAAGTGAATACCGCCGTCGAGCAGCGTGGCCGGATGGCCCCGCCCGATCAGGTACACGAGCCCCGCAAGCGAGAGCAAACCGCCGACGAGCATGCCGAGGGTCGGCGGCTCGCGCAGCAGCGCCACACTCCAAAGCAACGTCAGCAGCGGTGCGAGCGCCGTCACGATGGCCATGTTCGTTGCCGTGGTGCTATGCGCCGCGAGATACGACAGGCTCTGATAGAACGACATGCTCAGAAAGCCGAGGAAACCGAGCTTCGCCAACTGCGGGCGCACATGCGACCAGTTGCGCATCAGCGGCCGAATGACGAAAGGTGTCAAGACCGCGACGGCCAGCACTAGCCGATAGAACGTAATCGCCGATGGCGCGATCGCGCTGGCAGAGAGTTTCGAGACGATGACGTTGCCGGCCCACAACAGCATGGCGCCCAACGGATACAGGATGTACCCCATGACGATTCCCACAGAAGTCAGAAAAAGGAAGGTCCATCGTCGGCGATAACCTTTTGGGTGTCTCACGCTAAAATAACCAAACCTATCTCAAAAAAGACATCGTCATGGCGCCGACGGATCTGATTTCGACCGATCACCTTCGCTTCGAACGCACCCCCATGCCGATGGCTGCGATGGCGGTCGATTACGGCCACAACACGTTCATCGCATCGCACCGGCACCGGCGCGCGCAACTGCTCTATGCCATTGAAGGGGTGATGATCGTCGCGGCGCCGTCCGGGCGCTGGGTGGTGCCGCCCACGCGCGGCGTGTGGCTGGCTGCCGGGCTCGAACACACGGTGCAGATGAGCGGCAACGTGAAGATGCGCACGGTGTTTGTCGAACCCGACGCCGCCAAGCTGCCCCAAGCGAGCTGCGTGGTGGATATCTCGCCACTGGTACGCGAACTGATACTGGCCGCCATCGCCATTCCGCTCGACTACGCGCCAGACTCACGCGACGCCCGGCTCATGCGGCTGTTGCTGGACGAATTGACCGCCCTGCCCGTGCTGCCGCTCTATCTGCCGTGGCCACGCGACGCGCGGCTCGCCCGCGTGTGCGACCGGCTGGTGCAGACACCGGCCGACGCCGCCACACTCGACGACTGGGCACGCGAAGTGAGCCTGTCGGCCAAGACCTTCCAGCGGCGTTTTGCGGCGGAGACGGGAATCACGTTCGGGCGTTGGCGTCAGCAGGCACGCTTGCTACAGGCGCTCGAAGCGCTCGCGCATGGCGAGAAGATCGTCAACGTGGCGCTCGATCACGGCTATGCTAGTCAAAGCGCGTTTGCCGCGATGTTCAAGCGGCACTTCGGCGTGCCGCCGTCGGCGTTTTATCGTTGATCGTTTACGGAGACACCCTCATGCATTACCTGCTGACTTACGAACTCGTCGATGACTATCTCGACCGGCGCGCTGACTATCGCGACGCGCATCTGGCGCTCGCGTGGCAAGCGGTGGATCGGGGTGACTTGTTGCTGGCGGGGGCATTGGAAGATCCCGTCGACACGGCGGCATTGCTGTTCGAGGGCGAGAGTGCGGCGTCGGCCGAGGCGTTCGCCAATGCCGATCCATATGTGCGCAACGGGCTGGTGAAATCGTGGTGCGTGCGGCCGTGGAAAACTGTCGTGGGGAAGATGGCGAGTACGCCGGTGCGCTGAAGGTGAATTTCTGCGGCACAAAAAACAAAACGCGCTTGGCGATGAAGCCAAGCGCGTTTGCCGACAACCGATTATCTGACGTGCAACCGGAGCTAACCGAGTGTCACGCCGATGAATCTGGCGTCCCCTAGGGGATTCGAACCCCTGTACTCACCGTGAAAGGGTGATGTCCTAGGCCTCTAGACGAAGGGGACTTAAAGTCTTCCGTTTGGTGGAGGTAAGCGGGATCGAACCGCTGACCTCTTGCATGCCATGCAAGCGCTCTCCCAGCTGAGCTATACCCCCGTGCGGCGAAGAAGTGAGACTATAGCGCAGCTTTTTGAAGTTGTGAAGCCCCCTCTCCAAATTTTTTGGAGAATTTCGACAACACCCGAGCCTTTACTGGCTCAGCCCGCGCGCCTCGATTGCCCAAAGCGCTTCAACACGTCCGTGCCGTACGGCGACATACCGGTCATACAGATTCACCGTCGGGTCGCAGTGCCCCGGCACCAGCAGAATCGTCTCGCCGAGCCACGGTGCACTGTCTTCGGTCGCCGACGCCAGCTCCAGTACGCCGTGTTCGTCGGAGGCCGTACGGTAATGCGGCTTGCCCGCTTGCTGCGACGACCAGAACCGCGGCAAGCCCGAATCGGTCGCCACGCTCTTGAGTCCTGCATCGCACACTATCACGCCCGGACGCGCGGTGCTCATTACCGTCGACGCGAGGAACAACCCGTGCCGGAAGCGCCAGTCGTCGCGCCATTCGAGCGAGCCGTAATGCCCGTCGAGAAACGCGTACGAGCCCGGCTGAATCTCGGTGTACACACCGCTTTCGATATCGAATTCCGCCGTGCCGGTGCCACCGCCCGTCACGACCGGGCACGTGATGCCGCGCGCTTCGAGAAACCGGACATACGCGGCCGCTTTGTCTGCCGCCTGCCGCGCTGTGTCACGTCGCAGATCCCAACTGGCGATGTGCTGTGCGCTGCCGTGATACGCCTGCAAGCCGCCGAAGCGCAGCCCTTCGTAGTGATCGATGGCGTCGACCAGTGCTGCCACCGCATCGGTCGAATCCACCCCGCAACGTCCCTGCCCCACGTCGACTTCGGGCAACACGGCGATGCGTACGCCCGCGCGCTTGGCCGCCATGCCCAGCGGTGCGACCTGACGCACATCGTCCACACAAACCGACAACGTCACGCGCGCGGCCATCGCGACAGCCAGTGAGATGCGCGCTTCGCCGACGAACTCGTTACTGATGTGGATATTGCCGATGCCTGCGTTGACGAACGGAATGGCCTCGGTGACTTTCTGGCAGCAAACGCCGACGGCACCGGCCGCCATTTGCGCACGGGCAATGCTGGTCGACTTGTGCGCCTTGGCGTGCGGGCGCACCGCCACGCCTCGGGCAGCGGCCGCGCTCGCCATGCGTTCGATGTTGGCGTCGAAGGCGTCGAGATCGAGTACCAGCGAGGGCGTGGCGATCTGGGCGAGCGCGTCGCCCGCCTTCGCCACGGGCGGTACGGCAATGCCGCCGACTACTGGCGGCACGAGAGAAGACACTACAGAAGCAGACGTCGAAACAGCGTTGACCGAATCAGGCATGACAATCCTTTGACGGAAGCGCGCGGCAAATTACGCAGACAGCGATGCGGGCAGCGCCTTCGCCAGCACGCGCGCCACATGGAGCGCCTGCGTGTGCGCACCATCGTGAATCTGATGACGGCAACTGGTGCCGTCGGCCACGACGATGGCATTGGCGTTACGTTGCCGGACTGCGGGCAACAAAGACAATTCGGCCATCGCGCGCGAGGTGTCGTAGTGCTCGGCCTCGTAACCGAAACTGCCCGCCATGCCGCAGCATGACGACTCGATCGATGATACCTTCAGCCCCGGCAGCCAACCAAGCACCGCCGTGACCGGCGAGAACGCGTCGAACGCCTTCTGATGGCAATGACCGTGCACGAGCGCCTCACCGACGCCATCGGGCAACGCTTGCCAGTCCACCGAAAAGCGGCCTGCCTTCTGCTCGCGAACCAGAAATTCCTCAAAGAGGAACGCGTTATCCGCCACCGTGCGTGCGGAGTCGCCAAAGCCGTAGCCGAGCACTTCATCGCGCAACGACAGCAGACACGACGGCTCCAGCCCCACGATTGGCACGCCGCGCTCGACGTACGGCAACACCGCATCGAGCAACCGGCGCGCTTCGGACTTCGCCTCATCCACGAGCCCGGCTGCCAGGAACGTACGTCCGCAACACAACGGCCGCTCACCCTCACGCCGGTTCACGTGCACCGTATAACCGGCCGCTTCGAGCACCCGCTTCGCGGCCAGCGCGTTCTCGGGTTCCATGTAGTTGTTGAACGTATCGACGAAGAGCAGCACTTCACGCTCACCCTGCGCGGCCTGACGCCCATTCGCAAGATTCGGGAGCGGTGCCTGCGCATCGAGGAACGACCGCCGCAACGCCGGCACCGAGCGCTCCAGCGCGAGCCCCAGCCAGCGCTTGGCGGCATTCCCGCCCGGCAGGCGCTGTGCGGCATCGAGCAGGCCGCCGACGCGGCTCGCCCACGGCGCATAGCGCGGCAGATACGCAATCATCTTGTCGCGCAGCGACACGCCGTGCCGCTTCGCCCGTGCATGACGGGCTTCGATCTTGAAGCGCGCCATGTCGATCCCCGTAGGGCAATCGCGCTTGCAGCCCTTGCACGACACGCACAGATCGAGCGCTTCCTTGACGTCGTCGCTGGCCAGCCCGTCCTCGCCCAACTGCCCCGACACCGCGAGGCGCAACGTGTTGGCCCGCCCGCGTGTGACGTGTTGTTCATCGCGTGTAACGCGATAGCTCGGGCACATCGTGCCCGCGTCGAATTTGCGGCAGTGGCCGTTGTTGTTGCACATCTCCACTGCCGACGCGAGGCCGTTCGAGGCGTCGCTGCCGGTGCCGGGCGCGGTCTGCTGGCCCGTGAGCGCGTCGCGCTTCACGTTCCACGCGCTCCAGTCGAGTGCAGGTGTCAGCGGCTTGGCCGCGTATCCCGGGGCGAAGCGGAACAGCTCGCGCGAATCCATCTTCGGCGGGCGCACCATCTTGTCCGGGTTGAAGCGATTCTCCGGGTCGAACAACTGCTTGATCTCGCCAAACGCCGCATTGATGCGCGGTCCGTACTGCCACGCCACCCATTCGCCGCGACATAGCCCATCGCCGTGCTCGCCGGAGTAAGCGCCCTTGTACTCGCGCACGAGCGCCGCCGCTTCCTCGGCAATCGCGCGCATCTTGTGCGCACCGTCGCGGCGCATGTCGAGAATCGGACGCACGTGCAGCGTGCCCACACTCGCGTGGGCATACCACGTGCCTTCCGTGTCGTGACGATGAAACACTTCGGTCAGCCGCCGCGTGTACTCCGCCAGATGTTCGAGCGGCACCGCGCAGTCTTCGATGAAGGACACCGGCTTGCCGTCGCCCTTCATGCTCATCATGATGTTCAGGCCCGCCTTGCGCACTTCCCACAGCGCCTTCTGCGGCCCGGCCTCGGGCATCTTCACGACACTGTCGGGCAAGCCGAGATCGCCCAGCAAGGTAGAGAGATCGTCGAGCTTTGCGCGCAGTGCCGCCGCGTCGTCGCCTGCGAACTCCACCAGCAAAATCGCCTGCGGATCGCCCACAAGCGCTTTCTCGATCACCGGCCGGAAAGCGGCGTTATCCATCGCCAGATCGATCATCGTGCGATCGACCAGCTCGACCGCGACCGGCCCCAGCTTGACGATGTGCTGCGTGAGATCCATCGCCTGATAGAACGTGGGGAAGTTCACCACGCCCAGCGTCTTGTGCACCGGCAGCGGCACGAGCTTGAGCGTGATCTGACGGCTATACGCGAGCGTGCCCTCGGAGCCGACCAACAAGTGCGAGAGGTTCGCCACGCCGTCGTCGGTATAAGCGCGCGGGTTCAGGCAATCGAACAGATCGAGGTTGTAGCCCGCCACGCGACGCAGCACGCGCGGCACACGCTCACGCAGTTCCGCTTGCTCGCGCAAGGCAATCTCGTGCACGCCCGCCAGAATCGCCTGCGTGCGGGCGTGCGTCGGCGGCGTATGCAGCGAGCCGAAATGCAATTGCGCGCCATCGGCCAGCACCGCGTCGATGCCAAGCACGTTGTGCACCATGTTGCCGTACTCGATGGAGCGCGAACCGCACGAGTTGTTGCCGGTCATGCCGCCGATCGTGCACTGCGCGGCGGTCGACACGTCCACCGGAAACCACAGACCGTGCGGCTTGAGCCACGCGTTCAGATGATCGAGCACGATGCCGGGCTCGACCGTCACCGTGCGCGCTTCGGCATCGAACGCCACAACGCGGTTGAGCCACTTGCTGTTGTCGATGACGAGCGCTTCGCCGATGGTCTGGCCGCACTGACTCGTCCCCGCCCCACGGGCGAGCACCGGCACGTGCTGATCGCGCGCGATATCGAGAGCGCGGATCAGGTCGTCCTGATCGCGCGGCACCACCACACCGATCGGGAATATCTGATAGATCGACGCATCGGTGGCATAGCGGCCGCGGCTCGCGCGGTCGAACAGCACTTCACCGCGCAATTCGCGGCGCAGTCGTTCCTGCAACGGGGTCAAGGCCACGCCGCCGCGTTGCATCGGCATCAGATGCACGGGCTGGAGCACGGAGGAAGCGGAGGATTTCGATTGCGGATTCATGACGTTGCTGGCGTTGAGCTGGCCTGAGGCGTCGCTGCGCGGGCGGGCCAACGCCCTACCCGTGCAGGAGAATGTGGCTTAAGCCGGTTGGCGCGTAGTACTTGCGCCCTTCGCTTCACCGGCGCTCGAGAACTTGCTCTCGGGCTGCATGCGGAAGGCGAGGATAACGCCCACCCCCATCAGGATCATGCTGCCGAGGAACGGCAGTTCCCAGTTGCCCGTGCGGTCGATCAAATACCCCGAGATCACCGGCGAGAGGATGGCCGCGAGCGCCGAGCCCGAGTTCATCATGCCGCTGGCCGTGCCCGAGTATTCCGGCGCGATATCCATCGGAATCGCCCACATCGGACCGATCGTCATTTCGGCGAAGAAGAAGCCGAATGCGAGGCATGCCATCGACACGTACAAATGGTGCGTGAACATCATCGGCACCAGCGAAATCAGCGTGAGCAGCATGCACACCGAGACCATCCAGCTACGTGCCTTCTTGAGGCTGCCGGTGCGCTCGTAGAGCTTGTCGGTCACGATGCCGCCAAGCGTATCGCCGATCACCCCGGCAAAGAACACGCTGGAGGCAAACAACACCGATTTCTTCAGATCGAGGTCGTAGCTATGCAGGAAGTATTGCGGAATCCACGACAGGAACAGCCACAGCGTCCAGCCGTAGCAGAAGTACACGATCGTGACCGGCAGCATGCGCTTGAACAGCGGGCCCCACGGCACCGACGGGCTCTTGGCCTTCAGCGCCGGCAGCACGGCGAGCTCTTCAGTCGTAATGCGCGGATGATCTTGCGGACGCTCCGTGAACGTGAAGCCCCACACCACCACCCATACCAGGCTCACGATGCCGCACAGATAGAACGACTCGCGCCAGCCATGCGTGGTCATGATCGCCACGACCACCACCGGTGCCACTGCGTTACCGATACGCGAGGCGGCGTGCGTGATGCCCTGCGCAAAACCGCGCTTTTCCTTGGGAATCCAGCGCGACATGGCCGATGTGGCCGCCGGGAACGTTGCCCCTTCGCCCAAGCCCAGCAACAGACGCGCGAGCAACAGCGTGACGAGACCACCTGCCATACCGGTGAGAATAGTCGCGACGGCCCACAACGCACCGCATACGAGCAGCGTGCGCTTGGCGCCGAAGCGATCGCTCACCCAGCCGCCGATGATCTGGAAGACGAGATAGGGATACGCGAAGGCCGAAAAGACCAGACCGATTTCGGTCTTGTTGAGATTGAATTCCTTACCGAAGCCGGCCGCGGCCGTGCTGACGTTGACGCGATCTAGGTAGGTGATGAAATACATGACGCATAGCATCACCAGCACGACTCTCGTCGCTCTGAAAAGCTTCATTGCATGTCTCCTGAAACAGCCCGTAGGGCGCGCCCGTTCGCAGCAGGCGGCGCGTGAGGTGTTGCGGCGGCGCGGGCAGGTTCTGTGACATGGCCCGGCGCCGGCTGAATTGCAAGCAAAGCATTCACTGCAAGGGCGTGCATGGCATACCCCGTAATTCCCGCCTGTTTCCCGAAAGCTGCCTCAGGCAAAGGCGTTCAACGACCCGCTCAACGACCGGCAAGCCAGCGGAAAGCCGCCGCTCAAATCGGCAAACGCCCCGATCAACGATTCGGTCTGCGACAGAATCGGCCTCCAGATCGGGGCGCTGCGTTAGGGCTTGTTCACCGTGATCGCCGGGTCGTTCGATCGCCAGATCAGGCGGCGGCCTTGAGCGACGGCGTGCTCTTGGCTTCGGCCAGATGGGCCATCGCCGCCACCACCCCCGAACCCGCCAGTTTCACGCCCGACAGTTGCAGGCCCATCTCGCAACCCGCGAGCGTGGCCATGAGCGTGAGATCGTTGCAATCGCCCAGATGGCCAATGCGGAACATCGTGCCGCGAATCTTGCCCAGCGCCTGACCGAGCGACATATCGAAACGCTCGTAGATGCGCTTGCGCACTTCATCGGCATCCACGCCCTGCGGCATCACCACGCCGGTGAGCACCGGGCTGTACACCGCCGGGTCCTGACACTGAATCTCGAGACCCCACGCCTGCACCGCACGGCGGGTGGCTTCGGCCAGACGCTGATGACGGGCGAACACGTTGTCCAGCCCTTCTTCGAAAATCATGTCGAGCGCTTCCGACAGGCCGTATAGCAGGTTCGTGTTCGGCGTGTACGGCCAGTAGCCGTTCTTGTTGGCTTCGATGATTTCCTGCCAGCCCCAGAATGCGCGCGGCATCTTTGCGTGGCGGCCAGCTTCGAGTGCCTTCGGCGACACTGCGTTGAAGCTGATCCCCGGCGGCAGCATCAGACCCTTTTGCGAGCCCGAGACGGTGACGTCCACGCCCCATTCGTCGTGACGGTAGTCCGCCGAGCCAAGACCCGAGATCGTATCGACGAGCAGCAGCGCGGGGTGACCGGCGGCGTCGATGGCACGGCGCACGGCCGCGATATCGGAGGTCACGCCGGTCGACGTTTCGTTATGCACCACGCACACGGCCTTGATGCCATGCGAGGTGTCGGCGCGCAGACGCGCTTCGATCATCTCGGGCTTCACGCCCTGACGCCAGCCGTCGGTGCCCGGCAGGCCGATGAATTCGGGCTTCAGGCCAAGGTTCTCGGCCATCTTCTTCCACAGCGTGGCGAAGTGACCCGTCTCGAACATCAGGACGGTGTCGCCGGGCGAGAGCGTATTGGAGAGCGCGGCTTCCCACGCACCCGTACCCGATGCCGGATAAATCACCACCGGCTGTTCGGTCTTGAAAATCTTCTTGATGTCAGCGAGCACCTTGCGGCCCAGCGCGCCGAACTCCGGGCCGCGATGGTCGATGGTGGGATAGCTCATGGCGCGCAGAATGCGATCCGGCACCGGACTCGGTCCGGGAATTTGCAGGAAGTGGCGACCCGAGGGATGGAAATCGAGCTTCAACATGAACGACTCTCTCCTTTTGAATTTTGCATGCAAAATACTTTAGCAGAGCCGAAAATTCTCGCAAGGGGTGAGAAACACTTTTAATACAGGTGTTTACCCGGGCGGGACGGGACCGGGATTCAGTACGGTACAATCGCCGCCATGAAGGTTTGATGATTTTGAATGCAAAAGATGGAAGACTTGCCGACGATTACCGGAACCGAGATCCCACGCGTGGAACGCCTGCGTTTGCACGACACCGTGGTCGAACACCTGCGCAAGCTCATCATCGAAGGCGTGCTCGCGCCGGGGGTGAAGCTCAACGAGCGTGAGCTATGCGAGACGCTGGGTATTTCGCGCACCCCGTTGCGCGAGGCGTTCAAGGTGCTCGCCGCCGAGGGGCTGATCGACATCGCGCCGAATCGCGGGGCGAGCGTGGCACGCATGACGGAAAAGGAGATCTGGGAGACGTTCGAGCTGATGAGTGCGCTCGAAGGGTTTTCCGGTGAGTTGGCCGCCGAGCGGATGACTGCCGTCGAACTGGCCGAGATCAAGGCGCTGCATTACGCCATGCTGGCGTGTCGCGCGCAGCACGATCTGCCGGGGTATTACGCGCGTAATCAGGAGATTCACGACCGGATCAATGAAGCTGCGCGCAACGGGGCGTTGCGCCAGACGTACATTTCGATCAATCGCCGCTTGATGGCGCTGCGCTTTCGCTCGAACTTCCGCACCGACAAGTGGGACCGGGCCATCGACGAGCACGAACAGACGATTGCTGCGCTCGAAGCGAAAGACGGCAAGCGGCTATCGGAGATTTTGCGCAAGCACCTGCTCGCCAAGCGCGATGCGGTGTTGCAGATTCATGCGGAGCCGGTCGGGGACGTGCGCAACGACTAAGTGGATTAACTCGATTCAGTCGATTCAGTCGATCAAGCGCACACCTTCCCCGGCCGACGCCGGGCGCCTCACAGCCGGCGCTCGGCGGCCTCCCGCGCACGGCGTGCGAGCACCGCGGGCGATTCCAGCACTTCACCGGCCAGGCGCGCGACCAGCGCCGCCACACTACGGCCGTACTGCTTGCCTGCGATGACATCCGCCGGATCGAGCGCGTAAGCCGCATCGGCTTCCACCCCTTGGCCAGTCACGCTCACGAAGTCTTTGAGACGGCGGGCATGCAGCCCTTCGTCCGGCGTGTCCGGGTCTTCCGGGTCGGCCCACACCATGCCGTGCTTGGCGGCGAGTGCGGCGAAATAATCGAGCGTGTTGCGCTTGTCGTCGCCCGGACGGTAGCTGAACGAAAACCCGCCTGCCACCTTGTTTCGCCAGCTGCGCGCGCGCCACATATCCATCGTGGCATCGGCAAAAGCCTTGAGCGGCGCGGCGATCCCGCCTTGCAGCGCCGGAGCACCGAAGATAATGGCGTCGGCATTCGCCAGACGCGCCAGCATCATTTCGTCGTGCCACTGACCGTCGATCAATTGATGCGGTTCGATACTGAGTAACTGTGCGTGTGCACCGGCGTCGTTGACGCCTTGGGCAACCGAATGGGCAATCATGGCGGTTGCGCCGCCTTGCGAGTAGTAAACGATTGCGATATTGGACATGGCGTAGTGCTTCCTAACTCAGGATGTCCGCCCCATGGCACCGCCCGGATCGCGCTTCCCTTCGCTTCCGTTGGCTGTCTGGACATCAGTCAAGGCCAGATGATGCCAGCGATAACCCTTAGGGGATAGCCCGCATTCGTGAACATGACTGTTCCGTAAACGATAACAATCGGACGGCCACGCCACGCTGTCCGGGTCATTACATTGTTCTGACAGAAAAATGGCGCGAAGCTGACAGCGTTCGCGCCTGAGGTTTGCCGCACTCGCCCGATAACCGGGCCGCCGACATGGGTTTTGCGTCGGGCTTCAGCGCTCGACGTCAGCGTCGGGCCGGTGCGCCCAACCGCATCGACAACTGGTCGGCCAGCTCGCGCATTTGCCGGCCAATACGTTCGCCCGTGACCGCGTCGATTTCGTTGGTCAGAAAACTCACCGCCAGCCCCGCGACCGCGTGCTCGCCCGACGCGTCGAAGACCGGCGCGCCAAAGCAGATCATCCCCTCCCGCATCTGACCGTTGTCGATGGAATAACCATCGCGGCGCACCTGCGCCATTTCTTCGGACAACGCCGGATACGTCGCCACGCTCGCCTTGGTCAGCGGTGCCGGCCACGCACCGGCCAGCAGATCGGCGACTTCGTGCGAGGGCAGCGTTGAAAGCATGGCCTTGCCGGTGGCGGTATAGGGGGCGGGCAAGCGCATGCCGATACGGAACGTCACACCCAACGGACGGTTGCCGTTGTGACAGGCGAGATAGATCACCTCGGCGCCATCGAGCACCGACAGCGTGACGGTCTCCTGCGCAAACGCCCGCGAATCCTCCCACACCGCGCGGAACTCCTCGGTGATGTTCGTCTGCGACAGGAACGCGTTCGCCCATCCCATCACGTACGAGCCCATCGTCATGCCGCCATTGGCGTGGCGTTTGACCAGCCGCAGCTTGACCAGCGTGTCGCACAACCCGTGCAGCGTGCTCTTGGGTACACCCGTCTCGCGCGCCAGATCGGCCAGCCCCACGGGCTCGCTCGACGCGGCGATCACGTCGAGGATATTCACCGCGCGCACGACCGCCGGGGCCGTGGTCTTGAGCGGCTCTGCCTCGGGAGCCGCGTTGGCATGGGCGGCGAGATTCGTGTTGGCGGGGACGTCGAGTTTGCGCTTGGGCATGTATCGGAAATCGGCTTCAGGGAAGTAGGTAACTGAAAAACGGCGTGAAACAACGGCTCGCCCGGTGGCGTGCCGCCAGCATGGTACGGGGAAGTCATTCTCATTCCGCCCTAGGAAAACCACCTAGTTGCACCGATACCGTTCAATACGTAGAATTCAATTCAATACATAGAATACCGTTCAATAGATGGAACGGCAAGCTACGGAGCCGAGTGAGCGGAGACCTCGGTGCCAACGTGGCGCGTCATGCCATCAACGACTTCTGCCGGCGTCCCCGGCCCACCACCATGCAACTCAAAGACACCACCCTCTTCAAGCAACTCGCCTGGGTCGACGGTCAGTGGATCGCTGCCGACAGCGGCAAGACGTTCGACGTGCTCGACCCCGCCACGGGCGAAGTGCTGGCCCGCGTGCCGGAACTCGGCGCGGAAGAAACCACGCGTGCCGTGGCTGCCGCCGAAGCCGCCCAGAAGCCGTGGGCCGCCCGCACCGGCAAGGAGCGCGCCGCCGTGCTGCGCCGCTGGTTCGACCTGATGATCGCCAACACCGACGATCTGGCGTATCTGATGACCCGCGAACAGGGCAAGCCTCTGGCCGAATCGCGCGGCGAAATCGCCTACGCGGCCAGCTTCATCGAGTGGTTTGCCGAAGAAGCCAAGCGCATTGACGGCGACGTGCTGGCCACCCCGGCGGCTGACAAGCGTCTGGTCACGATCAAGCAACCGGTCGGCGTGTGCGCCGCCATCACGCCGTGGAATTTCCCGGCCGCGATGATCACGCGCAAGGTGGCGCCCGCCCTCGCCGCCGGCTGCGCCATCGTGGTGAAGCCGTCGGAACTCACCCCGCTGTCCGCATTCGCACTTGCCGAGCTGGCCCATCGTGCCGGCATCCCCGCAGGCGTATTCCAAGTGGTGACGGGCGACGCACGTGCCGTGGGTGGCGTGCTGACCGCGCACCCGACTGTGCGCAAGCTGTCGTTCACCGGCTCGACCGGCGTGGGCCGTCTGCTCATGGCGCAATGCGCACCGACGATCAAGCGTCTGTCGCTGGAACTGGGCGGCAATGCCCCGTTCATCGTGTTCGACGATGCCGATCTCGACGCTGCCGTCGAAGGCGCGATCGCCGCGAAGTATCGCAACGGCGGCCAGACGTGCGTGTGCGCGAACCGTTTCTATATTCAGGACGGCGTGTACGACGCCTTCGCCGAGAAGTTTGCGAAGCGCGTCGCCGAAATGAAGGTCGGCAACGGTCTGGAAGACGGCGTGGTCATCGGCCCGCTGATCGAAGGCAAGGCCGTGGAAAAGGTTGTGACGCTGGTGGAAGACGCCAAGGCACGAGGCGGCCGAGTACTTGTCGGCGGCGAAGCACATTCGCTGGGCGGCACGTACTACACGCCGACGATCATCGCCGACGCCACCTCGCAAATGCGTGTGGCGCGCGAAGAAATCTTCGGCCCGGTGGCCCCGCTGTTCCGCTTCACGCGCGACATCGACGCCGTGGCCCTCGCCAACGACACCGAATTCGGTCTGGCTGCCTATCTGTATACGCGCGACATCGCCCGCGCATGGCGCACGGCCGAAGCCCTCGAGTACGGCATGGTCGGCCTGAACACCGGGCTGATCTCCAACGAAGTCGCCCCGTTCGGCGGCATCAAGCAATCCGGGGTGGGCCGTGAAGGCTCGCACTACGGCATCGAGGAATACCTCGAACTGAAGTATCTGTGCCTGCAAGTGTGATGCCCGGTACGAACAGGCACCCACTAACGGCACTAGACCGATAACACGACACAAGTCGCAATACCACCAAAGGAAACCAGTATGAAGCGCGTGACCCAGCGCGGCATGAAGCCGCTCGCCCTCGCTATCGCGACCTTCGCGGCCGCCGCCGGCATTGCCTCGGTTGCCGCTACGGCACAAGCCCAGACGCCGGCCGTGAAGCCGATCAAGATCGGCATCGTCACGTTCATGTCGGGCGCCGCTGCCGGCCCGTTCGGCGTGCCCGCCAAGAACGCTGCCGAAGTGACGGCCGCAGAACTCAACGCCGGCAAGGTGCCCGCACCGTACGCCGCCAAGGGCTTCGGTGGTGCACCGATCGAGCTCGTCTACATCGACGAAGCCGGTAGCACCAGCAAGCAAGTAAGCGAGTACCGCAACCTGCTGAATCAAGGTGTGGACTATGTGGTCGGCTACACGTCCTCGGGCAACTGTCTGGCGATTGCGCCGGTGGCCGAAGAAATGAAGAAGGTCACGCTGTTCTTCGATTGCGGCACGCCGCGCGTGTTTGAAGACGCGAGCTTCAAGTACGTCTTCCGTCCGGTCGCGACCGCGACGATGGATAACGTGGGCGCCGCCCGCTATGTCGCCGAGCGCAAGCCCGATCTGCAAACGTACGCCGGCATCAACCAGAACTACGCCTGGGGTCAGGACGCGTGGGCCGACTTCGAAGGCACGCTGAAGTCGCTCAAGCCGAACGCCAAGTCGGTCAGCTCGCAAATGCCGCAACTGGGCGCGGGTCAATACAACGCCGGCATCTCGAGCCTGCTCGCCGCCCACCCGGACGTGCTGCACTCCAGCTTCTGGGGAGGCGATCTGGAAGGCCTCGTGGTGCAGGCCGGTCCGCGCGATCTGTTCAAGAAGTCGCTGACGGTGCTGACCGCCGGTGAGACGGCCACGCACGGCAAGACGCGTCTGCCCGACGGCGTGATCATCGGTGCACGTGGCATGTACGGCATGTTCGCACCGGACAACGCGCTGAACCGCTGGCTGCGCACGGCCTACAGCGCCAAGTTCAACGACACGCCGAGCTACCCGTCGTACAAGATGAACCAGAGCATTCTCGCGCTCAAGGCCGCTTACGAGAAGGCACAGGCCGCTAACGGCGGCAAGCAGCCGACGCCGGAGCAGGTCATCGCCTCGTTCGAACACCTCGCCTTCGAAGCCCCGGCCGGCAAGATCGGTCTGACGCTGGGCAAGGGTCACCAGGCCGCGCAAGGCACCGCGTTCGGCATCGTGAAGAACGTGAACGGCAAGGTCACCGTGACGGACGTGAAGCAGTACTCGATCGCAGAAGTCACGCCGCCGGAAGGTGTGAAGTCGGCCGACTGGATCAAGGGCGGTCTGAAGCACTAAGGCCATCGCGCCTTCGCCGCTTCAACGTAACAAAGCAAGCTTGAGTCGTACCCGCAGGGCGGGCGCCGTGTATCACGCGCTGCCCGCTCTGCGTTCCAAGGAGAATGCGAGATGTCGCAGATCTACGCCGTCCTGGTGGACGGGGTGATGTACGCCGCGTGGCTGTTCCTGGTTGCTCTGGGACTGACCCTCGTCTACGGCGTGCTGAAAATCTTGAATATGGCGCACGGCAGCCTCTACGCGCTCGGCGCGTACGCTGGCGTGACATTGATCGGCCCGTGGGTTGCCCAGGGCGGCAACCTCTACGTGAGCTACCTGTTGCTCGTGCTGGCGGCGATGGTCGCGGGCGGGGCCATCGGTTTCATCATGGAGCGCGGCGTGCTCAAGCGCTTCTACGGGCAAGACCCGGTGGTGCTGCTGCTCGTCACTTATGCGCTCTTCCTGATCATGGAAGACGCGATCAAGCTCGTGTGGGGCGTCGACCCGTACACCGTCTCCGAGCCGTACAGCTTCCTCGGCAACTTCGACGTGGGTGACCTCTCGTACCCGAACTACAACTTCCTGATCGTGGGCGTCGCGCTGATCGCAGGCGTGGGCCTCACGACGTTCCTGAAGTTCACCCGCAGCGGCCGCTTGCTGCGCGCGGTGATTCACGATCGCGAAGTGAGTCAGGCGATGGGCATTCGCGTGAGCCGCTACTTCGTGATCACGTTCATGGCAGGTGCCGTGCTCGCCGCCATCGGTGGCGCACTCACGGCACCGACGGTCTCGGTCGCGCCCGGCATGGGCGTTGAAATCGTGGTGCTGACGTTTGCCGTGGTGGTTATCGGCGGGCTCGGCTCGCTGCCCGGCGCCGCGTTCGGCGCGCTGCTCGTGGGGCTGGTGCGCGCGAGTGCCGTGCATTACTGGCCGCAAGGCGAGCTGTTCTCGATCTACATCGTCATGGCGCTGGTGCTCGCTGTGCGTCCCAAAGGCATCTTCGCTCCGATGGAGGCTCGCAAGATATGAGTTCCGCAATCTGTTCTCACCTGCGCGCGCCCGGCACGTGGCTCGCGGTGATCGGCTTCGTCGTCATCGGCGCGGCGGGTCTGGCGCTGCCGCAGTGGCAGTTTCTCGTCTCCGTCGCGTTGTCGAAAGGCATCGTGGCGCTGGGTCTCGCGCTGTTGCTGCGCACGGGTCTCGCCTCGTTCGGTCAGGCGTTGTTCTTCGCGGTCGGCGCTTACTGCGTCGGTCTCGGCATGAACTTCTACGGGCTGACGGAGTTGTTCGCGCTGCTCGCGCTGTCGATGATCGTGTCGGCAGTGCTCGCGTTCGTGCTCGGCTTCCTGCTCGCGCGTTATCGCGACATCTTCTTCGCCATGCTGACGCTGGCGCTGTCGATGATCTGTTACGGCCTGTTGCTCAACAACGTTGAGCTTGGCGGCAGCGACGGCTTCAACGTGAACGCCCCGACGCTGGGCAGCAGCGCAACGCCGTGGCAACTCACGGGCACCAACCTGTTCGCCGTGGGCTTTATCGCGGCAATCCTTTGCGTGATGGTGGTGGCGCTGTACATGCGCTCGACACCGGGGCGTCTCGGTCCGGCGATCAAGGATAACGAAATCCGTGTGGAGTATCTGGGCACCTCGGCACGCCGGAACATTCATCTGACGTACATCATCGCCGGCGCGCTCGCCGGGCTGGGCGGCGCGTTGCAGGCGTTCAACATCGGCCACATCGACCCGGACATGGCGTTCTGGACGACGTCGGGCGAGTTCGTCTTCATCGCCGTGCTCTCCGGCACGCGCTTCGCGTTCTCGCCGTTCATCGGTGCCCTGCTGCTCGAAGTGGCACGCGCGATGGCCTATCGCTATGCACCGAACACATGGCAAATCGTGATGGGCGCGATCATGCTGGCGATCATCGCGTTCCTGCCGGGCGGGCTCACGAGCCTTGGGCTGGGCCGTCGCAAGACAGCGGCCGCACACCCGGTCACGCAAACGAAGACGGCGCGCGCCTCGGGCGACGCGACGGCATGAGGGCTGGCGAGATGGCATCGAATCACATCATTGAGGCTACGGGCCTGTACAAGACCTTCGGCAGCGTGACACCTGCCCGGGACATCACGGTCAATATCGACGCGCAAAGCGTGGTCGGGCTGATTGGCACGAATGGGGCAGGCAAGACCACGTTCGTGAACATGCTCACGGGCTACATCAAACCGGATCGCGGCGAGATCGTGTTTCGCGGCAAGCGCATCACGGGGCTGGCGCCGCGCAAGATCACGCGTCTGGGCATTGCCCGCTCGTTCCAGATTCCGCAACTGTTCGGCTCGCAGACGGCACGCGAGAACATCGAGATTGCACTGGCAATTTCGGGGCTGTCTGCCGATCTGGCGAACGAAAGTCTGGCGCGCTTGGGCGTGCTGGAATTTGCGGACATGATTTCGGGCACGCTGCCCGAGGGCGTTCGCAAGCTGCTGGACATTGCGCTGGCGATGGTCTGCAAGCCGGAAGTGCTGCTGCTCGACGAACCGACGTCCGGCGTGGCCGCGGAAGAAAAGTTCGACGTGATGAACCGCGTGCTGGACGCCGCGCGCCTGCTCGGCATCACGGTGCTGTTCGTGGAGCACGATATGGAAATCGTGCGCCGCTACAGCGACCGCGTGCTGGCCTTTTGCGACGGCCGCATTCTGGCCGACGGCACCCCCGACGTGGTGCTGGCCGACGCGCAGGTGCGCGAGTTGATCATCGGCGAGACGGTGGCCGCAGTGCCTGCGACCGACGGCTCGGCCACTACCACGGGCGAGGTGGCCCATGCTTGAAGTCAAGAATTTGAATGTGCGCTTCGGCGCGACAGACATTCTGCGCGGGGTGCAGTTCTCGGTGCCCAAGGGCGCCATCGTGGGTCTGATCGGCCGTAACGGCGCGGGCAAGACGACGACGCTGCGTGCAATCATGGGGCTGGTGAAACCGGCCTCGGGCACGCTGACGTTCGACGATGTGGATCTGGTGCGCGCACCGTCGCATCAGCGCACGTCGCTCGGCATCGGCTACGCGCCGGAAGACCGCCGCCTGATTCCGGACATGACCGTGGAAGAGAATCTCTGCGTGCCCGCGTGGGCCCTGAAGGCGAAGGACGTGCAGACGCGTCTCGACGCGGTCTACCGCATCATTCCCGAAGCCCGTGAATGGGCGCCGCGCCGTGCCTTGCAATTGTCGGGAGGCCAGCAGAAACTGGTGGCCGTCGGACGCGCATTGATGACGAGTTCGCGCCTGCTGATGCTCGACGAGCCGTTCGAGGGCGTGGCCCCGGCGCTCTCGAAGCGCATTGCGGAAGTGATCGGTCAAAT
This sequence comes from Pandoraea sp. PE-S2R-1, assembly GCF_002179865.1. Lineage (NCBI taxonomy): Bacteria > Pseudomonadati > Pseudomonadota > Betaproteobacteria > Burkholderiales > Burkholderiaceae > Pandoraea > Pandoraea sp. PE-S2R-1. The sequence continues at coordinate 48,284 of NZ_NGUR01000007.1, read as the reverse complement.
GCGCGGTGCAGGCCTCGCCGTGATTCTGTCGGGCGCCGACCTGCAACACGCGGGCGCGGTGCTGGATAACGTCTACCGTATCGATCGCGGCCAGATGGTCGCGGCGTCTGTCTAGTTTTGTCGCGTGCGGCACGCCGATGCGTTGATGCATTGATGTGTGCCGCGCGCAGTCACCAAGAGGAAAACGATGATGAATCCGTTTCGTTTCCAGACGGTCCCCACCGTCATTGTGGAATTTGGTGCAGCCCGCCGTCTCGGCGCGCTGCTGCGTGAACAGTTTCCGTCGGGCAAGCGCCTGTGCGTAGTGACCGACGGCTTTCTGCACAAGAGCGGTCTGCTGAACCCGGCACTGGCCGATCTGACGAAGCATGACTGGCAAGTGTCGGTGATCGACGACGTGATCGCCGATCCGCCCGAACATGTCGTGCTCGAAGCGGCCGAACGTGCGCGCGCAGGCGACGCGGAAATCGTGCTCGGGTTGGGCGGTGGTTCATCGATGGACGTGGCGAAGCTGCTCGCCGTGCTGCTGCCGGGCACGCAGTCGCTCAAGGACATGTATGGCGTGAAGAAGGTGACGGGTACGCGCCTGCCGCTGGTGCAGATGCCGACGACCGCCGGCACGGGCTCGGAAGTCACCGCCGTCTCGATCGTGACGACCGGCGAGACGACGAAGATGGGCGTGGTCGCACCGCAACTCTTCGCCGATCTGGCCATTCTCGACGCGGAACTCACGCTCGGCCTGCCGCGCGCGGCGACCGCCGCCACCGGCATCGACGCGATGGTGCACGCCATCGAAGCCTATACGTCAGCCCATCTGAAGAACCCCGTTTCGGACATGCTGGCCGTCAAGGCCCTCGAACTGCTCTCGCGTAACCTGCTGCCCGCCTGCGACGACGGCAACAACCGCGACGCACGCGAAGCCATGCTCGTGGGCGCCATGTTCGCCGGTCAGTCGTTTGCCAACTCGCCCGTTGCCGCCGTGCACGCGCTGGCTTACCCGATCGGTGGCATCTTCCACGTGGCGCACGGGCTCTCGAATGCACTGGTGCTCTCGCACGTCATGCGCTTCAACGCCTGCGCCGCCAGCAAGCTGTATGCGGAACTCGCCGACGTGATCCTGCGCGACAACGCCACCGGCAGCGATGAAGCCAAGACCGATGCGCTGATCCGCCACATCGAATCGATGATCGTGGCGACCGCCATTCCGCGCACGCTGCGTGAAGTCGGTGTGAAGCAGGACGACATCGCGCGGATGGCCAGCGACGCGATGCTTCAGACCCGCCTGTTGGTCAACAACCCGCGTGAAGTCAAAGAAGCGGACGCGTTTGCCATCTATAGCGCTGCGTTCTGATTCCGCTTCCCTTGCGCCCGTCCTCCGGGACGGGCCGCAGCGCATGCCCCGCGCCCTGATGCGCCCCTCCCCGTTTTTCTCCCCGATTTCCTCTCGTTTTACAATGTGCGCTCCCGAACGCCTGTCGCGTTCCCCCGGAGGCACTCGCCATGAAGAAGCCCCAGCCGGAGACTCCCCCCGCGCCCCTTGATGCTGCCGCACTCATCGACGCGCGCATCGCAGAACTCGGTGACTGGCGCGGCGACATGCTCGCCCACGTCCGCGCCATCATCACGAAGGCCAATCCCGGCATCACCGAGGAGTGGAAATGGCGCGTGCCTGTCTGGTCGCTCGACGGCATTCTCTGTACCGGCGAATCCTATAAGGCCGCAGTCAAGCTGACCTTCGCCAAAGGTGCCTCGCTGCCCGACCCTGCCAAACTCTTCAACGCCAGCCTCGACGGGAACACCCGCCGGGCCATTGATCTCCATGAAGGCGACACGGTGAACGAGAAAGCGCTCACCGCCCTCATCCGTGCCGCTATCGCTGCCAATCAACCCTGATACCGATTTTGCCCATGCTGCAAGCCCTCAACCCTCGCGATGAGATCGTCACGCTCGACGCTCGCCCCGTTCTGGTCTGGAACGCCCCCGCGAACACGCTATCCCGTGAAGCCGACGTCGGCGACCTGCTGAGCGCCGCATGGGAGAACGATGTGGACTGGGTCGCCCTGCACACCCACGTGCTGCACGACGACTTCTTCCGGCTCGAAACCGGCCTCGCGGGTGCCATTCTGCAAAAGCTCGTGAACTACCGGGTCAAGCTGACCATCATCGGCAATATCGACGCTTGGCTGGCGCGCAGCGAAGCATTTCGTGCTTTTGTCCGGGAAACGAATCGGGGCACGACTGCATCATTTGTTGCAACGCTTGATGAGTTTTTACCGAATCCCGAAGCATGAATTTCGGCAATTATTGAACAAACGGACCAGTGATTAACAAAAACTCGAAAAATAAATTTCCAATTAAAAATTAATTGGTTACGAACAAATACGCGTTAATTTTTAATTTTCCAGTTTCAAAAAATCGTAACCAGATTACTTCGCACCTCAAAAAAAGCGACGAAATGCCGCCCGCCAAGGGCTTCGGTGTCCGTCGCACTTCAACTGCCATGACTCAGCAAACGCTGACATTTTGTCGAAACAAGAACCATTCAATCAATGTGTAACGATTTTAGAAAGACCTCTTGAAGCGCAAGAGATTGTCTCGGAACCCGGACAAATAACGCATTGACTCTCCGGAACCCGGTGATATCCTTCATCACATCGACGTACGAAATAAACCGGACTACCAAAAATAATGGCGACCGGAATTTAAGTTGAAACATCCGGTGCAGACAATGCGCCCCGTCAGAAAATAGATTGTCCGGGATTGCGGGAACCCCACGGTTACGCCCTTCGTTACCAAGTCCGACGTGAATGCACACCTCAGGGCCGACGCGGCCAAGACCGCGCTGGAGGCGTGTACGCGATCGAATCAGGGCGCCGCACGCCAGACCGTCATCCGCAACATGATCGGAAGTCCCCGCCCCTGGAGGCGTCATGTCTGCCTTGATGCATCTGCTCGAAACGATTCACGACGATCGCGTCGACATCGACGACGCGCAAAAGCTGTTTCAACGGATCGTCAACTTCTCAAGCCGCATCGGCTTCGAATATTGCTGCTATGGCTTTCGCAGTCACCGCTCGGCCACGCAAGCGGAGGTTCGTGTGTTCGACACCTACCCGACCGGCTGGATGTCGCACTATTGCAACCGAGGCTTTCTCGATGTCGATCCGACGGTGCTGGTCGGTACGCAGAGTGACAAGTTGATGCTGTGGCGCGACCCGGCGATGCCGCGCGCGGACGCGTTCTGGCGGGAAGCCGCCGACTTCGGTCTGAATCACGGTGTGGGGCGTTCGAGCTGGGGACCACATGGTGAATTCGGTCTGCTGAGCTTCGGGCGAACGCATGACGCGCTATCCCCTTCCGAGTTGCAATCGCTCAACGTTGGCATGGGCGTGCTGGCGAATTACACGCACGAGTCGATGAGCCGGCTGCTCCGGCCGCAACATCCGCCCTTCGACATGGACTCGCTCTCGGCACGCGAGCGCGAAGTGTTGCTCTGGACCGCAGAAGGCAAGACCGCCGACGAAATCGGCGACATCCTCGGCATCTCGGCACGCACGGTCAACTTCCATATCCGCAACTGTCTGGACAAGACCGGCTGTCGCAACAAGGTTCAGAGCGCTATCCGTCTGGTGATGTGGCGCTGATTCTCGCCTGAAGGTACGGCCGGCAAGGTGTCGGCGCCGGCTGGAATTTCAGTGGATGCGTCGGTTAATGCATCGGCGCCGGTGGCGCGCATCAACCCAAGCGCCGCCAGTGCCACCGCATCGATGTCGATGCGATAAGCCGCTACCCAGCGCCCGTCGATGCGATACGCCACACCCAACTTGTGGGTCGGCACACCAAGGCGCACGAACAGTCGCGCCAGGCTCACGTACGTCACGCCAACGAGCCGGTGCGCACCCAGCGCACGCGCGGTAAAGATGGCAGCCCGCAGCAACTCCCGTGCCCCTTGCGCCGATTGCTCCAACGCGACTTTCGAGCGAGGCGTCCACACGTCGGCAGCTTCCAGCGCAAATCGCGACAACTCCCACACAGCGTCCGGAAACGTGGTTTCGGGGTCGAGGCTCAAGGCCTCATCGAGCTGGCGTATTTTCGGGTACTCGAAGACGACGGCAGCCGGCATGTCGTCGACGAGATGCCGGAAGTGATCGCCAAGCAGAAAGTGACGGGTGGCAGGCAGCAAGCGTGCGCAACCGACGATCGCGTCACCGTCGCCGCGCAGGGTCACGTACACCGTATCGTCGTGGTCGTACTCGTCAGATTCTTCACCGATTGTCGCGCGGGCAGCCACTGGCGATGCCGGAACACACCACCCCAGCTTCTGAACGAAGACCCGATGCCGGAAGCGGGCGATCTCCGCGCGCGTCGACGGCATCATCTGTGCGCCCCTCAAAACATCTACCCGCATCGCATACCTCCGTCGACAGGCTGGATGAAACAAGGGTATCGGCACCAAAAATGGGCGGAAACTGTCAACGTTGACAGGTGCCGCCTTCCATTTTTCAGACCCACGTGCTTTCAAGTATCGGTCAATATTCCGAATTCCACCAATGCAGATTCGTACTGCGTGCCCCGGGCGCAATGAAGATGGCACCGGGCAACAACGCACCGTCCTGTTGCCCGGGGTCGTATGTGAAGATGGCCCCCGGCGCCGCCGAGAGGGTGACCGACACAATCGGCATGAACCGGCCGGTGACGGCCATGTAATCCTGTTGAACGTACTCGGTCCCCGGCAAGTTCTCCGCGCCCGTGTAGAAAAGCGATTCCAGCGGGATCTGGGTAGGAATGTCCTGCGGCCACGCGGCGAGAATGACTTCGTTGTGCTTGTCGACGAACGATTTACGCAGGTCGACCAGTACGCCGAACTGTGCGACCGACGGCGCCAGACCGCACCCGTTGCCGTTCGCCCATGTCGCCAGATACTGGGCCGCCGTGGAAATCCCCAACGCATCGCACAGACGCGCATCGCCTTCGGTAGAGCAACTGTCGGGACGCTGCGCAGTCACGGCATTCACCGGGAACGAGCAGCGCCATATCACCGGATGCTGTGCGGGCGCCGACAGCTCTCGCATGATGATGCCGACCCCGCCCGTGGTCAGGGTCATGTTCATGTCCACGCGCGCATACGAGAACGAAACGCCATTCCGAGACACGGAGTTGGGGCTCGGATTCCACGCATGGAACGCGGTGCCGAAACCGGTATTCCGGATCAGTACCCCCGAGCATTCATAACCGGGCAAATTCCCCGGGCACGTGATCCGGGTATCGAGATAGCGCGCCTCGAGCTGCTTCGCGACGGCGTATCCCCAGTCGAGTTGATCGCGCTCGTCGAAGCCGAACGCGGTCGCAGCACCGTCGCCGATCGACGCCTTCAGAATGGGCACCCATTGCCCGGTGCCGTCGAAATACTGTTTCTGATAGCGCAGTGCCTCTGCCAATTGACCGCCCGCAGCGACGTCGTAATAAATGGCCTGCACTGCGAGGCTTGCGGGGGCGCTTGCGTTCCAGAGACTGACGCCCGCTGCACTGGCGTTCGCCGGACACGGGGTACAGGGCGGCAACGGGCTCTGAACCGGTGGACAGCCGCAAACCAGCGCGTAGGGTTTGCCATCCCCCGCAGCCGTCGGTCTGTCCGCCAGCACAAAACCCACAGAATCCGGCGGATTGACGCGCGGCAGGTCCTGCCTCGCATAGCTCAACTCGGCATAGCCCGCAGCGACATCATCGGCACTCAGGCGCCAGAAATTGCCCCCCGCGCCATCGCGTGGCGCGGTGCGCAACAACACTCCGGAGCACTCGTAGACGGGGCTGTTGACGAAGCATTTCGATGGGGTGTTCCGGTATCGCTGGTTGATCAGATGCGCCACGTCCGCACCATTGAGCGCAAGCGCCGGGAGTGCCAGCAGCGCAAGCCATGCGGTGACGAGCCCGCCAAGCGTCATCATCAATACGCGACGGCTGAACATGAACCACCTCTCGATTTCGCATCACGGCGCGATGCCGATCACCTGCAAAAAGTCCGCTTCGTTGCGCCCCGTCGCATTGCCCTGCTCCGAGCCGCCGTTCAGATCGTAGGCATAGGCCGTTCCCGCACCGATCTGTGTGCCGGTCCAGAACAGGTAGCTCAACCACCCCATGTAGCCGGCCACCGGCCCCGTACTCGGGTAATAGCCCCGCCAGAATGCTTTCATGTCGTCGAGCGACACCATGTCCAGCCCGGCCGTCGTGCACGCCACCTTCGCGCCCGCAAAGTTTGCCGATGCGCTCACGAAGAACACTTGCCGGATGCCCACGACAGTCAGCGAATGACTGCGTGTCTGGCCAAGACTGTCAGTCGCTGAAATCGTCGCACTGCCATTGCCCGTCGCGACGACAACCCCCGCGTTGTTGACTTGCGCCACGTCCGCGTCGCTCGTCTGATAGGTGTACGGGCCTGTGCCGAACTTGCCCTCGCGCGTGTAGGTCGCGAAGGCCGGCACGACCAATGGCGGCTTCTCTGCAACGAGGTAGCCCTTGCCGGTCGCATCGACGGAGACGGCTGCCTCGAAGGCCTCGCCGATGAAGAGCGTGAGCGCGTCCGATGCGACGGGCGCCCCGCCGCCGCGCTTGACGGTGTACGACAGCAACGCAGATTGGTCGCGGTTCTGGTCGACGTGCGCGCGTGGCACGTCGAAAACGTAGTCCTGTTGGGGGGTGCCGCCAACGGTCACCGTCTCGACAAACGCCGCCGGGACACCGCTCGCGTTGGTCCACGTGAGCGTGATCACGTCGCCCTCGGCGATGCCCTGATAGGGTTTGACAACCACCGCCACGCTCGGTCCGATCACCGCGTCGGGATCGATCGAGCCGCCTTCGGCCAACGGCACGTCGACCACCGGCAACTCGCCGACCGGTTCGAGAATACGCACCGTCGAATCGTTGGACTCGAACGGCTCACCCGACGCCGGGATGATCTGCGTGCGAATCGACACGGCCTGCCCTGAGAAACGCATCAATACGTCGCGGGCAATGGTGAACGTCACGGGCTGCCCCACCTCGGCGTCGGACGAAATCGACTTCGCGTCTTCCCACTCGCCGTCGTTGATGCTGATGAACACCACGTCGTAACGCGCCATGCCACCGTAGGGCGCGACGCTGGCCTTCGCCCCCCCTGCCGGTACGTCTTCCAGATTCAATACGCCGTTGACGACGCCCTCGATCTCCGGCGGCGCAACGAGCCCGGGCTCAGGGGACGCGTCGCCCACGGCAAGCGTGAGTGCGTCGGAGGACTCGGTGCCGCCCGCCACACTCACGACGGTATAGGACACCGCAACTGTCTTGCCGTCGTTGGCCGCGATGTACTGGGCCGACACGTAGAAGCGAATGACGCGCGGCAGGTTTGACCCCGTGACCTGAATGCTGTCGCTGGTCGACCCTGCCCCGGTCTCGCCTTCCCAGTGCATCGTGACGGTGTCGCCGACGGCCTTGCCTTGGTATAACGGCACGACGACGGTGGCCGACGGCGAATCGGGGTCGAGTGAGCCGCCGTCGGCCTCTTCGACCGAGGGTGCTTCGAGCGACGCGGCGCTGTTGCGCTTGCCGCTGGTGTCTTTGTCCAGATACATGGTCATGCTCCGGTAATGTCCGGCAATGCCCGGGCGCAGACGCCCCCGGGCCGTGATTCACCTCATCGCATCTGAAGTGCCAGCGCCGTCAGCGCGCGGCCGCGCACGGCAGACGTCGCCTCATACGTCAGGCCCGAATCCAGAATCGGCTTGACCGCCGTGCTGTCGCCACCCGCTGCGGCAACACCCCATGTCACGACACCACCGTCCTCCAGTACCGCGGCGAAGGCTTCTGTGTTGCTGTAAATGGCGCGCACGTTAACCAACTGCGGTGCCACGGTCGCGGTACTGCCCCCTATCGCCGGCATTCCCCACGCCACCACCGTGCCGTCGGAACACAAGGCTGCGAAAGCACCCCAATTGCTGGCGACATGCACGATGTTGTTGAGCACGGCCACCGCCTGCGGCACGGTGCCACCTTGAGCGGAATTGCCCCACGCGACCACGGCGCCATTGGCACGCCGGGCGCAAAAGGCACTCTGCGTCGCGACGACTTCCTCGACGTCGCTGAGCGCCGCAATGTCTGCGGGTACCGTGCCACCAAAGTCGGCGTGCCCCCACGCCAGCACCTCATGTTTATCGGTGCGAACCGCGAAGGCATGTATCGTGGCACTGGCGAGCTCCATGATGTCCGAGCGCGCAGCAATGACTGCCGGCACCCCATTGTCGTAAGGTCCGCCACCCCATGCGACGACGTGCTTGTTGGCGCGCAAGGCCATGAACCCGCCGAGGTTGCCGCGCACATCCACGATGTCGGCGAGTGCGCCAATCTCAGGCGGCAGGGTGCCACCGGATGCGGCGATGCCCCACGAGACGACCGCGCCGTTTGCCAGCATCGCCGCAAAAGCGAGACCGGCGGCGTGCAACGAGACGATGTTCGTCAAAGCCTCGATCTCCGCGGGAATCGTGACTCCCGTATCTCCTCTGCCCCACGCCATCACCTGCCGTACTCGATGTACTCGGGATCGAGATGATCGCCATCGGCCTCATCGACCGACGGCGCCGTCAGCCCGGCATCGTCACGCACGCCGATGTACAACGACAGGATGTCGGATTCGAGGTTGTCGCCCCCCGCAGCACGTTCGACCACGTAGTCGACATCGACCTCGGTATCGAGCGCGGGCAAGATCTTGTTCTTGGGAATCCGGATCGTGACGTCCTGCCCCACGAAGTTGGTCGTGACGTCGAAATCGACCGTCACCTCGTTCGGGCCGCCAACGTCGAAGCGCAGCAGGAGGTAGTCACCGACAGCCATGCCGGCATACGCCTTGACGATGAAACTCGCGCCCTGCACGGTCAGATCGTCGGGATTGAGTGCGCCATTTACCGCTTGCTCACACACGGGCGCATCGACGTCGGCGAGCAGGCCGGACGACGAAACTGCGGCGCTGCGGCCGGACATTTTGGGTCCCGAGCGTTGGATGGCCGTGGCCGGCCGCTCGAGGGTTGCATCTAGCTTGGACATAAGAATCTCCACACCGGTGACCCGATACTTTTACAGCGGCGTTTTCGACGTAACATGGGTCAACACCGCCTTCCCCCGGACCCTTCGACATGGCCAAGTACCTCATCGGCGATGCCGCCCGCTTCGACAGCGACACCCTTGCACTGGAGAGCCTGCAAGCCCCCGACGTGCCGCTCTCGTTGGGCGCCGCCGCGGCCAGATGCCTGCTGGTGCTGCTCGAAGCCGATGGCGACATCGTCACCAAGAAGACACTACTCACGCAGGCGTGGGAGCAATACGGGGCGGTCGTCTCCGCCAACAACCTCAGTCAGGCTATCGTCCAGATCCGGCGGGCGCTGGAACAAGCCAGCGTCGATCCGGCCGCGCTCGTCACTGTCCCCCGCATCGGCTATCGCCTGACGCAGGTTGTCAGGGTCAGTCCGTTCGTGGACGCCAACACCGCACCCAGCGTCGTTCCTGCCTCTCCGGTGCTGCCGATGCCGCACTTTGGCCGGGAAAATGCCCAAAGTGACGCAGATGAGAAAGAAATTTCATCAGCGGCAGAAGCACAGGAATCGAACGTAGCGGCCGGTATTCCGGCGACATCGCCGCCGGTGTCATTGTCAGTTCGCGCTGTTTCTCGGTTCACCGTCCGGCCCCTGATGGCCACCGGCATCTGGGCGGGCATCGCACTCATCAGCACGCTCGCGGCGTTTCAGGTGATCCCGCCGCTGCGCGGCGACCTGCGCACGAACGCGCAGCCCGCCGTCTGGGTCCCCGTCGCGGGCGACGATACGCACCGCTACTTCATCACGCCCGACCGGGCACGAGACACTGCCTTCATTGCCGATCGCATCGCCACACTCAAGCGCGAGCCACCGGTCTCAGTCAGCGATCTCCAAACCCGGCTCGTCTACATCAACGACACCGCACACGGCGACACGTCGAGCTACATCCTCTGCCGTTACGCCATCGAAGAACACGCGCCCGAATGCGTGTCCTATCTGATCGTCAACCAGCAAGCGAGCCGCGCCTCCCCATGAAGTCAATGATTCGTCCGCGTTATCTCGTTCTGGGCATCGCCCTTGCCGCCTTGCTGCCATGGGGTGCGGTCTGGCTATCGGCACGACCGGAGCGCATCGAATGGCAGTGTCTGGCCGATATCGAATTCGCCACCCACTCGGGCAAACGGCTGGTGCGGTCTTGGGGCCGGGCCGATGCCGAATACCGTGCTAACGGCACGGGCTTCACCCGCTTCTCGGGCTTTCTGCGCGCGAGCCCCGATACGGGCAAGCCCGACGACGCACCACTCACGCGCGTGCACCGGGCCATGGAGTTCGACTACCGGTCGGTCGGCAGCATCTTGCGCGTGAGCACCACGCACACCACGCGGTTGATCAACGACGCGTCCGACGACGAGATGGTGTATCGCTACCTGCTGCCGGGCTTTCGCCCGGGAAACACCGATTATTTTCAGGCGATGCGCGTGGGTGAAGGCATGGCGGTCGCCGTTGCCGATCAACCTCGCGTGTACTGCGCACGGCCATAAAAAAACCCCGCGTGACAGAAGTCACACGGGGCAAGGAAGCGGCACCGACCTTTCGGGGATCGGCCCCACCCCCGCTTCGTCACGAAAGAAGTCTTGGGGACTGCACTCCGCGTCAGAAGGTGTAGCGCACGCCGACGTTCACACCCCACGGCTTGTCCAGACGTGAGCCGATCGAGTACGACGTATCCAGATAGGCTTGCAGGTTGTGCTGCATCTGCGCCGCCAGACCAACGGCAACTTCACCGCGTGTGCCCGACAGATCGTTGTTGAACTCGATGTCGTTGATGCGGACCTTGTTGTTCTTCACGAACTCCTGCACCACGGCAGCGCGCACATACGGCTGGAAATTGCCCTTCGACGTCTCGAAGGTTTTGCCGAGCGTCACGCCCAACGTCCCTTGTACCGAGGCGTTGCGATCGGACTTGCCGGTCATGCCGTTATCGAGCGTGAATTCAGCGCTGCCCGCCGTCATTGCCGAAATCTGGGAATACGGCTCGACGAACCAGCCATTGGCGAGCGCAATCTTGCGGCCGAATTCTGCCGAGACGCCGAGACCATTGGTGTTGAAGTCGCCCTTACTCCGCCCGCCGTCGCGCATGCGCACGTCGAGCTCGGACTGATAGTGGTTGTACTTCAATACGGTGTCGAGGTAGTAGCCACGCGTGCCGAGCCACGTGGCATACACGCCCGCGGTGTAGCTCTCGATCGAACCGGTCGAGCCCCCGTTGAACTTCAGGTTGTTGCTGCTGGTACCGGCCATGGCCCCCACCAACAGCGTGCCGTTGTCGTCGCGTGAGATCACACGATCGGCACCGGCGATCACGCCCCACTGGTCTTGCGAATATCCCTGACCGACGCTCGGACTCGCATTATGGCGATTACCGAACGTACGCGCCCAAACACCGCCTTCCTTGGTTTCGGCCATGCGCACTTCGCCTAGACGGGTACGCAGCGTGGCGGCCTCTCCCGCCCACACCGTCGGTACGGCGCTGAAAATGCCGACGACCGAATCGGTCCCCGCCGACGGCCCGCCGTCGCGCACGAGATGCCAGTAAGTCTTTCCGTCGATCACTTCCTTTTGCAGACTGTACGAGTACGCGCCGAAATCGACCGTGTCGCCAACCACGGAAAATCCGGCGCTGCCGCCGTCGTCCTGCACGAGTTGATGACGTTCCACCTTCGCCTCGGTGCCGGTGTTCTTCACGGCGAGGCTGAAGTCGCCGGTCGAATCGCCGCCCGTCAGATGCAGTTGGTCGCTCACGGCATCGGTAAGATTGACCTGCATGCGGAACATGCCCATGCCGGAGAGCGAGCCGATTTCCAGCGTGTGGTACTGCCCTTCGGCCGCCGTGCCGTGAATATCGACGATACCGCCCTGCATGGCGATGTTTGCCGTCTGGCTGTTCTCGATCAGGCGCCATTCGCCGCCATCGTTGAGATGGAGGCGGTCAGCGCCTTCGATGCGTCCGGTAACGACGGCATGGTTCGACAACGTAAGGTCGGAGTCGACGTAGTCCTTGAACTTGATGTCGCCTTCGAGACGGCTGTTATCGACCGTAATGTCCACGCTAAGCGGATCATCGACCACTTGATCGAAACCCACTTCAATCAGCGTGCCGTTGCCCGCCTTGATGGTCGTGCCGTTCACGATGGCGAGCGAGACGTTGAATTCATCCGGTGTGGAACCTCGCTCGCGATAGATGCTGATGGCCGCGCCATCCTCCGACTCAAGCGTCGCCCCGGAGAGGATGACCTCCGAGCCAGCATTTGTCGGATTGACTTCCGTCGAGATAACTACCGCGTGATCGGCACCGACGAGGCGCGCGCCGTAGGCGCGAAACGCACTGTCGGTCACCTGTACGGCGTAATTGAACCGGCCCGTGCCACGCTCGGCAATCACCTCGCCGCCCCACATCTCGAGGAGAGCGTCGCCGGTCAGGAGCACCCCACGGCCGACCGCTTTCAGGCTCACGTTCTCCAGACTGGCGATCGCCGGTGACAGCGACGGATCTCGTGTCGAGCGCCCTACGGAAAGCGCGATGTCGCCAGTATTGATGACGGTCGAATCGGTCAGCGATAAACGGCTGCCGTCGACAACGCTGAGAAGACCACGGGAGATGTCGGCGTTGGCATGGCCGGAAATATTCAGATTCGAAGCTTCAACGGTGCCACCATCCAGCACCCGCAAATACGCCAGTGAGGTCGCGCGGTCCGTCGCGCCGATCAGCCGGGCTCGGCCGTCACCGGTCACGGTCATGCTGTTGCCGTCGAGCTCGTCGTGCTCGCGGGTGCAAAAGCCGCTGAGGTCAGCACCAATACACGAGGTGTCGATGATGAGGTCTTGCGCCCGTGCATCGGTTGAGAGTGCCGCCAGCGCGAGAAAGACGGATGCCGCCAGCAGGCGCATTGGCATCTGAGCGGGCGCGGACAGAGGAAAGTGCTGGGAACGTGTGGAAACCCGGGAACGCGGAGAGAACGTCGAATACGCCAAGAGGAGACCTCGTTGAAAGTTGACCAACGAGGCAGACGGTAGGGCGAAATGTGATGTAAACCACTGATTTAATGGTTAATTTCAGAGATATTCACGACTTTTCATCGCCCCGTCCTCCCACGGAATCGATGCAGGCGATGGGTGAATGCCGTCAGAAGGCGTAACGCAAGCCGATCTGGGCGCCCCAGGGCTGGCTGATCTTGTGCCCGGCGCTCGTTTCCACTTCGGCGTAGATCTGCATGTTGTGGCGCAGTTGTGCCGCTACACCGGCCCCGAACTCGACGCGCGTGCCGGACGTGTCGTTGTTGAAGTTGATGCCGTTGATCATGATCTGGTTGCTCGTGATGAACTCCTGAATCACGGCGAGCTTCAGGTACGGTTGCAGCAGTGCGCCGCCGGACAGTTCGATCGTCTTGCCGAACGCCGCGCCGATGCGGGCTTCGACCGACCCGGTGTGAGACGTCGACGACTGCATGCCGTTATCCAGCGAGAAGTTATCCCCGCCGATACGCACCATCGACGCCTGAATGTACGGCTCGACAAACCAGCGGTTGCCGAATTCCATGTGCCGCCCGAATTCGAGCGTCGCGCCGATACCGTTGTTATTGAAGCCGCCGTGCGAACCGGTGCCATCGCTCATGATGACGTCCGCGCTGTTGACGAAGTGGTTGAACTTCACCAAGCCGTCGAAGTACCAACCGGCCTTCGTGATCCATGTGGCGTACAGACCTGCGGTGTAGCTGTTCACGCCGCCGGTCGAACCGTTATCGAAGCTCAGCTTGCTGTGACTGGTGCCCAACATTGCACCGACGAGCCACGTGCCGCCCCACGCCTGACCGACGACACCGTCGACACCGCCGATCACGCCGTACTGCGTCTGGCGGTAGCTTGTACCATCCTCCGGCTTTGCGTTGTATTGCTTGCCGAAGGCGCGTGCCCAGACACCGCTATTGCTTTGGTCTCCGATACGAAGCTCACCCAACCGCGACCGCAGGATGGCGGCTTCCCCGTACCAGACCGTCGGCCCCGCGCCGGAGAGTCCGAGCACGGTCTTCGCGCCCGGCGTCAGATCGCCTTCACCGGGGTCTTCCGGCGAACCGGGGTTGGTGACCAGTGCCCAGTTGTTGCCCTGCTGCTCCAGTGTGTAGCTGTAGACGCCCGCATCGACTTTGCCACCGACCAGCGAGAACGCTGCCCCTCCGCCACCGGTCTGCACGACGGTGAGCGGTGAAAGGTTGGTCGGCTCGCCGCCCGAGTTACGCACGTGAAGCTGATAAGTCCCGGTGGCCGTCCCCGTCACATTGAGCAGATCGCCGGTGTGGGTGCCGAGATTGGTACTCATCAGGAACGTGCCCGTGCCGGAGAGCGTGGCAATCGTCAGCGTATGCGTGGTCGGTGTGCCGAGCGCGGTGCCCGAAATATCGATGTTCCCGCCATTCATCGTCACCGTCCCGACCGTGTTGTCGCTGATGAGCCGCCACGTCGCATTCGAATTGACCGCCAGCACGTTGATATTGGCGAGCGAGCCGGTCAGGTTGGCGTTGTTCTGCAACGTCAGATTGAGCGTGGCCGTACCGTCACCGCTGACGTTGCCGACGATGGTCGAGTTGTCGATCGTGGCATTGGCCGTGATCAGGCCCGTGGCTTGCAAGGCGTAACCGTTGCCGCCCGTGAGCGTCGAGCCGGCTTCGATCAGGATATTGGCCGTGTGGCCCTCGAAGGCGGCCACCGGACGGGCCGGTTGCACCACGATTGCGGCACCGGTCGCTGCGCTCACACTGACGCCGCTCAAGGTCGTGTTCGAGGTCGTCTCCGTGGTCAGGTTGGTCGTGGTCGCTGTCACACCGGAGATGTTGCCGCTGATCGTGCCGCCGGTGGCGACCACCGTCGAGTCGAAGTTCACGACGCCGCCGTTGATCCCGCCAGCGGCGCCAGTCCCGGCACTCACGTTCGAGTTATTCAACGTGAGAACGCCGTTCGACGATACCGAAATGCCGTATTGGAAGCCCGAAACCGTACTGTTCGTGACGGTCGCCGTGGGCGCAACGAGGCCTGCGGTGGTCTGCCCCACCAATTGAATGCCGGCGTTAGTCGCGCTCGATACGGTCGAATTCGAAATCGTCGCGCTGGAGTTTTCTATCGTGATCGCGGCGGGTGGTGCGCCGCCGCCGGCCCCCGGTGCGGTCGAGATGATCGTCGCGCCGTCGGTCGTCAGCGTCGAAGGCCCCGTCGACGGCGGGGCGCCCTGGATCAAGAGCCAGTTGGTCGCGGCACCGTTATTGACCGTGAGCGAGCCAGTGTTGCTGACCGTCCATGTTTCGGTCGCGTCGCCGGGGGCGTCAATGACCTGATTGGTCCCGATCACCGTGCCTGCTTGTGACGACATCGCGAGTGTCGCAAAGGCGAGTCCGATGGCCGAAGCCAGAACGCGCTGCCGGGGTGCCGCGGAAGTTGACGTAGGCATGACGCTGGCTCCTTTTCAGAAAGGAACGACGGACAGCACAACGCGACAACCCTCCACGTACGATCGATCCTGACATGGCCGTGTCGACGCCGCCGCCTGCGACCAACATAGGCCTGGCGGGGGTCAGCGTCACCTGTCAACGTTGACAGGTGCGCGATTGGGAGATTTGAGGGCGAAAGGAGGAAATCAGCGTGGCAATGCCGGTGGCGACGACGCCAGCGTTGCAACGATCGTATCGGCAAGTTCGACCGGATCGACCGCACTCACGTCGCTCTCGGTTTGCAGCGGGGTGGACTGGCAGCCCGGCGTGAGGCGCAGATACGGCGGCTCCGCCTTCGCGAACAGCGTGACGCTTGGCGTCGGCGTCGTGTGCGCGACGTGCATAAGACCACCGTCGGCACCGACAAACAGCGCGGCGTTGGCGATCACGCGCTTTGCATCGCGCAATGTGAGCTGGCCAACAAACGAGACCAGTTGCAGATGCGCGAACTCCGCCTCCATCAGTGCCTTGGCGGCGTCTGCGCCATTGCCCGATCCCAGCAGCACGATACCGGCCGGCAACCCGGGCATACCGGCCGTCGCGGCATCGTAAGCGGCCAGACACTCGCGCCAGTGCGCATAGGTACGGCGCGGCTCGACACCGCCCATCGCCAGCACGAGATACGGACGCTGTGGCAGTTGTTGTGCGATGGCATCAGGCAGATCGGTCTCGGCGCGCAGATACGGCTTCGCGCGCGAGAACAGCTCGTCGGGACCGAGACCGAGGGCAAAGACATCGTTGACCGCCGCCAGACTGAATTGCGTCTGATTACGGTCCGGGCCGTGGAAGAAGCGGAACAGACACGCAAACGGCAACGTCGGGAAGTGGCGTCGCTTGATGCGCAGCGTCGGGTAGTTGAATTCCTGCATCACGACGACGTCGTAGTCGGCCGGATTCACCGCCTTCGGGTCGTCGTAGACGTGCCGGAAGATGTCGTCGCCTTCGAAGACTGCCTTGAGACTGGGGGTGATCAGCAGATCGACAGGCGCCTCGCGCCCGCGCAACAGTGCACGCCCCGAGAGGTCCATCACGGCGTCGCCGACCGAGGCCTTGCCACCGTAGATCCACAACACGCGCGCATTAGGCGGCACGTGGCGCACCTCGCGGCTCGCCTGACCGCTCAGCGCCAGACGCAGGCGGCGATGCAGGTACTTTTTGGCGACGTTGAGATGCGACGTGCGTTGCAGGAAAACGTCGGGCTCGTGATACACCCACGCGTAGGGGATACGCGTGCTCGGCTCGGTGAGGGCGCCCAGTCGGCGGGCAATGAAGCGCTGCAATGGCATGGTCGAATCGGAGAGCAAGCGGGCCGCCGTACCGGCCCGCGCTCACGTCGATGAGCCCGCCGGCGACCTCGGAAAAACCGGAGTATGCCACGCCTGCGGCTCCGCTCACGCAGACTTCCCGGATTGCCGCGACTGTCGCGAATGCCCGGGACGTTGCGTCAGATCACCTGAAAGCGATGCGTGCCGTCGCGATGCAATTGATCGACCAGTCCGAACTCCCAGTCCAGATAGGCCTGCATCGCCTCGGCAGCGTTATCCGTGCCCTCGTAGGGACGGCGATAGCGGTCGTCGCGCGCGCTGGCCAGACGCGTTTCGCCGGTCTCCAGCGGCAGCCCGGCGTTGATCCACGCTTGCGTACCGCCTTCGAGCACGACGATCTCGGCATCCGTGAGACGTCGCAAATCTGCTGCGGCAAAGCGTGCAAGCAAACTTGATCCGCACGTCAGCACATACCGCTGCGCCGGACCGACGGCGCGTAACGCCTCGGCCAGCCGCGCCCGAATCGCGAACCACGCGCCCGGGATATGCCGTTTGACGTAGTTGGCGCTCGCCGTGAAGTCGAGCACTGCAATCTCCCCCGGGGCCGCGTCGTCGAGCCAGCGGGCGAGCAACGCGGGCGTGACCGAGGCGACATCCGGTGCGCTTGGCGTGTGCAACGGCCAGCCGCCCTGTGCACTGCGCGTGTGCGCACTGTGCGGCTCCACGACGTAGACAGTCCAGCCCATCTGGGCGAGCCACGAGCCGGTCATGTCGGCGCGCACGCCATCGTCGTCCGCCAGTACGATCCATGCGCCTCGCACGGGGGCCTGATGATCGGTTTCCTGCACGAGTTGTCCGCCCGGCGCACTCGCGAAATCCGGCAAGTGACCGGCTGCGTATTCCTCCGGCGTGCGCACGTCGAAGCGGTACACCGTACGGCCGGGCGCGTTCAGCGTCGCCACGGCATCGAGCGTAATGCGCTTCACGCCAGCGCGGTCGGCCACAGCACGCGCGCCTTCACGCGCGACGGCGAGCGTCGCTTCGCGCACCTGTGCAGGATGACGGCGCTGCGCCCCACGCTCCAGCGTTTGCCCGGCCAGCGTCCAGCCGATAGTGCCGTTGCGCAGCGCTGCGACCGGATTGGGCAGGCCTGCATTCACGAGCGACTGCGTGCCGATGATGCTGCGGGTACGGCCTGCGCAATTGACGATCACGCGCGTCGCCGGGTCAGGGGCCAGTTCCCGCACGCGCAGCACGAGCTCCGCACCGGGCACGCTGGTCGATCCGGGGATGTTCATCGTCTGGTATTCGTCGAAGCGCCGCGCATCGACCACTACCACGTCGGCTTCGTCGTCGAGCAACGCCTGCACTTCCTGCGCGGACAACGACGGCGTGTGGCGCAGCCCTTCGACCCACTCGCCGAACGACTTGCTCGGCACATTCACGTCGCGAAACACTTCACCGCCCGCCGCGGTCCAGCCATCGAGGCCGCCCGCGAGCAGGTTCACGTCGCCATAGCCCAGGTTGCGCAGCACGGCAGCGGCATGCGGTGCGAGGTCTTGCCCGCCGTGCTCGCCGTAGACGACGATGCGCGTATCGCGGCGCGGAATGCGCGCCCACGCTTCGATTTCCACGCGGGAGAGCGGCAGGTTGGCCGCCCACAGCGGATGCGCCTGCGCAAACGGGTCTTCCTCGCGCACATCCACCAGCGCGATTTCCTGCCCCGCGAGTAGCGCGGCGCGCACGTCGGCAAAGGTCAGTTTGGGGAAGGCGGTGGTATCAGCCGTCTGCGACGGCACGTCGGTCGAATGATCGGACACGGCAATTCCTTGAATTCGGAAGCAAGCAAAAGGGAGGGCATGGCCTGCGCAGCCAGACGGCCATTGTGGCAGAAGCCCCGGCCGCCCGTACCGCGCGATGTGGTGCGCTGCGGCATGGCGTGAGAAGCCCGGGATGCGCGGCATGGGGGTAAGCGCCATGCCGCGCCATAGCGTCAGACGCGCTGCGCCGCCCTGCCCCACGGGTTCGGCAATTGCGCGTTGGCGTAGCCGGAGACAAAGCCTTTGCGCTCGCCCGCTTCGGTGAACACGCTGCGGTGCACGGCGCCAATGTTCGCGCCATACACGTGAATGCTCACTGAAACGCGATCGTCGAAGGCATTGGTCACGCGGTGAATGTCGCCAAGGCGCGGCGACAGAATCTCCACGTCGCCGGGCACGAGCCGCAGCGCCTCGCCCGCTTCGACGGGAACGCCCTTCGCGTTGAGCACAAATGGCAGCGAATCCTCGGCACCCCGCAGCATGCCGATCAGCCCCCACACAGTGTGGTCGTGAATCGGCGTGCGCTGACCCGGCCCCCAGACAAAGCTGACGATGCTGAAGCGCTGCCCCGAATCGCAATGCAGCAGGTATTGCTGATAGTGCTCGGGGTGCGGCGTGGCAAACGCGTCAGGCAACCAGTCGTCGCGGGCGACCAGTTGCGCAAGCAGGCCCGCGCCTTCTTCGAGCAAAGTCGTCTCGTGCGGACGGCGTTCCAGCAGCCGTGAAAACGCCGCGACGAAGTTGCGCAGCGGATCGAGCGCGTCGTAGTCGTGCGCGGACAAATGGGCAACGTCAGAGACGTTGGACGGGGTGTTTTCAACGAAAGCAGCGGTCATGCGTGAACCCGAAAGGCAGCGAGCGCGCGCCGGCCGGCCGCGCTCAGGATGGTGTCGTTTTGCGGCGTGTGAATGCGGCTGCACAGCACGTCGCGATGATGGCGCTCCAGCGGATTGTTGCGCGAGAGCCCGTGATTGCCCGTGAGTTGCAAGGCCAGTTCCAGCACACGGATGGCATTGCCCGTCACGGTGAATTTGAGTGCGCCGCTGGCGATATCGTCATCGGGCTGGCCCGCATCGGCGGCCGCAGCCGCCGCATCGAGCAAACGCTGGTTGACGTGCAACAAGGTCGCGATCTCGCCGACGGCTTCCTGCACGCGTGGCACGGTGGCCAGCGGCGCGCCCAGATTGCCCGGGACCCGCGTATTCAGGAACGTGACGAGCCATTCGGTGCCCGCCCGCGCCACGGCGTCATAGAGCGTGCCCAGCAACACACTCATCCACGCCTGCTGTTCGATGTGCGCGTCGTTATCGCGCTGGCCGATGCCTGCCGGTGCCCACTCGTGCAGCGGACGGATATCGACGGCGTTGCCAAAAGGCAGATCGATGTCTTCGAGGATGACTTCGTGACTGCCCGATGCGCGCAGCCCCAGATGGTCCCAGTTCGGCACAACGCGAATGCCCGGACGATCCAGCGCATCCCCGGCATCCTGAAAATTGGCTGGCCTTGGCACGAGAAACACGCCGACGCGCGGCTCGGCCTCATCCGTGCGCGCCCAGACCGACAGCCAGCTAAGCGCCGGAATGCCGGTGCAATAGAGCTTTCGGCCCGAGAGCCGCCAGCCCGTTTCCGTACGGCGCGCGATGGTCGATGGCAAGCCGCCGCGCGCCGGTGTGCCCAGATCGGGCTCCACGCGCAGCGCATTGATCAACGCGCCCTCGGTCACGGCGCTGCGGAACACGTCGCTGCGTTGTGCGTCAGGCCATCGCGTGCTGGTACGCACCAGCGAGCGATGTTGCAGATACGTCATGGTCAGCACGAGGGCCGTGGCAGATTCGCCCGCCGCCACGGCGCCGATGATCCGGCGTGCCTCGGCCAACCCCGCACCCTGACCGCCATGGGCTTGCGGAATCACCGCAGCAATCAGCCCGTGACGCTGCAATTGCGCGAAGTTGTTGAACGGAAAGCGAGCATCGCGATCGAGCGCGGCAGCCCCCGCAGCGAAGTCGCGAGTGAGTTGCGGCAGCAGCGCATCCAGCGAGCGCGTGAACGTGTCGGCACGCAGGGCTCGAGGTTCTGCGCCCGCATGACGCCCTTCGCCCTGCGTGCTGGCCAGATGCAGCACGGCGCCGGAGACGCCGGTGCGGTCGTCGCCCGACGCGGCCAACTCGAGAGGTTGAGCAACGGTAGCCATGAGATTTGGAATAAGCAAATACGCGTCAGGTACAGGACGTACCGGGTCGCCGGGTTGTACGTAGTGCTCATAGCGTAAGGCGCTGGCGGGATAAGCCCAACCATCCATATTGAATAATCTTTGCGGAAATGATTATTTAACGGCCGAGATTTGTTTGCGTAGGCTCACTCCCGTTCACCGTCTGTTCCGATCGATGGGCGTGTAGCGCAAACCGGCCCACGTCGCCCTGTCAGCGCTGCCGCCTCTGTTGCCCCACAAGAGAAAGCAAGGAGAGCGCTCATGAGCGTCGAGATCATCGGCATGATCCAAAGCAGTAAGCAGTCCGAAATTCACCCGAAGAGCGGCCCGGTGGTCGACCGCGACTATGTGCGCACCTTCGCCCGTGCCCACGAGCAATCGGGCTTCGACCGCATTCTGGTCCCGCACCACTCCACCAGCCCGTCGGCCACGCTCACCATTGCCTATGCGTCGACGGTGACGGAGAACATTCACTTCATGCTCGCGCATCGTCCGGGCTTTACAGCGCCGACGCTCGCCGCACGCCAGATCGCCACGCTCGACCAGTTCAGCGGCGGCCGTCTGGGCGTGCACTTCATTTCGGGCGGGTCGGACGAGGAACAGGCGCGCGATGGCGACTTTCTCTCGCACGACGAGCGCTATGCGCGCACCGACGAGTATCTGAGCATCCTTCGCCGCATCTGGACGGAAGACAAACCGTTCGATCACGAGGGCCAGTACTACCGGTTCAAGCAGGGCTACTCGGAAGTCAAACCGGTGCAGCAGCCGCACGTGCCGATCTTCTTTGGTGGTGCCTCCGGCGCGGCCCTCGAAGTCGCCGGCAAACACGCTGACATCTATGCGCTGTGGGGCGAATCGCTCGATCAGGTGCGTGAGCTGACCACCCGCGTGCGCGCGGCAGCGGCCGTACATGGACGCACGCCACGCTTCTCGGTGTCGTTCCGCCCGATTTTGGCCGAGACCGAAGCCAAGGCGTGGGCCCGCGCCGATCAGATTCTGGCGCAAGCAAAAGCGATTCGCGCCGCTGCCGGGCTATCGCAGGGTTCGGCCCTGCAAAGCGAAGGCGCACGGCGTCTGCTGGCGGCTGCCGACAAGGGTGCGCGCCTCGACAAAGTGCTGTGGACGGAGATCGCCGGACTCATCGGCGGACGCTCCAACTCGACCGCCCTCGTCGGCACGCCCGAACAGGTTGCCGACGCGCTCCTCGACTACTACGACCTGGGCGTCAGCACGTTCCTGATTCGCGGTTTCGACCCGCTGGGCGACACCATCGACTACGGCCGCGAACTGATTCCGCGCCTGCGCACGCTCGTTGCCGAACGCGACCGCCAGAACGGCGAACGCGGCGAGAGCGGCGAGACCGGCGCTGCACGTCGCGCTGCCTGATCGCGTCCTGCCGACCCAAGGAAAACACCATGGCCGCCGTTCTTCCCGTCAATACCACTGCCTTTGCCCGCAACGATGACGTTGCCGGTCACGCCCCCCACCCCCCACACACCACGCCCACGGGGCTGGTGCTCAACGCCGCGCCGCAACAGCGTTTCTGGTTCGATGCCCCGCCCGTGCGCAGCGACGTGCTCGCCGAGCGCCGCCATCGCCAGACACGGCTGGCCGCCGCCTTCCGCATCTTCGCGCGTCACGGCTTCGATCTCGGCCTCGCCGGGCATATCACCGCGCGCGACCCCGAGTTGACCGACCACTTCTGGGTCAATCCGCTCGGCGTGCATTTCTCTCGCATCAAGGTCTCCGACCTGCTGCTGGTGAATTCGAAAGGCGAGACGGTCATCGGCGACCGCCCGCTGAACAAGGCGGCGTTTGCGATTCACGCGGCCATTCACGAAGCGCATCCGCACCTCGTCGCCGCCGCACACACGCACTCGACCTACGGCAAAGCGTGGTCGACGCTGGGCCGTGCGCTCGATCCGCTCACGCAAGACTCGTGCGGCTTCTTCGAGGACCACGCATTGTTCGACGACTTCACCGGCATGGTGGTCGACGACAGCGAAGGGCAACGTATCGCCCACGCACTGAACAAGCCCGACGGCAGCGGCACGGTGAAAGGCGTGATTCTCAAGAACCACGGCATTCTCACCGCCGGTCCGACCGTGGAAGCCACCGCCTGGTGGTACATCGCGCTGGAGAACGCCGCCCACACGCAGTTGCTCGCCGAAGCCGCCGGTACGCCGCAGCCCATCGATGAGGCCACCGCACGTCATACGCACAGTCAGGTCGGCGGCCCCGAGGGCGCGCTGTATTCCTTCGAGAGCCTGTTCGAAGGGCTCGTCGAAGCGGAGCCCGATCTGCTCGACTGATTGGCTCGACGGATCCGTCGCATCGAAACCAGTTCAGACCACCATCAAAAACAAACAGGGGAATCGTCGTCATGAAGTTTCTGGAAAAGGGGAATACCGCGCCATCGTCAGTGATCGATAACGTGCAGACGGGGCGCCGCAAGGTGTTGCGAGCCGGGGGGGCCGTGGCCCTTGCGGCGCCGGCGTTGCTGCTCGGGCGCAAGGCATGGTCGCAGAAACGCAAGCTCACGTTCGCGTGGAACCAGAACTCGTTCTGCCTGACGCCCATCGTGGCAGCGCAGGAGCGGGGTTTCTTCGAGAAGAACGGGCTTCAGGTCGATCTCATCAACTACAGCGGCTCGACCGACCAGTTGCTCGAATCGATTGCCACCGGCAAGGCCGACGCTGCCGTCGGCATGATTCACCGCTGGCTGAAGCCACTCGAAGCCGGATTCGACGTGAAGATCATCGGCAGCTCGCACGGCGGTTGCGTGCGGTTGCTGGGCTCGAAGGCCGCCGGCATCACGTCGCTTGAATCGCTCAAGGGCAAGACGGTCGGCGTGTCCGATCTCGCCGCCCCGGGCAAGCACTTCTTCCAGATCCTGCTCTCGAAACACGGCATCGATGCCGAGCGCGACATCACGTGGCGCCAGTACCCGGCCGACCTGCTGGGCGTGGCCGTCGACAAAGGCGAGATTCAAGCGATCGCCGACGGCGACCCGAACCTCTATCTGCTGGAAAAGCGCACCAACGGCGCGTATGTCGAACTCGCGACCAACCTCACCGGCGAATACGCACGCAAGGTCTGCTGCGTGATCGGCGCACGCGGTGAACTGGTGCGCAACGACCGCGCGGCGGCGAGTGCGCTCGCACGCTCGATCGTGCAGGCGACCGAATTCGTCAACGAGAACCCGAACGAGGCCGCCAAGATCTTCGCCAAGTACTCGCCGAAGATCAGCCCGGAAGACCTGCGCAAGCTCTACGCCACGCTCACTTACTCGCACCATCCGACCGGTGTCGATCTGCGCGACGAGATCGCGTTCTTCGCCGACGACTTCCGCCGTATCGGCGTACTCAAGAAATCGACCGATCCGCAGAAACTGGCGCAGCACGTCTACGCCAATGTCTTGGGGTAAAACACCATGAGTGCCATTCTCGACAATGCCGCATTGCGTGCCGCCAGCCCCGCCGGGGCACTTGAGCTGGCCGAACAGGCCGACGGCCCCGCGCTGCGCGAACGCACCGTGTATGCCACTGGGGCAGTCGGTTCGTCCAGTGCCATTGCCAACGCGTTTGACGACACGAGTCTCGATCAACTCTTTGCCGCACCCCGCACGCCGCCCTTGTGGGGTGTCGGCTTCGTTGCGGCACTCGCGTGGGCCGCGTTTGGCGCGATCACACTGCGTTGGCCCAACAAGGTCGTCGGCTTCTCCGACTGGGCCTTCACCGACGAGTTGGGGGTTGTTGCCTTGGTGGTCGCCGCCGCGCTGGCGGTGTTGTCGGTGGCAGGACGCACGACGTCCCCCCTGCTGCGTCTGCGCGAAGCGCTGACCGGCAGCGGCCCGTGGCTCGTGGCCATCGCCGTCGTCCTCGCGGGCTGGGAGATCCTCACGGCGAAGACAGCCTCGCTGCCCACGCCGTTCTTTGCCCCGCCGCAAGCGCTCATCGAGGTCTACACCGAAGACTGGCAACGGCTGGGCGACAGCGCGCTCAATACCCTCCGGCTGCTGGGCCTCGGTTTCGGCTTCGGTGCAGTAGCGGGCTTTCTGACCGGCGTGTCGATCGGCTGGTCGCGCGCCATCGGCTACTGGGTGCATCCGGTCCTGCGCGTGCTCGGCCCGGTACCGGCCACGGCACTGCTGCCTCTGACGTTCTACTTCTTCCCGTCGAGCTATTCCGCTGCGGCGTTCCTGATTGCGCTGTCGACGGCGTTTCCGGTTGCCGTGCTCACGTGGTCCGGCGTGGCCAGCGTGAACAAGAGCTACTACGACGTGGCGCGCACGCTCGGCGCGTCCGACGTGTTTCTCGTACTGCGTGTGGCCATTCCTGCGGCGCTCCCCAACGTTTTCGTCGGCCTGTTCATGGGGCTGGGCGCGTCGTTCTCGGTGCTGGTAACGGCCGAGATGATGGGTGTGAAGTCCGGCCTCGGCTGGTATCTCACGTGGGCGCAAGGCTGGGCCTCTTACGTGAACATGTACGCCGCACTGATCGTCATGGCGCTGCTGTTCTCGGGTGTCATCACCCTGCTCTTCACCGTTCGCGACCGCGCGCTGGCGTGGCAGAAAGGAACCGTCAAATGGTAAGCACGGCCATCTCCCCTACGTCGTCCGATACGGCTCGCCACGATTCGGCAGCGGCGCTGCTCGCGTCGACGGAAGCCGCGACGCCTGCCGGTCAGGCAACCGCCAACAACACTGGCGCGCAGATCGATATTCGCGGCGTGAGTCATTGGTTTGGCACACGACAGGCGCCACTGCAAGTGCTCGACGGCGTCGACCTGAGCGTGGCACCCGGCGAGTTCGTTGCATTGCTCGGCCCCAGTGGCTGCGGCAAATCCACCTTGCTGCGGCTGGTCGCCGGTCTGGAGACAGCGACGCGCGGCACGATCACGCAGGACGGCACGGCGATTACGCGCCCCGATCCGTCGCGCATCGTCGTGTTTCAGGACCCGACGCTCTACCCGTGGCGGCGTGTGCGCGATAACGTCGCGCTCGGTCTGCAAGCGCGCGGCGTGCTGTCGCGCGAACGCGACCGCGTCGACGCGGCACTCGCGCGCGTGGGGTTGTCGGAGTTCGCAGACGCGTTCCCCCATCAACTCTCCGGTGGCATGGCGCAGCGCGTGGCATTGGCCCGTGCGCTCGTGAACGATCCGCGTCTGCTCGTGCTCGACGAACCGCTCGGCAAGCTCGATTCGCTCACCCGGCTGGCGATGCAAAGCGAACTCGTGGAACTGTGGCAGCGCGCGGGGTTCTCGTCGCTGCTCGTCACGCACGATGTGGAAGAAGCCATCTTCCTCGCACAGCGCGTGGTCATCTTCAGTCCGCGCCCCGCGCGCATCGTTGCCGAACTGCGTGTCGATCTGCCCTACCCGCGCCATCGTGGCGATGCCCGCATCACCGAATTGCGTCATGAGGCGCTGCGACATCTGGGGCTCGATGCAAGCTGGTAATACTTTGACCGGTGCGCCGACAGGCGCGCCGACGAGCTCGCTGAAGGGCGCGCCACTGGAGCGCGCCCGATGACACTGCCTCCGACACACGTCTGGCTCAACGCGCTTCTGTTCGGCCTGCAATCCGTGCAGGACGCGTTGTTGTGGGCGCTGCATGCACTCGGCATCGCGGGTGAGACGCATGGGGCACCCGCGTGGCCGTGGGGCTCACGCATCGCGGGCGAAAACCTCATCATCGACGTTGCGCTGGCCCGCCAGTTTGCATGGACGCTGGCCGCGCTGGCCTTCGCCATCGCCTGCGTGCTGATCGCGATCTTTTGGCGGCGTGCGCGCCGTTGGCTGATCGCGGCAGCGATCGCCTCGCTGCTATTCGCCCCTTGGCCATCGTCTTCGCTGTGGCTTACGGCGGCGGTACCGACCAGCTTCCATACCAACCCGAGCGGGTTCACCGTCGAGAGCATTGCGCGGGGCGCGCATGTCTATGCGGCGCAATGCGCGGCATGTCATGGCGCGGACGGTCGCGGCGAGGGACCACAGGCGGCAGCACTGCGGCGCTGGCCGCCCACCATGGCCAGCGCCCTGCTCAGCCGTCGCGCCGACGGCGAGTTGTTCTGGCATGTGCTTTACGGCATGCGCGACGACGCTGGCGTAACGATGCCCGGCTTTACCGGCCGCCTGAGCGACAAGGAAATATGGGCAGCGCTCGATTACATGCGCGTGCTGTCGGCATCGGCGGGCATGGCGGCGGGCGGTAGCTGGCCGGTGCCGATCGCGTTGCCCGCGTTGACGGTGACGTGCGGCGATGCGCCCGCGCGAAGCCTCTCGCAATGGCGTGGCACGCAAAGGGTGCGCGTGGTGGCCGTCGATACGCGGCATCCGGCGCCGTTCGAAGATCCTCGCTTTCTGACACTGCTGATCCGTCGCGATGAGACGGCCTTGTTCGATACCCGGCTGCGCGCGCTGCCGGGCGCGGTGGCCGGAGTACGGCGTGTCTCGGCGCCGCTTGCCGATGGGCTTCGCGCAACGGCACGGCCCGCCATCGCGACGACCGTCGCGTCGACCACGACAACCCTTGGCGCGCGCGCCGATTGCTTTGCCGATTCTCCCGAGGCATGGCCCGTCTTTGCGCAGATCGCCGGGACAACGCCGGCCGAGCTCGCCGGCACCGAATGGCTGGCCGACCGCGACGGCTGGCTGCGCGCGCTCGCCCCCACGGGCAAGCGCGGCTGGGCCGACGGCGGCCTGCTGTGCACCACCTCATCCGTCGGCGCATTGCTCACATCGCCCGCCGCCCCCGACCCGCTGAGCGCCACGTTGCGCCAGATGGACAACGAGCCGGTGCGCTTCATCAAAGGCGGCTTCGTGCATTGATCACGAGACCGCCTTGTCTGACCGTCCAACCACCGATCTCCCTCCAACAAGACAGGTTTTCCTCATGACGATTTCCCGCCGCAGGTTTCTTCAATACGTCACGACGTCGAGCGCCGCCGGCGCGCTCACCACGCTTGCGCTGCCGGGCTCGGCAATGGCCCAATCGGGCCGCCCGCTGCTGAAGGCTGGCGATCAGAAAGGCGGGCTGCGCGCACTGCTCGAAGCGGCGGACGAACTCAAGCAGTTGCCCTACGACATTCAATGGTCGGAATTCCCTGCCGCCGCACCGCTTGCCGAAGCGCTCAACGCGGGGGCGGTCGACTGTGGCCCGATCGGCGACGCACCGGTCATCTTTGCGCTGGCCGCCGGTGCTGCGATCAAGATCATCGGCGCCAATCGTTCCGATGCCTACGGTACGGCCCTCATCGTGCAGCCCGATTCGCCGCTGCGCACTGCCGCCGACCTCAAGGGCAAGAACATCGGCACGACACGCGGGTCCATCGGTCACTTCGTGTCGCTCAAGGCAATCACGGCAGCCGGGCTCAAACCAACCGACGTGAATTTCCGTTTTCTGCCGCCCGCCGACACCATCACCGCGCTGGCCAGCGGCTCGGTCGATGCTTGGGCGACGTGGGAGCCTTACACCGCCGTCGCGGAAACGACGGGGCGCGGGCGCGTGCTCGTCAATGGACGGGGGTTGTGGTCGGGACTGAGCTATCTCGCGGCCACCGACTCGGCGCTCGCCGCGAAGCGCGAGGTGTTGCGCGACTTCCTTTCGCGCGTGGTGCGCGCACAGGTCTGGTCGTACCAGCACGTGGATGCGTTCTCGGCAGCCATGGCGCGCATCATCGGCATTCCCCCCGAAGCCGCGCGCTTGCAGTTTTCCCGCCGTGCGACCAAGTGGCGCAACATCGACGACGCGCTCGTCGCCGAGCAGCAGCGCACCGCCGACTTCTACGCGCAGGTCGGGTTGCTGCGACAGCCGCTCGACGTGAAACCGACCTACGACCGAAGCTTTCCGATTTCGGCGTAAGCGATAGGACTCGCCCGGCCCCGGCACGTCCGCTGTCCGGGGCGGGCGGGCGTCGCCTCAGCTTGGCACCCCGGGCAGCACGGCACCACGGCACCGCCGCGTCGATACACGTCTCGATTGCGTAGAAGAATTCCATTGACCGACGGTCAGTCGATTTATTAAGATGAGAACCATTCTCAATTTATCGACCACCGGGATGTCACCATGCAACCCTCTCGCCGCCGCGCATTAGTCTGTGCGGCCTACCTCGGCACGTTCCTCGCGTCGCTCGACATCAGCATCGTCAACGTGGCGCTGCCCACGCTCCAACTCCGTCTGCACACCGACATGGCGGGCCTGCAATGGGTCGTCAATGCCTACGCCATTGCCATCTCGGCGTTCATGCTGAGTGCCGGGCCGCTCGGCGATCGCTACGGCCACAAGCCCGTGTGGAGCGCGAGCGTCGCGCTCTTTACACTCGGCTCGGCGGTCTGCGCCTGTGCCGACACCCTCGCCCCGCTGCTGGTTGGCCGCACGATTCAGGGCGTGGCCGGTGCCTTGCTGATCCCCAGCGCGATGCCGATTCTCACGCATGCGTTTCCGGACCCGCGCGAGCGAGCACGCGTCATCGGCGGCTGGTCAGCATTCAGTGCGCTCGCGCTGATTCTCGGGCCATTGCTGGGCGGCCTGCTCGTCGAACACTTTGGCTGGCAGAGCATCTTTCTCGTGAACGAGCCGCTGGGCCTCATTGCGCTGGCGCTCGGTATCTGGGGCATTCCGTCGCGCGAGCGCAACCCTCACGGCGTGTTCGACCCGGCTGGGCAATTGCTAAGCGTGATCTGTCTGGGCGCGTTGACGTACGGGTTGATTCAGCTTGGCGAACCCGACACCCCGCGCGAATCGCTGGCCGTCGTCTTCGCCATCGCCGTCGTCACCTTCATCGCATTCGTGTGGGTCGAGCGGCGCGTGGCGCGTCCGCTGCTGCCGATGGCGTTGTTGCGTGACCCACGTATGCGGGTGGCCAATACCGCCTCGTTCGCACTGGGCTTCGCGGGGTATAGCAGTCTGTTCTTCCTCTCGCTGTTTTTGCAGCAGGCACAAGGCCACACGCCTGCGGCAACCGGCTGGCAGTTGATGCCTCAGTTTCTGATGATGGGGGTGACGTCGCTGCTCTTCGGCCGTATCGCCCATCGTGTCGCCCTGCCCCTGCTGATGGTCGCAGGCTATGGCGCGATCGGGCTAACGATGTGTGCCATGACCGCCTTTACCCCCGACACGCCGTTCTGGATCATCGGCACGTCGTTTGCCGTGCTCGGCCTCGGCATGGGACTTGCGGTGCCCGCCACCGGCATGACGGTCATGGGGCTCGCGCCTGCCGAGTGCACCGGCATGGCCTCCGCGACGATGAACGCGTTGCGCCAGACCGGCATGACGATGGGCATTGCGCTGCTCGGCAGCGTGATGAGCCTGCGCGCCATGCACGGCCTCGCCGGGGCGGCACAGGCCCACGGCGCCGCCGATGCCCCGGGACTGGCGCGGTTGGCCGTCACAGCTCACCTGATGGACATTCAGCTCGACTGGTTGCCGCAGGCTTACCGTGTCGCCATGACACAAGGGTTCGCGCTGGCCATGATCGGCGGCGGCCTGACGTGCGTGGTTATGGCGGGCGTGTTGTTTCGCTATCGTCACCATGCCCCCGATGCATCGTCCGGCGACGGCAACCACGGGCGTCTCGCAACTGGCTCGGTGGGAGATTGACGAACTGTCTATGGCATCGCAAAGCGCGGGCGTCGACACTGCGAAGACTCCCCCGATCAACGACGCACGAGGCGCGCGATGGCCGACGTCACTTTGCTTTCCGCCAATCTGTTGGTGGCTTACACGGCTTATTTCGTCGGCACGGCGAGCCCCGGGCCCAGCAATCTGGCGATCATGTCCATCGCTGCGAATCATGGCCGCAAGCCGGCGCTTACGTTTGCGCTCGGCGTCATCTCGGGATCGATGTTCTGGGCGACGGTCGCCATGCTCGGCGTGTCGGCAGCCTTGATCGCCTACTCGCAGTTTCTCGTCGCGCTCAAGATTTTCGGCGGCGTGTATCTGCTGTGGCTCGCGTTCAAGTCGGGCCGTACTGCCCTCAATCCCTCATCCCGCAAGGCCGCCGTATCGGCTGACGGCGAGCCGCTGCGGAAGGTCTACCTGCGCGGCGCGCTGTTGCATTTGACGAACCCGAAGGCCGTGTTGAGCTGGGTGTCGATCGTGGCGTTGTCGTCATCGCATGACGGCGTGGTGCAGCCGGCCATCTTGCCGGGATGCATCAGTATCAGCGTGACAGTGTTCTGCGGCTACGCGCTGCTGTTTTCGACGCAGACGGCGCGGGGCCTGTATCTGCGGCTGCGCCGCTGGCTCGATGGCGGACTCGCGGTGGTCTTTGGCGTGGCCGGGTGGCGATTGCTGCTGACAGCGCGTGCGTGACATCGGTGTCGCGTGTGACTGTGTTTGACGGTGTGTGATAGCGTGACGCTTTCTGCGACCTCCGGGCGCTCACGCGATTTGCTCACATGATCGATTTCGACACCGACGCGCTGCTGCGGCTCGTCACCACGCCGATGCCTTACGGCAAGCACAAGGGCACGATGATTGCCGACCTGCCCGCCAACTATCTGAGCTGGTTTGCCCGCGAAGGCTTTCCCACGGGCGAGATCGGCCGCCTGCTCGCGCTGATGTACGAGATCGATCACAACGCGCTCGGCGATTTGCTGAAACCGCTTAAAGCGTCACGCGGCGCGGCCTGACGTCAGCATTGCCGGAGGGAACCGCTGCACCCACTGCGTGCGCTGCTCGTGCGCGTGAGCCAGTTGCAGTACGGCAAGATCCGCCTGCGCCGGGCCGATGATCTGCAAGCCCATCGGCAACCCGCGTGCATCGAAACCGACCGGCACGCTGATCGCCGGCAAGCCGGCCAGCGTCGGGCCGATCACCACTTCCATCCAGCGGTGATAGGTGTCCATCGGCTTGCCCGCCACCGATGCCGGCCAATGCGTTTGCGCTTCAAACGGGAAGACCTGTGCCGAGGGCAGCAGCAGAAAGTCGTAGCGCTCGAACAGCCGGGCGAGCGACCGGTACCACTCGCTGCGGTCAATCGAGGCGCGGAACACATCTGCGGCACGCAGGTGTTCGCCACCGGCCACTTCCCATTGCGCTTCGGGTTTGAGTTTGCCGCGGCGCGCCGGGTCGGCATACATCTCACCGAGCGAACCGTTGACGAGCCAGTGACGCAGCGTGAGCCACGTCTGCCACAGACGATCCATCGAAAAGCCGGGCGCGCACGCTTCGACCTCACAGCCCATCGCCGTAAAGTCGCGCAGTGACGCTTCGCACAGCGCCATCACGCCGTCTTCCATCGGCAGATAGCCACCGTAGTCACCCAGCCACCCCAGACGCAAGCCCTTCACGTCGCGATGCAGCGCACCCGCGAACTGTGCCGGGTCATGGGCATGCGCCAGCGAAAGCGGGCTGCGCGCGTCATAACCGGCCTGCGTAGCGAGGAGCCGCGCAACGTCGGCGACGGTACGCCCCATCGGTCCCTCAGTGCTCAGTTGCTGGACGAAAATCTCCGGCACCGGGCCATACGGCACGCGCCCCTGCGACGGACGAAAGCCATACACGTTGCCGAACGCCGCCGGGTTACGCAACGACCCCATCATGTCGCTGCCATCGGCCACCGGCAGCATGCGCATAGCGAGTGCGCTGGCCGCACCACCGCTGCTGCCCCCTGCGATTCGGCTTGTGTCGTAAGCGTTGAGCGTGGTGCCGAACACCGGGTTGTAACTGTGTGAGCCGAGCCCGAACTCCGAGACATTGGTCTTGCCGATGAAGATCGCGCCTGCCGCGCGCAGGCGCGACACGCTGATGCTGTCTTGTGTGTCGGGGCCGGTCGACGTGAGCGGCGAGCCTTTGCGTGTGGGCAAGCCTGCGCACGATGCGAGATCCTTCACCGCCTGCGGCATGCCGTGCATCCAGCCGAGATACTCACCTTGCGCCAGTTGCCGGTCGCGCTCATCGGCTTCGCGCAGCAATGTGTCAGCGTCGCGCAACGAGACGATGGCGTTGACGGCTGCGTTATGTTGGGCGATGTGCGCGAGGTACGCCTGCATGACTTCGCGACACGACACGCGGCGCGTGCGGATCGCGTCGGACAACGCCAGTGCGTCGAGCGCGACGATATCGTCGAGGCGTTCTGCGGCGTGGGTAGCGTGCGGGGAATTTACGGCGGCAGCGGCGGAGGCGGCCGCTTGTGAATCGACGGCTGCCGGGGTCGGCACGTTCGGCACAGAGGCCATTTGTCTCTCTCCTTGGCGGGGCGTCGCTCTGTCGGCGACGCCGTTGTCTGACACGTCATTGTCGGTCAAACCCGCCACGGATGCCGAGAGGAAAAATTTCGCTCACTGCATCGAGACTTCGCGCTTGCGTCAGTGGGTGAGCGGATCCAGCCCGGTCGACTCGACATCATGCGCCGCCGCAGGGGCGGCCATAAACAGCAGCATCTTCTTCGCGTCGTCCGGATGCGGTGCATTCACCGGCACACCGCCTGCGAAGCGCGTCACCGATTGCAGCGACTCGGGAATCTTGCCCGCAAACGCAATGCCCTTGACCGGCAGCAACTCGCTCACTTGCTGCAAGCCCACGGCAAAGTCGCCCGCGGCCACTTTCTCGGCGACGGGTGTCTTCTGCACCATCACCGACTTGCTGCGCATCTGATCGGCAATGCCCAGCTTGCTGAACAGTTCGCGCTCGACATACACACCACTCGCGCTATCGGAATACGCGACCGACTTGGCCGCCAGCAGCACGGCTTTCAGTTTTTCCGGCGTGCTGACATCGGGCACCACCTCGCCTGCTTTCACGACAACACCGATGCGCGAATCGGCCAGTTCGACGCGCGAATCGGCGCGTACCTTGCCTGCCTTGATCAGATCGTCGAGCGCGTAGCCGACCATGATGACGGCATCAGCCGATTCCCCGCGCGCCAGACGGTTGGGAATGGCCTCGGGTGCCTTGCCCATCGACGGACCCCACGCCGTGTCGACGTGATCGCCCGTGGCCGCTTCGAACTTCGGCAGCAACGCCTTGTAGGCCGCGGTGAAGCCACCGGAATTCATCACGCGCAGGTCTTCTGCGCTGGCAGACGTGGCACCGAGTGCAGTGGCCAGCAACAGACCGGCGCCAATGGCGCTCAGCAAACGTCGGGGCGTGCGCGTACGCGCCTTGGGGGTCAGGGCATTCATGAGTTGTCTCGCTCGATGGTGTTTTTCTGGGGGGGTGCCTGCGTCAAGACCGACGAGGCAGAGAAAGCAGAGAAGGCGGGAAGCAGGCAGATGCGCATGTTTCCCGCCTCGCGATCAGTTGGCCGTGCGCAGATCGGTGCGCGTCTGACCTTGACCGCCCGTGCGGCCGCGATACAGCGCGAGCGTCGCGCAGATCGCACACAGCGCCGCAAAACTCATCCAGTAGCCGGGCGCAGCCTTGTCGCCGGTGGCGTGAATCAAGTACGTCGACAGGGCCGGCGTGAAGCCGCCGAACAGTGCCGTTGCGATGCTGTACGCCAGCGAGAAGCCGGCCACGCGCACGTCGGGCGGCATGACTTCGGTCAGCGCCGGAATCATTGCGCCGTTGTACATGCCGTACAGGAACGACAGCCACAGCAGGGCGATCAGCATGCGCGAGAAGCTCGGCGCCTGCACCAGGAACGACAGCACCGGGTAAGCGGTGACAAGCGTGAGGCCCGCGAACAGCAGCAACACCGGGCGGCGGCCGATACGGTCGGACAACGTACCGCCGATCGGCAGCCAGATGAAGTTCGACACGCCCACGCAAAGCGTCACCAGCAGCGCATCGGTGCTCGACAGGTGCAGCACGCTCTTGCCGAAGGTCGGCGCGTAGACGGTGATCAGGTAGAACGCGGTGGTCGTGAGCGCCACGAGCATCGCGCCGCCAATCACCACACCGGCGTTGGCGGCCATCGAGCGGAAGACTTCGCCGACCGACGGATGACGCTTGCGTTGCTTGAACTCGTCGCTTTCCTGAAGCGAGCGGCGCAGCGCAAAGATGACCGGCACGATCATGCAACCGACGAAGAACGGCAGACGCCAGCCCCACTCGCCAATCTGCTGCGCCGTGAGCGTCAGCGACAGGATGAACCCGAGCGCCGCCGAGACGACGATGGCCACCTGCTGGCTGGCCGACTGCCAGCTCGTGTAGAAGCCCTTGCGGCCCGGCGTGGCGATTTCTGCCAGATAGACGGACACGCCGCCGAGCTCAGCGCCGGCCGAGAAGCCCTGCAACAGACGGCCGATCAGCACCAGCACCGGCGCAGCCATGCCGATGGTGGCGTAACCCGGCACGAAGGCGATGAGGATCGTGCCGCTCGCCATGATGCCGAGCGTGGTGACGAGTCCCTTGCGGCGGCCGACGTTGTCGATATACGCGCCGAGAATGATGGCGCCGAGCGGTCGCATCAGGAAGCCCGCGCCGAACACGGCGAAGGTCAGCATGAGCGAAGCGAATTCACTGTCTGTCGGGAAGAAGACGCGCGAAATCTGGGTGGCGTAGAAACCGAACAGGAAGAAGTCGAATTGTTCGAGGAAATTGCCGGCGGTGACGCGCAGTACCGCGCCGGCTTTCGAGGGTCGACGCGAAATCGCGTCTTGGGGGCGCTGTGGCATGCGCTGTCTCCGTGTTGCCTGCGGCCCGGGGGGTCGGTCCGCAAAAATCGTCGCATTGCTGCGCCTCTGCCAGGGGACGTGTCGAGACCGTCATGGGCGCTTTTTTGAAGCCGCCAATGTTGCGCCGTAAGTTCCTCCCTTGTGAATTGCAAGTTTTGGAAAGATTGATGCGCATACGCTATCAATCGTAGGATGCTGATGCACCGACCGAGCGGTAACAAGGTAGACTCGCGGCGCCTCGTGCGGCGCGCGTTTTCGGCGCGTTTTACTGGATGCAACAACATAACCGAACACCCCGTCAGCGACACGTTTTCCCTCCCCCCGAACGTCATGGCGATCAACTTCGATCTGAACGATCTGCAAGCCTTTCGCGCCGTCGCGCAGCTATCCAGCTTCCGGCGCGCGGCCGAGTCCATCCATCTCTCCCAGCCGGCACTATCGCGCCGTATCGACAAGCTCGAAGACGCGCTGGGTGTGAAGCTCTTCGAGCGCAGCACGCGGCGTGTCGCCCTCACGAATGTGGGACGCGCGTTTGCCCGCGATGCGGAGCGGATTCTGGCCGATCTCGATAACGCGCTGCTGGGCATTCGCGATGTGGCGTCGACAAGCCTTGGGCACGTAACGATTGCCTGCGTGCCGTCGGCGGCCTATTACTTCATGCCGCAGGTGATTTCGCGATATCACAAGGCGTTTCCGCGCATTCGTATTTCGGTGCTGGATGCGAGCGCCAATGAAGTGCTGGCGGCGGTGGTCAATGGCGACGCCGACTTCGGGCTCAATTTCATCGGGTCGCAAGAGCCGAACATCGAGTTCAAGCTGCTGTTGCAGGAGCGCTATGTGGCTGCGTGCCGGCGCGATCATCCGCTGGCGGGAAAGAAGCGTGTGACGTGGCGCGAGCTTTACGAGTACGACTACATCACGGTCGGCAAGATGTCGGGCAACCGGCTGTTGCTCGATCAGGCGCTGACGGGGTTGCCGCAACGCCCGCCCAGCATCTGCGAGACGCAGCATGTGACGACCATGCTCGGACTGGTGGAAGCGGGACTCGGGGTGGCGGCGGTGCCCACGATGGCCATGCCGGGCAGCGAGCATCCGCTGCTAACCAGCGTGCCGCTGATCGACCCGGTGGTCACGCGCCGCATGGGCATGATTCGCAGCAAGGGGCGGCCACTCTCGCCGGCGGCGGAACAGCTGTACCGGTATGTCGCGGAGATGAAGGTAACGTCGCGCCGGAAGGCGGAGCCGGCCCTATAACCAAATGGCGCGAAGATCACGCGCCGATACACTTTGTTACCCGTCTTACGAAAGATGAAACATTGAGGTGCGGGCAGTGCGGCGACGGCTCCTTATACTTGGCTGCGCGATTAACCCGAATCTATACGAGCCTCATGTTCAAGCGAATTCTTCCGATGGTGGTGCTGGCCGCACTGGCCGCAACCACCTCCCTGACGGCCACGGCCGGTGATATGAACAATGCCCTCGGCGGTGCGCTGGGCGGTGTGGCCGGTGCGGCGGTGGGCGGTGCGCTCGGCGGCAGCACGGGCGCCGTCGTGGGTGGCGCGGTCGGCGGCGGTGCCGGTGGCGCGATCACGTCGAACCGTCGCGAACGCACGGGCGCCATTCTTGGTGGCGCACTGGGCGGCGGCGCAGGCACGGCAGCCGGCAATGCCATGGGCGGCCAGTCAGGCGGCCTGATCGGCGCAGCGCTGGGCGGCGGTGCCGGTGCGGCACTCGGCGGCAACATGTCGCGCTCGAACTCCTACGACGACGACTATCGCCACGGCAAGCGCCGCGGCCATCGCAAACACCATCATCATTGATCGATGCGGATGCCGGTGGTATCGGCCGGTAGATGACAAAAAGCCCTGCGAGTGGATCGCAGGGCTTTTTTGTTGGTGGGTCAGGTCACGACAACTAACGTGACGGTTGCTTGCCCAGCGTTCGGGCAGGACGGCTCTGGAAGCGGTCGTTTCGCGTAAAGCACCAATGCAGCCTCAAGCGCTTCGCGTGCCTGCACATGCGCGTCAGCCTCGTCATCAGCAACGGTAATTGCTTCGGGCACGTCCGGAAACCTCACCAGTAAGGTGCCATTTGTGTCTCGTTCAAGCGTAAAGGGATAGGTCGACATAGTCC
Organism: Pandoraea sp. PE-S2R-1; assembly: GCF_002179865.1. Taxonomy (NCBI): domain Bacteria; kingdom Pseudomonadati; phylum Pseudomonadota; class Betaproteobacteria; order Burkholderiales; family Burkholderiaceae; genus Pandoraea; species Pandoraea sp. PE-S2R-1. The sequence continues at coordinate 10,700 of NZ_NGUR01000007.1, read as the reverse complement.
GCCACAGGATACGAAGTGTTGAGGGATGAACGCCGCATCATCGCCCCGCGTGGAGCCAGATTGAAGGTCAACGGTCCGTTATCGGAAAGACCCTAGCTTTTCAATGAAAAAAGCCGCAGCGGATTCGCTGCGGCTTTCCATGTCGGTACCCAACGTCGTACCAGCAATCTCCCCTTACGCCCTGCTCGGCTCCGGGAGATACGGGCCGAGGCCCGTCGGGTAGCTGCCCGGCAGGAGCATCGAGGGGTCGAGACGGTCGACGGTCGTGCGGCCTGTCAGTGCCATCGTCACGTCCATTTCCTTCGCCATCACTTCCAGTGCACGGCGCACGCCGGCTTCGCCCATCGCCCCTAGTCCATACAGGAACGGACGGCCGATCAGGGTGCCCTTCGCGCCCAACGCCACCGCCTTGATGACGTCCTGCCCCGAGCGGATGCCGCCGTCGAGCCAGACCTCCGTATCGCGCCCTACCGCCGCCACGATGTCAGGCAACGCACGAATCGTCGACATCGTGCCGTCCAACTGACGCCCGCCATGATTGCTCACGACGATGGCGTCCGCACCAGTGTCGCGTGCCGCACGCGCATCTTCGGGATCGAGCACGCCCTTCAAGATCAACTTGCCGCCCCAGCGCTTCTTGATCCACTCGACGTCGTCCCACGACAAACACGGATCGAACTGCGCCGCCGACCATGCCGCCAGCGAGCCGATGTCGTCAACACCCTTCGCATGGCCGACGATGTTGCCGAACGTCCGGCGCTTCGTCCCCAGCATGCCCATGCACCAGCGCGGCTTGGTCATCATGTTGACGATGTTCGGCAACGTGAGCTTGGGCGGCGCCGACAGACCGTTCTTGATATCGCGATGGCGCTGCCCGCTGATCTGCAAATCCATCGTCACCATCAGCGCCGAACACCCCGCCGCCTTCGCGCGGTCGATCAGGCGCTCGATGAAGTCGCGATCGCGCATCACGTACAACTGGAACCAGAACGGCGCCCTGGTATGTGCCGCAACATCCTCGATCGAACAGATCGACACCGTCGAGAGCGTGAACGGCACGCCGAATGCCTCGGCAGCACGCGCCGCCAAAATTTCGCCGTCGGCATGCTGCATGCCTGTCATGCCGGTCGGCGCCAGAGCCACCGGCATCGCCACGTCAGTGCCCAACATCGTCGTGCGCGTGCTGCGGTGCTCGATGTTGACCGCCACCCGCTGGCGAAAGCCAATTGCGCCGAAGTCTTCCGCATTGGCGCGGTATGTCGACTCAGTCCACGAACCCGAATCGACATACTCGTAAAACATGCGCGGTACGCGCCGCTGCGCGAGAACCCGCAAGTCCTCGATGGTGGTGATCACTGCCATGCTGCGTCTCTTTGGTTTTGATAGTGCCGATTCAAAGACCGGCATCGGTTGACGGCAATTCGACTCAATTCAAATCAACTTGCGATGATATCCAACGAGCATATCCTGCCTGGAACGCCTTTATCACCAATTGAGAATCTGTTGATAATTCGTTGAGAAGCGATTATTGCGATATTTACAGGTAGTTAATATCTTCTATTGTTTTATTTCTGCTTGACGAGATCGACGAGCGACTGCGTGTTCTTGATTGTCTTGAGCACGATGTTCGATTGAATCGACATCACAGCCGGCGCCCGGTATAGCTCATTGACGATGAAGTCCGAATAATGCGCGAGGTTACGGGCTCTTACCGTCAAGATGTAATTGGCTGATCCGGTGACAATTCGTGCGGTCACGACTTCAGGCCAGTTCTGCACGCACGCCAGAAACTTTTCATGCCACTGATCGACGTCCGGACGCAATGTGATTTGCACTAGCGCTTCGAACTCCAGACCGATATGCTGTGCGTCCACGATACAGCGGTATCCGGAAATCACGCCCCGATCTTCAAGTAATTTGACCCGGCGCAGGCAGGCTGAAGGCGATAAACCGACAGCATCGGCCAGCTCCTGGTTCGAGATACGGCCATTGAGTTCCAGATGGCGCAGGATGCGCAGATCGGCAAGGTCAAGGTTCATTGGCAGAATCCATCAAGTTTTCCGGGATTTTGGCAGATCCTTCGACGTCCCGCCAGTTGCTCGGCATAAATAGCAAGCAAATTCAAATTTTGCATTGATATGATAGCCCTCGGCTTTCAGCCGGGAGGCTGCATTGTTTGCGCCGGACATCGGGGGATTGCTCGCGTTGCGCAACCACCCAAGGCACCAAAAGTGCAGTTCCGGTTGTCGCCGTTGTCGTGCCAAAAAGAGTCCGCCGTCTCCTATATCGGAAGGAGAAGCGGGCCAGTTTCGACAATTAGCTGATGTCTACAAGACTAAAAAGGAGACCCATGAAGTCTGCAATTCCGGCCAGCCTGGCCATTGTGACGGCCGCTTGCGGCCTGGCTTTCAGCACTACCGCCGCCGCCCAAAGCTCGGTCACCCTCTACGGGATCGTCGACCAGAGCGTTCGCTACCAGACCAACGCCAATGCCAATAACGATGCCCTGTGGCAAGTGACCAACGGCGCCGTGACCAACAGCCGTTTCGGCTTCAAGGGCACGGAAGACCTCGGTGGCGGCCTCAAGGCGATCTTCCAGTTGGAGTCGGGCATCAACCCGCAGAACGGTACGCTGGCCAACGGCCCGCGCCTGTTCGATCGTTATGCCTTCGTCGGCCTGCAAAACCAGTACGGCACCATCAAGATCGGCCGTCAGGCGACCGAGGCGTTCAACGTCTACGGTGACTTCGACCCGCTCACGATCGGCAACTACGCAAACAACTCGTGGATGTACAACATCACGCGCGGTCGCGTCGACAATGCCGTCAGCTACGCCGGTACGTTCGGTGGCCTCTCGGTCGGTGCGACCTACGGCTTCGGCAACACGGCCGGCACGATGGCCGCCAGCAATTACTGGGGTGCACGTGCCGCCTATGCGATGGGCCCGTTCCAGCTCGCCGGCGTGTATCAGCAAGCTCGCGATGCAAGCAAGCGCGTGCAGCAGATGTGGGGCTTGGGCGGTATCTACAGCGTCTCGATCGCCAAGGTGTTCGTCGGCTACATGGGCGGTCGCGACCGCAGCGGCTGGCTCGACGGCACGCTTAACGATCCGTCGCAAACCGTCGCTACGGGCAACCTGAACGACAACCCGCGCAAGGACATGACGTTCTATCTCGGCACGACCATTCAGGCCATGCCGAACCTCGCGATTACGGGCGCTGCCTACTTCGACGACATCAAGAACATCAACGCCCAGGCGGGAGATGCCGGTTCGGGCCGTCGTTACACGTACGTGCTGCTCGCCGAGTACGCGCTGTCCAAGCGCACACAGGTCTACGGCACGGTCGATTACAACAAGGTCAGCGGCGCCGCACGCGTCGAACTGCCGGGTAACTCGACGCAAGTGGGCGTGGGCACGGGTATCCGCCACATCTTCTGATGTCGCGTCACCCTCACCAGCCGCACCAGCCGCGCTGGTCTTAGTTCCATCTTTTGCAGTGGTTTGACCTGCCCCGGCTTCGGCCGGGGCGGTGGGGTCCGGTCGCGCCGTTTTTGAGTTGCGTTCGTCAATCAGGCGCGAGCGGGCAATAACAAGCAATGCGGTTTTCATACGGGTGCCGCCCTGATGCCGACGGCGCCCCAAGAGGTGTGCCATGTCGCGTTCTCCCCAGCCCCCGTCTCCCCGTAACTTCTCTCACATCACACGCCGCGAACAAGGTTTGCGACGCTCGCTCACCGCCAGCCAGATGGCCATGATCGCCATCGGTGGCGCCATCGGCACCGGGCTCTTCCTCGGCAGCGGCTTCGCCATCGGCTTTGCGGGCCCAAGCGTACTGCTCTCGTACGGTATCGGTGCGCTCATCGCGCTGATGCTCATGGGCTGCCTGGCCGAGATGACCGTCGCGCATCCGACGTCCGGCTCGTTCGGCGCGTACGCCGAGCACTACATCGGGCCGTGGGCCGGTTTTCTCGTGCGCTACGCCTACTGGTCGTGCATCGTGCTCGCGGTGGGCACGGAAGTCAGTGCCATCGCCGTCTACATGAAGTACTGGTTCCCGCAGGTGCCGGGCTGGTACTGGGTGGCGGGGTTTTCCGCCGCGCTGGTGCTCGTGAACGCCATGTCGGTGAACCTGTTCGGCGCGATCGAATACGGCTTCTCGCTCATCAAGATTGCGGCCATCGTCGCGTTCATCATGATCGGCGCTTATGTGGTGTTCATCGCACCGGGCTCGGTGGTGAACGCCGATCACTCGCCCGCTGGCTTCGCGAACTACACGGCGCACGGCGGCTTCTTCCCGAAAGGGCTGTGGGGCATGTGGGTCGCGGTGATCATCTCGATCTTCAGCTATCTGTCCATCGAGATGATTGCGGTCGCCGCCGGTGAAGCCGAAAACCCGGAGCGTGCCGTCACGCGCGCGTTCCGCTCGACGGTCGTGCGCCTCGTGCTGTTTTATCTGCTCACGCTGGCCCTCATGCTCGCCATCGTGCCGTGGACGGCCGCCGGTCACGACGAAAGCCCGTTCGTGAAAGTGATGCAGGCGATCAACATTCCGGGCGCGGCGGGTGTCATCAACTTTGTCGTGCTGATTGCCGCGCTCTCTTCTATGAACAGCCAGCTCTACATCACCACGCGCATGATGTTCTCGCTCTCGCGCGCCGGCTACGCGCCCGCACGCTTCGGCGAGGTGAACAAACGCGGTGTGCCGCTCGCCGCACTGATGCTCTCGACGGTGGGTATTGCGCTGGCCACGCTGGTGAACTTCCTGTACCCCGAGTCGTCGTTCACGTTCATGATGGCGATCTCGATGTTCGGTGCCATGCTCACGTGGATGATGATCTTCGTCACGCATTTCTTCTTCCGCCGGGCGTGGCAGCGCGGCGATCATCCGCGTCTCGCGTTTCGGATGTGGGGGTTTCCGTGGCTCACGCTGCTGGGCGCAGCGCTCATGGCCGCCGTCATGGTGACCACGCTCTTTACCGGCGTGTTCCGCATGACGCTGCTCTTCGGCGTGCCGTTCGTGGCCGTGGTGCTGCTGGTGTATTTCCTCTGGTATCGCAAGCGCGATGGCGAGGGAGACGTTCACGCCGTCACGCAGCAATGAACACTTGAATGAAACAAGGGGTGCCGTCCGGCACCCCTGGCGATGGCATTACTTCGATGCCTTGCGCCGTTTGACGAGCAACTCCAGCATGTCGCGGGTTTGCTCCACCACGACCGCGCGAATCCGGCGATTGCGTTCGGGGTCTTCATCGGACCACCCCATCGAGCAATTGACGGAGCGGCCCATCACCCGGAACGCCATCCCCGTGGTGCTGATACACACGGCGCGCATCAGCGTGAGTTCGTCGTCCGTCGACGTGCCGCAAAGGCGCGCCACGATCCCGCCGGTCACCGCCGCGATGCGTTGCGACAAGCGCTCGTGAAACATCTTGAAGCCGACGTCCGGGCCGAGTCCCGCCTGTTCGCGGGCCATGAACATGTGCCAGCCGTCGATCTGCGGCACGTCTTCGAGAAAGCCGGCCTTGCGGTCCTGCAACGCACAGAACGCGTCGATGAGGCGCACATCGCCCGCCGTCAGGTCGGCCAGCACGGCCTCGGCCGCCATCACGGCTTCGCCCACCTGCTTCCATACCACCTCGACGATGTACTCGACGCACGCCGTGTACACGCCTTCCTTGTTATCGAAGTAGTACTGCAACGCCGGGGCGTTCACGCCGGCCTCGTTGGCAATGTCGCGCGTCGATGCGCCCGCAAAACCGTGCTCGCCGAAACATTTGATCGCCGCCAGGATGATGCGCGCGCGCGTTTCCTCGCCACGCTGGTATCCCGTGTCGACCGCGTGTCGCGGGCGGGCTGCCGCGCGTGGTGCGCGTTGTGTCTGCGGTGATGTCCGTGCCATGAATCTCCTTGCTTCCCAAAACTTTCGTCAAAAATATAACACTTGACATAATTCGATCAACTGGAATAATTCTGCCAATTGGAATAATTTAGGAGTTTTCCGATGTCTACCGTAGCGCAGGCCCGACTCGAAACGTCGGCACAGTCGATCGATACGGCCACGCGTCAGCCCGAAGAGGCCAAGACAGCGCCCGGCACCGCGGCCCCGTCCGCCACGCCGGATGGCGCGAATCGCCCCGCCCAGAAAGCCCCCGGCAACCCCCGTCGCAAAAAGCTCGCCATCGGCGCGGGCGTGCTGGCGTTGATCGCCGCCGTCGGCTGGGGCACGCAGTGGTGGTTCGTCGGCCGCTTTATCGAATCGACCGACGACGCCTATCTGCAAGCCGACAGCATGACCGTCGCCCCGAAAGTCGGCGGTTACGTGACCGAAGTGCTGGTTCGCGACAACGAGACCGTCACGCTCGGCCAGCCGCTGGTCAAACTCGACGGCCGTCAGTATCAGGCCGCTTACGACGAAGCGCAGGCGACGGTCGCGGCCCGCGAAGCGGATGTCGCCCGTGCACAGGCCGAACTGGGCCAGCATGCCGCCAACATTGCGCAGACGCGCGCCGAGCTGGAAAGCGCCCGGGCCAATGCCGCGTACTCGGCCGGACAGGTCAAGCGCTACGCGCCGCTCGTCGCCACGGGAGCAGAAACGGATGAACGGCTCGCCGAGCTGCGCAACGCCAGCACGCGCGCCGACGCCACGCTCAAGAGCAACGAAGCCAGCGTAGACGCGAGCGTGCGCCAGACCGATACGCTCAACGCCGCGCTCGCGCAGGCCAAAGCGCAGTTGTCGGTGGCGCAGGCCAGTGCACGCAAAGCCGAACTCGATCTCGCCGATACGGTGGTCAAGAGCACGCTGGCCGGTCGCGTGGGAGATCGCGCGGTGCGCGTCGGGCAGTTCGCCCAGCCGGGGACTCGCCTGCTCACCGTGGTGCCGGTGCAGAACGTCTATCTGACGGCGAACTTCAAGGAAACGCAGGTCGGCCACATGCGCCCGGGCCAGCCGGTGACGGTGCACGTCGATGCGCTGCCCGGCGAGCCGATTCACGGGGTGGTCGATTCACTCTCGCCGGGCACCGGTGCGCAGTTCGCGCTGCTACCGGCGCAGAACGCGACCGGCAACTTCACGAAGATCGTGCAGCGCGTGCCGGTGCGCATTCGACTGGACGTGCCCGAGTCGCTGCGCACCGTCCTGCTGCCCGGCTTGTCGGTGACGGCGGACGTGGACACGCACGCGCGTAAGGAAGCGGCACCTGCGAAGCCCGCACAGGCGGCATTGCCGGGTCAGTCGATCGCACCGTTGGCGCTGAGCGCACCGCTGAACAGCACCGTCGGCCCCGCGACCAACGCCAACGCCAATGCTCGCGCTACGCCGGGGAGCAACAGCACCGGAGTGCAACGTGGCTGAAGCACACACGCTCCCCGCCCCGGCCGGCTCGCCGGGCGCGTCGGGCACGCTTTCGCGTGATGAAGCGCGCAGCGTCGTCGCCGCAGGCACCGGCGGTGGCAGCGGTGGCGGTGGCGGCCGTAGCAGCGCAAGTGCAGCGGCCGCTGCGCCCCGCAACGCCTCGGCGTCTGACTGGATCGCCGTCGCGGCCGGTGCGATGGGCGCCTTGCTCGCCACGCTCGACATCTCGATTACCAACTCGGCGCTGCCGCAGATTCAAGGCCAGATCGGCGCCTCGGGCACCGAAGGCACTTGGATCTCGACCGGCTACCTGATGTCGGAAATCGTCATGATTCCGCTCGCGGCGTGGCTCACGCGCGTGCTGGGTCTGCGCCGCTTCCTGACGCTCAATGCGGTGTTCTTCACCATCTTCTCGATGATGTGCGGCATCTCCAGCAGCCTTCCGGAGATGGTGATCGGGCGCATCGGTCAGGGCTTCGCCGGTGGCGCGATGATTCCGACCGCGCAGATGATCATTCGCACTCGCCTGCCACGTCATCAGATGGCGGTCGGGATGGCGATGTTCGGGCTGATCGTGCTGCTCGGGCCGTTGCTCGGTCCGGTAGTCGGCGGCTGGCTCACCGAAAACGCGAACTGGCGCTGGTGTTTCTTCCTGAATCTGCCGATCTCGGTGGCCATCGTCTCGCTGCTCATGCTCGGCCTCAAACGCGAGCCGACCAATCTGCATGCGTTCGTCAAAGCCGACTGGCTCGGCATTGTCGGCCTGACCATCGGCCTGAGTTCGCTCACGGTGGTGCTCGAAGAAGGGCAGCGCGAGCGGTGGTTCGACTCGCACATGATTATCTGGCTGTCGATTCTGTCGGCCGTGGGTATCGGCATGATGCTCGTGGCACAGTTCACGGCAGAGAAACCCATCGTGAAGCTCTCGCTGCTGCGTAACAAGAACTACGCGAGCGTGATCTACATCGTGTTCACGGTGGGCGCGGGGCTTTACGGAGTGTCGTATCTGCTGCCGCAGTTTCTCGCGACGATTGCGGGTTACAACGCGCAGCAGTCCGGCAACATCATGCTGCTCTCGGGGCTGCCCGCGTTTCTGATGATGCCGTTCCTGCCACGGCTCATCAGCCGCGTGGATATCCGGTTCCTCGTGATTGTCGGGCCGCTGTGTTTCTTCGCCAGCTGCATGCTCGACATCGACCTGACGGCGCAGAGCGTGGGACATGACTTCACGGTGTCGCAGTTGCTGCGCGGCGTGGGGCAGATGCTCGCGATGATGCCGCTCAATCAGGCGTCGATGGCCGCCGTGGAGGCGCAGGACGCGGGCGACGCGGCCGGGCTCTACAACATGGCGCGCAATCTTGGCGGCTCGGTGGGCCTGGCCCTGCTCGGCACGCTGATCGACCGTCGCACCGACTATCACGACGCCATGCTGCGCGAGACGATTACCGCCAACAGTTCGCTCGGACAGGAGCATCTGGCAGCGAACGCGGCCGGCTTCTTTGCGCAGACGGGCGATATGGCCCACGCGCAGTTACAGGCCACGGCGCAACTCGCCGCCCAGATTGCGCAGCAAGCCAGTGTGATGACGTTTTCCGAGACCTTCTATGCGCTGGGCATTGCGCTGCTGTTATGCGTGCCGCTTGCCCTGCTTCTCAAGCAACCCGCGGGTTTCAGCTCCGGCGGGCACTGATCATGACTCTTTATTTGCGAACCTTGGCCGTTGCTTCGGCGCTTCTCGTTGCGGGCTGCACCGTCGGCCCCGATTACCATGGCGCGCCCGACGTGGCCGGCGATGCCATGCGCACGGGCACCTATCCGCATGCGGGCAGCGGTGTCGAAGCGCATACGCCCGGCGTGGCACGCTGGTGGACGGCGCTCGACGATGCGCAACTCACCGCCCTCATCGACGACGCCATCGCGCACAGTCCTGACATTCGCGCAGCACAGGCCAAAGTGCGCCAGTCGCGCGCCAGCCTGCGCAGTCACGAGGCCGATCTGCTGCCGAAGGGCACGGTGGATGTGACGATGCTGCGCACACGCTCCCCCGATCTGAGCCTGCTCGGCGGGAATAGCGGCAGCGGCTCAAGCGGGCGCGGTCCGCTCGATCTGTATATCGCAGGCTTCGATGCCAGTTGGGAAGTCGATTTGTTTGGCGGCACACGCCGGGCCGTGGAAGCGGCGAGTGCCGATGCCGATGCGGCGTCGGAGGATCTCGCCGATGCGCACGTGCAGTTGGCGGCCGAAGTCGCGCAGACCTATGTCGCGTTGCGCGATCAGCAGGCACGTCTGGCATTGGTGCGCGACTCCGCGCAGCTTGAAGGCGAGATGCTGGACCTCACGCGCCAGCGGCGTGCCGGTGGCGTGGCGTCGGAACTTGATGTGGAACGTCTGGTGACGCAGGTGGAGCAGACGCAGTCGCGTGTGTTGCCGCTGGAGGCGGACGTCATCGAATCGCTCGATCAGTTGGCGCTGCTGACAGGCCGTGCGCCGGGCGCGCTCGACGCGGAGTTCAAGGCGCCCAAGGCGTTGCCGACGGTGCCCGCGAAGGTGGCGATCGGCGACCCGACAGCGCTGTTGCAGGCGCGTCCGGATATTCGTGCGGCAGAGCGGCGTCTCGCATCGCAGAACGCACAGATCGGCGTGCAGACCGCCAACTGGTTCCCGAAGCTTTCGATCATGGGTGAACTGGGCTATTCGGCCCTCGACCCGGGTCATCTCGTGCGCAAGGAGAACTTCAGTTGGATGGCGCTGCCGCGTCTGCAATGGAATGTGCTCGACTTCGGCCGCTTGCAGGCCGGGGTCGACGGCGCGAAGGCCGGGCGCGATCAGGCGCAGGCGAAGTACGAAAGTGCCGTGCTGACGGCGCTACGCGACGCCGATGTGGCGCTCACGCGTTACGGACACCAGCGCGAGAACGTCTACCGGCTGCGCAGTGTGGAGGCTTCGGCCGCGCGCGCCGCAACGCTCACGCGTCAACGCTATCGCGCCGGCACGGCAAGCACACTCGACTGGCTCGACGCCGAGCGCACGCGCTTCTCCGCTGAACAAGACCGCATCGCCGGCGACGCACAACTGCTCAAGTCGTTCGTTACGCTGCAAAAGGCGCTGGGGCTGGGGTGGCAGGTGGGGTAAAACACGGCAAATTGGCGCACGCATCGAGCCGTAGGGGATGTTCAATTTTCTTGTTCTAGAAATTTGAACATCCCGAAAAATTGAACATGCGCAAACGCCCTACCGGAGGGCAAAGACACTTTCGCAGCTTAGCAACGTTCCTTCGTCATTTGCGGCGCACCAATGAAAAACGCTCCAGAAGCTTTCGCCTCTGGAGCGTTTTTTCTACTACGTGGT
>NZ_NGUR01000006.1:0-31800 GCF_002179865.1 Pandoraea sp. PE-S2R-1 | reverse complement strand
GCAGCCGGTCCTCGCCCTGTTGTTGTGCATAAGCATTGCCGCAAGTCACCACGCCAATGGGAAGGGCAAAGAAAAGTAGACTTCTGACGAGCTTCATCACGTTCTCCAGGAGAAGCCAAGTTCATATAGGACCAGGGTGATACCGAAATGGACCGAGCGGTCGGCCTGCGATTTCGGTCAAGCACACTGCAATGTGACTCACGAAGGGAAAAGAAATGTCACCACGAATCTGACACCCCATCCGTGGGGGCCGCTGTCGGGACTTTGCGCCCAATACCGAAATCCGCCCCCCACGCTGACGGGATGGCCACCGAACTTAAGGAGTTTGGTTATCGTTGCATTGATCGGCACGGACCACTGTCGATGAGACCAGTCATAAGTTGATTCGGTATTGATGCCAAACGTCCAGGCGTCTTTGGTCGTATATGTCAGGAACGGTTGCAGAAAAGTCGAGCTCACGCTATCGCGACTTCCTGCCCCTGCGTATGACCAAATGTGATTTGCCAGTGCGCCATACGTCCATCCGCCCGACTGTTTGAGTACAACGCCGGTAGGTCCCGCGCCCCACTTCCGGCTGGATAACATCGAATCGGTGCCGGTTGGGATCAGGAAAACCGGCCCGACACCCCAAATCAACCCGCTTGATGTTGGCTTCTGGGGGGACAAGAAAAGACTTTGGACAATGTCTCCAATGCCAGTCTGGGTGCCGGAGCCAGGACTGACGTCGTGTTGCGACTCCACGGGCAGAATGGTTCGCGAAATCACATTCCACGTGTCGTTGATGTGAATCGGTACGACGGGTTGGAAGTTCAGCAGGAACTTGTTGCCATCTCGTCCCGGGCCAATGCTTCCGTCGTAGTTGAACTGGAGAGGCACACTAATCAGTGCGGCAACTGGGTTACTGAGTTGCTTTGCGAGGTCTTCATCCGACTGGGCCCTTGCCATTGACGTGCAGGTTAACAGAGCCATTGCAGCAATCACGTGGGTGGTAACACGGAGGAGTCGGTGTGCACTGCTATACGATAGTCGGCTTATCGTCATGGCTTTTTCATTAAATTAGAAATTCACTGGGGGACGACCAGTAAAACGCTCTAACAACTCTGCGCGCACTGAAGAATCTTAGGGCTGCGTATCGCGTAACATACGACTTGGCAGTGACCGTCCCGCACGAGCGAAAACTGCTGACCTGAAACTGGCTCGTCACGTGTTTCGCGCTACCGCGCGGGTGGGTGATCTGGACATTTTCAGTGCTCATCGATGTCAAAGACATAGGTGTTTGGGGCAAAACGAACGTCCCTTTGGGGCAACCGTATGTGCAGCCGATTGCAAGTGTCTTCTGCGGTGCGAGTGCGCCGGCCCCCAAGAACGAGCATGGAAGCGAGTTTCACTGTCCCCATACGTGGCGTTTCAGCAAATCAACTTTACTCACTTATCCAGAGATGCTATCAATTCAAAGCATCTCAAAGCGCCAATATCGCTATATTATTCTCATGAAAATAAGCGAAAAGTAGGCTTCTGCATCCGGTCAGGTAATTTTAATTATTCCCCTCGTCGGAATTATTCCTACATATCGATGAGGTATCGCTGAATTCGGGGGATTCTTAACGAGACGCGTCCGACGCGGAGATCCGATGAATGCTTGTCGTGAATTGGTGGTTCATATCGTCGACGATGACGCCTCCATGCGCGCGGCGCTTGCGCGCCTACTATTTGCATCGGGTTTTGACACAAAGGAATACGCGTCGGCGGGAGACTTCCTCGTAAGCGATCCCGACGATCGGCCTGGCTGCATGCTCATCGATCTGGAGCTTGGTGGCCCGAGCGGTCTCGATTTGCAGCGTGCGTTGCTGCGTCAGGCATCGACTCTTCCGGTTGTCTTGATGAGCGGCTATGGCGACGTAGCGCGATCGGTCGAGGCCATGAAAGCTGGGGCGGTCGATTTTTTGATCAAACCATTCGGTCGCGATGTACTTGTCGGCGCGGTGAAGACGGCGTTCAGTCACGGGCAGAAGATCACGGCCGTCGCGCCGGCAACCTGCGCCGCTGAAAATGATCCGGCGCTGAGCGGACGCGAGCGCGCCGTATTGCAAGGCATCGCAAAGGGGCTGCGTAACAAGCAAATTGCTGCAGAGCTCGGCCTGTGCGAGCGAACTATCAAAACGTGTCGCGCTGAGCTCATGCGTAAATTTGGCGCATCATCGCTGGCCGAACTGCTTCAGATCGCCGGCAAGCACGTCGTCCCTGCCGTCGCTTAGTCGCCGTGAGGGCCGCCGGCCGTCGCGCCGTTCGGGCAGCCATCTCGCTCGCGATCATCACCGCGTGCAGCGCCGTCACGCCTGCGGCGTCGAGCGCGGATCCGCCGAAGGTCGTACTTCTCACTGGCGGCGATCCGATGCAAGCCGCTGTCCAAATGCAAACGCGAGCGATTCGTGACGTGCTCGATTCCGAACTGCCGCTTGGCATCGAAACGTTTCTCGACACGCTTGATGGCATGCGCTTCGGTGCAGACCTACTGACGCCGGAGCTATTTGCGCTACTTCAGAAGAAGTACGCTGGTCAGCGTATTGATCTGGTAATCGCCATCGGCAACTACGCGGCAGAGTTTGCACGCACCCATCACAATGCCATTTGGCCCGATACGCCAGTGCTCGTCACGAGCGTGCCGGACGTCTGGCTGAGGAAGGCGGGACAATTCCCGTCGACCTTTGTGATAGTGCCGTATCACATCGAGATCGGTAAGACGCTCGCCATAGTCGAGACGCTACAACCAACGGCGAAGCACCTCGTCATCATCGGTGGCAGCGCGGAAGTCGACCGGCGCTTCTCGGACGAGATTGTCGCCACGGCCGAAAAGCGCAACGAACGATGGACATCGGTCGAACGATGGGAAGGCCTCGGCGTACCGGAGCTTCGAAATCGGCTGGCCAGGCTCGATAAACGGCACACCGCGGTGCTCTATGGAACGCAATATCGTGACCATGGCGGCAGGCGATATTTCCCCTTCGAGCTTGTACGCCCGTTAGCTGACCACGCGCCCGTGCCAATTTACGGCTGGTATGCAAACTATGTCACCCAAGGCGCAGCGGCGGGCGCCGTCTACGACCTCGAAGAAAACGGACGCGTGACGGGGAAGATTGCTGCGCGCATGCTTTCGGGCGACACCGCCTGGCGCAATGGCGCGGTGAGCCCCCCTCTCCCAGCGCGGTGCGTGGCGAACATTGCCGTGCTAAGGCGCCTCGGCATCTCCGAACAGTCGCTCGGCCCGGACTGCAAGTGGCTCAACGTTCCGAATCCACCCTTTCGCGAGTATTGGAGAGAAATTGCTGTCGTGCTTTTCGTGATGGGTGCCCAAGCTTTCACAATTCTCGCCATGCTTGAGCAACGCCGTAAGCGTCGCAGGGCCGAACTCGACGCTGCACAGCGACGTGCCGATCTCGCTCGCGCGTCGCGGATTGCGACGGTAGGCGAACTAAGTGCGTCTATCGCGCATGAAGTCGGTCAGCCGCTCGGCGCGATTCTCAGCAACGTTGACGCCGCCGATCTCATGATGCAGAGCGCCGGCGATAGCAACATTGAGCTTCGGGAAATCCTGACCGACGTGAGACGCGATGCGTTGCGGGCGAACGACGTGATCGTACGGCTACGTGCGTTGCTGCAAAAGCAGGCCATCACGTTCATGCCCGTCAATTTCGATGCCACGCTCGAGCGAGCGGCAGCGCTCGTGCGGCCGGAAGCGCGTCGGCGTGGCATCGTGCTCGAGGCGTTTTTTAGCACCGGTGGCGCACAAGTGCTGGCAGATCAGGTGCAGTTGCAGCAGGTGCTGCTCAATCTCGCGCTTAACGGCATGGACGCCATGGAGAACACCGAGTATCAGAACCGCCAACTCAGGATCGAATCCCGCGCGGTAAACGATGGTGTCGAGCTGGTCGTCTCGGATCGTGGCGTTGGAATTCCGGATGACAGCGTCGACAAGCTTTTTGAGGCGTTCTACACGACAAAGGAACGCGGCACTGGACTCGGGTTGTCCATCGTTCGCTCCATTGTTGAGGCACATCGGGGCAGCGTCACCGCACGGCGCAGACGTCGCGGGGGAACTGATTTCGTGGTGTGGCTGCCGTTCGCACCCTCGTCGCTCGATCCGGTGTCACAGTAGCGAAGCGGCAAACGCGTGATATATCGATCGCAAGCGTTTGCCGTGCTTTCAAACATCAATACGGTGCGTTCACTACGACAAACTGCGCGCCCTGAGGCTGGTACCAGGTGCTACCGCATTGTTGATACACCATGCCACGGTAGTTGACCGGCACACAGTTGGCGGGTACCGAATGCACGATGGAGCCAACGACTGCAGCCGTTACGCCGACCGCCGCTGTCACCGCAACTGCTGTGGCAACTGGATGATAGTCGTCGTCCCATCCGCCGTGATAACCATGGCCACCGTGGTTATCGACATTAACGTTCACATTCCGGTTCACATTGACGTTGTTCACGCTGGTATTGCGAACGTTGCGCGTGCGCACGTCGGCCTGGCGATCGTTTGCCCTGGTGTGCTGGCGCTGCGCATTGTGCGGGCCACCGCCACGCGGGCTGGCGTTATGCTCACGCGCATGGCCGCCGCCACCGCCGCGCCCGACCGCGATCGACGAGGACATCACTGCGAATGAGGCGACCAGCACCGTTGCGCAGGCACCGACTTTCAGGTACGCAGGCACTTTTGGGGAGAGCCAAGTTTTCATGTTGTCACCCCTTCTTCGCAGGAATCTGAATTGCATCAATCCTCTTTGCCCCGGTCGGTGGCTTAAACTCGAACGTCGACGGTTTGATGGAAATGCCCGGTTGCCACGACACGAGAGAGACTGACTGTGGCCTGGCATCGTCGTCCGTGCGTGTTACTACGATTTTTCTCGGAAGTGGCTTATCGCCACTAGCGATCCAGATCTGCCAATCGATCCCCGCCTGCCGATAGGCATAGTGGTCGCAAAGATCGTTACCGATGTAGTCCTGGCCGGCATACATTGCCGAATCGAATTTCTGCGTTTTGGCTTCGGGCGTTCCCCAGGCGAACAGGTCGGCCAGGGGGAGTTCGACACCATAGCGCTCGCGCAGCTCGTCCACGAGCTGCGCGAGCGTTCCCTTGTACTGCACCGACGCGTAGTACTTCTGCTCAGGGGCGAATAGCGTCGCCGTCTTCCCGTTGTAAATAATCTCGCGCTCGCTCCGGGCGCTACGCATTACCGCACGCAAATGATCGGGGCGATCCACTTCCAGCGTGGCATGCGCGTCATGCTGAAGCTTCTGCCCGTCGGCGAGCACGCGTTCGCCGGTGTGGTCGGTGACGACTCGGAACCGTTTGAGCGATTGAAGATAATTCCCCATCGTTTGCAGCGCCTGCACCGCTTCGGGGTCCACGCTTTCCATTTGGGCGGTGGGTGCGCTCGCGGCGGCATTCTGTGCCCACGCAGGTAATGTCGCACCGGTGCTGAGCAGCATTAGGACAGTCAATGCCTGTCGTCTCATCGTTGTGCCTCGAATTTAGGAGGAAGCTATGACAGGAATACGGGAACAGCCGATCGCCGCTGCACGGATTCGGTGGTCGGCCTCATGAGTCAATGTAGTGGGTGCGATAAACGAAGAAAAGGCGATTGCCCCAAATTGCCCGAAGGGGCATTTGCGTTGCCCCCACACCGGATGGCGTCGCGCTCACGTTCCAGAGAAGAATAGCGATATATCAAAACCATCGTCTGATGACCACGAAAAGGAAACTTATCGCGATTCTCGAGGACGACGCAGGCATGCGTCGCGCTGTTGATCGCCTGCTCAAGGTCTCCGGCTACACTACGCAGTCATTCAGCAGCACTGCCGACGCGGGACTTACCGAATGTCTGTCCCGTGCGTATTGCGTCGTCGCCGATGTTCAGTTGCCCGGGTCGTCCAGTCCATTGTTTTTCGCAACGTTTGCAGCGCCGCGCCCACCGGTCGTCTTCGTTACCGCTTACGACAGCGAGGAAACGCGCGTCGCCATCAATCGCGCGGGCGGCGGCGAGTTGCTTACAAAACCATTCCTGGGTACTGATTTGCTGTCGGCCATCAAACGGGCCGCACGGTCGTCGTGACGGCCGGTGCGCATTCCAGCCTCTCGTCTTTCGATCGAGGCGCACTAGACTCGGAAATCTGCCGCCATATCCTCGTCGCTGCGTGCGATAAGCTTGCCTGACCGGCAGGCTCTGATAAACGCGTCGTAATCCTTTTCGTTCTGAGTCGCGTAGGCCAACGCGTACTTCGTCATCGCGTCGGCCAGCCGCTTTCCGTCGCCGACATATGACGATATTTCCACTGCAAGTCCGCCTGACTTGGCGTGCGCACGGGCCAGAGCCCATCCACACATTCGGGCGTAGCCCTGGAGGATCGTGTCGTTCATGCGCTCGACTTCGGCCGAGACCTTCATGTCGCGCAACTGTCGGAAGTAGAAGTGACGTCCGTTCGGGCCCGTTGTCCAGCCAAGAAACGCGTCACTGGCCGCTTGAAGCAATCGCTGCCCGGCAACGACGCGCAAAGCCTGATGGTGAACCTTGCCCCTAGGAAAGTAGTGGGCAATAACTGATTCGCGGGCTTCCTTGACTTGCAGGAACAGCGGCTTGCCTTGCGCGTCGACAAACAGCATGACGAGACAGAAGGTTCCAACGCTGCCGACACCGACGACTTTGAAGGCAATGTCCTGGAGCTGGAACTGATCAATCAGCGCACGCCGGTCCACCGGGAGTGTGCCGACATACTCGTTGAAGGCTTGTGCGAGCTTGCTTTTCCATGCATGCGTGTTCGACCATGCGTGGGCGTCGCCCAGCAACGAATTTGGCCCTGCCGGATGGAACAAAGCAGGCGGGGCATCCTGGATCACCCATCGGCCGTCCTGACGCGATGCCATTTTGTCGAGCATAGCTTCGTGCGAACGGCCTGCCGCTTTCTCGGCGGCCTTGCGGATCAGTCGACGTCCTTCACTGGTTACGGCGGACTCGGCCATACGGTCGAACGTCACGATTTCATGCCAGAGGTCGAGCGCGCTGTAGCCTGCATACTCCTGCATGCGTTTGCCGTACTCGCGCACCGCCGAGGCGACAATGTCGCGAATCGTGCCCCGCTCCACGCTCATATGCTCGCCAGCGATAGCGAAACTCGCGGCGAGTCGCTTGAGATCCCATTCCCACGGACCCGGCGCGACTTCGTCGAAGTCGTTCAGATCGAACACGAGCTGGCGCTCGGGCGTGGCGAAGCCACCAAAATTCATGAGGTGTGCGTCGCCGCAAATGGGGAAGTTGAAGCCGGTCGTCGACGTTTTTGCGAGGTCGTGGGCCTGAAGCACCGCGCTGCCGCGATAGAACGTGAAGGGTGAGAGAGACATGCGACCGTATCGCAAAGGGACGAGCGCGTCGATACGGTCGGCACTATTCTGGCGAAGCAACGCGACCGGGTCGCGGTCCACGTCCCCGATCTCTGAGTGCGTGGAACGGGGCGCACGTTCGCGCGCCACCTTTCCCGCCGCCTTGCGTTGATCAAGCGTCAAATCGCCGGGCATGGGTCACCTCCTGAGGTTGCATGAACGTAGACGCAATCGCGGCCCCCGCTTTTGGCTGCGTAAAGTGCTTCGTCCGCCGCCTGCAGCAGTGCTGCAGGCGTACCGGTCGCCGTTGCCCCCGTGGCGGCGATTCCGATACTTACCGTCACATGGCCGTGCTGTGTACCCTCGTGAGGAATAGCGGCGGCGCGCAGGGTTGTGCGCACGCGTTCGGCGACATCGCGAGCGCCTCGGACGTCGGTATTCGGCAGCACGACCATGAACTCTTCACCACCGTAGCGTCCAGCGAAATCGCCCGGACGACGGACTGAGTGTCCGATGGCGTGGCTCACAGCGATCAGCGCGTCGTCTCCCGCGGGATGGCCATACCGGTCGTTGAACGTCTTGAAATGATCTACATCGATAAACAGCAGGGCTAGCGGTACGCGTTCACGTACCGAACGACGCCATTCTCGGTCGTAGATCTCGTCCAGAGTGCGTCGATTCGCCAGGCCCGTCAACGGGTCGGTACTCGCCATTCGCTGCAACTCGGCTTCTGCTGCTCGGCGCCGCTGGCGTTGCTTCCGGAGCAAGACAGCGAGAAGCAGGCATGCTGTACCGAGCGTCGCCGTTAACCCGGCCACCCACAACGCCCGTTCACGCCAAGCCGCGTAAATTTCGCTCTTGGGCGCCCGAATCTCGATCTGCATGGGCAAGCTGGGAAGCGGCTGCCTGACGTAGAGAAAGTCTCCATCCGCTCCCGAGACGGGTGCGGTCCCTGATGACGAGGCCGATGTGGCGAGATCCGCTGCATTCGAAATATCATCTGAAATGGTGGCGCCAGCGGCCGTCGATCTGACAAGTACAACGCCGTCGCTGCGCAGCAATGAGACGACGCCCTGCGCTCTTGGGGCAAGACCCGCGAATTGTCGCGAAAAATATCGGACATCGAGCGTCACAATCCCCACGCCAGCATACTCACCGTCGTCGCGCCGGATGCCGTGGGTCATCAAGAGTCCCCTTTCGCCGCTCTCGGGACATAATGCCGACGACGTGGAGATGGAAAGCTGGGTGCTGTCGCGTCGCCTGTCTGCGTCGACAATGCGCTGAACCATCGGGCGGTTGACGCAGGTGGTTGAGGGAAGCGCCTCGTAGACGATCTCTCCCGCCTCGTCTACGAGAACGGCCTGCGCGTCCGACCGGGCGTTCATGCTCCTTGGATAACCAAACTGCGTCAGACATTTCGAAAGCTGTGCGCTCGGGTCGCCCTGACCTGCCGTGCCGAGCACACTGAGTGCGTATGAACATGTCGAGATGTCATCGCTCAATGTGCGCGCCGCAATTAGCGCCACGCGCAGGTTCGCTTCGCGCGCATCGTCACGAACCGCTACGCGGCCCTCGTAAAGCAGTGTCGCGCGTACGCCGATAACAATAATTACGGCAAGGCAAACGGAAACCGCAGTTAGGCCAAGCGCACCGGACCAACGATCGACGGTTCGTGATGGATCATGTGGATTGTGGGGTAAATTCATGTTCCCGTGCGCACCGCGGCCAACGCGCTCTAATTCCTTATTCTTTTCGCATTCTCCCCGTCCGGCTATTGGGAGTGAGGGCAAGCGGTTTGCCCGTTGGGGCAACGGCGTTGCCCCCGAACCCGATGGTCCGCCGGCAAGCCAAACGCAAAAATGCGGGAAGGTAGCTGGTGCATCGCAACATCAACGACGCGAACGGAGCATGGCGGTGACTCGACACAGGACTAAACGCGGTGGTGAGTGTGCGGGACGATGTGGACCGCGCCGGCG
Organism: Pandoraea sp. PE-S2R-1; assembly: GCF_002179865.1. Classification (NCBI taxonomy): domain Bacteria; kingdom Pseudomonadati; phylum Pseudomonadota; class Betaproteobacteria; order Burkholderiales; family Burkholderiaceae; genus Pandoraea; species Pandoraea sp. PE-S2R-1. Next base: position 22,449 of record NZ_NGUR01000006.1, on the reverse strand, counting down.
CCTTGTCAGTCTACTAACGGTGCTCGCGGGGTTGTCCGGCTTAACGTTGAGTGCCCCCTCAGTGCTCGCCCAATCTGCGCCGCTGCGCGTCGGCAGTGATGTGCGCGGCCACGCGAACGGCGTATTGGCGATCATGAGCTACACGACCGTGCCCGACGTCACCACGAGTTCGTTGTCGATCAATAACGGCACGACCGGCCACCCTGGCTTCTGGCAGACGCAATTGGGCGGAGGCTTCACGCTCAGCCGTTCGTTTCCACTCTATCTCGAGGGCACGCTCGCCTACAGTCGATACGACCCGACGTTCGTGGCTTCAGATGGCGTGGAATCTCGTGCGTTGCCAGTTCGATGAAATACGCTAAGCACCACCGTCGGCGTGGGATGGGACATTCGTCTAGCAGATGAACTAGTGTTTCGGCCCATCTTGAACGGCAGTTTCGGCAGAGTCGCCAGCGACCTGCGAATTGGCGAAACCCTGCTCAATCGTGCGACTGATCTCGATACTGAATTTCTCAAGAACGGCGCTCTGAACGCTTACGGCCTGGGCGGATCCCTCATGCTCGACTTCGAGCACTATCGCGAAGCCTACGAGGTCGACGTCGAACTGCGTCTGACGAACATTCATTTACGCAGCTTCGGCAACTCGTCCGCAGGCGTGCAAGGCAGTGCCAATGCACAGCAATTGAGTCTTTGGTCCCGCTGGCGGGCGCCAACCGGTCTGCGGGCACTCGATCGGCCGGTACGCTACGTGCTTGAGGCGGCTTATTCGCAATATTTCGGCGACAGCGCCGGCGTGTTGGGCTTCAACAATCTGACTTCGTTAGGGCTTGGGCTGGAGCTCGACAGCAGCAAGTATCCGGTGGTCGTCACACGCACCCGCCTTATGGCGCGCTACGTCTTCGGTCACAACGTGCACGGTGTCTCGCTCGGGTTCGCCATGAGCTTTTGAGGTGCCTCCACCCTGCCCTCAGATCAGCGCTTTAACGACCTTTCCGAGTACTGCGGAAAGCGGCAATTGTAGGGCCGCCACGTATAGCATCGGTACGGCAGCCGGGACTGCGATCGCCAAGATTGATAACTTGCTCAGCGGCACGGAGCGCATGCGTCGCACGGCGTCGTAGATGGCGTGAATGTCTGCCACGGGACCCAGCTCCGGCGCGTCGAGAATCTCCGGCTTGCCGATATCCCGACGCAGGATCCATCGCTCGTGAACAAGTCGGTCGTGGTGGGCGACCAAACTGCCATACTCGAAGACGGCACGTCGCTTGAGTCTGCTAAGGGGCATGGAGAGCGGCAGCAATGGTATGAGAAACACAACGGAGATCAGCACTGCGCTCGCGATCAGTAGCGTCTTCATCTGCGTTGCGCTTGCGCCGTGATAGACCACTTCGTGTGCGAACGATGCCGCGACCACGGTAGAGATTGCAAACACGACCGGGCTGAAGATGAACGCCATGCGCTCCACGAAGCTAAGGCCGGCGACGCGATCGGGGTGCGAAGGCACGAGCGCCAGTGGGAGCTTGCCGATCCGGAATAGCAAAACGAACATCAGGCACGCGCGCCACAGCCAGGCGAGCAGCAATACGGTGAATACGGGGCGAATGACGAGTACGAACCACCAGCCGCCGAAGCTGATATCGGCAATACCCTCGCCGTGGCCCGTCCAAACCATGTCCTCGGATTTTCCGAAAAGCGCGCCGGTCATCGACCACGCCACCGTCGCCCCGAAAATAACTACCCACGGCAACACGCGATTACGCAGTAGCGCTACTCGCGAAAGCTGGCGTCGAAAATCTGGGAGCGTCTGCTCGGTGACGAGGCCGGAATCGATAAAATACTTTAGCAGCGGCGGCATTAGATTTTGCGCCACGCCCTCTGCAACCACCATGAGCGGAATGGCGATAAGGCAACGTGCGTGGACACCAAAATGCGCCGCGAGAGTGTCGTCGCCGGCGCCATAGAGCGCACGGCCGGTAAGCAGCGCCCACGCGGCCAGCGGTATCCAAGTCACGGAAGCGAAGATCAGCGCTCTTCGCACGATCCCCATGCCAGTATCAGGTATTAGGAGCGCCTTGCGCTGGAGATAGAACCCTGGATCGCCCCGCACAAGCGACAAATCTACCTCCGGCAGCTCGGGAGATTCAGGGGATCCTGGGTTCGCAGGGCGAGCGTCATTCTCCATGATTCTTTCCTTGTTGATTGTGCTGTCATGGGTAGACCGAACCATAGTTTTACGCCGGACACGCGCCTGTGCTATCGGGGTTTCGGGCAATCAATTTGCCCCCCGGGGCATACCGGTTCGAGCGAAAATCCCGTTAGATCCGCAAAGGCATTTCAAATCGGGAGCGTCCATCATGATTCGCATGGCGAAGCACGCGAATGCTTTAGACCACAAGCGAAGTGTCGCGACGCTTTCGCCTCCCCTTAAAACAAACACTGCGTTCGTCGCCTTGTGGGCGTCATTGCTTGCCTTTTTGTTGGTGTTTTGTGTCGTGCCCATGGCGTTTGCTCAGGCGTCGCAACCCGCCGCAATGCAGACCGCGCCGGCAGCCGACCTCCGATTTATGGACCGCCCCATCGCGACGTTTCGAGCATCGCTTAGTGGTGCGACGCCGCAGCAGCGGGCCGAACGCACTTTTGCCGTGCTCGATGGACTGCCCGAAAGCATTCTCGTACTACCCACGGTCGCGGTGCACGCGTCCATGGGCGAGAATCGCGGCGTCGTGTTCCGGCGCGGCGACCGTATTCTCTTTGCGCTGCTCGAGGGCGACGTCGACGCGGCCGACAACCGTCCTTTCGACGTGGTTGCGAAGGAGGTGCAGGCACAGCTTGATACCGCGCTCGCGGCTCGCCAAGCGCAATTGCATTGGCCGAATATCGTCCGAGGGGTTCTGCTCTCCTTGCTGGCGACTGTCATCTTGGCGGCGTTGGTGTGGCTGGCCGGACGATTGCAAACCCGGCTTCAGACGCGCATTCAATATGCGGTCGAAGCCCATGTCCTTCGGCGCACTTCCAAGACGTTCGATTGGACGGGGTCCGCTTTCCAATTGGCACGGCAGATCGTGCAGTTGCTGTTTCTCTTCTTCGTTGCAGCGCTGATCTATATCTATCTGATCTACGTGCTGGAGCGCTTTCCGGTCTCCCAGCCGATGGGCGACCGGCTCAGCGGTTTCCTGTGGGCACTCATCAATACGTTCGCACTCGGCATAGTTAACGCCATTCCAGGGCTTATTGCGGTCATCGTGATCTTCTTGCTTACGCGCGCGCTCCAGAACCTGATCAACAACGTCTTCACCGCGATACGCCAGCGTCATTTGAACGTGCCGGGTATGCACCCCGACACGGCAGACGCCTCTCGGCGCATCGTCACCATCGTTGTTTGGGCACTCGCACTTACGTTCGCTTACCCCTACTTCCCCGGTGCGCAAAGCGATGTGTTCAAAGGGCTGAGTGTGCTGCTGGGGTTGATGGTGTCGTTAGGCTCCGCGGGGATCGTGAATCAGTTGATGAGCGGCATCGTCGTGACGTACAGCCGCGCGTTCCAAGCGGGCGACATGGTGCAAATTGGGGAGACGGCGGGCGTGGTCGTTAGTGTCGACACGCTGTCGGTCAAGCTGACGAATGTCCGGCAAGAAGAAGTCACTATTCCCAACGCCGTCGTCGTCGGCGCAATCGTTCATAACTTCTCCAGCCGCGACGGGAAGGCCCCGGCGCTCGTGACCACATCCGTGACCATTGGCTACGACACGCCGTGGCGTCAGGTGCAAGCGATGTTGTGTCTGGCCGCGGCCCGCACGTCGAAGGTTACGCAAACCCCGGCGCCGTTTGTGTTGCAACGTGCGCTCTCGGACTTCTACATCGAGTACGACCTACACGTGGCCCCCGTCAATCCTGCGCAGCGTCTGATCATGCTTAGCGAACTGCATAGCAACATCGTCGACGTCTTCAACGAATACGGCGTGCAGATCATGTCGCCGCATTTCGAAGAGCAACCGAAAACGCAGATCGTCGTTCCGCGCGAAGGCTGGGCACCGGAACCGGCGGTGGCGGATAGCAAGCCCGACCCAGCGCCGGGGGCTTAGCCCTTAGGCAGACCAGTGCACCACCGGGCAAGTGGCGTTGCCCCAACTACCTATGGCGATGTGACGTCACAAATCCGACACTCAATCGGCAGTTCATCCACCACGCGGAGACAAACATGCAAACACGTCGTCAATTCTTCAGAGCTGCTGTTGCTACCGGGGCTTTTGTTGTAGCGCTATCGGGATGTTCGACGACCGGGAACAACCCGGCCACGCCGGAGGAGAACAATTCACGCAAGCAGTCGATCAATGCGGCGGCTGACGGCACGCTCTCCAGGCTGTTCTCGACCGTGCCGGGGGCGCGTGAATTAGTGGGTAAAGCACGCGGCGTGCTGGTGTTTTCCGGTGTCATTCAGGCGGGTGTGATCGTCGGCGGGCAACACGGCGACGGCGTATTGCGCGTCGGCGGCAGCCCGGCGGGCTACTACAGCATCTCGTCGGCGTCGTTCGGTGCGCAACTGGGGATGCAATCGAAGGACATGGTCTATCTGTTCATGACGCAGGACGCGCTCGACAAATTCCGCAGCTCTAACGGGTGGTCGGCAGGCGGCGATGCCTCAGTCGCGCTGGTAAAGGTAGGCGCGAACGGTCAAGTCGATACGACGACGGCTACGCATCCGGTCGAAGTCTTTGTGCTCACCAACAGCGGCTTGATGGGCGACCTCTCGCTGTCCGGGACTAAGATCACCAAGCTGGATTTGTAACGTTCTGAGAACCGATTCGAGGAGGCGCCGAATGCTTGGATCCTTCGGCGCGTACGCGACATCCAAACTGATTACGTTGCACGCTTCTGGTCATCTTCGGCAACGGCAGTGACTTGAACAGGTTCTCCGGGTCAATATTTGGTGCAAATCAACCCCCAACCGATCCCGCGCAATAGCACACCGCACCGGCGAGCGCAGTGACAGCAAACACTGCGCTCCGCCGCCGAAAGTAACTCCGTGGCCAGCTCACGGTTTCCGATCATTCTCGGCCGTGTCCCCTTGGCGCTTTCGATGATCTCGGCAGCCGAGCTAGCTATCGCTTCCGAGCCAACATCATCTGTGACTCAGCGCCGATGCGCACTAGACATCGCCATCTGAATCCGCTCGCAGAATCGAACCAATATTCTGTCCACGGCAGAGTCGTCAACCGTTTTGCACCTATCTTCTGTCGCACCACAGAAACGCACTTAAATTGTGTCCACACTGGTGGACAAAAAATAGGGCGTCGACGTCGCGGCTCAAACGCTAAGCATTTGATTTATAGGATGTAATAATTTTTCTGTGAGTATCCTATATTGTGTCCGCCAACTACAGCGTCACCTAGTGAGAGCAAACTCCGTCACTTAACTCCCCGACGCTTCTTGGCGTGGGACATGACGCCCGTTACTTATTTCCCGTGGTAGACGACGCAGTTTGCTTTCCGCCCCCAGATATGCGAATGACCGGTGATATTGGCAGATGTCACCGTTGCGACGTCGCCACCCTCACTGCCGGACGGCAGTAACTTTGACCAGCCCAGTGGGAGCAACAATGGCCCGGTGTTCGCGGAAATCCAACGCCCACGGAAATATGCCTCTAGTTTCTCCCTGGTGTCGATTACCTGCCTCTCATTGCGTTTGCGTATCCCAGCGTCCTCTCTGACCTCGGATACCTGCCCCGAATTGCTACCTGCGCCAGTCGTGGGCTGCTAGTTGCTACTTTTGGACGTCAACTGACCAATGTTGCTTCACGCTTTGAACGGTTCGTCCTATACGAGGCTAGGTGGCCACGAGGCAATGGAATGTCCGAAATTTGACGATGTCTTTCGGACACCCCTAGTATCACCGTTGCCGAACGCCGTGTGACGGAGAGATCCGACGCAGTCAGCGATGCGGGATTACTTATCACTACTCGCATATACTGGTTCGCCACGTCGTACTCCGCATACGGCGACAACACATTACCGCTGGATCAACAATGGAACCTCGCTCCTCCGACGACACGATGCAAGCTGCCCAAGACCGTGGGGCGCAATATATCAGCGATGAATGGGCACAGCCTGAAAACCTCCCCCTTGCACAGGCAGCTAACAAGTCGGGGCTTTCCGGCACAACGATCAATCGCGGTCGGCACGACGGCCGGTTTTACGCACTTCTTCCGCCGGGTCAGACGCGCGGGCGCCGCTATCCTGAGTGGCAGTTCAACCTTTCCGATCCAGAGCGTCTAACGATAGTGCTCAAGGCATTTCGGGATCATGACGCAAGCTGCTGGGTGATCCACAATTTCATGACGCGCCCGCTGCAAGCCATCGGTGCTCAGGTCCCCATCGAGCGCATTCGCGTCGTCGACGAGCCTCTGCAACCTGTGATTGATGCGATTCGACGTCGGTATACCGACGAACAAGGGGCCTCGTGAGCACTTTCTCGGTAATTTCATGCAGCGGGCACGCCTTTGCCCGTGGCTGATCTCGCGTTGCGGCGGGAGCGATCGCAATCCCGCTTTGGTGAATCCGCCGATGCGCTGAGTCGTGGTGGTTCTCGTCAGCGGTAACCTTCGAGTCAACCACAACGTCAAGGTGGGGCTGACTTCAGCCTGATGCCTGTCGCATCTTAGATCGGCTTTAGCTCGATAAGCGCACGCGTGGTGCCACTCGCCGCCAGCTATTTCGTAGCTTTGGTTACTCCGTGGTGCTAGCTCACATGAGCGACGGGCCGCTGGCGACACTGCCCGCATGTTGCGCAAACGATAGCGCCGGCTTGCCTTGATGGCGCGCGCAGCTAGCTAACGCATGACAGCAAGAACCTTTGCATCCACAAAGGAAGTACGGCGTGGCCGTCGGCCAGGTCCTGCCGAATTGCCTCGCCATAGACTGGATCGCGCAGAATCTCACGTAGCCGCAGCCTCAGTTGCGGCTCGCTGTCGGGTAACGTGTCCTTGAGCCAATAGAGGGCTTGCACGACGCGCATTGCCGGCCGCTCCGCCCAGAAAAAACGGCTGGGCGGCGCCCGCTTGAATTCAATGATCAAATTTCCGAGGACAAAGGGACGGCGCCTGGCGGGGATGAAGACGATGACGCGCGCGGGCACTGCGTTCGTCATGCCAAGATCGTTGGCTGCACTCATCCCATCAATCAACAGGCGCAAGTTGTCTCGGCGGGCAATCGCCTCGATGACGGCCCGGTAATTAGGCACCGTCAGATGCCCCGTGAGTCGGTTGTGTCGTGGCTTGTCATAAAGGCCGCGACTTATGCGACGGACGACTCCGCTCGCACACAGCTTCTGCAGAGCGTTACATATCGATCTTCGATTCGCAATGCGGGCGAAGTCGGATGGCAGCCATACGGATCCCTCTTGACCCACGCTGATCACGTCAAGTATCCGCGCTTGAGTGGTCGATCCCATGGTTTGAACTACGCCTTTCCCAGTTACGTGATAAGCGCGATCGACAGATCGATAACGTTCTCTCGCGACATGATGACCCTCCTCACTGGGTTGAGAGGCTGGCGTCTCGCGCGGCGGGACTTTGCGCCTCCCATATCGCGGTCACCTTGTGCGCATCGGGAATTGGCGGCTGCCACGCGCCATAGTTGTGGCACGCCCCACTATCGTCCTCACAGATGAACCAGTCTGTCCCCAGCGAAGCATAGGAGCGGATGGAGTTCAGCGGAATGAGTGCGCTTCGATCGCTAGCGTCGGCCGCGATCCGAAAAAGGTATACGCGGGTACATATGGCGTCGGACGCCACTAGCGACCTTAGCTCTTCGAGGTTTGACACCAACAGCGTTTGAATGGCGGCATCCCTTTTCAGCGCGTCTGATGTTTCTACCACGAAACATGCGGATTCTCGCGTGAGTCCGATGACTCGCCACGGCGTGAGTGGATGAACTAGGAGTTGGTGAGACAGCGACGTGTCCCTCCAGTCGGATTGCGTTAGCAGCATTGATTACGAGGTCCCAGCGAAACACCTGCTCTGTACGGGGAGTATCGATTCCAGAGCAATACAAAGCGAGAGTATCGCTGATATTTGCTAATCATGGTATGTAGAATCATAGTCTGCAATGAATGAAATTGGCCCCCATGCCAATTTCAGCCAAGCAATGCCGACTCGCCAAGATTTTCGCGAAGAACGTGCGACGGTATCGGCTCGCCCTTGGTATTTCCCAAGAGGAATTGGCCGAACTCGCAGGTGTGCATCGCACATACGTGGGAATGCTCGAGCGCTCGGAGAAGAACGTCACCATCTACAACATCGAGCGACTCGCAGGCGCGCTTGGCGTCGAGCCTTATCAACTTTTGGTCACATCCTGACGCTTGTGTAGGGCAAAACCACAACGGTTGGCGGACGGCTCAATTTGCGCGGTCCGCGGGTCTGGCGCGACCAAACGCGCGGCGGAGCTCTGCGGCACGTTGCTCATCGTCGGTGCTCAAGTAACGCGAGGTTGTTGCGATCGACGCGTGGCGCAAGTTATCCCGCACAGTCGTGAGCGTGGCACCTGAATGAATGGCATGTGTGGCGTGCGAGTGCCGCATCCAGTGCGGACTGGCTTCTCGTAGCCGGGCAGCGAGCCGAGCGCTAGCGCCTTCGAGCTCGTCGGATGCTGTGTCGAAGAACCGCTTCATCGCTGCCCAAAGTCTCGAGCTTGAGATCCCCTCCGACGGAACGTCGAGTCTTGCGATAAGGCATGTTCCTTTGCGCCACCGCGTCGGGTGTAGCGGTAGCTGTCTGGCGAGCAAGTAACGCTCCAGTGCCGCCTGGGCAAGGGGAGGCACAACCACTCGTCCTACTTTACTGCCCTTTCCGGCGACAGATATCCACCGCCCGCCCTGCCCGTCGTCGTCAATGTCGGTGAGCACCGCGTGCGTGAGTTCCGAGTTTCTGAGGCCGGTGGCGTAGGCAAATTCGAGGATGAACACCATTCGCGCTGCGGCCGCATCACTCCACCCTAGATTCGGCAGCCGCTTGGCAACGCTCATGATGAGCGCCCACTCGTGGTCACTAAAGGCGCGCAGCGTTGGCGTTGCCGACTTGCCGTCGCCGGCGCTCGCGCGAATGCGGATCCCGGCAAACGGGTTGGCTCGGAGATAGCGCGTTTCCACTAGCCAATGGAACATCGCATTGATCGTTGCGATCGAGTAAGCAATGGAGCTGGTGGCTCTCTCGGAGACGAAGGGGCGCCAGCAAGGTGAGGTGCGCGGCGCGCCAGCACCGATCCAGCGGTGTTTGGGGCTTGGGCGGCGCAAGAACGCGCGGTACGCTGTCGCGTCCTCAGCGGTGAGCGATGACATGGCTTTGTTGCGCTCGAGTATCGACCAGAGCAGGAGTCGCTCCGCTTCGCGACAGTATGCCCGTCGCGTATGGTTGTTCTCTCTCAGATCGAGCCACGCGCGAATGGCGTCTGCATCGGTGTTGGCCGACAGGACGCACGCCACCCTTGTGTCGCGCAGCCGCCCCCGGCTGCCATCCAATAACTTGGGCACTTCGAATCGCTCTAAGGGTGCGACGTCGGTATTTGGTGGCGGCAACAGCGCCCTCGCCTCCTGCGTCAACGTCTCGTGCTCGGCAAAGAAAGACTCAATTTCCGAGGCGCTCTCAATACCGATGCCCGGCACCGTTCGCCACCATGTTTTCAAGCGCGGCACGCCCAGGGTCAGTTCGGCAAAGGTCTTCAATCCGGAGGCGAGAAGAGGTGCGCAGATGGCTGGTGGCAACCATTGATCGACGCGATCTCGAACGGTGGGCTCTCGCGGTCTCGCTTGCTCAAGGGTATCCACAGCGCGCTGTAGGCGCTTTGCCGTTAAGGTTCGGTCGAGCCCCGCCCCTTTGAGCACTGGCAGGATCTCGCGCACATGTTTTGATTCGGCGGCGGTGATTAGTTTGGCTCGAATGACCGCGAATACCCCCCGCGCAGACACACCGGGGACGAGTGATGCGGGCAGATATCGCGTGAGGGCCGCACGCGATTCAATCCCGGCGTGAAATGCACGCAGCGCCGCGAGTTCGCTCGCACTGATAACGCGCGTCGAATGGGGGCGTGAACTGCCTCTGGCCGACTCTCTCATGGCGAGAAGACGGAGTTTGGGAGATTTTGCTGGCTATGGCGATAAAAAGCATTATCGCTATAGTACGCATAAATACGAGTTGTAAGGATTCATACAATGAAGTCCGCGACTATTGTATGCGCCAACTGTCGTCAAACGAGACGCCAGGATGCAAGACCCGATCGCGATAGCGTCGGCATAGAAAGTCGACCATCTCCCAACTGGCGCGGGGGCGCACTTGCAGCTTATGGCCGTGCTCCGCCACGAGTTGCATGCGAACCCCGCATTCATATTGATACCTCTCGATCGAGGACCACCACTCCACTTGGCTCAGTCGAAGTGCCTTCCGTAGCTTGCGAAGAATGCAACAGAACAAACCCAGGATATCCTGCTCGCCAATAATTTCTGCAATCTGCCGCGCTGCCTTATCCGTCAGGCCGGCGCGGTGTAAATAGTTCATCCGAGCAGATAAGTCCATGCCGGCACCTGGCCTTCCGTCGATCGCCCTTGCTGTCCAGTAGGCGTTCCACAGCGGCCAAATCTGAAGCTGATTGCACAGCAAGCACAGTGCTACGGCTATACGCATAGCCTGTCCCTCGATACGTACACCGGAGGGGTATGAGTTGCGAATGTGCAACGCACTGCACTCCTCCTGATAGGGGGCAAGCATTTGGAAGAGCGTCGTCAGTGTCTTGGTGCCAACTCCGTCCTCGTGCCTCGTGAGCACATGCTGAGTCTTCCTACCCGTCGGAACCCAGTAATCAACGGTCTTAAACCGCCAATGTGCGATCAAGGGCTCACGCCAGTCGTCGTAGCGGGAGATCACTCGAGCTAACTGGACTTGCTTTACACCACTGAGGCGAAATAGCGAGTCGCCAGTGGAGAAAAAGCCCGGCGGCCCGCTAGATCTACTGGTGATCGCCACCCGCCGGCGAGCCCGCCGGAAGTCACCGATTAAGGCGTCAATCGCACGCATTTGATAGAGCGGCAGCTCTTGCTGAAAGCGTTTTCTTTTGAATAGGACGCCGCATCTTGGACACGCAAAGGGGGAGCCAGCCACATGGGGCAGATCACACTGGATGACACACTTGCATTTGAAGCATCCCGTCTGAAGGAGGCATGTGTGCAGCGGGCAGGCATAAATGCCTAAATACTGAAAGAGATAGGAGTGGTAGCCCAATTGAATACATTTTGGGCAATAGCGGAGCTCGTGACAGAGCGTGTTAGCCCAAAAATCTGCCCCACTACTGATTCGCATCGCCTCGACAGAGACTTGCAGAAACTCGCTCATTTGGCTCGACGGCCTGGCCACCTGATAGGGACTTCGATCATCCACTGCAGGACCAAAGACTAAGGACGTGTTCGTTGAGACATCTGGCATCAGGCGTCTTAACTCCGCGAGGCTGTAGTGGCGCTGCTCGCATATCGTTGCCACTCGCATGTACAGCGACGCACTCGCCGGTACAGCAGGCACGCGTGGGGGTGGTATGTAATCCTCAAGGTTGATCGAAAGGTGCATGATGCCGTCCTCGCCCCGCGGGGCAAGCTACTCGTCAACGTAGTGAAGAACGACATTGTGAAAGCCTGACGCCTTAAATGCATCGACGAGCAATGGTGTGTCAATTTGCTCTGGCGTGAGTTCGCCACGTCCAAGTCTGTCCAGAATGTCGATCGTCACCATTCGGAAGTGTTGCATGGGCATTCGCACGCGTCGCTCGATGTTGGCTTCGGTCCGAATCACTTCCAACGCGGCTCGATAGCCGTGCGCCAACGAATTTAATCGCCATCCATACTCGTAAAGATTGGGCACGTACGCGCACGCGGGCGGTGGATCATCTTCGCGCGCAGGCGTATCAAATGAGGTGAGTACGGCATCAAAGTCCTCGGGAAGGATCCCGCAGAACTCCGGCATGTCGTTAAAGAACCTCCCCAACACTTGGTATTTGCTTCGGTACGCAAGTTGATGGCGAATCGCGGTGAGCTCCGGTTGCGCCACCAGCAGGAAAAACGGTTTGTAATGGTTGTAATCGAGCATGTTGTAGACGTGTACGAGTAGCCCGAAGAAATCCAACTTGAGGTTTTGCGCTTCGTCGATTATGAACAGCAGGCGGCGAGAGTTCGCGACCCCCGCCGCCGTATAGATCTCGTCCATGAGGCGGCTGCGCAGTATGGCGATGTCACGATGCGAGAATTGGGCGCATTGCATGTTCTGTAACGCGCACTGAATTTGCTCGCGTTCAGAGGCAAGGCTTTCCGGGATTTCCCAATTCAGGACGCAAACGTTATGTCCCATGACTTGCGGAATGAGGTGCTTGAGATACTTGCACGCGTTCGTCTTGCCGACGCGCGGCTTGCCCGTCACCGCAATGCCAGGCAGGCCGAGGCGAATGCATCTGGCGACGTGCTCCGCGAGCGCGTCAATTTCTGGCGTCCAGATCAGAAAGTTACCCAGTGGTTCCCGGTCGTCTTTGGACGAGTCCTTTTGGCTTTGCGGCATTTGCACGTCTCCTCTATCTGAAGTATGGGCGCTTAGGGGGTGCTGTCCTGGTGGCCATGTGACGCAGTGGGGTTACTGAGGTGGAGTGCTTTGAGGAGGCCGTCACGGTCGGCTCTGGAGCTCGGCGGCGCATCGGCTCTGACGTCGTGCCAGCGTTGCGAAGCGGTCGCTCGTCATCCCACCTCTTGGCGATTTCCAACTGGGCGTTCGTCAACAGTGCATTGGCCTTCGGCAGATGGTGTTCCAAGTAGTCCGTGAGATATTTGAGTTGTAAGGCCGCGCTTGCATTGGTTGGTGCGCTGAGCTTCAACGACATGAACAGTGCGTGCAGTGCACATTCCTCCGCCGTCGGGCCAAGTAAGCCTTGCTTACGGCGTTGATCATGTAGTTTTCGGATGCGCATATTGGATGGCCCTCTTCCCCATTTACCAGTGGCATAGAGTGGCCCGATCTCCGCGCCGTTTTCGTCATACGCCCAGATGGTCTGCAAATCGTCAAAATCACATCGAATCCAGACAGCTCGCTTTTTCCATGCAAGGGGGTTTTTCAGCCAAGTCGCTTGGTATCTGGCGTAAGCGAAATGGATCTCCGGCTCTCGCTGTTGGGGGCATTTGACGGGGCGCCTGACGGCTTCGCCAAGCAAGTGCTTGTGGCGTTTTTCCGGAGGGAGATAGTTCAGCACTAAGGACTGGTTGCGGTGGCGCCGCGCGAGGTAGGCGAGTGGCGTTTCACTATTGCACTTCGCACTTGGCGAGGCATTCCGGCTGCGACCTTGCGCACATAGCGCGTCGCGCACGTGCGTGTAGTGCAAAAGCTCAGTCACATCCGTCTTGGCGATCTCACGCAATGGGTCACCGGGCCCCCGTGCGGTGGTCCCTGGACACTCATGCAGCAAGTAAGTCGATAGCTGGCCGAATGAGCTTTCCACACTGTTACGCTGCTGCGGGGTCTTGGGCCTGCCAAGCACCAGTCGTGCGCCAATGGTGTCGCATATTCCATGTAGAACCGAGTTGGCCAAGTGAGCTAACGCGTTATCCAATTCGATGACGGCTGGAACGGCCCAGCGAAAGTCAGGCACCTCCGCCGGGTAACCCGCGCCTGCCAACGACGCTGAAACGGTGAATTCACTCGGTGGTTCCGGATTCATTGCAAACCAGAATGCCGCCAAGATATCCTCTTTGGTCACCTGCTCTCCTGTGACGGGGCAATCGATGACGACGGCATTGGTGCCCTCGTCAGTAATGCGCACCAGGACCGTTCGCGGCAGAACGGTCTCGCTCCAATCGCCGGAGTCGTCCACCACCGTTTGTTTGCATTGCACATCCACCGTCGTCTCGTCGATCTGCCAGATCGCGTAAGGCGGCGTCTGCCGCTTGGCCTGCCCATCACCGGCCTGATATGCCATGCGTTGCGCGGCTTGCGGACCATACTTCTGTCGAAAATAGGTATCGGTCCACCTGGGAATGACGGCTTCGGAAATCCAGGCTTCGATAGCGGCATACGGTATGGACGCGGTTTTGAGGGGATATTCATCGTCAGCGCAATCGTTCGCACGTCGATGGGCTCTAATGAGGTTCCAAATTTGGCGGGCCCCCACCCGGTTGGGGCGAGGACAGTCCTGCGGGTGCCGGTCGAGCACGAAATTGATGACCTCGGCCTCAAGATCGGGGAATTCGCGCATCATCTTGCGGAATATGCCGGCGTAACCCAACCGGGAATCCTCAAATTGACCAAGCGGCGCCTGTCGTTCTCGCGGCTTGCGCGCGACGCCCTTCAGAAACGCGCGTAGTCCCCAAATTCGACCGTCGGGCGCGGTCTCACAGGCACGCTTGAGGCAGCGCTGAAATTGTCGCTTGCTCAGTCCGGCGAGTTTGGCAGACGCCTCGATTGCCCCCCCGTCCAGGCGCAGCACAACGCCACTCGTCAGGCCGCGAAGCCGCTCGCGCGCGTCACGTGATGTTTTGTTGTTGTCCTTGGATAGGCTCTCGTCTGCAGTGGGCCAGTTCGTGATGTCCCACAACTCCGGCGGGAGCTTCTGCATTGGGCCACGAGCGGCCCGTCCATTGAGTGTCATCGTATGGCTCCAAAATAATGCGCTCACCGGGCACGGAACGGCGCCTCGGCAGTCAGCGTGCTAAGTGCGACTGATCAAGGTGGGAACCTCGTAGAAATAGCTGCCTGGGGATACGCTCAAGATGCCGACATAGTGTTGCCGCGCGAGCACCGCAACGATTTCGGTAAGCGTATGCGGCACCTCCACCGCAGCGCTTAATCGTGGTAGGCCGATAACCCCTGACGTAGGCACGACGTCGATTACTTGGCGAGTGAGCTCACCTAGGGGTTGGTCGGCATGGAGTGCTGCGGCTTGGCGCCAGCGCTCGAGGCACTCGATGTGAGATCGCTGGGATCGGATTTGGTCTCGGGTTCGCACGGTGATTCTGAACGTCTCGCCACCTGCGGCTTTCATGGCGGCAATGCGCGCACCGTAGGTTGAGGTTAGCTTGGGCGCAATGACCTGAAGTTCGGTCGAACCGTCTTGCCAAGCGATGACGAGATCGGCCAGCTTGACGGCTGGGTTGTCGGTCGCCGCGACCGGATCACTTGGTAGGCGTGGTTCGAGCCGTAGTGCCTGGGGATTCATCCAGAACTGCAGCCAGTTGTCGAAGTGCAGTTCAGTGGGAAACTCGACGTACTTGCGGCGCAGCGGATCGATGCAGCGCAACAGTTTTCCGCGAGTACGTTGATAACGACCCGAGCGGCCTCCGAACGATGTTACGTGCAATGCCCACATTGGCTTCACCCGGCCGTGGTGAGCACATCGGCCAAACGCCAAGCAAGTGGCCTCAGAGGAAAGGGGCGTGCCTTCGGGGAGGCGCTACGCGATGGCCGTGACGGCAATACCATACTCGGTACTGCCCAGCTAAGCCAGTTGGAGAAGTAGAAACGTCCGGCGTGAGGTTGCATCTCAGGCTCCCGACAGTCGATGTCGCAACAACCGAACGGCGTTACCGGAGCGCTGAACGAGGAGCGTAAGTTCCCTCGCCTTGACACATCCCCCAGTGTGGGGTAATGTCAAAGTGTTGGTTCAACCAGCTCGCTGTTGGTTGTAAGCGAATTAAAACTGGGTCTTAGCCGTTGGCGCGGCTAAGACCCAGTTCGCATTTACAGTTCGTCAATCACATGGCCATCCTCGCAGAGTGCGTTGCTCCCTCGTATATGCTTAGATAAACGAACGGAAAAAATCAAGAAGCGTGAGCGGTTTTTGCGTTTTTTCTTTGGCTACGCGCCACTAAGGAACGCGCTCGGGCACCGGTTCGCAAATTGCTGCCACCGCGCTCAATCGTCGGCACCACGAGCGACTCCCAGAGGCCATGGTGTGTGGGAATGCAGCGACTTTACCGCGATGCTGACTCGGCAACGAAAGGTCTCGGGCAGCGTGTACCCCAATTTTTAGTACTGCAGAGGTACTGTTTTCGCGGTCAAGGCTGAGCGGGTCTTCTCGCTTTGAGCGATGACGTCGATATCTGCGACTGGGTTATCAACTGGTAGCGCGCAACTTGCCGGAGATCGCCGTCGACCTACAGTTCTGTTGCGCGATGCAACGCTCGCCCCTTCTCTGCCGAACGGTATCTGCCGGGGCTCACGCCAGCATTGCGCTTGAACGCGATGCTAAATGCAGTGTCAGACAAATACCCAATCTTTGTCGCAATCTCCGTGAGCGACTCGTCGGTATCTTTCAAGGCGGTTCGGGCCAGCACCATGCGCCAGTGGTTCAGATACGCCAACGGTGCCTCTCCAACACGCTCGCGAAATCGATTCGCAAACGCGGTTCTCGACATCGCAACGGTACGGGCCAGACTATCGACCGTCCATCGCTTGTTCGGCGCCTCATGCATCACCGACAGCGCCTTGCCGATCTTTGCATCGGACAACGCACCGAGCCAACCAGCCGGCTGAGACAACTTGCTAAGGTAGGCGCGCAGAAGATGAACAAGCGCGAGCGCCGCGAGACTGCTTCGCGCCACCTCGCCACCTATGTGTAGGTCACTGGACTCAAGCCGTAGCAGGCTCAGGACTTGAGCAAGCGCGCCGGATTTCACATCGCTCGCCCGCAGCTGAATCAACGGCGGTAGATGGCGCAGCAGAACCTCACTTACGTCATTCTCGAAGGTGAAGCGGCCGCTGGTCATACCGACCGGTGCACCCTCGCCGTCGCAGTAATGACGTGCGATACCGTCCGCACCACGACGACTGCGCACAACACTTACACCGTCCCCCGGTCTGCACACCGGATCGCTTGCCACATAAAACGGACGGCCATCGGTCAGCATATAAAAATCCCCATCTTCCAGTCGAATCGGCGCGTCGCCGTCCGGCCAGAGGTAAACCTGCCCTGACAGCACACTGCCGAACTTGATGTGCTTGTACGCCGGGAAACGAAGGGCCCACGCGCCCTGTCCCTCGAAGCGGGAAGACAGCGCGCTGCTCACGCGCAATGTCGAGAGCACGCCAGAGGTGTAGGTAACGTCGCATTGATCAATACTAACGGCCATCCGGAGATTGGAACATTTTCATAATGGTCCAAATCACCAGTTCCCAAAGATGTGCGGCACGTTTTTCAACCTCAGACGCTACACCTCGCTAAGGTGCGCCCCTCGCTCTACTAATCTCACCTGGACGATATTTGCGACCGCCCGCCCGTGTGCGGCTGATCGAGGGTAATCGTGGCTATGATGGCCTCGAACTCAGAGATTAGATCGGGCTGGTACTTTGCGATGAATCTGTGTACAGCAGCGTTTTCCATCAACTTGGAGAGAAAACCCTTTGCGATAACGAGGTTCAATACGTCCTGTCCATATGTTTGCTCCACCAGTTTGTATTGAACCTGCAAATTTCCCATCTCTCGCTCCATCATGGACATTTGCTCTGCAGAAACGCCTCCTATTCGTGACGGCTTTCGGCCGGAGACAAGCTGATTTGCTGGCGTCGCGACGAGAAGAGCTTCGGCATAAGCTACAGTTAAATTGTTAACCGAACTCATTAGTTCGACGCACTCCATCTGACGCGTCGGCTTCATTTTTCGCAGCGCCCGGGCTAACTCACAGGAAAATTGACGATCCTTCAGGAGCTCGATAACTTCTGGACACAAACCATCGAGCAGCGACGCCTTTCGCCTTACGAAGGATATATCTACTGCAAGCGCTCTTGCCAACTGCTCCGGAGAGACCCCCTGCTCGATTGCGCGGCAAATCATACGGTGCTCTTGTATCGATGAAATTCGGTTTAGCCGATTGTTGTATGTGTAGCTTTCATCGTCGGTTGCGACAAGACAAAGTACGTCGGGTATCCCGAGCTGCTGTAGCGCGAGTATCCGCAGGTGGCCATCCAACAGAACATATTTACCTCCGCTTTGCCCGTCCACTTGGGTAACAGAAAGCGGTTCTATCACTCCGACCTCTTTAATTGACGCGAGGATTTGCAGGAATTTCCGTGAAGTTGAGACATTCGCCTTGATAGGCTTGGATAGGAGCACATCCTCGATGGGCACGGAGATGGGTGTCGGAATGAACCCAAGCGTCACACGGCTCATCCTACCCCCCCCGTTTGACCACACACGCTCCGCCAGGTACTTGGGTAGGGTAGTCAGCCCCTCCGCACGTAGCAAATTGACAAAATTTTCATCCACAAATAGCTGGCGCAGCGCCCCAACAAGAAAAAGTAACCGCTGCTGAGTAAACTCCGCTTTCCGGACAATGGCTTTCTGCTTTTCAACTTCGTTGCGATAGATGCGAATAAGGCTAGACGCACTCATTTTTGTCTTGTCCTTTTGCGTATTGCGGCTCGTAGTTGGGCCCAGGTTTTTCCGACGCTCAATTAGACGCCTAGCATTGAGAAGCCTCTTGCCCCGTAGGGTTCCTGTTTCATAAGCACTCTGCAGAGCCTCTTGGACCGCATCGTCGCTATCACCGGCTCCCATGATATCGATTGCGGTATTCAACGGGATTCGTCCATGCTCGACAGCGACGATGAGCCTCTCTTCACCGTGGCTCAGCAAGCTCAAAATTCCTCGAATGTAGTCCGGGGATAAGCCTGTTTTCTCGGCGATTTGCTTTGCAGAATAGCGTTTCGCCTGGAGCTGACGGATACCCGAGAGCAACTCAAGCGGATGGTACTGTCGACGTGCAATGTTTTCTGCCAAACTCATAATTAAGGCATGCTCATCACTCACATCAACGACTAGCGCGGGAATTTCGGTTTCGCCCAGAGCTCGAAAAGCCTTCAGGCGTCCCTCACCGCACACAAGCAAATACCGCTCGGACCTATCCGGACGTACCCTGCGAGTTACAACAATTGGTTTCTTCAGCCCGATTTTCTGAATGTTACCGACGATCTCGTTGAAAATCGTGGTGTTCCTATCTCGTGGGTTCAGAACGTCAATTTGATCGATCGGAACCATTTGCAGCTCGGGCACCTTCATGCGGACCTCCGAAATCGCGCACGCTGAGCCATTGCGTAAAGATAGTCGAGAGTATCGAATCGATAGCTTTCAAACTCGATCGAATTTCGTTCACGCAGGCTGATCCGCTGAAGGCAAAAGTCAAGGCGAGGCAGTAAGTAATAATCAAGTGCTGCGGCGTTTGAGGCGTCGAGCCGTACTGCGACGGTAACGTCTGGCAACAAGCTTGCATCGAAGCGGATTTTCCAAAAAAGATGTCCGCTGAGTCTTGTCTGGCAACGTGCGAGTACTACTGAGCATGTGAACTCATTGTTGACGGTGAGAACGTCGGTAGCAGCATCCCTTTCGGCGCTTCCCCCGAGGCTTACGATGCGTTCCTCTGTCGATGCAACAATCTCCGGGTGAAGCCGCCGCAGAAACCTATTGGCCTCTAAGTAACGGTAGTCCCTGTCCGGCGTAAATCCGACGGCTTGGTACGCGCGAATCAGGCTTCCAAAGCGGTACATGTAGACAGATGCAGATGGCATTCCGTCAGTCTCGTCAATTACGACCCCGGAAAGAAACCCACGGCGCGCGTACAGATTCCGAAGTCGCTCGATCAACTCGTCGTTTGAGTACCTACGTGCCCTAGCACGCATGATCCCTTGTACCGTGAAGAAAAGTTCGGCGGGAACAATCGCTTGAAATGCGTGCTCTTTACGGATCCACGTGTCAGCTGGGTTGGCTACTCGTACTGACCTCAGCTTAAAAGACACTCGGTTGTAGACGTTGTTTCCTATGTACTTTTCGTTAGTGAGAACCTCTCTTACTGTCGATCTCGTCCATTCACGCTCTAAGTCGGTTCGAATTCTCATGGCGTTGAGGCGCGCCACGATTTCTGATTCGTTTAGCGACTCATCAACAAACCATTGATAGATCATTCGCACGATTCTGACCTCACTATCAGGTCCAGGGACGAGAATCACGCGATCAGATTGCAGACTCTTGTGTTCTCCACGTGCGAGTGGTGCTTTGACCAAGCCGTGCTGGTCAACCAAGACACGTCGAAGGCCGTAGCCGGCAGGTCCTCCTTGCCGATACCCAAGCTCAATCAGTCGACACTGTCCCGCGAATACCTTCGCGGAAAGTTCTCTGCTGTACTCGCCGGCCATCGCGCGCTTAACGCCTTTGACGATCGCGGATACCGGCGATCCGTCGTTTTCAAACTGTTCCGCGCAGTAGATCACCTTCATGCCCGATCGCCGGCAAAGGTACTCGTAATATGCACTCTCGTCGGAATCCTGAAATCTCCCCCAGCGGCTAACGTCGTATACAAGAATCACGCTATAGTCAACGTCACCTCTCTGAACATCGCGAATAAGGTCCTGCAACGCCTGCCGGCCATCGATCTTAAGCCCGCTCTTTCCTTCGTCGGCATAGGTGCGAACTATTTCGAGGCCGCGACGCGTCGCATATTCGCGAATTTTTTCGCGCTGATTTTCAGTCGAATATTGTTGGTGCTCGGTCGACATTCGTACGTATTCCGCCGCGCGCAATCGGCCGGCTTTCTCGGCACCACCTCCATATTCGTGGTCGGACGACATGCTGTGACTCCGTCACCGATAGATGCGAACCAAAAAGCCGGGCCAACGAACGTCCTTCTATGCGTCGTTTCCCGCGACAAGTGACTACTAGTTCACATTAGCAGGCGAGTCCGCTTTCGACTAACGAATCATCTCTTTGCAATAGACCTCTCGTCCAGCGGCTTACTAGAAAGGAATGCGATTCGCACAAGGTACGCGTCCATTTGTGCAACACTCCTGGGCGACAGAATGCTGAGTCGGTATACCCCGTCTGGCAATTGGAGGGGCATTAGGGACTCGTCAATTTTTGCAATTTTCCCCGTCGATTTTCGAGCGTTCCGAATTTGCTGTTGGTCACGGTTCCTAGTGCAATAATCGGGGTGTGATTCGCGGTAATCTTTCCAATAGGTTGGGTGCCTCGACTGCCACGCAGCTTGCGCGTGGCGCTGATTTTCTCGATAGTCTGTGTCGCAGGCGAGTCTCTGCTTATGCCATTCGTAACGCCGCTCCCGTTGGCATTCCGGTGAAGAGCAATAGCGTTGATTCGGAACGTTCACGCGAGGAAGAAATTCGCTTCCACACGATGCACATCGACGACATTTCTTCATGACGTACTCCTCATCTTATGTGGGAGGAAAATCAGATGAACTCGAGTGGATGCTCATCGCTTACGGTGCGTGTTCAATAGAAAGTTCTTATTCGTTCAAAGTTCATCCAGTCGAAACTTGCATCGAAAACGCTCGGAGCGGAAAACATGACGAATCTCAGCGATACATATCGCGGGTGTAACGTAAATATCGAAATATCTGAGCTGGAAAGCGCTTGGGCAATAACGATATCAGTGGCACCACTCGAGGGAGTAGAACTTATTCACCCGTTCGAGAATCGGAGCTTCAAGTTGCCGAGAGAGGAGTCTCTCGACTTGATTGTTGAGGAATTGCTGAGAGAAGTAAGACTTGCGATAGATTTGGACATCGTTGATCCGTGAGTCGTTGGGGGCGGCCTCACATTTTGGGCGCAACCTTTTTCCGACGATGCCGTAAAGCCTGCCCCTGCAGGGCAAAAATTTTCAGTGCCAGAAGCGTGTCCGAAATAGCGCCTTCCACCGGTGGATACGGGTAGCAGACGCTGCATGATCGCATTTCGGTCTGCTGGCCATTCATGTCCAAACCCTGCTTCACTTCTCGCGGAGAACACCCAACTTGAATTCAGGGCTCCTGGCATCACCACATGCCTAATAAAGGTCTGAGCACTGAACGCAAGTTGGTGGGCTTCGCGGAAAGTTATGCGTTGGCTAATGAGGAACTCGCAGCACATCACTGGAAGTTCGTTACGCTTTGCTAGAGGTATGTTACTTGCATACAACATGCAATTGATCTTTGCGGCTTGAAGATTTAGGGTCGACCTATGTAGATTTCCACGTCGTTTAGGAACATCGTCTTGGGAGCGCTCCAATGAATGCTGCAACGCATGTGAGCCGGACTTGCCCTGTTCCCCTAAAGCCAATCTTTGTCGCCCTCTCCCTGTGTGCCGTTAGCCACGCGCAAGCCGCGTGTGACAACCTGAATCCGGCAAGTAATGCCACCGTCACATGCACGGGAACCGGCGGCGCGATCCTTGCGCAAAGCGGCAGCACCAACGTTACTGTCAACGTCACCCCCGGAAGCACAGTTTCTCTCGTACGCAGCACACCCGGCTTGGCGATAATCTCCGTCGACACCACCAGCACGATTTCCAATTCGGGTACGGTCAGCCTCTCCGGTTCGTCATCGACCGGCCGCGGCGCGGCGCTCCTTGGCCAGAACGACCGCAACGCACTGGTCAATACCTCTTCGGGGACTATCACCACA
>NZ_NGUR01000005.1:0-278716 GCF_002179865.1 Pandoraea sp. PE-S2R-1 | reverse complement strand
CCGCTGGGCGTGCTCGCCGAGCTGATCAATATCGGCACGCTGTCGGCGTTCGCGCTGGTGTCGGTCGCCGTGCTCGTGCTGCGCCGCACCCGTCCTGACCTGCCGCGCGCGTTCCGGGTGCCCGGTGCGCCGGTGGTGCCGCTGATCTCGGCGGGCCTTTGCCTGTTCCTGATGGCCCACCTGCAAGCCGCGACCTGGATCGCGTTTGTCGTGTGGCTCGCCATCGGCATGGTGATCTACTTCACCTACGCGCGCCGCAATGCGCTGCTGCACAAGCACGGCGACGTGCCTGCGCAACCGCCGCAATAATCGGACGTCATCGGCAGTATCAAGCGGTGGTTCCTGTCATCGGGGCCGCCGCTGCCCCCTGCGCATCTACCGACAATTCCGCATCCCGCCCTCTCGCGGGAGCGCGTATAGTCCGGCACAGGCCCTTGCTGCACGCTTGATCGTGCTGCGGGGGCCGCCCGCCTTCATGGCGGTTCTGCAAGTCGCTCGCTCGTGAATTCCGTTGCTTGCCGCTCACAAAGCACCCACAAAAGGAACAAGAACATGCGTCGCTACGTCCTGCTTGCTGCCGTACCTGCCGCCTTCGCCGCCGGTTTTCTTTCGTCCCACCTGATGCCCAGCGCCGTGGCACAGGCCACCGCCCTCACCCCGCAAATCATCGACGTCGGCGCCATGACCGACGAGCAGATCGGCAAGCTCGTGCCCAACGTCGGCACGCTACGCTCGCGCACGCTCGTGGCCACAACCAACGGCACCGTCGCCGTGCAAAGCGGCAACGTGCCGCGCCACACGCATCAGGACGCCGATGAGATTCAGTACGTAATCGCCGGCAGCGGCACGTTCTGGCTGGGCGACCAGCAGCGCGACGTGCACCCGGGTGATCTCATCATCATTCCGCGTGGCACCGTGCACGCCGGGTCGCAAAACACCAGCGGCGAATTCAAGGTGCTGGCGATCAAGCTGCCGCCGCAGGCACCGAACGACATCCAGTTCGTGAAATAACCGTCAGGCCTGCGCCGCCCGACGGCGGCGCAACCCGATGAACGTCAGTTCGGCAAACACCAGCACGGTCACGATCTGCACGGCGATGAACGCCACACCCAGCGCGTTTGGCGCAATCCAGTCCGACGCCAGCAACACGGCACAGTCGAGCGCCCAGATCGCATTGATGGCGATCACCGTCCATACGGCGCTGGCCGGCAGGGTCGTGCGGCGCACCAGCCAGACCAGCGCCGCCCCATAGACAAGCAGTACCAGCCCGGTCACGCGCAGCCCTTCGGCAGGCAGATCCAGCAGTGCGGCCAGCGGTGCAGCCACCAGCACCTGCAACAGCCCCACGGCGCCACTCACGAGTGCGTCGGCGAGCAGCACGCGGACAAGAAATACCGATTGAACCGACGTTTGAACCGAAGACAGAAACGACGTTTGACGGGATGACATCATGGCGACCTCCATCGAAGTTGGACCGATCCGCACCGTGCACCGACGACAACGTCGCGACGGGTGATCAGGACGACGAGACATCGGGTCTCGCTGACTGACATCTTCGTGAGCCCACGACACGCCGTCGATTACCTGCGAGGTAATGGCGGTGCATTACCCAGCCGCTATCATCCGTTTCATGACGACACCTGCTATCGGAACCCTGTTGCGCGACTGGCGTCAGCGCCGGCGCATGAGCCAACTCGATCTCGCGCTGGAAGCAGAGATCTCGACGCGCCATCTGAGCTTTGTCGAGACGGGCCGCGCGCAACCGAGCCGCGAGATGCTGCTGCATCTTGCGCAGGCGCTCGACATCCCGTTGCGCGAGCGCAATGCGATGCTGGTCGCCGCCGGCTTTGCGCCACGCTTCGAAGCCCGCGCGTTCGATGCGCCCGACATGGCCGTCGCCCGCGAAGCCGTGCAGCGCGTGCTCGATGGCCACGAGCCTTACCCGGCACTGGCCGTCGATCGCCACTGGACATTGCTGGCGGCAAACCGCGCCGTCATGCCGCTGCTCGCTGGCGTGGACCCGTCGCTATTGAGCGGCGCGGTCAACGTGCTGCGCCTGTCGCTGCATCCGGACGGGCTGGCACCGCGCATCGCGAATCTGCCCGAATGGCGCGCGCATCTGCTGCATCGTCTGCGTCAGCAGATTCATGCGAGCGGTGACGCCACGCTGGGCGAGTTGTATGAGGAATTGAAGGCGTATCCGGTCGCATCGCGCGAGCCGCCGCCTGCGGTACCGGCATCGGCGAGCATTTTCGTGCCGATGCAGTTGCGCACCGACGATGGCCTGCTGTCGTTCTTCAGCACGACGACGGTGTTCGGCACGCCGGTGGATGTCACGCTCGCCGAACTGGCGCTCGAAGCGTTCTATCCGGCCGATGAGGCAACCGGCCGGGCCATGCGCGCCATGGTGTTGTGACGCCGCAGCGCCGTCAGCCGAAGTTACGGTTGAACCACACCACGCCATAGCCGATGGCGAACATCGTGAGCAGTAGCGGCACGGAGATACGCAGCACCTGAATGACGAGCGGGCGCGGCGGCACGTCCTCGTCTTCGGGCATGCGGTCGGCCTCGCGCAGCGCGCCGGTACACAGCGCTGCCGCGACAGCACTCACGAACACCCAGAAGGTCTGGTTGTAGAGGAGTGCAACCAGCAGCAACGCCAGAGCGACGTTGCGGCCGTGATAGATCATGTTGACGGTATTGCGAAAGGCTTGCGGCGACATGTCGGTGTAGCGCAGGTATCGACCGCCAAGCGGCCCCCGCGCAAAAGTTCTTGTTATGTGACTTCAACCTCCGTCGGCGCCGGGTATCGGACCGGGCGAAACGGACCCATCGAAAGCTCAGTGAAGCATATCCACACTTAACGGCTGCTGCCACCACAGTCTTTAACATCGATGCGATCCGCCGTCATGCGAATGCGGTATTCTCGCTCGCATGACCGAACCCGCTTCCCTCCCAGCCCTCACCACGGCGGCCGACGACACGTCCGGACGCGCCATCTACGTCATCGTGGCGCATCCGCGGTGGCGCGACTCACGCGTGAACCGCCGCCTGCTCGACGCCGCGCGCAGCATCACCGGCGTCGACGTCAACGACCTGTATTCGACCTATCCCGACTTCAGCATCGACGTGGCTGCCGAACAGCAGCGCGTGGCGCGTGCCGACCTGATCGTGCTCGTGCATCCGATCTACTGGTACAGCATGCCGCCGTTGCAAAAACTGTGGTTCGACGAGGTGCTCACGTGGGGCTGGGCGTATGGACACGACGGCCACGCGCTCGCCGGAAAGGATCTCTGGCTGGTGCCGAGCACGGGCGGCCCGCAGGCGAGCTACAGCGAGCAAGGCTACAACCAGCACGACTTTGCCGACTTTCTGCCGGCCTATGAGCAGACGGCACGTCTGTGCGGCATGCGCTTCCTGCCGCCACAGGTGTTTTACGGCGCGCGCCGCAGCGGCGACGCCGCGCTTGACGCGCACGTGAGCGAATTCGCTGGTCGTCTGGCGACCTATCCGCAATGGCCGGAGCTGATCTCGATGGACGCCGCCCCCGAGTGCAGCGACATCCCCGACAGCGACCGTCCGCGCTGTCCGCCGGATGTTTCGCCGCCTGCGCTGAGCGCACCGGCCACCGCTGACGCCGCCCCCGACACTGACACCGACGCACGTTCCGGGAGGGCCCTCTGATGGAACACGTCCCGTCGTGGCTGCTCGCCAGCCTGATCTATCTCGCGGCAGCCGTCATCGTGGTGCCGCTCTCACGGGCGTTAGGGCTCGGCGCGATCATCGGTTATCTCGCTGCCGGCATCGCCATCGGCCCGTGGGGGTTGGGACTCGTCTCGCGTGTGGAAGACGTGCTGCACTTTGCCGAGTTCGGTGTGGTGCTCATGTTGTTTCTCGTCGGCTTGGAACTGGAGCCGCGCCGTCTGTGGAATTTGCGGCGGCCGATCTTCGGCTGGGGCTCCGCGCAGGTCATCGGCTGCGCGGTACTGCTGTTCTGCGCCGGCTTCGCACTCGGTGCGCCGTGGCGCATTGCACTCGTCGCGGCACTCGGACTGGCGCTGTCGTCCACGGCAATTGCCTTGCAGGTGATGGCCGAGCGCAACCTGCTCGGCACCCCCAGCGGACAAGCCGGTTTCTCGATCCTGCTGTTTCAGGACGTCGCGGCCATCCCGATTCTTGCGCTGCTGCCGTTGCTCGCCAACTCGATCGACAGCCACGCGCTGACCGGCACCCAGCGTGCGCTCGAAGCCCTGAAAATCGTCGGCGTGATCGCCGCCATCATTCTCGGTGGCCGGCTGGCGTTGCGGCCGCTGCTGCGCTGGATTGCCAACAGCAAGACCCCGGAAATCTTCACGGCTGCTGCGCTGCTGCTCGTCGTCGCCATTGCCGCGTTGATGCAGTGGGTTGGCTTGTCGATGGCGTTGGGCGCGTTCCTCGCCGGGGTGCTGCTGGCAGAAAGCGAATACCGCCGCGAACTCGAAACCGACATCGAGCCGTTCAAGGGATTGCTGCTCGGGTTGTTCTTCATCGCCGTGGGCATGAGCATCGATTTCGGCGTGTTGTTTGCGCAGCCGCTGCGCATGCTGGCGGTGGTCGTCGGCTTCATGGCGGTGAAGGGGCTCGCGATCTACGGGTTGTCGCGACTGATGAAGCTGCCGTATCAGGAGCGGCCGATCTTCACGCTACTGCTGGCACAGGGTGGTGAATTCGCCTTCGTGGTGTTCCAGTCAGCAGGCCCGCAAGTCTTGCCGCCTGCCGTGTCGTCATTTTTGATTGGTGCCGTCGCGCTCTCGATGCTGATCTCGCCCCTGCTGCTGGTCGCCATCGACAAGTGGCTGCTGCCGCGCTACAGCCTCAAGGGTTCGCCGCGCATGGAAGAGATTGCCGAGCCGCAGACGGCGAGTGTGGTGATCTGCGGGTTTGGCCGCTACGGCCAGATCGTCGGGCGGGCGTTGATACCGCAAGGCGTGTCGGTGACGGTGCTCGATCATGATCCGGACACCATCGAGAGCCTGCGGCAGATCGGTTTTCGCGTGTTCTACGGCGATGCCACGCGGCTCGACCTGCTGCGCATCGCCGGTGTCGCCAATGCGCGTGCGGTAGTGGTCGCTGTCGACGATGTCGATCAGTCGCTGGAGATCGTGGATCTGCTGCGCGAGCATTTTCCAGAGGTCCCGATCATCGCGCGGGCGCGCAACGTGGGGCATCTGTTCCAGTTGCGCGACCGGGGCGTGAAGCACATCGAGCGGGAAGTGTTCGAGTCGTCGCTTCGCAGCGCACGTTCGGTGCTGGAAGAACTCGGCTGGCCGGCCGCCGAAGCGCGCGAAGCGACCATGGCGTTCCGGCGCGGCAACATCAAACTGACCGACGAGATGTATCCGTTCTACCAGGACCGCAACAAGATGATTGCGAAGTCCAAGGAAGGCCGTCGTCAGTTCGAGGAGCAGATGACGCGCGAGCGCGAACAGCGCAAGGCGCAGCGGCAGGTCACATTCGGCTGGGACGGCGACAAAGCGCCGGACATGACACCCACACCATCCACACCGCCCGAAGCGCAAGAGAAAAGCCCCGGGCGATAATCAACACAGCGCGCAGCGTAAGTCTGCGCGCTGTGTCTGCTACCCCACCATTCGTCGCATCAAATCGTTTAATCGAACGGCTTGAAATGCCCGTCGGCCGGCACTTTGGCGTCGGTGCGCAGGCGTTCTTCGGCATCGGTGCCGGCCAACCCGCGATAGTAGAGATGCACGGCAATCGCGGCCGAATAGCGGCGAATTTCCACCAGCGTGAGGAAGGCGTGCGCGACCGACGTGAACATCAGATACGGCGACTCTTCTTCGATCAGGCCGGCGACCTGATGCAAGCCGTGGCGGTGAAGCACTTCGGCGAGTTCGTCGCGGCTGCGGTGCGTGGTGGCATCCGTGGCCGGGTACATCATGCGCAGCAGGACGAGCGGGTGCTCGGCGCACGCCAGCGACAGCGCCTGCACAACGGCGTGACTGTCCAGAGCCGTGGCCACGGCTTCACCTTCGGGACGATGCTGCGGAAAGAGTTGCTCAAGGGTCAACGTCATGATGAGTCCAATGCAAAGAAGCTGAAAAACAGCGACAGCGGGCTCACCAGTCTAGTGAGCCCTTGACTCAGGATAAACGCTGCCGGGCGATAACGCGCGTTGCGTCAAACGAAACAATTACAGCATATTTCAAACGCACTTTTGACGGGTGGGCGTCTCACTTCCGCCGGGATTTCGTCTCGCATTCGCCCGCCGCGAACAGACAATTCTGCACGGCGCGTGCGTCATGCTTGATGGTATGATTTTTGCGAATGCAGACCTGACCGATACCTCATGCGATATCCCGAACAGACGTCCGACGCGCAAGCGATAGCCGTCGCTGAGGCCGAGGCAGACCACGTCATGCGCCATTGGCAATACGATGTCGATGGCCCGGTGGCAATTGGTTCGGACTCCCACAAGCAGATGTTTTGCCGCATGCTGCTGGCGTCTCACAACCCCTACAAGCCCGCCGTCATCGACTGGCCGGCGCTTCCTCCCGACGCCCTCAAACGGCTGACCGCGCTGCCCATCTGGGACATCGCCGTGCAGACCGAGGGCCGCGCGTCCATTCGTGTGGCCACCTACGCGGCGACCATTCAAGATCCGTTATTACGCGAAGCCCTCGTCATGGATGGCGAGGAAGAAGCGCGTCACAAGGTGGTGTTGTCCAAGCTGGTGGAAGCCTACGGCATCGAGTTGGCTCCAGAGCCTCCGTATCCGCCGCCCGACGATCCCGAATGGGCATGGATGAAAACCGGCTTCAGCGAGTGCATCGACAGCTTCGTCGCGTTCGGGCTGTTCCGATCGGCCCAGCGTTCGGGCTATTTCCCCGAGGCTCTCGTGGAAACGTTCGAACCGGTGATTCAGGAGGAGGCACGCCACATCCTGTTCTTCGCGAACTGGGTGGCGTGGCATCGCCGCAACCTGCCGTTCTGGAAACGCCCATGGTTTTACGCGCGTGTCGTCGCCGTGTGGGTCACGTTGATCTGGGACCGCATGGCGATCGCACGCGGCATCGACACCGACGGCGTGGCGCGCGATGCCAACTTCCCCGCGACCAGCACGGCCGAGATCGGTGAATCGCTGAAACCGCGCGACCTGATCGCGCTGTGTCTGGAGGAAGACGCGCGCCGCATGGACGGCTACGACAAGCGCCTGCTGCGCCCGACCTTCGTGCCGAAACTGGCGCGTCTGGCGCTGCGCTTCATGAAAGCCTGAGGCCGTCGGCGCTTCGCCAAGTCCCATGAAAAAAGCCGTCCCCAATGGGACGGCTTTTCACTTGATGCTGCGGGCGATACTGGCAGATCAGCTGCCTTCGCTCACATTCAGTTCGCCGGCAGCGCGGGCGCGGGCGAGTTCTTGCTTGACGTCAGCACGCGAGACGCTCGGGCCTTGCGACACGACGATCGGGTAATCCACGTCGTTTTCTGCCATCAGGCCTTCGGCACGGGCTTGGGCCAGTTCGTTCTTCACTTCAGCGCGGCTCTTGGCCTCACCCGAAGCGACATACACCGGATAGTCGGCGTCGCCTTGGGGGATCAGACCGTTGGCGCGGGCTTGGGCCAGATCGGCCAGCACGGCAGCGCGGGTCAGCGGCGCACCTTGCGAAGCGACGTCAGGGTAGTTGTTACCGTTTTCAACAGCGTAGCTGGAGGCGGCTCCGAACGAAGCGGCGGCGGCGATAAGGGCGATTGCGATGTTCTTGCGGTTCATGTTTGAAAACTCCTGTCAGTTGCGACGGCTTTGTTTTGTTAAAGCGCCGTCGATGGAAGGAAGTCTAGAACTCGCAAATGCAATGAAAAACGCGATATTTGTCCACGAACTATTGCGTGTTTCGATGAGAATCGCATGCCCGACATTGGTGCAAACCCTGAGAAACCGCGCCCCGTAACGATCTCGGGGCGCGAGCGTCTCAGTTGGCCAGCGATGCGCCGAGGGCGTCGAGCAAGAAATGTGTGCCCCGCTCGCGCGAACCGGCGTCGTCGTAGCCGTCGAGAAACGCGCCTTGCTCCGTCATGACGAGTTGTGTGCCGCCGTCATGCGCGCGCAGTTCGATGGTGGCGAGCGACGCCGAGATCTTGCGCGTGTCGAGGTGCATTTCATAGGCGTAGACCAGACGCGTATCGGTCACGACGTCGAAATACTGCGCATCGAACGTCGAGACCATGCCACCGGCCCAGCGCCCTTTCGAGTGCTCACGGCCACCGGGGCGCACATCCATCGAGCGCTCAAGCTGCGTGAAGCCCGCGCCGCCGGTGAACCACCGGTCCTTGGCTTCGCGCTCGGTCAGTGCCCGGAAGACGCGCGCCGGCGTCGCGGCATATTGCCGTTCGATACGGAATGTCGCGTGCACGACCGAACGATGCGAAGGCGCGTCCACATCGAAGCGGGTGACTTCGCGGGCGAGTTTGTCGAGCGTCTGCGCCCAGCCTTGGCTGGCACCGGCGGGCATCCATGCAAACGCCGGATCGACCACCGTATAGCGTTGCTCGACTTCAAGCCGCGTGCCCTCGGAGACATTGGCGAAACCCGCCGTCGTGTGGGCACGGAACAAGACATGCCCGGTGGCATCCGTCACGTCCATCTCGATCACCAGCCGCACCGGCGCGTCGATTTCGGTGAAACGCCCGCGAATCCAGTGCGACTCGCCTTCGGGCGACTGCATCCGTAGTTCGAAAATACCGCCCACGCGCGCATCGACCTGCGCTTCTGGAACGGTATAGCCCGTCGGACAAAACCAGCGTTTGACCGCTTCCGTCGTCGTCCAGGCCCGGAACACGGCATCGCTCGCGGCCGCGTAGGTGCGGCCGATCGTCATCGGTGGCAGGGGCGCCACGCCATCACTTGCTGTCCTCATGAATCTCTCCTTCGGGCGGCAGGCTGGCCAGATACTCGCCCAACCGGTCGAGATGGCCCTCCCACTCATGTCGGCGCTGGTTGATCCATCGCTCTGCAAGACTCAGCGCCTGAGGTTCGATCCGGCACGTACGCACACGGCCGGCCTTTTCCGTTCGCACCAGTCCCGCGCCCTCAAGCACGGCAAGGTGCTGCATGACCGCCTGTAGCGACATCGCCAGCGGCTGCGCCAACGCACTCACCGACGCGGGCCCCTGCGCCAGGCGCACGAGCATGGCGCGGCGGGAAGTGTCGGCCAGCGCCTGAAACGTCAGATCGAGAGTGTTGTCATGGTCAAGCATGTGCTTGAGTATAGTCGCGCAAAATAGTAAAGCAAGCACTTTAGTATCAAAGGCTTGCGAAGGCGGAAAACCGGCTCAGGTGATGCTCAGGTG
Organism: Pandoraea sp. PE-S2R-1; assembly: GCF_002179865.1. Classification (NCBI taxonomy): domain Bacteria; kingdom Pseudomonadati; phylum Pseudomonadota; class Betaproteobacteria; order Burkholderiales; family Burkholderiaceae; genus Pandoraea; species Pandoraea sp. PE-S2R-1. Next base: position 269,371 of record NZ_NGUR01000005.1, on the reverse strand, counting down.
ATGATGTGGTGATCGCCGCGCTCGCGCAGCTTCGCGGTGTGCTGGCGGTGCAGGATCTCGCGCAGCGATTGCTCGGTGGTGTCGGACATCGCGTCGAGCGCGAGGTCGTTGGGTTCGAGCCCGAACGGCTCTTCGATCTCGGCGCTCACCGCTTCGAGGGCGAAGAACGTGTACGAAATGAACGCCACGATAACCGGCGTCATGAGCCCGATCGAGTCGACCAGACCGAACGGCAGCAGCACGCTGTAGAGATACGTCACGCGGTGCAGGATCACGCCGTACGTGAACGGGATCGGTGTCGAGGCAATACGCTCGCAGCCGCCGATGGCTTCACCAAGCCGGTCGAGGTGCATCTCCATGACCTGCGCGAGCGGCGCGTCGATCTGCCCCTTCAGCCGGCGCTCACGCAACCACTCGCCCGCCATCAGCAGAATGGTGATCGGCTTGAATTGCTTGCGCATCAGGCACTTCACGTCTTCCGGGCTCAGCAGGCGCTCGAAGTCCGCCCGCGGGTCCGTGCCGCGCAACTGGTGGCGCATGCCGTGCACGAAGGCGATCAGGTAGGCCACGAAACGCGGCGAATCCGAGGTGTCCGCGACCAGCGTCATCGACTGGCGGGCAAGCGCGCGCGTCTCGTTGAGCACACTGCCCCACAGCACGCGGGCTTCCCAATAGCGGGCATAGCTCGTGGTGTTACGAAAACCGAGAAAGATCGCGAGCGTGATACCGATGAGCGAGAACGGCACGAACGTGAGCGGAATCTTCCACTCGAACACACGGCCGTGCGCCACGGTGACGACAATCGAAATGATCGTGGTGAAGATGAGCTGCGTGGCGATCTTGGGCACGATCGAGCCGCGCACGACGAAAAGCATGCGCAGCCAATGCAGATTGGGACGGACGATCATGGCGGCAAATGGCGCTCGCAAGCGCTCAGGACAGGCTGTGGGGGGAGCCAATTCGCGGGCATCATACGCCCCTGCCCCGCGTCCGGCAACGATTTCCGGCAATTTCTACCCAGCCGGTGGCGACCGTCCGGCGGGCATGTCCGCCGACGCTGCGGCGCCAGAACGGTGCCGCCCCGGCACCTGCGTCACATTGCCGCGGCTGAAATGGTTGCAACCGAATGCAACATCGCTACCCGCCGCGTGCGCCTCTCGCGAGAATGCAACTGCGCCGTCTTGGCGTGTACAAGTGCTCAATAACGATCATGAATCCACATCGCACTCAGGGTAAGTCTCGCGGCCTGGCCGCTCTCGCACTGGTCGCCGGCCTCGCCGGCGTGGTTGGCACGCTCTCTGGCTGCGTCGTCGAGCCCCCTCGCCCCGCGCCTGCCGCGCGCGTCGTGGTCGAGCAAGACCCGCACACCGTGGCCGTGCAACGTCGCGAGCAGATCGACCGGCGCATCGGCAACGAATCGCGCGACATCGACAACCACGTGAACCAAGGCTATTACCCGCCGCCGCGCGGCTACGAGCTGCATCGCCGGCTCGATGCCATCGCGCAGGAAGCGCGCGATATGGCGGCCCAGCACGGCGGTGGCTTGTCGGGTGACGAGCAGCGCGCGCTCAATCAGGAACTCGATCAACTGCATCACATGATTGCCGGCTGATCTGCGGGAAGCGCCCCGCTTTACCGGTCGAACGCTCGTATGACAAAACGCCCGATGGCTGCCAAGCCGTCGGGCGTTTTATCTTGATAACGCACGGCCGTCGTTACTTCACGTCGAGTGCCTGCGCCAGCGTCACCGGGTCTTGAAAGATGCTGGAGAAGTCGAGCGCACCGTGACCATTGGCGCGATGCACTTCAAAGATGCGTCTCGCCAGATCGCCCAGCGGCGTCGCGACATCGCTGCTCGCTGCGGCCCCGTGCGCAAGGCGCAGGTCCTTCGCCATCAGGTCGGTCGCAAACCCGCCGGTGTAGCCACGCGACGACGCCGCGTTCTCCATCACGCCCGGACACGGGTTGTAGACCTCCAACGTCCAGTTACGCCCCGAGCTTTGCTGCATCACCGCCGACAGCACCTTCGGATCGAGTCCGTTGGCAATACCGAGCCGCAACGCTTCACTCGTGCCCGCCATCAGAATGCCGAGCAGCATGTTGTTGCACAGCTTGAGCGTCTGACCGGCACCGAGCGCACCGCCATGATGAATGGCACGGCCCATGTTGGCCAGCAACGGCCGCATGCGTTCGACGAGGGCAGCATCGCCTCCGACCATGAACGTCAACGTGCCTGCTGCCGCCCCCGCCGTACCACCCGACACTGGCGCATCGAGCAAGGCGGTACCGGCACGCGCGAGCTTCGCCAACTGACGCGGAATTTCCGGCGGCACCGTGCTGCTGTCGATCAGCACCGCATCGGCCGGCGCATTGGCCAGCACGCCCTCCGGACCGTCGTAGGCGGCAAGCACGTGCTCGCCCGCCGGCAACATCGTGATCACCACCTGTGCGTCGCGCACGGCGTCGGCAATCGACTTGGCCGCCTGACCGCCTCCGGCAGCGAGCCGGTCGACGGCCGCCCCCGACAGGTCGAAGCCGCGCACCGCGTGACCCGCCTTGACCAGATTCGCGGCCATCGGGCCGCCCATATTGCCCAGCCCGATGAACGCGACGCGCCATGTGGGCTGAGAGGTCGTTTCCGTAGCCATCGTCATGTCTCCCGAAAATTAGCCGTCGGTATTACTTCAACGTGATCGTCGTGTTCACACCGGAGGGGCCGGTGCCGCGCGCTTGCCAGCGAGCCGTCACGGTCTTGGTCTGCGTCCAGAACAGAATCGCCTGCTTGCCGTTCGGTCCCAGATCGCCCAGTTTCGAACCGCGTGAGCCCGTGAAGCTGAACCACGCCACCGGCACCGGAATCGGCAGATTGATACCGACCTGACCGACGTCGATCTCGTTCTGGAACTGACGCGCCGCGCCGCCATCCTGCGTGAACAGTGCCACGCCGTTGCCGTTCGGGTTGGCGTTGACGAAGGCGATCGCCTCGTCGAGCGTATCGACACCGGTCATGCACAGCACCGGCCCGAAGATTTCGTCGCGATAGATCGACATCTCGGCGCTCACGCCGTCGAAGATGGTCGGGCCGACGAAGTTGCCTTCCGGCGCTTCCTTCACAACGTGTCCGCGGCCGTCGAGCAGCAGCTTCGCGCCCTCTTCCACGCCGGCACCGATCAACTTCTCGATACGGGCACGCGCCTGCTTCGACACCACCGGACCGAGATCGGCCTTGCGATCGGTGCCCGGGCCCACTTTAAGAGCGCGCGCACGTTCGACCAACTCGGGCACCCACTCGCGGGCCTCGCCCACGAGTACGGCCACCGACGTGGCCATGCAACGCTGGCCGGCCGCACCGAATGCCGCGCCCAGCAGATGATTGATCGCTTGTTCGCGATCGGCGTCCGGCAGGATCACGCAATGATTCTTCGCGCCCATCATCGCCTGACAACGCTTGCCGGCTTCCGACGCGCGACGGTAGATATGCGTGCCGACATGCGTCGAACCGATGAACGAGACCGCCTTGATGTCCGGGTGATCGCAGATTGCATTGGCCGTGTCCGGGCCGCCATGCACGACGTTCAGCACGCCCGGCGGCAGACCCGCTTCGAGGGCGAGTTCGGCCAGACGCAGCGACGCGCTCGGATCTTGTTCCGACGGCTTGAGCACGAACGTGTTGCCGGTGGCGACCGCCAGCGGGAACATGAAACACGGCAGCATCACGGGGAAGTTGAATGCCGTGATACCGGCGCACACCCCCAGCGGTTCGATCAGCGTGTACACATCCACGCCGCCCGCCGCGTTCTGGGCGTATTCGCCCAGTTGCAGCGACGCAATCGAACACGCGTGCTCGACCACTTCCAGACCACGACCGATTTCGCCTTCGGCATCGGGCAACGTCTTGCCATGCTCACGCGTGATCAGCTCGGCGAGTTCGCCCGTGTGATCGCGCAGCAGTTGTTGAAAGCGCAGCATCACGCGCATGCGCGACGCCTGCGACGTGGCACGCCACGTCTTGTAAGCCGCCTTCGACGACGCGACGGCGGCATTGAGTTCTTCAGGGGTGGCAAACGGGACACGCGCGATCACTTCCTGCGTGGCAGGGTTCACAACGTCGCGCCACTGCGACGTCTTCGACTCAACGCGCTTGCCATCGATGAGCAGCGGAATAGTAGGCAGGGACATGACACGCTCTCCAGATCAAAACGAATGCAAAGTTCAGGAATGGCGGCCTGCGGGGCAATGTTGAGAAACATCCACACCGCACAGCGCCGCCGGTAACTCAAAGATAGGCAATCGGCGCGAGGCCGTTGCCCGGCAGTTGAAGCGTTTATCGCGCTGCGGCGGTCGTCTTCACGAGCGGGCAGGTCGACTTCGACAACGGTTGGAACGCTTCGGTGGCAGGCACCGTCGCGACCGTGGAGTAGTAGTCCCACGGGCCCTTCGACTCGGCGGGCGCCTTCACGCGGAACAGATACATGTCGTGAATTACGCGGCCATCGGGGCGAATCGAGGCGTTATGCATGATCGGATCGCGAATCGGCATTTCACGCATCTTTTGCGCAACTACCTTGGCATCCACGCTCTTCGTTGCGGCCACCGCGCGCAGGTAATGCAGCACGCTCGAATACACGCCGGCCTGCACCATCGTCGGCTTCAGGTCCTTGTACTTTTTCTGGAAGCGAGCCGACCACGTGCGCGAGGCATCGTCGAAATCCCAGTAGAAACCATCCGTGAACATCAGCCCTTGTGCGGTATTCAGACCGAGCGCGTGCACGTCGGAGAGGAACACCAGCAGCGCCGCCAGCTTCTGCCCGCGTTGCACGATGCCGAATTCGCGCGCCTGCTTGAGCGCATTGACGGTGTCCTGCCCGCCGTTGGCGAGCGCGACCACTTCGGCTTTCGAGCTTTGCGCCGACAACAGGAACGAGGCGTAATCCGACGCGTTGAGCGGGTGGCGCGATTGGCCCACCACCGTACCGCCGAGCGCCTTCACGTTATCGGCAGCATCCTTCTCGAGCGAGTGCCCGAACGCGTAATCGACGGTGATGAAGTACCACGTCTTGCCCCCGTTCTTGACCATCGCGCGCGCCGTTGCGGCCGACTGCGAGTAAGTGTCGAACATCCAGTGGAAGCCCGTGGGCGAACAGTCTTCGTTGGTGAGGCGTGTAGTCGCGGGACCGGAGAACAGCGCGATGCGCTGCTTGTCCATGGCGATCTTCTGCACGGCGAGCGCCGCGGCGGAATTGGTCAGGTCGGCCACTGCGTCGACGTTGTCGCGATCGAACCATTCGCGGGCCTTGTTGGCGGCCACGTCCGCCTTGTTCTGGTTGTCGGCCGAGACCAGATCGATTTTCATGCCCTTGCATTCGGCGGCCAGACAATCGTCGATCGCCATTTGCGCGGCCACCACCGAGCCCGCGCCGCCCATTGCCGAATACGTGCCCGACATATCGGTGAGCACCCCCACCTTCACCGGACGGTCCGGCAATTGCGCCATGCTGCCAACCGACGTCATCCCAAAGCCCGCGCCCAGTCCCAGCGCGAGCAGCCACGGCTTGATCTTCATCGCTTTGTCTCCTGGTTTTTATCGTGCGTCGCTGTCGTCTATGCGCAGCGCTCATGAATTGTATTTGTGCGAATTTGCTTTACATAGCACATAGCTGCATCTACTTTGTGCATAAATGCACATAGGAGACGGCGCCCATGGCGACCCGCAAGCACGCATCCCCCGCCCCCGTCACGGGAGCCGAGCCCCGCCCCGACTGGGACGACCTTCGATACTTTCTGGAAGTCGCGCGCACGCAGCGCGTGAGTGCGGCAGCGTTGCGGCTGGGCGTCGATCACACGACGGTCTCGCGCCGCGTCCGGGCGTTGGAGCAATCGCTCGGCACGTTGCTGTTCGACAAGTCGCGCAATGCGGGCTTTGCGCTCACGCACGAGGGCCAGCAGTTGCTCGTGCATGCCGAGCAGATGGAAACCACGTTGCAGTCGGCCTGCGAGCAGGTGGCGGGCTTGGGGCAGACGCTCTCCGGCCACGTGCGCATCGGCTCGACGGAAGCCTTCGGCACGTATTTCGTCACGCCCGTGCTCTCGCACTTTCAGCGCGAGTACCCCGCCATTCAGCTAGACGTATTGCCGGTGCCGCGCTTCGTGAGTCTGTCGAAGCGCGAGGCCGACATCGCCATCACCATCGAGCGGCCACAGCGTGGGCCGTATGTGTGCAGCAAGCTATGCGACTACCGGTTGCAGTTGTACGCGACGCCCGGTTATCTCGCGCAATACGGCGGCGTGGAAACGTTTGCCGACCTGAGCGGCCGCCGTTTCGTCAGCTATGTCGACGAGTTGTCGTTCAGTAACGAGTTGCGCTATCTGGAAGATGTCGTGCCGGGCTGCGACGTCGTGATGCGCAGCACGAGTGTGATCGCGCAATATCAAGCCGCGTTGCAGGGCGAAGCCCTGGCGATTCTGCCCTGCTTCATGGCCGCGCAAGACCCGCGGCTCGTGCCGTTGCTAGTCGATGAAGTCGTCGTCACGCGCAGCTTCTGGATCTATTGCCATGAAGAGTTGCGCACGCTCAAGCGCATCACCACGCTGTGGGACTACCTGCGCGACGCCGCCCAGCGCAACGAAGCGCTATTGCAGGGCAAAGCCGGGAAACTCGTGCAGGCGTGAGGTCACAGATCGCGAATCTTGCGCTGCTCGCTGTCGATCACCGACGGCACCGCCGCGCGCATCGCCTCGACAAAGCGCAACAAGCGCGCCGGGTAATGCTTCGCGTAGGGATAGATGATGTACATCGGCAACGCCGTCGAGCGCCAGTCCGGGATGAGTTGAATCAGGCGTCCCTGCGCGACGTCTTCGGCCATCACCCACGCCGAACTCACGCCGACGCCCAGCCCGCGCAATGTGGCACTGCGCAAGACGTACAGGCTGTCGGTACTCATGCGCGGTTCGAATGTCACTCGCGCGCTTTCTCGGGTGTCCTTGTGCGTGAGCGTGATGTCATTGCGATAGAACGTCGTCAGCGCCAGCCACGGCATCTGCGCCAGTTCGTGCGGATGCGTGGGCAAGCGCCGGTCTTGCAGCAACTCGGGCGAAGCCACCACGATGCGCGGCACGTCGGTCAACGTGATCGCCACGTTTGACGGGTCGCGCAACTCGCCCACGTGAATGGCGCAGTCGATCCCTTCTGCAATGAAATCGGGTTCTCGATCCTGCAAGAACCAGTGCACCTTGATGCCCGCATAGCGCTCGAGAAAACTCACCAGCGGGCCAACCAGCAACTCTTGCCCGAACGCATGCGGCGCCAGCACGCGCAACGTGCCTTCCGGCTCTTCGCCGGTGCCGCGCAAATCGGCTTCGAACGCCTCCCAGCTTTCCACCAGCTCTTTCGCACGGGTGAAGCAACGCTCCCCGTCCTCGGTGAGTTTCATCTGATGGGTGGAGCGTTGCAGCAGCCGCAGCCCCAGCGAGCGCTCCAGCATTTGCAGACGACGGCTGACCGTGGGCTGCGTGGTGCCCAGCAGCGCCGCTGCCGCCGACAGGCTGCCCGCTTCGACAATGCGCACGAAGGTCTGCATCAACTCGACGCGGTCGGCCCCGCTGGCCTTGAGGGCTGGGACGCCCGGGGCAATGATTGGCGGTTTTTCCGTCGGGAGGTTAGGTGAATCAGGCGATTCCGGGGCTTTGGCCATACGTCGCACGTATAAAGGTTCTACGGATTATAGGTCTACCGTTGCACCGCACCAAAGGGGAAACTACGCCCCGTACTGTTTCCTCACTGGAGCAATCGCATGAGTTCCGCCCAGCTTTCCAATGCCAGTCCGTCAGACACCCGGCCTCAGCCGGAACTGTCGGCGCGACTGATTCTGCTACTCGCCGCCGGCGCTGGCCTGACGGTGGCCTCGCTGTATTACGCCCAGCCGATGCTGGGCATCATGACCGACGACATTCACGCGGCCAACACGACCGTCGGCTGGGTGCCTACGCTCACGCAACTCGGCTACGCGCTCGGCATCCTGCTGTTGGTACCGCTCGGCGACCGGTTCGACCGCCGCCGCATCGTACTGATCAAGGGGGCCGCTCTGTCGCTTGCGCTGCTCCTCGCCGCCGTGGCGCCGGGTATCGGCACGCTGCTGTTTGCGAGCCTCGCCATCGGGCTGACGGCCACCATGGCGCAGGACATCGTGCCGGCCGCCGCTGCACTCGCCCCTGAATCGATTCGCGGGCGCGTGGTCGGCACAGTCATGACCGGCTTGCTGCTGGGCATTCTGCTCTCGCGGGTGATTTCGGGATTCGTCGCGCAGAACTTCGGCTGGCGGGCGATGTATGTCGTCGCCGCCATCAGCGTGGCGGGCTTCGGCGTAGTGGCTTGGCGCGGTCTGCCGTCGTTCCATCCGACCACGCAGATGACCTATCGCCAATTGCTCGGCTCGGTCATCGGCCTGTGGCGCAAGCACCCGGCACTGCGCCGTGCGGCGCTCGCGCAGGGGCTGCTCTCGGTCGCTTTCAGCGCCTTCTGGTCGACGCTGGCGGTCATGCTTCACGAAGCCCCCTTCCATCTGGGTGCGGCAGCCGCCGGTGCGTTTGGTCTGGCCGGTGCGGCAGGTGCACTGGGTGCGCCGCTCGCCGGACGCATTGCCGATCGCAAGGGGCCGCAGGTGGTCACGCGTCTCGGTGCTGCGCTGGTGGCCGTGTCGTTTGCGGCGATGCTTTTTGCCCCGTTGCTCAGCGCCCATGCCCAGTTGTGGCTGATCGGGCTGGCCGCCATCGGCTTCGATCTGGGGGTGCAGGTGGCACTGGTCTCGCATCAGACCATCGTGTACGGCATCGAGCCGCCCGCCCGCAGCCGTCTGAACGCCGTGCTGTTCGTGGGCGTGTTCATCGGCATGTCGGTCGGGGCCGCACTCGGTGCGCAAGCGTTGTCGCTGTGGGGCTGGACGGGCGTGGCATCGCTCGCGACGCTCGCTGCCCTCGGGGCACTGGCCGTGCGCATGTGGCCGGGCACTGTCATCGCCAATTAATGACGGATTGATCGCTGCCGCGATCGACGACAAGACAAAGGCCGCGTCCCGTTCAGGAGGCGGCCTTTTCATTTGTGCTGCGGGTCAGTCAGCCTGCGGCAAGCGCCGCACCGGCTTGGGCACGTCGGAACAGATCGTCAAAATCGACATCGGTAGTGTTCAGGCCGAAGCGATCTCGCACCAGTCGTTCGAGTTGTGCCGACGAAGTGATCTCGGTCTCGTTGACCAACTCGCCACGCATGCCACGCTCCGTCATCCGCGTGTTCAACACGGCAATCCGGCCCTGCGGCAGCGCACGGCACAGCATCAGAGTCTTGCGAAACACCGACTCCGGCTCGGTCGACGTGAACCAGTTGCCCAGCTTGTAATCGACCCACTCCGCCGGACGCGTCACGAAGCGATACACCGGCAGCCACTTGTCGCCCGATTGCACGCTCAAGTGGTACTCGCCGTCGTCGGCCACTGCGAATCGATAGGTTTCGAGCGGTGTTGCCTGCGGTTCGGTCGAATGCAGACGCAGCGGCGCAGTGAGCGTGACCGAGCCGAAGCCCACGTCGGCCAGCCACGCTTCGCCGTTCAGATCCACGCGCAGCAGCATATGCGTTTGCGACGCTTCGGCATCGAACGTGCGCCCCCACACCACCCGGCCGATCAGCGGCGTAACGGCAAAGCCGAGGTACTGGAGTGCCTTCGCAAAAATCAGGTTCTGCTCGAAGCAGTAACCGCCACGTCCGCCGTCGATCAGCTTGGCCACGACCGCAGGCAGATCGACGCTGACCGGCCGCTCGCGCAGCGGGTCGAGATTTTCGAACGGAATGGTCAGCGGATGCAGCGCGTGCACGCGACGAAAGACGTCGAGCGTGGCTTCATGCGGACCGGTATAGCCGATGCGCTGAAAATAGCGCGCCGGATCGAAAGCATCGGACATGTCTGGCGTTCCCATGACGAGAGATGCCAGTACGTTACCGCATCGCCCGCACGCGCGGGCAAAGCCCGAGTTTCGAAAGGGCCATTCCTGCCGTGTATGAGCGATGTGAGTGATGCTGGCGCAGCGTCGGCGGCCTGTGACTTTCGGTAGGCTTCACAACACGCCGACTGCCGTATCCTGACGCCTTCGCGCTCACGCGCCTTCGCCAACGTCACGGGGTCGTCCCGGGATTCGTTCGATGACAACAACCACTCACACCCTGTCCGTAACCTGCCAATGCGGAGGCGTCACGATGCAATTGCGCGGCGAGCCTGCCGCTCGCGCCAACTGCCATTGCCATGCCTGCCGCGACTTTTACGGCACACCGGTATTGGCGGCGACGGCGTGGTCGCCGGACCAGTTGAACATGGAGGGTGCAACGCAGGTCTTTGCCCATCCGACCCGCAGCCTCACGCGACGCTTCTGCCCGCAATGCGGCGAGACGTTGCACGGCACCAACCGGCTGGACATGTGCGTCGTCCCCAACGCGCTGCTCGCGCGGGCGCACGACGGCCAACTGCCCGCCGCCCTGCGCCCGACGATGCATCTGTTCTATCGCCACAGGCTATTCGACGTGCGCGACGACCTGCCGAAGTATCTCGACGGCTGGGACGGCCCGGTGCACGACGAATGACGATAGCGACGACGGCGTCGCGTGCCGATCCGGTCAGCCGTTCGACTCGCAGAACCGAATGCGGTTATTGAACGGATCGGTGACCGTCATCTGCCTGCCCCAATCGAGTTCTTCGATGCCGGGGTTCATGTTCGGGTAGCGCTTACCGGACAGTTCTTGCTGATAAGCCGTGACGCCATGCATGAACACGAACGTAGTGGCGCCCGGGCTGGCATCGCCGAAGTGGCCCGACAGATGCAGCGTCATGCCGGCACGCGAGACCTGACAGTAGAGCGGCATGCCGTCGGCAAACCGGTGTTCCCAATCGAGCCGGAAGCCGAGAAAGTCGACGTAGAATTCGCGCGCTTTCGCTTCGTCGAAAATCCGGTGAATCGGGGCGACGGTGTTGAAGACGATGCCGTCGGCGCCGGAAGCCGAGGCGAGTTTCGCGGCGAGCACGTTCCAGTCGGCAAAGCCGAACTGAGCGGCGACGGATTCAAGTGCCTGCGCGTGGGAGATATCGATGCCCTCGCGCGAAAGACGCTCGCGCAGGGATTTGGCCATGATTTTGGCGTCGAGATAGGTTCGCATGTTTGCCATCCTTGATAGCGTTCTACGGCGACGGGGTTGATCAGTGCTCGCGTTGCTGATGCGTGTCGCCAATGGAACGGGACGGACATGCCAGACATTTGACTTGCGATGCTTTCACCGTGCCCGGGTTGCGGGTGCGAGCGGCAGGCAGCAACGGCCTTGCCGGCGATTCTAGCAGCAATCGCGGCAAAGCCGGAAGCACCCCGGCGATGCCGGAATGCGATGACAAGCACGCAAATTCCATATTGGCCGACGGCGCGCCGCGCCGGTATAGTGGCGCTCGTTGACACCGTCCCCGCCGCCCCTGGCGGGCCGGTCGTTGTAATGCGGAGCCTTATTCTCATGATCGACGCCGCGCCCGTAATGCAAGCGCTGGCCGAGCGCCACGTTGTTCCCGATATCCGTCAGCGTGACGCCCTCGCGGCGCTCACTGCCCTTGGCACGCCCGCCAGCCCCTTCGACGGCGTGTATTGCTACGGCCTGCCCGGCCGCGGCAAGAGTCTGGTGGTCGACGCGGCGTTCAGTGTGGCCGCCGGTGAAAAGCGCCGGGTGCACTTCCACGAATTTCTGCGCGACATGCATCGTCAGCTTGTACGCGAACCCAAGTGCGACGACCGGCTTGCCGCTGTCGCCCATCGCTGGCTTACTGGCGTGGCGTTGCTGTGCTTCGATGAATTCCACGTGCATGACATTGCCGACGCGTTTCTGATCGGCCGCTTTCTCGATATCGCGCTCGCCCGTGGCGTGAAGCTCGTGCTGACGTCGAACTACGCGCCGCAGGACTTGCTGCCCGATCCGGAATATCACGCGCGTTTCGAAGCGACCATCGCGGTCATCGTTCAGCGCTTTGCCATCGTGCATTTTGACGGTGCCACCGATTACCGGATGGGAGGCGAGCCCGCGTCGCTCTCGCGCTGGATTGCGCCGCTCGACGTGGCGAACGGCGTGCTGCCGCAGCACTACGCCCAACTCGAAGGCGCACCGCCGGGCGCAGCGGTGGAGGTTTCGCTGGCGGGCCGCGCATTAGCGGCACGTGGTTCGGGAGAGCATGTCTTGTGGGCGAATTTCGACGACTTGTGCGTCGCGCATCGTTCGCATCTGGACTATCTGGCGCTGGCGGAACACTGGCAATCGCTGATCGTCGACGCGTTGCATGTCGAGCGACTGCGACGGCCCGACACCTTGCAGCGATTTCTCTGGCTGGTGGATATCTGCTACGACCGGCAGCGCACGTTGGTCATCGCCTCGGACGCGCCGTTGATTCCCGCGCTCGATGCCATGCGCGACTGGCGCGATCTCTCGCGCACGATCAGCCGACTCGCCGAGATGGGGTCGCTCGATTACGAGCGCCGTACGCTCACTCTCCCTCGCTGAAGATTTGTTCGATCGGCAGGCCGAAGACGCGAATCGAATTACCGACCTGCCGTTTCTACACCGCGTTCGCAATACGCTCCCGCAGCCATTGATGTGCGGGGTCCCGGTGCACGCGCTCGTGCCACAGCATGGATATCTCGAACCCCGGCACCTCAACCGGGGCGGCCACGATTTGCAGCGCGGGGTCGTCGCGCACCAGTCGCTCGGGTGCCATGGCCACAAGATCCGACGTCGCAATCGCAGCGCGCGCAACGAGAAAGTGCGGTACCGATAGCACCACGCGACGCGCATGGCCGAGCCCGGCCAGCACCTCGTCTGTCCCCGCCTGAAAACCACCGCTCTGCGACACCATCACGTGCTCCAGCGCGCAGAACTGCTTGAGCGTCGGACGGCGTCGCAACTTCGGATGATCGCGACGCCCCACCAGCACATAGCGCTCGGTGAATAGCTTGCGACGGCGCAGCCCGTCCGGCGAGCCGTCCGTCGTGTGAAACGCCAGATCGATATCGCCCTGCTCCGCCTGTTTCGCCATCAGCGCCGGCGTCATCTCGATCAGCGCGAGACGCGTGTGCGGCGCCACGGCGCGCAAGTCAGGCAGCATCGGCAAGATCACCGTCGACTCGGTGTAGTCGGTCGCCGCAATGCGCCATGTGTGATCGGCACGCGCCGGATCGAACGGGTCGGCAGGCGCCACGGCCTTCGATAGCGCCGCCAGCGCGTCGCGAAGTGGCTCGCGCAGCGCCTCGGCCCGTACTGTCGGGCGCATGCCGCGCGGGCCGGGCAACAACAACGGATCGCCCAGTAGCTCGCGCAACTTCGCCAGATGCACGCTCACGGCCGGCTGCGAGAAGTGCAGCCGTTGCGCCGCGCGCGTCACGTTCTGCTCGTCCAGCAACACGTCGAGCGTGACGAGCAGATTCAGGTCAATGCTTCTTAAATTAACCATGGTTATACCTGCAATATCAGCAATTCATTTCCAATATACCTATTCCCCACCTAAGCTGCCTTCATTCCCTCAACGCTTTGCTGAGGTTCCCAGTTTGAAATGGAGGTTGGTCATGAATGTCCTGATCGTCTATGCGCACCCGGAGCCGCGCTCTCTGAACGGCGCGCTGCGCGACTTTGCCGTGCAACGGCTCGAAGCGGCCGGACACCACGTACAAGTCTCGGATCTTTACGCCATGCAGTGGAAGGCCACTGTCGATGCGCAAGACTCGCTCGTGCATGCCGCAGACGCACCGTTCAACCCGTCGCTCGACTCGAAGCAGGCCTTTGAAAGCGGCCAGCAGCGTCCAGACATTGCCCGCGAACAGGAAAAGCTGCGCTGGGCCGACACGGTGATTCTGCAATTCCCGCTGTGGTGGTTCTCGATGCCAGCGATCATGAAGGGCTGGATCGATCGCGTGTACGCCTATGGCTTCGCCTATGGCGTCGGTGAGCACTCCGACGCGCGCTGGGGTCTGCGTTACGGCGAAGGGTCGATGGCCGGCAAGCGGGCGATGCTCGTCGTGACGACCGGTGGCTGGGATTCGCACTACAGTCCGCGCGGCATCAATGGCCCGATCGACGACGTGCTGTTCCCGATTCAGCACGGCATGCTGTTCTACCCGGGTTTCGATGTGCTGCCGCCGCACGTGATCTACCGCACGGGCCGCACGGATGCAGCGCGTTTCGACCAGATGACGCGCCAGCTTGGCGAACGTCTCGACACGCTGGCGACGACGCCACCGATCGCGTTCCGTCGTCAGAACCATGGGCAGTACGAGATTCCGGCGCTCACGCTCAAGGACGACATCGCCCCCGGCAAGACCGGCTTCGCGGCCCACGTCGACTGACCGACGTGCTCCCGGTAAGCGCCCCGGCAAGCGGCCCCGCCAGCCGCTTGCCGACGCGCGGGTTATCTGCAAGACTGGCAGCCGATTCCCCCTTTCGGTGCGTCGTCATGCAACTCTCCACGCTTGCGATTTATGCCACCGCCGCGCTCATCGGCGGCCTGATTCCCGGCCCGACCACGTTGCTGGCGCTGGCCAACGGCATCTCCGGTAACTGGCGGGTCGTGCTGGTCGGGATGTGCGGCGCGGCACTCTCCGACATCGCCATCGTGGCGGCGGTCGGTGCCGGGCTGGGCGCGTTGCTGTCTGCCTCGGCCATGCTCTTTGCGACGGTCAAATGGGTTGGCGTGCTCTATCTCGTGTGGCTGGCTGTGCAGTTGTGGCGCAGCCATCCGAAGGATCTGAGTCAGGTGCGCATCAAACCGGACATGAGTGCGCGCCGGGTGTTTCTGCGCAGCTTCGGCGTGACGCTCACCAATCCGAAGATTCTGTTGTTCCTGTCCGCTTTCCTGCCGCAGTTCGTCAACACGTCGATGCCGCAGGTGCCGCAGTACGCCGTGCTTGCCGTGGTGTTCGCGCTGGTCGATATCGTCGTGATGACGTTGTACGCGACCGGTGGCGTACAGGCGGCGCGTCTGATGACGGCTCGCGGCCTGAAACGCCTGAACCGCGTGTGTGCCGTCGTGATGTTTTCCCTCGCAGGCGGGCTGGCGTTGTACCGAAAATCCGGGAATTGAATTCCCCGATACCGCCGAACCCCGCCCGGACGAAGGCCGGTACCGCCCATCGTCCATTTGAAGGATTCCCAACGAATTTCGTTTCCCTTATTTTCTGACGCGCGCCGGTGGCATCGGGTCACCCGTCACGGCGCGTCGTAGATAGCACGTTTTGAATGACAAGTCCCCCTTCGGCCATCACCGGCGCGCAGCGGGGGAAAAATATGACGATGCTGTAACGGCGCCAAGCGCCGCAGGGGAAACGATATGAACCGGTATTCGGCCATCACCGCCGTCAGTGCGGTGGCCATCGCCTTTGTGCCTTCTCTGGGCTGGGCGGCAGATCCAGCCTGTACGTCCGAAGCAGCCCTCCTGAACAAGAGTCTCAGCGTGGAGCAACTTCAGCCGTTGTTTGCTCCCCAAAAGACCCTGCTGGCCACGACCAAGGTCAGCGAGCTCGATATCCAGCCCGAACAGTTGAACGAGCTTGAAACCAGCCTCACGACCTACCAAGTCATCACCGGGGGGACGCTGGAGGCCGTCGTTGGAAAAGCCAAGGCCGACGGCACAGAATTCCTGACGCTCTACACGTTCAAGCAGTACCGGACCGACGATGCCAAGAAGAAAAACGGCATTTCGATCGAGATGAAGATTCATTACTTCTCCAAATCCGGCTCGCTCTCGCTCTCCAACCTTTTCGGCTTCCTCTCGACGTCGGCGAACGCGAGCAAGTTCGACGGCAGCATCAGCTTGTCGGTCCACGGGATCGCCAACGCAAAAATGGCAGCGTTGCTGCCGATGCCGTCCCAACTCGATGAGAGCGCCGCCGCCATGTACTTCTCGTACATGGGCACGCTCAAAAGCCTGATCACCGATAAGGACACGAAAATCATTCCGGTCGAACTCTCGCCATGCACCTGATCGCCAGCCACGAAAGGAAAATCATGACGCTTCGCCGCCTTATGGTCATTGCGTTGCTCGCGTCGCCGTTGACGGCTTACGCGGGCACCGCCCAGCAGTCCGATTTCGATTTTCCGGCGCCCACCGCCAGCGCCACGCCGAAGAAGCTCTGGGCGACGCATTACTACGTCAACACGGTAGCGAGCGTGCCCACCGGTATCCCGTTGCGTGACGCCGCAGGCAATGCGCTGTCGGACAACATCTCGCCACGCGACTGGTGTCTGAGCGCCATTGAAGGGACCGTTCAGGTCTCGCAAGGCAACACACGCCGCACGCTGAACTACGCGGGCACGGGCACCCAGCAGGTGGACTGTGCCGCGACGCTCAAGATCGATGCCCGCAAAAAGCCGTGGATCAAGAGCACGGGAAAGAGCTACTTCGAAGTCGCCAAGGGGCCTTTTGGTGACGGCGTGAACGGCTACCAGTTGGTGCCGTTGCGCACGATCGCGGTGGATAGCAGCGTCATTCCCTACGGCACCGTGGTGTACATCGCTGCGGCGCGTGGCGTCATGGTCGACGTCGATGGCGAGAAGATCCGGCACGACGGCTACTTCTTCGCCGGGGACGCCGGTGGCGGTGTGAAGGGCAATCATGTCGACGTGTTCTGCGGCGCGACGTCGGCAAACTGTCTGCCCGGCGTGGTCGCCAGCGACGACAAGCACACGTTCGACGCAGTCGTGATCACCGACGCCGATATCACTCGCCGCCTGCGCGCGGCGCACGGACGGACGTCTCCCTGAGATGCCCTGCGCGACCGGGGTAGCCCCGCAATTTCGGGGCTATCCCGGCGTAGCGAAATACAGGAAGTACACCGTCGTGATGGCGTTTCGCATCATGTGCACCGCCATGGTCACCAGAAACGGGCGGCCGCCCCGTTGGTCTTCGATGACGAAGGTGGCCGCAAGCACGAGTCCGACGACGAACGTCATCAGCACATAGACGGCGCTGTAGGTATGGGCCAGTGCGAAGAGCGTTGCGGAGATGGCAATCGTAATGCCCGTCGGGCATTTGAACCGGTTGAGCAACCGGATGCACGCCCACTGGAAGACGGCCGTCTCGAGCAGTGGCGCGATCAGGCAGCCCAACAAAATCATCGCACCCGCGCCTCGGTTGCCGAGCCCCGGCCCGGCGAGCGAAAGCTCGGGCATCGCCAGCGTCACGAGAATGACCGGTATCGCTGCCGTATAGGTCAGCAGCAGCGCAACGAACATCAGCGGGACCGACGGCAGCCGGGTGACCCACCTGACACACGCAGTACTCGTAATGTAGCCGGACCAAGAGCGCTGGATCATGCTTCGGGCGTTGTTTTCAGTGAGCGAGGCAGCCGAGATGTTATCCCAATTCGGCAGCCCGACTGCCCCTCACTGTCCCGGCAACACCTCACCCCCGGCCCGCCCCATCGCGACGCGGACGGCGCAACGTGAATCGTTCGAAAGGCGCGATCTGGCCGTCCAGCCCCACCACGTCGAAGTAGGTCACGCGAATCTCCGTCATATCGCCGGGATGGCGCCCCGGATCGACGTCGAACGACGCAAAGCCGTAAGCGCGGGCCGCATTGCGCACGGCTGACCACGGCGCGTCTTCCTTGACGTAGATCGGCGGGCGCTTGCCGGTTTTCTCGTCGCGCTCGCCCACACCGGTAATGACGCGGCAGCACGGCGGGTTGAACAGCAACTGATTGGACGGTGCCGAAGTGCCACCACCGCCGATCACCATGTGAACGGTGCCTTGGGTGGTGTCGATGACTTCGGTCCCGGTAGCGACCGGAATCGGCGTCAGTGTGCCGTTGGCCTGCTGGCCCCGGATCGGGTGCGAGCGCTCGTAGTGGTGTTCATGGCCGCACACGACCAGATCGACACCGTACTTGTCGAACAGCGGCAGCCATTCCTCACGGATCCCCAGATCGGCGCCGTTGAATTTGTCGGCGGTGGAAATGGCCACCTGATGCATGCAGACGATCAGCCAGTCGATCGACCGGTCGGCACGGGCGGCCGTCAGTTCTTTTTCCAGCCATGCCTTTTGCGCGCCGTTGGAATAGCCGCGCACATAAGAGTCGCCAGCGTCCTGATAGCACACGTCGTCGTTGGCGATGGCGATCACGCGCACGGCACCCGCCGTGAAGGCGTACCAAAGACCGCGTGTCACATCCGACTGCCCCTCGGCGGGCGGCACCGAGAAATATGTCTGGTAGGCCTGATAGCCGATCGGTCCGTTGCCGAGTTCATTCTCGTGATTGCCCGGTGACGGCATCCACGGGCGGTTGCGGGCGCTGCGCGTGTTGTTGTTCCAGAAGTCCCACCACGTGCGCACGCGATCCTGCGCGAGATTGGCGTAGCAAAGATCGCCATTGAACAGGTGGAACAGCGGGCGCAAACGCTCGACGCCGAGCACCGTATCGCCTGCCACCGGCGAGCCGAGGTTGTCGTTCACGTACGTCGGCGGCAAGGTGACACCGGCGGGCGGCGTGAAGAGTTTGCCGAGCGTCGGCGTGCCCTGATCGCCGAAACTGGTAAAGCGCAGCGGCTGGCGTCCGCGCGGTGCCGTGCGGAACGTGCCGAACTGCGGTTCTGCGCCGTCGTGCAGCGCGGCATAGAGATACGCGGAGTCGGAAGCCAGAGCGCCAATCTTCGCGTGATAGGCATACACCGTCTGCTTCGACTTGCCGTCGACATAGTGGACCTCATCGGCAGCGACCGTTTTCTCCAGCCGGCCGTCGGGGCGGCCGAGCAATACGCGAGGACGCTTGACCGGCTGGAGGGTGTGCCACGACACCACGATCTCGCGCGAGGCATCGGCACCGAACTGGAGATGCAAGCCTGCGACCGGCGGCGTGACAACGGGATCGGACGAGGCGCCAGCCGGCGCCGGGGCCGTCGTTGCTGCTGCCTTGCCTGCGGCTTCGGCACCAAACGGTGCCATCAGCCCCACGGCACCGATGCCCGCGGCGGCGAGCAAGCGACGGCGTGCGAGATCGGGCGCGACCTCAAGATTCACGTCGCAATTCGCGTCATGAATGGCGTCGCCATCATCGGGTTGGGTGTCGTGAGCAGTCATCGCAGAGGCCCGGCAGCTTGGTAGGGACCTCCACGTTAGACGGCCAATGTGACAGTGTTCCGATGGGGCAACCGGCAAAACGGCTATCGGACAGCCTCCCCGCGTTCAACCCGCATCTGCGAGTGCCGTGCCGATGTCCGAGACTTTCCGATCACTGTCGCAATGACGCCCAGCAATCCCACCAGCGACACTGCCGTGATGAACAGGCCGGGGGCGGCGCGGTCATGGGTGGCGCTGGTCAGTAGCGACGTGACGAGCGGCGTAAATCCGCCCAGCAGCGCCGCCGCCAGGTTGTAGGCAATGGCCAGTCCGCTGAACCGAAGACTCGTCGGAAACAACTCCGATGCGAGCGCACCGAATGTTCCCGCGATGAACGACACCGCGATGGCGGCCAGACCGAAGATCAGAAACGGATGGGCAGCCCCCGCCGCCACGACGACATAGAACGGATAGCTCCCCGCTGCAATCAAGACGGCCCCCAGCAGGTAGATTCGGGCTTTGCCGAAGGTGTCGCTCAGATAGCCGACGATGACAATGCAGACCGACATCGTGGCGATGGCGAACATGACCAGTTCGCTCGCGGTATTCGCGGGATAGCTCGCCACTTGCATGAGGTACGGCACCATCGCCACGCTGAGCAGTGCAATGAGCGCCTGATTCAATCCAACGATACCGATAGCGGCGACGATCTGGCGCCAGTGGTATTGCACCACTTCGACGGCCGGCAGCCGGGCGCGCTTCTGCTGCTTGATCGACAGGAAGAGTTCGGTTTCTCGCAGCCCGCGACGCATCAGCGCCCCCGCCGCCCCCAGTGCGCCGCCGACAAGAAACGCGATGCGCCAGCCGTACGAAAGCATGTCGCCTTCCGTCAGCGTGGCGTGCAACCCGACGCTGACAACCGTGGCGAGCAGGCTCCCTGAATTGACGCAGGCAAACATCACGCCGCACGCGAGGCCGCTGCGTTTCGGGGCGGTCTCCACGACATACGCGATGGCCCCGGGCAACTCGCCGCCAATGCACGCGCCCTGCAAGAACCGCAACGCCACGAACGCGATGCTGGCCGTCACGCCGATGGATTCGTAGGTCGGCATGAGCGCCATCCCTGCGGTCGTCAGCGTCATCACAACGAGCGAGAGCTGGAACGCCACACGACGGCCGAACTTGTCGCCGATATGACTCAGCACTAGTCCGCCAAGCGGTCTGGCGATGTAGCCCACGGCGAAGGCGGCGAACGTCGCGATCAACGGTGTGGTGCCGGTGCCTGTCGGGAAAAATGACCTCGCGACGTAGGTCGCAAAAATGCCGTAGACGATGAAGTCATAGAACTCCAGCCCGCCGCCCACACTCGCCAGATAAATCGTGCGCCAGTCGATGGGCTTTTCCGGTACGTTCACCGACGCGCTCTTCGGCGCGTCTGGTGACGCATGCTCGCCTGTCTCGTTGTTCATGTGCATCGGGTGTCTCCTGTTCGTCATCGTGTCCGCTCAGAAGAACGGATAGCCGCCCGGTTGGGTCCCGGTCCCGCCGATCGCCTGCGACGCCGCCAGCACGGCCTTCAATCGATTGTTTTTGCGTTGCGCACTGGCCAGCGTCAGCCGCTCGACCACGGCCGCCGGTGCGACGTCGGGCGTGCCTGCGCGATACGGCGGCTCGGGGTCGTATTCCAGCAACAACTGAATCCCTTGTGCGGCCTCGACGCCAACGATCTCGCCGACCACCTTCAACGCCATGTCGATCCCAGCGGTCACACCGCCAGACGTGAAAAACCGCCCGTCGATGGTCATGCGCTGACGACTCGGCACCACGCCGAAGTGCGTGAGAAATTCCACCGCTTGCCAATGGCAGCTAGCGCGGCGCCCGGCAAGGCAGCCCGTCGCCGCGAGCAGCAGCGATCCGGTGCAGATGCCGAACACATAGGCGGCGTGGGCCGCCTGATCACGAACAAAGGCGACGAGCGAGCGGTTCAACATCGCCTCGTCCACCCCGGGACCGCCGGGCACCACCAGCAAGTCGTACTGCGGGGCGTGTGAAAAATCGACCGTCGACATGAACGAGAATCCTCGCGCGCAGCGCACCGGCGACAGGGTTTCCCCGATGAGATCGACGGTCCAGCCCGGCACGGCACTCAGGACTTCCAGCGGGCCGGTCATGTCCAGTTGGGTCATCCCCGGGAACATCACTACCCCCACACGAAACGCGGCATTCGTCATACCATCGACCCTCACATCAGAAATGAACGAGCCGATTCTAGGAGGTGAGAAATGGAAAAAAACTCAAATTCCCCACCTTTCCTGCCACCTCCGCCACGCAACATCGTCTTCGTCGTATACGACGGGTATCAGCCGCTGGATCTGGCCGGTCCGATGCAGGTTTTCGCGCTCGCGAATCGTGACCTGCCCGCTCCCCCGTATGTGCTGACTACGGCAACGGTGCGCCCCGGGCGCGTGCTTGCCAGTGCCGGGCCCGACATCGTGGTGGACGCGGGTCTCGACGCCATTGCCGACGCCGACACCGTGCTGATTCCCGGCGGACCGGGCGTCGACGACGCCTGTGCAGACGCTGATATCCGGCATGCGATTGCCGACGGGCACGCGTCGGTCCGTCGGCTTTGTTCGGTTTGCACGGGGGCGTTCCTGCTCGCAGCGGCTGGCGTGCTCGACGGCCGTCGCGCCACAACGCATTGGGGGCGGTGCGATGACTTGCAGGCCGCCTACCCCAAGGTCACCGTGCAGCCATCACCGATCTTTGTGAACGACGGCAATGTGTGGACGTCTGCCGGCGTCACCGCGGGTATCGATCTGGCACTCGCGCTGGTCGAAGCGGACTGCGGCTACCGCGTGGCGGCGTCGATTGCCCGGAAGTTGGTGGTGTATCTACGGCGGCCCGGCGGGCAAGCGCAGTTCAGTGAAACGCTGCTGATGCAGGAGCGCGCGGGGGCAGCGGAGTTCTCATCGCTGATGGCCAAGGTGGCATCAAGTCTTCACAAAACGTGGAGCGTCGACGAACTGGCCGCCGAAATGGGGCAGACCTCACGCACGTTTCAACGGCGCTTCCGGCTCGCGATGGGATGCTCGCCGTTCGCCGCCGTACAGGAAGTACGAATTTCCCGGGCGCGGGTCATGCTGGAGACAACGACCAGTGGCATTGCCCTCGTCGCCGGCCGTTGTGGATTCGCATCGGAAGAGCAGATGCGGCGCGTCTTTCAGCGCAAGTTCGGGCTGCCGCCCACCGCCTTTCGCAGCTTCTTCGGTCAGGACGTCTGAGCAGCCCGCGTCGCCACGAACCCGGCCTGATAGCGCTGCGGCGTCACGCCCAGCACACGACGGAACATGCTGGCAAAAGTGGCCGTATCCGCGTAGCCAAGCGCCGAAGCCACGTCACCGGGCGCGCAGCCCGTCGATAGCTGGCACATCGCCTCGCACACCCGCATATGCTCACGCCACTTGGCGAAAGCGACACCCGTTTCGCGCTGGAACAAGCGCGATACCGTGCGCGAACTGGCCCCGAGCCGGTCGGCCCAGAGTTCGAGCGTGTCGTTGTTGGCGGGCTCGGCGAGCAGGGCTTCACAAATCTTGCGCAGACGGGGGTGTACCGGCAGCGGCAGCCGCCACTGCGCGTCCAACTCGCCCGGCCTCGCGTCGCCCAGCAACCGCTCGATGAGATTGGCCAGCAACCCCGGCACGCTGTCCGGCGCATAGTGCTCGGGGGCTTCGGTCATCGCGACGATGGCTTCGCGCAGCAGGCCGGTCACGGGCATCAGCACCCCCTCCAGATCGTCCTGCGGGGCCTCGAAATGCGTGAGATAGATCGTGCGGAAGGCCACGTCGCCGACCATTTCCAGCTCGTGTTCGACGCGCGGCATCACCAGCAGCCCGATTGTGGGCGTGACCACCCACGATGCGCCGGGTGTGCGCACGCGGATCATCCCCGCCGTCGCATAGATCAGTTGCGCCCGCGAATGCGTGTGCGCGGGCTCCCGCATGCCATGAGGGTAGTCAATCGCATTGGCGATCACCGGGGGTAACGGACGCCGACCGGTGGCGGTGACTGGCGTACGTTTGGTGTCCATCTCGCTTGATAACATCTGCAAATCCGTCCCGTCAGGACAAAATCTGTCGCATTCGCGGCGATTGTTGTCGCCGCACGTTGCCCCAACGGCGATATGATCGGCTCCCGTCAGGCACTCCTTGACTGCCAGCGCCGGCCCGAACCGTCGCGGCACACAACTCAACTCCCCCGCCAAACCCTCCGTACCCCGGCCGACAAAGACGCCGCGGACGACGCTTCACGTAAAAAGTTAATGATACGCATTTTTATTAACATGACAAACACACACGATAACGTCGCGCGGCAGCCGTCGCGCAATCTGAAGTCAGCCAAGCACCGGACGGGCGTTCCGGGATGGCTGCGGCGCCGGGGAAGCGGGTTGATCTGGGCGCCGCTGTTGGCCCCCTTGGGCGCGCCGCTGGCCTTCGCTGCCTTGTCTGGCACGGCGCACGCGCAAGACAGCGGGGTGCCGTCCGCGGTGGCCCTGCCGACCCAGGAAGTGCGGGCCGACCGGGAGGAGTCGCCGACGGGGCGCACCGATGGCGTGGTCGCCAAGCGCAGTGTGTCGGCGACCAAGACCGATACGCCGCTCGTGCGCGTGCCGCAATCGGTGTCGGTCGTCACCCGCGACCAGATGGACACACAGGGCGCGACCACCATCGATCAGGCGCTGCGCTACACGCCGGGCGTGTCGTCGCAGGACGCCACCGACTTCCGCTTCGACCAGTTGCGTGGCCGGGGCTTTTCGTACGACACCTACCTCGACGGGCTGATTCTTCAGCCGAACGCGTTTTACGCAAATCCGCGCATCGATCCGTATTTCCTTGAACGCATTGAAGTGTTGCGCGGCCCGGCGTCGGTGCTTTACGGCGCGGGCAGTCCTGCGGGCATCGTCAATCTGATTACGAAGATGCCGAGCGACGAGCCCGTGCATGAGCTGATGTTGCAGTTCGGTAGCCATAGCCGCTTTGAAGCGGGCTTCGATATGGGCGGCAAGCTGACGGATGACGGCACGATCCTTTATCGCGTGACGGGTCTGGCGCGTGACGCCAATTCGCAGGTCAACGGCATCAAGGACCAGCGTCTGGCGATTGCGCCGAGCGTGACCATCCGGGCGTCGCGCGACACCTCGCTGACGTTGTTCGCCAGCTACCAGCGCGACCCGGCCGGCGGGCTGTTCAACTCGCTGCCGGTCAGCGGTGTCGTGAGCGGCAACCCGAACGGCAAGATCGATCCGAATACCTATGTCGGCAACCCGGATGTCGATTACTTCCGGCGCACGCAGTACTCGTTCGGGGCCAAGTTCGAACATGCGTTCAACGACACCCTCAAATTCCGCTCGAATCTGCGGTACCTGCACGACGACATCGACTATCACCAGTCGTTCTTCCTGAACTACCTGTCGGGCTCAACCTCGACGGTATCGATGAACGCGTTTCTCGACCGCGAGCACCTGAGCCAGTTCGCGTGGGATAACCAGATCGAAGGCAAGCTGTCGACCGGACCGCTTCAGCACACGGTGCTGGTCGGGCTCGACTACCAGCGCCTGCTTAGCGGCACCAGCAGCGGCACGGGGCCCATTGGCACACTCAACGTGTTTGCGCCCAACTACAGCACGCTGGGTCGCATCACCACGACGAACAAGCGGGTGGATACGGCGACCGACCAGTTCGGCATGTACGTGCAGGATCAGGTTCAGTACGGCGGATGGACGGCGCTGCTCGGCCTGCGTCAGGACTGGACGTCGATGAACGTGCAAACGCAGACCACCACGAGTGCGAGCATTCAGAACCAGAGTCCGCATTCGTTCACGTGGCGTGGCGGGCTGTCGTATCTGTTCGATTCCGGCATTGCCCCGTACTTCAGCTATGCCAAGTCGTTCCAGCCCACGGCAGGCGTCGACTACTTCAATCAGGCGCTCAAGCCCACGACGGGCGAGCAGTACGAAATCGGCGTGAAGTACCAACCGAAGTCGTATAACGCGCTGTACACGGTGTCGTTCTACAACCTGACGCAGCAGAACGTGACCACGGCCGATCCGGCGCACAACGGGTCGGTGATCCAGACGGGTGAGGTGCGCTCGCGCGGTATCGAACTCGAAGCGCGGCTGCAATTGACCGACTCGCTGAGCGCGATCGGGTCATATACGTATCTCAACCAGACGGTCATGAAGACCAACACGGCGTCGCAGTTGGGCAAGCGTCCGACGATGATGCCGCGTTACCTGAGCTCGCTCTGGCTCGACTACACGCTGCATGGCGGGGTGCTGCGCGGGCTGGGCTTCGGTGCCGGGGTGCGCGTGATCGGACCGTCGGCGGGCGACGTGCAGAACACGTTCGACGTGCCGGCCGTGGCACTGTTCGATGCCGCCATCCATTACGACACCGGCAATTGGTCTTTTGCCGTCAACGGCAGCAACCTGTTCAATCGCAAGTACGCGGCGTATTGCTCCGGCGGCGCCTGCTACTACGGCTCGACGGCATCGGTGATCGGGACGGCTAAATATCGGTGGTAATACCGTTGGATTGACGTAATGAAACGGGCGCGCCGTAGTTTTGGCGCGCCCGTTTCTGTTTGCGCGACACCTCACAAAATTGAGAGTGTCTTCCGTTAAGAGATTAAATATCTTTGGACGGATGCCGTTATCTCTGCGGTGGACTCGCCGGGGATGGCCTGTCGTTCATGTGAGATTTGTGAGATAGCGGAAAAATGAATTTAAGCATTCGATATTGCGTCGCCACTGCACTCCTCTGCGGCCTGCTGACGGGCTGCGAAGACTCGGAAATCGGCGCGGTGAAAGCGGCCGGTTACCCGGGCGATCAGACCCACACCTACGGTTCGGCGTTGTCGGATCGTGCGGCCTGCAAGAGCACCAGCTGGAAAACGTTCAAGGACGCGAGCAATCGATCGGCCGTGGAGTATCGCTGTGAGCTCAACGACGCCGTCGCCGCGCTGAACAAGGTTCGTGACGCGCAGATTGACGACATCAACGGCTACCTCAAAGCCAGCAACGACAACCTGAGCAAAGCCATCGAGGGCACCGCCGGTGACGTGGATCGCTACGCGAAACTGCTGGAAGAAAAGAAGGCCGTCGTTCAGCAAATCGACGAAAAGAGTCAGGCGCAATTGGCCGGCATGGACGGCCCGTCCGCCCTGAAAGCCAAGCAGGTGTTGGACACCTCCCGCGCTTACGCGGTCTCGGAAGTCGAGCGTTATCAGGCAGAGCTGGATAAGGCAAAGGCCGGCGGCAATGCCGATTCGCTGAAAGCGTCGATGCAAAGCTATCAGGACCGCGCTGCCGCCGACATTGCCAACCTCCACGCGAAGTACGACGGTGTGAAGTCCGTCACGGAAGTCATTCAGTGGGCCGTGAACGACAAGGTCGTCGTGCCCACGTATTTCGGCTTCGAAATCGACTCGTCAAACGGCAAGCAATCCGTCGACAAGGCATCGCAGTTCACGGGATTTCTCCGACAGATTGTCGCGAACCGTGGTCAGGATTATGTGACGCTCGTCGCACCGACCGTACTGGCGGGTGTCGCGAATACGACCGGGAAGTGACTGGCAAATAGCGGACCAATAGCGGGCAATCATCGATCAGCCCCCAAGACCATAAGACATGAACAACAGACCGGCCGAATACTGCTTCCCGAACTTGCTGGAAGCTTTCTTTGTTGTGATCGCGATCTTCTTTGTCGAGATGGTGACGGATGCGATCGTGGTGCAACTGAGCTATATCGTCGGCATTCGCCCGATGGCGGCGTACAGCATTGGCCGCGTGTTGGCTTATGGGCTGGCATTTTGGGCAATGCTTCACTACACCAGGCTCAGCTATCGGGACCTGTTTCATCAGGGGCGGGCTTCAATGCGCGCCACGCTGGGACTTTTCACGGTGCCTATCCTGCTATTGACGCCGGGATTGATGCTGGTCATCACGGTGATCGGCACCGGCGTGGAGAAGATGTTCCCGATAGGAGGATGGCTGCAAGCCTCCAATGACTTTTACCGGCAGACCGGGCTCGGCTCCTTCGTACTCGTGTGTCTGGTCGCACCATTTGTCGAAGAAATGCTGTATCGCGGCATCATCCTGCGCAGCTTTCTACGGCAGTATCCGGCGGGCACGGCCATCGCGCACTCAGCCGCAGTCTTCGGTCTGGCTCACCTGAACGTCTATCAGTTCGTCGTCGCCCTCATCTTCGGACTGGTGGCCGGAAAACTGTACGAACGGACTCGCTCACTGCTCCCCGGCATCCTGCTGCATGTGTTCTACAACACCGCCGTGGTTATAAGCACCATGAACTTGCCGACAGACGAGAAGAATCTGACGGTCTTCGACATGCCGGCCCTGTGGTGGCTGCTGGCGATCGCAAGCGGGGGCGCCGGCGCACTGATGTTGGTCAAACTGCTTGGCGGCGCCCCGGTAGTGCGTGCGAGGGCGAAGTAACGGCCGACTGTGATTTGTCTCAGTTTCGCCAATTTCCCCGGCCCGGTATCGTTGCATCAACTCGCCGACACAGCGAGATCGATGAAACCCAACACTGGAGGTGTGAAATGCCCTGGATGGCTATCTTGGACGGAATGGTTGCAGTGGGTTCGTGGGCAAGCCGGCTCGCTCCGGTCGCAAAGTTCATGTCCGACACCGCAAGCCTCTTCATGTAAGCCCCTGCGGCGGATGTTGCACCCGCCGCAAGACTTCTCTTACCTGTTGCCCCGTTTTACGCTGCGCCGGCGCGTGCCAGTTCGCGGAAGTTCATCCAGTGCGAACTGACCAGCCAGCCAGCGTCCACGGGCAAGCTGACACCGGTGATCGCGCTCGACTGGTCGCACATCAGGAAGCTCACCGCCGCCGCGATCTCATCGGTCCCCACCAGACGCCCCAATGCCGAATGCGCTTCGATGGCCGATGCGCTGCGCTTGCCGGTCGCAAGCTTGTCTTCAAAGATCGGTGTCAGCGTGAAGCCCGGTGCCACCGAGTTCACGCGAATCCCTGACGCGCCAAGTTCTCCCGCTGCCAGTTGCGTGAGCGCCCCCAACGCTACCTTGGTGGGCGAATAGGCGTGCAGCGGTAGCGGACGCAGCTCGTTGATCGACGTAATGTTGACGACGGCGCCTGCTCCGGCCTGCGTCATCAGCGGCGCAAACGCACGCAGGCAATGCTGCGCGCCGAAGTAGTTCACTTCCCAGACACGGCGCTGCATGCCGTCGTCCATCTCGAGCAACGGAATGGCGTCCTGCAACAAGCCCGCCACATTCACGAGTCCAGCCACGCCGCCACGTTCACCCAGCGATGCAGCGAGCGCGTCGACGGCGGCATGGTCGGTCACATCGATGGCGGCCAGTGTCATTCTCGGTTCACCGGCGCGCGCGCCGAATACATCGCGCAGTCGCGAAAGATCGAGGTCGGTAGCCACCACGTGCCAGCCATCGTCGTAAAGACGGTTGGCGACGGCCAGACCGATGCCGCCGCTCGCCCCCGTCACAACGACAGCATGTCCGCTATCGCGCAACGCGTCCAACGAGATGCGCTTCGCGCGGCCAGAAGATGTGTTCATACAGGGCGTCTCCGTCAGGTTGTGTCGTTGTTTTAATTTCTAAACTATTCGTTTAGTTTATTCACAACCCGGTTCGACGCGTCAAGCTTTTTTTGCCGCCGCTTTGGCCGTCGCGCCTCTCGACGGCACCGTCTTTGCACCGCGTGCGGCTTTCGCAGCCAAGGTGGGCACGGTGCCGTTCGGCCCGATCAGACCTTGCATGACGAGGTTCACGTGCTCACGCACGAACGCGCGCGTCAGCGGCTTGTGGCCGACAAGCAGACGGTAGTAGAGCGGCGCGTAGAGGATATCGAGCACGACATCGGGATCGCCCGGCTTGATGAGCCCGCGCGCCACGGCGTCGCGCACAATCTCCACGCCCTGCTGGCGGCGGGCCGAGACGTAACCGTCGCGAAACGCCTGCGCGATCTCCGGGTCCGACTGCCCTTCTGCGATTAGCGCACTGATCATCGTGCCCATCGGCCCGCAAAACTCTTCGGCCATCTTGAGCAAGCGCGCAAAGATGCTGTCGAGCTTGAGCTCTTCCGGGTACGGCAGCGCCTGCCCCGCTTCACGCAGAAACGCCGTCATGATCACCGACGCGCGGTTGGGCCACCACTTGTAGATCGTCGCCTTGCTCACACCGGCAGCCGTCGCGATGGCCTCCATCGTCGTGGCGGCCAGCCCCTGCTCCAGCAACAACCGATAAGCCGCGTCGAGCACAGCGCGCTCCGCTTCGACACTACGTTTGCGACCGCGCCGGCCTGACGTGGAAGATTCGGGATTCAACTGACTTGACATTCGCTCGGTCCAGACAAATACTAAACTGAACGTTTAGTTTATAAATATCGTCGCCGCTTTGCTAGCGGTACGTCGGTTCGGAGAACGGAATGCAGAAGTCTGACACAGTTTTTTCTTCATTTGACCTGCCCGCCGGCGAAGTCCTCGCCGACACCGGCACGACGCCGGGCGAGCAGCGCGTGCGCGAGGATCTCGCGGCGGCGTATCGACTGTGTGCGCTCAACGGCTGGGACGATCTCATCTACACCCATCTGTCGGCGCGCGTGCCCGGGCCGCAGCATCACTTTCTGGTGAATCCGCTGGGCTTGTCGTTCGACGAAATCACGGCGTCGAACCTCGTGAAGATCGACCTTGAAGGCCGCGTCATCGGCCACTCGCTCTATCGCCCGAATGCGGCTGGCTTCGTCATTCACGGGTGCATTCATGCAGCACGCGAGGATGCTGCCTGCGTGATGCATCTGCACACCGAAGCCGGCATGGCGCTCTCCGCGCTGGAAGACGGTCTGCTGCCGATCACCCAGCACGCGATGCGCTTTGTCGGCCGTCTCGGCTATCACGACTACGAAGGCATCGCGCTGACTACCGATGAGCGCGAGCGGTTGCTGGTCGACCTCGGCGAGCACACGGCGCTCATTCTGCGCAATCACGGCACGCTCACCGTCGGCCGTTCGGTCGGACATGCGTTTGTGGAAATGTTCTATCTGGAGAAAGCGGCTCGCGCGCAACTGCTCGCGCAGGCGACGGGCGCTGCACTGCGAATTCCACCGCATGACATTGCCGCCTTGACCGCCGAGCAATGGGTGACGGATCTGCGCGGCTCGGGCGATCGCGAATGGCCGCCGCTGTTGCGCAAGCTGGAACGCCACGGGCATGACTACAAGCAGTGAGGCTGGCGCGAGGGCCACGCCGGTAAAGCTTCAGTGAATCAGCAAATCGTAACGAAGTCGTGCAATACCGCAAGTTCGTATCACTCAGCTGGCAGCGACCAGCATTCATAACAGCACCATGACGGAGACACCCCTTGAACCCGACCCCCGCATCTCAGGCGAGCCCACCGGTCGCGAGCGGCGATAACGCCGCCGCGCTGGACTCGCGTCTCGCGCAGGAGACGATCAGTCAGCTACTGCGCCGCATTCTGCCGTTTCTGATTCTCTGCTACATCGTGGCGTTTCTCGACCGGGTGAACGTCGGCTTCGCCGCGTTACATCTGAATGGCGACCTCGGGTTCACCGCGACCGTCTACGGCTTCGGTGCGGGCATCTTCTCGATTGGCTATTTCGTCTTCGAGGTGCCCAGCAACCTGATCCTTCACCGGGTCGGCGCACGCATCTGGATTGCCCGCATCATGGTCACGTGGGGGATCGTCTCGGCAGGCTTCGCGTTCGTGTCAGGGGAGACGTCGTTCTACGTGATGCGTTTCCTGCTGGGTGTCGCCGAAGCGGGGTTCTTCCCGGGCATCGTGCTCTACCTCAGCCTCTGGTTCCCGGGACGCGCCATGGCGCGCGCGACGGCGATCTTCATTCTGGGTCTGCCGCTCGCGGTATTGATCGGCGCACCGTTGTCCACCGCCATCCTCACGTCGTTCCACGACTTCGCTGGTCTGCGCGGCTGGCAGTGGATGTTCCTGCTCGAAGGCGCGCTCGCGGTCGTGGTCGGCGTCATCGCCTACTTCGTACTCGGCAATTCACCCGACAAGGTGACGTGGCTCACCGGCGCGCAGCGCGACTGGCTCGTGCGCACGCTCGCACAGGAACGGGCGGCGAAGGAAAGTGCGCGTCAGTACAGCGTGATGCAAACGCTGCTCTCCGGGAAGGTGCTGCTGCTGGCCTTCGCCATTTTCTGCAACATCACCGCGCTGTTCGGCATCACCCTGTGGATGCCGCAGATCATCAAGGGCATCGGCGGTCTGGACAACACGCGCGCCGGGCTGCTCAGCGCGTTGCCTTATCTGTGCGCGGGTGTCGCGATGGTGATCAACGCGCGGCACTCCGACAAGACCGGCGAGCGGCGCTGGCACATCCTCGTGCCCGCAGCAATCGGTGCCGTGGGGCTGGTGATCGCGGGGAATGCGACTTCACCGGTCATGGGGATCGTCGGGCTTTGCATCGCCGCGTCGGGAATTCTGGCGTCGAACATCCTGTTCTGGCCGCTGGTGCCCATGTTCCTGACGGGGGCTGCGGCGGCAGCCGGTATCGGCCTCGTGAACTCGGTCGGCAACCTTGGCGGTTTCCTCGGCCCGTATCTGACGGGTTGGGCGAAAGACACCTTCGGTGGATACGGCGCGAGCATGAGCACGCTCGGTGTGATGGTGCTGCTCTACGGGCTGCTGCTCTTCGCGTTTCTGACGGTGGCGACGCAACGCTCGGGGGACGCGAGCCGTCGTGTTGCGCCGGGTGCCGCACGTACGCCTGCGCATTGATTTGACGACGCGCGCGACGGATTTCGCGCGCGGGTTGCTCTGCTCTGTTTTCTTACTTCCTTCTGATCGCGCATCAGCCGCTCACCGGGTGATGCGCGATCGCTTCCTGTCATGAACATTGCCAATACGCTTGCCCGCGCTGCTGCGCGGCACCCTTCGCACATTGCCACCTATCGCGGTGAATCGCCGCAGTATGACTACGCCACGCTGGCGCGACGTTGTGCCGGCATTGCCGACGGCCTGCGCTCGCTCGGTCTCGCGGAAGGTGCGCGCGTCGCGCTGTGGATGCGCAATCGCCCGGAGTATCTCGAATGGCTGTATGCGATCTGGTGGGCGGGTCTGGTCGCCGTGCCGATCAACGCCAAGCTGCATCCGCGCGAGGCGGCGTTCATCGTCAATGATGCGCAAGCCGAGGTGGTGCTGGCGGAAGCGGAAGATCTCGACGCGATTGCCGAGTTTCTGGAAGTGCCAGCGATTCGCATCGCACCGGACGATGCGCAAATCGAGAGTTGGGTGAATGCCGCTGGCGCATTGGCATCGCAAAGCGGTGCAGCCGTCTCCCGGGAGAATGGGGATCTGGCGTGGATCTTCTACACGTCCGGGACAACGGGGCGCCCCAAGGGTGTGATGCTGTCGCATCGCAATCTCTGGTCGCTTGCGGCGTGTTACCTCGCGGATGTGGATGCGATTGGACGCAACGACCGCACGCTCTACGCGGCCCCGATGTCGCACGGCGCCGGACTGTATAGCGTCGTGTTCATGATGCAGGCGGCGGGACACGTCTTCCCCGCCTCGGGTGGCTTTGACGCGGAGGAAATGTTCGCGCTGGCGGCGTCACTCGGTGGCATCTCCTGCTTCGCTGCGCCGACGATGGTCAATCGTTTGGTGCGCCATGCGCAGGCCTCGGGTGCCTCGTCCGAGGGTTTCAAAACGATTGTCTACGGCGGCGGGCCGATGTACACGGCCGATATCGAACAAGCGCTTGCCGTGATGGGTTCACGCTTCGTCCAGATCTACGGTCAGGGCGAGTCGCCGATGACGATCACGGTATTGCCGCGCGATTGCATCGCCGCGAGTGGGCACCCGGCGTGGGCGCAGCGACTGGCGTCGGTCGGCCACGCGCACGCGATGGTGGAAGTCGAAGTGGTGGATGACGATGGCGTTCCCGTGGCCCCGGGCACACCCGGTGAGGTCGTGGTGCGCGGCGATGTTGTGATGCAGGGGTATTGGCAAAATCCAGAAGCGACCGCAAAGACGCTTCGTAACGGCTGGCTGTGGACGGGCGACATCGGTGTGCTCGACGACGACGGCTTTCTCACGCTGAAGGACCGCTCGAAAGACGTCATCATTTCCGGCGGTACGAACATCTATCCGCGCGAAGTCGAGGAAGTGCTGTTACGCGCAGACAACGTGGCGGAGGTGGCCGTCATCGGTGAGCCGGATCCGGAATGGGGCGAGGTGATCGTGGCGTACGTAGTGAGCCGCCCCGGTACGCAATTGGATACTCACGCGCTAGATGCGCATTGCCTCGCGCACATCGCCCGATTTAAGCGGCCGAAGCGGTATGTCACGGTGGATGCATTGCCCAAGAATCACTACGGGAAGGTGCTGAAGACGGCGTTGCGGGCAGGAGAGATGTAAGCGCTTTAAACGTAAAAGGCTCCGGGAGGAGCCTTTTTTGTGTGCCGTCAGATGCTGGAAAGGATCTCGCCTCGGCGCTTCTCGAAATCGCCCTCTGAGATCAGGCCCTTGTCGAGGAGGTCCTTGAGCTTCAGGATGCGGTCTTCCACGCTGGCTTGCGCCGGGACCGGCGCTGCGGCGCTCGCTGCCCCCGGGTGCGTCGCACCTGCACACGCTGCGTTGATGTCGTTCATCAGCGCGACTTCGTCGAACAGCGTATTGCCCTTCTTGTCGCGCGTGAGATTCGAATACTCACGGCCGAGCGCGAGCGTCGTCTGCTTGAGATCGGCGTTGGTCGGATCTTTCTTCAGTGCATCGAGCGACGCTGCATAGCGTCGGCGAGCTTCCTCGCGCTGCCGTTGAAGCTTCTTCTGATAGATGATCGCCCACGCGACGAACGCCACGATGACGATAAAGAAGATAAAGCCCATTGCTTTCCCCTAAATAGATTCTGGTCCTGCCGAGTCAGCAGAAATATTCGTGTTTATATTGATAGGACATTCGGTACCGCACGTTGGTCGACGCGCCGAATGCGCTTGGCAGTTTAAAACGATCGCCCGCATTTGTCTTACGATTCGAGAGCCGCCGCTATCTCGCCAAACACAGCGGCGAGCGCCCCCGCAAAGCCTCCCTTGGAAGGCGCCCAAAGCGCAGCTGTAAAAAATGACAGGGTATCGGCAGCGACTTTATACTGCCCGCAGCGGATGGCACCAGTACCGAAACTTACGAGAGCGTCGCATGAATCATGATGTCAATAGTGTGGAACAACTCGCCGCGATTTACGGCGAGCCAGGTGAGCGTGCGATCTGGAAAGAGCTGACGTACCTCAACGAGGACTATCAGGCGTTCGTCAGAGCGTGTCCGTTCGTGGCGCTGGCATCCGTCGGCGATGAGGGGACTGACTGCTCTCCGAAAGGCGATGCGGCGGGTTTTATTCAGATTCTGGACGAACGGACGTTGGCGATTCCCGATCGGCCGGGTAATAACCGAATCGACAATCTGCGCAATATCATTGCCGACCCACGCGTGTCGCTTCTCTTTTTGATTCCCGGCATTGGTGAGACGTTGCGCGTCAACGGACGCGCCCGCATCTCGGTAGACCCGGATTTGCTCGCGCGCTTTGAAGTCAGCGGCAAGCTGCCGAAAACAGTCATCGTGGTGTCGATCGACCGCGTGTATTTCCATTGCGCCAAGGCAATCGTGCGCTCCCGCTTGTGGGATCAGGAAACACAAATCCCCCGAGACCGCTTGCCGAGTACCGGCGAGATGCATAAACGCCTGAGCGGTGGCCATTTTGATGCGCAGACCTACGACCGGGATTTACAGAAAAATACGGTAGCGGGGTTGTACTGAATTGATGACGTGATTTACGTCGATCGCGCCAATCTTTCACCGCATTTCATCAATTCGTCATGACACCGACGAATACTCTGCGACTTCGAACAAGTTCCAAAGAGGACATCGGGGTTTATGAAACCAATTGCCATTCTGGCAGGCGTCATCGCGCTTTTCGCCGAGCAGCACGCCTTCGCCGCCAACTTCCTCATCAATAACGGACAGACGTCCAACACGGCCCAGACGCTCTCCAGCGGGCAGTCCGGCACGATTGCCAGCGGCGGCGTCTTGTCCGTGGGCGGCAGCACCGTCGGCATTACCGCGACCGGCAACGCCACCATCGTCAACAACGGCTCGATCAACATGACGGGCACCGGCCGGGCAATACGTGACAACACCGGGGGCCTGACCCTGACGGTCACTAACGGGGCCGGGGCCAGCATCACCACGTTCGACGCCGACGTGATCCAGATGAACAAGGCGAACAGCAACGTCGTGTTCAACAACTACGGCACGCTGACCTCGACCAACAACTCCGGCGGCGGCAGTCAGGCGATCGACTTCAACGCGATCACTACCGGCACCAATGTGCTCAACAACTTCGCCGGTGGCGTCATTCAGGCAAACGAAGCCGATGCCGTGCGTCCCGGCGTCAACGGCGTGGTCAACAACGCGGGCATCATCCGTTCGACCAACAACCCCGGCAGCACGAGCAGCAGCGACGGTATCGACGCCCAGTCCAACAGCGGCATCACCGTCGTCAACTCGGGCACCGGTTTGATTCAGGGCGCCCGCCACGGCATCACCGGCGGCGTCGACACGACCACGGACGGGACGTTCAAGCTCTCCGTCACGAACAATGCCGGCGGCACGATTCAGGGCATGAACGGTTCGGGCATCAACATCGACGGGTTCAATGCCAAGGAAGTCGTCACGATCAACAACAGCGGCACGATCATCGGCAATGGCGTGACGGGTGATGGCGATGGCGTGGACGTCGACGGTATCGTCAACATCACCAATTCGGGCACGATTCGCGGCGCACGCGCCTTCAACGACGTGAGTGAAGGCGTCACCGTCGGTGGCGGCACCATCGTCAACAGCGGCACCATCGTCGGCGAGAACACGCCCGGCGGCATCGGCCGCGGCATTACGCTCGCCGGCGTGGACAAGGACCCGGCCACGGGGCTGGCCATCGCGCCGCA
Source organism: Pandoraea sp. PE-S2R-1 (assembly GCF_002179865.1). Taxonomy (NCBI): domain Bacteria; kingdom Pseudomonadati; phylum Pseudomonadota; class Betaproteobacteria; order Burkholderiales; family Burkholderiaceae; genus Pandoraea; species Pandoraea sp. PE-S2R-1. The sequence goes on along the minus strand of NZ_NGUR01000005.1, from coordinate 233,226 downwards.
GGGCATCTACGTCAATTCGACCATCGTCAACAGCGGCCTCATTCGCGGGCAAAGCGACTCGGCGATTGCCGTGACCGGCAGCCGCAACGCCATGACGGTGACGATCATCAATCAGGCGGGCGGTGTCCTTGAAGGCGGCGGCGCGACGGCAGCTGCCGTCAATACCGGTGCCAACGACGCGACGGTGATCAACTACGGCACGATCACGGCCGATCAGAGCGGCAAGGCCGTGGATCTGGGCAGCGGCAACAGCAGCCTCCAGATTCTGGGCGGCGCGGCGGTAGTGAACGGCGATGTGTCCGGTGGCACGGGCACCAGCACCCTGACCATCACGCCGGGCAGCGGTAACGCGTTCAGCTACAACGGCGCGATTTCGAACTTCTCGGCAGTGGCGCTCGGCGCGGGCACGATCGCTCTCAACGGGGCGAGCACGTACGCTGGCGCGACGACGATTGGCAGCGGTGCCACCGTTATCGTTGGTGACGCCTCGCACCGCAACGCGACGCTGGGCAGCGGCCTGACGACGGTGGCCGCCGGTGCGACGCTGGCCGGTTACGGCGGCACGCTGGGCAGCGTGACGAACGCGGGCATCCTCGCGGTCGGCAGCGCGTCGCCCGGGGCCACTGCGGGCAATCTCGGCACGTTCACGATCGCGGGCGACTACGTCGGCAACAACGCAACCGCGCTGATGGGGGCCACCATCGCCGCCGACGGCACAACGGCTTCCGACAAACTCGTCATCAACGGCAATGCGAGCGGCACGACTCTGCTCAAGTTGAAGGTCTCGGGCACCGGCACGCCGACCTCGGGCAGTGGCATTCAGCTCGTGCAGGTCAACGGGACGGCCTCGGACGGCGCATTCAAGCTTGATGCACCGATTCAGGCGGGCGCATATCAGTACCTGCTTCGCAAGATCGGTCCGGCGGGCGGTGACCCTAGCTGGTTCTTGTCGACGTCATACGCCTCAGGCCAGACCGCTTACCGCGCAGCGACGGTTGCCTACGCCATGACGCCGCAGTTGAACACCGATTTCGGTTTCACCATGCTGGGCCGCTTGCAGGAACGCATGGGCAATGCGCGCACCACCGGCACTGCGGGTGACGATACGTCCAATGGCGTGTGGGGCCGCGTGTATGGCAAGTCGATGGACGCCAACATGTCGGGGCGCTTCGATGCGGATGAGCGCATGTTCGCGGCACAGTTCGGGCGCGAGTGGCGTTTGAATACCGACGCCTCGGGCTGGGGCGGCAGCACGCTGGCGGGGGTGACGGCCACGTTCGGCACGGCCTCGGCGTCGTTCTCCGACAGCGCACGTACGCTCGACCCGACGCTCTCGGCGGCGACTGGCTCGGTCAACATGCAGGCGCAATCGGTGGGCGCCTACTGGACGCGAATTCTGCCGCAGGGCGCTTATGCCGACGTGACGACGCAGATCACACACTATCGCAACAAGTACAGTGATGTGACGGGTATTGGGGCCACGCAAAATGGCTTCGGTGCCGCGCTCTCCGGCGAGATCGGTCACCGGTTCGCCATTCTCGGCACGGGCTTCACCATCGAGCCGCAGGCGCAGTTGGCGTATCAGTATTTGCATCTGAACGGGTTCAGCGACAGCCTGTCGACGGTGTCGGGCAACACGACGAATGCGTTGCGTGGCCGTCTGGGCGTCAAGTTCGCTGCGCCGGATCTGGCGAACGTCGCCGGGGTTGGGTCGGCGTCTCCGTACCTGAGCGCCGACGTCGTGCACGACTTCCTGTCGCCGGGTGCGACCAACGTGGGGGGCGCGAGCTTCGACAGCAGTCTCGCAAAGACGTGGTTTGAAATCGGTGCCGGTCTGGATGCAACCCTCGGGCGCACGTCGTCGCTTTACGCGAGCGTGAAGTACGCCCGCAACATGGGCGGCGATTACCGTCGGAACGTGTACGGGCAGGTGGGGTATCGGTATCGGTGGTGATGGGTTGACCTGACCCAAGGCGCGAAGTGTCACGGCGCGGCGTGATATGGCTCTTCCAATGATGTCATGCCGTCGCCTTGAGTGCCCGAGCGCAAGTGGCGTAGAATCCGCACCCTATGCGCTTCTCCGACTTCGACCAACGCCTCGCCGCCCTCGGCGCTCAGCCCGTCCATCGCGGCCGGGTGGCGCGCGTCTGGCTGAACGGTCAGGCGCTCGACACCGGCACGCGGCGTCGAAGCTCGGAGCACTTTCTTCCGCTGGCGCTGCGTAACGCCCTTCCCGAGATCACGGCAGAACTGGATGCGCTCGCGCGCGTGCGTTCCGAGCATGCCGGCAACGACGGCTCGCGCCTGCTCGTGGAACTCGCCGACGGGCAGATGGTGGAAAGCGTGTTGCTGCCGCGTGACGGGCTCTGCGTCTCCACGCAGGTCGGCTGCGCGGTAGGCTGCCGGTTTTGCATGACCGGCAAGAGCGGTCTGATCCGCCAGATTTCGAGCATGGAAATCTTGGCTCAGGTCGTGCTGGCGCGACGTTTGCGTGCCGTGAAGAAAGTCGTCTTCATGGGCATGGGCGAACCGGCGCATAACCTCGAGAACGTGCTCGAAGCCATCGACCTGCTGGGCACCGAAGGCAACATCGGTCACAAGAACCTTGTGTTCTCCACCGTCGGCGACCCGCGCGTGTTCGAGGCACTGCCACGGCAACGCATCAAGCCTGCGTTAGCGTTGTCGCTGCACACTACCAAGGCGGAACTGCGCGCGCATCTGCTACCGCGCGCGCCGAAGATCGCACCGGACGCGCTGGTCGAACTCGGTGAAAAGTACGCCCGCGACACCGGTTATCCGATCCAATACCAGTGGACGCTGCTCAAAGGCATCAACGACGGCGACGATGAACTCGACGCCGTCGTGCGCCTGCTCAAAGGGAAATATGGCGTGCTCAACGTCATTCCTTTCAACAGCCTCGAAGGCGACGACTACGAGCGCCCCGACCGCGAACGCATTCGCGAGATCGTCCGCTATCTGCACAGCCGTGGCGTGTTGACCAAAGTCAGAGACAGCGCCGGTCAGGACGTCGACGGCGGTTGCGGGCAGTTGCGCGCGCGTGCCGTTGCTGGTGCCGCTAGCGAGGTGCAGGTGGTTGAATTGCATCGCTCGCGTGCGGTAAAGCCGGAAGCGGCGTAGCTCTCGCTCGACTGTTTGCCAAGTACCGGCATCACGCGCTGGTCATCCCCCGCCGTTCGACCATCATCAACTTGGATGATGGAGCTTATGGCTTCCACTGAGTAATCTTCGCTTGCGAAACCCTGCATAAGGGTGTCCACGCTTGCCGCCTCCGTCCTCACGACCCGGTGGATTCGGATCCATACGAGCGTCGGATCGATAGCACTCAGAACGTGGGGAGAAGACCATGAGAAACGCACTGGATTTCACGAAACTCGTATTGCTGGGCAGCCTGAGCACGCTTGCGGCGTGTGCATCGGCGCCGCGCGCGCCAGCCCTTCCATCGACTTGGACAATGACCACGGACGGCTGCCAGACGTGGAACCGGACGCCATCGGCGACGAGCACCGAAACCGTGACTTGGGATGGCGCGTGTGTGGGCGGCTATGTCGACGGCCCGGGGACTTTGACCTGGTTTCAGGACGGCGGCTATTCGCAACGTTTCGTCGGCACCATGCGTGCTGGCAAGCGTCAGGGCATTGGCGAGTATTACTGGGTGAGCGGCGATCGTTATCAAGGGGCGTTCGAAAACGACCTCCGTACCGGCAAAGGCACCTACTCATGGAGCAGCGGCGACACGTATTCCGGTGATTTTGTCGACGGCCAGCGCACCGGGTACGGCATTTACACGTACGCGAACGGCAATCGCTTTGAGGGCGATCAAAGTAATGGCAGTTTCATTAACGGCAACCTGAGCGCCGCCAATGGTGAGGCCATCGCGAGATACACCGATGGAAAGCGCATTGCGCTGCGCTATGAGCCGGCACAGGCGTCGAATCAAACGAGCAGCGGTGCCGGATTCGGTGCCGTGTTGGGCGCGATCGCGCAGGGTCTGGCAGCGGCGGGCGGGAAGAACGCCGCACAGCTTCAGGCCGCGGCGTCTGTCATGAACAGTTCTGCTGGCCGCAGTGGCAGCGCGGCGCAGGCGTACAGCGCGCCGAACACAGCGGCCGGTGGCAATGCGACCAGCGCGATGAACAGCACCGAGACGCAGCCGATGGTCAACAACTGCCTGAGCCTGACGCGCAGTCACAAGTATTCGATGCGAATCAACAATAGCTGTGGTTTTGAAGTGTCGATGATCTATTGCTACACCAGCATCAGCAACGCGGCACGCACCGGCTTCGATGTCACATCGAATGCCTGCTCGAATTACCGCACGAGTGCTTCGGCCAATGTCGTTGTCGGCGCGTCATCGTTCATCGAGGTCAACGCGCCAGACAATACACAACCGGTCGAATTCATTGCATGTAAATCGGCGAATGACGGCTATCCGGAAAAACTGCGTTTCGACGGCAGCCGGCTCAACGGGCAATGTCATTACAGGCAAACTACGGCAGGCAACGGGCCACGCAGTTTTGGCGGGGTCAGGTAAGCGTTGGCACTCCCGCGTGCCGTGAACGCGACACATCATTTGTCGCAGAACCAAGGTCGCGGGGGCCAGAACGCATGGGCTCAATTCGAACCAGTCTTCGTGCGGTCCGACTGCGCGATACGCAAGGCCCGAAGCTGGATATCAAGTGCCCGTGCGAGTTGTTCCTGCTCGACACGCACCTGAGCGAGCCGCCTTTCGATTTCGTCCTGCTTGGTCTGGGGTGTCGATACCGGCTGCGGTTGTGCTTGTGCGGCGAGGGCATCGTTGAGCACCACTAATCCCAGATTGCCTTCCTTGGTATTGGCGAGCCCTTCCGAGTTCAGCGTCGGACGCCCGGCGCGCTCCCATTCGTCTTGGGTCATCGGGCACTGCACCCCTGTCACCGCCAACGCGTAGCGATTCTCGGCGATGGTGCACAACACCGCCACCGATGCCTTCACCTGCCCCATGCTGCGCAGTTCTCGCGCGTTCTTAAGCGTCTCGCAATGATGGTCCGTCCAAGTGGTGCCAATCGAAAAACCGAACATCGTGCCCGAGCCACCAACACTGGTCGATCCCATGCAGGTGTCGGTTGACGTCGTCAGCGCGGGCCCCACGGCGGTCGATGCCGAGAAGCGCGTATCGGTGTTGTAGATCGCGTGTGAATCCATGTTGAGCGCACCACCCGTCGCGCCCGATGAAGCGGTACCGCTGCCCATGCCGGTCATGGACTGCCCGATCGCCGAAAACGCGAGCATGGCGAGACCGGCGAAGAGTGCAATCTTCTTCATGATGTTTCCCCTCAGTGTGTTTTTTGTGTGCGCTCGCGCGGCGGACGAGGTACCGATGATGCGTAGGGCACCTGTCCGCTCGTGCACGTCATGCGTGATCGACGCGGTGCTGCCGGTGAGCGGTTGGCGCACGTCACATCGAAGCTGTGACGTGCGCCAACCGGCAACTTAGTGCGTCGGCGTCGGCAGCTGGACGACCGCCAGCGGCGACGTGTTGTCCGCTTTGACGGTCACACCAAACGACGCATTGCTGCTCGCCGTGTTGTGCAGCGTGTTGGCGAAGCCCGACGACTCGTTGTAAGTAGCCCCCGCGCCGATCTGGTTCACGTTCGGGATGTTGGCAAGATTGATGTTGGCGCTCGTGAGTGCGGCAAGCCCGGTCGCAGCGATGTTATCGACACTCGCGCTGCCGCCAGCACTCGTGGTGTTGGTCACCGAGAACCCGTTGTACTGCGGTCCGGTGTAGGCAACGTCTTGTTGAATGGAGCTGTAGAAATTCGCACCACTGGCCGACGCGTTCGAGTTGGCTTCGTTGCTCCCGGCCTGCGCGTAGTTGGAAGTGCCGGACGTCGCACTGCCCGTACCGGTGCCATGCGCGCTCGGGAAGGCAAGCGTGCCGTTGGCCGTCGAGCTCGTCGTGCCCTGCGCGATGGCGCCGCCGCTACCGCCGCCGACCGACGCGTTAAACGCCAGTGCCGAGCCCGACGTCTGCGTCGTTCCCACCAGATTCATCTGCGTGCTGGCGTAGGTGTTCGTCGTCGAGCCGGGTTGCAGCGTGAACGACGACATCTGCGTGGCGCTGGCGCCGGTGTACGACTGCCCGGGGGCCACGGCGGCGGCAGAACCGGAAACGCTGGTGGTGTTGCTAATGATGCCGGTGCCCGAAGCACTCGGCACTTGAGCATGGGCAACGCCAATCGAGGCGAACAAAGCGAGCAGGGCCAATGAGACTTTTTTCATGGTGTGGCTTCTCCAATTTAGTTTCTGTTATGGGCTTCAAAGCACTGGAGATATGGCCACCGAGCACGTGCGAACGATGCGTCGCTTCGTGTGTGATCATCCCCCCGAGACGATCGGATCACTGGTGAGCGCGTTATGGTTGCGTCCAATCCAGCTTGCCGTTCGTCTGCGGAGAGACTGAGCAACTTGTATGCCAATCAAGAATCGGGATTGAAAATCGGCGTCAGGGTTTAGACCGAGAGGCACACGTCTTCGCCATGACTGTCTTCAGTTGATCGAGACGATGGGATCTGAATAATTCGATCGGTGTGTGCAACGTTCGAACTAATGCGATGAGGTGCGGAGCAGAGAAAGCGTTACGAAGGGCGAATCCGTAACGTTACGAGAGGGGGACGCCAAGGAACATCGGTGTTTCAGCACATTTCGCAGCCCTTCAGAGACGTTGCGCGCGCGAAATGCACCACATCGGGAATGCCGTCAATACTGCATTCGATGGATAAGTAAAAAGAAAGCATTTGGAGGATCGAGGGAATCGATCTCAAGAATTTTTCCCGGAACTGTAGCCATCGATGAAACGCATCGATCGCCAGAAACACCAGAAGTACCCCCACTGTATTTCGCCGGACTCAGAGAATCGCCGAGCGATCCATTGAGCGAAAATCAGGTTGTTGCATCGTTCGTACATCGATTCTTTTTCATGTGGAATACGGTTGACACGGCCTAATCCAGCCTCATATCCTTTCTCGGCATTACAAATAAAAGTATTAGACCAGCTACGACGCAACGTCAGAGTAGCGAAGCATTCACACGTCATCCGGGGATTTCCATGTTTAAGAGAATCGGGGTTGTACTCGTGGTGTCCTGCGCCGCGTTGCTCAGCGCGTGCTCAACGACGGCACCGACCTACAGCGCTTCGTTGGATAACGTCGACAAACTGAAGGCGGACGGCGATTACAAAGTCACCGTTGGCAAGTTCGCACCGGCGACGGGCCTGAAGACCGAGTCAGAAATCGCGCTGCGCACGACATCCATGTCTTCACCCTATGGCAACTCTTATAGCCAATATCTCGCAGAGGCGATCAAGCAGGAGCTGTCGCTGGCCGGCAAGCTCGCGCCCGCTTCGCCCGTTCAGATTACCGGCACGTTGCTGGAGAACGACGTCGACACGGGTGTCGCGACCGGTAAGGGCGTCATCAAGGCACGCATTGTCGTGACCAGCGGTAACACGACGCGCTATGACCAGGTGAAATCTGCCGAGACGGAGTGGTCATCGAACTTCGTGGCGGCCATCGCCATTCCGCGCGCCACTGAGGCGTATCCCAAGCTTGTTCAGAAGCTCTTGACGTCATTGCTCAATGACGACGCATTCCTGAAGGCACTTCAATAAACGCCATCCGAAGCGGAGAAAAAAATGCGAGTTTTCAAACGACTCTGCGCCATGTTCATCGTGGTGCTGGCTTCTGGCTGCGCGCATCAGGTCAGCATGAGCCCGGACATCGCGGCAGTGAATGCCCCGGAAGGCGCCACGCGCATCGATAAGCACGTGGGCTTTGTTATCACGGATCAGTTGCGTGAACTGATTGTTACGACACCCGGCGGCGGGGGCGACAAGATAAGTTATAAGCCGTATGCCGATACCGAAACTGCGTTCTACAAGGTGTTTTCGAACGTATTCACGGACGTATCGCGTCTGAAATCTGTCGATGACAATGCCTCGACGAAGAAAAGCGCGCTCGCTTATGTCGTTGTTCCTACGATAACGACGGATTCGTCCTCGTCCAGCCTGGTCACGTGGCCCGCAACGGATTTCACGGTGAGTCTCAAGTGCGAGATTCGCAATCTGGATGGCACAATTTTCGCCACACAGACCGTGACCGGCACCGGCCACGCAGACTTTAGCGAATTCAAGAGCGACTTTTCGCTCTCCGGCCGTCGAGCTACCGCAGACGCCATGATCAAGTTGCAGGACACCCTGCTGAATATGCCGGAACTGCGCTAAACGCGCCGAAGGGTCGTGGTGGTCGAAGTCTCGAACCACGATCACCACGAACAGATCATGATTGCCAAACTGTCTGCTTCCCGCTTAAAATGGCGCTCTTCGCGGGCGTCGTATAATGGTAATACCCTAGCTTCCCAAGCTAGAGCCGTGGGTTCGATTCCCATCGCCCGCTCCAAAGATTCTTCGAAGAAGCCGTCCTCGTGACGGCTTTTTTGTTTCTGCGCGCCGCATCTCCCACAGCCCTCGAACCAATTCCACAACCGATATCAGGTTATTGGAACAGTCGTTAAATAATCGCCTATAGTCTCGTCTACCGGACTGGCGTATTGACGTCGTCCAATGCGCTACCCCGTTTTCGTCCCCCTGACATCGAGGCACATCAACATGAGCGGCAGACCTAGAGAATTCGACGACGCGGCCGTCATCGACGCCGCCATGGATGCGTTCTGGACGAACGGCTATGAAGGCACGTCGGCGCAGACGCTCGTCGAATGCACGGGCCTCGGGCGCGGCAGTCTTTACAACGCCTTCGGCAACAAGCTGAACCTTTATCACGAAGCCCTCGAGCGCTATCAGACGCTCGGGCTTCAGACGCAAGTCGACATTCTCAACGCGCCCGGCGCGGTCAAGGACCGGCTGCGCGCGCTCATGCAATGGGGGATCGACCAAGACCTCGATCCCAAGAAGGGACGCGGCTGCATGGGTCTTTTCGCCGCCCTCGAACGCGGCGGCAAAGACCCCAGAGTGCGCCAGATCAGTCAGGCCTATCTCACCCGTATCGAACAGGTGCTCGTGCATCTGATCGCCATCGGACAACACAGCGGTGAACTCTCCGCCGATCGGCCCGCACTCCTCGTCGCCCGCATGTACTTCAGCAGCTATTTCGGATTGCGCGCCCTCGGGCGCACCGTCAGCGATCGCACGTTTCTCGAAGACATCATGGAAGGCACGATCGCCCAGCTCTGACGCTTTCGACTGTCGACGCCAACGCGACCGGCACACGCAACACACCGAATACACCAGTTCCACCCGACATTCGCGCGTAAAGCCCTCAGGGCTTTTTCTTCCCCCAAATATTGAATGATCGTTACAAATATGACGCAAAAAACCTCCATGCCACCGGTCGTGTACTTATTAGGACTCACCGTCTTTGCCATGACTACGGCGGAATTCATGGTCGCCGGCATGATGCCCGCGCTCGCCCATGCGATGAACGTCGGCATTGGCGACATCGGCAACCTGATCTCGCTCTATGCACTGGGCATGACCATCGGCGGCCCGGTGCTCACCGCCCTCCTGCTGGCCTTGCGCACGCCGCATAAGCAAGCGCTCGTCTGGCTGCTCGTCATCAACGTGGCAGGTGGTGTGCTTGCCGCTGTCGCCACGCGCTATGAAGTGATGGCGCTCGCTCGCATCATCATGGGCGTGGCCAGTTCCGCCACGTTCGGTGTCGCGCTCACGCTGTGCGCCGACCTCGTCGCGCCGTCGGTGCGCGGCCGTGCCGCGTCGTTCGTACTCGGCGGCCTGATGTTCTCGCCCGTCGTGGGCGTGCCGCTCACGGCGTTCATCGAGCAGCACTTCGGCTGGCGCGCCAGCTTCTGGCTGGTCGCCGTACTCGCCGCCCTTTGCACCGTGGCGGTCGCGCTGTGGGCACCGGCCACCGAGAAGCGCGAAACGGTCAGCCTCGCGGCCGAATTCCGTTCACTGCTCAATCGTCCGCTGTGGGCCGCCTTCATCACGAGTGGCCTGATCATCGGCGCGACCTTCGCCGCGTTCAGCTACTTCTCGCCGATCTTCCTGAACGTCGCTGGCGTTTCCGCTGCCACGATTCCGAATCTGCTCGCGATGTACGGCATCGCCAACATCATCGGCAATGCCGTGACGGGCCGGTTTGCTGACCGCCATACGCTCACCGTGCTGGTTGTCGGCCTGAGCGTTCTGGCACTCGCGTTGGTCAGTTTTGCGCTGTGGGCAGACATCACGCCCGTGGGGATTGCCGCGTTTGCCGCCATCGGTCTGACCGGCGTGTCGCTCAACCCCGCCATGGTCGCGCGCGTGATGCGCGCCGCCGCGCCGGGGCCGCTCGTCAATACGATGCACACCTCCGTGATCACGGCAGGTCTCGCGTTCGGCACGTGGGCAGGCGGCTCCGCGATCGACGCGGGCTACGGCATGCGCGCGCCGCTCTGGATCGGCGCCGCCATGGCTGCCATCGGTCTCGCCAGCCTGCTGCCGTATCTGCGCAGCGGCCTTGCACAAACTGCTGACGCGACCTGCTGAACACGTTCGCCGTCAGGCGTCACACCGTCTCCGGGCTCGCCTCGCCCGCCACCTCCACCTCGCGGCGGAGATTCGCCCAGAGACGGTTCGGCACCGGTCCGTGCGGGCCATCGGCACGCCGCCAGTCAGCACCCCCTCTCCGTTCACCACCGACCGTTGTGCGCGATAGATCCCGCGTCACGAGAGCGTCATGAGTATCGTCGGCACGGGCGGCGAACCTCAACCCGGGGGTGCCGGGGGCCGCGCAGTGTAAACTGCTGGGTTTTTGACCCCCCAGTGGAATGGTGCAAGTGCCCCGGCGTCCCGTAATCAGCGCCCCGACACTCATACGCTCGCTGGCCCGTCTGAGCACGTTCACGCCGCCTGAGGCCGCGCCGTCGCTCTCGGACCGCATGAGTGAGTGGCTGGGCTGGACCGACGCCATCGCCTTGTCGTCGGCTCTCAAAGCCTCCTCGCCGGCCGAAACGCCCGGCGGGCGCACGGCCGCCCCGGCTTCGGCCAGCGGCAGCCGGGAATTGGCACGCGTACGCACGGACCTCGCCGCCGCCATCGCCCGCGATTGCGGTCTGGCCGCCGCCCCCGGCGGGCAAATTCGGGCAATGAGCGCCGCCGAGCGTCAACGGGCCGCCTCGTTTGCCGAGTTTCCCGCCTATCGGCAGCGCTACGCCACGTCGCAACAGACCATGGACACGGCCATCGGCGCGCTGCGCACCCGCATGCGCGCACAGCTGGCGTTGATGTCGCCAGACGCTTCCCGGCTGGCCAGTGTCGATGCCGTCATGGAGCGCGTGCTGGGCGCCCGCGAGCGCACGTTGCTCGCCAGCGTGCCGAACCTGCTCGAAGGCCATTTCGTGAAGTTGCGCGATACCGAGCAGGCCGCGCTGGCCGCACCGCGCGTGCCCGGTGCACCGCCGCTCGCCCCGGCAGGCACGTGGCTCGACACTTTCCACCGGGACATGCAGAGCATCCTGCTCGCAGAACTCGATATCCGCCTTCAACCGCTTGAAGGGCTGCTCGCCGCCCAACACGCGATTGAACCCGGCGAAAACGTTAGTGAACCCGGACAACATGAATCGTTACCTCGTTGATCTCGTCGCCTTTGTCGCCGGACTGGCCGTTGTCGGCTGGATCGCCATCGGCTATGCCGGCACCAACACCCTCGCGCTGGCCGTCACCCTGGTCATCGCCGCCGTCTATCTGTTCGGTGCCCTTGAACTCAAACGCTTTCATCAGTCTTCCAACGCGCTAGCAAAGGCGGTGGGCGAACTGAATACGCCGCCGGCATCGCTGCCGTCATGGCTCGACGCGCTGCCCGCCGGCCTGCGCACCGCCGTGCGCCTGCGCGTGGAAGGCGAGCGCGTCGGCCTGCCCGGCCCGGCACTCACGCCCTATCTCGTCGGCCTGCTCGTGCTGCTCGGTATGCTCGGCACGTTCCTCGGCATGGCGGCAACGCTGCGCGGCACCGGCATCGCCCTCGAAGGCGCGACCGACCTGCAAGCCATTCGTGCGTCGCTTGCCTCCCCCGTCAAGGGCCTCGGCTTCGCGTTCGGCACCTCGGTCGCCGGTGTCGCCACATCGGCCATGCTCGGCCTGCTCGCCGCGCTCGCCCGCAAGCAGCGCGCGCAAGTCGTGCAGTCGCTCGACGCGCGCATTGTCACCACGCTGCGCGGCTTCTCGCAGCAACATCAGCGCGAAACCACGCTGCAACTGCTCCAGCAGCAAGCCGCGGTAATGCCCGCGCTGGTCGACCGTCTGCAAGAGATGATGGCCGCCATGGAGCGCCAGAGTCAGGGCCTCGGCGAACGGCTCGTGGCGAATCAGGATGCCTTGCACGCCCGCACGGATGCCTCGTACGCGCAGCTCACAAACGCGATGCAGCAGTATCTGAAAGACAGCGTGACGACTACGGCCACCGCCGCCGGTGCCGCGATTCGCCCCGAAGTCGAAGCGACGATGGCCAGTCTGGCGCGCGAGACGGCGTCGTGGCACCAGACGGTGTCGTCCGCCATGCAAGACCGCATGGACGGCCTGTCCGACCGCTTCGAAGCGACGACGTCGCGCGTGGCGAATGTCTGGAAGGATTCGCTCGATGCGCAGTTGCGCACCAACGAGTCGCTCGCGATCGATCTGCGTGGCGCGCTCGGCGAATTCGCGCAGACGTTCGAGACACGCTCGGCGCGACTCGTCGACGACGTTGCCACCCGACTCGAAAGCGCAACCGGCCAGGTCAGCACGGCGCACGCCGGTGTTGCGCAAACGTGGGAAGCCTCGCTCGCGGCGCAGCAACGCACCAGCGATGCGCTGGCGAAGGAACTTGGCGCGACGCTCACACAGTTCGCACAAACTTTCGAAACTCGCTCTGCGGGGTTGTTGGCCGACGTGACCACGCGCCTCGATAACGCCACCGGCAGCATCGCCACCGCGCAGACGACTGTCGCGCAGGCTTGGGAGCAAGCGCTTGCGCAGCAGCAAAGCGCGCACAACGCGCTCACGCAAGACCTCGGTGTGGCGCTGGAACGATTCGCACAAACCTTTGAAGCGCGTTCGACCGCCTTGCTCGGCGACGTGGCGGCCAAGCTCGACGCGACCAGCGGCAACGTGTCCGGCGCGCACGAGCGTGTGGCGCAAGTGTGGGATCAGGCACTGACGCAACAACGCTTGTCGCACGACACGATGACGCAGGAACTCGGTGCCGCGTTGGAACGCTTCGCACAGACGTTCGATGCACGTTCGAATGCCTTGATCAGCGACGTGGCCGCAAAGCTCGACACGACCAGCGGCAATGTGTCCGGTGCACACGAGCGCGTGGCGCAAGTGTGGAGCGAATCGCTGGCGCTGCAAAAGGCGGCCAACGCGTCGCTGGCTGCCGATCTCAGCGCCGCATTGAGCCGCTTCACGGAGACGTTCGAGCAACGCTCCGCGCATCTCGTGGACGGCGTGAGTACCCGCACGGAAGGCGCGATGCAAAGCGTTGCCGATACGGCGGCTGTGGTTTCCGGCGAGTGGAAGCAGGCCATCGCTTCGCAGCAACAAGCCAACGACTCACTCACGAAAGACCTCGCCGCCGCACTCGTGCGCTTTGCCGACACCTTCGACACGCGCTCGACACAACTGCTGCAAGGCGTTTCGACCCAAATGGACGCCGCGTCGGCCAATGTCGCACACGCCTGGCGCGACGCCATCGCCGAACACGCTCGCGTGAGCGAACAACTGGCGGGCGGCAATCAGCAACTCGTTGCCGCGACGACGACGGCCTTCACCGAACACAGCGCGTCGCTGCTCGACGCCCTGAACGCCGCCAACGCCGCGCATCACGACGCCACTGCCGAACGCGAGACGCAACGCCTGTCGGCATGGACCGCAACGCTCGAAGGCACGCTCGCGACACTGCGCGAACAGTGGCAGCAGATGGGCGCGCAAACGGCCAATCAGCAACAGACGATCTGCGAGACGCTCAGCCGTACCGCGCTCGAAATGTCGGAACAGTCGCGCAACAACGCGAGCGACACCATCGCCGAGATTTCGCGCCTGATGCAGACCGCTGCCGAAGCCCCGAAGGCCGCCGCCGAAATCATCGCCGAACTGCGTCAGAAGCTCTCGGACAGCATGGTGCGCGACAACGCCATGCTGGAAGAACGCTCGCGCCTGCTCGATACGCTCGGCACGCTGCTCGACACGGTGCGCCATGCAGGCAACGAACAGCGCGCGGCGGTCGACGATCTCGTCACCACGTCGGCGCAGTTGCTCGAACGTGCCAGCGCGAATCTGGGCGACGCCATTGCCGCCCAGACCGAGAAACTGGCCGCCGCGTCGGCGCAGGTCACCGGCAGCGCCGTGGAAGTGGCGAGCCTCGGCGACACGTTCGGCGCTGCCGTGCAGGCCTTCGGCGAATCGAACACGCAACTGCTCGACCATCTGCAACGCATTGAAGCCGCACTCGACAAATCGATGGCCCGCAGCGACGAACAACTCGGCTACTACGTCGCGCAAGCCCGCGAAGTGGTGGAATTGAGCGTGATGTCGCAAAAGCAGATTCTCGAAAACCTGCAACAGCTGGGCGCGGCCCGCACACAACCGGGTAGCGCGGCAGCATGAGCCACGACTTCGACTCCGAGATGGCCGACGGCGACGTTGGCGCCGCCGCACCGGCGTGGGCCGTGTTCGGCGATCTGATGTCGGTGATGCTCGGCGCGTTCGTGCTGATCATGCTCGGCGTGATCGGCGTGCAGCTCGAACTGTCCGCCAAGCTGGAGCGCGAGGTGAAGGAACGTCAGGCCGAAACGCAACGCCGCGAAACGCTGGAGAAAGCGCTCGCCGGGCCGCTGGCGGGCGGGCGCGTCACGATCGTGAACGGCCGCATCGGTATCAGCGGCAACGTGCTCTTCGCGCTGAATTCGGATCAGTTGCAGCCGCAGGGCCGCGAGGTGCTGCGCAGTCTCGCCGCACCGCTCGCCGCTTATCTGAAAGTGAGCGACGAGATTCTGATGGTCAGCGGCTTCACCGACGATCAGCAAGTGCGTGAGACGAACCGGCGCTTTGCCGATAACTGGGAGTTGTCTGCGCAACGGGCGCTCACCGTCACGCGCGAGTTGATCGCCGCAGGTATTCCCCCGTCGTCGGTGTTCTCGGCCGCGTTCGGTGCGGAACAGCCCGTGACGTCGAACGGCGACGAGGCTGGCCGCGCCAAGAACCGGCGCGTGGAAATTGCACCGATGCCGCGCAGTAGTGCGGGGAATGCGGGGAATACAGGCAAGGCCGGGAAATCAAATGGCTGACGCTGATCCCACCGATTCGGCCGACGCCGCCGACACCGCCGATAAGTCGATCTGGCAGACCCAACTCGACCTCTGGCGGGCGCAGCAAGCCGACAAGCGCGACCCGGTTCGCTTTCACCTCATTGAGGCGCTAGCGCGGCGAGCAGAGACCTATACGGGCGAAGCAAGGCGCGTGCTGGACGCGCGCCTGCAAACGCTCGTCGACGCCTTCTCGAAGGCTTTGACGGACGATGCGGACGGCGCAGCCCCGGACGCCCACGACAGCATTGCCACGGCGCCGGAAGGCGGAGTTGCTGCCATCTCGCCATCCCAGTCCTCCCAGTCCTCCCAGTCGCCCCTGTCAGCCCTGATCGCCGACATGACGCAACGCGTCGGCGAGCGGCCCGCACGGTCGGTGGCGTCGCTCAAGCGCCCGGCGAACCCGGCACCTGTGGCGCGCACGGTCAACGCGGCGTCATCCGGTATGACGGCAGGCGCTTCGTCCGCCGCTTCACCGGTCGCCCCTGCCATCGCACCGCCCGCGCCCCCAACGGTCATCGCAACCGACGACAGTTTCGAAGACATGGACGTGCTGGAGTATTTCCGCGAAACCTGGTCGAAGCTCAGCACCGACGGCAATCTGCGGCAGTCGCTGGCGCAGGTGCCCGAGAACGCCGGGCCGCTGAATTCGAGTCATCTCGTGCATCGCGCGCTCTCGCTCATGCACGACGTGTCGCCCGACTATCTGCGCCACTTTCTGCGCCATGCCGACGCCCTCTCATGGCTCGAAGACATGGACAGCGCCGGCGCAATGCGCAACAAGAGCGCGGCGCGTGTCGCGGCTTCCGCCAAGCCCTCGCGGGCAAAGGCGCGTTGAGCGGCACCGGGGGCCAACTTGCCAGTCAAGACCGTTCCGGGCGATAATCGCGCTCGTTCCCGCTGCCAAGGCGCGGGAAAATCCTTTGAAAAATCATCGTGTTGGGCGCCAGCGCGGGCATCACTGCCAAGCGCGCCGCCCGCCGCAGCACTTCCTCGACAAGCCGTCGCCCCCGACGGCTTTCTGCTTCCATGACGAACCACGCGAACCACGGACGACCGCCGACTGACGACGCGCAACCGGCCCACGACGACGACGCCGACCTTGACGCGCCGAACACCTCTGACGCGCAAGACGACGAAGCACAGATCGGTCCGGACGGCGTTGCGCACCCGCGCCGCATCCGCAGTTTCGTGCGCCGTGCCGGTCGCAGCTCGGAAGCGCAAAAGCGCGCATTCGACACGCTCGGCCCGAAGTTCCTCGTGCCCTACGCGCCCGAAACGCTCGACTGGCCGGCCGCCTTCGAGCGTCCGAACGCCCCGCGCATTCTCGAAATCGGTTTCGGCATGGGCGACGGCACCGCGCATATCGCCAAGGTGCGCCCTGACGACGACTTCCTCGGCGTGGAAGTGCACGAGCCGGGCGTGGGCGCACTGCTCAAGCTCATCGGGACCACCCCGCTGTCGAACGTGCGCATCATCCAGCACGACGCCGTGGAAGTGGTTCAGCACATGCTGCCGGAAGCGTCGCTCGACGGCGTTCACGTGTTCTTCCCGGATCCGTGGCACAAGAAGCGCCACCACAAGCGCCGCCTGCTCCAGCCGCCGTTTGTCGCACTGCTCGCCTCGCGCCTGAAGCCGGGCGGTTATCTGCACTGCGCGACCGACTGGCAGGAATACGCCGAACAAATGCTCGAAGTGCTGGGCGCCGAGCCGACGCTCGAGAACACCGCCGCCGACTATGCGCCGCGTCCCGACTACCGTCCGGTGACGAAGTTCGAGAACCGTGGCCTGCGCCTCGGTCACGGCGTGTGGGATCTGGTCTTCAGGAAGCGTGGCTGAACGCCTTCGCTGAAAGGCCGCAGCAAAAGAGAAGGGGCACCGCGTGGTGCCCCTTTGTCATTCATTGCGTCGGTTTGTTGACGCCGCTCAGTCGGCCCAGACCACCAGCCCGCTGCAACCGGTCGCCAGCACCACCAGACCGAACACGATGCGGTACCACGCGAACGCGGTGAAGTCGTGCGACGCGATGTAGCGCAGCAACCAGCGCACGCAAATGAACGCACTGATGAACGCCGCCACGAACCCGATACCGAACATACCGACGTCGTCCACCGACAGAATCGAACGCGATTTATACAGTTCATAGATCGTCGCGCCAAACAGGATCGGAATCGCGAGGAAGAACGAGAATTCGGTCGCCACCTTGCGCTCCAGCCCGAACATCATCCCGCCGATGATCGTGGCGCCCGAGCGCGACGTGCCGGGCACGAGCGCGAGGCATTGCGCAAAACCGACCTTCAGGGCGTCGGCCAGCGACAGATCGTCGATGGAGTTCACACGCGGCAATTGACCGGCTTCGACGTTGCGGCGGTTATGCCGCTCGACCAGCAGAATGATCACGCCACCCACGATGAACGCCGTAGCCACCACCGTCGGATTGAACAGCACCGCCTTGATGTGTTTGCCGAGCAGCAGCCCCAGCACGATGGCCGGCAGGCAGGCGACGATCACGTTGATGGCAAAACGGCGCGAGGTGGCATCGCTGCCCAGCCCCGCCACGACGCGTGCAATCTTCGCGCGGAATTCCCAGCACACGGCCAGAATCGCGCCGAACTGAATCACGATCTCGAAGACCTTGCCCTTGTCGTCGTTGAAGTTGAGCAGACTGCCGGCCAGAATCAGGTGACCCGTCGACGAGATCGGGAGGAATTCGGTCAGACCTTCGACCACACCGAGAATGACCGCCTTAAGCGCCAGCAACAAGTCCATGCAATGGTTTCCTGAGAAGTCGTGAAATCGGAAAAAGAGGTTTTACGCGGGAAAAATTAGGTGAGCCGTAGGGCGCTTAACGGCTTAACGCCGAGGCTTGGCCGCGCCGGATCAACGGGAATCGAATTTGACGTTCACACCATGGGAAAGCACGGTGATCTGGCCCGGCTGGCGTGCCACGCCGCCAATGTTCAGTTGCTCGGGCTTGAACGTGTAGATCGGGGCGCCCTGCAACAACTGGGTCGCGAGCAATGCACCGGCAGCGTTGAGCTGGCGCGACCAGCGCTCGGGCAAACCGTCAATAGTGAATGTCTCGACTTCCGGATCGCGCAGCACCACGGACAGCGTGGCCGGGTCGTAGGCCAGCGCACTGTCGATGGCCAGCGTGCCGGTGAGCGGCGCGCCGCCAAGCGGATGCGTCACGGTGGCGTCGACGGCCACCGCCAGACGGTTGCGGTCTGGCAGCAGCGTCAGACGCGGGTGCGACAGGTTCACGTCGAGCACCGCCAGCACGCGGCGGTCGAACGGAAACTTGCGCTCCAACGCGCGCTGCAACTGGCTTTCGGAAAAGGTGTAGTCGTTGCCGAACGGCAAACCGGCACATGCGGCGAGCCCGGCAGCGAGTGCCGATGCGCCCGTGAGGGTCAGCCAGCGACGACGCGACGGGTTCGTCGCTTCGTGCACATCGCGTGTGTCCAATGCCTCGCACTGCTGATGATGTTGCCGGTCCGGATGCGTTTGACGCGCCATGTCTCGTTCCACTACAGGGCGCCCAGCGCCCGACACGCGCGACTATAGCATTCGCACATGACGCCGAACTACCCGGTGCCTATTGGCGTAGCGCTGTGACGGATGGGGTTTGATGCATGGGGGCGATCTGCCGGTTACTGCACCGGTGCTGTCAGCGCTTCGAGCTCGGAGAGCCAGCGCACGGCCTGTTCACGGTCGTCGCCGCACATTTCCAACGAAGGTTGCAGCGAGCCGCACACGGCCGGGCGCAGCGGGCTGCCGAAGATCTGGCAGCGGTCGGCATCGTCGAGTTGCACGCAGCGCGTGTTCGCCGGCTTGCCGTGCGGCATGCCGGGAATCGGCGACGAGATGGAAGGCGCGATACAACAAGCCGCGCAATGAGGTCGGCAGTTCATGAAACGATCGGTCGGGGCCGGTGACGGAGGTGTCGCCGGATTAGCAGGCTGCGCATTTTACCGCGAGCGCAACCTGCCCTCCCCGCTCACCCCTTCACCCCTTCACCCGATCACCACGGCAACGCGCCCGCCACGTCGAAGAAACCGCCGTTGACCGTTCCGCGCTCGCCCAGCGCCAGCATCACCACGCTGCGCGCGCCGTCTTCCACGCTCTGCGTGCCCCGCTTGCCGTTCAGGTCGGTGGCCGTGTAGCCCGGGTCGACCGAATTCACGGTGATCGCCGTCTCGCGCAAGGTGTGCGAGAGCTGCACCGTCAGCATGTTGAGCGCCGCCTTCGAGGCGTTGTAGCCGATCAGCTTGAACGCGGCATGCTCCCACGCCGGGTCGCCGTTGTAGGCGAGCGAGCCCAGACCGCTCGACACGTTGACGATACGCGCGGCATCCGAGCGCGACAGCCACGGCAACATGGCTTGCGTCACCCGCAAGGTGCCGAAGAAGTTGGTCGCGAATATCCGCTCGACTGCCTCGATGGACGCCCGCTCGGGGGTGTCGTCGCGCGGATCGGTAATGCCCGCGTTGTTCACCAGCACGTCCAGCCGCCCGTGATAGCGCCCGATCCGGTAGGCCGCCGCGTGCAGCGTCTCCGGCTTGAGCAGGTCGATCACCAGCGTCTCGGCCTGAAAACCCGCCTTGCGCAGCGGCGCCACCACCTCTTCACCTCTTGCCTCGTCGCGGGCCCCCACCACCACCGTCATGCCCGCCTCGGCGAGCGAGCGTGCCACTTCCTGCCCAATTCCCTTGGTTGCGCCCGTCACCAGTGCCACCCGTCCCAGATGGCGTTCGGCGTCCGCTCGCACTGCGTTGTCGATTGCGTCCCGTTTCATCACTGCTCCCGTCGTCATGCCTGTTGTTCTGCGCTGAACTGCATGCAAAGCCGCGCAAATTTGTTAGCATCGAGTTTATGAAGAATCCTTCAGATTTTCTATTCGCATATGAAACCGGACATCCGAGGGGCCTCAGGGCCCCGTAAATCGCCGCAGCAGGCCCGTTCGCGTGTCACGATCGACGCGATTTTCGAGGCCGCCCTTCAGGTTTTGCTGCTCGATGGCGGGCGCCAGCTCACCACCACCCGGGTGGCGGAGCGCGCCGGGGTGTCGGTCGGCACTCTCTATCAATATTTTCAGAACAAACAGGTGCTGCTTTATGCCGTGCTGGAGCGGCATATCGATCGCATCGTCTGTACGGTGGAAAAGACGTGTCTCGATTCGCACGGCCTGCCGCTCGAGGCGATGGCCCGGGCGCTGGCCGACGCGTACGTCGGCGCGAAGATGACGGATATCGAGGAAGCGCAGGCGCTCTATCGTCTGTCGGAAGATCTGGACGGCCGGGAGGTATTTGCGGGGGCCAGCCAGCGCATGCATGCGGCGGTCGTCGCCATGCTGGATACCGCGCAGGACGGGCGTTTCGACGATACGAGCACGGTCGCTTTCGTGTTCCTGAATTCGATGACGGGGCCGATCAAGGCGATTCTTGAGAACCGCACGCCGGCGGGCACGACCTGCGGCCAGCTCGCTGCGCACATTGCCGATCAGATCGCCACGATGTGTGCGGCATATCTGCATCGGGTGACCCTTCCCACCCCATAAGTTCACGCGTCATCATGACCGCCGCCCGGAACTGGTAAAATGCGCGGTTGTGTTTGCCTACAATCCCACGGTAATCGAAATGAATTACGAACAGGCCCGCTTTAACATGATCGAGCAGCAGATCCGCCCTTGGGATGTGCTCGATCAGCAGGTGCTCAATCTGTTGACGGTGGTCAAGCGCGAAGACTTCGTGCCGGCGCCCTACCGCAACCTCGCTTTCACCGACGTCAAGATCCCGCTCAAGGGCGCCGCGATCAGCAACGACAGCCAGTTCATGCTGGAACCGCGCGTCGAAGCGCGCATTCTGCAAGCGCTCGCGCCGAAGAAGAACGAGAACGTGCTGGAAATCGGTACGGGTTCGGGCTACATGGCCGCGCTGCTCGCCTATAACGCGCATCACGTGACCACGGTGGAATTCGACGCCTACCTCGCCCAGACCGCCCAGCAGACGCTGCGCGCGAACGGCGTGACGAACGTGGAAGTCGTGAACGCCGACGGCGCGCAAGGCTGGAGCGCCGCCGCCCCGTACGACGTGATCGCGATCTCGGGCGCGCTGGCAGAACTGCCGCAGGCCTTCCTCGCACAGCTCAAGGTGGGCGGCCGTCTGGCTGCCTTCGTGGGCGGCTCGCCGGTGATGGAAGCGCAACTGATCACGCGTCTGTCGGAAAACGAATACCGCACCGAAAACCTGTTCGAGACGCAAGTGGCCTATCTGGTCGCGCCGCAACCGTCGAGCTTCAAGTTCTGAGCCCGGCGCCCGGGTGTGTGCCGCCGCCAGCTGACGGCGGCGCGCCCGGATTGCCGTGTGCGGACCAGTCCCCCGGGGGATGAATGAGGACTGGCCGCCATTTATACGACACACGTTGATCATGCAAAACATTACACCGGCGCAATTAGCCCAGTGGCTGGCGGATGGGGACCGCGGCCAACCCACGCTTCTGGATGTGCGTGAGGATTGGGAAGTGCAGACCTGCCACATTGCGCAGAGCAAGAACGTGCCGCTTGGCGACGTGCCTGCCCGCCTGAACGAACTCGACGCCGACGCGCCCATCGTGTGCATTTGCCATCACGGCATGCGCAGCGCCCGTGCCGCGATGTTTCTGGAACAACAAGGTTTTACCCAGCTTTTCAATCTCGACGGTGGTATCGATGCCTGGGCTCGCCAGGTCGACCCGTCGATGCCGACTTACTGAGCCAGGGCCATGCGCCCCTCGAGGCTCGCCGCGCATCCGCGCGCGGCCAAGCGTGCGCCTGCCCTGCGCGCAGCGTCTGCGATGCCCGTCGTCCTCGCGACGATGTGCTTCGCGCTCGCCGCGCCCGCCAGTGCCACCGATCTTCTCCAGCTTTATGGGGAAGCCCAGACCCGCGACGCGCTGATCGCCAGCGCCCGTTCGGCCTATCTCGCGAATGTCGAAGCCCTGCCGCAGGCACGTGCTGCCCTGCTGCCGCAAGTGACCGCGCGGTGGAGCACCGTGAATACGCACTACGGCACGGGCAATATTTCGAATACGTTCGGCAGCAGCGGTTACAGCCTCGCGCTCACGCAGCCGATCTTCCATTGGGATAGCTGGCAGACGTATCAGCAAGGCAAGCTGACGGTCGCCGCCGCCGAAGCCTCGTTTGCGCAAGCCGAGCAGGATCTGATTCTGCGTGTCGCAGGGGCGTATTTCGATGTGCTCGCGGCGCAGGATGACCTCGCGCTGGCCGGTACGCACAAGCAGGCGATTGCCGAACAGCTCGCCGCCGCGAAGCGCAATTTCGAAGTGGGTAACGCGACGATCGTCGACGCGAATGAAGCGCAGGCCAGTTTCGATCAGGCCACCGCGCAGGAAATCGCTGCGCAGAACACGCTCGACGTACGCCGCGCCGCATTTGCCCGCATCGTCGGCCATCCGGTCGGCTCGCTCGCGACGCTGCGTGCTGGCTCGACGCTGCCCTCGCCGCAGCCGAACAATGTGGCGGATTGGGTCGCACAAGCGGAACAAGCGAACTACGGCGTGCAGTTGCAGACGCTGACGCTGGAGACGGCACGACGAGAAACGTCGAAAGCGAAGTCGGGCTATATGCCGTCGATCGATCTGATCGCCAGTGGGGCGCACTCGAACGTCGGTAACGCGAACAGCCTGCTGTCGTCGGCGATGTCGAGTCCGACCAGCCAAGGCTCAGGGCCCAGCTCGGCGGGACAGATCGGCATTCAGATCAGCATTCCGATCTTCTCGGGCGGCTCGGTGCAGAGCAAACTCCGCCAGACACTTGCGCTGGAAGACAAGGCAACGAGTGATCTCGATGACGCACGCCGGCTTGCCGTGCTGAGTGCGCGTACGTCGTATCTCGGGGTTTCCAGCGGACTGGCGCAAGTGAAGGCGCTTGAGGCCGCAGAGCAATCGGCGCAATCGTCGGTGGCGTCGAACAAGCTGGGCTATCAGGTCGGCATTCGCATCAACGCCGACGTGCTCAACGCGGAAGACAAACTCTTCACGACACGTCGCGATCTCGCCAAGGCACGCTACAGCACGCTGCTCTCAAGCCTTCAGTTGAAGGCCAGCGCGGCCACGCTGGTCGATACGGATCTGCAACTGCTCAACGCGCTGCTGACGGAAAATCCTGACGCGTCGGCTGCGATGGCTGGTGTTCGCGAAGCCGCACCGAAGAACTCCGGCGCGGGGTTGCCTGAAAAAGGCGTGCGGCCGGGGACGACGGCGCCGTTGCGGCGCTAAGGCTGACTCGTATCACTCGGTCTGTCCCTCGGGACAGACCGGCTCAAGTCGCACTCGGTGCCGCTTTTACGACTTGCTCGACCGTCGTCTCCTCACCCAACCAACGGCCCAGTGCGCCCACGGTGCGCTGGGTCGCGCCCTGATGCTGCTTGGCAAATAACGTCGCCGCCGTACGCATCGCCAATCGACGATCGTCGTTGACCAACAAGTCCGCTAACGACGCCGCCAACTCGCCCGCATCGCTCACCCGTCGAGCAGCGCCCGCCGCCAACGCGTTTTCACTCGCCTGCGTGAAGTTGAACATGTGCGGACCGAAAATCACCGGGGTTCCCGCAGCACACGCTTCAATCAGATTCTGGCCGCCCAACGGCAGCAAACTGCCGCCGATGAATGCGATGTCCGCCGCCGAAAAATACGCCGGCATCTCGCCCATCGAGTCGCCCAAGACCACTTCGACGTCGGCAGGCAGCGGCGTGCCGTCGTCAGGCCACGCGCTGCGGCGCACGTAGTTGAGTCTGAATTTCTCCAACATCGCCGCGACTTCGTCGAATCGCTGCGGATGCCTCGGCACCAGCACCAACAACGCGCGACGTCCTTCGTCCGACGCTGCCGCCAACATGGCCCGTGCCTGCAATACCTGCGCTTCCTCACCATCGCGTGTGCTGGCGGCCAGCCACACTTTCCGATTGCCGAAACGCTCGCGCCACACTTTGCCCAGCGCTACCAGTGCGGGGGGTGCCGTCATGTCGAACTTGAGATTGCCCAGCACGTCGACGTCATGCGCACCCAACATGCGCAAGCGCTCGGCGTCGGCATCGCTCTGCGCAAGCACGCGCGTGAAACCACCGAACACCGGACGGGCCGCTTCGCCAAACTTGGCCGCCCGCTTGAATGAGCGCGCCGACATCCGCGCATTGACGAGCACCAGCGGCGTGCCTTGCTCGCGGCACGTGAAGATCAGGTTCGGCCAGACTTCGGTCTCCATCACCACGCCGACGCTCGGGCGCCACTGCTTCAGAAAGCGCCGGATCGGCCCGACCATGTCGTACGGCAGGTAACAGCGCAGCACGCGATCGCCGAACAGGCTTTCGCCCGTGGCACGGCCCGTGGGGGTCATGTGCGTGAGCAGGATGCCGTGCGACGGGTATTGCTCGAGCAAAGCTTCGATAAGCGGCTGCGCGGCACGCGTCTCGCCAACGGAGACGGCATGCACCCAGATGAGCGGGCGGCCGGTGTACGGCGCCGCATCGTAAAAACCGAAACGCTCACCAATGTGACGGCGATAGCCCGGCTCGAACCGGCCGCGCCACCACAGGCGAATCACCGCGAGCGGTGCAACGATCCACCACAACGCACCATAGACGAGACGCAGGAACATCAGATGAGCGCCCGGTGCGTGAGACGTTGCAAGACCGCCAACGGCGAGCACTCGGGGTGCACCATCGCGTCGGCCGGCAGGAAGAAGGTCTGTTCCATCATGAACTGTCCGGACATCACGGCATGCGAGGTCTGGTCGGAAAAACAGATCCACACGCTCCCCGGCGGAAACGGCATGGTCTGCTGATCGGCCTCGCTCTGGTAAGTCATGTCGGCCTTCATGCCGTCGTGCAGATTCAGCATGATGTGGTCGTAACCGCTGCGCGGACGCTTGGTAATGCCCACCGCGTTTTGCAACCATGCGGAACCCGGCCACTGAGTCGGCACTTTCGGCAGGAAACGCTTGGCCACGTCTTCGAACGGCTCGCCCACGCGCCACACGCGAGGCTGGCCCGCCGGGTTGATGTTGGTGAACACGCGCAGGATGCGCTCGCCATAGTTCGGCCGCGACGGGAACGCATCGACGTGCAGGCGGCTGTCGTCCTTGCGCCACGAGGTCTGGCGCGTCTCGACCTGATGCAGACGCAGGCTCGTCGGCGCCGAGCGCAGCTTGCCTCGGTACTCGGGCAACAGGCCGTCGATCAGGCTGCACGCCTGCGCGTAGTAACGCTTCACGAGCGCATGCACGGCACGCTGGGTAGCGTCGTCGGACGCCACGCCCACGAGGACGTCGGTTTTCGGATCGAGACTGATGTTTTTGCGCTTGGGATCGGCAATCGCCGGGTCCAGCAGACGTTTTTCGTCCGCGCCGATCGCAAAGGCCAGATGCGGGAAATACAGCACTTTGCCGGCCTCGACATCGGCTACCAGCCGCTCGCGCGGCAGCGACAATTCGCCGCCCTGCCAGTTGCCGGATTCGACGGTGACGATCTGGCCGCCTTCGTTGCCAGCATTCACGGCGCTCGAAGTGTTCGCGGTGCTGGTTGAATTCGTTTGGCTCATGCGTTTCGGTCCTCCCCGGAGGCGGCGACGTTGCCCGGCAACCCATGCGCTGCCGGCGAGGCTGCCGGCAACAACGGTGCGAACGCGCGCACGGTGTCGCGCACCTGAGCGAGCGTGGGTTTATGCTCGGCGTCGCCGAGATTGACGATGTGCGGCGACCAGAATCCGCCGGTGCGCCACGCAGTGCTGAAATTGTATAGCTCGATAGTCGGGCGGTTCAGCGCTGCGGCAATATGTACCAAACCGGTATCGACGCCGACGGTGATCGCGCCTCGGTCAATCAGCCCGACCACCTGCGACAGATTCATCTTCGGCGGGACCCATGCGCTGTCACCGAGCGCCGCGCCCAAACGCTCGGACACCTCGCGCTCGGCCGCACTGCCCCACGGCAACACGATCAGCAGGCCCTGCGCAGCCAGATCGCGGCCCAGCGCAATCCAGTCGGCCTCGGGCCACGTCTTGTCGTCACGCGATGTGGCATGCACGAACACGGCATACGGGCGGTTCGGGCACTGGCTGTGATCGGCACGCTCGGTCGCAATGCCGAAGTCGATATCCCCCGGCACCTCGAAACCCATCGCCCCGGCGACCAGCAGACGCGAACGCGTCACCACGTGGGTGTGCGGTTCGATCTGCACCATATGTTGGTAGAGCAGCCGCACAGGCCATTCATAGCTGGCGCCTTCGGTGCGATTGCCCAGCCCCCACACGGCACCACGCGCCGTGCGTGCGATCCAGCCGGTCTTGACCAGACCCTGCGTGTCGATCACGTAGTCGTAGGGGGTTTCGCGCAAGGCACGGCGGAATGTGCCGATCTCCTGCCATGTCTGGGCAGCGAGCGGCTTCTTGCGCCAGCGGCGCAGCGCAAAGGGGATAACCCGGCGCACACCGCGCACGAGTTTGACGAGGTCGACGAAGCCCTCTTCCACGACCCAGTCGATCTGGGCGTCGGGATGGTGACGCAGGATGTCCTGCACCACGGGCATGTTATGGACGACGTCGCCGAGCGACGAGACTTTGACGATCAGAACCTGCAACCGAACGCTCCGGCGGTTCGGCCGGGCCTCGTGAGCAAAAACGCGATTTTACTCTGTCCCGGCCCGCCAATCATGGCTTCGGTGACAGTTCGGGCCCGACGCCGCCATTGGCTGGCAAACGTCAGGCCCGAAATGCCCTCAATCCACGCTTAGAACGGCAGCTTGGCGTCCGGCTTGACCGCCAGAATGGCGCTGCGGAAGTCGTCCTGAATACGCTTGATGGCAGCCTCGCTGTCGGCCTCGAAACGCAACACAACGACCGGCGTGGTGTTGGACGAGCGCGCCAGACCAAAACCATCCGGATACTCGACACGCACGCCGTCGATCTTGATGATTTCCTGCGAGCCATCGAACTTCGCGGTCTCGCGCAGCTTGTCGATCAGCGCGAAGTTCTCGCCTTCGGCCAGCGGAATCTGCAACTCGGGCGTGGAGATCGAGTTCGGCAGCGCGTTGAGCACTGCGCTCGGATCGGCCGACTTCGAGAGAATCTCGAGCAGGCGCGCGCCGGTGTACAGGCCGTCGTCGAAACCGTACCAACGATCCTTGAAGAACACGTGACCGCTCATCTCACCAGCCAACGGGGCGCCGGTTTCCTTGAGTTTGGCCTTGACCAGCGAATGGCCCGTATTCCACATGACCGGCTCGCCGCCATGCTCACGCACCCAGCTGGCGAGATTACGCGTGCATTTGACGTCGTAAATGATCTTCTCGCCCGGGTTGCGGCTCAGCACGTCGGCCGCGAACAGCATGAGCTGGCGGTCCGGATAGATGATCTGGCCGTCTTTGGTCACAACCCCCAGACGGTCGCCGTCACCGTCGAAGGCGAGGCCGATCTCGGCATCCGTGGTCTGGAGCGTGCGGATCAGGTCCTGGAGGTTCTCGGGGTGTGCCGGGTCCGGGTGATGGTTCGGGAACGTGCCGTCGACGTCGCAGAACAGCTCGATGACGTCGCAACCGAGCGCATGGAAAAGCGCCGGGGCGTAAGCGCCGGCCACACCGTTGCCGCAGTCGACGGCAATCTTCATCGGACGCGCCAGATGCACGTCGTTCGAGATGCGCGAACGATACGACTCGCCGATCTCGTCGGCCGTGTAGGTGCCCTGACCCGTCTCGAAATCCTGCTGTTCGATGAGCTTCGCCAGACCCTGAATGGCATCGCCGTAAATGGCACGGCCACGCAGCACCATCTTGAAGCCGTTGTAGTCGGGCGGGTTATGGCTGCCCGTGACCATGATGCCGGAATCGACGACGCGCCCGTGCAGGGTCACGTTGGTGGCGAAATAGACCATCGGGGTGACAACGACGCCGATGTCGACCACGTCGACGCCGGCGGCGCGCAGGCCGTCGGAGAGTGCGCCGACCAACTCGGGGCCGGACAGGCGGCCGTCACGGCCGACCACGACAGCATTGCCGCCTTCGCGACGCAGCGCCGTGCCGAAAGCGCGACCGATCAGGTGCGCGACGTTGGCATCGAGGGTCTTGCCGACGATGCCGCGAATGTCGTATGCCTTGAAAATCGCAGGCGAAACTTGCGTGGTTTGCGTCATGGAAAAGGGTCTCTCGGGAACGAGGGGGAAATTAGTACCTGATACGAATAGCTGAAGCGGGTACCCAAGCGGATTCGCGAAGCGGCATGTCAGAGCACGCCGCCATGCTGCCAGATCAAGAACGGCCCGCCACGAAGGCAGGCCGGTAACGGCTGCATTACGCTAAAATTATACGGGACTTCGCCGCACTGCGGCACGCCGCGAAACCCTTGTCAGCGAGTACCTACAATCGCCCTGCGAACCGTACCGGCTCACGATGACAAGCCAGTGAAGTCCCCCAGCACCGGCCTCCCAAGGCCGGTTTTGCTTATTTTGAGAACGAGTGAGCCCCGCGCCCGCCCACATGCCCTACCGGACCATCATTCGCAACATCCTCTGGATGCTGACCGAGCGCGGCGCGCAAATCGTCGGTGGCATCGTGGTCTCCGGCCTGCTCGCCCGTAGTCTCGGTGCCGCCCAGTTCGGCCTGTTTCAATACGCGCAATCGCTGGTATTTCTGGCGGCCTCGCTCACGCTGCTGTGCGGTAGCGAAGTCGTCGTACCGCGCCTCGTGGGCAAGCCCGAAGCGGAGCAGCGCACGGTCATCGCTCACGCCTTCATGCTGCGTCTCGGCGCCGCCGCCGTGGCCTACGCGGCACTGGCCGTCTACGTCATCGTGTTTGCCGACTCGGAACTGATGGCCGCCGCGCTCTGGCTCGGCGTGGCGCTGTGGTTCCGCGAGCCGGTCGGCATCGTCATCGCCTGGTTGCAGGCACGCACGTTCAATCGCCCTAGCGTGACGGCCAACTTGTGCGCACTCGGCGCCAAACTCGCACTGGTAGCGGTGTTGTTCGTCACCCATGCGGGCATCGTCGCGTTCGCCATCGTCTACGCCGTGGAAGCCGCGGTCGCCGCCGCACTGCTCGCCCGCTATTACTTCCGGCATTCACCGTCCACCCGAGTGATCTGGCGTCCCGAACTGCTGCGCGAATTGCTCACGAACGGCATGACGTTCTGGGGCGGTTTGATGCTGATGATGCTCTTCAAGCGCATCGATCAACTCGTGCTCAAGCCGATCATTCCGCTGGCCGAACTTGGCGCCTACGCGGCCGCCATGCAGATTACGGAGAACTTCGTGCTCGTCGCGCCGATCATCGCGAATTCGCTGGCGCCACAGTTGATCTTTCAGGCCAACGATAACCTGCACGCGCGCCGCAATACGGTGCGCGCCATGTGGCTGATGGTCGCGGCCGGGGCAAGTCTGGCCATCCCCATCGCGCTGCTCGCCCCCTGGATCGTGCATTTGATCTACGGCGCCGGGTTTGCGGAGTCGGCGCAGATTCTGCGTGTGTCGGCCCTGATGGGCATTCTGGTGTTTGCTGACGCTGCGCTCAATCTGACGCTGGTGCGGCGCGGTGCCGGGCGCTGGGTGATCGCCAAATGGCTGTTCGCGGCAGTGGTCGCGTTCGCCGTAGTGCGCACGTTCGCCCCGCAAATCGGGGCACTGGCGGGGGCACTGGGGTACGGCGCGGGCTACGCGGCCGCCCTCGGTCTCGGCATCTGGCTGCTGCGACGGGATTGACGCGATGACGACAGCCTCCCCCAACCGCACGCCCCGGACGATCTGCCTGTTCACCGGCACATTGGCCGCCTTCGCCGGTGCCGAGCGGGCGACCGCCACGCTGGCCAACGCGCTTGCCGCACGCGGCCACCGCGTCCACGTGCTTTCGCTGTGGGGCCACACACCCGTCTTTGCGTTGGCCTCCGACGTTCAGCATCACGCACTGTTTGCCGAGCGCGTGGCTTTCAAACATCACTATTTGTCGATCGTTCGAAACGTTCGGCGGTACGTGCGAGAACACGGTATCGACGTAATGATCGACGTCGACCCGATTCTCGCGCTCTACACACTGCCTGCGACGATCGGGCTGTCGTTGCGCCGTATCGCGTGGGAGCACAGCACTTATGCGAGCGACCTCGGCCGTCGCGCGCGCCGCTGGGCCCGCAGTCTGGCCGCACGCCGCTACGATGCCGTCGTGGTGCTTACCGACGCCGATCGCGACGCCTGGCAAGCTCACTATCCTCACGCGCGAGCGCAGTTCGTCACGTTGCCCAATCCGCTGGGCATCGCCGCCCCGGCCGAAGCGCCCTCGCATGATGACGCACGTTGCATTCTCGCTGTCGGGCGTCTGGTGCCCGAAAAGGGGTTCGACCGGCTGATCGACGCGTGGACGAAAATCGCGGCGGACGCGCCCGGCTGGCAGGTCCGGATCGTTGGCGACGGGGCGTTGCGCGATGCCCTTATTGCGCAGGCCCGCGAGCGCGGTGCCGGCGACAGCGTGCAGTTGCTGCCGGCGGTAGCCGACATCGCCCGGCATTACGCCGAAGCCGCGATCTACTGCCTGCCGTCGCGACGAGAAAGCTTCGGCCTGGTGCTGCTCGAAGCACAGGCGTTTGCGCTGCCCATCGCGGGCTTTGCTGCCGACGCCGGGCCCCGGGCACTGCTGCATGACGGGATCGATAGTCTGATCGCTACCGATGGCGATATCGACGCGCTCGCCGTCGTCCTGCGCCGTCTGATCGACGATGCCCCACTTCGCCAGCGGCTCGGCGCTGCCGGCTACGTGCACGCTCAGGCGTACCTGCCCGATGCCATCGCGGCGCGTTGGGAGGGGTTGTGGTCGCACGCGACAACTGCCCCGGGGAGCGCCGCATGAAGATCGTACTATTCGTGACCGGCTTGCAGTTGGGCGGCGCGGAAACGCAGGTCGCCGATCTTGCTCGTGGATTTCTCGCGCGCGGGCACGATGTCGTCATGATCTCGTTGACCGGCGAGTGCACCGTTCGGTTGCCGGACTCCCCCCGCTTTTCCCTGATCGAATTACGCGCCGCCAAGACGCCTTGGTCGCTGGCGGCGGCCGTCGCGAAGTTTGCCTCGCATATCCGGCGCCTGCGGCCGGACGTCGTGCACGCCCACATGGTGCATGCGAACTTGCTGGCCCGCGTTGCCCGGCTGTTTGCGCCGATGCCGGTGCTGGTGACCAGCGCGCACAGCCGCAATGAAGGCGGCAAGCTGCGCATGCTCGCGTATCGGCTCACCGACCGGCTCACCGACCTGACAACCAATGTCAGCGACGACGCCGTCGCCGCGTTCGTGGCCCAACACGCCGCCCCCGCCGCGCGCATCGTCAGCATGCCCAACGGTATCGACACCCAGCGTTACCGCCCCAATCCGGCCGACCGCCCCGCCCTGCGTGAACGTTTGCTGTCAGCAGATGCCCGCTCGCCCGCTCCGCCCGGGCCGCCCGTCGTCTTCGCTGCCGGCCGTCTGGTCGACGCGAAGGACTACCCGACGCTGTTCGACGCCTTCGAGCGAGTGCTCGCCGACATGCCGGATGCCCGGCTCTATATCGCCGGCGACGGCCCGCTGCGTGCCGCCTTGCAGGCACAGATCGAGACGCTGAACCTGTCGCACGCCATCACGCTGCTGGGCCGTCGCGACGATGTAGCGCAGTGGCTGCGCGCGGCCGATGTCTACGCCATGTCGTCGGCATGGGAAGGCCTGCCGCTGGTGGTCGGCGAAGCCATGGCGAGCGGCCTGCCGGTGGTGTCGACCGATTGCGGCGGGGTACGCGAACTGCTCGGCGCTGGCGGCGGCAACGTCCTTGTACCGGTCGGCGATGCCCGCGCGCTGGGCGATGCCCTGACCCGCCTGCTGCGCCTGAGCCCCGACGCACGCGATGCGACCGGGGCCGCCAACCGCGAGCGCATCGTCACTCATTACTCGCTCGACGCCGTCGTGGCGCGCTGGCTCGATGCCTACGCGCAGCTCGCCGCACGGCCCGCTTCAACTCACTGATCGCCCATGCGCCCACCCGTTCTGTTCTGCTCCAATTCGTTCTGGTCGATCCACAACTTCCGCGGCGGCCCGATCCGTGCCCTGCTGGCCGACGGCTACCCGGTGCATGTGGTCGCCCCGGATGACGACTATGCGCCGCTCCTGCGCGCGATGGGGTGCGTTGTTCACCTCATGCCGATGGCGTCGAAGGGCAAGAATCCGCTCGACGATCTCGCGCTTGCCCGGCGGTTGTTCCGCCTTTACCGCAGCGTTCGCCCCGCCGCGTGCTTTCACTACACGATCAAGCCCAATATCTACGGCGCCATGGCCGCGCATTGGGCGCGTATTCCCTCGGTGTCGATCACGACGGGGATGGGCACGGTCTTCATCAATCGTTCGTTCCTGACCCGGATCGTCCGCCTGCTTTACCGCCACGCGTTTCGCCATACGCGCGAGAACTGGTTCCTGAACGAATCGGATTTCGACGCCATGGTCGGCGGCGGGCTCGTCGACTTGCGCAAGGCGCGGCTGCTGCCCGGTGAAGGGGTAAATCTCGATCACTTTGCCAGCGCACCATGGCCGGCCGACAACGGTTCGTTCCGGTTCCTGCTGATTGCCCGCATGCTGCGCGACAAGGGGGTGCTGGAGTTCATCGAGGCGGCCCGCGCGCTCAAGACGTCGGCCCCGCATGTCAAATGCCAGTTGCTGGGTCCGGCCGACGTGGAAAACCCCACGGCCATTTCACGCGACCAGATCGCCGAGTGGGAACGGGAGGGGCTGGTTGAGTATCTGGGGGTGACGCAGGAGGTGCGGCCCGCGATCGCACAGGCGCACTGCATCGTGCTGCCGTCGTATCGCGAAGGCTTGTCCCGGACGTTGCTCGAAGCCGGGGCGATGGCACGCCCGGTGATCACGACCGACGTGCAGGGATGCCGCGAAGTGGTCGACCATGGCATCACCGGATGGGTCGTACCCGTTCAGGATGCCAAGGCGCTGGCAACGCAAATGGCGGCAACTTCTGGCATGCCCCTGCCGGAATTGCAGGCAGTTGGAAGGGCCGGGCGTGCTAAAGTAGCGCAAAATTTCGACGAAGGTCTGGTGATCGCGGAGTATTTCAGAATCCTCGGCGAGATCGATGGGAGCCCCACTCGCACCCGGCTCTCATCCGATTCAGCGCAATAAGCTGACACCAGTCGCACATAAGAACTAACAACGCGCTCAACGACTTGTCCGCACTATGCTGAACCTGACATTGGCCCTCGTAGTTTCGTTTGTCACCACGCTGCTGATCGTGCGTTATGCCCACGTGCATGCGCACTTTTCGAGCGACAGCGACACGAAGGGCGTCCAGAAGGTCCATGCGCACCCGGTGCCACGCATCGGCGGGCTGGGCATCATGCTCGGCCTGCTCGCCGCCGGCACGTTTGCGAAGCTTCACTACGACGGCCCCCTGGAGGAGATTCTCCTTCTCGCGGCGAGCGCCGCCCCGGTGTTCCTTGGCGGCTTCATCGAGGACATCACCAAGCGGGTGTCGCCGCGCATGCGCCTGTTGTGCGCCATGATCTCGGCGTTCGTCGCCTATCTGATACTCGGCATTCACATCAATCGCATCGGCATCGCGCCGATCGATAATCTGCTGACGATTCCCGTCATTTCAGTGGTACTGACGGTCATCTGTACGGCCGCCATGACGAATGCGGTCAACATCATCGATGGCTTCAATGGTCTGGCGGCGATGGTGAGCATCTTCATGTTCGCGTCGCTGGGCTACGTCGCGTTTCAAGTGGGCGACTACATCGTGCTGGCCACGTCGATGATCATGATCGGGGCCGTGCTGGGCTTCTTCATCTTCAATTACCCGAACGGCCTGATCTTCCTCGGCGACGGCGGTGCCTATTTTGTCGGCTTCATGCTGGCCGAACTGGCCATTCTGCTGGTCATGCGCAACCCGGCCGTGTCGCCGTGGTATCCGGCGCTCATGCTGATCTATCCGATCTTCGAGGTGTGCTTCTCGATCTACCGCCGCCGCTTCATCCGGGGGGTGTCGCCCAGCATGCCCGACGGCGTGCACCTGCACATGCTCATTTACAAGCGCATTCTGCGCTGGGCGGTCGGCTCGCGGGTCGCGGCGCAACTCACGCGCCGTAATTCGCTGACGTCGCCGTACCTGTGGGTGCTTTGCCTGCTGGCGGTCATTCCCGCCACGATCTTCTGGCGCCACACGGGCATTCTCGTTGCGTGTTGTCTGGCGTTCATCGTGACCTACACGTGGCTGTATCGCCGCATCGTACGGTTCCGCTCGCCGCGCTGGTTGATCGTCAAGAAAAAGAAATCCTGATTGTCCGCTTCACTCTTTGATGGCCTCATCGCAGGCCATCGGATTGCATCATGCTGAGTCTTGCCATCGCTCTCGTCGTGTCGTTCGTCACGACGCTGCTTATCGTGCGCTACGCGCATGTCCACGCCCGCTTTTCCGGTGACAGCGATGTCGTCGGCGTACAGAAATTCCACGTCCGCCCGGTGCCCCGCATCGGCGGCGTCGGCATTCTGGCCGGCCTGATCGTGGCGGCCACAGCCCTCGCCTTCCCCTACCCCAAAGTCGCGCGCGACATTCTGATGCTCGTGGCCTGCGGCCTGCCGGCGTTTCTCGGCGGCTTTGTCGAAGACCTGACCAAGAAGGTCACGCCGACGGTGCGGCTGGTCTGCACCATGTTCGCCGCCCTGCTCGCGTGGCTGTTGCTCGACATTCGCATCACGCGCATCGACATCGGTTTTGCCGATCGGGCGCTGCTGCTTGCCGCGGTGTCGGTGCCGCTCACGGTGCTGTGCGTCGCCGGCATGGCCAATGCGGTCAACATCATCGATGGGTTCAACGGGCTCGCCGCCATGGTCGCCATGATCATGTTCGCCTCGCTCGGGTATGTCGGATTTCAGGTGCAGGACCCCATTGTGCTCACCACCTCGATGATCATGGTCGGGGCCATTCTGGGATTCTTTATCTTCAACTTCCCCGGCGGCCTGATCTTCCTCGGCGATGGCGGGGCCTATTTCGTCGGCTTCATGCTGGCCGAAATCGCCATCCTGCTGGTGATGCGCAACCCGCAGGTCTCGCCGTGGTATCCCGCACTGATGGTGATTTACCCGGCGTTCGAGGTCTGTTTCTCGATCTACCGCAAGCGCTTCGTGCGCGGCATCTCGCCCGGCATTCCCGATGGCGTGCACCTGCACATGCTCGTGTACAAGCGGCTGATGCGCTGGGCCGTTGGCGTGCGCACTGCGAGTGCCCTCACGCAACGCAATTCCTTGACCTCCCCGTACCTGTGGCTGTTATGCTTGCTGGCAGTGATCCCGGCGACTGTCTTCTGGCGACACAGCCTGGTGCTCGCACTTTGCTGCGTCGCCTTCATGGTGACGTATGTCTGGCTGTACCTGCGCATCGTCCGCTTCAAGGCACCCCGCTGGCTGATCTACAAAAAATGAAAGACCACGGGGGGCGACGTACTTCGGTAAGCCACTGACTGGTGAACCACTGAAGTGCGCGGCCGCGGCACACGGAATCCCCCTGTTCGGGACAACAAGACAAGACAGCGCCACCGCGATGCGTGACATCTATGCCATCGGCGACCTTCAGGGTTGCCAAACGTCGTTTGAAGAACTTCTTGCCCTTTTGCCGGAAGACGCCGATCTATGGCTGGCCGGCGATCTCATCAATCGCGGCCCCCGTTCCCTCGACACGCTCCGTCAGGTCATCGCCCTCGGCGATCGCGTAAGTGTCGTCCTCGGCAACCACGACCTGCACCTGCTGGCGGTTGCCGCCGGGGTGCGGCAGGCGCACGGCAGCGATACGCTCGACGATATTCTCAACGCCCCCGATCGCGACGCACTCATCGACTGGGTGCGCCATCGCCCGCTCGCACACTTCGCCCACGGCCACCTGATGGTGCACGCCGGCGTATTGCCGCAGTGGGACGCCGAGCAAGTCATCACGCTCGCACGCGACGTGGAAAGCCAGTTGCGTGGCCCGGACTGGCAGGCGTTTCTCTCGCGCATGTTCGGCAATCAGCCGGATCAGTGGCGCGAAGGTCTGACCGACGACGACCGTCGACGCCTCACGATCAATGCGCTCACGCGGCTGCGCTTTTGCACCGCCGATGGCCGCATCGACTTCAAGCTCAAGGAAGGTGCCGACGCCGCCACGGACGACCTCAAGCCGTGGTTCGAGGCGCCGAATCGACGAACCGCCGATATCACCGTCGTGTTCGGTCACTGGTCGGCACTCGGTCTGGTGATGCGTGAGCATGTGCTCGGGCTCGACACCGGCTGCGTGTGGGGTGGACAGCTGACGGCGGTGAAACTGGCCGACTCGCCGGCACAACGCGACCTGATTCAGATCGACTGCCCGCAGGTGCGTGACCCGTTCGGCTCCGCCGATGGCAAGAAGCGCGGCAAGATCAAGAAGGCCGAGAAGGCCGAAGATGCGTTCAAGGCTGCCAAGGAAGAAAAGCTTGGCAAGTCCGTGCGCAAGCTCGAGAAGATCGGCAAGAGCGCAGCGAAGAGTTCGAAGGCCGAGAAGGTGGACAAGAACGACAAGCCTGAGAAGGCGGCCAAACGCAAGGAAGCTTGATCGGTTGATCGCTGACCACTTTATCGCCGCGCCGAACAAGCGCATCGTCGATACAAGAACGGCGCCGTGATTGCGGCGCCGTTTTCATTTGTGATCCCGGGAGAGATCCCGAATCAGACCTGCACGGCCTGCGTGGTGTCGCCCTCTTCATCGCCCACAGCGGCCTCACGCGACCCGACCGAGCCGCTCTGCGGCAGCACCGCTTCCGGCAAGTACCCCTGCAACTGATCGCCCACCGCCTTCTGTGCGGCGAGTGCGACGTCGCGCCGATGTTGTCCGTCCTGCGGGTACTGCGGCTCGCCCACTGCCAGACGCACCGTCATCGGCGGCGCACGCAGAATCATGTCGATGGACTCGATCAGTGTCATCTCGCCGATGTACGCCGGTGCCATCGTGTGACGCCCGCTGGCGGCATCGGTGTAGAACAGACACAGCGGCTGCACGGGCTTGCCGGTGCTGACAGGGGCTTGCAACAGATTGGCGTGGAACGGCAGGAGGCTTCTGCCGTCCGTGGTCGTGCCTTCCGGAAACACCGTGATGATGTCGTCGTCGCGCAAACATTCCGACAGGTAATGCATGATCCGACGTGCATCGGCACGGCGTTCGCGTTGCAGGAAGATCGTGCGCGTCTGCACGCACAGCCAGCCCACCAGCGGCCAGTGACGAATCTCGGCTTTCGCCACGAAGCGCACCGGTTGCCACGCATTGATCGCGAAGATGTCGATCCACGAGACGTGGTTGCACAACAGCATCACACCGCTCTCGGGGAGCGGCCCGCGTTGTTCGACTTCGAGTTGCATGCCGCACAGTCTCAGCAGCTTTTGCGACCATGCACGAATGCGGCGATGCCTGCCCGCTTCCGACAGGAACGGGAATAGCATCAGCGCGGTCAGCAGGCCGCGCGCGAGGTGCAGGCCCAGACGGAGTTTTTTGATCAACAACACGGCAATCGCGTCCTAAACGGCAAGGGTTTCATACGCCACGTGGCCGCCGACCAGTGTGAGACGTACGCGTCCCGGCAATTCATAGCCGAGGAACGGGGTGTTGTGTCCCGCACTGCGCAGCAGCGCCGGCGAAACTGTCCAATAGGTGGAAGGCTCGAACACGCAGAGATCGGCCGGCAGGCCAACGGCAAGCTTACCTGCCCCGGCCGCCTCGTCGCTCGTTTTGCTTGGGGTGCCCAAACTGCGCAGACCGTCCAGATGCTGTGCGGGTCCGTGGGTGACGCGCGCCAACGCGTCGATCAGCGGCACCCGGGCTTCATCGGCCCACTTCAATACCAGCGACAACAGTAATTCCAGCCCCGTCGCCCCCGGTACTGCCTCGGCAAACGGCACGAGCCGGGCATCGGCAGCAAGCGGGGTGTGGTCGGAACAGATGGCATCGATCGTCCCGTCGCGGGCCGCATCGCGAATCACCTCGCGATCGCGCTGGCCGCGCAACGGCGGGTCGAGCCGGTACTGGGCATCAAAATAACCGATGTCCATGTCGGTGAGATGGAGGTGATGCGCCGCGACGTCGCACGTGACAGGCAAGCCCTCGGCCTTGGCCGCACGCACCAGCGCGACGCCCGCAGCCGACGACAAGCGGCACAAATGCACCCGTGTGCCCGTGACACGCACCAGTTCGAGAATGGTGTGCAGCGCGATCGTCTCGGCGGCCACAGGAATTCCCGCCAGCCCAAGACGCGACGCCACTGCGCCACTGGCGGCCACGCCCCCGGCGGCGAGTGCGGCATCCTGCGGGCGCAACCAGACGGTCAACCCGAAAGTGCCCGCGTATTGCAGCGCGCGCAGCAGCGTGCGGTTGTCCGCGATCGGTGCATTGGCCTGCGACAAACCAATACAACCCGCCGCACTCAACTGGGCCATTTCGGTGAGTTCCCGTCCGGCGAGTCCGACGGTGAGTGCGCCGAGTGGATGCACTTGCGCGTGGTGCATGGCACGCGCGCGATGCTGGAGCATTTCGACCAGATCGGGCGCGTCGAGCACCGGATCGGCATCGGGCGGACAGACGACGCGCGTCACGCCACCGGCCAGTGCCGCCGCCGCTTCGCTGGCCGCCGTCATCTTGCGGGCCGCCAGATCGATCAGCCCCGGCGCCACGACAAGGCGTGAGACGTCAATCGTTCGATCGACGGTGAAGCCATCCGGCGCGCTGGCCAAGCCGGCAATCTTGCCGTCCGCGATGAATACGTCCTGGACCCGGTCGGTGCGGGTGGCGGGGTCGATGACGCGGCCACCCTTCAGATGCAGTTTCATGGGCGCGCTCATCCGTGGTTTCCGGCGACGATGCTCATCACCGCCATGCGCACGGCAATGCCGAACGACACTTGTTCGAGAATGACGGACTGCGGGCCGTCCGCCACCCGTGAATCGATTTCCACGCCACGATTCATCGGCCCCGGATGCATGACGATGGCGTCCGGCTTGGCCAGGGCCAGCCGCTCGGGGGTGAGGCCGTAGTATTTGAAGTACTCGCTCGCCGACGGCAGCAGTGCACCGTTCATCCGCTCGTTCTGCAAACGCAACATGATGATGACGTCCACGTCGCGCAGCCCTTCATCCATGTCGTGGAACACGCGCACGCCGAGTTGTTCGAGCCCGGTCGGCAGCAGCGTACGCGGCCCGATGGCGCGGACTTCCGGCACGCCGAGCGTGGTGAGTGCGTGAATATCGGAGCGCGCGACCCGCGAGTGCAGGATGTCGCCGACGATGGCCACCGTCAGGTTGTTGAAATCACCCTTGTGGTGGCGAATCGTGTACATGTCGAGCAGCCCCTGCGTGGGGTGCGCATGACGCCCGTCGCCCGCGTTGATGACGTGCACGTGCGGTGCGCAATGCTCGGCGATCAGGTACGGGGCGCCTGACTGTGCATGCCGCACGACGAACAGGTCCGCATGCATCGCCGAGAGGTTGCCGATGGTGTCGAGCAGGGTTTCGCCCTTGCTCGTCGACGACGCGTTGATATTCAGATTCAACACGTCGGCAGACAATCGCGCAGCCGCGATCTCGAACGTCGTGCGCGTACGTGTGGAGTTCTCGAAGAACAAATTGAAAACGGACTTGCCGCTCAGCAGCGGCGCTTTCTTCACGTCGCCGTCGTTCAGACTGACGAACTGTGTGGCCGTGTCGAGAATATGAGTGAGAATGGCGCGCGGCAGGCCTTCGACCGTGAGCAAATGCTTCAACTCGCCGTTGCGAGTCAGTTGCGGGTGGCCGCGCCGGCCGAGCATTCCATTAGCCATGCGGCGTCTCCGGGGCGGTGGCCCGTTGCTGGGGGGCTTCGCCCGATCGGGGCGATCCGGGTGTTTGGTGCGATCCGGAACACGCCTGCGGCGCGGCGTCAGGCAGGCACATGCTCGTCGAAGTACTGCTGGAGAATGATGCGGGCGGCTTCAGCGTCGAGGGAGGTCTTTTGCGAGACCTTGACGCCGGCTTCGGCGAGTGCGGCGGCCGCGGCCACCGACGAATAACGCTCGTCGACCCACACCACGGGAACATCGAAACGCCCATTGACCTGATTGCCGAAGCGCTTGGCCTGCTGGGTCATTTCATGCGGCGTGCCATCGGGATGACAAGGCAGGCCGACGACGATCAGCTCGGGCTGCCATTCGGCAACGAGCTTGCCGACTTCGGCAAAACGGACTTCACGATTGAGATTGGCGAGGACGGTGAGTGCACGGGCTTCTCGCAGCAGCAGATTGCCGATCGCCACACCGATACGACGCTCGCCGTAATCGAAGGCGAGCACCGTGGCGCTGCCAGCCGTCATGCGTGGCCAGCGTCGGCGGAGAGCATCGACGACGATACCCCCAGCAACGCGAGTGCAGCGTCAAAACGCTCGGCCGGCGGAACATCGAACACGATGCCGGGATCGGCGGCCACGGTCAGCCACCCGTTGCGGCTGATTTCGTCTTCCAGTTGCCCCGCGCTCCAGCCCGAATGACCGAGCGTGAGCAGGAAGCGGCTCGGACCGTCGCCATTCGCCACGGCTTCGAGCACATCCTTGGAGGTGGTCATTTCGAGACCGCCCGGCACTGACAGCGACGAGCTGTACGGCGTGCCGGTCGCTTCGTGCAGCACGAAGCCGCGCTCGGTCTGCACCGGTCCGCCGAAGAACACCGGCTGATGCGCCAACGGGTCGATTTCGAGCTTGAGGTCGAGCCGTTCGAACAGCGATTGCAGGTCGATATCGGTCGGACGATTGATCACCAGTCCGATCGCGCCGCGCTCGCTGTGCTCGCACATGTACACGACCGTTCCGGAAAACGTCGGATCGGCCATGCCCGGCATGGCGATGAGGAACTGGTTCGTGAGATTGATACGGTCGTTCGGCATAGGGCCAAAGTAGTTTCGCGGACGGTTTGCGGTCTTACCGCATCGTGCTACGGCCATCGGCCACCTTGTTCGGCCACCTTAGGCAGCCTTTGCTGCCGACTTTATCACGGAACGTCGCGCCCGGTGACGAGCCGCTGTCCGAATACACTCGCATCCAGCGCCCGCTCCCGCCACATTGCCATCTCGGCAATCAGGTCGGGACGCGGCTCCGGGTAAGCGTCTGCGGCGAACTGGTGAAGCATGCCACGCAACGCCTTGACGGCCATGGCCAGCGCCGCCGGGCCGCCCGGCTCGGCCGGTGGCGACGCCGCCAG
Source organism: Pandoraea sp. PE-S2R-1 (assembly GCF_002179865.1). Classification (NCBI taxonomy): domain Bacteria; kingdom Pseudomonadati; phylum Pseudomonadota; class Betaproteobacteria; order Burkholderiales; family Burkholderiaceae; genus Pandoraea; species Pandoraea sp. PE-S2R-1. Next base: position 191,597 of record NZ_NGUR01000005.1, on the reverse strand, counting down.
ACGCTCGCCCGTCGCCGACACGGCAGCAGCCAGCCGGGCGACCGGCGCCAGGCCGATCGCCGACGCATAGTCGGCAACACGCCCCGCCACGGCAGGGTCGTTCAGATTCGGCAAGGCTTCGTCGGCAAGACTCAGGAAGGTCTGGCAGACGTCATGGCGCACCGCAATCGGACCGATGCGCAGCCAGTCGCGCGAACTCGTGCCCGCGCCCTGCTTCTGCGCGGCTTCGACGGCGTCGGCCAACGATGCGGGCAAGTTGCCACCACTGCGCAGCACGCCGAAATCGGCCAACAACGTGTTCAGCCAGCTATCCGGTGCCTGTGCCTGCCACGTCGCCAGCGCTTCGAGCAGGTCGTGACCCGGAATGACGTCGGCTTGTGATTTGGTGGCCGATGCAGCGCCTGCTGTGCCTGTTGCACTCGTTGCGGCCGTGCCGGCTTGTCCCGGTGCCGCAGGCGCTGCCGACAGGTTCTGCGCGGAAATACCGGTGGTCGTCTGACCCGGCTCGGTCGGCCGCGTCAGTTGGCGCCGCAGCGCCATGTTCATTCGCCCGATCTGGCGCTTGTCGGCCAGACTCAGCGGGGCCCGGGCAAAACGCAGCCATGCGGCAGCGAGACGCCAGTAATCGAGCGGCGCGGTCGCCCCGGCACGGTGCAGGTCAGCGGCCAGATCGGCCAGTTGTGCGAGGGCTGCCGTGGTGTCGGTCGCATCGGCGTCGGGACGCAGCAGACGCAACAACACGCGTTCGACATCGGCTCGCAGGGGCGCGGTCCCCGCCGGCAAGCCATGCAGACGCGGCGTGGCGACGGCCCAGCCGGTCATGCGCAGTTCGCCGGGGGTTGGTGAACCCGGCCAGTCGGGGGTTACAGCGGGTGTAGTCGATACCGCCGGTGTAGAGGGTGCAGCACCGGCCTGCCAGATCTCGCGCTCGAACTGGCGCAGCGCATTGCGCATGGCGTCCTGACTGCCCGGCTGACCGTAGGCCGTCTCGGCAATCGCTTGCACGAGCCGTTCGCCATGGAGTGCCCAGTCGGCATGACCGCTGGTCTGCAACAAACGATTGGCACGCCGTAACGGTCCGAGCGCCGCCGCCGGACCGTTCGACCACGCGTCGGAGGCTTCGGTCAACGCCTCGGCGACGTCGGGCAGACGCCATAGCGGGGCGTCACGCGTCTCGCGTGTCGCAGGACCAGACGTGCTTGCAGGGGCGTCGAGGGGCGTTTGCGGAATCACCATGGGCCATCGGCCTCAGATCTGCACCATCTCGAAGTCTTCCTTGCGCGCACCGCACTCAGGGCAGGTCCAGTTGATGGGCACGTCGTCCCAGCGCGTGCCGGGGGCAATGCCTTCGTCGGGCAAACCTGCCTCTTCGTCATAAATCCAGCCGCAAATGAGGCACATCCAGCTCTTGTATTCCATTCTTTCTTAAGCGACTAGCGTTCCGTTACAATGGCTTGTCAACCGCTTCGGGCCCCGGCGACAGACTTGTCGAACGGTGATGTGGGGGACCTGCCGATGCATTGCCCGGCGGGTGCTGCCCACGACGCTTGCAAGCGCTCCGAAGCGGGCATTTAAGGCGTGATGGTACCAACGAACCCAAGCCCTGACCAGATCGCCGTCTATCCTGCCCCCATGCAAACTGAATCCCCTCCCATTCTGCTGACCTTCGGGCTTTCCGATCCCACCTCGGCCACCGGCATTCAGGCCGACCTGCTCACGTTCGCGAGCATGGGCGGCTACGGCGTGTCGGTGCTCACCGGTTATTCATCGCAAGACTCACGCGCCTGCGTGGACGTGCAGCCGGTCGACCCGGACTGGATCGTCGATCAGGCACGCATGCTGCTCGAAGACATGCCGGTGGCCGCGTTCAAGGTCGGCAGTACCATCAATGCCGAGAACGTCGCCGCCATCGCCGAAATCGTCGCCGACTATGACGAGACGCCGCTGGTGGTGGCACCGGACTTCGGTCTGGCCGGCGAACACCTGCTGTCGGCCGATGAACTGCGCGAAGCCACCGCCAGCCTGCTGGTGCCGCAGGCGAGCGTGCTGGTGGTGAGCCCGGCGAGCACCATCGCGCTGGCACAGACGGTCAGCGAGAACGAAAACGTGTCGATGGAGGAAGCCGTGAGCATCCTGCTCGAACACGGCTGCGAGTTCATTCTGGTGAGCGACAGCAACGCCCCGCAATTCACCCACACGCTGTATTCGGACGATGGCGTGGTGCGCGAGGACACATGGGACCGCCCGCCGCACAACGTGGCAGGTGCCATGGATACGCTCGCCGCGGCAGTCGCGGCGATGCTCGCCAATGGTCTGGCCATGCCCGAGGCCGTGCGAGAAGCACAGGAGTACTTGCAACAAGTGCTCGAGAATGCGTTCCGCCCTGGGATGGGACGGCATTTCCCCGATCGCTTCTTCTGGGCACGAAACGACGAGAACGAGGACGATCCGGTGGCGGATTCCCCGGATATCGCTGTGCCTCCTGCGGCCGCGCCGGAAGAAGGCGACAAGGCCTGACGCCAGGCCAGACACGAGGCCCGCCCCAAGGCTTGGCACCGTAGTCTCGGAGACCGAATGCCCGCCAACGGGCCTTCCAAAAGAAAACGCCCGCAATGTGAATTGCGGGCGTTTCTATTTGCGGCGCCGACGACGGTGACGTTCAGGACATCCGTTTGGCAGCAGACGCCGGCGACGTCATGGCCTCGTCGTCATCCGGGTCTCCCTTCGGGCGTCCCCACTTCTCGATGACACGCTTGGTGAACGGCTTCAGGTCGTCGCCCTGCGCGCGCAGCAAGCGAATCAACGCGGCGTACTGACCGTCGAATATCTGCATGTTGTAGTTTTTCAGACGCTGCACGTCTTCCAGCGCCTCGTCGTCACGCCCCGCGAGGGCGAGCAGCACGATGTAACGCTTGATCATCGTCGGTCCGGCACCCAGCGCCAGCGCTTCGCGATGCGACGCCAGTTTTTCGTCGAGCTGATCGCGATTGAGGTACAACGCGCCGGTCACGGCGTAGTCGCCATATGGTGCGAAGAACAACGCCGGGTCCGTGCGATATGTGTCGATCTTGCCCGCACGGTAAGCCACTTCCACACGCTGGTAGTCGGCGATCAACCACGGAATCGCCACGCAGGCGAACAGTACGATCACGCCGTTGATGGCCCCGGTCGCGGTCGGCGACACGCCATTGATGGCCTTCGTATCGCAAAAGCCCAGCAGGAACAGCGCGGGGAGCAGGAAGAACGCGTAATGCTGCGGATACTCGAGCATCGCGTGCACGGCAAGCATGCCCAGCAAGATGAACGCGAACGCAATCGGTGCCGACTTGATGGCGCGCACCGCGCGGGCGAACCAGAACAGCAACGGCACGAGTACCAGCAACGTGCCGACGAGACCGATTTTCGCGAGCAGATCGAGCAGCGCATTGTGGGCGTTATCCGCCATTTCGACGGGGCCGAGTTTGTCGACCAACGCGAACTGCGCGTCGATGTAATTCGACCACCCCGCACCGAAGAGCCAATGCTCCCGGAAAATCGCAAACCCGTATTCCCACAGGTTCAACCGCCCCGCGACCTGCCCGGCCTGCTGCATGCGCGCCACCGCACTGCCGTCGAGTTGCAGCCCCCATGCCACATTGGCCCAGCCGACGAACATCGTCATCAGGCCCAGCAGCGGGAGGATGGCCAGAGGCGCGAACCAACGCATCGGACGGCGCATGTTGTGCGGCGAATCGACGCGCTCATTCCAGACGAGCCACAGACCGAAGGCCGACAGCAAGGCCAGTTGCAGCCACGGCGTGCGCGAGCCCGTGAAACAGATACCGATATCGAACGCCGCCCACACCGGCAGCAACAGCCACACCGGCAGCTTGCGGTGATACCAGAGATAGAAGGCACCAGCACTCGCGAGCGACAGGTACGTTGCCAGATGATTCGGCTGATACATATTGCCGAACAGGCGCCGCGCCACGCTGACCGTGTACTTCGCGACCAGCCATGGCACATGCGCTTCGAGATGGAAGGCCTGCACCACCTGCGCACCGAACGCGTACAGGCCACCGACGGTGAGGGCCGCCGCACTCAAGCGCATCAGCGCGCCGCGCCAGCCCAATTGCGCAAGCCAGTACCCCGAACTCACCGCCACGATCATGGCCACGCCGTAGAGCAGCGCGGTCATCATCAGTTGCGGCAACTCGGTCGCCATCGTCGCGCGCTGGACGAGAATGACCGCGATGAACATCAGCGGCATCCACGTAATGCGCGGCAGTTGCAGCAAACGCGAATCGCGCCGCAACACGGCCACCATCGACAACACGCCGAGGGCGGCAAACAGCGAGAACGTCAGCGCCTCCGAATAGAACGTCGAGATCGGATACGTGTGTTTGACAAAGTTGTAGGGCAACGCCCAGATCGCGGCCAGCGTGAGCCCGATCATCGAAAGAAGCAGAGGTGGAAACAAGGTCGCCGCCGTGCAGTACACCGGTTGAAAGATGCGCAAGCATAACGAAAAACGGTCGCCGGAGGGGCGACCATTTCATGCGAGAGACCAATCTCGGCCTCTCGTTCCGATGCGCAAACCATGCGGCGGATAACGGACGGTTTCCATCCCCCGTCCCTCCCCCCCGCACACGCCATTCGCTACCCGGGCAGACTCAGCCCTTCGCAGCTTCCGCCGTTGCACCCCGGCACTCAGGCGGCGCGACCTTGGCCGACAGCGTGGCACCGCTCGGGGCGCCGTCGCGGCCTTGCGCGTAGCACGTCCAGACGACCTGCCCTTCCGGCGCTTTGCCGCTTTCCAAAACCTTCGGCTTGCCGTCGGCACCGGTCTGCATCGGCACCAGCACCAGCGTGCCGTCGCCGGCGCGTTGCGTATAGGCGATGCTGACGTTGCCAGTAGAACCGTCGATATTGACCGAGTTGACGTTATCCGTCGCACTCGGCACCTGCCAGCCGCTGTTGAACGGCGCGCCGTGCATGGCGTTCTCGGCCACGAGCGCCTTGGCGGCAGCCGCCGACCCGAGACCCTCGACGACGCGCGCACGCACCAGATAATTTTGCAGATACGGGACACCTGCCGTGACCAGCACACCGATGATCGCCAGCACGATCATCAGCTCGATCAGGGTGAAGCCCCGGGACTTGGCGATACCGGTGGTCCGGTGGCCGAAACGACGCATTGTGTAACTCCCAGCGATAGCATTGAAAACGAAACGGATGCGCCATTCCAGGCTCGGAACGGCGCTCGTCGGGGGGAAGTGGGCGGAGTATGCCATAGCCCCCGCGCCGAGAACCCTGCCGCAGATCAAAATCGGGCGGGGCTGTATGGGTGATGAGAAATCACCCGGTAATGGACCGGATTATTCCGAAGAGGTTGCACGCAATTGACGCGCCTCGCTGCGACGCCGGAGTATCAACCCGACACCGACCACCAGCAACGCCCCGATACCCGACGCAATGTAGTGCGTGTATTCGGCCGCGGCGCCCGGCAGATGCAGCCAGGGGCCGATGCCCGGGTCGGTCACGATCAGGTTGCCGGCAATCCAGCCGAGCAGCGCCGCGCCGGCCATCACGATGATGGGGAAGCGATCGAGCGCCTTCAACACCAGTTGCGAGCCCCAGACGATGAGCGGAATGCTCACGAGCAGCCCGAAGATCACGAGCGGCAACTGGTGGTGGTCGGCGGCCCCTTCGGCGGCGCCGGCAATGGCGATCACGTTGTCGATGCTCATCACCAGATCGGCGACGATGATCGTCTTGACCGCGGTCCAGAGCTTGTCGGCAGGCTTCACGCTGTCGTGAGCGTCGTGGTCGGGCACGAGCAGCTTCGTGCCGATCCAGAGCAGCGCCAGGCCGCCCAATGCTTTCAGATAGGGCACGGCGAGCAGCGTCACGGCGAACGCGATCAGGATCACGCGCAAGACAATGGCGCCGACGGTGCCCCACATGATGCCCTGCAAACGTTGCTTGGCCGGCAGATTACGGCACGCGAGCGCGATCACCACGGCATTGTCGCCACCCAGCAGGATGTCGATCATGATGATTTGCAGCACGGCTGCCCAGTTCAGCTCAGCGAAAAACGCCAGCATGGCAAGAAATCCTTGATGTGAAACCCATAGCAAAAAAGGGAGCCCGATAGTTCAGGCTCCCTTTCTAGTGACTCATTGCGATGGCTACCGGTTCCGGCAGCCGCAACGGAGTCAACCGGCGGTAATTACAGCACCGACTTGAGCAGGCGGCCCATTTCCGACGGGTTCTTGGTCACCTTGATACCGCAGGCGTCCATGATGGCCAGCTTGGCTTCGGCCGTATCGGCACCGCCCGAGATCAGCGCGCCGGCGTGGCCCATGCGCTTGCCCGGAGGCGCCGTCACGCCTGCGATGAAGCCGACGACCGGCTTCTTCATGTTGCCCTTGATCCACTCAGCAGCCGTAGCTTCGTCCGGACCACCGATTTCACCGATCATGATCACGGCGTCCGTATCCGGATCGTCGTTGAACATCTGCATGACGTCGATGTGCTTCAGACCGTTGATCGGGTCGCCACCGATACCGACGGCGGTCGACTGGCCCAGACCCAGGGCAGTCAGTTGGCCGACAGCTTCGTACGTCAGGGTGCCCGAGCGCGACACGACGCCGATGCGGCCCTTCTTGTGGATGTGACCCGGCATGATGCCGATCTTCAGTTCGTCCGGCGTGATCACGCCCGGGCAGTTCGGGCCGAGCAGCAGGGTCTTGCGACCTTCGCGGCGCATACGGTCCTTCACTTCGATCATGTCACGAACGGGGATGCCTTCCGTGATACAGATCGCCAGGTCCAGATCGGCTTCGACGGCTTCCCAGATCGCGGCAGCAGCGCCTGCGGGCGGGACGTAGATCACCGAAACGGTGGCGCCGGTTTGTTGCTTGGCGTCCTTGACCGAACCGAAAATGGGGATGCCCTCGAAGTCCTCACCGGCCTTCTTCGGGTTCACGCCTGCGACGAACGCGTTCTTGCCGTTCGCGTATTCGCGGCACATGCGGGTGTGGAACTGGCCAGTCTTGCCAGTAATACCCTGGGTGATGACCTTGGTATCTTTGTTGATCAGAATCGACATTGCTTGATTTCCTTCATCCGGTTGCCGGGCAGCGTTCGCACAACCCCTGAGGCGGTGCGCCGCTGCGGCTTAGACAGTTAGTTAGTTGCCTTTGGCAGCTGCAACAACCTTCTGGGCAGCTTCTTCCATGCTGTCTGCGGCGATGATCGGCAGGCCGGATTCGGCGAGCATCTTCTTGCCCAGGTCTTCGTTCGTGCCCTTCATGCGCACGACCAGCGGCACCTTCAGCGAAACGGCCTTCGATGCAGCGATCACGCCTTCGGCGATCACGTCGCAGCGCATGATGCCGCCGAAGATGTTGACCAGGATCGCGGTCAGGTTCGGGTTCTTCAGCATGATCTTGAACGCTTCGGTCACCTTCTCCGTCGTGGCGCCACCGCCCACGTCCAGGAAGTTGGCCGGCTCGCCGCCGAACAGCTTGATGGTGTCCATCGTGGCCATGGCCAGACCGGCACCGTTCACCAGACAGCCGATGTTGCCGTCGAGCGAGATGTAGGCCAGATCGAACTTCGAGGCTTCGACTTCAGCCGGATCTTCTTCGTCCAGATCGCGGTACGCGACGATTTCCGGGTGACGGAACAGGGCGTTCGAATCAAAGTTGAACTTGGCGTCCAGTGCCGTGACCGTGCCGTTGCTCGACACGTTCAGCGGGTTGATTTCGGCCAGCGATGCGTCGGTTTCCCAGAAGGCATTGTACAGACCTTGCAGGATCGCGCGGGCTTGCGGGATCGAAGCGTCGGGGACGCTGATCTTCTTGGCGAAGTCGTCGGCTTGCGCGTCGGTCAGACCGGCCGACGGATCGATGACAACGTGGTGAATCAGTTCCGGATGCTTTTCGGCAACTTCTTCGATGTCCATGCCGCCTTCGCTCGAACCCATCATCACGATCTTCTGCGTGACGCGGTCAACCACGAGGCTGACGTACAGTTCGTTATTGATGTCCGCGCCTTCTTCGATATACAGGCGGTTGACCTTTTGGCCTTCCGGACCGGTCTGGTGCGTGACCAGTTGCATACCGAGGATCTGGTTGGCGTACTCGCGCACTTGCTCGAGCGACTTGGCCACCTTCACGCCACCGCCCTTACCGCGACCGCCTGCGTGAATCTGGGCCTTGACCACCCAAACCGGACCGCCGAGTTCTTCGGCTGCCTTCACGGCCTCATCCACGGAATAAGCCGGAATGCCGCGGGGCACCGCGACTCCGAATTTCCGGAGGATTTCCTTGCCTTGATACTCATGAATCTTCATGCGTGATTCCCTTCTTGCTGAGTTGGAAGTTTGGGTTCGAGCTTGCGAGTCGAGGCACCATCGCGCACCGCTTCGGTAGTGGCGGGCGTCGTGGGCTCGTTCGCTCGATCGTTTGCGCGGCCGTTGAACCAGCGCGGGTAAAACCGGCGCACTGCCTCGCCATCAAACCGCAAGGCGTGACAATGTCCGAGTTGGAAAGGAGGCACCGTGTTTTCGGTGTCATTGGCCGCAGTGTCCGGTGTATGGATGACAACACCGGCAAAGGCCTGAATCGCTGCCGTGGGCAGGACACTACAAAGTTCGGTCAGATGCGTACAGCCTGCCGCGCCGGCGAGTCGCTCGCGCACACCATGGCGGAAGCCGCTGCGCAGGTTAAGACCGATCAACTGACGGTATTCGGGGCCGATCTGATCGCAAATGCCGGGATATGGCACCCAGTCAGAGACGGCTTCGGCGTCATGCACCTCGAAATCTTCGTCGATCGTCAAGCGTAGCCACAGCTCGTGGATCGGCGTGCCCTCCTTGCGAAGGCCCGTTGCCAATGCAAAATCCCGATCTTTGTGATCGGTCAGACAGGCTTCGATGTCCCATAGGCCATCCTCACGCGAATACGCTTCGACAGCGATCGTGCGGCGGTGACGCAGGGTACGAGGGGCGGGCTCAGAGAGCGGCATGCGAGAGTGTGCAATGCATGAACGCAGAAAGACCTTGATTCTAGCATAGGCCACGAAGTCTTCTGCCGCAGTGCAGCAGACGCCCGCTGCATAAGGCTCGATTACCCGACCCATCGGTCGGGTTATGCGAATTTCGAGGTCGCGGCGAGCATGGTGCGACGCCACAACCCGATAAGCGCGCAACCAAGGTGTCATGCGAGTTTCCGTGCCGCGTCATACGTCACGTGACGTGCCTCGCAAGCCCTCACGAACGGCGCACATTGCCGATGAATGGCCGCCTATTCATGAGAAACATTTTTTGCGCTCGCCGGATGCGGCTCAGTCGTCGTCCAGGAATTCGTCGGCGCCCCGTACGATTTTGCTGATAACGGTACGCGAAAAGCCACGCGATGCGAGAAAGCGCATCTGCTTGGCGCGCGCCTCGGGGGTGGTGGCAACTTCGCCGAACTTGCGTTGCCAGACGGCACGCGCGCGGGACAACTCAGTCTCGCGCAATTGCTCGGCCAGCGCGGAGACGGTGTCCGGGTCGACCTGATGTTGTTTGAGTTCGCCGACGATACGCGACGTACCGAGCCGCGACGAGCGGCGGTGCACCACACTTTCCGCAAACCGCTCGTTGGACAACCAGCGTTCGGCCTCAAGCGTGTCGAGCAGACGATCCAGTGCTTCGGGGTCCTCGGCATCGGCGTACGGCATCAGCTTGCGGCGCAATTCCGCACGGCTGTATTCCCGGCGCGACAGATAGCCCATGGCGCGGCCTTTGAGACTGAGCACCGGTTTTCGCGAGCGCTTGACCGCCACCGCGTCGTCACCCGGCGGAGGCGGCGGATCTTGCGGGTTGCGGGGAGGACGTCGATTGATCATGAAAAGAGCGCGCGGATAGGACTAGAACGAGACCAAAACGAGACCAGAACGGCAAAAGCAAAACAACAAACAAAAACGGCAACGCGACGCCGTATCAGCGTCGCGTTGCCGTATTGACTCGGGGGTCATCAGACCTCGTCGTCTGCTTCGATCTCGCCGGTCTCGTTGATCGCCGTCACGCCGAGCGATGCACGCACCTTGTTTTCGATCTCGTGGCCGATGTCAGGATTTTCACGCAGGAATTCGCGCGCGTTGTCCTTACCTTGGCCGATCTTCTCGCCGTTGTAGCTATACCAGGCGCCCGACTTTTCGACGATCTTCGCGGTCACGCCCAGATCGATGATTTCGCCTTCGCGCGAGATGCCCTGACCGTACAGGATGTCGAAGATGGCTTCGCGGAACGGCGGCGCCACCTTGTTCTTGACGACCTTCACGCGGGTTTCGTTACCAACGACTTCGTCGCCCTTCTTGATCGAACCGATACGGCGGATGTCCAGACGCACCGAGGCGTAGAACTTCAGCGCGTTACCGCCCGTCGTCGTTTCCGGGTTGCCGAACATCACGCCGATCTTCATCCGGATCTGGTTGATGAAGATAACCGTGCAGTTCGTCCGCTTGATCGTGCCGGTGAGCTTGCGCAGCGCCTGCGACATCAGACGGGCTTGCAGGCCCGGCAGCGAGTCGCCCATTTCGCCTTCGATTTCGGCCTTCGGCACCAGGGCCGCCACCGAGTCGATCACGATGAGGTCGATCGAGCCCGAACGCACCAGCGCGTCGGCGATTTCCAATGCTTGTTCACCGGTGTCCGGCTGCGAAATCAGCAGTTCCGGGACCGAAACGCCCAGCTTGCTGGCGTAGCCGACGTCGAGGGCGTGTTCTGCGTCGATGAACGCGCAGGTGCCGCCGATCTTTTGCATTTCCGCCACGACTTGCAGCGTGAGCGTCGTCTTGCCCGACGATTCCGGGCCGTAGATTTCGATCACACGGCCGCGCGGCAGGCCACCGACGCCGAGCGCGATGTCCAGACCCAGCGAGCCGGTCGAGACGACCTGGATGTCAGCTTCGACCTCGCTGTCGCCCAGACGCATGATCGAGCCCTTGCCGAATTGCTTTTCGATCTGCGCGAGGGCAGCGGCGAGCGCCTTGCCCTTCTCGGCCGACAGATTGGCAGACCCTTTCTTGCTTTCTTCCATGAATCGTCCTTTGATATGATGAGCGAGACGGCTCGAGTGAGGCGTGAATGCCAGCACTGTATAAAAAAACAGTGCTTTTGGCAAGTGCCTGTTGTCCGAAAGCGCCGAAACGACAAAAAAAGCCGCGAACCACGCGCCGCAACATCACAGGAGACACGCCGCAGCCGTCAGGCTCCGGTGCCTAACAAGCCTATCACGCCCATGCGAATTCTCATCGCAGAGGATGACAGCATTCTGGCTGACGCCCTGACCCGCTCGCTGCGTCAGGGAGGCTACGCCGTCGATCACGTCAAAACCGGGCTCGAAGCCGACTCCGCGCTGTCCGCCCAGACGTTCGATCTGCTGATTCTCGATCTTGGTTTGCCCCGCCTGCCTGGCCACGAAGTCCTGCGCCGGTTGCGCGCACGAAATTCCCATTTGCCTGTATTGATCCTGACCGCGTCGGACAGCGTCGATGCGCGCGTGAAAGGGCTCGATCTCGGCGCCGACGACTATATGGCGAAGCCGTTTGCACTCGCCGAACTCGAAGCGCGCGTGCGAGCGCTTACGCGGCGCGGCGCGGGCGGCGGCTCGACCGTGATCCGGCACGGCCCGCTCAGTTTCGATCAGGTCGGGCGCACTGCCTATATTCATGAGCAGATGCTGGATCTGTCGGCGCGCGAGCTCGAACTGCTCGAAGTGCTGCTGCTGCGCACCGGCCGGCTCGTCTCGAAGGAGCAGCTCGTCGACCATCTGTGCGGCTGGGGCGAAGAGGTGAGCAACAACGCCATCGAGGTGTACATGCACCGGCTGCGCAAGAAGATCGAGCCGAGTGGCGTGCGCATTGCGACGATCCGCGGACTGGGCTACTGTCTGGAAAAACCCGCCACCGCGCCTGCCAATGCGGCGTGATGGGGTGCGACGCGGGGGTGTGACGCGATCTGCCCCACGGGATGCCACCCGGACGACGGCCGCAGATCAAGTGAACCCGGCGTGATGACCGCCAAGCGTCACCGGCCGGACACCAGCGCCTTCAGAGACGCAAGGCCCGCCAGAAATTCCGAGGTTTTATGCGCCTGAGTCTTCGTCATCATCGCGATGCCAACACGGCGAACACGGCGGGCGGCTCTCGGCCGTCGCGTTCGTCAAGTTCGTCAAGTTCGGCATACGACGACGCCTTCCCGCCCGACATCGAAGAACCGTCGCTCGACTCGGCCGACACCACCGACCCGTTCGACCCTTACGCCGATCCCTTCACGCGCCCCGGCTTCGGCGCGCCGCTCGAGCGCGAAGCCGAGCCCCCGCCCCGCTCGCTGTTCGGCGAGATTCTCGACTGGATGCTCGCGCCGTTGCTGCTGCTCTGGCCGATGAGCATTGCGGTGACGTATCTCGTCGCCAAGTCGATTGCCAACGGCCCCTTTGATCGCGCCCTCGAAACCAACACTTACGTGCTTGCCCAGCAGGTCCATACCGATCGCGGACAAGTCACGTTGACGCTGCCCATGCCCGCGCGCGATCTGCTGCGCGCCGACGCGACCGACAGTGTCTACTTTCAGGTACTTGGCGCGAAGGGCGAACTCGTAGCCGGCACCGCCGACTTGCCGCTGCCTCATGAAGACGACCGCCCGCAGCCGGGTGTCGTGCAATTTCGCGACGAAACCCTCGGTGGCAACGACATTCGCGTAGCGTTCACTTATGTCGATCTGCCGCGTCTCGAACCGAAAGGCGGCATGGCGCTCGCTCAAGTCGCCGAGACACTCGACAAGCGCAGCCAACTGGCGAACGAAATCATCAAGGGCGTGATCCTGCCGCAGTTCGTCATCCTGCCGCTGGCCATCGTGCTTGTCTGGTTCGGGCTGTCGCGCGGCCTCGCCCCGTTGCATGCGTTGCAGGAACACATTCGCGCGCGGCGTCCCGACGATCTCTCGCCACTCGAAGCCCGGCAAGCGCCGCCGGAGATTGCCCCGCTCGTGAATTCGCTGAACGATCTGCTGGGGCGGCTTGAGACAAACATGAAGCTCCAGCAGCGCTTCATCGCCGACGCCGCCCATCAATTGAAGACGCCGCTCGCGGGGCTGCGCATGCAAGCCGAGCTGGCGTTGCGGCAAACATCGCCCGATGAATTGCGCCGCTCGCTCTCGCAGATCGCCGTGAGTTCCGAGCAGGCAGCACGCCTCGTCAATCAGTTGCTGGCACTGGCCCGCGCAGAAAACAGCGCGAACGATGCGGCCGCGTTCACGCCGGTCAATCTCAGCGTGCTGGCACGCAATGCGATGCAGGACTGGTTTCAGGCCGCGTTCGCCAAGCGCATCGATCTGGGCTTCGAAGAGCCGCCGTTCCCCGTGCAACTGTCGGGCCAGCCCGTGATGCTGCGCGAGTTGCTCAACAACCTGATCGACAATGCGATTCGCTACACACCGGCGGGCGGCAAGGTCACCGTGCGGCTGCGTCATGAAGCCTCGGATGGCTTCGTGCATCTGGAAGTCGAAGACACCGGGCCGGGCATTCCGGCGGCGGAGCGCCCGCGTGTGTTCGAGCGCTTTTATCGCATTCTCGGCAGCGACAGCGACGGCAGCGGACTGGGGCTCGCGATCGTGCGCGAGATCGTGCAGATCCATCGTGGCGACGTGAATGTGCTCGACCATGTCGACGCGCAGCATCCCGAAGCAACGGGCACGTTGATACGCGTCACCCTGCCCCTTGGGGACCCTATCGGAAACCCGGATGCCTGACGAAAATGCGTCCAAAACCGTCAATTTCGGGGCAAAGACGAGGGTAAGTCCCTAGCAACGTAAGCTTCGAGTCAGTTTGGCGTCAGACGGCGGTAAGGTTGCACTCCAATAATCAGTTGCAACGGCCCGGGCACGACCCAGGGGCGTGCTTACATTACAGGAGACAACCGCATGGCTACTGCAACGACAGCCACTACGCATGCGCCGATGACCAAAGAGGAACGCAAGGTCATCTTCGCGTCGTCGCTGGGCACGGTGTTCGAGTGGTACGACTTTTATCTGGCCGGTTCGCTGGCCGCCTTCATCAGCCGGCACTTTTTCTCGGGCATCAACCCGACTGCGGCATTCATCTTTACGCTGCTGTCGTTTGCGGCAGGCTTCGCGGTGCGTCCGTTTGGCGCCATCGTGTTCGGCCGCATCGGTGACATGGTCGGCCGCAAATATACGTTCCTCGTGACCATCACGTTGATGGGTCTGTCCACGCTGGTCGTCGGCTTGCTGCCGGGCTACACGTCGTGGGGCATTGCCGCGCCGGTGATCTTCATCGCGATGCGTCTGTTGCAGGGTCTGGCCCTCGGCGGCGAATACGGTGGTGCTGCCACGTATGTGGCCGAGCATGCCCCGCACGGTCGTCGTGGCTTCTACACGTCGTGGATTCAGACGACGGCCACGCTCGGTCTGTTCCTCTCGCTGCTGGTCATTCTCGGCACGCGTATGGTGATGGGCGAAGAAGCGTTCGGTGAGTGGGGCTGGCGCATTCCGTTCGTGCTGTCGATCGTGCTGCTGCTGATCTCGCTGTGGATTCGTCTGCAACTGAGCGAATCGCCGGCATTCCAGCGCATGAAGGCTGAGGGCAAGGGCTCGAAGGCACCGCTCAAGGAATCGTTCGGTGAGTGGAAGAACCTGAAGATCGTGATTCTGGCGCTGGTCGGCTTGACCGCCGGTCAGGCAGTCGTGTGGTACACGGGCCAGTTCTATTCGCTGTTCTTCATGACACAGGTGCTCAAGGTCGACGGCAACACCGCCAACATCATGGTGGCGTTGGGTCTGTTGATCGGCAGCCCGTTCTTCGTGTTCTTCGGCGCGTTGTCGGACAAGATTGGCCGCAAGCCGATCATCATGGCCGGCTGCCTGCTCGCGGCACTGCTGTACTTCCCGATCTTCAAGGCACTGACGCACTACGCCAACCCGGCACTGGAAGCGGCAACGGCCCGTTCGCCGATCACGGTGATCGCCGACCCGAACGAGTGCTCGTTCCAGTTCAACCCGGTGGGGACGTCGAAGTTCACCAGTTCGTGCGATATCGCGAAGAGCTATCTGTCGCGCGCAGGTTTGAACTATGAGAACCAGGCGGCACCGGCGGGCACGATGACGACGGTGAAGATTGGCGACAAGGTGATCCAGTCGGTGGACGGCAAGGCAGCGGACGCGAAGGACAAGACCAAGGCGTTCGAGACCGACATGTCGTCGACGCTCAAGGCGGATGGTTATCCGCCGAAGGCTGATCCGGCGCAGATGAACAAGCCGATGGTCGTGATTCTGCTGGCGATTCTGGTGATCTTCGTGACGATGGTGTACGGCCCGATTGCGGCGATGCTGGTCGAGATGTTCCCGACGCGCATTCGCTACACGTCGATGTCGCTGCCGTATCACATTGGTAACGGCTGGTTCGGCGGCTTCCTGCCGGCCACCGCGTTCGCCATCGTTGCGGCCAAGGGCAATATCTACTCCGGCCTGTGGTACCCGATCGTCATCGCACTGATCACGTTCGTCATCGGCATGCTCTTCATCAAGGAGACGAAGGACGTCGATATCTACGCCAACGACTAACGGCGTGACCTGCCAGACAGGTTGAATGGATCGTCAACGCCGGTGCCTTCGGGTACCGGCGTTGTCTTTTTGTGCGACGGAAGGTGGTGAGGGCTGAGGCGGTTATTTTCATCTTCTCGTAAAAACCTGTTGACAGCCCAAGGCGCCCTTCATATAATCTTTTTCTACGGCGAATTAGCTCAGTTGGTTAGAGCGACGGAATCATAATCCGCAGGTCCGGGGTTCGAGTCCCTGATTCGCCACCAGATGTAAAAAGCCGCTGTTCCAAAAGGATCAGCGGCTTTTTCTTCGTCTGTGCGAGTGCGCTGTCTGCGATTACCTCACTTCCCCTCCGTATCAATCAAAGTCGAACATCTCAAACAGCGACTTCTTCTTTCTTGGCTGATCGTAGTGACGGCGGCGGTCGTCGTGGCCGTAGTGGGCGTCGCGGCGCTGTTCGCCGCTATGGCCGAAGCCGTGGCTCTGGCTCTCCTTGCGATACTCCCGCTCGATGTGCTGGCCGCGTTCGTCGCCATCCCGGCGCTCACCTCGGTCGCTACGATCACCGTTGCGGGTCAGATGCGCCGGCATTGTCGCGCTCCCGTCCGTGCGCTCGATCAGCTTGTCCAGCTCGCCACGGTCCAGCCACACGCCTCGGCAGATCGGGCAGTAATCGATCTCCACTCCCTGACGCTCCGTCATCAACAGATCCGGGGTACTGCACACAGGACATTTCATCGTTTCGCTCCGTCACGTAAAAGACAACGTCCTCAATGTATCGGTCAGCGGCATCCCGAAAAACCTGCATTTCCATTCAATCAACTTCGTAAAAATCGAACTCTTCAATCGCATCGCCCAAACGAAAAAGCGGCGCCGATTCTCATCGGCACCGCCTTGTTCACTTCACCCGCAATTCACCCAATATCGCAGCGACGTGAAGTCAGTCAGCCTTCGACACGCACGTCATACCTGTTGCGTATCGCCGGGCACAGGTCACTCCACTACGCGCGCCTTCTCCACGTCGCGCCGCGCTTTGGCACGACGCGTCAGCATGTTCAGGCCTTCAACGAACGCCGAGAATGCCATGGCTGCGTAGATGTAGCCCTTCGGTATGTGCGATCCCATGCCTTCGGCAATCAGCGTCATACCGATCACCAGCAGGAAGCCCAGCGCCAGCATGATCACGGTCGGGTTCGCTGCGATGAATCGCGAGAGCGGCCCCGCCATGAACAACATCGCCGTCACCGCAGCAATCACCGCAATAAACATGATCGGGATGTGCTCCGTCATGCCCACCGCCGTCACGATACTGTCGATCGAGAACACCAGGTCCAGCACCAGGATCTGAATCACCGCCGCCTTCGCCGTGATCGTCACCACCGCGCCAGCCGCCGAGCCCGTCTCAGCGTGCGACTCGTCGCCTGTGCCGGACGCCACGTGATGGTGCATCTCCTTGGTCGCCTTCCACACCAAGAACAGACCGCCTGAAATCAAAATCAGGTCGCGCCACGAATACCCGTGATCGAACAACTCGAACAGCGGCGTGGTCAGCTTGGCAATCCAGGCCACCGTGCCCAGCAACGCCAGACGCATCACCAACGCCAACGCAATGCCCATGCGCTGCGTGCGCGCGCGCATCGACAACGGCAACTTGTTGGTCAAGATCGAAATGAAGATCAGGTTGTCGATGCCAAGCACGACCTCCATCACCACCAGCGTAACGAGCGCCGCCCATACCGCCGGGTCGGCCGCCAAAGCAAGCAGATAGTCCATAAGTGCGCCAGAGTTTCCGTAGAGTTATCGAAATCGCGCCGCCAACCACCCTCGCCAGCCGCCCCGATTTCGTTTGTTGTCCCGCCAACATCGCTTCACGCGGGTTCAGGTCAGCATCATCGTCGAACTCATGTTTCGCAAAAACCAGCTATATACTTCACCTTAGTTCGGTTTTTTCGAAGTTGCCGCTTTATGTTGAACTACCGTCATCTTTACTATTTCTGGGTCGTCGTCAAGGAGGGAGGCTTCGCAAGGGCGGCCGAGCGCCTCGACATGGCCGTGCAGACGATCAGCGCCCAGGTTCGCGAGCTGGAAAAGTCGCTGGGCCACCAGTTGCTCAAGCCGCTCGGGCGCGGCGTGACCATGACCGAACCCGGCCAAGCCGCATTCCGGCGCGCGGAAGAAATCTTCCGGCTCGGACAGTCGATTCCTGACGAAGTCCGCGAAGCCGCCAGCGGTCGCGTCGCACGTCTGGCGGTCGGTCTCTCGGACGGGATTTCGAAACTCGCCGCCCACGCTCTGCTCGCGCCGGTGCTCACTACCCCCTCGCTGCGGCTTGTCTGCCATGAAGGCGAGCACGAACAACTGCTCGCCGAACTCGCCCTGCACAAGCTCGATCTCGTACTCGCCAGCCAGCCCGCCCCCTACAACCCCACACTGCGGCTCGCGAGCGAACGCCTTATCGAATCCCCCGTCGACTGGTACGGCCCCGCGTCGCTCGTGCGTAACGCCTCACGCGAACACTTTCCGCAGTGCCTCACCGAACTCCCCGTCCTGATGCCGACCGGACATTCGGCCCTGCGGGCGCGCCTCGACCAATGGTTCGAAGCCCAAGCCATACGTCCGAACATCATCGGCGAATTCGAAGACAGCGCGTTGATGGCGGTCTTCGCCACGCGCGGCATGGGCGTCTTTCCGCTGAGCGAAGCCGGCGCGGGCGACGTGTCGGTACTGCGCGGCCTGCGTTGGCTCGGACGGCCGCAAGGCGTGCACGAAGAAATTCACGCGATTCGCTCGCGGCGCGGCGAAGGTCATCCGCTCGTCCACCAGATCATGCAGGAAGCGGCCGCGCTCGCGGCGACACCATCCGAGTCTGATATAACGACACGTAAGCCGCCGACCGCACCGACGCCGACGACAACGACAACGGTTACGTCAGCTACGGCGAGTGCCACGCGTACGACGCGTGACACCTCCGCCGAGCCGTTGACACCCCCAGCCGCTTCGAGGAAATCTCATGTCAAGCCGTAGCGAGCAGCGCAAGTTCTTCCATCTCCTGCTGTTCGCCGTGACGATCGCCTTCGTGTGGATTCTGTTTCCGCTGTTCGGCGCCGTCTTCTGGGGAACGATTCTGGCCGTGCTGTTCCAGCCGATTCAGCGCCGCATCGAGCTTCGTATGCGGGGACGCAAGAATCTGGCCGCCCTCGTCACCCTGTCACTGATCCTGATCATCGTGATCCTGCCGCTCACGCTGATCGTCGGCATGCTCACGCAGGAAATCGGCACGGCCATCGTGCGCTTTCGCACCGACCTGCCGCAACTCACCATCGCGTTTCAGGGGCTGCTCGACCGCCTGCCCCTGAGCGTGCACCGGATCATGGATCTGGCCGGGATACAGGACGTCACCGCCATGCAACTGAAACTCGGCGACGGTGCCGCGCAGATCGGCCGCTTCGTGGCCGTCTACCTGCTGAGCATCGGCCAGAACACGGCGCAATTGCTCGTCAGCTTCGGCGTGATGCTCTATCTGCTGTTCTTCCTGCTACGTGACGGGATCGTTCTGGGCGTGATCATCCGCCGCGCCATTCCGCTCGACGAGCGTCACAAGACGCAGTTGCTCAAGCAGTTCACGACGGTCGTGCGTGCCACGGTGAAGGGCAACATCGCCGTGGCCGTAGCACAGGGCGTGCTCGGCGGCTTCATCTTCGCGGTGTTGGGAATTCAGGGGTACGTGCTGGCCGCCGTGGTGATGGCGTTTCTGTCACTGCTGCCGGCCGTGGGCGCGGCCTTCGTGTGGGTGCCCGTGGGCGTGTGGCTTTTTCTCTCGGGCGATATCTGGCGCGGGGTCATCCTCTTCGCCTTCTGCGGCACCATCGTCAGTCTGGTCGACAACGTGCTGCGCCCGATCCTCGTGGGCAAAGACACCAAGCTGCCCGACTGGGTGGTACTGATCTCCACGCTCGGCGGCATGTCGCTCATCGGGCTGACCGGGTTCGTGATCGGCCCGCTCATCGCCGCCCTCTTCATCGCGTGCTGGAACATCTATACGCGTATGCGCGACGAAGAGGTCGATCAAAGCGATATCGGCTGACCCGGGCGGCCGTCAAGGCGGCCTGCCCGAGTGGCCGGTTGAGTGGATCGATGGCCGAATGCGGCCATCGTTGAGCTCAACCCGCGACCGACTCCGCCTTCGCGTTCGTCGCGATGGCATCCAGATCCGCACTCACCTGCGCCATCACCGCATCCCAGTCGCCGCGCTGCGGCTGGCGATAAAGCGCTGCCGACGGGTACCACTCGCTGTCGCGCCGCGTCAGTTGCCAGCGCCAGTCAGGCGTGTGGTTGAGCAACACCCACACCGGTTTGCCAAGCGCCCCTGCCACGTGTGCCACGGCGGTGTCCGCCGTAATCACCGCGTCCATCTGCGCAATGACGGCCGCCGTCTCGGCAAAATCGCTGAGCTTCGCGCCGATGTCGCGCACGTTGGCGTGCGTGGCCAGTTGCGCGCGCTCTTCGTCGGTCGCGTCCACTTGCAAGGAAAAGAACTTTGCGCCAGTGGCGAACACCGGCTTCCAGCGATCGAGGCCGACATCGCGATTCGGCGGGAACGGACGCGGGCGCCAGGCAAAGCCCACGCGCACTTCGCCCGCCGGTTTCGCCCCGAGCATCGAGCGCCAGATCATTTCGCGCGCCGCACTTGAGCGCACATAAGGCATGTGCCCACTGCTCACGTCACCGCCGACGCCGAGCAAATACGGCAGGCTGAGCAACGGCATCTGCCAGTCGAACGACGGCACCGGCATATGCTCGCCCAGCACCGTCACGCCACGCGCAAAACCGCCCAGCAGCGTGACGAGCGGCGCCTGCACGCAGAGCATCACCTGCGCGCCCAGTTCCACCAGCCGGGGCACGAAGCGCACGAACTGAAGCGTGTCGCCAAAACCCTGTTCGCTATAAACAAAGACTTTCTTGCCCGCCAGCGGCGCACGGCCGTCCCACAGCCGATCGGGGAAGCGGCGCGTTTGCCCGCCATCGAGCCAACGCCATTCATAGTCACGCCAGCCATGCTCGAAGTCGCCGAGCAACAGATTCGTCTGCGCACGATTGGTACGGGCGCCCGCGTGTTCCGGCGACGATTTCACGGCTTGGGTGAAGCACTGCAAGGCGTCTTGGAAAGCGTGCCGCTCGCGCAGCGCCACGCCGAGATTGACCAGCGGGTCGGGCTGCTGCGGCGCAATGGCGTTGGCGAGCCGGTAGGCATCGATTTCTTCGTCGTAGCGGCCCAGTGCACCCAGCGCACGGCCACGGTTGAAGTGGGCTTGCCACAGCGCAGGGGCCTTGGCGGCGGTGCGCTCGAACCAGGTCAGCGCACGCGCGTTATCGCCCGCCTGCGCCCAGGTCATGCCGATCGTGTGCATCGCACCGATGACATCGGGAGACTGCTGCACGGCCGACTCGAACAGCGCGTCGGCACGCATGGGCCGGCCCGCCTGCAAACTGGCCATCGCCGCGTCGAAAGTGACTTGCGCCCCAGCCTGCGGCACCAGCGCCAGCATCCGGTCGAACGCATCGGCCGCCGCGTCGAACGCGTTCATCCGCAGCGAAACATAGGCGAGCCCTTCAAGGCCGGGCAGGAACTCCGGCGCCTGTTTGAGCAACTGGCGCAGTTCAGCAATCGCTTCGCCCAGCCGGCCAGCGGCACTCAGTTGTCGTGCGCGCTCGCAACGCGCATCCATTGGCGTCGTCATGCGGCGCTTCCTTACTGTTCTTGAAATTGGGGGCGGGTCGGCCAGGCGGTCCTTTGTACATGGCGTACATCGAGTACCGGCGGCCCGAACAAGCGGTGCACACTACACCACCGCACGGCACGAAGCAAGCCGCGGGGATTCGGCCTTCCAAGTGACGCAAAGTTCACATCCGGGAGCAACGTAAATGTGACAATTTTTGCGGCCTGCACCCGAGATATCTAAACTGTCTTACCCTTCGAAACCGTAACTGCGGCAGTGCAGCATAAAAACCACAGTCGGCAAATGGTGATCGCCGTTTGCCAGCCCGATGCGGTCGCTTTAACATCATTTTGCGGGTCAATCTGGTAGCATCCGCTGCCGTCCATGTGTACGTGCGCGATCGCTGGCAATTTTGCGGGCAACCAACCCGCTGCGATCCCTGCCACGACGCATGCCGACGCCGAGTCCGTTGTTCGTCCGACCCCTCAAAATCACGAGGTCCTGATGCCGCGCGTAGCCCGACCGTTCATTCCCGCCACCGCGCGACGCCTGCTGCCCAATCGCTGGGATTTCATTGCCTTCCCGATCATCATCGGTTTTCTGATGGTCAGTTCTTCAGGCATTCGCCAGACTTGGGCACCGCTGGCCGATCTGCAAACCGAAGTCATCTCGCTTGATCCGTCCAATCTGCCCGAGTACGCGCTACGCACCACGCTGCGCATGCTCGCCGCGATGGTCGCCTCGCTGATCTTCACGCTGATCTACGGCACGCTCGCCGCCAAGAGCCGTCGCGCCGAGAAGCTGCTCGTACCGATGCTCGACATCCTCCAGTCGGTGCCGGTGCTGGGCTACATCTCGTTCACGGTGACGTTCTTCCTCGCGCTCTTCCCCGGGCGCGTGCTGGGCGCCGAGTGCGCCGCGATATTCGCGATCTTCACGAGTCAGGCGTGGAACATGACGTTCTCGTTCTACCAGTCGATGCGAACCCAGCCACGCGATCTCGCCGAAGTCTCGGTGAACCTGCGGCTCTCGCCGTGGCAGCGCTTCTGGAAGCTCGACGTGCCCTACTCGATGCCCGGCCTCATCTGGAACATGATGATGAGCATGTCGGGCGGCTGGTTCTTCGTGGTCGCGTCCGAAGCTATCACCGTGGGCGACAAGACGGTCACGCTGCCGGGCATCGGTGCCTATCTGGCCACCGCCATCCTCCAGCGCGATCTGCACGCCGTGGGCTGGGTGATTCTCGCCATGACGGTTGTCATCCTGATTTACGACCAGTTCCTGTTCCGCCCGATGGTCGCCTGGTCGGACAAATTCCGTCTGGAAGACACGGTCTCGCAGGCCGCCCCCGAGTCGTGGGTGCTGAACATGATTCAACGCACCCGTGCGATTCAGTACCTGCTGCGCCCGTTCGGCAAGCTGCTGCGCACGATTGCCCGCGCGCGCATGCCGATCTCGCTGCCGGCGGCCATCCATTCCGAGTCGAATTCGCCGCTGTCTCGCGTCATTGACTGGATCTGGGCAGCGTTGCTGGTCGTGCTCAGCGTGTTCGCCGCGTGGAAGATCGTCGCCTTCGTACTGGCTGAAGTCGGCTTTTCCGAAATCCTGCGGGTGTTCGGTCTGGGCCTGATTACGCTGGTGCGTGTGATGGTGCTGATCGCTGTGGCGTCGGTCGTGTGGGTGCCGCTGGGCGTGCTGATCGGCCTGCGCCCCAAGCTCGCCGAACGGATTCAGCCGCTCGCCCAGTTCCTCGCGGCCTTCCCGGCGAACCTGCTGTTCCCGATCTTCGTGGTGGCAATCGTGCATTTCCACGCCAACCCCGACATCTGGCTCTCGCCGTTGATCGTGCTCGGCACGCAGTGGTACATCCTGTTCAACGTGATTGCCGGCGCGACCACCTTCCCGAACGATTTCAAGGAAGCCGCTACCAACTTCCGCATTCGCGGCTGGCAATGGTGGCGTCAGATCATGCTGCCGGGCATCTTCCCGTACTACGTGACGGGCGCGATTACCGCCTCGGGCGGCGCATGGAACGCGTCGATCGTCTCGGAATACGTGCAGTGGGGCGACGACAAGCTCGCCGCGCACGGTCTGGGCGCCTACATCGCGCAAACCACGGCGGCCGGCGACTATCCGCGCATTCTGCTGGGCATCGCCGTGATGGCGCTGTTCGTCGTACTGTTCAACCGCTTGCTGTGGCGTCCGATGTACGCCATCGCCGAAAACAAGCTTCGCCTGAATTGAAGGGACCGTGATGCCGAACGATACCCAACCGACCGTCGGAAAAGAGATCTTCTCGCTCGCCAATGTCAGCCGCGGCTTCCGCAAGGGCAGCGACGAGCGTCAGGTGCTCGATGGCGTGAACCTGCAACTGCATGAAGGCGAAATCGTCGGCATGCTCGGCCGCTCGGGCTCGGGCAAGTCGACGCTGCTGCGCATCATCGCCGGCCTGATCCAGCCCAGCTCGGGCGACATCCGCTACCTCGGCGAGCCGCTCGAAGGGCCGCCCGAAGGCGTGGCGATGGTGTTCCAGACCTTCGCGCTGTTCCCGTGGCTGACCGTGCTGCAAAACGTGGAAGCCGGTCTCGAAGCCCTCGGCGTCGAACCGAAAGAGCGCCGCAAGCGGGCGCTTGCCGCGATCGACCTGATTGGTCTGGACGGCTTCGAGAACGCCTATCCGCGCGAACTCTCGGGCGGCATGCGCCAACGCGTGGGCTTCGCGCGTGCGCTGGTGGTCAACCCCACGCTGCTGCTCATGGACGAGCCGTTCTCCGCGCTCGACGTGCTGACCGCCGAGACGCTGCGTACCGACCTGCTCGACCTGTGGAGCCAGCGCCAGCTGCCGATCAAGTCGATCCTGATCGTCACGCACAACATTGAAGAAGCCGTGTTCATGTGCGACCGCATTCTGGTGCTGTCGTCGAACCCGGGGCGCGTGGTGGCCGAGATCAAGGTGCCGTTCCCGCACCGTCGTAACCGTCTCGACCCGGCCTTCCGCAAGATGGTCGACGATATCTACGCGCTGATGACCTCGCGCCGTAACGCGCACACCACGCAGAAGATTCCGCTGGAGCTGTCGAGCCCGCTGCACGAAGTGTCGACCAACCTGATGGCCGGTCTGCTCGAAGCGCTGGCCGGCCCGCCCTACAACGGCCGCGCCGACTTGCCGGATATCGCGCAGACGCTGCTGCTCGAAGTCGACGATCTGTTCCCGGTGGCGGAAATTCTCGACCAGTTGGGCTTTGCCGAACTCAAGGAAGGCGACCTGCTGCTGACGGCGGCCGGCAAGCGTTTTGTGGACGTGAGCACGCAGGAGCGCAAGGTGCTGTTCGCCGAGCATCTGCTGCGTCACGTGCCGCTCGCCGCGAAGATTCGTGCCGTGTTGCAGGAGCGTCGCGGCGGGCGGGCGCCACGTGTGCGTTTCGAACAGGAACTGGAAGATTCGATGTCGGACGATCTCGCCCAGGAAACGCTCGATACGGCCATCAACTGGGGCCGCTACGCCGAGATCTTCTCGTACAACGACCACACCGAGACGTTCAGTCTCGAGGACGTGGAAGGCGCGACCTGAGCGTAAGGGTAAGGGTAAGGGTAAGGGGTCGCGGTTTCAGAACGCGTACCCCACGCCGATCATCCATGTCTGGTTGATCGTCTTCGAATCGGGTTCGTAGGCGTTCACGCCCGGCGAGACCTGCGTCACGTCGGAGCGGCCGTACTGGAAGCGCGACCACTCGTAGGTGGTGTTCACGTGGAAATTGCGCGTCACCGCGTAGTCCAGACCGAAGCCCGCCACGACCACCGGCTTGCTGCCCAGCGTGAACGTGTTCTGCGAGCCGGCCAGCGTCATTGAAGCACCGAGGATGGCACCGGCGCGTACATCGGCCGTTGCCACCAGTTTCGAGGTGACTTCGAGCTGGCCCATCAGACCGCCGCCCACCACATGGTGCCGATAACGCTCGTAGAAACCGTACGGGTCGCGGCTGCTGTCTCGAATCCAATCGCGATAGCTGTAGCTCACGTACGGGACGACTTGCGCGTGCCACGTGCCGAGCATGAACGGCAGCGCCTTGCCCGCCTTGAGCGTGACGTCGGTCGCGGTGGAGCGCGTACTCATCTGGTAGTTCGGCAGCACCACGCGGCCCGTCGGGTCCTGCAAATAGCCGCCGTAATCCGTGGTGCCGTGGGCAACGCGCACCTGACCACTGAAGTACAGATTGGAAATCCCGAACAGCTGATGCTGTGTGGACGCACCGAGCCCGAACGCGGCAGTGGTGCCTCGCTCGGAATCGCTTTTGCCCGCGCCGATGTTTTCCCAGTAGTGCAGTTGCTGCACCCCGCCGTCGAGCCAGACCTGATTGTTGGCGCGCAGCATGGCTTCCTGCGCATGGACGTTGCTCGCCATCAAAGTCGCGGCAACCAGTGCAATGGCGGTGGCCGCGTGACATGCAGCGGCGGCTCCGCGTTGGCCGCAATCGATGGTGCGGCGCGTCTTCGGCGTCATGGCACGGCCCTCCCCAGGCGTGAACTCAACGACGACTCGGCAATGGCCGTCAGCGCGGCCACCGTTTTCAGGCATTGTTTCAGCGCGTGACGTGGTGCGCAAGCGGGCAACCGTGGATTTTTTGTGGTCTTCGAGATTCAAAAATCTCGCGATTCGAGAGACCTATGCGCACTTGCCCCGGCCAACACATGGGCGGCCTTGATGGGCGAGCGTGAGGGCTGCGCAAGTGTGGAGGGAAGAGGAGGCTGGGCGATCCCGAGGATGGCGTCGAAACGCATGGGACGGCGGCCTGACCGTGTCAAAAAGGCCACACCTATCAGTGTAGATACTGATTAGCGGTCGTTTTTGTGCGGTCGCATAATCAGTCAAGGATCTGCCTGTCACGCGCCGGGGGGCGCTGCGACAAGCCTTCGCGCAGATCCCATCCGCGGCAAAGACCGTGTGTCAGAAGACCCGAGATACGCACTATGAGCTACTACCATTCGAAAGAAGAAGGCCGGGGACGCGCCATCACCTTCACCTCTGGCTATCGCTGGCGCCGTCGCGGCATGGCCGTCACCTTCGCGGTCATCGCTGCATTGGTCTACTACGCGGTACATCACCCGAAGTAAGACTCCGAAGCACGGCCACGTCAAGCAGGACGCGGCCGCTTCTTCCCTCTCGTGCCCTTCAGGCGGCGTTTCCCAAGGCCGGCGCATGCCAGTCGAGGGGAACGTTCGCGAGCATGTCGTCGACCATTGCATCCAGACCGAACGCCGGCTGCCAGCCCCAGTCATAGCGGGCATGCGTGTCGTCGAGCGTATGCGGCCACGTCTCGGCAATCGCCTGCCGGAAGTCCGGCGCGTACTTCACCGTGAAGCCCGGCACACGACGCTCGATCGCCGCGGCCAGCGTCGCCGGATCGAAGCTCACCCCCGCCACGTTATAGGACGAGCGCACACGCAGACGCGAGGGGTCGGCGTTCATCAGTTCGAGCGTGGCGCGCACGGCGTCAGGCATGTAGATCATGGGCAGCGTGGCGTCTTCCTTCAGGAAGCACGTGTACGTCTCGCCACGGCGCGCCGACTGGAAGATATCGATCGCGTAGTCGGTCGTGCCGCCGCCCGGGGGCGTCTTGTAGCTAATGACGCCCGGATAGCGCAGGCTGCGCACGTCCACGCCGAACTTCGCGTGGTAGTACTCGCACAGCCGCTCACCCGCCTGCTTGCTGATGCCGTACATGGTGGTCGGGTCCATGATCGCGAGCTGCGGCGTTTCAACGGCCGGCGTGTGCGGGCCGAACGCGGCAATCGACGACGGCCAGAACACGCGCAAGCCCTTGCGCGACTGGTGCTCGCGGGCCAGTTCCAGCACGTTGAGCAGCCCGTTCATGTTGAGCGTCCACGCCTGCAACGGACGGGTTTCGCCCGTGGCCGACAGCAGCGCCGCCAGATGGAATATCTGGGTGATGCCGAAGCGCTCCACGAGGGCGGCCAGACGCGCCGCATCGAGCACGTCGAGGGTCTCGTAATGCACCGGATGGCGCGACGGCCCCGGTGCGATATCTGTCGCCACGACATTCTCTTTGCCGTACTGCGCTGCCAGGGCTTCGACGAGTTCGCTGCCGATCTGCCCGTTGGCGCCGATGATGAGGATCCGTTCCATGTTCAACCTTGCTTGAGAATGCCGAGTTCGTTACCGGCCTGCGCAAAGGCGGCCAGCGCGCGCGTGAGTTGTTCACGCGTGTGGGCCGCCGAGAGTTGCACGCGCACGCGCGCCTGCCCCTGCGGCACCACCGGATAGAAGAAGCCCGTGGCGATCACGCCCAGTTCGTACAGGCGTTGCGCGAAGCTTTGCGCCAGCGTGGCGTCGAACAGCATCACCGGCACGATCGGGTGCGTGCCCGGCTTGATCGTGAAACCCAGCGCAGCCACTTCGTGGCGGAAGAACGCCGTGTTCTCATGCAACTGCTCACGGCGTGCCGACGAGTGTTCGAGTTCGTCGAAAACCGCCAGCGACGTACCGACGATGGCCGGCGCCAGACTGTTCGAGAAGAGATACGGACGCGAGCGCTGACGCAGCGTCTCGATGACTTCGCGGCGCCCGGCCGTGAAGCCGCCCATCGCGCCGCCCAGCGCCTTGCCCAGCGTGCCCGTGATGATGTCGATCTTGCCGATCACACCATGATGTTCGTGCGTGCCGCGCCCGGTCGCGCCCATGAAACCGGTCGCATGACACTCGTCGATCATGATCAGCGCGCCATACTGTTCGGCCAGCGCGACGATGCGGTCGAGCTGCGCAATCGTGCCGTCCATGGAGAACACGCCGTCGGTGACGATGATGCGGTGACGGGCCCCGGCAGCGGCCTGCAACTGGCGCTCCAGGTCTTCCATGTCGTTGTGGGCGAAGCGCAGACGTTGCGCCTTGCACAGCCGCACGCCGTCGATGATCGAGGCGTGGTTCAGCGCGTCGGAGATGATGGCGTCCTGCTCGTCGAACAGCGGCTCGAACACACCACCGTTGGCGTCGAACGCGGCGGCATACAGGATGGCGTCTTCCGTGCCGAGATAGGCGGCGATGCGTGCCTCAAGTTCCTTGTGCGGGCCTTGCGTGCCGCAGATGAAGCGCACCGACGACAGGCCGAAGCCGAAGTCTTCGAGCGCCTTCTGGCCGGCCTTGACCAGCGATTCGCTGCCCGAGAGGCCGAGATAGTTGTTGGCACACAGATTGATGCGGGTCACCCCGTCGTCGCACATGACCTCCGGCCCCTGCCGCGACATGAGCACGCGTTCCTGCTTGAAAAGGCCTTGGCGGCGCGTGTCTTCGAGTCGTTCGGTCAGTTGCTGATAGAAGCCCTCGCGGGCTTCCGGGGTTTGTGCGGTCATCGTGTGCATCTCCTCGGTCGTTCGGCCGGTGCGCTCTGCTACCATGCAGGCATTCACCTTAGCGGAAACTATACTTTATATTGAACTAGTTTCAATATATTGAAAAATTCTAATATCCCGGAAAGAATATGGCAAGCACCCCCGCAACGCCCGCGACCGTGCCGACGGCACCGCCGCCGGTCGGCGACATGATTCAGCAACTGCGCAAAGAACGCGGCATGACGTTGGAAACCCTCTCGCGCGCCTCGGGCGTCTCGAAGTCGATGCTCTCGCAGATCGAGCGCGACAAGGCCAATCCGACCATCGCCGTGGCCTGGCGGCTGTCCAACGCACTGGGCGTGCGGCTCGATCAGCTACTCGGCGCGCCTGCTGGCGACCCGGAACCGGTACGGGTGATCGGCAAGCACGAAATTCCCACGCTGGCCGGTGCGGAGCATGCCTATCAGTTGAAGATCCTGGGCCCGATGGAGCTGGCCGGGAAATACGAGTGGTATGAGCTCACGCTCCAGCCGGGTTCCGCGCTCGTCTCCGACCCGCATGACCCCGGCACCCGCGAGCACTTCACGGTGTTCGACGGGCAGGTGGACATCGAAGTCGAAACGTTCGTGCGCCGCGCCAAGCCCGGCGAGACGGCCCGCTACCCCGCGGACCGCGCCCATGCGATCCGCAACGCGGGCAAGTCCGTGGCGCGCGGGCTGCTCGTGGTGATTCACGGTTAAGCCCTTCCCCCCTAAGCCGCTTCCGCTCAAGTCCGCCGCCAGACTGCCGTTACCACACGTTCGGTCGGTGCCTTCATCAGGGGCACTGATAACCAATACACAACCGGACCGCCCGGACGTCTCCGCCTTGTGAGACGTCAAGGGCAGCCGCCGCCAGCGCAAGCACTTAGCAAGCACCTAAGCGGAACGAGTGGGGATGACGAAGTAATGCAGCGATTGAGTTTGAATGCGAAGTTGTGGTCGGCCGTCGGGTTGATGTGGGTCAGTCTGCTGGTCATGGCCGTGTGGGGCGCCTGGGCCCAGCGCAATACGATGCTCACCGAGCGTCGCGCGGGGCTCACTCACGTGGTCGATTCGGGCCTCAGTCTCGTGAAGCACTACGCCGAGCGCGCCGAACGCGGCGAAATGACCGTCCCCGACGCACAGAAACTCGCCCGCGAGCAGATCGGTGCGATCCGTTACGACGGCGACAACTATTTCGGTATCCTGAACTCGCAGCGGGTGATCGTGCTGAACTCGGTCAATCCGAAGCTCGAAGGCAAGGATATGAGCCAGTTCCGCGACCCGTCGGGCAAGCTCATGTTCTCGGACATCGTCGCCGCTGCGCGCACCGACAATCCCTTCGTGACCTATCTCTGGCCCAAGCCGGGCTCGGACAAACCCGTCGAGAAGATCAGCCGCGTGGGGGCCTACACCCCGTGGGACTGGTATCTGACGACCGGCGTCTACGTCGATGACATCAACGCCGCCTTTGTCGGCGCGCTGCTGCGCTGGGGCGCCATTCTGGCCGTCATCGGTCTGGCAGTTTCCGCCGTCATGCTGCTCATCATCCGCAACGTGCGCGACAGTCTGGGCGGCGAACCGGAATACGCGGCCGACATCGCCTCGCGCATCGCCGATGGCGATCTGCTCACGCAAGTGAAGCTGCGTCAGGGCGATCGCGACAGCCTGCTTTACGCGATGCAACGCATGCAGGGAAATCTGCAACAGATGATCGGGCGGATTCGCAGCGGCACCGGTGCCATTACGACGGCCGCGCGCGAGATCGCCGAAGGCAATACAGATCTGTCGGCGCGTACCGAGCAGCAGGCGGCGGCACTGGAAGAGACGGCATCGTCGATGGAGCAACTGACTTCGACCGTTCGCCAGAACGCCGACAACGCACGTCAGGCCAGCCAGCTCGCCGAGAGCGCCTCGTCCATTGCCGTGCGCGGCGGACAAGTGGTCGATCAGGTGGTGGC
Source organism: Pandoraea sp. PE-S2R-1 (assembly GCF_002179865.1). Classification (NCBI taxonomy): domain Bacteria; kingdom Pseudomonadati; phylum Pseudomonadota; class Betaproteobacteria; order Burkholderiales; family Burkholderiaceae; genus Pandoraea; species Pandoraea sp. PE-S2R-1. Next base: position 160,963 of record NZ_NGUR01000005.1, on the reverse strand, counting down.
GACGATGGAAGGTATTTCGTCGAGTTCGAACAAGGTCGTCGACATCATCAGCGTGATCGACGGCATTGCGTTCCAGACGAATATTCTGGCGTTGAACGCCGCCGTGGAAGCTGCGCGGGCCGGTGAACAGGGCCGGGGCTTTGCCGTCGTGGCAGGCGAAGTGCGTACGCTAGCCCAGCGCAGCGCCGCCGCAGCGAAGGAAATCAAGGAACTGATCGAAGCGTCGAACGGCCGAGTGCAGGACGGTTCGGTGCTCGTCGCGCAAGCCGGACAGACGATGCACGACGTGGTGCAGGCCGTGCGCCGCGTGACCGACATCATGGGCGAGATTTCCGCCGCATCGAGCGAACAGAGTCACGGCATCGAACAAGTCAGCCGGGCAGTCACGCAGATGGATGAAGTGACGCAGCAGAACGCCGCGTTGGTGGAGCAAGCCGCCGCCGCAGCCGCTTCGATGGAAGATCAGGCCCATCAACTCGATGCCGCCGTAGCCGCCTTCCGGATGGCCACCGGACAGCACGTCGAGATGTCGTCAGGCCCGCTGAGAACGCAAACGGCGTCGGTGGCGATGCAGCGTCTGGCGGCCTGAGGATCAGGCAGGTGCAGCCACTTCCAATAGCGCCGCGTCGATGATCTGCCCTGCCACCGTGGGCAACACCCGCAACGGGGCCGACCCCGGGCCGAACGTCTGGCTCGCGGCGTAGGCCCCTTCGAGCACCAGCGACAGCGCATCGACCAACGGGGCCGGTTCCTGCAATCCGGCCGCCGTTGCCAGCTCGGTGAAGCGACGCACCACTTCCGCCTTGTAGTTCACCACCGACTTGCGGGCCGGGTGTTCCGGGTCCGGAAATTCAGCGGCCACGTTCACGAACGGGCATCCGCGGTAGCCGGGATGGCTCGCACGTTCCGCCAAATCCACGAAGATCTGAAGCAACTGCTTGCCCGGCTCGCCCGGTCGACGGGCAATGCTCTCGTCGATGCGCTGAAGACTGCACGTCTGCATTTCATCCAGATACGCCAGAATCAACTCGTCCTTCGACGCGAACTGGCGATACAGGCACATCTTGTTGACGCCCGCACGCTTGACGACGGCGTCCACCCCCACAGCCCGCACGCCCTCCGTGTGGAACAACTCCACGGCGGCATTGAGCAGATACTGCTGCGCCAACGGTGCCGGCGTCACATGACGCCCGCCTTTAACCGTGCTGCGACCCGTTGCGGGGGAGCCTTCCGCGCGGGTGGCTTGCGTGGGGTCCCGGGCTATCGTTTTGGCCATTCTCTGGCGCTCCTGATTCTATGATTTGTGACGGAAGACATGCGGCGCCTCGGCAGTGCGCTGGCGGGCCGCTGAAAGCCCCTGCCGTCACAAAGGAATGCTTGACATGTTACCGATCGGTTCATAACATGGCAACCTCATGTTACCGAGCTGTCACAAACCGTTTTCCCGATAGACAGCATCGTGACAGGCAACGTTCCCGAAATCGTGACGCGGTCCCCCGGAACCGCAAGGATTCCCGCCATGAAGGCAGCCATTGCAAGACGCATCAACGGCCATTTCCACTACGGGTGGATCGTCGTGGGCGTGATTTTCCTCGTCCTGCTCGCCTCCGCGGGCATTCGCGCCACGCCCAGCGTGATGATGGTGCCGCTGGAGCACGATTTCGGCTGGAGCCGCGCCACGGTGTCGCTGGCGATTTCCGTGAACCTTGCGCTGTATGGCCTGACCGGACCGTTTGCGGCGGCGGCGATGCAGCGTTTCGGCATTCGTCCGACGGTCATGGTCGCCTTGTTGCTGTTGTCTTCGGGCACTGCCCTCTCCTCGTTGATGACCGCCCCGTGGCAGATGATCCTGATCTGGGGCGTGATGGTCGGTGGCGGTACCGGTGTCGCAGCGGTGACGCTCGCGGCGACCGTCTCGAATCGCTGGTTCCATACGCACCGTGGCCTTGCCATGGGCATTCTCACGGCCAGTTCGGCGACGGGCCAGATGGTCTTCCTGCCGATGATGGCCGCCATCACCGAGCGTTACGGCTGGCGTCCGGTCGTGCTGATCGTCGCGGTCGTTGCTGCGCTCGTGCTGCCGCTGGTCGCATTGCTGGTGCCTGAGCGTCCGGGCTCGGTCGGTCTGCGCCCGGTGGGCGCGCCGGAGGACGCCCCCGACGTGCAACTCGCCCAAGGCAACCCGCTGAAGCACGCGCTGTCGGTACTGCGCATGGCAGCCGGCAAGCGCGACTTCTGGCTGCTCTTCTTCAGCTTCTTCATCTGCGGCGCCAGCACCAACGGTTATATCGGCACGCACTTCATCGCGATGTGTGGCGACTATGGCATCTCGGAGGTCAAGGGCGCCGGTATTCTCGCCGCGATGGGCGTGCTCGACCTCGTGGGCACGACGCTCTCCGGCTGGCTGTCTGACCGCTACAACAGCCGTGTGCTGCTGTTCTGGTACTACGGGCTGCGTGGTCTGTCGCTGATCTATCTGCCCCATGCGTTCGGCTTGGACTTCTTCGGCCTGCCGCTGTTTGCCCTGTTCTACGGCCTCGACTGGATTGCCACGGTGCCGCCGACGGTGCGCCTGACCACCGACGTGTTCGGCAAGACCATGGCGCCGATCGTCTTCGGCTGGATCGTGGCGGGGCACCAACTCGGTGCAGCGACGGCGGCACTGGTCGCGGGCTCGCTTCGGGCCACGCTGGGCAACTACACGATGGCGTCGATGCTCTCGGGCGGCGTGTGCATCATTGGCGCCTTCATGGTGCTGCGTATTGCGCGCCGGGCACCGACGAGTGCGAGCCCTGCAAGCGCTTAAAAATTGCCTTAACCTGTGCAGGTTTTTGTGCAGCACAGCAACCCCCAACTTTCACAGGACCTTCAGCAATGACGGACTCCCAAGCTACCCAACTCTCGTCTCTCGACACGGACCTTTTCTCGCCGTACCGGCTGGGCCCGCTCGAACTGAGCAACCGCGTCGTGATGGCGCCGCTGACCCGCAGCCGCGCCGGTGCCGGCGACGTGCCGGGCCCGCTGGTCGCCGAGTATTACGCACAACGCGCATCGGCCGGGCTGATCATCAGCGAAGCCACCAATATCTCGCAGCAAGGCAAGGGCTATGCGTTCACGCCGGGCATCTACACGGACGAGCAAGTCACCGGCTGGAAGCAGGTAACCGACGCCCTGCACGCCAAGGGCGGCAAGATTTTCTGCCAGCTCTGGCACGTGGGCCGTATCTCGCACCCGTCGCTGCAACCGGACGGCGCACTGCCGGTCGCGCCTTCGGCCATTCAGCCGGCCGGCAAGGCCTTCACCGAACATGGGTTCGAACCGCACCCGACGCCGCGTGCGCTTGAGACGTCCGAGATTCCGGGCATCGTCGAGCAATACCGTCATGCGGCAGAGTGCGCCAAGCGCGCCGGTTTCGACGGGGTGGAAATCCACGCCGCGAACGGGTATCTGCTCGACCAATTCATGCGCGACAAGACGAACCATCGTACAGACCAGTACGGTGGCAGCATCGAGAACCGTGTGCGTCTGACGCTGGAAGTCACGCAGGCCGTCGTCGATGTGTGGGGCGGCGATCGCGTCGGCATTCGTCTCTCGCCGATCAGCCCGGCCAACGATTGCGGCGACAGCAATCCAGAACCGGTGTTCACCTATGCCGTGGAACAGTTGAACCGTTTCGGTCTCGTGTATCTGCACGTGGTCGAAGGGGCAACGGGTGGCCCGCGCGAAGTGCCGGACGGCTTCGATTTGCAGAAGCTGCGTCGCTTGTTCAACGGCACCTACATGGCCAACAACGGCTATGACCTCGCACTGGCGATCGAGGCACGCAAGGACAACCTCGCGGATCTGATCGCCTTCGGCAAACCGTTCATCTCGAACCCGGATCTGGTGGAACGCCTCAAGCGCGGCGGCCCGTTCAACCCGCTCGACCGCGACACGCTTTACGGCGGCGACGCCCGTGGTTATGTGGACTATCCGACATTGGATGCGGCGGTGGCGTAAGCTCGCCACGCATCATTCAGAGTGAAAGAAAGGGCTCCCTCGGGAGCCCTTCTGCTATCTGCCATCTACGCCAGTCAAGCCGCCTGCTGCTGCCAGCGCAGCAAATCGGCACCGGCCGGGTTCTGGTACATGCGCAGGCCGAACTCGGGCAGGATCGCCAGCAGGTGGTCGAACACGTCACCCTGCACGCGCTCGTATTCGGCCCACACGATGGTGTTCGTGAAGCAGTACAGCTCGACGGGAATGCCCGTGGCCGACGGCTCCAGCGAGCGCACCATGCACGTCATGTTCTCGTGAATATTCGGATGCGACTTCAGATACGCCAGCGCATACGCGCGGAACGTGCCGATGTTCGTCAGCCGGCGCGTATTCGCCAGCACACCCGCCGCATTGCCCAACGCGGCATTCGCCTCGGCAATCGTGCGCTGCTTCTCCGAGAGATACGGCGCCAGCAGATGCACCTTCGACAAGCGCTCGATTTCGCTCTCGTCCAAAAAGCCCACGCTGCCCGCATCGATGCACAACGTGCGCTTGATGCGTCGCCCGCCCGCCTGCTGCATGCCGCGCCAGTTCCGGAAGCTCTCCGAGATCATCCGCCACGTCGGAATCGTCGTGATCGTCTTGTCCCAGTTCTGCACTTTCACCGTGTGCAACGCGATATCCACCACGTCGCCATCGGCGCCAACCTGAGGCATCTCGATCCAGTCGCCCACGCGCAGCATGTCGTTGGAGGTGAGCTGCACGCTCGCCACGAACGACATGATCGTGTCCTTGAACACCAGCAACAGCACCGCCGACATCGCCCCCAGCCCCGAGAGCAGCAACCACGGCGATCGATCGATGATGGTCGCCACGATGGCAATGGCCGCGACCACGTACAGTGCAATCTTGCCTAACTGCACGTAACCCTTGATCGAGCGCGTGCGCGCATGCTCCGACGTCGCATAGACGGCCTGCGAAGCATTCAGCATGCCCGCGATGGCGAGCGTCGCGTAGAGCAAGGTCGTCGCCAGCGCCACATTGGCAATCACGATCGCAAGCTTCGGCGGCACATCAGGGACCAGCTCGATGCCGAACTGAATCACCAGATACGGCAGAATGTGCGCCGCGCGCTGGAAGACCCGATGGCTCAGCAAGGCGTCGTCCCAACGGTTGGCCGTGCGTTGCACGACCATGCGCGCCACACGCACGATCACGAACGTCGCCACCGCCTGCACCAGCAACGCCGCCGCGACCAAGATCGCCAGCCCGCCGACCATGTGCGCCCACTGCGCGTTTTCCAGCCACTTCAACATCGAATCCCACGTCATCCTGCAACTCCTTGACTACGATTTGCCTGCCTGCTGCTTGTTGTCTGTCGTCGACATCGCCACGTTGACGCATTGTCCACGCGCGAACGACAGATGCGACAGATGCAAAAATGACGGCCCAACTGGACCGTCATTTCCTTACGCCACATCTCGGCAGATCCTCTTGCCCGGACGGCGCACTGCCTTAAATCTGCGCCCCGAACGGCACACTCGCCACCACGCTCGGCGAACCGGGCAGCGACGGGGCGGAAATCGTACCACCGCCGCTACTGCCGCGCGATTTGCCGGAACTCAGATAGTCGGCAATCGAGTCCTGCGTGACTTCGCCCAGATACTGATTGTCGTCGCCAAGCACCGGCAGCGATGCCAGATTGTGTTCATACATGCGTGACAGCAGCACACGCAGATTGTCGTTGGCCACCGCCGACGCCTTGAAGTCGCGCACCCGCTCGCCGCACGTTCCCTGTGCATGACGGGTGTCGCGACGTGCAATGTAGCCCAGCGCCTTCGCGTTCTCGTCGACGACAACCAGCGAACGCGTGTCCAGCTCGTCCATCATGCCGTAGGCCTCCGCGAGCGTGGTCTGCGGCTTGACGGTCGGCTGCGGCGTCGCGGCATCTTCCGCACGCACCAGCAGCAGGCGCTTCAGAATACGGTCGTGACCGACAAAGCTCGCCACGAACTCGTCGACCGGGCGCGCCAGCAGCGCATCCGGTTGTGCGTACTGCACCAGACGCCCCTGCCGGAAGATCGCAATGCGGTCGGCCAGCTTGATGGCTTCGTCGATATCGTGACTCACCATGATGACGGTCTTGCCCAGCTGACGCTGCATCTGGAAGAACTCGTTCTGAATCGACTCGCGATTGATCGGATCGACGGCGCCGAACGGCTCGTCCATGAGCAGCACGGGCGGGTCGGCCGCCAACGCGCGAATCACGCCGATACGCTGCTGCTGCCCGCCGGACAACTCGCGCGGGTAACGCGACAGATAGTGCTTCGGGTCGAGGGCCACCATCGCCATCAGTTCGGTCGCACGTTCGCGGCAGCGCTTCTTGTCCCAACCCAGCAGACGCGGCACCACCGTGATGTTCTCTTCGATGGTCATGTTCGGGAACAGACCGATCTGCTGAATCACGTAGCCGATGTGGCGGCGTAATTCGATTTCGTTGATCTTGCCGGTATCTTCGCCGTTGAGCAGAATGCGGCCCGACGTGGGCTTGATCAAACGGTTGATCATCTTGAGCGTGGTGGTCTTGCCGCAACCCGAAGGGCCCAGGAAGACGCAGATTTCGCCCGGCGGCACTTCGAGACTGACCGAGTTCACGGCGTTCACGCGCGTGCCGTCTTTCTGAACGAAGCTTTTGGTGAGATTGTCGAGTGTAATCATGCGGTTCGAATTCCTTTTGGTGTCAGCACTCGCTGGAGGCGGTGCAACAGGGTGTCGGCAACGATGGCGAGCAAGCTCACCAGGACCGCACCCACGACAAGTTGCCGGGTATCGCTCTGGCTGATCCCCTGGGTGATCAACACCCCGAGACCGCCGGCGCCGACGATGGCACCAATGGCCATCACGCCAATATTCATCACAACAGCCGTGCGTACGCCGCCCAGCACCACCGGCACAGCCAGCGGCAACTCCACCAGACGCAAGCGCTGCCAGAACGTCATGCCGATGCCGATGCCCGCTTCGCGGATGCTCGGATCGATCTGTTGCAGCGCCAGACACGTGTTGCGCATGATCGGCAACAACGAATAGAGAAAGACGGCGGCCACGGCCGGCGCCGGTCCGATACCGATGCCGTAGACCGACAGCAGCGGAATCATCAGGCCGAACAGCGCGATCGACGGGATCGTGAGCACGACCGTCGCCAACCCGAGCACGACGCCCGACAGCCAGCGAAAACGCGTGACCAGCACGCCCAGCGGCACGCCGACCACGATGGCCGCACCCACGGATGCGGCCACCAGCCATGCATGCTGGACCGTGAGGTTCAGGATGCGGTGCCAGTTGTGAGTCAAAAATTCAATCATTGGAGTTCCTCGATCTGTGACGTCAGCGGCGGAGCCATCTGAGGCAACGGCCTCACTGCACCAGCCCTTCCTGCGTGAGGAATTCGCGCGCCACGCGAGCCACGCCCTTGTGCTCGATGTCGACCCTGGCGTTCATCTCGCGCATGTTCTCGTCGTTGATCTTCGCGGCCAACACGTTGAGTTCATCGGCCAGCTTCGGATTCGCATCGAGCACTTCCTTGCGAACCACCGGCGTCGCGGCATACGCGGGGAAGAAGCCCTTGTCGTCGGTGAGCACCTTCAGGTCGAAACCCTTGTTGCGGCCGTCGCTCGTGTAGACCAGACCGCTGTCGATCTGCTCGTTCTTGAGCGCCGTGTAGACGAGGCCCGGGTCCATCTGCTTGATGTTCTCGCGCTCGAGATGGAAGTCGTAGAGCTGTTCCATCGGCTCGAGACCATCGGAGCGGCCGACGAATTCCATGTCGAAAGCGAACTGCATCTTCGGATTCGTCTTGAATCGTTCGATCAGTTGCGAGACGGTTTCGATGCCGGCTTCGCGAGCGATCTTGCCCGGCATGGCGAAGGCGTAGGTGTTGTTGAGCGTCGACGGGTTCAGCCAGACGATGCCGATCTTGCCGTCGAGTTCTTTCACTCGCTCGTAGGTCTGCGCGGGGTCGAGCTTCTCGGTGACCTTGTTGTAGACGATCAGCGACGTGCCGGTGTATTCCCAGACGACGTCGAGCTGATTGCTCTCCATGCCCTGGCGCATCACCACGCTGCCGAGACCGTTCTTGAGTTCGACGTCGTAGCCTTTGCTTTTCAGGTACTGCGCCGTCATCTCGGAGAGAATCAGTTGCTCGGTGAAGTTCTTGCCGCCGATGGTGAGCGTGGCGGCTTGCGCTACGCCACTCACCGCGATGGCCGTCAGCGCCAAGCCGGCAACGGCGAGCTTGCGTGTCCGGCGCGCGAAGTGCATGAAGCGCGGCAGCTTGCCGAATCGTGTTCGGGAGAAAATGGATTTCACGTGTGGGGTCTCCTTTGTCTTAGCGCGTGGCCGCGCCGTGACGTGCAAACCAGAGGCCGCTCGCGAAGGCGACAATGCCGTCGAGCACAAGCGCAAGCAGCGCGGTGCCGGCAGCGCCGAGCAACAACTTCGTCTGGTCGTTCAAATAGATGCCCGGGAAAATCAATTGCCCCAGGCTGTCCGCGCCGATCAGGAAGGCGAGCGGCGCCGTTCCGACATTGATCGCGAGCGAGGTGCGAATGCCGCCGATGATGACCGGCATGGCGTTGGGCAGGTCCACGCGAAACAGAACTTGCGCGGGCGTCATGCCCATGCCGCGTGCTGATTCACGCAACGCAGCGGGTACCTGGCGCAGGCCTTCGTAGGCGTTGCGCACAATCGGCAGCAGCGATGCGAGCCACAGGGCCAGAATGGCCGGGCGATCGCCGATACCAAGCACTGCCATCGATAGCGCCAGCACGGCGAGCGACGGCAGCGTGTTGCCGATGTTGAAGATCTGCACGGCGCGCTCCGCATGTTTCGCGAATATCGGCCGCGAGATCAACACGCCCGCAGGCACGCCGACGGCAATGGCCATCGCCATCGATATGGCCACGAGCTTCAAGTGCTGTTGGGTGTAATACACCAGGTCTCCCCGGTATTTGACGAGCGCATCCACGCCCAGCCAATACACCAGACCGGCGACTGCGGCGGCAACACCAAGCAGTCCGAAACCGGCCAGATAGAGAATGCGATACTGCTTCGCCACGTTCATGCTCCCTTTGAATGGGTTGGCAGCGCTGGCGCGAGGCAATAGCAATCGCCCCGCGTGACAACGCGGTCAAACAAGCATGACAACTGATAGCTGCCTTGCGAATTGTGAGGTGTTCGATCCGAAGGTCTGAGAAAGACAACGGTGACGAACCAGGCGTCGCGATATGCGACATGAGAGACGAGCTTTCGACGCCGTGGGCGCCTGGGCCTCTCGATACACGCTTATTGAAAGCGCGCGAATGTTTTACTGCACAAGCTCATTGCGTGATGGTACGGATCGCCGGCGCAACGAGGAACACCGGCAACGCTTATGTTTCTATTGGCCAGTCAGAGCGATTGGCCTTTTTTATTCTAGTACAGATAGTGCGTCGATGCCAACCCATGAGACACCTTCTGCCATGAATCGGCCGCAATTTCGCATAATCTGCCGCGATATTTCCCATATATATCGGATGCCGAATTAATTGCACACGCTGTAATCCCCCGCCATCTCTGGGTTCTCGCGCGGTCAATGGGAGATGTCCCATTTTTTACGAATCATGCGTTTCGCAGAGCGGTTCAGTGTGCCGCGTTTAATTATTTTCCTGACTTAGTAGTGATCCCTCTAAACGCTTTTTTCGACTCCCTGAAACTCGCCTGTTCATGCGGGTCTGCGCGAATTTAGAGGGGGGTCATGGAAACGGATGCCAACCCCTGGAAACTCGTGTATTCTCCGAGGTTTATCTTAGTTTTCAACCATTTAGCGCTAAATCGGGGAAACGCGACGGCAACGCGAGGCTATGACTTTGCGGCCAGTCACGAGTGCGAAGGTTGGACGGTAAAAGAGCGATCGTGCGCGAGGCACGAGGGCGTTGATTGGCAAATAAGAACTATGAAAAGCACCATCAGCCGTACCGAACAGGGCAACCGCGTTGCTGCGACGACGATTCTCGTCGCGTGTGCCGCGCTCACCCTCGCGGGGTTTCTCACACGCGCCTTCGAAGGCGCGGTGAACCCGCTGCTCACCTTCTTCCTGGTCTCTGCCGGGGGCATCCTCAATTTATCGACGGCGTGTCTGCTCGGCGTGCAGTATCTCTACAACGGCAAGCGCTACTTCGCCCAGTTCGGCTGTGCGTTTTTGCTGCGCGGCCTGTTCATGTTCACGCAAGGGGTGTTGCTGGCGAACCAGCTCGCCGGCATCTCCACACACATCACGCGCGCCCCCTTCTGGCTTTGGCTGGTGGCCGAAGCGAGCTTCGCCGCATACGTGATGATCAGCGTGCGCAGTTATTCGCGCACGCGCAGCGACCCGCACACACGCCCCGGCTATCGCGATGCGGCGCGCCACGGCGCGACGGTGCTGATCATCTGGTTGACGGTATCGCTCTCGGTGGTCGGCGCGGCCCGCACGCTCGTCACGCCAAAGTTTGCCGGAGGCATCGACATCGAGACGATGGCACTGGGGGCACTCTTCGTCGCCTACGTCGCGTTGTGGTGGCGTATTGCGGCGGTCACGCGGCTCTCGCACAAGTTGTTCCTGCTGGTGTGGGTGGTCGTCACCATCTCGCTGTGCCAGTTGCTGCTCGCGCTTACCGCGCCGAGCGAAGCGTCGTATCAGTGGTACGCGGCCCGCCTGCTGGCGTTGGCATCTCCGGGCGTGGCGACACTCGCGCTCGTGTGGGAAATCACACGCCAGTATCAGTCGCTGGCGCTCACGAATACCGATCTCGTCGAGAAGGTGTTCATCGATCCGCTCACGCATATCTATAACCGGCGCTATTTCGACAATCGCATCCGCATCGTCGCGGATCGCGTCCAGCAATACAACACGCCGCTGTCGGTGCTGATCATCGACATCGATCTGTTCAAGCAGGTCAACGACCGCTATGGGCACCCGTTCGGCGACACCGTGCTGCAACGAATCGCCAACACGATTCAGCACTGCATCCGCCTGCCGAGCGATTTTGTCGTGCGTCTGGGTGGGGAAGAGTTTGCCGTGGTGCTGCCGGAGATCGATCAGCACGCCGCGTTGCGCGTCGCCGACCGCATTCGCGAATCGGTCAAGCGCGCCAGCACGGACCTGCTGCCCGCCAAGGCCCGTGAAGACGGCGAGGCGATCACCATCAGCGTGGGCATCGCCTCGTGGCATCCGGGCGAACCGTTGGTCATCAGTGCGATGCTGGAGCGCGCCGACAAGGCGCTGTATCAGGCCAAGCACAAGGGCCGCGATCAGAGCGTGCTGGGACAGTTGGCCGCCTAACGTCGCGTTGGCGGCCCTTTAAGCTCTACGACATTCCCATCGGGATCGGTGAGATAGCACGACGGCCCTTCGCCGTGCGCACCGTACCGCTGCACGACTTCCCCAAGCGTCACGCCATGCGAGGCCAGTCCCTGACGGATGGCCTCATCGTCGAACGGTTCGACACGCAGACAGAAGTGATCGAGATTGTGCCCCTCGGCCCCCGGCGCTTCACCGCCCTGCCGGCCGATCGTGCCAGCCACGTCGACCAGATCGATCAACGCGTCGCCCGCGCGCAACTGCACAAGCCCGATATCGGCCTGCACCTTCTCGAGCGTGCAGCCCAGCACGTCCACATAGAAGTGCTGTAGCCGCGCCACATCCACGGTGCGCAGCACCACGTGATCGAGTGCGACGAACGGAATCTTCATCGGGCCGCCGCTACCGAACTCTTCGCACTCATGCGCCGCTCATCCGGCACTCACGCTGCGCTCAGCGAATAACGCCGGCGCTTTTCGACCTTGGTCTCGTGGGTCATCTCGCTGCGGCCGTCTTCGAACACGGTCTCCAGTCGCACCGTAAATCCCCACAGACGTGCCACGTGCTTGAGCACCTCTTCGAAACCTTCGTCTAGCGGCTTGCGGTCACTTTGCACATGCCGCAGCGTGAGCGAGCGGTCGCCGTGCAAATCGACATGCGAGACCTGAATATTCGGTTCCAGCGTGCTGAGGTTGTACTGCTGCGCGAGCATCTCGCGAATCTCGCGATAGCCGTTGTCGTTGTGAATGGCCGTCACGCGCAGGCGGCTATCCCGATCATCGTCGAGCACGGAGAAGAGCTTCAGATCGCGAATGACCTTCGGTGAGAGGAACTGCTGGATGAAGCTCTCGTCCTTGAAGTTGCGCATTGCGAAGTCGAGCGTCTTGATCCAGTCGCTGCCGGCAATATCCGGCGCCCACAGACGATCCTCTTCTGTCGGCGCTTCACACATGCGCCGGATGTCCTGAAACATCGCGAAACCCAGCGCATACGGATTGAGCCCGCTGTAGTACGGGCTGTCGAACGATGGCTGATAGACCACGTTCGTGTGCGCGTGCAGAAACTCCATCATGAACGCGTCGTTGACGAGTTTCTCTTTGTAGAGCTGCTGGAGAATCGTGTAATGCCAGAACGTCGCCCAGCCTTCGTTCATCACCTTGGTCTGGCGCTGCGGATAGAAATACTGCGCGAGTTTGCGCACGATGCGCACGATCTCCCGTTGCCACGGCGCGAGCTTCGGCGCGTTCTTCTCGAAGAAGTACAGGAGGTTCTCCTGCGGCTCGCCCGGGAAGGCCGGCTCATCCGAGTCGGTCGGGTCGAGCCCGTCGTCTTCGTCGTCATCGTGCAGCACGTGATTGGGCAACGTGCGCCACAGATCGTTGATCTGCAATTGCAGGTAGTTCTCGCGCTCTTTCTGGCGGGCCTGTTCCTGCGCGAGCGACAGGCGCTTGGGCCGCTTGTAGCGATCCACGCCGTAATTCATCAGCGCATGGCACGAGTCGAGCAGCAGTTCAACCGACTGCTCGCCGTAGCGTTGCTCGCACTCGCTGATGTAATTGCGCGCAAACAGCAGGTAATCGACGATGGCGTCGGCGTTTGTCCACGTACGGAACAGATAGTTGCCTTTGAAGAACGAGTTATGACCGTAGCTGGCGTGCGCAATGGTGAGCGCCTGCATGGTCATGCTGTTCTCTTCCATCAGATACGCGATACAGGGGCTCGAGTTGATGACGATCTCGTACGCGAGACCCATCTGGCCGCGCTTGTAGCCGCGCTCGGACGACAGGAAGTGCTTGCCGTACGACCAGTGGTGATACCCGATGGGCAACCCCACGGTGGCGTAAGCGTCGAGCATCTGCTCGGCGGTGATGATCTCGATCTGGTTCGGATACGTGTCGAGCTTGAAGTTCGCGGCGATGCGCGCGATCTCATGCTCGTAACGTTGAATCAGCTCGAAGGTCCATTCCGATCCGGTCGATATGTAGGCCATAGTCAGGCCGCCTTTTTCTTGAACAAATCGTGCAGCACCGGGTAGATCTCCGCGGCCTCCATGATGCGTTGCATCGCGAAGTTCGAATGCTGCTGCTTGACCGACAAGTACTCGTTCCACAAATTCTGCGGTTCCGCGCTAGCCACTTCAACATACGCGAAGTACTGCACGGCGGGCATGATCGATTGCATCAGAATGTCGCGGCAAATGGGCGAGTCGCCATCCCAGTTGTCGCCGTCCGACACCTGCGCGCCGTAGATATTCCAGTCGCTCGGCGAGTAGCGGTCGGCGATGACTTCCATCATCAGCTTGAGCGCGCTCGACACCACGGTGCCGCCCGATTCCCGCGCGTAGAAGAAGTCGTCCTCGTTGACTTCCTTCGCCGTGGTGTGGTGCCGGATCAGCACCAGATCGATGCGCTCATAGTTATGCCGCAGGAACATGTAGAGCAGCATGAAGAAGCGCTTGGCCAGATCCTTGCGGCTCTGGTCCATCGAGCCCGACACGTCCATCAGACAGAACATGACGGCCTGCGCCTGCGGACGCGGTTGCATGACGCGGTTCGAATAGCGCAGATCGAGCTTCTCGATGTACGGAATCGCTTCGACGCGCGTGCGCAGGTGCGTGATCTCGTGCGCGAGGGCGACGGCGCGTGGCGAGGTATCGCCTTCGCGCGCCACGACATCGGCGTACTCGTTCTCGAGCTCTCGCAACTGCTTGCGATACGGCGCGGTGAGCGCGATGCGGCGGCCCAGCGAGCTGCGCATCGTGCGGATGACGTTCAGATTCGACGGCGTACCGTCGATGGAATAACCCGCCCGCACCTTGCGAAACTCCGGAATCTGCGCGAGCCGGCGTTTGGCGAGGTCAGGCAGGGCCATGTCCTCGAAGAAGAATTTCAGGAACTCCTCGCGCGAGAGGTTGAAGACGAAATCGTCTTCGCCCTCGCCCGAATCGCTGGCACGGCTGCCGCCACCACCGGCGCCCGACGGCGGACGCTCGAAGTTATCGCCCACCACGAACTCGCGGTTGCCGGGATGTACCATCTCCCGCCGCCCGCCGGGCCCGTGGTGGAACAAGGGCTCCGAGATGTCCTTGACCGGGATCGAGACCTGTCCGCTGCCATCGATATCGGTGATCTTGCGCCCAGACACCGCCTTCGCTACCGCGCGCCGAATCTGATCGCGGTAGCGCTTGATAAAGCGTTGCTGGTTGATGGCGCTTTTGTTCTTACCGTTTTGCCGTCTGTCGATGATCGCTGACATAGTGGCCCCGAGTGGTTACGAGGATTTGCGCACGCGCAGGTACCATTCCACGAGCAGGCGAACCTGCTTCGGGGTATAGCCTTTTTCCACCATCCGGTTGACGAAGTTGGCGTGCTTTTCCTGATCCTCTTTGGACGACTTCGCATTGAAGGAGATCACCGGCAGCAAGTCCTCGGTCGTGGAGAACATGCGCTTCTCGATGACGGCCCGCAGCTTCTCGTAACTCGTCCAGAGCGGATTCTTGCCCGCGTTGTTGGCGCGCGCACGCAGGACGAAGTTGACGATCTCGTTGCGGAAGTCCTTCGGGTTCGTGATGCCGGCCGGCTTCTCGACTTTCTCCAGTTCATCGTTGAGCGCCGTGCGATCGAGAATTTCGCCGGTATTCGGATCGCGATACTCCTGATCCTGAATCCAGAGATCTGCAAAATTCACATAGCGGTCGAAGATGTTCTGACCGTACTCGGAGTACGACTCCAGGTACGCGGTCTGAATTTCCTTGCCGATGAACTCGACGAACGGTGCGGTCAGATACTCCTTGATGTAGGAGAGATAGCGTTTCTCGACTTCGCCCGCATACTGCTCGCGCTCGATCTGCTGTTCGAGCACATACAGCATGTGCACCGGGTTGGCCGCGACTTCGGTGTTATCGAAGTTGAACACCTTCGAGAGCACCTTGAAGGCGAAACGCGTCGACATGCCGGTCATGCCTTCGTCCACCCCGGCGTAGTCGCGATACTCCTGATACGACTTGGCCTTCGGGTCGATGTCCTTGAGGTTCTCGCCGTCGTAGACGCGAACCTTGGAGAAGACGTTGGAATTCTCGGGCTCTTTCAGACGCGTGAGCACGGCGAACTGCGCGAGCATCTTGAGCACGTTCGGGGCGCGCGGCGCATTGGCGAGCGAGCTGTTCTTCACGAGCTTCTCGTAGATCTTCACCTCGTCGGTCACGCGCAGGCAGTACGGCACCTTCACGATATAGATCCGGTCGAGGAAAGCCTCGTTATTGCGGTTACCCTTGAAGCTCTGCCATTCCGCTTCGTTCGAGTGGGCGAGCACGATGCCGTCGAACGGAATCGCACCGAACCCTTCCGTGCCCTTGTAGTTGCCTTCCTGCGTTGCGGTCAGCAACGGGTGCAGCACCTTGATCGGGGCCTTGAACATTTCGACGAATTCGAGCAGGCCGCGATTGGCCAGACAGAGGCCGCCGGAATACGAGTAGGCATCCGGATCGTCCTGCGGGAATTCTTCGAGCTTTCGGATATCGACTTTGCCGACCAGCGACGAGATGTCCTGATTGTTCTCGTCACCCGGTTCGGTCTTGGCGATGGCGATCTGTTGCAGCACCGACGGACGCAGCTTCACCACGCGGAACTTGGTGATGTCGCCGTTGAATTCGTTCAGGCGCTTGGTCGCCCACGGCGAAGGAATCGTCGTGAGATACCGAATCGGGATACCGAAGTCCTCTTCAAGAATCTTGCCGTCTTCCTCGGGCGAGAACAGGCCCAGAGGCGACTCGTGCACCGGCGATCCCTTCAGGCAGTAGATGGGCACTTCTTCCATCAATACCTTCAGCTTCTCGGCCAGCGACGATTTGCCGCCGCCCGGAGGCCCGAGCAGATACAGGATCTGCTTGCGTTCTTCGAGCCCCTGCGCGGCGTGTTTGAAGAACGAGACGATTTGCTCGATGGTGTCTTCCATGCCGTAAAAGTCACGGAAGGCCGGATAGATCTTGATGATCTTGTTCGAGAAGAGCCGCGAGAGTCGCGGGTCATGGTGCGTATCGATGAGCTCGGGCTCACCAATGGCGCGCAGCATTCGTTCGGCCGCCGACGCATACGCGGTCGAGTCCTTCTTACAGATCTCCAGATACTCCTGGATGCTGTACTCCTCTTCCTTGCGTGCGTCGAAACGTGTCGTGTAGTGGCTGAAAATATCCATATGCCTCACCCCCGCTTCATCGGAAAACACCGCAACGCGATGCCCGCTCTGTTGCCTAAGACCCGGATGACTGCGCAATGGTTTCGACCTGGCTCACTGCATGCCGGAGCGACGTTCGCGAAACCTTTCGCACTGTCCCCTCCCTCACATGAACGACTCAAAATCGGTTTAGGTTGACTTTAAACTTGTCACTAGAAAAAGCAACCGTTAACTCATCATATGCACAAACAAAAAAACTGTCGCTAGATATTTTCCGCAGCGCTAAGCATCCTCGATAACCCGCAGCCCGTAAGGGTTTCCGAGAAATCTACGCATTGCGCATGCTCGTTGAAATACATCAAAATTCGAGCGAATTCTCACGCGCATCGACACGCATTGCGCACTCGGGTTTGCCTGCATTCGCAACACATCGTAATGTGTCGCTAATTATTAAGTAATCCTATTTATTCGATAGCGTTAAACAGGAAATGTCTGCACGGCGCGTGCGATGTTTTTTGGAAAAAAGAGTGGGCGGCCCGACGACGTCGACGAAAGCGAAGACGTGGGCGCGAGACGAGTAGCGATCCGGCAGAAGCCGCGCGACTGCGCAAGCCGCGAAGGTCACACGCACTGCATGCGCCACTGGCATGAAGTCGTGACCGGAAAGCCGACGACGATCAGATGATTGAACGGGCGAACCTCCTCAGGCAGGGCCGGCATGCCGCGTCGCGCGAAGGTCGCTGCGCCGCATCATGTCGCCGTCTCATCAATGCCTTGCATATTGCCGAACTCTGGAATGAAGCGAACACCATGCCAGTCGATTCAGCGTGAAGTCATGTTACGCCGGTTCGCAAAAACGTGCTGCGGCGATATGTAACCCGTTGTGTCACACCGACGTCCCGACACCCCGACCGGCTGACGCCCTCACCACCTTCGACACCGTCCAAGCCCGCGACGTGCCTGACGAATCATGTAATAATGCAACTTTGTTGCATTTATTACACAGTTGCAATCTGTGTGATGTCCGCCCTATCCGCGCCATGATTCGCTTTTCCGTTTGGCTCTATCGCCTCGCCGGCTGGCAGCGCACCGCACTGACCCTGCTGGTGCTCGTGCCGCTATGGGCGCTCGTCCTCTGGGCACTCCAGGGAGTCGCCTCGTGATCGGCTGCCGTAATCTCTCGGTCCGTTTCGGCCCCAATGTCGCGCTCGAAGGCGTGGACGCGACGTTCGCCCCGGGCGTGCTGTCGGCCGTCGTGGGCCCGAACGGCGGCGGCAAGACCACGCTGCTGCGCGTGCTCGCCGGCCTCCAGAAGGCGACCACGGGCAATGTCCTCTGCGACGAGCCTGTCGCCTATCTCTCGCAACGCCCCGAGACCGACCATCGCTTCCCCATGTGCGTGGAAGAATACGTGCTCACCGGCACGTGGCGCCGCACCGGCGACGCCCGCCGGCTCGGCCGCGACGAGTTCGCGCGGGCTCACGAGGCGCTGACTCGCGTCGGTCTGGCCGACAAACGTGCTCAGCCGCTGGAAGTCCTGTCGGGCGGTCAATGGCAGCGCGCCCGCTTCGCCCGCCTGATCGTCGAAGACGCACCGATCGTTTTGCTGGACGAACCCCTCGCCGGCATCGATGTGCCCTCTGCGGAACTGTTGCTGGCCTTGCTGGATCAATGGCGCAACGAGGGCCGCACGGTGGTGACGGTGCTGCACGATCTGCCGCTGGTGCTGGAGCGCTTTGCTTATGTCGCCGTGATGGCCGGCAAGCTGGTTGCTGCCGGTCGTCCGGTCGACTGTTTACATAGTGGCTTCCCGTCGGCAGGCGGCGTATTCGGCATGGGTGGCGTTGGTGGCAGCGCGCACGTCGGCTTATCCGATGCCGGCGGCTACACGACCTTTACCGCAGGAGGCCGCCATGGCGCTTGAGTCACTGGGCGCCGTGGGCAACCTGATCCATCTGCTGATCGGCCCGTTTGCGGAATTCGATTTCATGCGGCACGCCCTGGTCGGCAGCCTGGCGCTGTCGATCGGCTGTACGCCCGTGGGGGTGTTCCTGCTGCTGCGCCGCATGAGCCTGATGGGCGATTCGCTCTCGCACGCCGTGTTGCCGGGCGCCGCCGTGGGGTATCTGATCGGCGGACTGTCGCTGCCATGGATGGCGGGCGGCGGCATGGTCGCCGGTCTGCTCGTCGCGTTGCTGGCCGGTGTGTCGAGCCGCCGCACGCGTCTGGATGAGGGCGCGTCGTTCGCCGGCTTCTATTTGCTGGCGCTGGCGGGCGGCGTGGTGATCGTCTCGAAATGGGGCAACAGCGTCGACCTGATGCACCTGCTGTTCGGCTCGGTGCTCGCCGTGGACGACCCGTCGCTGATTCTCGTGGCCGCGATCGCGACCGTGACGCTGGTGTGGTTTGGCTGGCATTATCGCGGCCTCGTCCTCGACAGCGCCGATCCGGCGTTTCTCGGCCACGGGCACGGCAAAGCCGTGCTGCGCTACCACCTCGGCTTTACGGTGCTGACGGTGATGAATCTGGTCGCAGGGTTTCAGGCCATGGGCACGCTCATGGCCGTGGGTCTGATGATGCTGCCGGCGGCCACCGCCCGGCTGGTGGCGAGCACGCTGCCGGGCATGCTGCTCGTGGCGTGGCTGGTCGCCAGCGCGTCGAGCGTCATCGGACTGCTGATTTCGTACTATCTGGCCTGCCCGTCGGGGCCGGCCATCGTTTTGACGGCAGGGATCGCCTATCTTGGTGCGCTCCTTGTCACGCCGGGCCGCACACAGGCTCCGGCGATCTAAGAGAGGAAAACATGTTCGGATTGGGTAAATCGGGCGGTAAATCATGGCCGGGCGCGCGTTTCTTCGCCGCGCTGCTTTCGTCGGTCGCACTTACGCTGGCAGCCGCCGGCCCGGCACAGGCACAAGACACACGTCTGCCGGTCGGTGTGAGCTTCAGCATCCTGTCCGACATCGTCAAGGTGGTGGGTGGTGACCGCGTCGACGTCACAACATTGGTCGGTCCCGATCAGGACACGCACGTCTATGAGCCGACCCCGGCCGACGTCGCCAAACTCTCGGGCACGAAACTCTTCTTTGTGAACGGCCTCGGCTTCGAAGGCTGGCTGCCGCGCCTGATGAAGGCCAGCCACTACCCGGGCACGATCGTGACAGTCACTGACGGGCTCAAGCCCCGCACCATGCGCGATGACGGCAAAGTCGTCACCGACCCGCACATGTTCCAAGACCCGGTGCTGGTGAAGTCAATGGTCGACAAGGTCGCCGCCGCGCTCTCGCAGGCCGATCCGGCCGGGCGCGCCTACTACACCGATCGCGCGAAGAACTATCAGCTCGCCCTCGACGACCTGATCACGTGGGCCCGCAAGCAACTGGCTTCGGTGCCCGCCAACCGCCGCGTGGTGCTGACCTCGCATGACGCCTTCGGCTATCTGGGCGAGCGCTTCGAGATCAAGTTCCTGGCCCCGGAAGGCGTGTCGACGGAAAGCGAAGCCAGCGCACGCGATGTGGCCAACCTGATCCGCATCATCCGCCGCACGGGCATCAAGGCCGTGTTCATGGAGAACATCTCGAATCCGCGCCTGATTCAACGCATTGCGCATGACGCGAAGGTGCAGGTCGACGGCAAGCTCTACTCGGATGCGCTCTCGCAAAACCCGGAAGCTTCCACGTATCTTCAGTTGTTCCAGCACAACATCCGCGCCATCGCCGCCGCGATGAAGGACAACCGCTAAGCGCTGCGGGCCTCGCTGCCTCTGGCCGGCCTTCGCCGGCCGGGGCAGCCGTGACGGCCGTGAAAGTCGCGACGCCCCCAGCGTCCACCTGGCGCAATACCCCTGCCGTTCACGCGGTATAATGCGCGCACCACTCACCGGCCCCGCTACGGAGGTCCGGACAGGCCGGCCACGCCGGCTTTTGCGTTTTGGCCGCCGTTTTTTTCCCTGGTCGGCCATCTGTCAGAACCCCGGAAAACCTCCGAAATAACCAAATTACGGACGCCCCCAGGTTAACCACTGCGAACGGCGCACACTCAATGGCAAAGAAGATTTACATCAAGACGTTCGGCTGTCAGATGAACGAGTATGACTCCGACAAGATGGCGGACGTGCTCGGCGCCGCCGAAGGTCTCGAGAAGACTGACACCCCCGAAGACGCTGACGTCATCCTGTTCAACACCTGCTCGGTGCGTGAAAAGGCGCAGGAAAAGGTGTTCTCGGATCTGGGCCGCATGCGCGCCCTCAAGGAAATCAAGCCGGATCTCGTGATCGGCGTCGGCGGCTGCGTCGCCAGTCAGGAAGGCGCCGCCATCGTGCAGCGCGCCCCTTACGTCGACGTCGTGTTCGGCCCGCAAACCCTGCACCGCCTGCCGCAGATGCTCGAAGCGCGCCGCACCACCGGCCGCTCGCAAGTCGACATCTCATTCCCGGAAATCGAGAAGTTCGATCACCTGCCGCCCGCCAAGGTCGACGGTGCCACGGCCTTCGTCTCGATCATGGAAGGCTGCTCCAAATACTGTAGCTACTGCGTCGTGCCGTACACGCGCGGCGACGAAGTCTCGCGCCCGTTTGAAGACGTGCTCACGGAAATTGCCGGTCTGGCCGAGCAAGGCGTGCGCGAAATCACGCTGCTGGGTCAGAACGTGAACGCCTATCGCGGCCTGATGGCTGACGGCGAAATTGCCGACTTCGCCCTGCTGGTCGAGTACGTGGCCGAAGTGCCCGGCATCGAGCGCATTCGCTTCACGACGAGCCATCCGAAGGAATTCACGCAGCGCCTGATCGACATGTACGCGAAGGTGCCCAAGCTCGTGAGCCACCTGCACTTGCCGGTGCAGCACGGCGCCGACCGCGTGCTCTCGGCCATGAAGCGCGGCTACACGGCGCTCGAATACAAGTCGATCATTCGCCGTCTGCGTCAGGTGCGCCCGGACATGTCGATGTCGTCGGACTTCATCGTCGGCTTCCCCGGCGAGACCGAAGAAGATTTCGACAAGCTCATGGCGATGATCCACGAGATCGGCTACGACACGAGCTTCTCGTTCATCTACAGCCCGCGCCCGGGCACGCCCGCCGCCAACCTGCCGGACGAAACGCCGCGTGAAGTGAAGCTGCGCCGCCTGCAACATTTGCAGGCCGTGGTCGAAGAAAACGCCGCGCGCATCAGCCAGCGTATGGTCGGCTCGCGTCAGCGCATTCTGGTCGAAGGCGTCTCGCGCAAAGACCCGAACGAGCTGCAAGGCCGCACGGAGAACAACCGCGTGGTCAACTTCCCGGCTTCCGAGGCACAACGCAGCGCGCTCATCGGCCAGATGACAGACGTCGTGATCACCTTCGCCTACCCGCACTCGCTGCGCGGCGAATTGATCATCACGCACTGACTGCACCGATCGCACTGACCGCCCTGACCCATCACACCGGATCATCTTGAAAGCACTCGCCCAAGAATTTACCGCGCCGCGCGACGACAATCGCCGGCTGGCCAACCTCTGCGGCCCGCTCGACGAGAACCTGCGCCAGATTGAACAGGCTCTCGACGTGTCGATTTCCCGCCGGGGTCATCGCTTCACGATTCGCGGCAAGAGTGCCGTCATCGCGACGCAGGCGCTGGAAAGCTTCTACAACCGCGCCACCGAACCGTTGTCGGTCGACGACATTCAACTGGGTCTGGTGGAAACGCGTCAGGGCCACGAGCCGATCCTGCGCCACGGCGACGACAATCCGTTCGCCACGGGTGACGAGACGGAAACCGGCTCGCCGGTGTTGCACACCCGCCGCACCGACCTGCACGGCCGCACGCCGGCGCAGCGCGATTACCTCAAGCAGATTCTGTCGCACGATGTCACGTTCGGCATCGGACCGGCGGGCACCGGCAAGACGTATCTGGCCGTGGCCTGCGCCGTCGACGCGCTGGAGCGCGACGCGGTCAAGCGCATCGTGCTGACCCGCCCGGCGGTGGAAGCCGGCGAGCGGCTCGGCTTTCTGCCCGGCGATCTCGCGCAGAAGGTCGATCCGTACCTGCGCCCGCTCTACGACGCGCTCTACGATCTGCTCGGCTTCGACAAGACGCAGAAGTATTTCGAGAAGCAGATGATCGAGATTGCGCCGCTCGCCTATATGCGCGGCCGCACCCTCAATCACGCGTTCATCATTCTGGACGAGGCGCAGAACACCACGCCGGAACAGATGAAGATGTTCCTCACGCGGATCGGCTTCGGCAGCAAGGCAGTGGTGACGGGCGACACGACGCAGGTGGACTTGCCGCGTGGCCACAAGAGCGGCCTGAACGAAGCGCAGGTAATCCTGAAGAACGTGCGCGGCATCGCGATGACCCGCTTCACCAGCGTGGACGTGGTGCGTCACCCGCTGGTCGCGCGCATCGTCGATGCGTACGAGGCCCACGCCCAACACGCGGAAGCCGGGCTCGATCTGCCGGCATCGGCCGATCAGGAACCGCGTCAACCCCGTCAGGCGCGTGCGCCGCGAGGCAACGCATGAGCGGTGCCCGCCCACGCCACGCACTGACGCTGACGAGCCAGTTCGTGCTCGGGCGCGACTTCGCCGCCCATAAGGCAGTGCTCTCGCGCGCCAACCTGCGCCGCTGGGTGCAGGCCGCGCAACTGGCCGACGCCGAGCTGACGCTGCGCTTTGTCGACGCCGACGAAGGTCAGGAGCTGAACCGCAGCTATCGCGGCAAGGACTACGCGACCAACGTGCTGACGTTCGCGTACGCGCAGGACGAGAGCGACCCGGTCATGGGCGACATCGTGCTGTGCTGCCCGGTGGTGGAGCGCGAGGCAAACGAGCAGGGCCTGACGCTCGAAGCCCATTACGCGCATCTGATCGTGCACGGCGTACTGCACGCGCAAGGCTACGATCACGAGGAAGACGACGAGGCCGAGGAAATGGAAGCGCTGGAGACGGAGATTCTCGCCGGCCTCGGCTACGCCGATCCTTATGCGTCGGAGAAGACCGCCGCACCGCGCAAGACGGCCAAGGCCACCAAGGCCCCAAAAGCCACGCCGGCCGCTGCCAAGACCACCCCGCCGGCCAAATCGCGCCGCGCCTGAACCGCCGATCGCATAGACAGCATGGACCGCATCCCAGACCACCCGACCGCCCCCGAATCCCCTCAGGCCAGCGTGTCGAGCGGCCCCGGATGCACCCAGTACCCGCCCGACCTCGGCATCGCCCGCCATCTGAGCCCCGAAGAGCTGTCGCGCTCGCTCGACGCCGCCCTCGCCGGCTGGAACGGCAAGCAGGACCTCTGGATCTTCGCTTACGGCTCGCTGATCTGGAACCCGGGTGTGCCGATGGAAGAAAGCCTGCACGCCCGCGTGTTCGGCTATCACCGGGGCCTTTATCTGTGGTCGCGCGTCAATCGCGGCACGCCGGAGCATCCCGGCCTCGTGCTCGCGCTCGACCGGGGCGGCTCATGTGCCGGCGTGGCATTGCGCCTCTCGGCCGCCACGGCACGCGCACACCTCGAATCGCTCTGGCATCGTGAAATGGCGATGGGCTCGTACCGTCCGGCGTGGCTGCACTGCGCGCTCGCCGATGGCCGCACGACACCCGCGCTCGCTTTCGTGATGCGTCGCGACGTGAAAAGTTATGCCGGCCGTCTGCCCGACAACATCGTGCGCAAGGTCTTCGATCAGGCTCAGGGACGCTACGGCACTACCCACGATTACGTGGCCCGCACGGTCAAGGCACTGCGCGAAGCGGGCATGCCCGACCCCGCGCTCGAAGCCGTGCTGCACCGCTGCGGTGCACCGACCGGCCAGCGCTGACACGGCAATGGCGTGCATCTGGTGTATCCTTTAGCTTCCTGAAACAGCTCGGCGTCCGCCCAACTTGGACGCGCCGTCATGAACGACCCTTATCCCAGTCGACCCGGTCAAAAAAAGCCCGAAAAACCTCGCTCTCTGCTCGAACGCCTCACCGATCTGATTTCCCCGGAGCCGGAGTCGCGCGCAGAGTTGCTCGAAATTCTGCAAGACGCTCACGCCCGCAACCTGATGGACGCCGATTCTCTGGCGATGATCGAGGGCGTGTTCCAGGTGGCCGATCTGTGCGCACGCGACATCATGGTGCCCCGCGCCCAGATGGACGCCATCAACATCGAACAGACTCCCGAAGAATTCATGCCGTTCGCACTGGAACAGGCGCACTCGCGCTACCCGGTGTACGAAGGCAATCGCGACAACATCATCGGCATTCTGCTCGCGAAGGATCTGCTTCGTTTCTACGCGAATCACGACTTCGATGTGCGCGACATGCTGCGCCCGGCGGTATTCATCCCCGAATCGAAGCGTCTGAACGTGTTGCTGCATGACTTCCGCGTGAACCGCAACCACATCGCCATCGTCGTGGACGAATACGGCGGCGTGGCCGGTCTCATCACCATCGAAGACGTGCTCGAACAGATCGTCGGCGACATCGAAGACGAGTACGACTTCGACGAAGAAGAAGACAACATCATCGCCGCGCCCGACGGCAGTTATCGCATTCGCGCGCTCACCGAAATCGAGCAGTTCAACGACGCCTTCGGCACCCAGTTCGTCGATGCCGAAAACGACACGATCGGCGGTATGATCACGCACCAGTTCGGTCGTGTGCCGCGTCGTGGCGAACGTCTGCGCGTCGGCAATCTCGTGTTCGAAGTGCTGCGTGCCGACGGCCGCCAGATCCATATGCTGCTCTTGCGGCGCGTGGAACCGGCACCCGTCGTTCAGCCTGACTAACTTCAACGATCCATGCAGGAAATGACCGTCCACGCGCCCGAGCGGCGCTCGTGGCCGGCCTGGCGCGCGCGTGCGCTCGCCGGTCTGGCCGGTATTGCTCAGACGCTGGCTTTCGCACCCCGCGATGTCTGGTGGCTGCAACTGCTGGCCATGGCCGGCCTGTTCGCACTAGTCGAGCGCAGCCCGTCGCGGCGCGATGCGTTGTGGCTCGGCGGGTGCTTCGGCGTGGCGTCCTTCGTGTCCGGCATCTGGTGGCTCTACATCAGCATGCACACGTACGGTGGCATGCCCGGCGTGATGGCCGGTGCCGCCGTCGTGCTGTTCTCGCTCTATCTGGCGATCTACCCCGCGCTCGCGACCTTCGTCACGCGTTGGGTACCGGCTACGGGCCCGTGGCGCACCTTCGCGTTTGCCGGCGCCTGGACGCTCGCCGAATGGCTGCGCGGCACCGTCTTCACCGGTTTCCCGTGGCTCTCGCCCGGTTATGCCCACGTCGATGGCCCGCTGGCCGGCTTCGCGCCGCTGCTGGGCGTATACGGCATCGGTGGTCTCGCCGCACTGGCCGCCGCGTGGTTCGCCCGCGCGGTGTTGCCGCTGAACATGGCGACGCGCCCGGCACGCCGCGTGTTCGCCGTCGCGGGCGTGCTCGTGCTGCTCGGCATCGGCGCCGGCCTCACCCGTCACGCATGGACCACGCCGACAGGCCTGCCGCTCACGGTGCGGCTGCTGCAAGGCAATATCCCGCAGGACATGAAGTTCGAGCGCGCCGGCATCGATCACGCGATGGCGCTCTATCGCGACATGATCACGGCAGCGCCGGCCGACCTGATCATTACGCCGGAAACGGCCTTCCCGGTGCTGCTGCAAGGGATTCCTCCGGAAATCGCTGCGCCCATTCGCGAATTTGCGGATCGTACCGGCTCGCACGTCGTGCTCGGCGCCGTGGGCGCGACGCTGACGCCGCAAGGCCCGACGGATTTGACCAACAGCTTGTTCGGCGTCACGCCGCGCGACCAGACGTTGCATCGCTACGACAAACACCATCTCGTGCCATTCGGTGAGTTCGTGCCGTGGGGCTTCCGGTGGTTTGTCGACATGATGCATATCCCGCTGGGCGACTTCCTGCGCGGCTCGGCAACGCCGACCGGCTTCCCGGTGCGCGATCAGCGTGTGGCGCTCGACATCTGCTACGAAGACTTGTTCGGCGAAGAGATCGCTCAGGCGCTGCGCAACATGCCGGAACCCGCAACGGTGCTCGCCAACTCGACCAATCTGGCGTGGTTCGGCGACACCATCGCGCTGGACCAGCATCTGCAAATCGCCCGCATGCGCACGCTCGAAACCGGACGTCCGATGCTGCGCGCGACCAACACCGGCACGACGGCCATCATCGATGCGCAGGGTCACGTGCAGGGCCGCCTGCCGGCGATGACCGTCGGTGCACTCACCGGCAAGGTGCAGCCCTATACGGGCCTCACGCCTTATGTGCGTTTCGGCAATGTGCCGGCGCTGCTGCTGGCGCTGGCCGCCCTCGGACTCGGCCTGATCGCCGGACGCCGCACGCGCTGAGTCCGTCACACAAATGCGCCACGCTTGACGGGCGCTGCGGCACGGCCGGCGCCTCATTGGTCGGCCAACACCCCGCTCGGGCCGGATTCCCGCTAAAATTCAAGGTTTTGGGGCCTGTTCACCCTGGTTTTTGGCGGGCAATCCTTGCCCGATATCAGGATGAACAGGCCCCAGTTCGTCGGCCGCGCTCGCGGCCGGGCCGATGAACTGCGCAAAATCCGCATATTTCTCTTTTCGTCCGCGCGAATTCATCATGCTTACCTTTCAACAAGTCATCCTGACGTTGCAGGATTACTGGGACAAGCAAGGCTGTGCGTTGCTCCAGCCTTACGACATGGAGGTCGGCGCCGGTACCTCGCACACCGCCACGTTCCTGCGCGCCATCGGCCCGGAGCCGTGGCGCGCTGCCTACGTGCAGCCGTCGCGCCGTCCGAAGGATGGCCGTTACGGTGAGAACCCGAACCGCATGCAGCACTACTACCAGTATCAGGTGGTGCTCAAGCCGGCACCGGAGAACATTCTCGACCTGTATCTGGGTTCGCTGCGCGCGCTCGGTCTCGATCTGACCGAAAACGACGTGCGCTTCGTCGAAGACGACTGGGAAAACCCCACGCTCGGCGCCTGGGGTCTGGGCTGGGAAGTGTGGCTCAACGGCATGGAAGTCACCCAGTTCACCTACTTCCAGCAAGTGGGCGGTCTGGACTGCAAGCCCGTGCTCGGCGAAATCACGTACGGCATCGAGCGTCTGGCGATGTATCTGCAACAGGTCGAGAACGTGTACGACCTGGTGTGGACGGAATGGGAAGAGCAGACGGCTGACGGCCCGGTGACGCGCCGCCTGACGTATGGCGACGTGTTCCATCAGAACGAAGTCGAGCAGTCGACGTACAACTTCGAGCACTCGAACCAGCCGATGCTGTTCAGCTTCTTCGATAACTACGAGAGCGAAGCCAAGCGCCTCATCGAAGCCGAACTGGCCCTGCCGGCCTACGAAATGATTCTGAAGGCGGCACACACCTTCAACCTGCTCGACGCCCGTGGCGCCATCTCGGTGACTGAGCGTGCGGCGTACATCGGCCGTATCCGGGCGCTGTCGCGTCTGATCGCACAGGCCTACTACGCTTCGCGCGAGAAGCTCGGTTTCCCGATGCTGAACGCCCCCGCCGCCCAAACCCGAACGCAAGCCGCATGATGAGCACCGCACAACGTACCCTGCTGGTCGAACTGCTGACCGAAGAACTGCCGCCGAAGGCACTGGCACGTCTGGGCGACGCCTTTGCCGATGGCATCGCCAACGGCCTGCGCTCGCGCGGTCTCACGACTGACGCCAGCGTCGTCACGCCGTACGCCACGCCGCGCCGTCTGGCCGTCGCGATCACCCACGTGCTCGAGCGCGCCCCGGATGCCACCATCCGCGCGAAGGTGCTGCCGGTGTCCGTCGCGCTCGACGCGAACGGCAACCCGACCCCGCCGCTCGTGAAGAAACTCGCCGCGATGGGCTTCGCCGACCTGCCGGTCGCAAGCCTCGAGCGCGCCATGGACGGCAAGGCCGAAGCCTTCTTCCATACCTACACGGCCGCCGGTGCCCAACTGGCCGATGCGCTGCAAGCCTCGCTCGACGAAACGCTCGGCAAGCTGCCCATCCCGAAGGTCATGAGCTACCAGCGCCCCGATGGCGAAACGGTGCAGTTCGTGCGTCCGGTGCATGGCCTGATTGCGCTGCACGGCGACACGCTCGTGCCGGCGACGGCGATCGGTCTGGCCTCGGGCAACAAGACGCTGGGTCACCGCTTCCTGTCGAACGGCGAAGTCGTGATCCATCAGGCGGACGAATACGCCGCCACGCTGCTCGACGAAGGCAAGGTCTACGCGAGCTACACGGCGCGCCGCGATGCGATTCGCGAGCAACTGCTGGCCGCTGCCGGCAACGACCACGTGGTCATGCCCGACGCACTGCTCGACGAAGTTACCGCTTTGGTGGAATGGCCGGCCGTCTACGCCTGCCATTTCGAAAGTGAATTCCTCGCCGTGCCGCAGGAGTGCCTGATTCTCACGATGCAGACGAATCAGAAGTACTTCGCGCTCACCGACAAGCCGCTCGCCGAGGGCGGGCGTCTGACGAACCGCTTCCTGATCGTCTCGAACATCGCCACCGACAAGCCGGAACAGATCGTGACCGGCAACGAGCGCGTGGTGCGCCCGCGTCTGGCCGACGCGAAGTTCTTCTTCGAGCAGGACAAGAAGAAGCCGCTGGCCGATCGCGTGCCGTTGCTCGCCAACGTCGTGTATCACAACAAGCTGGGTTCGCAGTTCGAACGCACGAAGCGCCTCTCGGCACTCGCGGGTGCGATTGCGCAGATGACCGGCAGCGACGTGGCACTGGCCGAGCGCGGTGCACTGCTGGCCAAGGCCGACTTGCTGACCGACATGGTCGGCGAGTTCCCGGAGCTGCAAGGCACGATGGGCACGTACTACGCACGCCATGATGGCGAGCCGGACGATGTCGCCCTCGCCTGCTCGGAACACTACCAGCCGCGCTTTGCCGGCGATGCGTTGCCCGTGAGCCCGACCGGCACGGCCGTGGCACTGGCCGACAAGCTCGAAACGCTCGTCGGCATCTGGGGCATCGGCCTGCAACCGACCGGCGAGAAAGACCCGTTTGCGCTGCGTCGCCATGCCCTCGGCATCGCGCGCATGCTCATCGAGAAGCGTCTGCCCGTGATGTTGCCCGACCTGCTGCGCGTGGCTTACGAAGGCTTCACCACGGGCGTGGCCGATGGCGCCTATCTGCACGACGTCTACCTGTTCGTGCTCGATCGCGTGCGCGGTTACCTGCGCGAGCGTGGTTTCGGTGCGAACGAAATCGAAGCCGTGCTGGCCAATCAGCCCCCGTATCTGGGTGACTTGATCGAGCGACTGGAAGCCGTGCGTACGTTCTCGGCACTGCCGCAAGCCGAAGCGCTGGCCGCCGCCAACAAGCGTATCGGCAACATTCTGAAGAAGACGTCGCCGCCGCCGGACGGCATGATTCAGCCGTCGCTGCTGATGGAACCGGCCGAGAAGGCGCTGGCCGCTGCGCTCGACAAGGTGACGCCGCTGGTGGAGACGAGCTTCGAGGCGCGTCAGTACGAGCAGGCGCTGACGGCGCTGGCGCAATTGCGCGACGCGGTCGACGCCTTCTTCAACGACGTGATGGTGATGGCCGACGACGAGGCGCTGCGCAACAACCGCCTCGCGTTGCTCACGCGCCTGCACGTGCAGATGAACCGTGTGGCCGATCTCTCGAAGCTCGCCGCCTAATTTGCCGATATCCGATGCCGAACATGGACTCGCGTAAAGACCGCACCCCCGGGCCCGCCGCTCGCAAGCTGGTGATTCTCGACCGCGACGGCGTGATCAACGTCGACTCGGACCAGTTCATCAAGTCGACCGACGAGTGGGTGCCGCTGCCCGGCAGCCTCGAAGCGATTGGCCGGTTGAATCAGGCCGGCTATCGCGTGGTCGTAGCCACCAACCAGTCGGGGGTCGGACGCGGTCTGTTCGACATGGCAACGCTGGGCGCCATGCACGCCAAGATGTCGAAGCTGGCCGCTGCTGCGG
This sequence comes from Pandoraea sp. PE-S2R-1, assembly GCF_002179865.1. Lineage (NCBI taxonomy): Bacteria > Pseudomonadati > Pseudomonadota > Betaproteobacteria > Burkholderiales > Burkholderiaceae > Pandoraea > Pandoraea sp. PE-S2R-1. The sequence goes on along the minus strand of NZ_NGUR01000005.1, from coordinate 130,521 downwards.
GGGGCCGTATCGACGCGGTGTTTTTCTGTCCGCACACGTCGGCCGAGGGTTGTGATTGCCGCAAACCGAAGCCCGGCCTGTTTCAGGAAATCGCCCGGCGCTACGAAGTCGACCTGACCGGCGTGCCGGCCGTGGGCGATTCATTGCGCGACTTGCAGGCGGCTGCCGCCGTGGGTGCCCACCCGCATCTGGTACTCACCGGCAAGGGCAAGAAAACACTGGCCGCCGGCAACTTGCCGGAAGGCACCCGCGTGCACGACAGCCTTCAGGCATTCGTGCGCGACATGCTCGCCGAAGAGGACGCCAGGGACGCCAAGGGTGGCTGATGCGGTGTGAAACCGCTCATGCCCGCTCAAGCGCCTGAAACACCCGACGCTCCCCGGCCCACTCATTCAAGCCCAGATCTGATGCAGCGACTTCGTTCGATTCTTTTCTTCCTCTTCCTGATCGTCTTTACGATTCCGTATGCGATCGCGTGCATCGTGACGTTTCCGATCCTCAACCGCGTCCGGCGTTATTGGTTCGCGGTGGGCTGGTGCCGCACGACGATGATCGTGGCCGACAAACTGTGTGGCATCCGCTACCGCGTGATCGGTCGCGAGAACCTGCCCGACACGCCTGCCATCGTGCTCTCGAAGCACCAGTCGGCTTGGGAAACGCTCGCGTTGCCGGCACTGATGCCGCGCCCGCTGTGCTTCGTGTTCAAGCGCGAATTGCTCTACGTGCCGTTTTTCGGCTGGGCGCTCGGCCTGCTGAGCATGATTCACATCAACCGCAGCAAGGGCACCGACGCGTTTCAATCGGTGGTGGCGCAGGGGCGTGAGCGTCTGGCCGAAGGCTCGTGGATCATCATGTTCCCGGAAGGCACGCGTACGAGGACCGGCTCGCGCAACAAGTACAAGTCGGGCGGTGCGCGTCTGGCGGCGACGACCGGGGCACCGGTCGTGCCCATCGCGCACAATGCCGGGCGCATGTGGCCGCGCAATTCGTTCATGAAATTCCCCGGCGAAGTGATCGTCTCGATCGGCCCGGTGATTCAGACGGAAGGACGCACGCCGGAAGCCGTGAATGCCGATGTGGCTGAATGGATCGAACGTGAGATGATTCGTATCGATCCGGCAGCCTACACGTCGGCCCCAAAGGCCACGCCGGAAGCCACCCCTGGGACCTGAGCGCACTACGAGACAGTCTCATGTCGAAAGCCCGAACCGCGAACCGTAACGCCAGTAATACCCGCGATCGCCGCTCCCGGCATGAGATGCTCGTTCCCCAGATGGAACTCGACCTGTTCGGCAGCCCGGCCGCCGAAGCCAATGGCGTGGCGACCGATGCACCGGCCCCCGCCACAGCCACACCAGCGCCCCCCGCTCCTCTCGCTACGCCCGAGCCGCCCAAGCCACGCCGTGCACCGGCCGCCGGCGAGCGCGTGATCATGCTCGACGGGCACGCGCTCTACTACCGCTTCAAGCGCTCGTCGCGCCGCACGATCGGCTTCATCATCGACGAATCGGGGCTCGCAGTGACCGCCCCGCGTTGGGTCACGATCGCCGATGTCGAAGCTGCCGTCGTCGAGAAAAAACGCTGGATCTTCAACAAGATCGCCGAGTTTCGCGAACGCTCGGCCCGCCGCGTGATTCCGCGCGTGAACTGGGTCGACGGCGCGACGCTGCCGTATCTCGGCCACACGCTGACCGTGCGTCTTGGCGGCCGCCCCGGCGCGCAGCAATACGACATCCACACGCACACACTCTGGCTAGACCTGCCGCCGCAAGCCGCGCCTGAACAGATGCGCGACCGGGTGCAAGGCTGGTTGCAGCAGGAAGCGCGCAAGCTCTTCACGACCCGGCTCGATGTGTATGGCGAGCGTCTGGGCGTCAGCTACTCGGCACTCGGATTGTCGTCGGCGACCACCCGCTGGGGCAGTTGCAGCGCCGATGGCCGCATTCGCCTCAACTGGCGTCTGATCCACTTCCCGCTGGGGGTGATCGACTACGTGGTGGCGCACGAACTCGCGCATTTGAAGGAAATGAACCACGGGCCGCGCTTCTGGCAGGCAGTGGCGTCGATCTTTCCGGAGTTCGAATCCGCACGCGACACACTCAAGTCGCATGCCCCGGAATGGCTGCCGGAGTTTTAAGCGTCATGCTGAAATCGCTCAACGCTGCATGAACGCGGCTCATTTTTGCTGGCGCGGGTACAATTGACGCTTCGTTTGTCCCCACACAGTCAAAACACCATGCGAATGCTCCACACCATGCTGCGCGTCGGCGACTTGCAGCGCTCGATCGACTTCTACACGCGCGTGCTCGGCATGCAACTGCTGCGCCAGAGCGAAAACCCCGAGTACAAGTACACGCTGGCTTTCGTGGGCTATGGCCCCGAGTCGGAAAACACCGTGCTTGAGCTGACCTACAACTGGGGCGTGGAAAAGTACGAGATGGGCACGGCGTTTGGCCATCTGGCCATCGAAGTCGACGATGCCTACAAGGCTTGCGACACGATCCGTGCCGCTGGCGGCAAAGTCTCGCGCGAAGCCGGTCCGGTCAAGGGCGGCACCACGGTCATCGCTTTCGTGGAAGATCCGGACGGCTACAAGATCGAACTGATCCAGAAGCATTCGGCCAAGGGCGGCCTGTAAGAGGCAACGGCGGCGCCTGCCCGTTGTTGATCGGGCAGCGCCGCCAGTCGTACGTTCTTCAGAACTGCACCATCGCAAAGTCTTCCTTGCCCACGTCGCACAGCGGGCAACGCCAATCTTCCGGCACCGCTTCCCACCGCGTTCCCGGCGCAATGCCGTCTTCGGGATAGCCGGTCGCTTCGTCGTAAATCCATCCGCAGATCACACAGACCCACTGCCGGAATTCCGGTGCCGTGGCAGCACTCGCTTCGCCGTCGTTGGCGCTGTCGGACTCGCTGCCGGTGGTGGCGCCTTGGCCCTTGTTCCCCGGCACAGCGGGATCGAGCAGCGTGAACAACAACGGCTGATCGGTGCCGACGGCGTCATTCCCGGTGCCCGCCAGATGCGTTTGCAGGGCCGCGAGCAGCGCCTGCGCTTCGTCGCGCGTGAGATCGATCCAGAACGGATCGCCCGCCCCATCGTTGAGTCGCGACGGGGAGAACTGGAGTTCGACGGCAGAGCCTTTCTTGTACATGGAGATGACTGCGGGGGAATACTGCGGTGATGTGAGGAAGATGACGGGCAATCGCACCCGAGCGTCGTATTCTAGCGGCGCGACTGTCCCCGATAAACCCTCGTGACAGGGAGACATTGTGCCGCAAGGCGAAACAATGATTACCCCTACGGCGCGCACCAAATTGATGCGTCCATGAAGCGGATCGTGGAGAATGAGCGGCGAACCGGACCGGCAGAACGACCTGCGGCAACACTGTGCCGCGTCGCACGCTTGTCCACCCCTCCCACTCCCGAACCGATGTCATGAACACAGCCCCTCGCCCGATCGATGCCACCGCCCTCGCTATCATGGTCGGCCTGTGTGCGATATGGGGCGGCCAGCAGGTGGCGGTGAAGCTCGCAGTGACCGCCGTGCCGGCCGTGCTGCAAGCGGGCCTGCGCTCGGTGATCGCCACGCTGCTCGTGGGCGGGTGGATGCTCTGGCGGCGTCAGCGGCTGGTCACCGGCGACGGCACGCTGCCGGCCGGTATTCTGGCCGGCGTGCTGTTCTCGCTGGAATTTCTCTGCATCTTCGTCGGACTGACGCACACCACGGCATCACGCATGGCCGTGTTTCTGTATTCCGCGCCCTGCTTCACCGCCATCGGCCTGCATTGGACAGTACCCAGCGAACGGCTGCGCGCCGGGCAATGGCTCGGCATGGCGCTGGCGTTCTGCGGCATCGTGGTGGCGTTCTCGGATGGGGGCAGCACGAGCCTTGCGACGACATGGCCGGGTGACCTGCTCGGCATTCTGGCGGGGGTCTTCTGGGGCATGACGACGGTCGTCGTGCGCGCTTCGCGGCTGGCAACGGCCGCTCCCGCCAAGACGCTGCTCTATCAGTTGGCCGTCTCCGCCGTGCTGTTGTGTGTGCTGGCGCTGGCCACCGGCAACGTCCACATCGGCGAAATGACGCGCACGACGTGGGTGAGCCTCGTCTATCAATCCATCGGCGTGGCGTTTGCGAGCTATCTGATCTGGTTCTGGATGCTCACCCGCTACAGCGCCGCCCGCCTCGCGTCGTTCTCGTTCCTGAGCCCGCTGTTCGGGGTGACGTTCGGCGTGCTGATTCTTGGAGAATCGGTGGGCTGGCGCTTTGCGGGCGCCGTCGCCCTGGTGTTCGCCGGGATCAGCCTTGTGAACCGGCGCCGCTGATCGTGCGCGCCAGCGACAGGTATTCGTCGACGGAAACATCTTCCGCACGACGCGTCAGGTCGAACCCGAGCGCATCGAAGTCGACGCGGTCGCGATAGCTGTGCAGCGTGTTGCGCAGCATCTTGCGACGCTGTGAGAACGCCTGCGCGACCACCGCTTCGAACACCGTCAGATCCACGTCGGGCAAGTCGGCCTGCGCCCGCGGAATCATGCGCACGATGGCCGAATCGACCTTCGGCGGCGGATTGAACGCCTCCGGCGGCACATCCAGCACCTTGTCCATCCAGTAGCGGTATTGCAGCATCACCGACAGCCGGCTGTAGTTGCTCGACCCGGCCGGCGCCACCATGCGCTCCACGACTTCGTTCTGCAACATGAAGTGCTGGTCGCGCACCTGTGTCGCAAAACGCATCAGGTGAAAGAGCAACGGGCTCGAGATGTTGTACGGCAGGTTACCGACGATGCGCAGCGGCGATTCGTCGCGGCGGTCTTCCGGCACCAGCGAGCCGAAGTCGAAGTCGAGCGCGTCGCCCGCATGCACGGTCACGCGATCGCCGAACTTGCGCGTCAGGCGTGCGACGAGATCGCGGTCGAGTTCGACGACATGCAGATGCGCGAGCCACTCGGCGAGCGGCGTCGTCAAGGCACCGAGCCCCGGGCCGATTTCGACCATCAGATCATCGGTGCGCGGCGAGATGGCGCTCACGATGTCGTCGATCACGCCCATATCGACGAGAAAATTCTGACCAAAACGTTTGCGCGCCACGTGGCCCTGTTGGACGCCCGTGCGCTTCGATGCGCTACTCATGTGAAATTCCTTAGGAACGCGGTGGGGTGTCGTCATCGCCCGTCGCGGCCGCCGCATCGCTTGCGGTGCCTGACGCAGCAACGGTGCCAGCGCGCAGTTGTGCATGGGTGGCCGCGTTGGCGGCCATGGTCGCGGCGGTGCGCAGGGCTTCGAGCAGGCTGCCGCTCTCGGCGCGCCCGGTGCCCGCAAGATCCAGCGCGGTGCCGTGATCGACCGATGTGCGAATGATCGGCAGGCCCAGCGTGATGTTCACGCCCGCGCCGAAGCTCGCGTATTTGAGCACCGGCAGGCCCTGATCGTGATACATGGCGAGCACGGCATCGGCCCCGTCGAGGTGACGCGGCTGAAACAGCGTGTCGGCCGGGTACGGCCCGCGAGCGTCGATGCCTGCCGCGTGCGCATCGTCGAGCGCGGGCGAAATGACATCGATCTCTTCACGGCCGAGATAGCCCGACTCACCCGCATGCGGATTGAGTCCGGTCACGAGAATGCGCGGACGCGTCACGCCGAAATGGCGCATCAGGTCCTGATTCAGAATGACGAGGGTTTCCAGCAGGTCGTCCCGGCGGATCGCGCCGGGCACCTGCGCCAGCGGCAAATGCGTGGTGGCAAGCGCCACCCGCAGACCACCGCCTGCGAGCATCATCACCACGCGCGGCGTGTGCGTGCGCTCGGCGAGATATTCGGTGTGACCGGTGAAAGCCACGCCGCTGTCGTTGATCGTGCTCTTTTGCAGCGGCGCAGTGACGATCGCGTCGAATGTGCCGGCCACCGCGCCGTCGATGGCGGCGTCGAGCAGTGCGAGCACATAGGGACCGTTGGCGGCGTCCAGTTGCCCGGCCACGGCTGGCACGGCGAGCGAATGATGTTCCACGCGCACACGACCCTGCAACAGCAAGGCTTGCCACGCGTCACCGAGGCCAACGGCCTGCGCGCGCGCTGCCAGCAGTGCGGCATCGCCGAGCACGGCAAACTGACAATGTTCGAGGGGATCGGTTGCCGATAGGGCTGACGGTGTGAGGCACTGAACAAGTGCCTGCACGGTCAGCTCCGGCCCCACACCTGCCGGTTCACCGGTGGTGATGGCAAGGACGAAGGGCCGGGCGGATGTCATACGAGGAAGTGTGGCGGTGTCGGGTCGTCGAGTCGGGCCGCGCTTACTGCGCAGCCGTGCTCAGACGGTAATCGACATAAGCGCTGTCGCGCAGTTGTTGCAGCCAGTCGCGATACTGCTGCTCGGCCTTGCGGCCACGCAGTTCCTGCATCGCCAGGTTGCGTTCCTGATCGCCCGACACTTGCGACTCGCGATGGCCGAGCACCTGAATCAGGTGATAGCCATACTCCGAGCGCACCGGATCGCTGATCTGGCCGTCCTTGAGTTCCGACATGGCGCGCTCGAACGCCGGCACGGTCTCGCCCGGCGAAATCCAGCCGAGATCACCGCCCTGCGAGGCCGAGCCATCCACCGAGACCTGACGGGCATACGTCGCAAAGTCGCCCTTGCCGGCTTCAATCTGCGCCTTGATATCGAGCAGCTTCTTCTGCGCCTGTGCTTCGGACACGCCGTCGCCCACACGAATCAGGATATGGCGCGCGTGAATCTGCGGCACGGTCATGCCTTGCTCGCCGCCACCCTGCTTACGGGTGTCGACCAGCTTGATGACGTGAAATCCGTTATTGCTGCGCAGCACCTGCGGCACGAGCGTGCCCGCTTGCAGCTTCTGGACCTGATTCAGGTACAGATCGGGGATACGTTCGGGAATGCGAAAGCCCATGTCGCCACCGGCGCTGGCGTCGGACGCATCCGAATATTGCTTGGCGAGGGCAGCGAAATCGCCACCGGCTTTCGCCTTGTCGAGCGCGTCGTTGGCCTTCTTCTGCGCGGCGTTGACCTGATCGGGCGACGCGCCGTCCGGCACCTTCACGAGAATCTCGCTGATGCGGTATTCGGTTTCGGAAGGCGTGGCCGATGCCCCGCGCTGGGCGGCGAGGAACGTGTTGATTTCGGTCTCGCTGACCTGAATCTGGCTATCGACTTCCTTGTCGCGCAGGCGGGCCAGAATGATCTGCTCACGCACTTCCTTGCGGAAAGCGTCCCAGGGCACACCGGCTTGCGCCAGGCGCGCCTTGTACTGATCGACGGAGAGGCGGTTGTCGGCGGCGATGCGTTGCAGCGCCTGCTCGACGTCGGCGTCCTTGACGACGATGCCATCTTCCTTGGCGCGCTGGAGCTGCACCTGCGTGATGATCATCTGCTCGAGCACCTGACGCTGAAGCATGTCGGCCTCGGGGACCGGACGCTTCGCAAGCGTCAGCTGGTGCTTGGCTTCCTCGATTCGCGTGTTGAGTTCCTTGCGGGTGATCACGGCATCGTTGACCACGGCCACGATCGAATCGACCGACTGCGTGGACGATGCGGGCGCTCCAGCGGCGCGTGCGCTGACCGGTGCCGGCTGGGCCACCGCCACCCCGGCGGCGAGACACAGGCTCGCCAGCAGCGAGGCACGCTTCACAAACATGTCATTCATAGTTGCTGAATCGAGAAGGAATCTGGTTCGTCGGCGGCGGCTGGTAGCCAGGCACGCCTTGTTTGAACGCTTCGGTGGCGCTGGTACCGGACTTGGTCAGGCCCTTCAACTCCAACTGCGCAAAAATACGCGAAGTCGTTGTCGTGGCATTGGTCGCATAGCGCTGCACGCCGACCCGGAAAGCCCAGCAGTCGGCATCATACTCGAAACCCGCCAGGGCATCGATGAACGACTTGTCCGTGATGCTGTAGTTGATCCGGCCCACCACCCCGAATCGGGGTGTGATCGGCCATTGGCCCGAAAGTTCGATCTGGTTGATCGGGGTCACCGTCAACGCGGTCTGCCCCACCACCGGCGGCGGGTTGCGCAGGTAACGGTAGTAGACATTGAAGACGCGACGCTCACCCGGACGCCACGTGATCCCCACGTCCGACCGGTTGAACTGCGACGTACTCGGGCTGTACTGCACCGCCGTGCTGAACGTGACGTTGCTGTACAGCAGCGCCGAGCCGCCCACCAGGAAGTCGGACACCCCGGCGTTTTCCGGCGTGCCGCCCGGCATCGTCACGAGCGACTGCTGGATGTTGTAGCGCTGCGCGTACCAGACGCGTGCACGCTCCACCCCGCTCTCCGCATCGATCAGGCGCGAGGTCAGCGCCATCGTGACGCGGTTCGCATCCTGAATCCGGTCTTCGCCGATGAACGAATTCTCGCTGAAGATTTCCGCGAGGTTGAAGTCGGCGACCGCACTGTCGAAAATCGGAATCGAGCTCTGATTCCGGTACGGCGTATAGACGTAGAAGATGCGCGGTTCCAACGTCTGCTTCATGCTCGAACCGAACAACGTGAGCGGACGCTCGAACGTCAGACCGGCATCGAGACTGACCGTCGGGACCGTGCGCGTGATCGACGATTGCATCGTCGACCCGTTCGGATAGTCGACGTTGTACGACGCCGCGTTGAACATCACCTTCGGCACGATGAAGTAACCCGGCGTCAGGATCGGGTAACTCAGCGTCGGCTGCGCGTACAGGCGCTCGCCGTCGGGCTGCCCCGTGCTCGCTGCGATGTGGAACCGGTTGTACCGGATCGGCATCGTGAAGTCGAAGCCGTGGAAATCCGACTTGCTGTAAGTGGCCGACAGCTCAGGCACCGACTCGTACTGCGGCGTACTCGGGGCCAGGGTCTGGTACTTCAGCACGCGGGCAAGGAACGACCAGTCGCCGTAGTTCCACGTCAACCCCGCCTCGCGGTTATACACGCGCGTCACGCCGGTCTGGAAGTTCGTGCCGGCGCCAAAGTCATCCGGATAGGTATCGTCCGAGACTTTCGTGAAGTTGACGTATCCATTGACGCCATAGCCCAGCGCCTGCGAGTGTTGCCACGTGAAGGTATAACGCGCATCGCCCGTCACCCGGTCCTTCGGCAGATACTCGATGTGGAACAGGCCGGCGTACGTCGGCTCCAGATATCGGAAATCGCCGTTGAGCATCGTGCCGCGCTTGGTCATGAAGCGCGGCGTGATCGTCAGATCGCGATTGGGTGCGATGTTGAAGTAGTACGGTTGCGAGAACTCGAAACCCGTCTGGGTCGACTGCGTAAACGTCGGCGCGAGCAAGCCCGAGCGGCGCTCGGTCGTTGTCGGGAACGACATGTACGGGCTTGCCAGAATCGGCACGCCCTGGAAGAACAGAATGCCGTTGTAGGCCGTGCCTTCCTGCTGTTCCTGATCGAATTCGAACGACGACGCCTTGATGTACCACGCCGGCGTCTTGTCGTCGTCGGTGCAGGCGCATGCGGAATAGGTGCCGCGCTGCAACGTGACCACGTTGCCCGCATCGACGTCCGCACGCTCGCCTTTACCGCCGCCGCCGGTCACCAGCTGATACGTCGGCGTGAGCATGTAGCCGTCGCCCGCACCGGTATACATATGGGCCTCAGGGCCGACAAATTTGTTGCCGCCCTGCGACATGTGCGCGTTGCCGTGCGCCACCACCTCGTCCGTGTCCTGGTCGTAGGTCAGGCGGTCGCCCTTCACGTAGGAGCGCAATTTGCGCGCCTCTGCATCACCATCGACGGTTGCGTCGACGTTGGTACGTCCGGTCAGATGCATGCCGCGCACGTACATCGGCACGTCGTCGCCGTCCCCTAAGACGAACTCGCCCAGCGAAGGGACCGTGCGCAGCACGAGGCCATCGCTCTTGGCGAGATCAGGGGGAGGGGCTTCCTGCGCACCGGCGAGCGAACACCACACGCCCGGCAGGGAGAGCAGTAGCGCCAGTGGCTTGCGTCGCGCGCGCATCAGGCGGCGCAGCGACGAAACTTCATTCGTATGGACTTGTTTATCCGGCATGTACGCAAACAGCATGACAATCGAGGCGCCGGTTGCGGGCAGCCAATTCCCCCTGTCCGGACAGCTTTGCCGGGACATTCGGAACGGTCGATCGAGGTCGAGAATCAGGGCGTCGGGAAAACATGATCGGGTATTATATGGCAAGACGTTTACCGCCCCCATCATGACCGCACAACCCACTGCTCCCACGAGTGTTTCCGAGGCTTCCAGCCTGCTCGCCGCCGCATCCGACGATCCCCGCCTGCAATCGCTTGCCACCTGGCTCTCGGGGCTGGCCGAGCCGTTTTCACTCGACATGGCCCAGTGGGCGCCCGCCTCGGCGGACGCGAGCTTCCGGCGCTATTTCCGTATCGGCAGTTTTGATCCGGCGCATCCGAGCCTGATCGTGATGGACGCCCCGCCGCCGCAGGAAGATTGCCGTCCTTTCGTGCACGTCGCGCAATTGCTCGACGAAGCCGGCCTGCAAGCCCCCAAGGTGCTTGCCGAAGATCTGACCCAAGGCTTCCTGCTGCTCACCGATCTGGGCAACCAGACTTATCTTGACGTGCTCGACGACGACAACGCCCGCCCGCTCATGCGCGCGGCGCTCGACGCGCTGATCGTGTGGCAGAAGAGCTCGCGTGCCGACGTCCTGCCCGCTTACGACACGGCACTGCTCCAGCGTGAGCTCGATCTCTTCCCGGACTGGTACATCGGTAAGCATCTGAAAGTCGAACTGACGGCCGACCAGCGTGCCACGCTCGATCGCATCAATCAGTTGCTCATCGACAATGCCCTCGCGCAGCCCAAGGTGTTCGTGCATCGCGACTTCATGCCGCGCAACCTGATGCCGGGCCTGCCGGGCACGACCGGCCCGGGCATTCTCGACTTTCAGGATGCCGTCTACGGCCCGCTGACCTACGACGTGATCTCGCTCATGCGCGACGCGTTCCTCAGTTGGGACGAAGAACGTCAGCTCGACTGGCTGGCCTATTACTGGGAACGCGCGCGCAAGGCCGGGCTGCCGGTCGACGCCGACTTCGGCGAGTTCTACCGTCAGGCCGAATGGATGGGGCTGCAACGCCATCTGAAGGTGCTCGGCATCTTTGCCCGTATCAACTACCGCGACGGCAAGCCGCGTTATCTGGCCGATACCCCGCGCTTCATCGACTACGCCCGCAAGGTGGCCGAGCGTTACGCGCCGCTGCGCCCGCTGGCACGCCTGCTCGACACGCTGACCGACCAACAGGTCGACGTCGGCTACACGTTCTGAGGCGCCTGCGATGGCCGGGCCCCTGAGCGCAACCCCTGCGCCGATGCCGCTCAAGGCGATGATCTTCGCCGCCGGGCGCGGCGATCGCATGCGCCCGCTCACCGACAGCACGCCCAAGCCGTTGCTGCCGGTGGCCGGCAAGCCGCTGATCGTCTGGCAGATCGAAGCCCTCGCGCGGGCGGGCTACATCGACATCGTCATCAACCACGCGTGGCTGGGCGCACAGATCGAAGCCGCGCTCGGCGACGGCAGCCGCTTCGGCGTGCATCTGACCTACTCGGCCGAGGCGGAAGCCCTCGAGACGGCAGGCGGGATCGTTCAGGCGCGCCCCTATCTCGAAGGCGCGGGCAACGTGTTTCTGGCCATCGCAGGCGATCTTTTCACCGATTTCGATTTCGCCACGCTGCGTGCGCCTGCGGCCCGTCTGGCCGCACGGGCGCAGCCCGGCATGCATCTGGTGATGGTCCCGAACCCGCCGTTTCATCCGGCGGGCGACTTCGCGCTCGACGCCGCACACCGCCTGCACCTGCGCGAGAACGCCCCGCCCGGCGCCGTACCGCTCACCTTCGGCAGCATCGCGCTATACGACCTGCGTCTGTTCGACGGCATTGCCCCGGGCACGCGCATGGCGCTCACGCCGCTGTACCAGCGCACGATTGCCGACGCCCGCGCAACGGGCGAGCGTTTTGACGGCGAGTGGGAAAACGTCGGCACGCCGGCACAGTTAGCGGCACTGAACGACATCGTTAGCGCCCGGTAGCAGTCGGAAGCACTCGAAAGCACTCGGCAGCGCTGAACCCCCGGCAGTAGAATCGCCTCAATACGACAAGAATGGAGCCCGCGATGACCGATTCCCCTTACCGTGCCCGCCGTGCGCGTGCCATCGAGCAAATGCGTCAGGCTGGCGGCGGTCTCGCCATCGTGCCGACCGCGCCCGAAGTGGCACGCAACCGCGACAGCGACTATCCCTATCGTCACGACAGCTATTTCTATTACCTCTCGGGCTTCACCGAACCCGAGGCGGTCGTGGTACTCGATAGCCGCAACGGTCAGTCGATTCTGTTCTGCCGCGCGAAGAACGAAGAACGCGAAATCTGGGACGGATTTCGCTACGGCCCCGAAGCGGCACGCGAAGCGTTCGGCTTCGACGCCGCCTACCCGATCGATGAAATCGACACGCGTCTGCCGCAGTTGATGGCCGACACCCCGGCGCTCTTCTACGCGCTGGGCGCCTCTGCACAACAAGACCGTCAGGTGCGCCATTGGCTGAACACCGTGCGTGCGCAGAGCCGCACCGGCGTGTCGGCACCGGCGGCCGCCCATGACATCCGCGCGATTCTCGACGAGATGCGCCTGATTAAAGACGCCCACGAGATCGACATCATGGCGCGCGCTGGCAAGATCTCGGCCGACGGCCACGTGCGCGCGATGAAAACGTCGCGCCCTGGCCTGCGCGAGTATCACCTCGAAGCCGAGTTGCTTTACGAATTCCGCCGCCATGGCTCGCAGTTCCCGGCGTACACCTCCATCGTGGCCACGGGTGCCAACGCGACCGTGCTGCACTATCGCGCGGGCGACACCGAACTGCGTGACGGCGATCTGTGCCTGATCGACGCCGCCTGCGAGCTCGACGGCTACGCCTCGGACATCACGCGCACGTTCCCGGTGAACGGGCGCTTCACGCCTGCGCAACGCGAGCTTTACGACATCGTGCTCGCCTCGCAACAGGCCGCCATCGACGCCACGCGCGCCGGTGTCGCCTTCGATGCTCCCCACAACGCCGCCGTGCGCGTGCTTGCGCAGGGCATGCTCGACACCGGGCTGCTCAAGCGTGACACCGCAGGCAGCGTCGACGACGTGATCGCCGACAAGTCGTTCAGCCGCTTCTACATGCACCGCACCGGCCACTGGATCGGCATGGACGTGCATGATTGCGGCGAATATCGCGAAGATGGGCCGAACGGTGAGCGGCCGTGGCGCACGCTCGCGGCGAACATGGTCACCACCATCGAGCCGGGCATTTACGTGCGCCCCGCGCCGGACATCGACGAGCGTTACTGGAATATCGGTATCCGCATCGAAGACGACGCGGTTGTCACGGCGACCGGCTGCACGCTGCTTACCCGCGACGTGCCCGTCGACGCCGACGAGATCGAAGCGCTCATGCGCGGTTGATGGGCGAGCCTGCGTTCTGACATGACCACGACGGACATGACTCCTGAGCCGACGCCCCGGCGTTTCGACGTCGCCATCGTCGGTGCCGGCCCGGTCGGCACGGCGCTGGCGCTGTTGCTCGCCCAGCGCGCGCCGCAGATGCGCGTGGCACTCATCGACGCGCGCGGGCCGCAGGCGGGCTATGACGACCCTCGTGCGTTGGCCCTCTCGCACGGCAGCCGCGAGATTCTGGCGCGAGCCGGGGCGTGGCCCCACCCGGCCCATGCCACCCATGCCGCCCATGCTGCCCACGCGTCGTCCGCCCGCGCCAATACGGGCCTCGCCACCACGCCGATTCAGCACATCCACGTATCGCAAGCGCGCCGCTTCGGCAGCACCGAGATCGATTTTCGCGAGCATGGCGTGCCGGCGCTGGGCTACGTGGTGCGCTACGGCGCGCTCATGCGCGCGCTCGATAACGCCATGTCGCAGGTGCCCACGCGGTTCGAGCACTCGCCGCAGTCACCGCTGGCGGCGGGGGAACTTCCCCCGGGGCTGCATCACTTCCACCCCTATCAGGCCATCGCGCTGCGTCAGGACGCGCAACAGGTCACGATCACGCTCGGCACCACCGCCGACGATCATGCCGAGACCTTGCATGCCACGCTGGCCGTCAATGCCGAAGGCGGGCTGTTCGAAAGCCAGACCTCCCGTCCCCGGGCGCGCGATTACGGCCAGACGGCGCTCGTCGGTTTTGTCACGTGCGAACGCCCGCGCGCGGGCTGGGCGTGGGAACGCTTCACGGCCGACGGACCGCTGGCGCTGTTGCCGCAGGACCACGGCTACGCCCTCGTGTGGTGCTGCTCGCACGATGAGGCCAAGCGCCGCCGCAGCATGGACGACGCGAGCTTCCTCGCCGAACTGCACGCCGCATTCGGCGACCGCATGGGCCGTTTTACGGCGATCAGCGGCCGGGCGGGCTTCCCGCTGGGCCTGAACGCGCTGGGACAGGTCGTCGACGGGCGTGTCGCTGCGATCGGCAACGCAGCGCAGACACTGCATCCCGTGGCCGGCCAAGGCCTCAATCTGGGCCTGCGTGACGCGTTCGACCTTGCCGACACGCTGGTGCACCACATGCGCGGGACTCACGAGGCGCGAAGCCCGAACACGACGGCACCCCACGCCAGCACCGCCGGTACTGCCGACACCACGGGCACCGGCAGCACGTCCGGCATCCCCGGGCCGGCGGCCCTCGCCGCCTTTGCCCGGCGCCGCCGTGCCGACCGTGGCATGACCATCCGCATTACCGACCTGCTGCCACGCGTTTTCGGCATCGATGCCGCGCCTGTGGCCGTGCTGCGCGGCATGGCGCTCGCCAGTCTCGACCTTGTGCCGCCGCTCAAGACGGCCTTCGCCCGCCAGATGATGTTCGGGCAACGCGGGTGATCGTGCACATTTTTTAGGCGACGGGGACCGGTTTTCGCAGTAAAATGCTCGTTTTTTCCCGGCGACTCCCTGCATCGTGCGTATCGGCCCCCACGAACTCCGCAATAACCTCTTCGTCGCGCCCATGGCTGGCGTGACGGACCGGCCATTCCGCCAGCTGTGCAAACGGCTGGGGGCGGGTTATGCCGTCTCGGAGATGGTGGCCTCGAACGCCCAGCTCTGGAAAAGCGAGAAAACCATGCGCCGCGCGAACCACGCGGGCGAGGTGGCGCCGATTTCCGTGCAGATCGCCGGTGCCGATCCGGCCATGATGGCCGAGGCCGCGCGCTACAACGTCGAGAACGGCGCCCAGATCATCGACATCAACATGGGTTGCCCGGCCAAGAAGGTCTGCAACGTTGCCGCAGGTTCGGCCCTGTTGCAGAACGAACCGCTGGTCGCGCGCATCGTGTCGGCCGTGGTCGGCGCGGTGGGCGACGTGGTGCCCGTCACGCTGAAGATCCGCACGGGCTGGGATCGCGAACACAAGAACGCACTTACAGTGGCGCGTATCGCCGAAGAGTGCGGCATCAGCATGCTGACCGTGCACGGGCGCACGCGTGCCGATCTGTATCACGGCGATGCCGAGTACGAGACGATTGCCGCGGTGAAGGCCTCCGCGCGTATCCCGATCGTCGCCAACGGCGACATCGCCTCGGCACAGAAAGCCAAACACGTACTGGATGTCACGGGGGCGGACGCCATCATGATCGGCCGCGCCGCACAAGGCCGGCCGTGGCTGTTCCGCGACATCGAGCTGTTTCTCACGACGGGCGAGATCGCCTTGGCGCCGCGCGTCGACGAGATTCAGCAAATCATGAACGAACACCTCGAAGACCATTACGAGTTCTACGGGGAGTTCACGGGGGTGCGAACGGCGCGCAAGCATATTGCGTGGTATTCGCGCGGGCTGCCGGGGGCGGCCACATTCCGCCAGCGCATGAACACGCTGGACAGCACGCAAGACCAGTTGGCTGCGGTCAACGAATTTTTCGAACAGCAGAAGGCGCACTCGGACCGTCTCTGCTATGAACAAGAATCGCCGAGGGAGCTATTAGCCGCATGAGCAAAACAAACATAGAACAATGCGTACGCGACAGTCTGGATTCGTATTTCCGTGATCTGGATGGCGCCGTACCACACGATGTCTACGATATGGTTGTCACTGTCGTTGAAAAGCCGTTGCTCGAATTCGTGCTGGGCAAGGCCGATGGAAATCAGTCGCTCGCCGCAGAATATCTGGGGATCAACCGCAACACGCTGCGCAAGAAGTTGCAGCAGCACGGCCTGCTCTAGTCGCCCGTGGCGACGGGTGGCAGCGCGGGTGTCATCGATGCGAGCGCGCTACCTGTCCTGCCCCGCCGGGGGGCGCGCGTGCAAGGCTGAGGTCAGCCCCAACGTTTCTGCCCGCCCTATTTGTCCGTTTTTTGCCGCTTCATTTGCCGCCTCACTACCGTCCGTCATGATCAAGCAAGCTCTCATCTCCGTCTCCGACAAGACCGGCATCGTCGACTTCGCCAAGTCGCTCGCTGCACAGGGCGTGTCGATTCTCTCCACTGGCGGCACCGCCAAGCTGTTGGCCGACGCTGGCCTCAAGGTGACCGAAGTGGCCGACTACACCGGCTTTCCGGAAATGCTCGATGGGCGCGTGAAGACTCTGCACCCCAAGGTGCACGGCGGCATTCTCGCGCGACGCGACCTGCCCGAACACATGGCTGCGCTCGACCAGCACGGCATCCCGACGATCGACCTGCTCGTGGTGAACCTGTACCCGTTCGTGCAGACGATTGCCAAGGATGACTGCTCGCTCGAAGACGCCATCGAGAACATCGACATCGGCGGCCCGACGATGCTGCGCTCGGCCGCGAAGAACCATCGCGACGTGACCGTCGTGGTCGACCCGGCCGACTACGCCGTGGTGCTCGACGAGATGAAGGCGAACAACAACACCGTGGGTTACACCACGAACTTCCGTCTCGCGACGAAGGTGTTTGCCCACACGGCGCAGTACGACGGCGCCATCACCAACTACCTGACGAGCCTCGGCGAGTCGCTGCGTCACAACGAGCGCGCCGCCTACCCGGCCACGCTCAATCTGGCGTACACGAAGGTGCAGGACATGCGCTACGGCGAGAACCCGCACCAAAGCGCGGCGTTCTATCGTGACATCACCACGCCGGAAGGCTCGCTCGCGAACTATCGCCAGCTGCAAGGCAAGGAACTGTCGTACAACAACATCGCCGACGCGGACGCCGCGTGGGAATGCGTGAAGACGTTCGACGCCCCGGCCTGCGTGATCATCAAGCACGCCAACCCGTGCGGCGTGGCCGTGGCGGCAACGCCGGCCGACGCTTACGCGAAGGCGTTCCAGACCGACCCGACGTCGGCCTTCGGCGGCATCATCGCTTTCAACCGTGAAGTCGACGAGACGGCCGCACAGGCGGTGGCCAAGCAATTCGTGGAAGTGCTGCTGGCCCCGTCGTTCACGGAAGGCGCCAAGCAAGTGTTCGCTGCCAAGCAGAACGTGCGTTTGCTCGAAGTACCGCTGGGCAATGGCGTGAATCAGTACGACTTCAAGCGTGTGGGTGGCGGTCTGCTGGTGCAATCGCCGGACGCGAAGAACGTGGCCCCGCATGAACTGCGCGTGGTGACCAAGCGTCATCCGACGCCGAAGGAAATGGAAGACCTGCTGTTCGCGTGGCGCGTGGCGAAGTACGTGAAGTCGAACGCCATCGTGTTCTGCGCCGGCGGCATGACGCTGGGTGTGGGCGCAGGCCAGATGAGCCGTGTCGACTCGGCGCGTATTGCGAGCATCAAGGCGCAAAACGCCGGTCTGTCGCTGACCGGCTCGGCCGTGGCGTCGGATGCCTTCTTCCCGTTCCGTGACGGTCTGGATGTGGTGGTCGACGCTGGCGCCACCTGCGTGATCCATCCGGGTGGCTCGATGCGCGACGATGAAGTGATCGCCGCTGCCGACGAACGCAATGTCGCCATGCTGATGACGGGCACGCGCCACTTCCGTCACTGATCGGTCGTGATTCGCAATTCGTGACTCGGGGTCTCGTGCCCCGGTTCGCGAAAGTCGCAAAGAAAAAGGCCGCTTCGCGCTATCTGCGAAGCGGCCTTTTTCGTTTGGCCACTGGGGACTGCTGCATCCGTTGGCTTATTGAAAGAACGGTGCGGCGGTCGAGAGCATGATCAGACCTTGGAAGGCGTATTCGGCGGCGAGCATGAGTGCGGGCATGGTGTTTCTCCTTGATTCTGGCTTTGCGCGGAGTTGCGTGAGCCGGTGAATGAAGTATCGTCGCTGCGCCCTTTTGCCGAAACTGTGATTAATGCAACTCGCGTGAGCGTCGCCTCCGAGTCAGACGCGCGCCCGGTGCTGTGCCTGACACCGGGCGCGTCCGACACTTCCCGCACGGCTGTCCCCCCGGATCAGCCGTGCGCTACGAGGCGGTGACGGTGCCACCTCAGAAGTAGTGCGCGAGACCGACCGCTACGCCGACCTGATTGCTGCCCGGCACGATGCTCAACCCGTATCCGGTCACGCCGAGATTCGAGTTGTTCTGATTGCGCGAAAAGCCGACCTCCGCGAAGAGTTGCGTGCGCTTGGACAGCAGATATGCCGCATTCGCCGCGAGCAGATACGGGTGCTGATTGGCCGACGAGATGTCGTTGTAGTAGATCGCCCCGGAGAGAATGACCTCCGTCACCGGGCGGTATTGCAAACCCGCGTAGTACAGCGCATTGCGCCCCGCGACCCCGGGCACATTGCTCAGATACCACTGATACCCGACATACGGTTTGAAATTGCCGATGGCGTAACTCGCCCCGGCCGCCACGCGTTGCGAAGTCGCCCCCTGCGTCGCAACAGAGGTGCCCTGCTGCTGGTCATACACCAGCGAGACGTTGAGCGGACCGTTGGCGTAGCCGACCGACACGCTGTACTCCTTGCCCACACGCCACTCGCCCGGCACCTGCGCACCGTTGGCGATGGTCGCGTCGTAGCCGGTCGAGAAAAGGCCGGCGACCTTGAAGCCGTTGAAATTGCCCGCGTACTTGATCGAGTTGTCGGCACGGCCCGCAAACTGCGCATCCATCGCAGGCAGCGAGTAGCTGTAGTACGACAGCGGATCGAGTTCGAGGAACGCGTCGTAGATCAGGTTCTTCTGGCGGCCGATCGTCAGTGCGCCCCACTCATTCTGAAGCCCCACCCAAGCCTGCCGGCCAAACATGCGTCCGCCTTGCTGCAACTGCCCGGAGTCGAGGTTGATGCCGGCTTCGAGTTGCATGATGGCCTTGAGGCCGCCGCCCAGATCTTCCGATCCTTTGAAGCCGAACCGGTTCGGTGCCTGCGAGCCGTTGCTCACGCGAAAGAGTGACGACTTGCTGCCGTTCGCGCCTGCTCCCGCGTTGGTGAGGTATTCCAGACTGTTGTCCAGAATGCCGTAAATCTGCAAACCATCCGCCTTGGCGCAGCCCGCCGCGACGGTAAGTGCCATTGCCATCCAGACTTTGTGTTTCATGACATTCCCTAATTTTTATATTGGATTCCAAACAACTTGTCCGTCAGGCACTACAAGACCGGCAGACCCTCGCTCCTTGTGAGAACGCGATGGGCGACTACCGAGGGGGGAGGTGATTCAGCAACACACGAAGGCATCACACGGCGCGTGGTGTCGCCGAGCGTGCCGTTACGAAGCGCGGTGATCTCCGCAAGGATCGCCAGCGCAATTTCCGGGGGAGTTCTTGCGCCGAGGTGCAGGCCGACCGGGCCGTACAGCCGATCAATCTGCGAGGGCGTCAGGTCGAACATGGCGAGACGTTCGCGGCGCAGCGACTGGTTCCGGTGTGAACCGATGGCACCGACATAAAACGCGTCGGATTTGAGCGCTTCGAGCAACGCCATGTCGTCGAGCTTCGGGTCGTGGGTGAGCGCCACGATGGCCGTGTTGCCGTCGGGTCGCAAATGCACGATGAGGTCGTCGGGCATTTCGCTCACACGCGTGACGTGGGGCGTTGGCGTGTTGTGTTCGCCGCCACCGCCATCACCGCCGCCGTGAATATCGTGAATGTCGCGCGGATCGCAGATCACGACCTGATAACCCAGCGGCACCGCCATGGCCGTGAGATGCCGCGTGAGTTGCCCGTCGCCGATGACGATGATGCGCCAGCGAGGCCCGAACGGCACGGTGAGTCTGGCAGGCGTGTAAGCGAATGCAGCGGGCTGTCTGATGAGGCGTACGCGTGCCTCCCCGGTGCGTAGATCAAGTTCGCGCGTGCCAAGCTGGCCCGCGTTGATCGCCGCGCGCATCGCTTCGAGAGCGCTGCGTTCTGTGACGACTTCAATGATCAGTTCCAATGTCCCGCCACACGGCAAGCCGAACCGATGCGCTTCGTCGGCAGTGAGTCCGTAGGTCTGCACGTGCGGGCGCTGCCTCGGGCGAAAGCCATCGGCCACTTTGGCAAGCAGATCGTCCTCGATGCAACCGCCCGACACGGAGCCGGCGACCCGGCCACGTGCACCGAGCGCCATCATCGCGCCGACCGGACGTGGGGCCGAGCCCCACGTGCGGGCCACGGTCGCGAGCAGCACGTCGTCGCCTTGCGCCTGCCAGCGCGCCACGGCGTCGAGCACCTCGGCATCGAGGACATCCATTACGCGCGACCCTTTGCGCCGGGGGCAGCGTCGCCCGCCAGTGCACGCGCCTCGGCAACGGTCTGCGGCAACGGCATCGCGCGTGGCCGCACGCCCGTAGCACGCCGGATCGCTTGGGCCACTGCGGGGGCCATCGGCGGCAGCGAGACTTCCCCGCAGCCCTGCGGCGGCCGGTCGCTCGGCACGATCACGGTCTCGATCTTCGGCATCTCGACGAGATACAGCAGCGGGTAGTCGCCGAAGTTGCTTTGCTCTACGCCACCGTTCGCAAACGTGATCTGGCTCTTGAATGTGTTGGTCAACGCGAAGCCGATGCCGCCTTCGATGTTGGCGCGAATCAGATTCGGATTGATCGCGCGGCCGCAGTCCACGGCACACACGACGCGTTCGATCTTGAAACGATCGTTCACGACGCGCATCTCGAGCGCGACCGCAACGTAAGTGGAGAACGCCGCCCCCCGCCCGGTATAAGTGCAATACCCGAAGCCGCGATGCACACCGGGTTTCGCTGGCGACTGCCAGCCGGCCGCCTTGACCGTGGCGTCGATCACGGCACTCGCGAGCGCATCGTGTTTGAGCAGGCGCTTGCGATAGACGATGGGGTCAATGGCGGCCGCTTCGGCCATTTCGTCGATGAAGCTCTCAAGGAAAAACACGCTGGACGTCGAACCGACCGAGCGCATGAAGCTCACCGGAATGTTCGGCTGCGGCACGTCGACGCCTTCGACGCGCAGGTTCGGCACGGCGTAGGCGAGGTCGTATAGCCCGTCGAGCATGGTCTCGTCGTAGCCCGCCTTCTCGTAGTTTTCCTTCTTGATGACGTTGTAGAGCGACTGTCCCGCCACACGCAACTGCATGGCACGCGGCAGGCCGTCATCACCCAACACGGCCTGAAATCGCCCGGACGCGCAGGGCCGATAGAACCCGTGCCGCGTATCGTCTTCGCGCGAACGAATCACTTTGACGGGACGCCCTACGGCAGCGGACGCCACCGCCGCATGGATGACGAAGTCAGGCACGTATTTGCGCCCGAAGCTGCCACCGAGGAAGGTGGTGTGCACAGTCACTTTCTCGGGCGGCAGTTTGAAAATGCCGCCGAGCGCCCAGCGCACTTTGTCCTGCCCCTGAATCGGGCCCCAGACTTCGATCTCGCCGCGATCCTTGCGCACGTGCACGGTCGCGTTCACTGGCTCCATAGTGGCGTGCACGATGTAAGGCGTGTGGTACTCGCCGGTGACGACCTTGCCGCCCGCCGCGATGATGCCCGGCGCATCGCCGATGTCCGTGGCGATGCCGGGTTTGCCGTGGATGAGTGCGGCGCGGCGCTCGGCAAGAATGGTGGCGCTGTCGGCCGCCGCGCCCGCCTTCCATTCGACGTCGAGGCCGTCGCAGGCTTTCTTGGCACGCCAGTAGTCGTCGGCCACCACGATGATCGCGTCTTTGGCGATCACGACGTCATGCACACCTTTGCGCGCCTTGATGTCGTCGCGATTCTTGACGGCAAGCGGTGTACCGCCGGAGGTCGGCGCCATGCGCACGGCACCGATGAGCATGCCGGGCACCTTGACGTCGATGCCGAAGACAGCGGAGCCATCGACTTTCGACGGCGAATCGAGGCGTTGCATCGGCTTGCCGATCAGGGCATGCGCGGCCGTCGTCTTCAGGTGCGGATGCGGATTGAGCGGCAGCTTCGCGGCGTCGGCGGCCAACTCGCCATAGCCGAGCGAGCGTCCCGACTGCGGATGAATCACCCGGCCTTCACGCGTGACGCAGTTGGTGGTGCGCACACCAAGGCGTTGCGCCGCTACGCTCACGAGTGCCTCTCGCGCCTGTGCACCGGCGATGCGTAGACGTTCGTAGAAGAGTGTCACGCTCATCGAGGC
Source organism: Pandoraea sp. PE-S2R-1 (assembly GCF_002179865.1). NCBI lineage: Bacteria > Pseudomonadati > Pseudomonadota > Betaproteobacteria > Burkholderiales > Burkholderiaceae > Pandoraea > Pandoraea sp. PE-S2R-1. Next base: position 108,072 of record NZ_NGUR01000005.1, on the reverse strand, counting down.
GCCCACGAACTGCTGCAACGCCTCGTTGGCCGCCGCCGTGCGATACGCGTCACGCGCGGTGACGAATTCCACCCGCACGCGTCGCCAGTCGGCATCGAGTTCGTCGGCAAGCACTTGCGGCAAACCGGTGTACACGCCCTGCCCGACCTCGCATTGCGACAGGCCGAGCACCGTCGTACCGTCGGCGTCGATACGAATCCAGTCATTGATTTCGATCAGGTGATCGCCCGGCTGACTTGCCGATTCACCGGTCGCAGCACGCGCTTCCGGACTCGCCACCCACGACGCAGAAATCGGAATCAGCAGGCTGCCGGTGGCCAGCGTCATCCCCTTGAGCCATTGACGGCGTGAGGGCGATGCAACTGCCGTCGTGCCCTCGGCGATATCGTTCACCTTCGGCACGGTGCGCTCACCTTGCGCAGTGCGATCAGCGTTTAGCAGCGGCATGGATGGCCTCCCGAATGCGGTGATACGTCGCGCAACGGCACAGATTGGTCATGGCCTCGTCGATCTGCGCGTCGGTCGGGTGCGGATGCTTGTCGAGCAGCGCGGCGGCCGCCATCACCATGCCCGATTGACAGTAGCCGCATTGCGGTACGTCTTTGGCAATCCAGGCCTGCTGGATCGGATGCGAGCGCGTGGGCGACAGCGCCTCGATCGTCGTGATGCGCTTGCCTGCCACGGCCGACACCGGCAGCACGCAGGTGCGCGTGGCGACGCCTTCGAGATGCACGGTGCAGGCGCCGCACGCGCCGATACCGCATCCGTATTTGGTGCCGGTCAGCCCCGCGGCATCGCGGATGACCCACAGTAGTGGCGTGTCGTCTTCACCCTCGAAAACGAACGGCCGCCCGTTGAGCTGGAATTCCATTGACTCTCCCGTTGTGACTCGCCACTCGCATCGACGCGCTTTGGCGCGCGCCTTCGGATGGCGATTGAATTCTCACAACGAGAAAAATGCCGAACAACGGCCGGCCGACCCGAAAAGGTCGCCGTTCGTCCAGAGACGGGAAAACCCCTGTGCTTTTGCCTGCGCGGCCGGTCGCTGACGCGCCGCCCGCTTTTTATTTTTAGTGGCCCAGCTCACAACTGCGCAGATACTCGCGCGGCGGGAGTCCGTAACACCGCCGGAAAGCTCTCGTGAAGGCTTTCTCCGACGCGTAGCCCACTGCGTCGGCCACGTCCGCCACTCTCGCCCCGGCGCCTGCCAATCGCTCTGCCGCCATGTACATCCGGTGTGTGGTCAGATACGACATCGGCGACTCCCCGACCAACTCCCTGAACCGCAAACAGAACCGGGATCGCGACATGCCCGCGATGCCTGCCAACTGCTCCACCGTCCACGGTCGCGACGGGGTCTCGTGCATCGAGGCAATCACCCGGCCCATCTGCGGGTCTGTCATGCCACGCAGCCAGTGCGTACTCGTCCCGCCACTCGACGCCAGATATGCGCGCAATATCTGCACGAACAACACATCCGCAAGGCGCGCCACCGCCACGCGCCACCCCGCACCGCGCTGCATCGACTCTTCGATGAATCCGGCGAGCGTCGTGGTCAGGAGGGCGGGCACGGCAGGGTCGCCCGCACGGATGTGAATCAACGGCGGCAACGACACCAGCAACGGGTTTTTCACACGTTCCCGAAACATCACCACCCCGGTATACAACTCGCTCACCGCGCCGGTGCCCCCGGCCCGAAACGCCAACGGCGTGTCCAATCGCGGCGCGATGCCCTGCGCCGACATCATTTGCTCGAAGACCACCGGCGTCTCGTCCAGCGACGAACACATCACGTGCTCGTGCCCATGCGGCAACAGCACGCAATCGCCCGGCTCGACGCGCACCGGCGGCATCCCGGCCACGACGAGATAGAAGGGCGCGCCCAGTGCCGTGCGAAACGGCACACCATCGAGCGCAGGCTTTCGCAATGACCACGGTGCACCAAACGTAAATCGCCCGGTGACCACGGCGTCCGCCCGAACATCACTCAAGACGTCACTCAACGGATCCATGGCACGGCCCCTCGCTCGAATGCGATTTTTGTTTCATGGGTGGAACTTCGATTTATATATGGATTAACCGAAGTATGCCGTTTCGCTCGCCGGAAAAGTATCCGGATCGGCCTAGGGGAAGTACGGGGGAGATTATGGGAAGGACAGGGGAAGGATGCTGCGGAGGGCGGGGACGAGCGTCCCCGCCGAAGGGATGCGAGTGAGATGCGGGCTATGCCGCATCGACTGCATCAGCCGTGCAGCCGCGTCACGCAGGTGAGGAACACGTCACTCGACGGCCCTACGGCGCGCAGTTGGCACGCGGGTGCGTCAATCTGGTCCAAGCGCAGCGCGTGGCCAGACGGCACGTTCACAACCTCGCCATCGGCGAGTGCCACGCTGACGCCGCCCTCTCCCGCCGCACAGTAGAGAAACGCGACGCTGTCGGCCTGCGCCGGCAGTGCCCACGTCACGACGTCGTCCGTCAGACGATGCTGCACCAACGTGTGCTGCCACTCGCTACGGCGCGTCATGACGTTGAAGTCGTCGATGGGCACGCCTGCGCTCTCGAGTACCGGTGTGCTGCTCACGGCAAGTTCGCCGCCGAACGCATACGGCGAGGTTTGCGTCGTGAGCGTGACGTCGTCGCGGCCCTCGACGTTCAACGTGAGCGATCCGCCGCGCACGATCGCCAATGAGCGGTCGATGCCTGCGAAGACGGAGAACGGTCCGGCCGTGGCGACCGTCGCCGTGCTGATGCGCCAGTCGAAGCCGTCTTCGCCGGAGCGGCGCGCAACGGCCAGTTCGATCGTCACGCCCAAGCCGTTCTTCCACGGCATTTTTCGGAAATCGGCCGGGCCGAGAACTTGTACTTTCATGCCCACTTCCCTGACATTCACACGCGTCGATGTGTCACTTATTGACGCACTTCGCCGTGACCGAACACGACGTACTTGAGACTCGTCAGCCCTTCCAGCCCCACCGGGCCGCGGGCATGCAACTTGTCGTTCGAAATGCCGATCTCGGCGCCCAGCCCGAACTCGAAACCATCGGCAAAACGCGTGCTCGCGTTGATCATCACGCTCGCCGAATCGACTTCGCGCAGGAATTGCATCGCCGCGCTGTAGTCCTCGGTCACGATGGCATCGGTGTGATGCGAGCCGTAACGGTTGATGTGTTCGATCGCCGGGGCGAGACCATCGACGATCTTGATCGCGAGGATCGGCGCGAGATACTCGGTGGACCAGTCTTCCTCGGTCGCCGCCACGACACCGGTCACGCCCGCATTGGTCAGCGCCGCCACGGTGCGCTCGCAGCCGCGCAACTCGACCTGTTTGCCTTGGAACATGCGGGCAATCGCGGGCAACTGCGCCAGCGCGTTCTGGTCGACGAGCAGCGTTTCCATGGTGTTGCACGTGCCGTAGCGATGCGTCTTGGCGTTCTCGCAAATCGCCAGCGCTTTGGCAGCGTCGGCGCGTTGATCGACATACACGTGACAGATGCCGTCGAGATGCTTGATCATCGGCACGCGCGCATCCTGCATCAGGCGGGCGATCAGGCTCTTGCCACCGCGCGGCACGATCACGTCGACATACTCGGTCATGGTGATCAGTTCGCCCACGGCGGCGCGATCGGGCGTGCTGACGACCTGTACCGCGTCCCCCGGCAAACCGGTCGCGGCCAGCGCGTCGGCAATGAGGGTCGCCAACGCGGTGTTGCTCTCAATGGCTTCGGAGCCGCCGCGCAAGATCGTCGCGTTGCCCGACTTCAGGCACAGCGCCGCCGCATCGATGGTTACGTTCGGACGCGATTCGTAAATGATGCCGATCACCCCCAGCGGCACGCGCATCTGGCCGACCTGAATGCCGCTCGGCTGCACGCGCACGTTGCTGATTTCACCGATGGGATCGGACAGGCCGGCGATCTGGCGCAAGCCTTCGATCATCGTGCGCAATGCCTTGTCGGACAGCGTCAGACGGTCGATGAAGGCGGCATCCTGCCCGTTGGCTTTCGCGCGTTCGAGATCGCGGCGGTTCACTTCCTGCAACTTCGCGCCGTCGCGCTCGATGGCGTCGGCAATAGCGAGCAACGCACGGTTCTTGGCGGCCGTATCGGCACGTGCCATCGCGCGGGATGCCTCACGGGCACGCTGGCCCAGCGACTGCATGTAGGCTTTGATATCCATCTCGTGACTCTGGTCGATTGGGTCGATTAGGTCGATCCGGCGGAGGGTCCGCCGTCGTCATTTGATATTTTTCGGGCGCGGTCTACGCGTGCGCCGGACGGGCCGGGCGGGCGGAGCGCGCCGTCGGCGGTCGATCGCCGACGAGCAACAATCCGAGTTGCAGCATGCCGTCCCACGGGTCCCCGGGCAGGCCGTCGGCGCGCAGTCCCTTGACCTGCCGGTCGAGGCGCGCCGCCAGTTGCAACGCTTGCGCAAGCATCGCCGGCGTGACGCGATTTGCCGCCTGTTCCATCAAACGCTCGCGCGGGCCCCACACGCGATATTCGCGCAGCAGCATCGCGAGCGGCTTGCCTGCGGCCATACCGCGCGTAATCTTCGCCAGCGTGCGGACTTCTTCGGTGAGCGCCCACAACACGAGCGGGGCCGCTTCCCCTTCACCGCGCAAGCCGTCGAGCATTCGCACGAGTCGCGGCGTATCGCCCGCGAGCACCGCTTCGCTCAGCTTGAAAACGTCATAACGCGCGACGTTAAGTACCGCATCCTGCACCTGCTCGAATTCGAGCGTCCCCGACGGGTACAGCAAGCCGAGCTTCTGAATTTCCTGATGCGCCGCGAGCAAATTGCCTTCGACGCGATCGGCGATGAACTGCAACACCCGGCGTCCGGCTTCGCCCGCAGCCACGCGCTGCCCCTGTGCGGCCAGACGCTGCGAAATCCAGTCGGGCAGACGCGCCCGATCCACTGCATCGATCTTGACCGTCACGCCCGCACGATCCAGCGCGGTGAACCAGTCGGACTTGGACGCCGCCGCATCGAGGCGCGGCAAGGTGACGATGGTCAACACGTCGCCGCTGGCCGCTTCGGCATGCGCCTTGAGCGCCGCGCCGCCGTCCTTGCCGGGCTTGCCGCCGGGAATACGCAACTCGATCAGCTTGCGGTCGCCGAACAACGACATCGACTGCCCTGAATTCGCCAGCGCGCCCCAGTCGAAACTGCGCTCGACCGACAGCACATCGCGCTCGGTATAACCGCCCGCGCGGGCCGCCGCGCGCACGCGATCGACGGCTTCCTGCACGAGCAGGCTCTCGTCGCCGTAGATCACGTAGATCGGCGAGAGGGTCTTGGCAAGATTCGCGTCAAGCGCGTCGGGGCGCAGTTGCATGGCCGTGGGCTCAGTGGTCCGGCGTCGGCGCCGGCATGGTCTTCACCGCTTCCATGCGGCGAATGATCTGATCGACGGCATCCTTCTGCATGTCGCGATTGAGCAGCGCCGCTTCCTGATCGCGAGCCGTCGCTTCGCTGTCGCTGTACGGCAGGTTACGTGTCAGGCGAATCGTGCTCAGCGGAATGATCGGCGTACCGTCCGGGGTCACCAACTGGAACGTGAACGTGTTGCGCATTTCGTATTCACGCGCCTGGCCCGTCGAGTCCAGACTCACCGCCGTTCTCGTTGCCGTCGCGCCCAGAATTTCCAGGCGAGCGTCGGCATCCTTCGGCGCCTCGACGACAACCGTCCCCTTGCTGCCGTAGCGGATGTAGCGCTTGATATCGACGGCCATCTGTCCGCCGCCGGAGATATACAGGCGCTTGAATGCATACTCGCTCGCCCCGCGCAGTTGGAAACCGCACGCGGTGAGCGCCAGCGCGCAGCCCAACAGGGCGATCCAGCCGAAGATCCTGCGCGTCATGCCCGCGCTGCGTTGCCCGGATGTCATTTGCACGTGATGTGCCCTCTTCTCACCAAATCATGGATCGGCAGTCGCTGCCGGCTCAGACCACCACGTTCACGAGACGCCCCGGCACGATGATGACCTTCTTGACCGGCTTTCCTTCGCCGAACTTGACCGTCATTTCATGTGCCAGTGCCGCCTGTTCGATGGCTTCACGCGGCGCATCCTTGGCCACGAGAATCGCGCCACGCACTTTGCCCGCCACCTGCAACACGAGTTCGATCTCGTCCTGCACCAGCGCAGCCTCGTCCACCACCGGCCACGAGGCATCGAGCAGATCGCCCGACTCGGCCGCGTAACCCAGTGCATCCCACAGGCCGTGCGTGACGTGCGGCACCACCGGGTAGAGCACGCGCAGCAAGATGCCGTAGCACTCGCGCACCGCGCCGGCACCGGCAGCGCCCTTGTCGTTTTCGATCGCGTTGAGCATCTTCATCGCCGCGGACACGACCGTGTTGTACTGCACACGCTGGTAATCGTAATTGGCCTGCTTGAGCACGCCGTGCACCTCGCGGCGCAACGCCTGCGCTGCCGGGTTGGCGGTCTCGATGGCGACACCCGTCTGACGCAGCAACGCGGCTTGCGATTGACCGAAGCCCCACAGGCGGCGCAGGAAACGGCTCGCGCCTTCCACACCGGCGCCCGACCATTCCAGTTGCTGTTCCGGGTGCGCGGCGAACATCACGAACAGACGCGCCGTGTCGGCACCGTACTGATCGATGAGCGATTGCGGATCGACACCGTTGTTCTTCGACTTCGACATCTTCTCGATGCCGCCCAGCACCACGTCGCCGCCATCGGCCTTCGACGTCGCACCCACCGGACGACCCTTGTCGTCGAGCTGCACCTGCACGTCGAGCGGGTTGAACCACGTCTTCTTGCCGGCGGCATCTTCGCGGTAGTACGTCTCGTTGAGCACCATGCCCTGCGTCAGCAGGTTCTGCGCCGGTTCCTTGAAGTTGACCAACCCCAGGTCACGCATGACCTTGGTCCAGAAACGCGAATACAACAAGTGCAGAATCGCGTGCTCGATGCCGCCGATGTACTGATCCATCGGCATCCAGTAATCGGTGCGCGCGTCGACCATGCTGTCGGCATCCGGGCAGGCGTAGCGCATGAAGTACCACGACGAGTCCACGAACGTGTCCATCGTGTCCGTCTCGCGACGTGCCGGCTTGCCGCACTTCGGGCAATCGCACTTCAAGAAGGCTTCCGACTTCGCGAGCGGGTTACCCGAGCCGTCCGGCACGAGGTCTTCCGGCAACACCACCGGCAGATCTTTCTCCGGCACCGGCACGGCACCGCACGTGTCGCAGTGGATGATCGGGATCGGCGTGCCCCAGTAACGCTGGCGCGAAATGCCCCAGTCGCGCAGACGGAACGTGATCTGCTTGTCGCCGACTTCCTGCGCCTTCAGATCGGCGGCAATCGCGTCGATGGCGGCAGCAAAGCCCAGACCGTCGTACTTGCCGCTATTGATCAGCGTGCCTTCCTTGTCGCCATACCAGGCTTGCCAGGCGTCGATCGAATACGTCTCGCCGGCGACCGCCACGACCTGCTTGATCGGCAGACCGTACTTGCGCGCAAACGCGAAGTCGCGTTCGTCGTGCGCCGGCACGCCCATCACGGCACCTTCGCCATAACCCATCAGCACGTAGTTGCCGATCCACACTTCGACCTTGTCGCCCGTGATCGGATGCGTGACGAAGAAGCCCGTCGGCATGCCCTTCTTTTCCATCGTGGCGATGTCGGCTTCGGCCACGCCGCCCTGCTTGCATTCGGCAATGAATGCCTGCAAGTCGGGGCGCTCGGCGGCCAGACGCGTGGCGAGCGGGTGCTCGGCGGCAATCGCGCAGAAGGTGACGCCCATGATCGTGTCGGCGCGCGTGGTGAACACGCGCAGCAGCTTGCGCTCGCCATCGAGCTCGTACGGGAACCCGAAGTTCACGCCGAAGCTCTTGCCGATCCAGTTCTGCTGCATCACCTTCACGCGCTCAGGCCAGCCGAGGGCGTCCAGATCGCCGAGCAACTCGTCGGCATAATCGGTGATGCGCATGTAATACATCGGGATCTCGCGCTTCTCGATCAGCGCACCCGAACGCCAGCCACGGCCGTCGATCACCTGCTCGTTGGCGAGCACGGTCTGATCGACCGGGTCCCAGTTCACCGTCCCGGTCTTCAGATAGACCACGCCCTTTTCGAGCATCTTGAGGAACAGCCACTGGTTCCAGCGGTAGTACTCCGGCGAGCAGGTGGCGACTTCGCGCGACCAGTCGATCGCCAGCCCCATCGCCTGCATCTGCTTCTTCATGTAGGCGATGTTGTCGTACGTCCACTTCGCGGGCGGCACGTTGTTGGCCATCGCCGCGTTTTCAGCGGGCATGCCGAACGCATCCCAGCCCATCGGCATGAGTACGTTGTACCCGCGCATGCGCATCTGACGGTACATCACGTCATTGATGGTGTAGTTGCGCACGTGCCCCATATGCAGCTTGCCCGACGGATACGGCAGCATCGAGACGCAATAGAATTTTTGCTTGTCCGCGCGCTCGGTGGTCTTGTAGGCATCGATCGCCTGCCAATGCGACTGGGCGGAGGCTTCGACGTCGGCGGGAACGTATTTTTCTTGCATGATGGGTCGGCAGATAGGATTCGGCTCGGCTTTGCCCTGCCGGTGTGCGGCCATCGGCGCGGCACACGGGTTATTGGGGCAGATCCGGGGAAAACGATGATTATAACGCCGCCGGGTGCGGATTCAGCGCGATGGCGGCGGGCGTCGCAACCTTCAGCTCGAAGGGCGGCCAGCACGGTGCAACAGCGGTGCTGGCAATGCGTGCCGGCAATTAACCGGGATACCGGGGAAGCGAAAGGGCCGGGTTGTCGACGTGCGCACTTCGCATGTCGAACGCCCCCGGCCGGCAGGGGCTTAGCGTAGGCCTAGCACGTCCTGCATGTCGAACAGACCGGTCTGGCGTTCGACGAGGAAGCGGGCGGCACGCAGCGAACCCTGGGCATACGACAGACGGCTCGACGACTTGTGCGTGATCTCGATGCGCTCGCCAATCCCGGCAAACAGCACCGTATGGTCGCCAACGATATCGCCGCCGCGCACGGTCGCAAAACCGATGGTCGACGGATCGCGCTCGCCGGTCACGCCTTCGCGGCCGTAGACGGCACATTCTTTCAGATCGCGTCCGAGGGCGTCGGCCACGACTTCGCCCATGCGCAGTGCCGTGCCCGACGGGGCATCGACCTTGTGACGATGGTGCGCTTCGATGATCTCGATGTCGTAGCCGGTGTTCAGGATCTTGGCGGCCACTTCGAGCAACTTGAACGTGGCGTTGACGCCCACGCTCATGTTCGGTGCGAATACGACGGCGACGCGCTTGGCGCCTTCGGCCAGACGTGCCTTGTCTTCGTCCGAGAAACCGGTCGTGCCGATGATCATCTTCACGCCATGCTTCGCGGCGGCGGCCAAATGCAGCAGCGTGCCTTCCGGGCGGGTGAAGTCGATCAGGAATTCGGCGTTGGCAAGTGCGGTGTCGAGATCGGCGGTGATGTGCACGCCGGTCTCACGACCGAGGAAAGCCCCGGCATCGTGACCGAGGGCAGGGCTGCCCTCACGATCGAGCGCGCCCACCAACTCGGCGTCATCGGCGGCCAACACGGTTTCAATCAGCATCCGGCCCATACGGCCGGACGCGCCCGCAATCGCAATCTTCATCATGGTGAGTCTGGTTGTGTTTCTGACGGCTTACTTGGGTGCCGAGAACAGGCCACCACCGGAGGTCACGCGCGGCGACGGCACCAGGCCCGTACCGCCGGCGGTACCGGCATTGCTGCTCGTGCTGGACGTGCCGCTCGATGCCAGGCCGGCATTGGTCTGCACGGTCTGGCTGGCCGCCGCGTCGGTCGACACGGTTGCCACATCGTTGGCCGCCGGCGTTGCGGCAGCCGTCGGTGCGGCGGCAGCCGCGTCAGGCGACGGCGATGCCGCTTCCGCTGCGGCCGCGCTGGCGGTCGACGGCGCCGGGGCATCGGTCTTCACAGACTTGCCTTTCTGACCATCGATTTCCTGCACCAGCTGGTATTCGGTCGGCAGGTTCTCGCCACCGTCCCAACGGGCCAGCGTGTCGTTCTCGAAATACACCCTCAAGTGGCGCTCCTGCACCACCGAAGTGTTGCCGCGCTTGAAATAGAAGACGTAATCCCAGCGGTTGGCGTGGAAGATGTCGGTCAGCAGCGGCGTGCCGAGCACTTGGCGCACTTGATCGCGCGTCATGCCGGCCTTGAGCTGTTCGTAGGCTTCCTTCGAGACGAAGTTGCCTTGAACGATGTTGATTCGATACGGCGTCACGACGCCGATCACCTTGTCGGTCACGCTGTCGTACGTGGAGCAGCCAGCCAGCGCCAGCAGTGCTGCGGCAGCATAAAGGGAGAGATAACGACGCAAATCTGACTCGCTTTCAAAAAAATCGAACTTGATCCGGCACGCCGGGCGCGCCGCCACATCGCCCCCGTTGACGGCTGAAACCGTCCCGTTTGCGCCGGTTTGCGCCGGGCAAGGCAAAAAGGCATTATTATTGGGGCTGTATTGTACTCTAGGGACGTAGAGCGATGCCGAATCCCGCCGATCTGAAAAATATCGGACTGAAAGCCACGCTTCCGCGCCTCAAAATTCTGGAAATCTTCCAGAACAGCGAGGTGCGCCATTTGACCGCCGAAGACGTTTATCGTCACCTGCTCGGCGAAAACCTCGACATCGGTCTGGCCACGGTCTACCGCGTGTTGACGCAATTCGAACAAGCCGGCCTATTGTCGCGCAGTAACTTCGAGTCCGGCAAGGCCGTATTCGAACTCAACGAAGGCCATCACCATGATCACCTGGTGTGCCTGGACTGTGGTCGCGTCGAAGAATTTTTCGATGCAGAAATCGAACGCCGCCAGAAGTTGATCGCAAAAGAGCGCGGTTTCGCACTTCAGGAACATTCCCTCGCCATGTACGGGAGTTGCACGAAGGATCCGTGCCCGCACCGGCAGAAGAATTAATTCCACATCATTACCCATCCCGGAGGCCTGGTCCGGGAGATGTTCCCCCAAGTCGGTTATATGGAACATAAAGAGGGGTCACCGCATCAAACGGTGATTACCTCGCGCGCAAGGCATAAGACCCTGCCGGTTACGTCTAGACGTTCGATTCCACCCGATGAATAACGATAAAACACTTTACAAAACGACATCCGAAGGGCTGTCCGACGTCTCACTCGCGGACGTATTGGACTTTGTACGGACCAATGCCAAGTGGATCGCCGGCCTCGCCATTGTGGGGGGTGCCATCGGTGTTGGCAGCACGTACTTCGTGCAGAAGCAATGGGAAGGCAAGCTGACCCTGCAAGTGGGTCGCGCAGCAGGATCCCCGGTGAGTGGACCGGATGGACCACTTATCGAGTCGGTACAGCAAACCGTCGGACGAGTCAGCTTGAACACTTTCCGCGATGACCTTGCAGAAAAGGTGCTGCCCGAACTTAAGGGCGACCTGGACGCTCTGCACAAGTCTGTCGTCTGGAAAGCGATCAAGGCCCGCGCCATCCAAGGTACGACCTACGTCGAAATCGTTGCGCGCGGCACGTCCGAGCAACAGGCCGGACAAGCCCTCGCCACGGCAGCGCAACAGATTCTCAGTGAACACGCAGCAATCCTGGAACGAGTGCGCGATCTGCCCAAGCAGCAATTGAGCGTCATCGATGCTGCTATCGAAACGAACACCAAAGCTCAGGAGCAACTCGGCGCAGCGCTGGCACAGTCCAAGAATACGGATTCCGTCATGGCACTCAGCGCGCTTCAGAGCAGCCGCTCAGAGCGGGCTGTGCTGAACGACAGCCGGTATCGCGTTTCGCAACTGCTGGCACCCGATCAGTCATACAACACGCGCATCGTCAGTGCTGCGCAAGTTGACGATAATGCCGTCTTTCCCCGGAAGCTGTATTTCGGTGCTGGCGGGCTGCTGGTGGGCGCGATCATCGGTGTGATTATCGGACTGTGCCGCAAGGCCACCTCGCGCCGCGACGCACCGTAACGTCATCGCGCGCGAAACGCATGTCGATATGCGTCGTTGCAAGGCCCAAAAGAAAAAGCCGCTGTCTCTCGACAGCGGCTTTTTTCATGCAACCAGCGAAGCAGCAGCTTACTTGGCCGACATCAGCGCGACGGTCGTGTCGAGCATGCGGTTCGAGAAGCCCCACTCGTTGTCGTACCACGACGTCACCTTCACCAGGCGACCCGACACCTTGGTCAGCGAGCCGTCGAAGTTCGACGATGCCGGGTTGTGGTTGAAATCGATCGACACCAGCGGTGCCGTCGTGTACGTGGCGATCGCCTTCAGCGGGCCTTCGGCGGCTTCCTTCAGGATCGCGTTGACTTCATCGACGGTCGTGTCGCGCTTGGCGATGAACGACAGGTCGACGATCGACACGTTGATCGTCGGGACGCGAATCGCGAAACCGTCCAGCTTGCCGTTCAGTTCCGGCAGCACCAGGCCGACGGCCGAAGCAGCGCCGGTCTTGGTCGGGATCATGCTCATCGTGGCCGAACGGGCGCGACGCAGGTCTTCGTGATAGACGTCGGTCAACACCTGATCGTTGGTGTAGGCGTGCACGGTGGTCATCAGGCCCGTTTCCAGACCGATTTTTTCATGCAACGGCTTGACCAGCGGTGCCAGGCAGTTGGTCGTGCACGAAGCGTTCGAGATGACCGTATCGGTCGACTTGAGCACGCCTTCGTTCACGCCGAACACGACCGTAGCGTCCACATCCTTGCCGCCCGGGGCCGAGATGATGACCTTCTTTGCGCCGCCCTTCAGGTGAGCGCCGGCCTTTTCCTTCGTGGTGAAAAAGCCCGTGCACTCGAGCACGACGTCCACGTTCAGCTCGCCCCACGGCAGTTCTGCCGGGTTGCGGTTGGCCAGCACGCGAATCTTGTCGCCGTTGACGATCATGTAATCGCCGTCGACCGTCACCGTGCCCGGGAACTTGCCGTGCGCGGTGTCGTATTGCGTCAGGTGAGCATTGGTCTGCGCATTGCCCAGATCGTTGATGGCGACGATTTCGATGTCGTGCTTCTTGCCACCTTCGTAATGGGCACGCAGTACGTTGCGGCCGATACGGCCATAGCCGTTAATAGCGACGCGAATGGTCATGGGGGTTTCTCCGTAAGGTCTAACGAAATCAGCCAAGCACGGACTTGACCGTCGCGACCACGTGGTCGACGGTGAAGCCGAAGTGTTTGAACAGCACGCCGGCCGGAGCCGACTCGCCAAAGGTGTCGATACCGACCACGCCGCCTTCCAGGCCGACGTACTTGTGCCAGAACGCCGTCACACCGGCTTCGATGGCCACACGCGGCACGCCGCGCGGCAGCACGCTGTCGCGATACGCCTTGTCCTGACGGTCGAACACATTGGTCGACGGCATCGACACGACGCGCACAGCGACGCCCTCGGCAGCCAGAACTTCGGCGCCCTTGAGGGCCAGATCCATTTCCGAGCCGGTGGCGATCAGCACGATCTGCGGATTCGCCACGTCACGCAGCACATAGCCGCCGCGACGAATATTGGCGATCTGCGCGTCGTCGCGCGAGACGAACGGCAGGTTCTGACGGCTGAGCACCAGGCTCGACGGGCCATCGTGACGCTCCACGGCGGCCACCCAGGCGCTTGCCGTTTCCGTCGTATCGCACGGACGCCACACGTCCATTTGCGGAATCAGACGCAGGCTGGAGACATGCTCGATCGACTGGTGCGTCGGGCCGTCCTCGCCCAAACCGATCGAATCGTGCGTGAACACGAAGATCGAACGCAGCTTCATGAGCGCAGCCATGCGCAGCGCGTTGCGGCTGTAGTCCGAGAACGTCAGGAACGTGCCGCCGAACGGAATGTGACCACCATGCAGCGCGAGGCCGTTCATGATGGCGCTCATGCCGAATTCGCGCACGCCATAGTTGATGTGGTTGCCGTACTGCACGCCATCGGCGTTGGCACGCACCGGCTTGCTGGCCTTCCAGTTGGTCAGGTTCGAGCCGGTCAGATCGGCCGAGCCGCCGAGGAATTCCGGCAGCACGGCAGCCAGACCTTCGATGGCCAGTTGCGACGCCTTACGCGTCGCCACGGTCTCGCCCTTCTCGTTGGTCTTGGCGATCAGTGCGGCAGCGGCCGACTTGAAGTCGCCCGGCAGTTCGCCCTTCATGCGGCGCTCGAACTCGGCAGCTTCGGCCGGGAACTGGCTGCGATAAGCGGCAAAACGCTCGTTCCAGGCGGCTTCGGCTTGTTGACCGGCGGCCTTGGCGTCCCATGCGGCGTAGACTTCGGCCGGCACTTCGAACGGCGGCAGGGTCCAGCCCAGTGCGGCGCGCGTGGCGGCGATTTCATCCGCGCCCAGCGGCGCGCCGTGCACGTCGTGACCGCCTTGCTTGTTCGGTGCACCCTTGCCGATCAGCGTCTTGCAGCAGATCAGCGTCGGACGATCCGACGTCTTGGCCTGCGCAATGGCGGCATCGACCGCATCGGCGTTGTGTCCGTCGACATCGCGGATCACGTTCCAGCCATAGGCTTCGAAACGCTTCGGCGTGTCGTCGGCAAACCAATATTCGACGTCGCCGTCGATCGAGATGCCGTTGTCGTCGTACAGCGCGATCAGCTTGTTCAGGCGCAGCGTACCGGCCAGCGAACAGGCTTCATGCGAAATGCCTTCCATCAGGCAACCGTCGCCGAGGAATGCATACGTGTGGTGATCGACGATGTCGGCGCCCGGACGGTTGAATTCCTTCGCGAGCAGCGCTTCGGCCAAAGCAAAGCCGACGGCATTGGTGATGCCCTGACCCAGCGGGCCCGTCGTCGTCTCGACGCCCGGCGTGATACCCACTTCGGGGTGGCCCGGCGTCTTGCTGTGCAGTTGGCGGAAATGCTTGAGTTCTTCGATCGGCAGATCGTAGCCCGTCAGATGCAGCAACGAGTAGATGAGCATCGAGCCATGGCCGTTCGACAGCACGAAGCGGTCGCGATCGAACCAGTGCGGATTGACGGGGTTGTGCTTGAGGTGACGGCCCCAGAGCGCGACCGCGATATCGGCCATGCCCATAGGCGCACCAGGGTGACCGGAGTTGGCCTGTTGGACCGCGTCCATGGAGAGGACGCGAATGGCGGAAGCCATCAGCGCAGCCGTAGCAGTAGAGGAGTTCGTCATGGTGACCAGCCGGAATAGCGGGCGTGCCCCGTTGCCGCGAGCTGCCGCGCGAAATCAAGTGCAGGATAAAGATCGCGATTTTATCAGATACGGCACCACCCCGGGTCGCTTGCGGTGAACTTCCCCAAATGGCGAGAACGTGGAATGATGCCAAAAAGTGGCGCAATCGCCGCAATTTAGAGGAAGTTGTCACAACAATGCCCGTCATAAGCGACGTCACTGCGGACGATTCCGATGCCGCACTCAAGCCATTTTCTGCCCCGCTCGGCCCTTGGGCGACCTACGCCCTCGCCGGCCGCACGGTGGCGACGGCGGTGTCGCCCTATCAGCACATCGAGATCGTCGATCTACCTGCCCTCGGCCCGCTCGGACGCGCCTACCGGCTCGACGGGCGGTTCATGGCGAGTCTCGCGGATGCTCACATTTGCCACGAGTGCATGGTGCATCCGCTGCTGCTCGCGCACGGCGACGCGAAACGCGTGCTCGTGATCGGTGGCGGCGATGGCGGCTCGGCGCGCGAAGCCTTGCGTCACGCCAGCGTGACCGAGGTCGTCATTGCCGAACTGGATGCGCAAGTCCCGGCAACGATCTTGCAGCACATGCCATCGCTCGCCGATGGCGCGTTCGACGACCGGCGCACGACGCTCGTCATCGGCGACGCACGCGATTTCGTCGACACCGCACTCTCGCATCACGACCGATTCGACGCCGTAATCTTCGACCTCACCGAAGCCGACGGTGCGGCCGCCCCGCTCCACGACGCGGCGTTCTTTACGAAAGTCAGGTCACTTCTGACTCCCCGTGGCGGCATTGCCGTGCAACTGGGCGCCCCGTGGTTCGAGCCGGCGCAAGTGCGGCGAGTGCTTGCAGCGCTGCGCTCGGTCTTCGCGCAGGTGCAGCCGATGACGGCCTACGTGCCCCTTTATGGGTCGCAGTGGGCGTTGGCCGTCGCCAGCGATGCGCTCGATGCGCGCGGCGCCGATGCCAACTTGCTGCAAGCGGCCGCCCAACGCGCTTCCCCCGATCAACTGCGCAGCCTTAGGCACTACGCCGTGTCGCGCCACACGGCGCTTTTCGACATTTCCCCCGATCTGACGGATACGCTTGACGCGCCCACTACGCCGATTGGCACGAGATGACTCGTCCGGGGTGAAGATCGTGCGCGTTCCTTGTATATTGGATGCTCGTCACGAATGCCGGGCCTGAAGGTCAGGCCTCGCGGTCTCAGGGCCGCCCGGCAGCCACAACGGAGGAAAGTCATGTCCGATCCCCGCCCGTCACATGTGCCTTGGTTGACGCCCTATCTGACCGTGCGCGACGCCAGAGCCGCCGCCACGTTCTACGAACAGGCGTTTGGCTTTACCGTGCACAACACGATGGACGACGATGGCGCGGTGATGCACGTTGAAATGTTCTATCACGGCGAATTGATCCTGATGTTCGCCCCCGAAGGCGCATTTGCCAGTGCGGCCCGCTCGCCGCGAACCTCGGGCGTCGAAGCGCCGCAGAGTTTTTATGTTTTCACGGACGATGTCGACGCGCTCTACGCGCGGGCGACCGCCGCCGGTGCCAAGGGCCTGATGCCGCCCGAGGACCAGTTCTGGGGCGATCGATTCTGCCAGCTCGAAGATATCGACGGCTATCGCTGGGGCTTCGCGCGCCCCATCGCACCTCGTCGTTAAGTTCCAGCGGCGACCCTTGGGGTATGCTTCAGCCCCTGACCGGTCGCCGACTTCAGCAATAGCGCCGGCGGCGTCCCTTTTTCCGCCTGATCCGGCCCCTTCCCACTGCGTATGCCCCGTTTCTTCGTTGACGCGCCCTTGCACACCGGCGCCCTGCTCGACCTTCCCGACGCCGTCGTGCGTCATGTTCAGGTATTGCGTCTTAAGGCGGGCGACACGCTCACGCTGTTCAATGGCACCGGCGGTGAGTATCCGGCCGAGTTGGTGAGTCTGGAAAAGCGACACGCTGCGGTGCAACTGGGCGAACACGATACCCGCGAAGCCGAAACCCCTTACCGGGTGACGCTGGCGCAGGGCATCGCCGGTGGCGACAAGATGGATTGGCTGATCGAAAAGGCGATCGAGCTGGGGGTGACCGACATTCAGCCGCTCGCGACGGAGCGCTCGGTGATCCGGCTCGACAGCGAACGGGCCGCCAAACGAGTTGCGCATTGGCAATCGCTGGCACAAGCAGCATGCGAACAATGCGGCCGAAATCGCGTGCCGCAGATCCTGCCGGTCCGGCCGATTACGGCGTGGTTACGTGACCAGGACGCGGTTACGAGTTACGCATGGCGTGTGCTATTGTCACCTAGAGCGGACAGCGGCTTTGATTCGCTATTGCCGCAGGCACCGGCGCAGCCCGGCGTGTTGCTCTTCGGCCCGGAAGGCGGGCTCACACCTCAGGAAGAAACCCTCGCACGCGACACCGGCTTTGAGGCGATTCGCCTCGGGGATCGGATTCTTCGCACGGAGACAGCGGGTATTGCAGTCCTTGCGGCACTTGCCGCACGCTGGGGGGGTTGGTAAGGCTTAGTGTTGGGTAACTCTGTCACGAGTAACGGCCTAGCAGGCCTCAAGGAGAAATCGTCATGGGTATTCTCGATTCCATTCTCGGCGGCGCGGCCGGCAACCCCGCAGGCGGCAACAGCGGTGGCGGCAATACGCGCATGCTGCTGCTGATGGGCCTGCTGGCGATGATCGCCAGTCATACGGGCAAAACGGAAGGGCAAGACGGCGGTGGCGGCGGTTTGCTGGGTTCGCTCGGCGGTGCGCTGGGCGGCATGCTCGGCGGCGGTGCCGCAGCGGGCGGTGCGGCGGGCGGGCTTGGCGGTTTGCTGGGCGGCTTGCTCGGCGGTGCTCAGGCACCTCAGCCCGGCGGCGCCGGGGCACCGGCCACTTCGCCCACCGACCTGATCGGTGCACTCGGCGGTCTTGGCGGACTCACACAGGTGCTCGAAAGCGGCGGACTCGGCGACGCTTTGAAGTCGTGGGTCGGCACCGGCGGTAACCAACCGGTTTCCCCCGATCAGGTGGCTCAAGCGCTCGGCCCGGGCGGCCAGCTTCAGCAGCTGGCCAACACGGCAGGCGTCAGCACAGACGAAGCCGCACAGCAACTGTCGTCAATTCTGCCGGAAGTCGTCAATCACCTCACGCCGAACGGCGATGTCCCGCAGGGTCAGTTCGATCTGGCGGGCCTCGCCCAGAAGTTTCTGGCCGGGCACACGTCCTGAGCGGCTGACTGGGTGAAACTGACTGGGTGAGAGCGTGACGGGCCGGCATCGGCCCGGCGGCTCGGAAAACAAAAAAGGTCCGCGATTGCGGACCTTTTTCTTTGCTGCCTGATGAATGATGAATCAGTCGATCTGGGGATATTCAGCGACGTTCACACCAAATCACCACCCGATGCTTACGCGAACGAGTAGAACACGCGGAAGCTCACGCGCCGTTCGCCCCAGAATTCAGCGGCATCACGGAACACGTCCAGCAGCGTTTCGCGCGCATCTTTGTCGAACTTCGTCGCCACCGGCAGCCCTTCGAGCACGACCACGAAGCCCGGCTGTGCGCCGCTGCGGCTGACGAGATCGGTCAGGCAATCGTGTAAGGCGTCAAAGTTCTTGCCGAAATGCTTCGGGAGCTGGAAGGACGTAGCGATCGTTTCAAGCACTTCCGCCTTGCTCTGCGCTTGGGCGCAGTTGGCGTACAGGAAGTGCTGCCCCAGTCGCTCGGCCTCGTCAGCCAGCTCCGGCACACGGAAAGCGCGGATCGACTGCACAATATTCGGCCTGACGGTCTTGAAAAGACTCATATCTCCCTCTTCCGATAAGGCATGGCGGCGGCCAGCCCGCGCAACAGCATGCAGGCCCAGCACCTGCTTGAACAAGTTGCCCTCGCCCGCACCGAATGGATCTGCCATAAGATCTTTCCCGCGTTCTTGTGCGAAAACCGGCTCACTCATACTGCTGTCATTCCCTTATGCGTCTAAAGCTGTTGTAGTGATCTTGGGTGTAGTAACAAGGATCGACTGCACGTTGATCACCGCCACAGATGATGCGCCTGGCACCTCTATTGCGGGCACCGGGAGTCGGCACCGTATATTCATGGTAATAGCCGCGCGGCATTTTGGGCAGGCGCTTTTCGTAGTTCCCGAACACAATGCCATCTTTGGCATAAGGGAACGGCCCGCCCTGGGCAATCAGCGACAGCGTGCGCTGCGCTTCGCGGGGCAACTCGGTGACGGATACCGCCGCCGTTTGATCCGTGACATATGGCGCGGTTTCGCGCGCCACGGCATTCGCCCCCAGAAAAACACTCCCAGCCGCCGTCAGCGCCACGATGCTCCGGTGAAGCCAACGTGCCATTGTCATAGCTAGGTTGTCGGCCTGCGCGGTTTTGCGCTGCGGGCCCGTTCTGGTAGGTGAAGCCGTAAGGGTATCGCTATTACTCCCCGGAATCAATGTCGGCTTACATTTGGCAACTAATTCACTCAACAAATTCATGAAAACAAAGAGTTTTTCATGGAAGTGAGTGCACACATATCGATATACGATACGAAAAATGCGTCGCTAAAATGACAAAACGCCGCCCCGGAAAGGTGCGGCGTTTTGTTGTTAATGTGGGCCGAACGGCGGCGAACCACCGATCGACCCTGAACGGTCAGCGCGTTTCCTGTTGCGCTGCCGCATCGGCCACCACCAGCGCGACCATGTTGATAATGCGTCGCACCGTCGCCGATTCCGTGAGGATATGCACCGGCTTGGCAGCACCCAGCAGAATCGGGCCGATCGCCACGTTATTGCCCGCAGCCGTCTTGAGCAGGTTATAGGCAATGTTCGCCGCATCGATGTTCGGCATGACCAGCAGGTTGGCGGCACCGGTCAGCGTCGACTCCGGCATGATGCGCGCGCGCAGTTCCGGGTCGAGGGCGCAATCGCCATGCATTTCGCCGTCCACTTCCAGGTCGGGTGCACGTTCTTGCAGAATCGCCAGCGTTTCGCGCATCTTGCGGGCGCAACTTGCGTCGCTCGTACCGAAATTCGAGTGCGAGAGCAGCGCAACCTTCGGCTGAATACCGAAGCGGCGAATTTCCTCCGCAGCCATCAACGTGATCTCGGCCAACTCTTCAGCGCTCGGATCCTGATTGATGTGCGTATCGACCAGGAAAATCTGACGATTCGGGAGAATCAGCGCGTTCATCGCGCCGTATACATGACCGCCTTCGCGCTTGCCGATCACGCGATCGATGAAGTGGAGGTGGCGGCCCGGCGTCGAAACGGTACCGCAGATCAGGCCATCGGCTTCACCCTTGCGAACCAGCATGGCAGCGATGAGCGTGGTTCGGCGGCGCATTTCCACACGCGCGTACGACGCCGTCACGCCCTTCCGGTTGGTCAACTGATGATACGTCTCCCAATAGTCGCGGTAGCGCTCGTCGTGCTCCGGGTTGACGACCGTGAAGTCGACGCCGGCGGTCAGACGCAGACCGTACTGCTGAATGCGATGCTCGATGACGGCCGGGCGACCGACCAGAATCGGCGTGGCGACACGCTCATCCACCAGAATCTGGACCGCGCGCAGCACGCGCTCTTCTTCCCCTTCGGCAAACGCGATGCGCTTCTTGTCGGCCGGCACGCTGCGCGCCACCGAGAACAGCGGCTTCATCAGACCGCCGCTGTGATACACGAATTGCTGCAACGATTGCTCGTAGGCGTCGACGTCGGCGAGCGGACGGGTCGCAACACCGGCCGCCATCGCGGCTTCGGCCACGGCAGTGGCGACCTTGACCAGCAGGCGCGGATCGAAGGGCTTCGGAATCAGGTATTCAGGACCGAACGACAGGTTCTTGATGCCGTAGGCCGAGGCGACGATGTCGCTCTGTTCCTGACGTGCCAGTTCCGCCAGCGCATTCACGGCGGCGATTTCCATCGAGCGCGTGATCGTCGTGGCACCCACGTCGAGTGCGCCACGGAAGATGAACGGGAAGCACAGCACGTTGTTGACCTGATTCGGATAGTCGGTACGGCCCGTGGCCATCACGCAATCCGGACGCACTTCCTTCGCGAGTTCCGGCGTGATTTCCGGATTCGGGTTGGCCAGCGCGAAAATCAGCGGCTTGTCGGCCATGGTCTTGACCATTTCCGGCTTGAGCACGCCCGCAGCCGACAGCCCGAGAAACACATCGGCGCCGCCGATCACCTCGGCAAGCCCGCGCGCGTCGGTCTTCTGCGCGAAGCGAATCTTCTCGGGGTCCATCAGTTCGGTGCGGCCCTCATAGACCACTCCGGCCAGGTCCGTCACCCAAATGTTCTCGATGGGCAGGCCCATGTCCACGATCAGGTCGAGACAGGCGAGTGCCGCCGCACCGGCGCCGGAGGTCACCACTTTGACCGATGTCAGATCCTTGCCGACCACCTTCAGACCGTTGATGAGCGCCGCCGCCACCACAATGGCCGTGCCGTGCTGATCATCGTGGAAGACCGGAATCTTCATGCGCTCGCGCAGCTTGCGTTCGACGATGAAGCACTCCGGCGCCTTGATGTCCTCAAGGTTGATCGCACCGAACGTCGGCTCGAGCGCCGCGATGATGTCGACGAGCTTTTCGGGGTCCTTCTCGTCGATTTCGATATCGAACACGTCGATATTGGCGAACTTCTTGAACAGCACGCCCTTGCCTTCCATCACCGGCTTGGAGGCGAGCGGGCCGATATCGCCAAGACCCAGAACGGCCGTGCCGTTCGTGATCACGCCGACGAGATTGCCGCGCGCGGTGTAGCGCGAGGCGTTAAGCGGGTCGACGACGATTTCCTCACACGCGGCCGCAACGCCCGGCGAGTACGCCAGCGCCAGATCGCGCTGGTTGAGCAACTGCTTGGTCGGGGCGATGGCAATTTTGCCGGGGGTGGGGAATTCGTGATACTCGAGCGCAGCTTCGCGCAGTTTCGGATCGATCGGCGTGGGCATGAGGGGAAGCTCTTAACGGACAGAATGGCTCAAATTTTCTATGCGAATTGTAGCCCTATTTATTCACGCCATTTATGCAAAAAGCGGATAAGGGCTGCACCTTCGATCTGAGCATCGTCGCGATAATTCCCCGAGAATTCAACGCTGCATCGCACCATATTCGCGATTTTCGGACCAGGGATGAAATATCGGTAAGGTGTTGTCCGAGACATGGCTAAGCGGTGTTCCGAAATCGGGTATGCACACCACAAGACCATTGGGAAAACCGGGGTGCGCTCGTAAAATACGCTATCGAATTCGCGATTCACTGGATTGGCGCTGCGCTGTCTTTGGTCTTGCTGCCGATCGGGTCGTCATCTTTTCGTCCATGGCCTGCTGACTTCGCGTGATGCGCCACGTCGCTGCCCGCAACGCCGACACTTCGTCACCCATGACCACACCTACGTCAACGGCCTTACCTTTGTCCGAGTTCTCGCTGATCGATCGCTTCTTCGCCGGGGCGACGCGTCAGGGGGATCAAGTGACGCTCGGCATCGGCGACGACTGCGCATTGCTGCGCCCGCCGGCAGGCGAGCAACTCGCGATCTCGACGGACATGCTCGTCGAAGGGCGCCATTTCTTCCCGGATGTCGATCCTCGTGCGTTGGGTCACAAGACGCTGGCGGTCAATTTGTCGGATCTGGCGGCCATGGGCGCGAAGCCGCTCGGCTTTACGCTCGCGCTCGCCCTGCCCGACAGCGACCCTGCGTGGCTCGGCCCCTTCGCCGAGGGATTGGCCGCGCTGGCCGACCGCTACGACTGCCCGCTCATCGGTGGCGACACCACACGCGGACCGCGCAACCTCTGTGTCACTGTTTTCGGCGCGGTGCCGGGCGCGCACGCGCTGCGACGCGACGCGGCACAGCCCGGCGACGATATCTGGGTTTCCGGCACGTTGGGCGATGCGCGGCTGGCGCTCGGCGTATTGCGCAGTGAATGGCCGTTAAGCGATGCCGACTTCGATCAGGTGCGCCGTGCCATGGACTGGCCCGAACCGCAGATTTCGCTCGGCATGGCGCTTCGCGGCGTGGCACGCGCTGCGCTCGACATTTCCGACGGCCTGCTCGGCGATCTCGGCCATATTCTCAAGCGCTCGGGGGTTGGGGCACGGATCAACGTCGATGCGTTGCCACGCTCACGCGAACTTGCTGCGCAATCGCAGGCGATTCAGCGACTTTGCACACTGGCCGGCGGGGACGATTACCAACTGTGCTTCTGCGCCGACAGCGCGCAACGCGACCGAATTGCCGCCATCGGCAACGAACTCGGGATGCGCGTGACGCGTATCGGTACAATAGCGCTTCCTGATGCACGCCAGGCCCCGCTGCAATTACACGATGATACGGGGGCGCCTGTCGCTGCCGACTTCAAAAGTTTCGACCATTTCCAATGAGTACTGACCAAACGGCCGCCCTCAATCCGGGCAGCGGCCCGCGCCGGCCGAACACGCGTTTCCTGCTGTCGCACCCCGCCCACCTGTTTTCCCTCGGCTTCGGCACAGGACTCTCGTCGCTGGCACCGGGAACGGTCGGCACGCTATTCGGCTGGGCATCGTATCTGGTGCTCAATCTTTATCTGACGGTCACCGGCTGGGCGACGCTGATTGCCGTCGCGATCCTCGGTGGCATCTGGATCTGCGGCTTCACGGCGCGCAAGCTCGGCACACAAGATCCTAGTGCAGTGGTCTGGGACGAAATCGTGGCGTTCTGGATTGTGCTGCTGCTCATTACGCCCACGAGCTTCGTCGGCCAGTTGGTGGCGTTTATCCTGTTCCGCTTTTTCGATGCGGTGAAGCCGCCACCGATCCGTTACTTCGACCGCACCGTGAAAGGCGGCCTCGGCATCATGCTGGACGATCTCGTCGCCGCGTTCTGCACGCTGCTCGTCATCGCCTTGTGGCGTTCGATCTGAACGATGGTCTGAATGGTGAGGCGGGCCGCAACCCGCCTTGCGACACTCGCACACCGGCAGACTGACAGACTGACAGACTGACAGACCGATAGACTGATAGACCGAGTGATGAATTGATCGGCAACAGCGCTCCGCACATACACTTTTGAAGGCGTCGTCCCGTGGTTTCCCAACAAGCTCTTCTGGCCCAACTGTCGGTAAAAGTCGGTAATCGTCTGCGTGACGAGCGTCTGATGCTGACCACCGCGGAGTCGTGCACCGGCGGGCTCGTGGCCGCCGCGATCACGGACATTTCGGGCAGCAGCAACTGGTTTGAACGTGGCTTCGTCACGTACTCGAATCAGGCGAAGACCGAAATGATCGGCGTGCCTGCCGAACTGATCGAGAAACACGGCGCGGTAAGCGAGCCCGTGGCGCGCGCCATGGCCGAAGGGGCATTGTTCAACAGCCGCGCGCAGATTTCGCTGTCGATCACCGGCGTCGCCGGCCCGGGTGGCGGCACGCCCGACAAGCCGGTCGGCATGGTGTGCTTCGGGTGGAGCAATCGCGTGAAGACGATCGTCGAGACGAAGCACTTCAAGGGCGATCGCACGCAAGTGCGCAGTCAGGCGGCACAACACGCTTTGCGCGGTGTGATCGAATTGCTCGACACCGCCGAGTCGTAAATCACGGCGTCAGCACAACATCGGCTTGCCCCATAAGCGAAGCCGAAAGACATAAAAAAAACAGCGCCTTGCGATTCGCAGGCGCTGTTTTTTTATCGTGGCATGGACGGACGCAGCAACGCGGTTGCAGCGCCCCCCGTGCGACGGCATTCACCGCATCACGGGTGCCCGCTGGCGTTACCGATAGGCGTTGATGCTATCGCGCGTCTTCTCCGCAGCGACGGCGGCGGCGGCAGCAAACTGCTCGTCGCGCCCGGCGTAGATGATGGCGCGCGACGAGTTGATCATCATGCCCGTGCCATTGGCCGTGCGGCCAGCCTTGACCGTCGCTTCCACATCGCCGCCCTGCGCACCGACACCGGGAATCAGCAACGGCATATCGCCGACGATGCCACGCACCGTGGCGATTTCGGCCGGGAACGTCGCGCCGACCACCAGACCGATCTGTCCGCTCGTGTTCCACGGACCGGCGGCCAGACGGGCGACCGTCTGATACAACGGCTTGCCGTCGACGTCGAGAAACTGAAGATCGCTGCCACCCGGGTTCGACGTGCGGCACAGCACGATCACGCCCTTGTCGGTGTGCGCCAGATACGGCTCCAGCGAATCGAAACCCATGTACGGATTCACGGTCACGGCATCGGCGCGATAGCGCTCGAACGCCTCGCGGGCGTACTGCTCGGCGGTGCTGCCGATGTCGCCGCGCTTGGCATCGAGAATCACGGGCAGGCCCGGATGATCGGCGTGGATGTGAGCAATCAGACGCTCAAGCTGCTCTTCTGCACGATGGGCGGCGAAGTAGGCAATCTGCGGCTTGAATGCGCACGCGTACGGCGCGGTCGCATCGACGATCTGACGGCAGAATTCGAAGATGGCGTCCGGACGCCCCTGCAAATGGGCCGGGATACGCGACGGTTCGGGGTCGAGGCCAACGCACAACAGCGAGTTGTTGCGGGTCCAGGCGGAGCTGAGGGCTTGCGTGAATGTCATGACGGTTTTCCAGCGGTGTTCCGATTCAAGGCCGCCATTTTACCTGCTTGCCGCCCCCACACCTCAGGAACCCGCCTATCGCCCCCTCGCGCGGGCTCAGTCGAGCCAGCCGCGATGACGGAAATACAGGAACGGGGCGATGGCCGACAGGATCATCAGGCCGACCGCAAACGGATACCCCGCCTCCCATTGCAGCTCCGGCATCATCTGGAAGTTCATGCCGTAGATGCTGGCAATGAGCGTCGGCGGCAGGAACGCGACCGCAGCCACCGAGAAGATCTTGATGATCTTGTTCTGGTTGATGTTGATGAAACCGATGGTGGCATCCATCAGGAAGTTGATCTTGTCGAACAGATACGCCGTGTGATTGTCGAGCGACTCGATGTCACGCAGGATCTGCTTGCCTTCCTGATACTGCTCGTCCTTGAGCATGCGCGTACGCATCAAGAACGACACTGCGCGTCGTGTGTCCATCACGTTGCGCCGGATACGCCCGTTCAAATCTTCCTCGGCCGCAATGCTCTCGAGCGCCTTGGCCGCATCCGCGTCGGTCAAGTTCTTGCCCAGCACGCGCCGGCTCACCTCTTCGAGCGCCGCGTACACGCCTTCGAGCGAGTCGGCCGAATACTCGGCATCGGTCGAATACAGGTCGAGCAGCACATCCATGGCGTCGCGTACCGAACCGGGCCGGATACGGGCGCGCATGCGCACGAGCCGGAACACCGGCAGGTCTTCGTCGTGAATGGAAATCAGCAGGTCTTTGAGCACAACGAACGCGACCGGCACGTTGCGCGACTGCTCTTCTTCATCGAGCAGAAAATCGGTGCGCACGTGCAACACGCCGCCATCGTCTTCGTAATATCGCGCCGAAGCTTCGATATCGGTGAGTTCGTCGCGCGTGGGCAACTTCACGCCGTAGGCCTCTTCGACCCAGCGGCGCTCTTCCTCCGACTCACTGTGCAAATCGACCCAGACCGGCGAAACGCTCGCCAGATCGCTTGGTTGGTCGCAGGTCACCTGTTGCAGGCGGCCATTATGGATGACGAAGGCATTGATCAAACGGAATTCTCCCTGCTACGCGGCGACGCCAAGTGTACAGGCACGCGACAGGCACGCCAAGGGCGGCGCCCAAAGGCTCAGGACTCGCGTGACGATAGCGCCGCCGCCGTGCCGCCAGCGTCAGTGCACGCCCCATTGCCGTGTAGGACGATTCTCAAAATCGCCCCCATCGCTTCCATTCGTCGCCAGCCTCGGCACACTTGAAGAACCAATCAACGCACTTTGCGTCAATTTTGATATCGACGTTCCGAGACGTCTGCTGACAGGGAGTTGAAGAGATGACAGAAGTGACCACACCCCTGGCGTCGTTCGATGCCGTGAAGGGGTTTCTCACTGCCAATGCGGTGAATTACGGCCTGTCGTTCATACAGGCCGTGTTGATTCTGCTGATCGGGTTCTGGATCGCCGCGCGACTGGGTAATTTCGTTCGCAAGACGTTGGGACGTTCACCGAATTTCGACGCGACGCTCAAGCCCCTGCTCGCCTCGATCGTGCAATGGTCGATACGCATCATTACCGTGATCGCGGTACTAGCTCAGTTCGGCGTGCAAACGGCCAGCATCATCGCGGTACTCGGTGCGGCAGGTCTCGCCATCGGGCTGGCGTTGCAAGGCACCTTGCAGAACATTGCAGCGGGCACGATGCTGCTGCTTCTGCGGCCATTTCGCATTGGCGACTACATCACGGCGGGCAGTGCGGTGGCCGGCACAGTCGAGGAGATCGGCCTGTTCACCACGACGCTCACCAATGCCGATGGGATCTACGTCTGCGTGCCGAATAGCCAGATCTGGGGCCAACCGGTGACGAACTACAGCCGCAACGCAACGCGTCGCATGGAAATCACCGTCGGCATTGCGCTCGACGACGATCTCGATGCCGCCATGAACGCCCTGCGCGAACGTGTGGTGCAGGACGATCGCGTGATCGACAAGCCGGCGCCGGAAATCATGGTCAAGCAGGTGAGCGACAGCTCGGTGATCGTGAACGTGCGCGTCTGGTCACTGCTCTCCAACTACTGGGGACTCTATTGGGATCTTCAGCGCAGCGTGAAGGAAACGGTCGAAGGCGTGGGTTGTTCACTGCCGTACCCGACCCGCACTGTCGTGCAGATTCCGGCCGACATGCCGCGCTGAGAGAACCGCGGCCGGCCGGCATCACCCGAATTGCCGCTACTGCGGCAATTCTGCGGCCCCCATGCGCCGCGCAATCACACCCGCGCGTTGCGCAAGGTACGGCGAGTTGCGATGCGTGTCGAAATAGCGCGGCCGGGGCAGCATGACCGCCAGACGCGCCGCTTGCCACGGTGACAGCTTCGACGCGGGCACACCGTAGTAGTAGCGCGCCGCCGCCTCGGCACCGAACACCCCCTCGCCCCACTCCACCGAGTTCAGATAGATCTCGTAGATGCGCTGCTTGTCCATCCAGAATTCGAGCATCCACGTGATGCTGAACTCCTCCGCCTTGCGCAGATAGCTCTTCTCGCTCGAGAGAAACAGGTTCTTGGCGAGTTGCTGCGAAATCGTGGAGCCGCCGGCGACGATGTGCCCCTTCTTCTGATTCTTCTCCCACGCGCCGAGCATCGCATCGATCTCGTAACCGTCGTGATTGACGAAGTTGGCATCCTCGCTGGCGATGATCGCGCGCTTCAGATTGCGCGAAATCTGGTCGTACGGCACCCACTCATGCTTGAGCGCCGCATTCGGATCGGTCTCGCGCAAACGTTGCTCCGCAGCACGCATGAACGCCGTCGACTGCGGATTGAAGCGCACCCACCAGCCGATTTGCAGGAAGTAATAGAGCTGCGTGGCGAGTATGCCCACGACGAGCAACGTCACGAAGTAGGCGGTCCATTGCCATGGCCCCCACCGACGTTTGCGAGCAGTGCGCGGCGCGCGACGCTGGACGGCGCTCATCTGGCGCGCTCAGCCCTTGGCCACGAGACGCGCACGCAGCGCAGCCCGCACGGCCTGCGTCGCTGCCGATGACGGACGCACACCGCGCCACACGGCAAACGCTTCGGCGGCTTGCTCGACGAGCATTCCCAGCCCATCGGCCACCTTCACCGCACCATGCGCGCTCGCATGCGTCATGAACACGGTCGGATGCGCGCCGTACATCATGTCGTAAGCCAATGCGCCCGACGCGTAGACGCCCGGTGGCAATGGCGGCACGTCGCCTTGCAGGCTGCCCGCCGTGGCGTTGACGATCACGTCGAAGTCAGTGGGAATCGCATCCCAGCCACCGCCGGCGAGACTGACGCCGGCATTGCGGGCGGCTTCGGAGAAGCGGGCAACGAGTTCGTCCGCACGTGCGGCGGTGCGATTCGCGACGAACAGCAGCGAAGGACCGGCGCCGATCAACGGCAGCAACGCCCCACGTGACGCGCCGCCAGCGCCGAGCACCAGCACGCGGCGGCCGGCCAGCGACACGCCGAGCGGCCCTTCAATATCGCGGACCAAGCCCACGCCGTCCGTGTTGTCGCCCGTGATGCCGCGCGCGTCGAACACCAGCGTATTGACCGCACCGGCGGCTTGCGCACGCTCGGTCAGGTGATCGGCCAGCGCGTGCGCCTCCAGCTTGAACGGCACCGTCACGTTGGCACCTCGTGCGCCGCTCTCGATGAACGCACGCACGGTGGCGGCAAAGGCATCGAGCGGCGCCAGCAGACGCTCATAGGTCAGGTGCTGCTGCGTCTCACGCGCGAATTCGGCATGAATATAGGGCGACTGGCTGTGTTCGACCGGGTGGCCGATCACGGCGTAGCGATCAGCAGGCTCGACAGCCTCGGACGGTGTGTGGTTTGTCATCGTAGTCAAAGACGCGGCGCCTGGCTTTCGCACAGGCGCCGCTTGGAAAATGCACTGGATCGTGCGCCGATCGTACCGCATGCGGCGGCCTTCGCGCGTCATGCGGTGCGGCGCATCAATCCTTCAAGTCAATCGGGCCAACAGCGCCAACCGGGCCATACCGGGCCATACCGGCAGGACTTCTGCGACGGCGGATCACCAGAAGACCCACAGCGCGATACCCCCGAACAGCGCCCACTTCACCGCATAGTACACATAGTGGTTCCACGCCTTGAGGCGTTTGCCGACGATGCGGATTGAATAAATATACTTGAACACCCGGTTGATCCCGCCGGTCCGGTCGCCCGCGTCGTTCGGCGACGCTGCCGCACCGACCAGATGACGCCCGAGCCAGCGGTTCACGGCCTGCGTCCAGCGGTATCGCATCGACCGCTCCACGTCGCAGAACAGAATGATCCGATTTTGACCGCTCTGATTCTCGGCGTAGTGAATGTAAGTCTCGTCGAACAACACGCCCTCACCGTCGCGCCAGCTGTAACGCCGCCCGTCCACGTCGATGAAGCAACGGTCGTCGTTCGGCGTGACCAGCCCGAGGTGAAAGCGCAACGGCCCCGCAAACGGATCGCGGTGACGCACCAGCCGGCTTCCGCGCGAATGGCTTCCCAGTGCTGCCGCAGAGGTTCGAGTTCGGGGAAGTTGTCCGGCGTCAGATACGGCGTCGTCGGGACCCGCGAAAACGTGTACATGAACACGTTCAACGGCGACAGAAACGTCGAGTGATCGGAGAGTTGGCGAAAAAAACGATGGCGGATCTTACCTCGCAGGTGGACATACCCCGCGCACGCAGCAAAGATCGCCAGGAGGACCCATTTCATGGCGGACTTTCCCGTTCGAAAAAACTTCCAAATTATAAAAAGGATTGGAAAGTTTTACCGTGCAGGGCCTCAGGGCGAGGCTTTGCCGCCAGTGGCGTCGGTGGCCGACGCCGGGGACGCAAGGGTTTGCGCCTGCACGCCCTGACGCGAGAACGTCATGCGTGTGACGATTTCCAGAATGTCGTAACGCTGCCTCATTTCCGGCGAAAAATCGCCGAACGGCGCGCTGGCCTGCACGATGGCCACCGCACGCCGGTCGAGGTCCCGGTTGCCGGAGCTGTGGGTAATTTCCACGCCCTGCACGTCCCAGCCGTCCTTGTGATAACCGAGTCCGCCGCGCTGATTGACGTTGAGCGTGACGATCAATTCACCGTACAGCCGGTCATTACCCACCTGCGGGAAGTGGTCCGTGCCGTAGCGCTCGATGCGATGGCGAAGTGTATCGAAATAGCGTGCATAGGCCACTTCGCGCGTATTGGCGGTGACCTGACCGCGTTTCGGACGCGTCTGATACGCGCGCAGTTGCTTGTCGATTTCCGCCTGCAACCGGGCAATCTGCTGGTCGACGGTCTGATCGTCCTGCCCTCGGCCATTTTGCGCGGCGTTGGCACGGCTGCGCTGCGACTCGGGCACGGCGGCGTACTGGCTTCGCAATTGCGAGAGGAGCTTTTCCTGCACGGCCTCCAGTTCGCTCACGTTGCGCTGGACTTGGGCGACAGGTGCACCGTCGCGCTCGGCTTCGCGTGACGGCAGGGGCGAGGTCGCGCGTTCGCCATCGTGCTCGCCACCGCCCACGAGGTTGGCTTGGGCGAGCGCGGTGGCTTTGTCGGGCGCATTGGCCGACTTAGCATTGACGAGAACGACTTCGAGCGGGGTGTCGGCACTGTGTAGCCGAAAGCTGTCGGGCGCGACGAAATGCACCGCCAGCGCGATCAAATGCACGATGGCGGAGATGATCAGTCCCGTAGCGAGCGGATGCTCGCGCACGATGGCCCAGCCGCGGCGGCGAGCCGCGGCCAGATCGCCGGACGCGACAGCCGGTTTCAGCACGCAGCGTTCGCCGAGGCTTGGACGGCTTGGACGGCTTGGGCGGTGCCGGCGGTGCCCGAAGCGTCCGCGGCCATCACGGCAACGCCGTCATCATCGTCGGCGTTGTCGGCGTTGTCGGCATTACCCTCGGCATCGTCGTCCGACTCGACATCGGCCGCATCGGACGCACCGCCGTCGGCATTGCCGTCAGCGCTACCGTCGACATCACCTGATGCACCGTTACCGTTACCGCCGTCTTCGTTGCCTTCGCCACCGTCGCCGTCATCTTCCTCTTCCGCCAGCACCGACTGGCTGGCGTCGAGCACTTGCGACACGCGCACCGAAATTCCCAGCGTGACC
This sequence comes from Pandoraea sp. PE-S2R-1, assembly GCF_002179865.1. NCBI lineage: Bacteria > Pseudomonadati > Pseudomonadota > Betaproteobacteria > Burkholderiales > Burkholderiaceae > Pandoraea > Pandoraea sp. PE-S2R-1. The sequence goes on along the minus strand of NZ_NGUR01000005.1, from coordinate 76,233 downwards.
ACATCGAGCGAGAGCACGTCGAGCATGATCTGCGTGCCGCGGGCATGCGGCGCGAGACCCGGCACGACGAGCGTGAGCGGCACATCGTTCAGGCGCACCGTGTCGCCCTTGAGCACGCTCGCCTGCACCTGCGATTTGTTCTCTTGCAGCAGCCAGCGCAGGCACCAGTACCGCTCCATGCGGCTCTGGTGCTCGGCATACGCCGCGTATGCGGCTTCGAAGCTCGACACGGTGACGTAGAGATCGGCGTCCTTCGGCTTGAACGGCGCGGCCAGTTTGGCCGTCACGCCATGACGCACGCACGCCAGCAATTGCCATTGATTGACCAGATCGACGTAGCGACGCAGCGGCGAGGTGCTCCATGCGTACTGCTCCACACCAAGCCCTTCGTGCGGCGCCGGCGAGGTCTGCATACGCGTACGGTTCACCCCGTAGGCACGCTGTGCGCGGTAGATCCCCGGCACGCCGCAGTCGGCCAGCAAGCGGCCCCACCGGCTGTTCGCCAGAATCGCCATCTCGGCCACGATCAGATCGAGCGGCGCGCCACGCATGCGTTGCTTGATCGTGACGTGTTCGCCGTCGACGTAGAAATTGAAGTCGGTCTTGCTCTGCACTTCCGGGCGCAGGCCGTAGCCCACGCGCGCGGCCTGACGCTTGTCGTACAGCGATTGTGCGAACGGCCACAGCAGGCGCAGTTCTTCCTTATGCGGATACTCGCCGCTGCCATCGGCCAGCGTCTCGGCCGTAATGATCGAATCGAGTTCGTTATGGCGCAGATTCGCGGAGATCGGCACCAGTTCGGCACGCGTCTCGGTGGTGACGATCTCGTAGGTGTCGGCCTTGACCACGACATACAGCGACAGCGCCGGCCGGGCACCGCCTTCGGCGAGCGTATAAGTCTCGACCACCGAGTCGGGCAGCATCGTGATCTTCTCGCCCGGCGCATAGACCGTCGACAGGCGCACACGCGCGATCTCGTCGACGACGTCGCCACGCGTGATACCCAACGCAGGCGCGGCAATGTGAATCCCTACGCGCAGCAACCCCTCGGGCAGCAGTTGCACCGACAGCGCGTCGTCGATTTCGGTCGTGGTGGAGTCGTCGATGGAGAACGCCTGAACATCCGCCAGCGGCAGGTCTTCCGTCGGCACCGGCGTCGGCCCCACATCGGGGAAGCCCGTGCCGCGCGGGAAGTACTCATATAGGAACGCCGCCTCGTGATAGGCGCGCGGCGACGCAATGCCGCCACAGGCCAGCATCACTTCTGCCTGCGTCTTGCCGAGGGCACTGGCGGCCGCGTCGAGGGCCTTCCATTCGATGGCGTTCTTGTCGGGGCGGAACAGCAGTTGCAGCTCCTTGCCCTTGAGCGCATCGGGCAACGTGCCCGCGATCAGTTGGTCAGCATAGCTGGCCTGCAACTCGGCCTGCTGTTGCTTGCGTGCCAGCCCGGCGAGCGCTGCCTGAATCTGTTCCTGCGGTGCGCGTTGATATTGGCCGCGGCCCTTGCGGCGGAAGTAGATCGGCGAGGCCTGCAAGGCGAGCGCGAGGCCCGCTTGCTGCGCGACGCTCGCCCCTTCGCCAAAGTACTCGCCAGCGAGCACCGGGAACGCGAATTCCTCGGCCGGCGCGCACTCCCACAGGAAACTCATGTCGATATCCTGCGATGCCGCCTGCGCTTGCACGATCAACTCGGCCGGCGCGGGGGACTCGAAGCGCAAGAGGACATCGCGTCCCTTGATCTTGCTGCGACGTCCGCCCGGCAGCTCCACCTGATACGACTCGCCCTGCTGCGACAACACCGTGCCGGCCTTGAAGCCGCCGGATTCCTCAAAAAAAATGTTCATGAAACAGCCATCGATCGCAATAGGCGACATTGTAGCCCGCCGACGTGCGGCGGTTTAGGGCAGAAAGGGAACGCGCGCATCGTCGACACCATCGGCAGGTTTTGCCGCCGTTCGTCGCTGCGGTGAGTCATTATTCCCCGGCAAAAGCGGCGGACGTGCCGATGGACGCCGGCACATCGATGCCGGCGAAACGCAGCACATCGTCCATATAGTCGACAAAATCGGAAATCCCGTGATCGCTGCCCTCAATCAACGTGAGCTTGGCACCGGGAAATTTCGCGACCATGTCGCGGTAGTCCAGCGTCTGATCGCCCGTGGCGGCCACCAGGTAGTAGCGCTCCGGACGCGTGATCTGTGCGACGTCGATCATGCGCAATTCGTCCAGATGACGCGGCTCCACAACGATGGTGCCGCCGCCGTGCCACATCGGCTGCTCGCCGAGCCACTTGCCGAGGTCTTCGTACGGACGCGTGGCCGGATTGAGCAACACGGCGCGGCAGCCGAGCTTCTCGGCCAGATAGGTCGCGTAGTACCCGCCGAGCGAGCTGCCAACGATGGTCAGGTCGTCCGGGTCCACGCCGGTAAGCAGACGCTGCGCATCAACAACCGCCGCGAGCGGTGACGGCGGCAGTTGCGGGCAGGCCCAGACATGCCCGAGCCCGAGCTTGTGCATGCGGGCGGCCATCAACTGCGCCTTGAACGAACGCGGCGAGGAACGGAAGCCGTGCAAATAGAGAATCATGTGAGGCTCCGGAAAACTTGTCTGTCGGTGGCGCAAGCGGGCATCGAGGGAGTCATGAAGCCAAGCTTAGGCGCGCGCGGCCAGCGCATCGAGCAATTTCTGATGAATACCGCCGAAGCCGCCGTTGCTCATGACCACCACCTGATCGCCCGGCTGGGCCGCCGCCACCACGGCACGGACGAGCCCGTCGATGTCGCTGAAGGCCTGACCCCGTGCGCCGAGCGGCGCCAGCGCCTCGGCCAGATTCCAGCCCAGCGAATCCTTGCCACTCGGGGCGCCATAGCCGAACACGAGATCGGCGTCGGCCAGACTCGCAGGCAATTGCGCCTTCATCACGCCCAGCTTCATCGTATTCGAGCGCGGTTCGAGCACAGCCAGAATGCGGGCCTCGCCGGCACGGCGGCGCAAACCGGCAAGTGTGGTCTGGATGGCGGTGGGGTGGTGCGCGAAGTCGTCATAGACGGTGACGCCTGCGGCCACGCCGCGCACTTCCATACGGCGCTTTACGTTTTCGAACTTGGCAAGCGAGGCCGCGCCCTGCTCGGGCGGCACACCGACGTGACGCGCCGCGGCAATCGCCGCCAGCGCATTCATCCGGTTGTGTTCGCCCTGAAGCGCCCACTTCACCTCGCCGGCAGCCGGCTGGCCGTGGTGTACCCAAAACGCTTCCTGCCCTGGGGCCAGCGTTTCGGTCGCTTGGGCGACATGCCAGCCGTCGCTCACGCCAAAGCGCTCGACTTCACTCCAGCAGCCACGCGCCAGCACGCGCTCGAGCGCCGGCTCGCGACCGTTGACGATCAGACGGCCCTGACCCGGCACGGTACGCACCAGATGATGGAATTGCGTCTCGATTGCCGTCAGATCCGGGAAGATATCGGCGTGATCGAACTCAAGATTGTTCAGGATGGCCGTGCGCGGGTGGTAGTGGACGAACTTCGAGCGCTTGTCGAAGAAGGCCGTGTCGTACTCGTCGGCCTCGATCACGAAGAAGTCGCTCTCGGTCAGGCGCGCCGAAATGCCGAAGTTCATCGGCACGCCGCCCACGAGAAAACCCGGGTGATAGCCGGCGTCTTCCAGAATCCACGCCAGCATCGATGTGGTGGTGGTCTTGCCGTGCGTGCCGGCCACGGCCAGCACCCATTTGTTCGAAAGAACGTGCTCGCCGAGCCACTGCGGACCCGAGGTATAGGGAAGATTCCGGTTCAGGATCTCTTCCATCAGCGGATTGCCGCGCGAAACCACGTTGCCGATCACGAACAGATCGGGCTTGAGTGAGACCTGATCCGCATCGAAGCCCTCGATCAGCTTGATGCCCTGCGCCTCAAGTTGCGTGCTCATCGGCGGGTAGACATTGGCGTCGCAACCGGTGACGGTGTGACCGGCCTGACGCGCCAGGACTGCCAGACCGCCCATGAACGTGCCGCAGATGCCAAGAATATGAATATGCATGGATGGGGAGCTGATGAGGACGGGCGGCGCCCGTGCGGGAAATGGGAGTGCGGATAACCGAGGGCTACATTGTACCTGCCACGTGACGCGGGTGGCCCGGGCGCAGTCTTAGATAGGCATCGGATGGGTCCCCAAACGCTTGCCGCGCCCGGCAGGCGGCCGGACACGCCTTTCGGGTATCATCGGCCGCATGACACGTAAATCCTGGACCGATGCCCAACGCCTGCGCGAAGAAATCGCGCTGGCAGCCGCTCGCCTCATCGCCGAGGAGGGGGCCGACTATGCCACCGCCAAGCGCAAGGCAGCGAAACAGGTGACGGGCGAGACTCGCATTGCGGGTGAATTGCTGCCGGATAACGACCAGATCGAAGCGGAAGTGCGCGAGTACGTCCAGATATTCATGTCGGACACGCAACCTGCCGAGCTGGCTCACCTGCGCGAAGCCGCCCTGAACGTCATGGACGAGCTGGCCCGCTATCGCCCTTATATAGCTGGCGCGGTCTACAACGGCACGGCCACGGCGCTATCTGATATCTACTTGCAGGCTTTTTGCGATAACCCGAAGGAAGTCGCCATCGACCTCCTGAACCGGGGGATCGATTACGAGGTCTCCGAGTCCCGTCACTTCAATGGACGGGGCATGGTCGAGACGCTGAGTTTCCTGTGGCGCCAACGCGGTCAGCGGGGCGACCCGGCGGGTGTGCACCTGTCGCTTTACTCGCTCGACGACATGCGCGGTGCGCTCAAGACGAGCGACGGCAATGGCCGCCCGGCACGCACTGACGCTAACGGCTTGCGCGTATTGATGGCCGCCGAGGCACAAGCCACGCTGACGCGGGCAACCGAGGCACCCAGTGCCCCCGGCACCCCCGGTCAGGCTCGCGCGGACGAACGCGAACACTGACGCGGCAGGTCACCACATCGCGTCAACATCGCCACATCTTCTCCATATTTGTCAGCCGTTTCCCGGCTATTGTCTACTCAGCGTGATTTTTCCCTTCCCGTTATGACAAAACGCATCGTCATCCTGGTGGTACTGGCGCTCGTGGGGCTCGGGGCCGGCTTCTGGCTCGGTCACCGCAATCAGCAAGCCGCGGACACGTCCGACGCCGCCGTCGCCCAACTGCTCGCGACCCGGCTGCCCGATCTGACCGGCACCGAACAGCCGGTATCGCAATGGCGCGGCAAGACGCTCGTCATCAACTTCTGGGCACCGTGGTGCGGCCCGTGCGTAGAAGAGATGCCGGAATTGGCCGCCTTGTCTCAGGAATATGCGGCGAAGAACGTCCAATTCGTCGGGATCGGCATCGATACGGCGCAGAACATGATCGCCTTCGAGCAAAAAGTGAAGGTCGATTACCCCCTGCTCGTGGCAGGCTACGCGGGCACCGATCTGGCGCGGGCGCTGGGTAACAAGGCCGGCGCCCTGCCGTTTACCGTGGTGGTCGACGCCCAAGGGCGCATGCACTATCAGAAACTCGGCCGGATTACCTCCGACGAAGTGCGCGCGGCGCTCAAACCGCTCATCTGACCCCGCTTGTCCGGGCCGCCCGAACGGACGGCCCTGCGGCGGTCGGGACGAACACCCCGGAAACCCGCATAATACGGTGCCGATTTTCGCCCCACTGGACAAAATCCACCAACTGGCGTTTAATTGCGCCCAATTTCGTGAAATTTGATTCGCCGATGCCTCACCGCATTCTCGTGCTACACGGTCCTAACCTGAACCTGCTCGGTACTCGCGAGCCGGCGGTGTATGGCCGCACGACGCTGGCCGACATCGACAATGCCTTGCTGGCACAGGCCCAGGCGGCCGGTGCCGAGCTGGCGACGTTTCAAAGCAATCACGAAGGCGCACTGGTTGACCGGATTCAGGCAGCGCGCGGTGAATCGATCGACTTCATCGTCATCAACCCCGCGGCCTATACCCACACGAGCGTGGCAATTCGCGACGCGCTGGCGGGCGTTGGCATCCCGTTCGTCGAAGTTCACCTCTCGAACGTCCATGCCCGCGAGGCCTTCCGACATCACTCGTATTTTTCCGATATTGCACAAGGTGTGATCTGCGGCCTGGGCTGGCGCGGGTATACCTATGCACTCGAATTTGCCCTGCACCGGCTCACCGGCGGGTAGTCCTCTCATCCCCTATTTCCCATCGCGGGACGCTGTTCCCGCGTCGATACCGAATCAAGGAGCTTCCTTCATGGATTTGCGCAAACTCAAGACGTTGATCGACCTCGTGGCCGAATCGGGTATTTCCGAACTCGAAGTCACCGAAGGCGAAGGCAAGGTCCGCATCGTCAAGGCACCGCCGCAACTGATCGCCGCCCCGATGCAGATGGCCATGCCGGTCGCCCCGCAAATGAGTGCGCAAGGCCCCGCCGGCATCCCGACGGCCCCCGTCGCGCCGGTGGCACCGGCTGTGCCGCAAGGTCATATCGTGACCTCGCCGATGGTCGGTACGTTCTACCGTGCCCCGTCGCCGGGCGCCGACGCGTTCGCGCAAGTGGGCGACTCGGTCAAGGAAGGCCAGACGCTGTGCATCATCGAAGCGATGAAGCTGCTCAATGAGATCGAGTCGGACAAAGCCGGCGTGATCAAGGAAATCCTCGTCGAGAACGGTCAGGCTGTGGAATACGGTCAGCCGCTGTTCGTGATCGGCTAAAGCCAGTTGCCGGACGCGCACGCGTTGTTGCGGACTGCGGCTCACCCGCACCGCACCGCCGGGTGTCCGGCCCCGCTCCTTACCCCTACGGGCAGGACTGCACAAAATGTTTGAAAAAATCCTCATCGCCAATCGCGGCGAAATTGCTCTGCGCATCCAGCGTGCGTGCAAGGAATTGGGCATCAAGACCGTTGTCGTCTATTCCGAAGCCGACAAGGAAGCCAAGTACGTCAAGCTCGCCGACGAAGCCGTGTGTATCGGCCCGGCCCCGTCGCAGCTCAGCTACCTGAACATGCCGGCGCTCATCAGCGCCGCCGAGGTCACCGACGCTCAGGCCATCCACCCGGGCTATGGTTTCCTCTCCGAGAACGCCGACTTCGCCGAGCGCGTCGAGCAATCGGGCTTCACCTTCATCGGCCCGCGCCCCGACACCATTCGCCTGATGGGCGACAAGGTCTCGGCCAAGCAGACCATGATCAAGACCGGCGTGCCCTGCGTGCCGGGTTCGGAAGGCGCATTGCCCGCCGACGATCCGAAGGAAATCGTGCGCATTGCACGCCAGATCGGCTATCCGGTGATCATCAAGGCAGCAGGCGGCGGCGGTGGCCGCGGCATGCGCGTGGTGCACACGGAAGCGGCGCTCGTGAACGCGGTCAACATGACGCGCGAAGAAGCCGGCCGGGCGTTCAACAACCCGGAAGTCTATATGGAGAAGTTCCTCGAGAACCCGCGCCATATTGAAATCCAGGTGCTCGCCGACAAGCACAAGAACGCCATCTGGCTGGGCGAGCGTGACTGCTCCATGCAGCGCCGCCACCAGAAGGTGATCGAAGAAGCCACCGCACCGCTGATTGCGCGCCGTCTGATCGAGCGCATCGGCGATCGTTGCGCCGACGCCTGCAAGAAGATGGGCTACGTCGGTGCCGGCACGTTCGAATTCCTGTTCGAAAACGGTGAGTTCTACTTCATCGAAATGAACACGCGCGTGCAGGTCGAACACCCGGTGACCGAAATGATCACGGGCGTGGACATCGTGCAGGAACAGATCCGCATCGCGGCCGGCGAGAAGCTCGCTCTGCGTCAGCGCGACATCCAGTTCCAGGGTCACGCGATCGAATGCCGTATCAACGCCGAAGATCCGTACAAGTTCACGCCGTCGCCGGGCCGCATCACCGCCTGGCACATGCCCGGCGGCCCGGGCATTCGCGTCGATTCGCACGCTTATAACGGTTACTTCGTGCCGTCGAACTACGACTCGATGATCGGCAAGCTGATCGCCTACGGTGCTACGCGCGACCAAGCCATCCGTCGCATGCGTGTGGCGCTGTCGGAAATCGTGATCGAAGGTATCCAGACCAACATTCCGCTGCACCGGGAAATGATGCTCGACGCCAAGTTCGTCGAAGGCGGCACGAGCATTCACTATCTGGAACACAAGCTGGCGCAGAAGTCTGCCGTCGGCGGTAATTAAGCCGTTTTTTAGCCGTTCATCTGTAAGGAAGTCCTCGCCCTATGTATCGTGAACTCGTCGTGGAAGTTGCCCGCGCACAAGCTGAGGCCTTGTCGGACACCCTGATCGACCTGGGTGTCCTGTCGGTCTCCGTGGAAGACGCGGATGCCGACACCCCCGACGAGCAACCGATGTTCGGCGAGCCAGGTCTCACCCCGCCGGACACCGCGTGGCAGCGCTCACGCGTGGTCGCGCTGGTGGGGGAAGATCAGGACGCCGCCGTGCTGCTCGCGGCGGCCGTCAACGAACTCAACCTGTCCGAGTCGCCGGCCTTCACGGTGCGCGACGTCGAAGATCAGGACTGGGTGCGTCTGACGCAATCGCAATTCGAGCCGATGCAGATCGGCGAGCGCATCTGGGTCGTGCCGTCGTGGCACGATGCGCCCGATGCCGACGCCCTCATTCTCGAACTCGATCCGGGCCTTGCGTTCGGCACCGGCAGCCATCCGACCACGCGTTTGTGCATGGAATGGCTTGAGCAACACGTGCAAGCCGGGCAGTCGCTGCTCGATTACGGTTGCGGCTCGGGCATTCTGGCCATTCTTGCGCGCAAGTGCGGTGCCGATCCGGTTGTCGGCATCGACATCGATCCGCAGGCGGTCGAGTCGGCACGCTATAACAGCGAGCGCAATCACGCGCCGGTCGAATACGGCCTGCCCGACGATCTGCGCGACGGTCAGTTCAACATCGTGGTCGCCAACATCCTGTCGAATCCGCTCAAGCTGCTCGCATCGATGCTCACCTCGCGTGTGGCACCCGGCGGCCGGCTCGCGCTCTCGGGCGTGCTGGAGCGGCAGGCCGACGAGGTGATCGCCGCTTACGCGCCCTATATGAAGATGTCGGTCTGGCGCGCACACGACGGCTGGGTCTGCCTGCACGGGCAGGCCGCCAGTTAAAGCGCTCACAACGCGCCGAGTCCCATGACCCTATCCCCGCGCGTTCTGGCTACCCGCTGCCCTCACTGCCACACCGTCTTTCGCGTCGTCGCCGACCAGCTCAAGCTGCGCGACGGCCTGGTGCGCTGCGGCCACTGCCGCGAAGTGTTCGACGGGCGCGCGTATCTCTGTGAACCGCCGGGAGAGGGAGACGACGAGGCCATTTCAGCAGCATCAGACTCGAGCGCGGCAGCGAGCGACGGTGCCGCCAACGAACCCGCCGACACCACGAGCGCTGACGATATCGAAAGCGAAGCCTCGGCAGCACGCATGTCCGTGCCCGAGATGCTGACGCCTACGGCCATCGCAGCACTGCTCGGCACCCCCGACGAGAGCCGTGCGCAGATGCAGCACGGCCCGGGCCGCTATATCGACGACGACCCCACCGTATTGCCTGCACCGACGGCGACACCGGCCAGCGCAAAGCTCGCGGGCGCATCGGCCATCGCACCTGCCGAAAAGCCGCCGGGTGCCGCCCGCGTCATCTGGCGCGTGCTGATCACGCTGGCGGTCATCGGTCTGCTCGCGCAGTGGGCTTGGATCGAACGCGCGGCGCTCGTCGACCGCTTCCCCGCGCTGCGCGACGCGTTCGCCACCGTCGGACGGCCGCTGCACATCGCCATCGCGCCCGCACGTCAGCCGGACATGCTGCAACTCTCGAGCGTCACGCTGGTGACCGACGACAGCAGCGCCCCCGACGCGACCAATAACAACGGCGCTGCCGACACCGCGACAGCTGCGACCATCGCCGCCGCGAGCGACGCCTCGGCAGACGCTACCGTCCCGGCCGACAGTGTGCCGATGACGCTGACCGTGTTCATGCGCAACGATGCCGGTCACGCCGTCGCGTGGCCATCGCTCGAACTCACGCTCTCGGATATCGACGGCAAGCCGGTCGTGCGACGCGTTTTTGCTGCGGGCGATTATGTTGCCGACGGCGCGTTGCGCGATGCGGGCCTTGCACCGCACAACGAACGCACGATTCGGTTACGATTGTCGGCGCAAGCAGCGCTTGCCAGTAACTATCGGGTACTCGCGTTTTATCCCTGATAGCGCTGCCGCACTCAACACTAGGAGATATCAATGTCCCAAGTCACCCTCGGGGGCAACCCCATCGAAGTCGACGGCCAGTTCCCGCAAAAAGGGCAAACTGCACCGGCGCTCAAGCTGGTCAATGCCAAATTGCAGGACGTCACGCTCGACGACTTCGCGGGCAAACGCAAGGTTCTGAACATCGTGCCCAGCCTCGACACGCCGACCTGCGCCACCTCGACCCGCAAGTTCAACGAAGCCGCCGGCAAGCTTGAGAACACTGTCGTGCTCGTGATCTCGGCCGACCTGCCGTTCGCCATGAGCCGCTTCTGCGCGACCGAAGGCCTGAACAACGTCGTCACGCTCTCGACCATGCGCGGCCGTGAGTTCCTGAAGGACTACGGCGTCGCTATCACGACCGGCCCGCTCGCCGGCGTGAGCGCCCGCGCCGTGGTGGTGCTCGATGCCGAGAACCGCGTCGTGCACGCCGAACTCGTGCCCGAGATCAAGAACGAACCGAACTACGACGCCGCACTGGCTGCGCTGGCGTAAGCCGGTAGTTCACCGGCCATCATCCGTGATGGCCAATTGCATGACCCGTGCCGGCGCCTGCGCCGGCACATTGCCGTCCGGCTGCCGTGCCGCCGTGCCCCTCTGACTACTAGCAAGGAATCATCTCGTGACTACCGTGATCTGCGGCTCGCTCGCCTACGACAACATCATGACGTTCGAAGGCCGCTTCGGCGAGCACATCCTGCCCGACCAGGTGCACATCCTGAACGTGAGCTTCCTGGTGCCGACCATGCGCCGCAACTTCGGCGGCTGCGCGGGCAACATCGGCTATAGCCTGCATCTGCTCGGCGGCTCGCCCACGGTGATGGCCACGGTCGGCGAAGACGGCGGTGCCTACCTCGAGCGCTTCAGCTCGCTCGGCATGACCACCGAGTTCGTGCGCACGGTGCCCGACAGCATGACGGCCAACGCGATGATCACCACCGATCTGGATAACAACCAGATCACGGCCTTCCACCCGGGCGCGATGATGTTCTCGGCACAAAACCACGTGAGCGACGTGAAGGGCGCGACGCTCGGCATCGTGGCACCCGATGGCCCCGATGCGATGCTTGCGCACGCCGAAGGGTTTGCCGCCGCCGGCGTCCCGTTCGTGTTCGATCCGGGCCAGGGCCTGCCGATTCTCTCGTCCGAGACACTGCGCCGCATCGTGGAACTTGCCACTTATCTGGCGGTCAACGACTACGAAGCCAAGCTCCTCGCCTCCAAGACCGGTTGGTCGCTGGAAGACCTCCAGTCGCGAGTCGAGGCACTGATCGTCACGCGCGGAGAACACGGGGCCCTGATCTTCGCCGGCGGTGAGCAGCACGACATTCCTGCTGTGAAAGCCAAGCGAGTCGTCGATCCGACCGGATGCGGCGACGCGTTCCGTGGCGGGTTGCTCTATGGCATCGAAAAGGGTCTCGACTGGCCGACCACTGGCCGACTGGCCAGCCTGATGGGTTCGCTCAAGATTGCCGAGCAGGGCCCGCAGACCTATGCACCGACGCGCGCCGACATCGACGCGCAATATGAAGAAGCGTTCGGCCACCGCTTCGAATGATTTCAGGATATTAACGATGGCACGACTGACCACACCGCTCGTAGTTCTCACCGTCACGGCATCGCTCATGCTGTCCGCCTGCACGGCGTTCGGCCCGAGCAATTCCGCAAGCGTCTACAACAGCCGCCAGGCACAACGCGAACAAGTCGTTCGCATGGGCACGGTCGAATCGGTTCGTCCGGTGACGATCGATAGCAGCAACGGCGATCCGGGCGTGCTCGGTGTTGTCGGCGGCGGCGCACTGGGTGCGATCGGTGGCAGCGCCATCGGTGGCGGTCGCGGCTCGATTGCCACGGGCATCATCGGCGGTCTGCTCGGCGCAGTTGCCGGGCAAGCCGTCGAGAACCGCATGAGCAAGAAGGCGGGGCTGGAGATCACCGTGCGACTCGACAACGGTGAGTTGCGTGCCATCACGCAGGATGCCGACGATGCGTTCCAGCCGGGCCAGCGCGTACGCCTGCTCTCGAGCGGCGGTGTGACGCGCGTGACGCACTAAGGCATCAGGAAGACGGCAAGACTCGCGAGCGCCACCACGACGCTCTGAGCGCAATCCAAGTCCATGCAGCGGGCGACCACAGGTCGCCCGTTTGCATTTCTGCACTCACACACTCGCTGTTCGTTCGCCCATGAAAAAACCCGCTGTGGCGACTCGCGTCACAGCGGGTTTCTGATCGAGTAGGACTACTCGGTCAAAAGACACCTAAGTGTCTTGGTCCCTGCGTCAGCACTCGAATTACGGACGGCTGCCGGTCGGGAACGGCCATGCAGCTGCCGGGTTCAGTGCCGTCTTCGGAGCAGCTGCCGGTGCTGCTGCGGGAGCCGCAGCAGGCTTGGCAACCTTCTTCACGACAGCCTTCTTCACAGCAGGCTTCTTGGCAGCAGCCGGCTTAGCGGCCGGCTTGGCAGCGGGCTTCTTCGCAGCAGCGGCAGGCTTCTTGGCAGCCGGCTTCTTCGCAGCAGCCTTCTTCGCAGCAGGCTTGGCAGCCGGCTTCTTGGCAGCAACCTTCTTCACTGCTGCCTTCTTGGCTGCCGGCTTCTTGGCGGCGACTTTCTTGACGGCTGCTTTCTTAGCGACCGGCTTCTTCGCAGCAACCTTCTTCACTGCGGCTTTCTTGGCCACCGGCTTCTTGGCTGCAACCTTCTTCACCGCTGCCTTCTTGGCCACCGGCTTCTTCGCAGCAACCTTCTTCACTGCGACTTTCTTGGCTGCCGGCTTCTTAGCGGCGACCTTCTTGGCGGCCGGCTTCTTAGCGGCAACAGCCTTCTTGGCGACCGGCTTCTTAGCGGCCACAGCCTTCTTGGCGACAGGCTTCTTGGCAGCAGCAGCCTTCTTCGCTACCGGCTTCTTCGCAACAGCAGCCTTCTTGACTGCGGGTTTTTTCTTAGCAGTAGTAGCCATCACAATGCTCCTTAACGTGAGATATCACTCAAACGAAACTACCTGAGAAGGAAACCCGACCACCGCACGGCGAACCGCCGGCGAGCGGGCTATTCATCGGCGTACGCATCGGACATCGACGGCTTACGCTAATGAATTCGGCGCTGCGCGCATGACGCTTACCATGAGTGGTCACGCGCGCAAAAAAATTGCCGACGACATCGCCGTCAGCAATTCGATTGTCTTGATAGGGGGAGTTCGCCAGATTCTTCGGGGGGTAGCTTGCCTGTCCCGTCATCGGGATGGAGGAGATTGCGATAGCGGATAAGCGATACTGCTTGCTATGCACCAAGGTTTTTACGCTCCGTAACTACCAGCTCTCTGTCGCGGGAGGAAAGCAATGTGCTTTCGTGTGTTCATCGAGACTGCAATTTATTTGAGCGAATAATAATTCTTTTGTGATGCGATGTTAATACTTTGCGCATAAAAAAGCGCACATCAATCGCAACGAAGAAGTCAATCTGTTGTATTTGATGCACATCGCACGCGTGCTTCGATCGCTTCGACGCACTTACAAGCATGCGATGACGAGGGCGATGTGTGTGACTCATGCCTTCTCTTGCGCTTCGCTTTGACTTCTCTTCGCACAAGTCACGCGTGCTTCGCACGCACACACCACCCTCTCAAGAACCGCATGAATGCTGGCTTTGCAGCCAGCACCCATTTTTCACGCAACGCTTAGTCCCAGCTCAACGCACCGCCGGTTTGATAATCGATCACTCGCGTCTCGAAGAAGTTGCGCTCCTTCTTGAGGTCGATCATCTCGCTCATCCACGGGAACGGATTCTCTTCGTTCGGGTAGAGCGCCTCGAGACCGATTTGTGCGCAGCGACGGTTCGCGATGAAGCGCAAATAGCTCTTGAACATGCCCGCGTTCAGACCGAGCACGCCGCGCGGCATCGTGTCTTCAGCGTAGCGATACTCCAGCTCGACTGCCTTCTTGAACAGCTCGCGAATCTCGTCGCGGAACTCCGGCGTCCACAGGTTAGGGTTTTCCAGCTTCACCTGATTGATCAGGTCGATGCCGAAGTTGCAGTGCATCGACTCGTCGCGAAGGATGTACTGATACTGCTCCGCAGCACCGGTCATCTTGTTCTGACGGCCCAGCGCGAGGATCTGCGTGAAGCCGACGTAGAAGAACAGACCTTCCATGATGCAGGCGAACACGATCAGCGAGCGCAGCAGCTTTTGGTCATTCTCCTGCGTGCCGGTCTGGAACGACGGGTCGGCAACCACTTCGATGAACGGCAGCAGGAACTCGTCCTTGTCGCGAATCGACGCCACTTCGTGATACGCGTTGAAGATCTCGCCTTCGTCCAGGCCCAGGCTCTCGACGATGTACTGATAGGCGTGCGTGTGGATCGCTTCTTCAAACGCCTGACGCAGCAGGAACTGACGGCACTCGGGCGCAGTGATGTGGCGATACGTGCCGAGCACGATGTTGTTCGCGGCGAGCGAGTCGGCGGTCACGAAGAAGCCGAGGTTGCGCTTGATGATGCGGCGCTCGTCTTCGGTCAGACCATTCGGATCCTTCCACAGGGCGATGTCGCGCGACATGTTCACTTCCTGCGGCATCCAGTGGTTGGCGCAACCGGCCAGATACTTCTCCCACGCCCATTTGTACTTGAACGGCACCAGTTGGTTCACGTCGGTCGTGCCGTTGATCACGCGCTTGTCGGAGGCGCTCACGCGGCGCGTCGACGACGAGGCGATCACGTTCGGGGTATCCCCCTGCGTGCCAAGGATGTTCTCCGCCGGCGTGAAGCTAGCAGCAGGGGCTGCCGGTGCAGCAGGTTTGGCGGTGGTGGTCTCTTCTTCCCAGTTCAACATAGGGTCTCGGTCCGTTCAGGTTGATGCGGTGCACACAACTACGCACACCGCCGAAGTGGCAGATCAGCCGATCACTCGCCTGGGGCGTGTGCGACTCGGCTGATACGAATTAATGGTTACTTAACTTACTGGGTCACGCGCAAAAAGCCATGCGTTCCGGCGGACATCATCGCGCGATTCGCGTGACGGGCGGCGGAAAATCCGCAAGGGTCGATACCGTGTTTCGGGGGCCAGTCAGAGGCGCATTCGCGCACTTTTGAGGAACTTCGCAGACGGGGGAGTTGGCTTGCGTCACTGGCAACATCATGACCTCCCGACGTCGAATTGAATGACTCAAATTTAGCACAATTACGTCGCGTATTCCAGCACCCTCCACTATATATAGTGCCGCACTCCATGCAAACCACTATACCTAGTGTTACACCGCAACACTCGTGCCACGCCCGCCAAGCCCCGCGGGACCGGCATGTTGCCACGATTTGCGGGCGGGCGGTAGGGTTTGCGCAGCGCCTGGCGCGACGTTGGCGGCGAGCCACTCGGCACGACAACATCGGGCGTATCCTATGCGTCACGCGTCACCCGCGCAGCGAACCCGGACGGCAGATCCGGACGCGCGGCGCGTCAAGACGCGAAGGAGACGAAGGAGATACTGACGATGCATTCCCCTGATGCCGGCAACGCACGCGCCCTCGCGACGCTTCCCCCGGGCGCGACACCGCTCACCCTCACCCCGGGCAAACCGCTCCGGCTCTCGGCCGGGTCGTTGATCGCCGAAGTGCAACCGGGCTGCGGCGGGCGGCTCGCCCGACTGGCGCGGCGCGACACACGCGGCGATCTGTTCGACTACCTCATACCACTCGGCAACGAACCCTTTGTATCGGACGAATGGCCGAAGGCCGGCGCGTTTCCGATGCTGCCCTATACCAATCAGTTGCGTGACGACACGCTCCATTGGCAAGGCCGAGCCATCGCCGCCCGTGACGCGGCAGTGGCCTCCAGTTCGCTGCACGGCTGGGGGCTGCGCCGCCCTTGGGAAGTCGTGGACGAGAGCGCGCACTGCTGCGTGCTGCAACTCGACAGCCCCGCACAACCCGAGTGGCCTTGGCACTATCAGGCCTATCTGTCGATATCGCTCGATGCGCAAGGTGTCGACATGCAGCTCTCGCTCACCAATCTCTCCGCGGGCGAGATGCCGGCCGGGCTCGGTCTGCATCCTTACTTCCGTTGGCCCGCCGGGGCGCGTCTGACGTTCGAAGCGGAGTCCATCTGGCGCTCGCCCTCGGAAGACGTCCGGTGGCCGAGCGAACAGCGCATTCATGTCGGCGCCATCGAGGTGGTGTCGGTCGGCGGCGGGCTCGACAGCAAAGGCCGCTCGACGTGGTTCGCTGAAGTGCCCACCGAGGCCGGTCGGTTCGATGCGCGCATCGACTACGCCGGCGGCCTGCGCTCGGCGACGGTGCGCAGCGACGATGCCTCGTGGCTCGTGGTGCACTCGCCCGCTGGGCGCCCCTACCTGTGCCTGGAGCCGTCGACGCATCGCGTCGGTGACTTCGATCACGACCACGCCCGGGTGCCGCATGGCGAGACGCTCAACCTGTCGATGCGGATTGATCTGGCGTGACCTGACCTGAGCGGGAAGACACCCAAGAAAAAACCCCGTCGCCCTGAGGGACCGACGGGGTTTTTTCCGAGTGGCCGGCACCGAACCGGCACCGGCACGAACTCAAATTACTGGCAGGCTTCGCACTCGTCGAAACCGGCATCGCCCGGACGCATCGTGCAGACCGCGCCTTCGGCTTCCGGCATCGGCTGGGCCAACGGCGAGGTCGGCTCGGCCGAGAAGCTGCTCGTCGGCGTCACACCGCCCGAACTCACCGAGTTCAGCGCGCCGTGGTTCACCGTCGACTTCTCGACGTGCGTGGCCGACATCGTACGGAGGTAGTACGTGGTCTTCAGACCGCGCGTCCACGCCAGCTTGTACGTCTCGTCGAGCTTCTTGCCCGAAGCGCCGCCCATATAGATATTGAGCGACTGCGCCTGATCGATCCACTTCTGACGACGCGAGGCCGCTTCGACCAGCCACTTCGGCTCGACTTCGAATGCCGTGGCGTAGATTTCACGCAGATCGGCCGGCACGCGGTCGATACGCGAGAGCGAGCCGTCGAAGTACTTCAGGTCGGCGACCATCACTTCGTCCCACAGGCCACGCGCCTTCAGATCACGCACCAGATACTCGTTCACCACCGTGAATTCACCCGACAGGTTCGACTTCACGTACAGGTTCTGGAACGTCGGCTCGATACAGGCCGACACGCCGATGATGTTCGAGATCGTTGCGGTCGGTGCGATCGCCACGCAGTTCGAGTTGCGCATGCCGTGCGAAGCGATGTGCTTGCGCAGGCTGTCCCAGTCCAGCGTTGCCGACTGGTCGACTTCGAGGTAGCCACCGCGCTCTTCAGCCAGCAGCTTGATCGAGTCTTGCGGCAGGATGCCGCGATCCCACAGCGAGCCCTTGTACGACGAGTACTGACCGCGTTCCTTGGCCAGCTCGCTCGACGCCCAGTAGGCGTAGTAGCAAACGGCTTCCATCGAACGGTCGGCGAACTCGACGGCATCGTCGGACGCGTACGGCGTGCGCAGCAGGTGCAGGCAGTCCTGGAAACCCATGATGCCCATGCCCACCGGACGGTGATGCAGGTTCGAATTACGCGCCTTCGTCACGGCGTAGTAATTGATGTCGATCACGTTGTCGAGCATGCGCATCGCCACGCGAACGGTGCGTTGCAGCTTCTCGTGATCCAGCTCGTAGCCGTTGGCCGTCTGTTTCAGGTGAGCCACCAGGTTCACCGAGCCGAGGTTACACACGGCAATTTCGGTCTCGCTCGTGTTCAGCGTGATTTCCGTGCACAGGTTCGACGAGTGCACCACGCCCACGTGCTGCTGCGGCGAACGGATGTTGCACGGGTCCTTGAACGTGATCCACGGGTGGCCGGTTTCGAACAGCATGCCCAGCATCTTGCGCCAGAGCGCTTGTGCCGGCACCTTCTTGAACAGCTTCAGTTCGCCGCGCGCTGCCTTGTCTTCGTAGGCGGTGTACGCCTGCTCGAAGGCCTTGCCGTACTTGTCGTGCAGGTCCGGGCAGGTCGACGGCGAGAACAGCGTCCATTCACCGCCTTCCATCACGCGCTTCATGAACAGATCGGGAATCCAGTTCGCCGTGTTCATGTCGTGCGTACGGCGACGGTCGTCGCCGGTGTTCTTGCGCAGTTCCAGGAATTCTTCGATATCCAGGTGCCACGTTTCCAGGTACGCGCAGACCGCGCCCTTGCGCTTGCCGCCCTGGTTCACGGCCACGGCCGTGTCGTTGACCACCTTCAGGAACGGCACCACGCCCTGGCTCTTGCCGTTCGTGCCCTTGATATGCGAGCCGAGCGCGCGAACCTGCGTCCAGTCGTTGCCCAGACCGCCGGCAAACTTCGACAGCAGTGCGTTTTCCTTGAGCGCTTCGTAAATGCCTTCCAGATCGTCCGAGACGGTCGTCAGGTAGCACGACGACAGCTGCGAGCGGCGCGTACCCGAGTTGAACAGCGTCGGGGTCGAGCTCATGAAGTCGAAGCTCGAGAGGATCTGATAGAACTCGATCGCGCGCGCTTCGCGCTCGACTTCGTTCAATGCCAGACCCATTGCCACGCGCATGTAGAACGCCTGCGGCATTTCGATGCGATGGCTGTCGATATGCAGGAAGTAGCGGTCGTACAGCGTTTGCAGACCCAGATAGTTGAACTGGAGGTCGCGCGACGCGTCGAGTGCGGCGCCCAGCTTGGCCAGGTCATACGTGAGCAGTTGCTCGTCGAGCAGTTCGGCTTCCACGCCTTGCTTGATGAAGCGCGGGAAGTATTCGACGTAACGGGCTGCCATCTCGCCCTGCGGCACTTCTTCGCCGAGGATTTCGCGGCGGATCGTGTGCATCAGAATACGAGCGGTGACGAGGCTGTACGCCGGCTCTTTCTCGATGAGGGTACGCGAGGCGAGGATCGCCGAGTCGTACACCTGCGACAGCGGCACGCCGTCGTACAGGTTCTTGAGGGTTTCGGTCAGAATCGGCTCGGCGCTGACTTCGTTGCCGAGGTTTTCGCAAGCAGCCTGCACTACGCCACGCAGCACGCCCATGTCGAGGGAGCGCGTCACGCCGTTGTCGGTGACACGCAGCACCGGCGCGTCAGGCGCTGCCGATTCTTGCGTGGTTTCGACCGAGTGAGCACGCTCTTGCGAACGCTTTTCGCGATACAGCACGTAGGCACGTGCGACGTTGTGCTCGCCTTCGCGCATGAGCGCGAGTTCGACCTGATCCTGAATGTCTTCGATGTGGAACGTACCGCCGTTCGGGCGGCTGCGCACCAGCGCACGCACGACGGCTTGCGTCAGTTGCTCCACGAGTTCGCGAACACGCGCCGAAGCCGCACCCTGACCGCCGTTCACGGCGAGGAACGCCTTGGTCACGGCGATGGCGATCTTCGACGGCTCGAAACCCACCACCGCGCCGTTACGTCGAATCACTTTGAAGTCGGCGTTGGTCGCCGGTTCGAAGGCGCCCGTGGTTTGGGGCGCCGACGCACCCGTGCTGCCGGCATTCGCGGCGGCCGTCGGGTTCGGGCGGGTGAGGTTTTCGTTAGTCTGCATGTAAAAACTCCCGTTCCAATGAGATGGTGCTGTTAGCGCGTCTCTACCAGTTTGACGGCCGGCAAAAATGCGCCCTTGGGGGCGCCGATGGAGCGAAGTGCTGAACACCGTACGACCGACGGACGGCCAAGGGTTCGAGGTGTCCGCTGCACGGCTTTGCTGCTGTACCGCCCCACAAAACGCCGCGGGACAGCACGGTATTGATGGATATTGCTTCCTGCGCCGACCTCATGAAAAACCACTACATATAGTGGTCGGCACCCGAATTGGCACTAAGTATAGTGGAGATGACGCACTCCGCAAACTCAAAAATTTGTGTCGCCGGGAAGGCCCGTGGCGTCGCCGTGTCAAGCAAAACCTAGTCCGGCATGGGGGTTAATCCGCCGGTTGAAACGGCAACATCGCAGGGTTCAGGCCCGCCATCCGGCGCCACCGCTGCCACTCGAAATGCGGCCCCGGATCCGTCTTCCGGCCCGGTGCTATATCGGCATGTCCGGCGACAGCTTGAATCGGGTAACGCAGCTGCAACGTTTGCGTCAGCGCCGCCAGCGTCGCGTACTGCGCCTCGGTGAACGGCGTCTCGTCGGTGCCTTCCAGCTCCACCCCGATCGAGAAATCGTTGCAGCGCGCCCGCCCTTCGAACGACGATGCACCGGCGTGCCATGCCCGGGCGTCGCACGACACGAACTGTTGCAACGCACCATCGCGGCGCACGAGAAAGTGCGACGACACGTGTACGCCGCGAATCTCGTCGAAGAACGGATGCGCGTCGTGGTCGAGCCGGTTCTGGAAGAACGCGGGAATCTCGTCGCCGCCGAACTGCCCCGGCGGCAGCGAGATGTTGTGCACCACGAGCAAGTCGGTCGGCAGCCCGGCCGGACGTGCATCGAAATTCGGCGATGGCAGTCGCTGCGCTTCGCGCACCCAGCCTTCGGTGTCGAGCGTGAAGACCGGCAGCCGGTTCGGCGCGCCTTCGACCTTCGATCGATCCGGTGCGTTCATGCCGCGCCCCGCGACAACATACGAGATACCGCAGCGCAAGCGCTGACGCGGCGATCCGGCCGGTGGGCAACGATAGGGGACACAAATGACTGGAGCATGACGGGCACGGCGATCTCCCGTAGAGCGAGGGGCGCCATTGTAGCCCACTTGGCGTAACGCCGCCGACGCGGGGCCCAACGGTCGTGGCGGGGTGTCAAGGGATGCTCGATATGACGCACGATGTGATGCGCACTCCCGCTACTGTGCCCGCCCGATGCCCGGAAAAAAATCGGCAGAATCCCCAAAGAAGAAGCCTCTCGCCGTTCTAGGCCGAGAGGCTTCCATGGGCGTTGCCACGCCCGGGGGTGGCAACGGACTCGTGTCGTGCAACACGCGTACCACCCCGCACCGCTCACAGGGGCGGCGCCATTGGCCGTTGCCGGCCGGATGAACCCATCGATCACGGAAATGCCGGAATCGCCGCCTCCACCCCTTCCATATGCGCTTCGGGATGGTGCGCTTTCAACATCTCGCGAACCTCGTCGACGCGGCTCTCGCGCACATCGACCATCAGCAGAATCTGGCCTTGCTCCAGCGGCTCGCGGAACATCTTGAGCCGCGAGTTCGGCACCGATACGCCGATCATGCTCGACACCCACGCGCCGAACAGCGAACCGAGCGGCGCGGTAATGATCATCAACTCCCATTGGGGACGTGTGCCCACGATGGGGAAAAACGCCGCGACTGCACCGACTGCCAGCCCACAGAAGCCACCGATCACGAGCCCGGCTTCGGCGCCGTGCACGATATCGGAAGTCTGTAGGAGGTTAGCCTCGTGCAGTCCCTCCAGGTCCATTTCGTCACGTGCCATGAAGTGGATGTGACGCTCCTCGATTCGCGCCAGCAGCAGGTCACTCATCGTGCGCTGCGCACTCGCCAAATCGGGAAGAAGGAAATACATCCGTCTGCGCATCAACATATGGCGCCCTCCTGTCGACTGATCCCCCATCCCGTCTCGTCATGCTTGTTCTTGTTTTGTACGGGGCTGGTTACTGTGTTTTAGTGCATGCGACAGGCATGCGCAAGCCGGCCACCGGGGCAGGCTTGCTAATAGAGAGAGGCAGCGGGAAAGAAAGCGCGGGGAATATGCGAGGAATGGGCCCCGACGTATGCGCGGTGAGGCCGCGCTTCGGGGCTCAGGCGCGGCGTTCGCGCGCGAGATAGGCGTCGCGATGCGCGCCACTGCAAAAATGCGTGCCGCCGGCGCCATGTATCGCGTCGCTCTCGGGCAGATAGGTATCGCACTCCTGGCAGCGCACCATGCGCTCGGCCGGCGGCAGCGACTGTTGCACGGTGGTCTTCGCCCCGCTCGCGGGCGGCGGGCGCATACGGTCGGCATCGCGCTTGCGCTCGTTATGACGCATCCACCAGGTGCCCAGCACCAACAACACCAGTAACAGCAAGATATTGCGCATCGCGCTTCAAGTCTCCGTCATGCGATGCAGCACCACCTCTAGCACGAAGCGAGAACCGACATACGCCAGCAACAGCGCCACGAATGACGCCAGAACCCAACGCAGCGCGACCTTACCGCGCCACCCATAAAAATGCCGCCCCAGCAGCACCGCGCCGAACATCAGCCACGACACCACCGCGAACACGGTCTTGTGATCGATGCGCACCGCGCGCCCGAAGAGCGCCTCGGAGAACATCACGCCGGAAATCAGCGTCAGCGTGAGCAGCACGAAGCCCGCACCGATCAGGCGGAACAGCAGCTTCTCCATCGTGAGCAGCGGCGGCAGTGTTTCGAGCCAGCGGGCCAGCCAGCCAGTCGGCTCGCTGCCGCGCGACGGATGCAGTTGCCGCTCGGCATAAATCATCAGCAGCGCATGCAGCGCCGCGAGTGCGAACAGGCCATACGCCATGTTCGCGATGATGAAGTGCACCTTGAAGATCGGTTCGGCCGCAAAGCCGAGAATTCGCACGTCGGGAAAGATCAGCGGCAGGATGCAGGCCACCGCCGCGATCGGTGTGACCATTAGCCGCAGGCTGTCGAGCGGGAAGAAGAAACTTTCGATCCAGTAGATGCCCACTGAGAGCCAGAGCATGGCCGAGAGCATGTACGCGAAACCGAAGTGCATGCTGTCGGCACGGAAGATCGTCTGATGCAGCAACACCCCGTGCAGCGCGAGCGCGACGAACAGCGAAAGCTGCATCGGCCAGCGCGAAGGCGTGCCCGTGACCGGCGCAGGCGCGAGTTGCCCGCCCGCCATCGCGAGTGCGGCATCGCGCCGGTAACCTTGCCAAGAACAAACCGCCAACCCGGCGTAGAGGATGGCGGTCAGCGCATACAGTAAAATAGTCATGTTTGAAGTTTACACCAGCCCATGACGGGCGCGCTGCCGTGCTGCTCACTCGCCCGGGCACGCCCGCCCACCGGGCCACTGCGGGTCTTACAGGATACGTTTCATGCTCGACAATCTCACTACGCGCCTTGCCAAGGTCGTCAAGACCCTGCGCGGCGAAGCCCGTCTGACCGAGGCCAACACGCAGGAAATGCTGCGCGAAGTGCGCCTTGCCCTGCTTGAGGCTGACGTTGCCCTGCCCGTGGTCCGCGATTTCGTCGCCAAGGTGCGCGAAAAGGCGCTCGGCGAAGAAGTCGTCGGCAGCCTCTCGCCGGGTCAGGCGCTCGTGGGCGTGGTCCAGCGCGAACTCACCGCGCTCATGGGCGGCGACTACGAAGGCCGCGCCGCCGAACTCAATCTCGCCACCACCCCGCCCGCCATCATCCTGATGGCCGGTCTGCAAGGTGCGGGTAAGACCACCACCGTCGGTAAGCTCGCCAAGCTGCTGCGCGCGCAGAAGAAGAAAGTCCTCACCGTTTCCGTCGACGTCTACCGCCCTGCCGCTATCGCGCAGTTGCAGACGGTGACCGAACAGGTCGACGCCGACTTCTTCCCGTCGCAACCCGATCAGAAACCGGTCGACATCGCCCGCGCGGCGGTGGACTGGGCACGCCGCCATCACCACGACGTGCTGCTCGTCGACACGGCCGGCCGTCTGGGTATCGACGAAGCGATGATGCAGGAAATTACCGCCCTGCATACGGAGCTGAAACCGATCGAAACGCTGTTCGTCGTTGACGCCATGCTCGGTCAGGACGCCGTGAACACCGCCCGTGCCTTCAACGAAGCGCTGCCGCTCACCGGCGTGGTGCTCACCAAGCTCGACGGCGACTCGCGTGGCGGTGCCGCGCTGTCGGTGCGTCACATCACCGGCAAGCCGATCAAGTTCGTCGGTGTGGGCGAAAAGCTCGACGGCCTCGAAGTCTTCCACCCGGACCGCATGGCGAACCGGATTCTCGGCATGGGCGACATTCTCGCGCTCGTCGAGGAAGCCCAGCGCGGCGTGGACGTGCAGGCCGCCCAGAAGCTCGCAGAGAAGGTCAAGAAAGGCGGTGACTTCGATCTGAACGACTTCAAGGCGCAGATCGGCCAGATGAAGAAAATGGGCGGGCTTTCCTCGCTCATGGACAAGCTGCCGGCGCAGTTCCAGGCCGCCGCCAGCCAGACCAATATGGATCAGGCCGAGAAGCAGGTGCGCCGCATGGAAGGCATCATCAACTCGATGACGCCGACCGAGCGCGCCAAGCCGGAACTGATCAAGGCCAGCCGCAAGCGCCGCATCGCTGCCGGCGCAGGCGTGCAGGTGCAGGAAGTCAACCGCATGCTCAATCAGTACGACCAGATGCGCACGATGATGAAGAAGCTCAAGGGCGGCGGCATGATGAAGATGATGCGCAGCATGAAGGGCATGATGCCGGGCATGCGCTAAGCGCGCAGACGTTCTCTCCCCGGTCGCAGGGTTGCGGCCCGTCAGATTTCGGACAGATCCGGTCAACGCCGGCTATTCCGTATATACTCCGGGCCGCAAATAGCGACATCCCCCGCAACAAGTGATACAGGGTCGCCCCATATGAACCGCGAAGAAGCCCTCGAAGTTTTCCGTAATTCCGAAGAAATCGTCTCGTCCGACCAGGTCAACGCCTCGGTCGACCAGATGGCCGGTGCCATCAAGGCCGCCATCGGCGACGAATTCCCGATGGTGCTGTCGGTCATGGGCGGCGCCGCCGTCTTCACCGGCATGCTGCTGCCGCGCCTCGACTTCCCGCTCGAGTTCGACTACATCCACCTCTCGCGCTACAACAACACCACCACTGGCGGTGCCATGCAGTGGCGTGTCGCCCCGCGTGACTCGGTGCGTGATCGCGTGGTGCTCGTGCTCGACGACATCCTCGACGAAGGTGCGACGATGGCCGCCATTCGCGACCGGATTCTCGAGATGGGCGCGTCGAAGTTCTACAGCGCCGTGCTGTGCGAGAAGATTCTCGCCAAGGACAAGCCGTCGCATCCCGACTTCTGCGGCTTTACCGTGCCCGATCGCTACGTCTTCGGCTGCGGCATGGATGCCAAGGGTTACTGGCGTAACCTGCCGACGATTCGCGCACTGACGACGCCGCGCTGATGTCGTGTTGACGTCAGTCAGGTCGCCATGAAGAAAGGGCCCCTCGGGGCCCTTTTCTTTTGCTGCCGATGCCAGCGATGCCTTCGATGCATGCGCTCAGAACTGATGCACGAAGACTTTCACGCCCTTGAGGATCATCTCGACCGAGATCGCCACGAGAATCAGCCCCATCAGACGCTCGAACGCCGCCACCACGCGTGACCCAAGCAGGCGCTCGATGCGGTCGGCCAGCAACAGCACCACGGCACACACGGCCATCGTCACGCTCAGCGCCGTAATCCATTCGAGCATCCTGCCCGGCTGTTGCGACACCAGCAGCATGACGGTTGCCAGCGCCGACGGCCCGGCAAGCGCGGGAATCGCCAGCGGCACGATGAGCGGCTCACCCGCCGTCGGCAGCGAGCCCTGATCGGGATGCGGGAAGATCATGCGCAGCGCAATCAGAAACAGCACGATGCCGCCCGCCAGTTGCAGCGACAGATCGGTCAGGCTCATCATCCGCAGGAAGCGATCGCCCACAAGCATGAACAGCAGCAGAATCGCGAACGCGATCAGCACCTCTCGCACGATCACGCGCGGCCGTCGCGATGCGGGCACGTTACGCAACGCGTTGACGAAAATCGGGATATTGCCGAACGGATCCGTGATGAGCAGCAGCAGGATCGTGGCCGAAGCGAACGTGTATTCCATACGGAGAATGCTCTGGATATGACAACGGCAGCCGCCAAGGCGACTGCCGTCAGGTAATGCAGGATCCAGCCGACTCAACCTCTACAAGATTGCGCGGCTGGCTGGCAGGTGCGGTGTCATCGGTCGTGCCGACCAGACTCGACTCACTCCCGCCTCACTGACGCTCAGACCGCCTTCGCAGCGCGCACCTTGCCGGTCACGATCTCGGCCACGGTGGCAGCGTCGAGCAACTGGGCTTCCGTCTCGCGACGGCCCTGATACTCGATCTTGCCTTCCTTCAGGCCACGATCGCCGATCACCACGCGGTGCGGCACGCCGATCAGTTCCCAGTCGGCGAACATCACGCCCGGGCGCTCGCCACGGTCATCGAGAATGACGTCGACGCCGGCGGCCAGCAGTTCCTCGTAGAGCTTGTCGGCCGCGGCGCGCACAGCGTCGCTGCGGTCGTAGCCCATCGGGCACAGCACCACTTCGAACGGGGCGATCGATTCCGGCCAGATGATGCCGCGATCGTCGAAATTCTGTTCGATGGCAGCGCCCAGCACGCGCGTGACACCAATGCCGTAGCAGCCCATTTCCATCGGGGCCGGTTTGCCGTTCTCGTCGAGGAAGGTGGCGCCCATGGCATCCGAGTACTTGGTGCCCAACTGGAACACGTGACCCACTTCGATGCCGCGGCACAGGGCGATCTCGCCCTTGCCGTCCGGCGAGGCGTCGCCCGGCACGATGTTGCGCAGATCGGCCACCACTTCGGCTTCGGGCAGATCGCGGCCCCAGTTCACGCCGGTGATGTGGAAGTCCGCCTCGTTGGCGCCGACCACGAAGTCGCTCATCTTGGCCACCGTGCGGTCGACCACCAGCTTGACCGGCTTCTTCGTGCCGATCGGGCCCAGATAGCCCGGCGGCGTGCCGAACCACTCGACGATCTCGGCTTCGGAGGCAAAACGGAAGTCCGTCAGCCCCGGCACCTTGCTCGCCTTGATCTCGTTCAGTTCGTGATCGCCGCGCAGCAGCAGCAGCCAGACCGTGGTGCCGGCGTCTTCGCTGTCGGTCGCCAGCACGATCGACTTGACCGTGCGCGCGAGCGGAATCGACAGCAGTTCGGCCACGGCTTCGCACTTGGCCTTGCCCGGCGTGGCGGTCTTGGTCAGGCCTTCGGCCGGGGCGGCACGCTCGCCTTGCGGGGCGACGGCTTCGGCCATTTCGACGTTGGCCGCATAGTCCGACGTCGGGCAGTAGGCGATGGCGTCTTCGCCGGTGTCGGCGATCACGTGGAATTCATGCGAACCCGAGCCGCCGATCGAGCCGTTGTCGGCCACGACCGCGCGGAAATCCAGCCCCAGACGCGTGAAGATGCGCACATAGGCGTCGAACATCTTCTGATACGAGACTTGCAGGCCGGCACGGTCCTTATCGAACGAGTACGCGTCCTTCATCAGGAATTCGCGGCCGCGCATCACGCCGAAGCGCGGACGGATCTCGTCGCGGAACTTGTTCTGCACCTGATAGAAGTTGACCGGCAGTTGGCGGTAGCTCTTGATCTCGCGGCGCGCGATGTCCGTCACCACTTCTTCGTGGGTCGGCCCGACCACGAAATCGCGGTCGTTGCGGTCCTTCAGGCGCAGCAGCTCCGGGCCGTACTTTTGCCAGCGGCCCGATTCCTGCCAGAGTTCGGCCGGCTGGACGGCCGGCATGAGCAGTTCGAGCGCGCCGGCGCGGTTCATTTCTTCACGGACGATGGCTTCGACCTTGCGAATCGAGCGCAGCCCGATCGGCAGGTAATCGTAGATACCGCCGGCAACGCGACGGATCATGCCGGCACGCACCATCAGCTTGTGGCTGACGATCTCGGCGTCCGCGGGAGCTTCCTTGAGGGTGCCGATGAAGAAACGAGAGGCTTTCATGCAGATTTCCGGAAAAATTAGGGGTCAACGGCCGGGTTGCTTCGGTCGGGTGCCCGAGCCCCGCCAGCCGCCGCGCCGGTGATTATCTGTTTATAATCGAAACAATTTTAAAGGATTCAAGGGTGGTTGTATGCTTGACCGTGAAGGCTTTCGCCCGAACGTCGGCATCATCCTCTTAAACGCACGCAATGAAGTGTTCTGGGGCAAGCGGCTGGGCGAACACTCCTGGCAGTTCCCGCAAGGCGGCATCAAGTACGGCGAAACGCCCGAACAGGCCATGTTCCGAGAATTGCACGAAGAAACCGGGCTAAAGCCAGAACACGTCAAAATCATCGGTCGCACGCGCGACTGGCTGCGTTATGAGGTGCCGGACAAGTTCATCAAGCGCGAAGTGCGCGGACATTACCGGGGCCAGAAACAAATCTGGTTCCTGCTGCGCATGGTTGGTCGCGATTGCGATATCTGCCTGCGTGCGACCGATCATCCCGAGTTCGACGCCTGGCGCTGGAACGAATACTGGGTGCCGCTCGAGGCCGTGATCGAGTTCAAACGCGAAGTGTATCAACTCGCGCTCAACGAACTCTCGCGCTATCTGCGGCGCACGACTGCGCGTGCCCAGCACGAACGGCGGCGGTTTCCGCGCGCGGGTGCCCATATCGGCGAACTGCCGCCGGGCGCCACGAGCGGGTCGTACGGCGACGCGATCGATCCCGGCCCGGGCGAGCATCACTCGGGCGAATACAGCGACGATTGCGGCGGTGCTTCGGTGGCGGTCGACGATGGCGATGCCGCCAATACTGCCGATACCGCCGATACCGCCGATACCGCCGATACCGCCGAGCATGCTGGCGGCCTTGGCTCCGGCAGCGCCGATAGCCCCGTTAGTCCGGGTAAGGGTTCCGCAGGCGGGGGGCACTGAACCGGGCCGCGACCGCGCTGTCCATCATCCGTACGCGGGCTTCATGCCCGCGTCGTGCTGAATTCCCCGTGTTCGTCGCCGTCACGTTTGCCGTCGTGTTCGTCGTCACGTTCGTCGTCGATCACCCAGAACATTTTGCGCGGCCTCGCCCGCTTTCGCTCATCAGCCGTCTTACTGACCGTCACCTCATGCGCCTGTCTTTCACCCGCCGCGCTCCGCGCCTCGCCGTTCTGGCCCCTCTGGCCGCGCTGACGCTGCTCGCCGCTTGCAGCAGCACGTCGCAGCCCGTTCAGGATCTCGACGAATACTTCGCCCAGCAGGAAGCCGCCAAGGGCAAATGGAAGGAATCCGACTTCACGATGCCGACAACGGCCCCGCAGAACGCCGATCTCGCCACCTTCCCCACCCTGCCGAACTCCTCGCTGACCTACGCGATCGACACCAAGTCCGTGCAAGTGTCTGACGACGGCGTGGTGCGCTACGTGGCCGTCATCACCAGCAAGGAAGGCGCGCGTAACGTGTCGTTCGAGGGCATGCACTGCTCGACGTTCGAGACGCGCCTGTACGCCACCGGCCGCCCTGACGGCACGTGGGTCGCCGCACGCAACAGCGAGTGGCGGCAGATTCGTCCGTACGGCTCGACGGCCTACCAAGGCATCCTGTACCGCGACTACCTGTGCCGCGAGAAAACGCCGCTGGGCAAGCCGAAGGAAATCGTGCAGAACCTGCGCTATCCGGTGGGCAACCCCGACTACAAGTAATCGCGCAGCGGGCGAAATTTCGTCCGCCGGTTGGCGTCGGCGCCCGACGACATCCGCCGATGCCATAAAAAAACGCCGGCCACGGTTATCGTGCCGGCGTTTTTGTTTCTACTTCCGTATTCACGATTTGCGCCCCAGTTGCCCCGGTAGCGCGTCTCGTTCAGCGCAGAATCAGGTTGTCGCGGTGAATCAACTCGGGTTCGTTGGCAAAGCCCAGCACCTGCTCGATATCGCTGCTCGGGTGACGGCGAATGAGTCGGGCCTCCGACGCGCTGTAGTTCGACAAGCCGCGTGCGACTTCGTGACCGGCTTCGTCCAGACACGCAATGACCTCACCGCGCGCGAACGTGCCTTCTACATCGATCACGCCGATCGGCAGCAGGCTCTTGCCCTCTTCGATCAGCTTCTTGCACGCGCCCGCATCGATCACGACGCGCCCGCGCACCTGCAAGTGATCGGCCATCCACTGCTTGCGCGCCGTCAGTACGGCCGTGCGCGCCGTCAGTTGCGTGCCGATCGCCTCGCCGCCGGCCAGTCGTACCAGTACGTCAGCCTCGCGGCCCGACGCGATCACCGTGTGTGCGCCGCTCGTCGCCGCGCGCTTGGCCGCCAGAATCTTGGTCAGCATGCCGCCACGGCCGATACTCGAGCCGGCACCGCCGGCCATCGCTTCGAGACGCTCGTCGCCTGCTTCCGCTTCGTGCACGAACTCGGCGTCCGGGTGCTTGCGCGGGTCTGCGGTATAAAGCCCCGACTGGTCGGTGAGAATGACCAGCGCGTCGCCGTCGATCAGGTTGGTCACGAGCGCGCCCAGCGTGTCGTTGTCGCCGAACTTGATTTCGTCGGTTACGACCGTGTCGTTCTCGTTGATGATCGGCACCACGCCAAGACGCAGCAAGGTCAGCAGCGTGGTCCGGGCGTTCAGATAGCGCTCGCGGTCGGCCAGATCGGCGTGCGTGAGCAGAATCTGCGCGGTGCGCACGCCGTGCTCGGCGAAACGGGTCTCGTAGACCTGTGCGAGCCCCATCTGCCCCACGGCGGCAGCCGCCTGAAGCTCATCGATGGCTTTCGGACGACGCGTCCAGCCCAGGCGCTGCATGCCTTCGGCAATGGCGCCCGAACTCACGAGCACCACTTGCTTTGGCGCACGCCCGTCGCCACCGTGCCGCAGGGCGGCAATCTGCTGCGCCCAACGCGCAATCGCAACATCGTCCAAGCCGCGACCATCGTTGGTCACAAGGCTGGAACCCACTTTCACCACGAGCCGCCTGGCATCGGCAATGACCGAACGCATGGGACTGGTTTCTCCTGCGGATGTATTGGGGAAGGCTGGTTCGCTGGCACCGTCGGGCAACTGCGGCGGATGTGTTCAACGCGTTCAACACGTCAAACACGTCAAACACGTTGATTGCCCCGTCAGTTCTGCACCGCTCACGGCCAGCGTGGCCGGATCACTGGCGGTAACGTCATTGCGACGGCACCGCCCGTGTCTTGAGTGATGGGGAGTTTACGCCTTTGGCGTATCGTCCGGGGGCGTTTGTGGTGCGGGTTCGCTGGCAGCGGGGGCGGCCTCGGGGGTCGCACTGCCGGCGCGGAAACGCGGATCGAGCGCGGCATCTTCCAGCGCTTCTTCGACGGCACCGCGTTGCTGGTACAGATACTCCTGCACCGAAAGGCACAGGTGTTCGCAGCCTTCGCCGGTCAGCGCCGAGATCTGGAAGGTCGGGCCGTCCCAGTCATAACGCTTGAGGAAGTCGGCCACGCGCTCGGCGCGTTCGTCTTCCGGGATCATGTCGACCTTGTTGAGCACCAGCCAACGGGGCTTCTCGAACAGCATCTGGTCGTACTTCTGCAATTCGAGCACGATGGCCTTCGCGTCCGCCACCGGATCGACGCCTTCGTCGAACGGGGCGATGTCCACGATATGCAGCAACAGGCCCGTACGCTGCAAATGGCGCAGGAACTGGTGACCCAGGCCGGCACCTTCGGCGGCGCCTTCGATCAGGCCGGGAATATCGGCGATCACGAAGCTCTTGCCCGGCGCGGTGCGCACGACACCGAGGTTCGGGTGGAGCGTGGTGAACGGATAGTCGGCGATCTTCGGACGCGCGTTCGATACCGACGCGATGAAAGTCGATTTGCCCGCATTGGGCATGCCGAGCAGACCGACGTCCGCGAGCACTTTGAGCTCAAGCTGGAGCATGCGGCGCTCGCCGGGCTTGCCGTCGGTCTTCTGACGGGGCGCACGGTTCGTGCTCGACTTGAAATGGAGGTTACCCAGACCGCCTGCACCGCCTTGCGCGAGGACCACTTCCTGGCCGTGTTCGGTCAGGTCGGCGATGACTTCGCCGGTGTCCATGTCGCTGATGATGGTGCCCACCGGCATACGCAGATGGATGTCGTCACCGCCCTTGCCGTAGCAATCCGAGCCGCGGCCGGTTTCACCGTTGCGCGCCAGATGCTTCTTCGAGTAACGGTAATCGATGAGGGTATTGATGTTGCGATCCGCCACGGCATACACGCTGCCGCCACGACCGCCGTCGCCGCCGTCCGGTCCGCCGAACGGCACGAACTTCTCACGGCGCATCGATGCCGAGCCATTGCCGCCGTCCCCGGCGATCACCTCGATACGCGCTGCGTCAATGAATTTCATGGTTCCGTTCCGCCTTATCGACCGTCCGCAGACGATACTGAATTCTGTACAACGCCCCGTGAGCCTCGCGATATTTCGCGGAGATAGCGACGGGACAAACAAAAAAGGCTCCGCATGAGAGCGGAGCCTTTTGGTGGCAAAAGGCTTAGCTTACGCTGCCGGCACCACGCTAACCACTTGCTTCTTCGCTGCGCCCTTGATGGCGAATTGCACGTGGCCATCGGCCAGTGCAAACAGCGTGTGGTCCTTACCAATACCGACGTTTTCGCCGGCATGCATACGAGTACCGCGTTGGCGAACGATGATGCCGCCAGCCAGGATTGCCTGACCGCCGTACACCTTCACGCCGAGGCGCTTCGACTCGGAATCGCGGCCGTTACGGGACGATCCGCCTGCTTTTTTGTGTGCCATGACTTAACTCCTTACCTAGCTCTATCGATTAGCCGTTGATGCTGTCGATACGCAGCTCGGTGTAGTTTTGGCGATGGCCTTGACGCTTTTGGTAGTGCTTGCGACGGCGCATCTTGAAAATCTTCACCTTGGGGTGACGACCCTGGGCGATAACGGTAGCCTTGACGGAAGCCCCACTAACCAGCGGTGCACCGAACTTAATCGATTCACCCTCGCCAACGGCGAGAATCTGGTCGATGGTGATTTCAGCGCCAATGTCAGCCGGTATCTGTTCTACTTTAAGTTTTTCGCCAGCAGCAACCTTATATTGCTTGCCGCCGGTTTTTATGACCGCGTACATTGTTGAACCTCACTCATAAACAAGAGATATATTCTTCCCGTGCAGGCCGAGGGTCCCGGTCCCCGAAAGGACATTTAGGACGCTTCTTACCGACCCAACGCCGCTCCGCAGCCCGCGATACCGAAGTATTTTTGGACTTGTCGCGAAGAATGCGCGCACGAAAACCGGGGATTATACAGACTTTATCCTTTTGAGTCAAAGACTTCCGTGAAGCCAGTCATTCCGCGGGGCTGGTGCCCGAAAGTGGCCCCGCGCACTATATAATTTGGGGCGAATTTTTCCTCACCCGAGCCTTGTCTTGACTGCTTCGACTTCTCCCCAGAACGTACTGGCCGCCATCGCCGACGACATGCGTGCCGTCGACCAGCTTATCCGCCACCGGCTGGCCTCCGAGGTGGTCCTGATCAATCAGATCTCGGAGTACATCATCAATTCGGGCGGCAAACGCCTGCGTCCGGCCTTGCTGCTGCTCGTCGCGAATGCGCTTGGCGTCACCTCGCCGGCTCGCTTCGAGCTGGCCGCCGTCATCGAATTCATCCACACCTCGACGCTGCTGCACGACGACGTGGTCGATGAATCCGACCTGCGCCGCGGCCGCCAGACGGCCAATGCCCTGTTCGGCAATGCGGCGTCGGTACTCGTCGGCGACTTCCTGTACTCCCGCTCGTTCGAGATGATGGTGAGCGTGGACAACATGCGAGTCATGCAGATTCTCGCGCGCGCCACGAACGTCATTGCGGAAGGCGAAGTCCTCCAGTTGCTGAACATGCACGACCCGGACGTCGACGAAGCGCGCTACCTCCAGGTCATCAAGTACAAGACCGCCACCCTTTTCGAAGCGGCCACGCAACTCGCCGCCGTGCTGGCGAATGCCGATGCACAGACGGAAGCGGCGGTATTGGAATATGGCGGCCGCCTCGGCACCGCGTTCCAATTGATGGATGACTGGCTCGATTACGCGGGCGACACCGATGCGATGGGCAAGAACGCCGGCGACGATCTGCGCGAAGGCAAACCGACGCTGCCGCTGATTCATGTGCTGCAACACGGCACCGAAGCCGAACGCGCGCTCGTGCGGGAAGCGATCGAAAATGGCGGCACCGACAAGTTCGAGCCGATCCTCGCCGCGATCACGCGCACGGGGGCACTCGACTACACGCTGGCACGTGCGCAAGAAGAAGCCGATGCCGCCGCACAAATTATTTCTACACTCCCCTCTTCACAATACAAAAATAGCCTGCTAGAATTGTGTTCTTACTCGATAACGCGACGCACTTAACAAGGCGAAGCGACAAAATCGAAAGCGGGGTGTAGCTTAGCCTGGTAGAGCGCTACGTTCGGGACGTAGAGGCCGGAGGTTCGAATCCTCTCACCCCGACCAAGATTCACTTTGCTCTCATGCAAAGCAAAAAAACCGCCGGATTCGTCCGGCGGTTTTTTTATTTCTGCGTCATCCCCCGTCCTGCGCAAATACCTTGCACTCCGTTGCATTCGCGACCTTCGCGGACAACCGCGCCACGCCGGCGGAACGACGGCCCCCCTCTGCTATAGTGGCAACTCATTGCCACCCCCCGCGCCACTGGTGCACAAATACGCTTGGAAGCCTTGCCCTTATGGGCGCAAATTTGCGCCGTCGCCCTGCTGATCGTCTGTTCGGGCTTCTTCTCCATTTCAGAGACGAGCATGATGGCGCTCAACCGCCATCGCCTGAAACATCTCGTGCGCCTCAACGTCCGAGGCGCGAAAGACACCCAGGGTCTGCTCTCCCGTACCGAAGACCTGCTGTCCACGATTCTCGTCGGCAATAACGTCATCAACACGGTTGTTCCGGTACTCACCACCTCCATTGCGGTGCGTTACTTCGGCAACGACGCGGTCACCTTGACCGTTGCCACAGCGTTGATTGCGTTGCTCATCATCGTGTTCGCCGAGATTGGTCCGAAAATCGTCGGTGCGACCTACCCGGAACGCATCGCACTGCCCACCAGCGCGCTGCTCAAACCGATCGTCACGCTTGCGACGCCACTCGTCTGGGTGCTCAACGGTTTCGTGCGCGGCATTCTGCGTGTGCTCGGCATCAATACGCGCCGCGATGCCAGCGAAACACGTCTCACCACCGAAGAACTGCGCACCATCGTGCTGGAAGCCGGCAACTACATGCCGACCAAACCGCGCAGTGTGTTGCTCAACCTGCTCGATCTGGAGAACATCGCGGTGGACGACGTGATGGTGCCGCGCGCGCGCATCGAAGCACTCGATATCTCGGCACCGCTCGAGACGATCCTCTCGCAGCTCGAGACCTGCTATCACAACAAGCTGCCGGTGTACGACGGCGATATCGATCGCATCGTCGGCATTCTTCCCGTGCGCCGCACACTCTCCGCGCTGCGCCACCCCGACGACCTCACGGTCGACACCCTTCGCGCGCTGCTCGTCGAGCCGTACTTCATTCCGAGCGATACGCCTGCGCTGCGCCAGTTGCAGTACTTTCAGGAGAACCACCGCCGCGTGGGTCTCGTCGTCAACGAATACGGCGAAGTCGAAGGGCTCGTGACGACCGAAGACATCATCGAGGAACTGATCGGTGAGTTCACCACGAGCACCCACGGCTCGGGCGGCAGCCGCTCGGGCTGGAGCAAAGATGCCGACTGTCTGGTCAGTGGCGGCGTCGGACTTCGTGACCTGAATCGCCGCCTGGGCCTGCATCTGCCCACCGACGGCCCCAAGACACTTAACGGCCTGATCCTCGAAGTGCTGCGCGAGATTCCGGAAGCGTCGGTAAGTCTGGAGATCAGCGGCGTGCGCATGGAGATCGTGCAGATCGACAATCAGGCGATCAAGACCGTACGATTGTTCAAACCGGCGGGGCATCAATCTGCCAACTGACGACGGCCGTGCAGGTAACGCAAATTAAACGGGGCTAGCGGGTTGCAATCTCCTCGTTCACTGCGCGTAACATCCCCCCATTTTTCGGGCAATTCCGATTGAGATCCCCCAGGGATTTGACGAGACTGAAGCTTCACGTCGCTCTCGTCATTCCCTGTCATGTCATCGCAAGCCGTCTCGACGCCACGCCGTCACACGCCCGCTGAATCGCGCAGTGTGGACGCGCCGGTTGCTGCGTCATTTTCATCCCCTGCCCCCACCCCCGAAGCGGCTTCGCCTCTCCAGTATCTGGAACAGATGCTCGGTGAAGCAGTGCGCGCGGGTGCCTCCGATATTCACTTCGAGCCGATGGCACGACGGTTCCGCATTCGCTTGCGCGTAGATGGCGAACTGCACGAACACGCTGAAGTGCCGGTCGCGTGGCGCGACATGCTGGTTGCCCGATTGAAGGTACTCGCCCATCTGGACATCTCGGAGAAGCGTCTGCCGCAGGATGGCCGGATGTTATGGCGTGAATCGGGCGAACCTGTCGAATGCCGCGTCAGCACGTTGCCCACGCTCTACGGTGAGAAGTTGGTGGTGCGGCTGCTCGATGGCGCCAAGGTGCCGCTCTCGCTCGAATCGCTCGGCTATACGCCTGTGCAATATCAGGCGCTCGCACGTGCCATCGCGCGCCCGCACGGGATGATCCTGCTCACGGGGCCGACAGGGAGCGGCAAGACGGTGTCGCTTTACAGTTGCCTGCGGCGGCTCAACGACACCACACGCAATATCGTGACGATCGAAGATCCGGTCGAAATCCGGCTGCCGGGCGTCACGCAGGTCAATCTCAACGAGCGGGCCGGGCTCGACTTCTCGACCGCCTTGCGCGCCTTCCTTCGACAAGATCCCGACGTGCTTGTGATCGGGGAAATCCGCGACGCACAGACCGCCTCGATTGCCGTACAAGCGGCGCAAACGGGTCATCTCGTCTTCGCCACGGTACACGCCAACGATGCTTCGAGCACGGTCGCCCGATTGCTGGATCTCGGGGTCGCGCCGTTCAATCTGTCGTCGGCGCTCCTGCTGGTCAGTGCGCAACGTCTCGTCAGGCGCCGTTGTCCGGCGGGGTGTGATGTGGCCGGGGGCGCCGACGCATCGAAGGAGACGCCGTCGGCCCCGTCCGGGATTGCCGAGCATGGAGCGCCTGGAGAGGGCCGCGACGAACCGCAGCGCCGCCACACCTGCATGCGCTGTCACGGCACTGGATTTGCGGGCCGCATTGGTGTGTTTCAGGTGATGCCGATCAGCGCCACGCAAGCGGTCAACATCGCGCAATCGCGCAGTCCTCACGAACTAGCGGCGCAGGCGGCGAGCGAAGGCGTGATGACGCTGCGCGAAGCGGGCTTGTGGCACGCCAGTGCGGGCACGATCTGTCAGGAGGATGTCGATGCGACAACACCTGCCTGACGGGGCGACCCGGCGCGCCCCAGTCGCCCAACCCCGTCGCTGGCACTGGCAGGGGCACGACGCCGATGGCCGTGCCCGGCAAGGAGAGCTGATCGCGACGGGTGAAGCGATCGCACGCCTCGAATTGCGTCGGCAACATGTGGGCGTGACGCACCTGAGCGCCGGACGCCGCCACACCGCCGCCATTCGCGTGAAAGCCATCGATGCCGCCAATCTCATGCGACGCCTTGCCACGCTGCTGGCAGCCGGTGTGCCCTTGAGTGCCGCACTCGACATCCTCGCGCGCGGTGCGCACGCCCGTGGTCTCAAACGTCTCGCGCGAGAAATCGGGCACGACGTCAGGCAAGGCTTTCCGCTGGCACAGGCGATGGCGCGTGCAACACATCATTTCAACACCGTCGATTGTCAGTTGGTCGCCGCGGGCGAACTGGGCGCACAACTCGCACCGACGCTCGCCCGCCTCAGTACGCAGCGTGACCACACGCGCGCACTCCGCGAAAAACTCCAGCGGGCGCTCTCCTATCCCTTGACCGTGCTGGGCGTGGCCATCGCGATCGTAATCGCGCTGCTTCGCTGGGTCATCCCCGAGTTCGAACGGCTCTTTGCCAACGCCGCTGGCGGCGGCGTACCGTTGCCACCGCTCACCCGATGGCTCATCGACATGTCTCGCGTCACGCTCGACGACGGACCATGGCTGCTGGCCGCCCTCAGCACCGCAGGCGTCGCGATCAGCGTGACGCTCAGGCGCAGTTCGCGCGCGCGACGATGGCGTGATCGCCTGATCCTGAAACTGCCCGGTATCGGACCGATCGTGCGCATGACGAGCACCGCGCGCTGGGCCCGCACGCTTGGCACACTGCTGGACGCGGGCATTGCGCTGGCCGACGCAATGGACGCCGCGGCCAACGCCTGTGGCAACCTCGTCATCCGACAGTCCGCGCACGTCGTGCACGTGTCGGTCGCCCGCGGTGCACGGCTGGCGACGGCCCTGGAGGCCGATTCACACTGGCCGCTGGTCATCGCACAACTCGCCGTGGTGGGGGAGGAATCGGGTACACTCGGGCGCATGCTCAACCAGGCGGCCGATCTGCTGGACGAAGAAGCCGCACATACGCTGGTGAGCGCCTGCGCGACGCTGGAACCCATGATGATTACGTTGCTCGGACTGCTGATCGGAGGCATGGTGCTTGCCATGTATCTGCCGATGTTCCAACTCGGATACGGTGTCGCATGAACGGCTACGCAGAGCCTCTGCTCATCGACTTTCTCGCCCAACTGGCGCCGCACTGGCGCTTTGCGCTCTTTGCTGCCGCCGGCATCGTCGCAGGCCTCTTTCTCGATATCGCCATACGCCGCGTGCCGGTCGCCGTCGAACTTGCATGGCTGGCAGAGTCAGCCATCGCGACCACATCCGCCACCTCGATCAACTCGATCAACTCGATCAACGCAAGTGCGTCTGCCTTATCCCCTGACCATGGCGATACGGAGATTCCGCTGGCATCGATCACCGCCCTATCCGCAGAACGTTTCCAGGCCGTGCCGCTGCCCGACGCTGCGCCGACACGCCGCTGGCAGTTGTCGGTGCTTACTGCGCTGCTGAGCGTGGCCGTGGCATGGCGCTTCGGCCCGACTTGGCAGAGCGTAGGCGCCCTTGGCCTCGTATGGACGCTCATCACACTCGCCTACATCGATTTCGACACACAACTGCTGCCCGACATCCTCACCTTGCCGCTGCTATGGGCGGGCCTCCTCTGTAATCTGGGCCACTGGTTCGCCACGCTCCCGGCTGCGGTGATCGGGGCGGCGGCGGGCTACCTGAGTCTCTGGCTGCTGTACTGGGTCTATTGGCTGCTGCGGCGCCGCGAGGGCATGGGTTTTGGCGACTTCAAACTCTACGCTGCACTCGGCGCATGGCTCGGATGGGCCTCGCTGTTGCAGATCATGACGCTGGCGTGTTTGCTCGCCATCGTGGTGGCGGGCAGCGCCTGGATCGCGGGCCGGCTGCGCCACGATCAGATGTTTCCGTTCGGCGCGTTTCTCGCGGCGGGGGGTATTGCCACGCTGTTCGGCGGCAATGAATTGATGATGTGGATCGGAGGCACCCCATGACTTACGCCATCGGCCTGACCGGCGGCATCGGCAGCGGCAAGACCACTGTCGCCAACCTGTTTGCCGCGCACGGCATCGCCATTATCGACACCGATGCGATCGCCCACGGCATTACCGCACCGGGCGGTGCCGCCATGGCTGCCATCCGCCGCACGTTCGGTGATGATTTCGTGGCCCCCGACGGCTCGCTCGATCGGGCCCGTATGCGCGAACTCGTCTTTGCCGATGACGATGCAAAAGCGCGTTTGGAGGCCATTACCCATCCGCTGATCCGCACCGAGTGCGAGCGAGCGGCGGCGCAAGCCGAAGGGCCCTATCTGATTTTCGTAGTGCCGTTGCTGGTCGAGTCGGGCACGTGGCGCGAACGTGTACAACGCATACTTGTCGTCGACTGTCCGGAAGAAACGCAGATCACCCGCGTGATGGCGCGCAACCATTTCTCGCGCGATCAGGTGCTGGCGATCATGGCGCGGCAGGCCACGCGAGCACAGCGGCTCGCGCTCGCCGACGATGTCGTCGACAACGACACGCAACACGCTGCACTGACCTCACGTGTGGATCGCCTGCATGCGGAATATCTCAAACTCGCGGGGCAATTCGGTGCACACTGAGTCACTCGACGCTCACAGGGACATCGCAATGCAGCGCTCGTTGACAACGCACATGGCAATTGCGCGCCATGGAACGCCGACGCGCGTTGCTTCTCTTTGGATTCCCGCATTAGAATGTCGCCATTACGCTGAAAAGCGCCAACTTTTGGGCCAACGCGCTTGATCCTGTACGAATATCCGCTCAACGAACGCATTCGCACGCTGCTTCGGCTAGAAGAGCTGTTCGGGCGCTTTGCCTTTTTCGTCGGACAGGATCAGCCGCTCGATCATCACGCGGCGCTGATCACCATGTTCGAAATCGCGGACATCGCGGGGCGCTCCGACCTGAAGAACGATCTGGTCAAAGAACTGGATCGGCAGCGGCTGACGCTTCAAACCTATCGCGGCAATCCCGACATCGCGTCGGATGCCCTCGAACAGTTCATCGACGAAGTCGAGCGCGCGATTGCCAATCTCAATCAGATTCCCGGCAAACCCGGTCAACACCTGAACGACAACGAATGGCTGTCGAGCATTCGCAGCCGCTCGGTGATCCCCGGGGGAACGTGCCGCTTCGATCTGCCGTCGTATTACGCGTGGCGGCACAACGATACCGAACAGCGCCGCCAGGACATCGACAAGTGGATTGGTCCGCTGATGCCGCTGCGTGATGCCATCGGCATCGTGCTCGGACTGGCGCGCGAATCCGGTCACGCCAGCAAGGCGATGGCGCAGCAAGGCAGCTATCAGCAGATGCTCACGGGCCGCGTCTACCAGCTCATGCAGGTGCGCGTGGCCGCCGATCTGCGCGTGATCCCGGAAGCCAGCGCCAACAAGTACATGCTTTGGGTGCGTTTCACCACGCAGGACGGCGATCTGAAGCCCCGTCCGGTCGACAGCGACGTACCTTTCCTGCTGACACTCTGCAATCTGTAAGACCATGACAACCGTCGTCAATTGTCCGACCTGCGGCAAGAAAGTCGTTTGGGGCCCTGAAGCCAAGTTTCGTCCGTTCTGCTCGGAGCGCTGCAAGCAGATCGACATCGGCGCATGGGCCGCAGAGAAGTACACCATTCCCGCAGAAGTCGCTGACGATCCTTCGCAAGACTCACCGCTCGATCCGACGGAGCGCTGAATTTAGTCGCTGAAGTTAGTCGATAAAACAAAAAAGGCACCCCAGGGTGCCTTTCTTGTTTTTCAGACCTGCCGTGGTGCGTCCGTGACCTGATTACTTGCCGGCCATTTCCTCGGCGAGCCAGGTAAGCGGCGGTTCTGCGGCCGGCAGCAACGGGGTAACGCCCACCGGAGGCCGCTCCCACGCCAATGCCTGCCCTTCCTTGCCATGCGGCTCGCCGTCCCATGCCGTGACCTTGCAGAAGTGCAGACGGACATACGCATGCGGGTAATCGTGCTCCAGCACACGCCATGGTGCGCATCGCACGACCGTCACGCCCAGCTCTTCGTGCAGTTCGCGCGCCAGCGCCGCCGCCACCGACTCACCCGCTTCGAGCTTACCGCCCGGAAACTCCCAGTAACCGGCATACGGTTTGCCTGCCGGGCGTTGGCCGAGCAGCACCGTGCCATCGGGGCGCACCATCACGCCAACCGCCACTTCCGTAATGGCACGCCCATCGGGCGCGTATCGCTTCGATTCAGTCATAAGTCTGCGGTTCTCTTGGCCGGGCGCGCCATCGCTGCACACGCCCCGGCTTTTTGCGGGTCTGTTGTCGGTCTTGAAAAAGCGTCAGGACGCCGCGGCACCGCTGAGCTTGCCCGCCCAATCGCGCGCAAACTGGAACGCCACACGTCCCGAACGTGATCCACGCTCCAGCGCCCAGATCAGCGCCTCATGGCGCGCTTTCTCAAGCTGATCGGCCGGCACACCGAAGTGTTGCAGCCAGTGACCGACGATGCTCAGGTAGTCGTCCTGCTTGAACGGATAGAAGCTCACCCACAGGCCGAAACGCTCGGACAGGGAGATCTTCTCTTCGATCACTTCGCCCGGATGAATCTCACCGTCATCGGTGTGGCGATAGGTCTCGTTGTCCTTCATGTACTCGGGCAACAGATGGCGGCGGTTCGACGTCGCGTAAATGAGCACATTGTCCGATTGTGCGGCGATGGAGCCGTCGAGCGCGACCTTCAGCGCCTTGTAGCCCGACTCGCCGTCCTCGAACGACAGGTCGTCGCAGAACACCACGAAGCGCTCCGGACGCGCCGAAATCAGGTCGACGATGTCGCCCAGATCGACCAGATCGTCTTTGTCGACTTCGATCAGACGCAGGCCCTCGCTCGCATACTGATTCAGGCAGGCCTTGATCAGCGACGACTTGCCCGTGCCGCGTGCGCCCGTGAGCAGCACGTTGTTGGCCGGCTCACCGCGCACGAACTGACGCGTGTTCTGTTCGATCAAACCCTTCTGGCGCTCGATGTTCTGCAAATCGCCCAGCGTGATTTCCGAGACGTGCGCGACCGGTTGCAGGAACCCGCGTCCCTGCTTCTTGCGCCAGCGAAACGCCACTGCCGCATTCCAGTCGGTCTCGGGCGTGGCCGGCGGCAACATCGCCTCCAGTCGGGCCAGCACGCCTTCGGCGCGCGTGAGGAACTGCTCCAGCTTGTCCATGCTTCGAATCCTTGCGCTGGCGGGAAAATGCCAGTCGATGTCTCGTCGTTCGGTGTTGTCGTTTCCCTTCGCTATCGGCCCCGATGCTCGTGCCATCGGTGACCTGCCTGCCAGCCCGTGTTGCCGGCACCTCGAACGGCGCATCGCCCGTGCCGGTCAGGCACGCATCGATGTCACCGACAGCGCTCGCCTCCGGTGGAAGACGAGCGCTGTCGCGTCGGGGCTCAGGAGCGGTAGTCCGCGTTGATGCTCACGTAGTCGTGTGACAGATCGCAGGTCCACAGCGTTGCTGCCGCGTCGCCGCGGCCCAGCACCACGCGCACCGTGATCTCGCTTTGCTTCATCACGCGCTGACCGTCTTCTTCGCGATAGTCGGCGTTACGGCCACCGGCGCGGGCGACCAGCACGTCGTCCAGATACAGGTCGATCTTGCTGACGTCCAGATCGTTGACGCCGGCATAGCCGATCGCGGCCAGAATCCGGCCCAGATTGGGGTCCGACGCGAAGAACGCCGTCTTCACCAGCGGCGAGTGGCCGATCGCATACGCGATCTGACGGCACTCGGCCACGTCGCGGCCGCCTTCGACGGTCACGGTGATGAACTTGGTGGCGCCTTCACCGTCGCGCACGATCAGTTGCGCCAGTTCCTGCGAGATCGACAGCAGCGCGTCGCGCAAGGCGGCAAACGCCGGCGTGTCGGTGCTGCTGATTTCCGGCAATTCAGTCTGGCCCGTGGCGGCCACGATGAACGAGTCGTTCGTCGAGGTATCGCCATCGATGGTGATCGCGTTGAACGAGCGGTCGGCCACGTACTTCACCAGCGCGTCGAGCACCGGCTGCGCCACACGGGCGTTGGTGCCAACGTAACCGAGCATGGTCGCCATATTCGGCTTGATCATGCCGGCGCCCTTGCTGATGCCGGTCATGACGATGGTCTGGCCGTCGATCACGACTTCACGCGAGGCGGCCTTCGGCAGCGTGTCGGTGGTCATGATCGATTGGGCGGCTTCGTACCAGTGCGCCGGTGCGAGATTGGCAATCGCTTGCGGCAGCCCCGCGACCAGACGGTCGACCGGCAGCGGTTCGAGAATCACGCCCGTGGAAAACGGCAGAATCTGGTTCGGCGAAACCGACAGCAGCTTGGCCAGTGCGTCGCACGTGGCGCGCGTCGCGGCCATGCCCGGCTCACCGGTGCCGGCGTTAGCGTTGCCGGTGTTTACCACCAGCGCGCGAATGCCCGCGTGTGCGGCCAGATGCTCCTTGCAGACGGTGACCGGCGCCGCGCAGAAGCGGTTCGTGGTGAACACGCCCGACACGGTGCTACCGGCGGCCAGTCGCATGACCAGCACGTCCTTGCGGTTCGGCTTACGGATATTGGCTTCGGCCCAACCCAGTTCGACGCCGGGCACGGCGCGCAATTGGGAGGCTTCGATCGAGGGGAAATTGACGGCCATGAGGGTTCGCCCGCGAGAGGTAAGGGTTGCATCTCCCGCCCTGGCGACGTCGGCACGACAGTCCGCCCGGGCGGCGGTTGATCGGTGCGGCCGGAGACTGCGAGTACCGGCGCCACAAACGACTCGGCGCCGATTTTTGGTCGGCGCCGCGTCGCTCGGTTCACATCTTAAGACAGTTTGCCGTGGCAGTGCTTGAATTTCTTGCCGCTGCCGCACGGGCACGGATCGTTGCGGCCAACCTTCGGCAGCAGATCGTCGCCACCGGCCACCGCAGCAGCAGCCGAGGCGATCGCCGCGACCAC
This sequence comes from Pandoraea sp. PE-S2R-1, assembly GCF_002179865.1. NCBI lineage: Bacteria > Pseudomonadati > Pseudomonadota > Betaproteobacteria > Burkholderiales > Burkholderiaceae > Pandoraea > Pandoraea sp. PE-S2R-1. The sequence goes on along the minus strand of NZ_NGUR01000005.1, from coordinate 31,897 downwards.
CGGACGCCCGGCGTCCTCGTCGACTTCGCCTTCACCGCCCACGGTCTCGAGTTCGTCATGCTTGAACTCGATGTTGACCAGCCCGCCCGCGTTGTCTTCGAGCGATTCGGTCGCCTGCTCCAGCTCTTCCTGCGACTGAATCCGCACGTTCATGATCACGCGCGTGACTTCCAGCTTGATGGTTTCCAGCAACTGCGAGAACAGTTCGAACGCTTCGCGCTTGTACTCCTGCTTCGGGTTCTTCTGTGCGTAACCGCGCAGATGGATACCCTGGCGCAGGTGATCAAGGGCGGCCAGATGTTCGCGCCAGTTCGAGTCCACGCTTTGCAGCATGACCGAGCGCTCAAAGCCCGAGAACGACTCGCGGCCCACTTGATCGATCTTGGCGCTGTAGGCGGCCTCGGCGGCTTCGAGCACTTCCTTGAGGATGTCCTCGTCGTCGATCTCGTCGGCGCCTTCGATGCGCGATTGCAGCGGCAGGTCGAGCTGCCACTCTTCGCGCAGCGTCGTCTCGAGACCCTTCAGGTCCCACTGCTCTTCCACCGTACCGGCCGGTACGTAGGCGCGCACGATATCTTCGAACACGCTCTGGCGCATGCCGGCGATGGTTTCGGAGACGTCTTGCGTTTCGAGCAGTTCGTTACGTTGCTGATAGATCACCTTGCGCTGATCGTTGGCCACGTCGTCGTACTCGAGCAGTTGCTTACGCACGTCGAAGTTACGCGCTTCGACCTTGCGTTGTGCCGATTCGATCGAGCGCGAGACGATGCCGGCTTCGATGGCTTCGCCTTCGGGCATCTTCAGGCGATCCATGATCGCGCGCACGCGGTCGCCCGCGAAAATGCGCAGCAGCGGATCTTCCAGCGACAGGTAGAAACGCGACGAACCCGGGTCGCCCTGACGGCCCGAACGGCCGCGCAACTGGTTGTCGATACGGCGCGACTCGTGACGCTCGGTGCCGATAATGTGCAGACCGCCAGCGGTCTTCACTTGCTCATGCAACCCTTGCCACTCGTCCTGCAATTGCTTGATGCGGCTTTGCTTGTCGGCTTCCGAAATGTTTTCGTCGGCTTCGATGAACGCCGATTGCTTCTCGACGTTGCCGCCCAGCACGATGTCGGTACCGCGGCCGGCCATGTTGGTCGCGATGGTGATCACGCCCGGACGGCCTGCTTGCGCCACGATCTCGGCTTCACGCTGGTGCTGCTTGGCGTTGAGCACCTGATGCGGCAGCTTTTCGCGCGTGAGCAGTTGCGAGAGATATTCCGAGGTTTCGATCGAGGTCGTGCCCACCAGCACCGGCTGGCCACGCTCGACGCAATCGCGAATGTCCTTGATGACCGCGTCGTACTTCTCTTTCGAGGTCTTGTAGATCTGATCCTGACGGTCGATCCGCTTGGGCGGACGGTTGGTCGGGATCACCACCGTCTCGAGACGGTAGATTTCGTTGAATTCGAACGCTTCGGTATCCGCCGTACCCGTCATGCCCGAGAGCTTGGCGTACATGCGGAAGTAGTTCTGGAACGTGATCGAGGCGAGCGTCTGGTTCTCGTGCTGGATCGTGACGTGTTCCTTCGCTTCCACGGCCTGATGCAGACCTTCGGACCAGCGACGGCCCGACATCAGACGGCCCGTGAATTCGTCGACGATGACGATCTCGTCGTTCTGCACCACGTAGTGCTGATCCTTGTGGAACAGCGTGTGACCGCGCAGGGCGGCATACACGTGGTGCATCAGCGTGATGTTCTGCGGTGCGTAGAGGCTGTCGCCCTCGGCGATCATGCCCCACTCGGCGAGCAGTTGCTCGGCCTTCTCGTGGCCGCGCTCGGTCAGGAACACCTGACGTGCCTTCTCGTCGAGCGTGTAGTCGCCCGGCACTTCAACGCCCGTGCCGTCGGCCTTCTCTTCACCGATCTGACGTTCGAGCATCGCCGGCAGGCGATCCATCTTGACGTACAACTCGGTGTGATCTTCGGCTTGACCCGAGATGATGAGCGGCGTGCGGGCTTCGTCGATCAGGATCGAGTCCACTTCGTCGACGATGGCGTAGTTCAGGGCCCGCTGCACGCGCTGCTCGGTCTCGTAGACCATGTTGTCGCGCAGGTAGTCGAAGCCGAACTCGTTGTTCGTGCCGTACGTGATGTCGGCGGCGTAAGCGGCCTGCTTCTGATCGTGCGGCATCTGCGACAGGTTGATACCCACCGACAGACCGAGGAAGTTGTACAGGCGCGCCATCCATTCGGCGTCGCGCTGGGCCAGGTAGTCGTTGACCGTCACGACGTGCACGCCCTTGCCCGAGAGTGCATTCAGATAGGCCGGCAGCGTGGCGACGAGCGTCTTGCCCTCACCCGTGCGCATTTCGCCGATCTTGCCGAAGTGCAGCACCATACCGCCGATCAACTGCACGTCGAAGTGACGCATCTTCAGCACGCGCTTGCCCGCTTCACGGCAGACGGCGAAGGCTTCGACGAGCAGCGAGTCGACGCTCGCCCCTTGGGCGATACGTTGCTTGAATTCCTCAGTCTTGCCACGCAGTTGCTCGTCGCTCAGCTGTGCGATCTGCGGCTCGAGCGCGTTGATCGCCGCGACGGTTTTCTGGTACTGCTTGATGAGCCGCTGGTTGCGGCTGCCAAATACTTTTTTGAGAAGACCGGGAATCATCGGATCACTGGTAAGGGCGGCAAATGTCGTTCGCAAGCGTGCGGACGGTCGAAGGAACAAGGTCCGAGCGCCACGAAATTCCCCCCGTGACATCCGGACCGCCCGACGCGCCTGCGCACTGCGGGTCACCAGCATTTGGCAGAGTTGCCACGTGCCGGTTCGATACCTGTTCTAAAAAAAGGATTCTAGCATGCTGCGGTGATACGCCCGGGCGCCTTGGCATCTCGGACAGCCTTGGTTTCTCGCCGCCCGCCGGGTCCACGCCCGATCGCGGGGTAGAATATGAGGCATTCTCTGTCTCACCATATGAAACGACGCAAAGCACCCCGTGTTGCCCGCCCGCTGAACGCCCTGCTATCCGCGTCTTTATCGACTTCCGACGGCGCAGGATCGCTGCTGGCCGCCGCCGAACAGCTCGGCCGCCTGGAGCGTGATGTGCATGCGCTGCTGCCGGCGCCGCTCACCGCTAGCGTGCGGGTCTCACCGCCACGCGATGGGGCGCTCGTCTTTCTCGTCGCCAACAATGCACTGGCCGCGCGCTTGCGCCAGCAAACGCCTTCGTTGATCGAAGGCCTCGCCAAGCGCGGCTGGCTGATTCGTACGATTCGCATCCGCGTGAGCATCACGGCGCCGGAACCGCCCAAACCACCCAAGGAAGCCCGCCTGCCGCGACAAGGTCTGGTGAGTCTGCGCGATTTGCGCGATTTGCTGGAACCGTCGCCGCTTCGCGACGCACTGGCCCGGCTGGTGGCGCGACACTCTTACGGCGGCACCCGCAAGCCCTGAGCTTCACGGCAATCACCGGCGACCGAAACTTGTTGCGCGTCAAATAAAAAAGCGCCGGGAAACCGGCGCTTTCGTTTTGTTACATTCGCACCGGCAAGCGGTGCGGCGCGTAACCCGCGCGTGACGTGCGCGACTTATGCGAATTGCGTTTGCGGTTCGAACTGGAAACCGCGCGGTGCGTCTTCGGCACGCTCGAACGTCACCACTTCGAACGCTTCCTGTGCGAGAAGCTCGCGCAGCAACTGGTTGTTCAGACCGTGGCCCGACTTGTATGCCGTGTACGACGCCAGCAACGGGTGACCGATCACATACAGGTCGCCGATCGCGTCGAGCATCTTGTGCTTCACGAACTCGTCGTCGTAGCGCAGGCCATCGTTGTTCAGAATGCGGTACTCGTCGAGCACGATCGCGTTGTCCATACTGCCGCCGCGGGCGAGGCCCAGTTCGCGCAGCATTTCGACTTCATGCGCGAAACCGAACGTGCGGGCACGGGCGATTTCCTTCGCGTAGGACGTTTCCGCGAAATCGACTTCGAGCGCCTGACCGGTGCGGTCCACCGCCGGGTGACGGAAATCGATCGTGAACTTGAGCTTGAAGCCCTCAAACGGATCGAGGCGGGCGAACTTGTCGCCTTCGCGAATCTCGACCGGCTTGGTCACACGGATGAATTTCTTGGCGGCGGGCTGCTCTTCAATGCCGGCCGACTGGATCAGGAAGACGAACGTTGCAGCGCTGCCGTCCATGATCGGAATTTCTTCGGCGGTCACATCGACATACAGATTGTCGATGCCCAGCCCGGCGCATGCCGACATCAAGTGTTCCACGGTGGAAACACGCGCACCATCCTTCTGCAACACCGACGCGAGACGCGTGTCGCCGATCGCCATCGCCGACGCCGGAATCTCCACAGGGGGATTCAGATCGGTACGACAAAAGACGATGCCGGTGTGCGGCGGCGCCGGACGCAGCGACAACTCGACCTTGCGACCGGAGTGCAAGCCGATGCCGACTGTCTTGGCGATGGATTTGAGAGTGCGCTGCTTGAGCATGCTATTTATTAAAACTATCAGACGCTAATGACCATAGATCGAATTATATCAGATCGGCGCCTTCATCGCTGTGCCACAAACACAACGATTCGTTACTAAACATTTTGGATTGTGCCTCACGGATACACATTCCGAATATCCCGTCATACGAAACAAGCCATTTCGCATTCCAGCGAAGGCCATTACCTCTCGGGGGCCCCTCGCGCCCTTCAACGTTCATCCTAGAACATCGACGCGCTGGTGCAGGGCACCCCGTCCACCGCGACGGAGGCATGCCGCGGTGGACGGGGGACAGACTCGCGAGACCGGGTCAGGGATGGCGGACGCTTACCCGTAACGTCCGTCATCTGTCGCGCGTTGACCTCTCATGCGACTCTGGTTGTCGCAACGACGAGACATCAACCCACGCAACAACCTTGCCGTATCGCCTTTCAGACTCGTACTGCGGCGCGCCTTCCCCACACCGAAAGGTATGGTTCATAGGGCGGCGACAAGTCCTCACGACGACCTGCGTAGGTCTCGCGATTCCCAAGGTGCGGCGGCGCCAGGCACTGGTACCCGGCCCGCGCGCAACCCTGTCAGTCGGCTTGCTTGCGCAGGAAGGCCGGAATGTCGTACGTGTCGACACCCTTTTCCTGCAATGCGGCAACGTGCGAGGCTGCGGTCTCGCGCGTGCTGCGCCACACGGCCGGCGTATCGAGCGCGCCGTAGTCCGTACCGCTGGCCTGACCCACGTTCGGCACATGGCCGGTCGCGATCGGCATATTGTCGGTACCGGTCTTGAGCAGCGTCATCGGTGCAGCAGCCTTCTTCGCGACGGCGCGGCCCAGGCCCGTTGCGACCACGGTCACGCGCAGTGCATCACCCATCTTGTCGTCGTAGACGGTACCGAAAATCACGGTCGCGTCTTCGGCGGCATAGCTCTTGATGGTGTTCATCACTTCACGCGTTTCCGACAGACGCAGCGAACGCGAGGCCGTGATGTTGACCAGCACGCCACGCGCGCCCGACAGGTCCACGCCTTCCAGCAGCGGGCTTGCCACGGCTTGCTCGGCGGCCAGACGCGCACGATCGACACCGGCAACCGTCGCCGTGCCCATCATGGCCTTGCCCTGCTCGCCCATCACCGTCTTCACGTCTTCAAAGTCGACGTTCACCAAACCGTCGACGTTGATGATTTCGGCGATACCGGCCACGGCGTTGTGCAGCACGTCATCCGCGCATTGGAAGCACTTGTCCATTTCGGCATCGTCGCCCATGACTTCGAACAGCTTGTCATTGAGCACCACGATGAGCGAGTCGACGTTGTCTTCCAGCTCTTGCGCGCCGGTCTCGGCCACACGCATGCGCTTGCCACCTTCGAACTCGAACGGCTTGGAGACCACACCCACCGTCAGGATGCCCATCTCCTTGGCGATCTGCGCGACCACCGGTGCTGCGCCCGTGCCCGTACCGCCACCCATACCGGCGGTGATGAACACCATGTGCGCACCGCGCAGGGCATCGGCCACGCGCTCACGCGCTTCGTCCGCTGCGGCACGGCCCATCTCCGGCTTCGCGCCAGCGCCCAGACCGGTCTTGCCGAGCTGGATGTTGACGGAGGCCTGCGAGCGGCCCAGTGCCTGCGCGTCCGTGTTCATGGCGATGAATTCCACGCCTTGTACACCGCGGTTGATCATGTGCTGGACGGCATTGCCGCCAGCGCCACCAACACCCACCACCTTGATGATGGTGCCGTTGGTTTCCGTTTCCAACATTTCGAAGTTCATAGCGCCTCCAGTGAATTAAAAACAGATCCGGCACTGCCTGATCACGCGCCGCTCGGGTAAGCCGCCCGTGGGTTCAACACCGAATCCACACCCCTCAAACAACTCAATAAAACGACTTAAAAATTGCTGAAGAACCAGTCGCGCATGCGCGTCCACACCTGGTTCGCTTGTCCCGATTGCACGGCGACCTTGCGGCCGCGCATGCGTTGCGAGCGCCCTTCGAGCAGCAGGCCCATCGCGGTCGCGTAGCGCGGGCTGCGCACCACGTCGGCCAAGCCGCCCGCATACTCCGGCACGCCGATACGCACGGGCTTGAGGAAGATGTCCTCGCCCAGTTCGACCATGCCCGGCATCATCGCGGCGCCGCCCGTGAGCACGATGCCCGAGGACAGCAGTTCTTCGTATCCCGACTCGCGCACGACCTGCTGCACCAGCGAGAACAGTTCTTCCACGCGCGGCTCGATCACGGCCGCCAGTGCCTGACGCGAGAGCGTGCGCGGACCGCGCTCGCCAAGGCCCGGCACTTCGATCATTTCGTCCGGATCGGCCAGCGATTGCTTGGCGATACCGTGCTGAATCTTGATGTCTTCCGCGTCGGGCGTCGGCGTGCGCACGGCCATCGCGATGTCGCTCGTGATCTGGTCACCGGCGATCGGAATGACGGCCGTATGGCGAATCGCGCCTTCGCTGAAAATCGCGATATCGGTCGTACCGCCACCGATGTCGATGAGCACCACGCCCAGTTCTTTCTCGTCTTCGGTCAGCACCGAAATGCTCGACGCCAGCGGTTGCAGAATCAGGTCGTTCACTTCGAGACCGCAGCGGCGCACGCACTTCACGATGTTTTGTGCGGCCGACACGGCGCCGGTCACGATGTGCACCTTCACCTCGAGACGGATGCCGCTCATGCCGATCGGCTCGCGCACGTCTTCCTGACCGTCGATGATGAATTCCTGCGTGAGGATATGCAGCACCTGCTGATCGGTCGGAATGTTGATCGCCTTGGCCGTCTCGATGACGCGCGCCACATCGGCCTGCGTCACTTCCTTGTCCTTGATCGCCACCATGCCGCTCGAATTGAAGCTGCGGATGTGGCTGCCGGCAATGCCCGTGAACACGTTGGTGATCTTGCAGTCGGCCATCAGCTCGGCTTCTTCAAGCGCGCGCTGAATGGACTGCACGGTGGCCTCGATGTTCACCACGACGCCCTTCTTCAGGCCCCGCGATTCACTCTGGCCAAGACCGATCACTTCATAACGGCCTTCAGGGCGCAGCTCGGCCACCACCGCCACGACTTTCGACGTGCCGATATCAAGGGCGACCAACAGATCTTTGTAATCTTTGCTCATAGCGTGTGTAAGTCCTGAAGTCTCACTGGCTTCGCTTCACCGGGGCGGCAGGCTTCTTCGCTGCCGGCTTTTGCGAATCCCGCTTCTGCGGCGGTGCTGCGGCGAGTTTCTTGGCCTGCTCTTCGCTCAAGAAACGCATGCCCGCAGCCCGTACCGCAAAACCGTTCGGGTAACGCAGATCGGCATACTCGATCTGATTGCCCCAGCGCGCCGCTACCTGCGGATACGCCTGCACAAAACGTCGACTGCGTGTAACGAGGGTCTCGGGCGTACGCTCGCGTCCCAACGCCAGTTGCAGCCCCCCTGCCAACCGCACGCCCCAGGCGTAGCGGTTCGACAGCGTGATCGCTTCGGGTTTCATATTTAGCGGCGCGAACCACTTCACGAAGTCGTAGTACCGCGCCGTCACATCTTTCTCGCTGCCCGGCGGACCGGCGAATTCCGGCAACTTGCCGTCGTCCTCCGCTTCGGCCAGATTTGCCGCAAACAGTTCGCCGTCCACACTCACCAGACGGCCGTCGTTCCACGTCGCCAGCGGTTTGTACTCCTCGATCGACACCGCGAGCTGGTTCGGCCATACCCGACGCACGCTCGCATGACGCACCCAGGGCACTGCTTCGAACGCCGCGCGCGTGGCATCCAGATCGATCGTGAAGAAGTTGCCCTTCAACCGCGACACCGCATTCGCACGCAAGGTCGGCCCGTTGATGTGCGACACATCCCCGTCGATCTGAATCGCCTTGAGCGTGAAGATCGGTCGCTGAATCAGCCAATGGCCGCCCGCCGCGAGCGCCGCCAGCACGACGAGTGCGACGAGCGCACTCGCGATGGCGTTGAGCAGGCGTACGTTTTGCCACATGGCGATTCGCTTTCCGTATCAGGGCGTTCTTCAACGCGTTATTCAAGATGTCACTCAGGTTTCCACTGCGCGTTCGGATGCAGATCGAGCGTCGCAGTTGCCAGAATTTCAACTACCAGGTCTTCATACGACAGGCCCGCCGCCCGCGCCGAAATCGGCACCAGCGAGTGGCCGGTCATTCCCGGCGACGTATTGATCTCCAACAGATACGGCTTGTTGTCGCGCTTGCGCAGCATCACGTCGGCACGCGCCCAGCCACGGCAACCCAGCACCAGGTACGCGCGCAACACGATGCGCTGCACTTCTTCCTGCAACGAGACCGACAACGGCGGCGGGCACTCGTAGCGGGTGTCGTCCTTGAAATACTTGTTCTGGTAGTCGTAGTTCGCGTCCGGCGCGACGATGCGGATCACCGGCAGCGCACGCGCTGCGGCAGCACCCTTGGTGCCCACGCCGAGCACCGGCACGGTCAGCTCGTCCCCGTCGATGAACTCTTCGGCGAGCACGTCGGGATCGAGCGCGACGGCCTTCTCGAACGCCGCCTTCAATTGCGATGCCTCGGTGACCTTCGTCAAACCGATGGTCGAACCTTCGCGCGACGGCTTCACGATCAGCGGCAGGCCGAGATCGCGCGCCACGGCGTCGAAATCGCTGTCGGCGTTGAGCATCGTGAAGCGCGGCGTCGGCAGCCCTTCGTTGATCCACACGCGCTTGGTCATTTCCTTGTCCATCGCCAGCGCAGACGCCAACACGCCGCTGCCGGTGTACGGAATGCCCAGATGTTCGAGCGCGCCCTGCAACGTGCCGTCTTCACCGTAGCGGCCGTGCAGCGCGATAAACACGCGGTCGAACTTCTGCGCGGCCAGCGCGGCCAGGTCATGCATGCCGGTATCGAAACCGTGGGCATCCACCCCGCGCGAGCGCAGGGCTTCGAGCACGCCATTGCCCGAAATCAGCGAGATCTGACGCTCGGCCGAGCGTCCGCCCATCAGGACGCCAACTTTGCCAAAACGTTTCGGATCGAAAGCACTCACGTCAAACTCCTTGCTGAACTTGCAACTTCGCGGGCACCGCGCCGATCGAGCCGGCACCCATGGTGATGACAACGTCGCCCGCACGGGCGACCTGCGAAATGGCGTCGGGCAACAGCGCGACGTCTTCCACGAAAACCGGTTCTACCTTGCCCGCCACCCGCAACGCGCGCGCGAGTGCGCGGCCATCGGCGGCCACGATGGGCGCTTCGCCCGCCGAATAGACTTCGCCGAGGACCACGGCATCGGCTTCGGACAACACTTTCACGAAGTCTTCGAAGCAGTCGCGCGTGCGCGTGTAACGATGCGGCTGGAATGCCAGCACGATGCGACGCCCCGGAAACGCACCCCGGGCGGCAGCGAGCGTCGCCGCCATCTCGACCGGGTGATGACCATAGTCGTCAATCAGCGTGAACGAGCCGCCACCGTTCGCTTGCGGCAGTGCGATTTCGCCGTAGCGCTGGAAACGGCGGCCGACGCCGTTGAATTCGGCCAGCGCCTGTTGAATCGCGGCGTCGGGCACTTCGAGTTCGGTCGCAATCGCAATCGCCGCCAGCGCGTTGCGCACGTTGTGCTCGCCCGGCAGATTCAGCGTGATATCCAGCGGCGGTGCACCATCGCCGAAAGTGCGAAGCACGGTGAAGCACATACGGCCCGCATCAGCGCGCACGTTGATGGCGCGCACCTGCGCGTCTTCCGACAAGCCGTAGCGCACGATCGGCTTCGAGACGAACGGCAGAATTTCGCGCACGTTCGAATCGTCCACGCACAGCACCGCGATCCCGTAGAACGGCAGGCGCTGCGTGAAGGCCACGAACGACTGCTTCAGCCGCGCGAAGTCGTGCCCGTACGTATCCATGTGATCCGCATCGATGTTCGTGATGACTTCGATGACCGGATTCAGATTCAGGAACGAGGCGTCCGACTCGTCGGCCTCGACCACGATGAAGTCGCCCGTGCCGAGCTTGGCGTTGGCACCCGCGCTGTTCAGGCGGCCCCCGATCACGAAGGTCGGATCGAGCCCGCCTTGTCCCAGCACGCTGGCCACCAGACTCGTCGTCGTGGTCTTGCCGTGCGTGCCGGCAATGGCGATGCCCTGCTTCAGCCGCATGAGTTCCGCGAGCATCAGCGCGCGCGGCACGATCGGAATCTGACGGGCACGGCCCGCGAGCACTTCGGGGTTGTCTGCCGTGATGGCAGTCGACACCACGATGGCATCCGCGCCGTCGATGTTCCCGGCCGTATGGCCGCGGGCGACGCGTGCGCCAAGCGCCACGAGGCGCTGCGTCACGGCGTTGTCGCCGAGATCGGAGCCGCTGACCTGATACCCCAGGTTAAGCAGCACCTCGGCAATGCCGCTCATACCCGAGCCGCCGATGCCGACAAAGTGAATGTGTTTGACGATGTGTTTCATTTCAATCCTTGGCCAGGGACGCGCACACGCGCGCCACTTGTTCGGTGGCGTCCGGCTTGGCGAGCGCCCTGGCTTTCTCTCCCATCGCGAGCAGCGATTCGCGCGTCTGACGGCGCAACCACTCGGCCAGGGTCTCGACCGACAGCTCGCGCTGATCGATCAGCGTTGCCGCGCCCTTATCGGCGAGGAAACGCGCATTGGTCGTCTGGTGATCGTCGACCGCGTGCGGGAACGGCACGAACAGCGCCGCCACCCCGGCGGCGGCCACTTCGGCCACCGTCATCGCGCCCGCCCGGCAGATCACCAGATCCGCTGCGGCGTAGGCCTCGACCATGTTGTCGATGAACGGCAGCGCTTCGACCGTCACCCCCGCTGCGGCGTAATTCGCCTGCAACGTCTGAATATGTTTGACACCCGCCTGATGCGTGACCTGCGGACGCGTCTCGCGCGGCAGCTTGGCCAGCGCCTTCGGCACGATCTCGTTGAGCACCGTCGCGCCCAGACTTCCGCCCACCACCAGAATGCGCAGCGGGCCGGTACGGGCACCGTAACGCTCGGCCGGCGGTGCCATGTCGTCGAAATCGGCGCGAATCGGGTTACCGACCCACTCGCCGCGCTCGATCGTGTCGGGGAACGCCAGCAGCACCTTGTCTGCCACGCGCGCGAGCACTTTGTTCGCCAGCCCCGCCACCGAGTTCTGTTCGTGCAGCACCAGCGGGCGGCCCAGCAGCGACGCCATCATGCCCGCCGGGAACGTGATGTAACCGCCCATGCCGAGCACCACGCTCGGCTTGGCACGACGCACCGCCGCAAAGCTTTGCGCAAAGGCGCGCAGCAGATTCAACGGCAGCAGCAGCTTGGTCATCAGCCCCTTGCCGCGCAGCCCGCCGAACTTCACGAACTCCATCGGAATGTCGTACTTCGGCACGAGCGTCGCTTCCATGCCGTTCGGATTGCCGAGCCACACCACGCGCCAGCCCTGCACGCGCAAAAAATTGGCAACCGCGAGGCCCGGAAAGACGTGACCGCCCGTGCCGCCGGCCATGACCAGCAGCGTGCGTGTCTTCTTCTCCGGTGCCGGCATCGCGGTAGCGCGCTCGGTCATACTTTTCCTCCCCGCATCAGCACGCGGTTCTCGTAATCCACCCGCAGCAAAATCGCCACGGCCACACAGTTGAGCAAGATGCCCGAGCCGCCGTAACTGACCAGCGGCAGCGTGAGCCCCTTGGTCGGCAGCAGGCCCAGATTCACGCCCATGTTGATAAAGGTCTGCGCACCCAGCCACACGCCCACGCCCTTGGCCAGCAAGCCGGCGAACGTGCGTTCGAGGGCCAGTGCCTGACGGCCGATTTCAAACGCGCGGCGCACCAGCCAGTAAAAGAGCAGGATCACCACCAGCACGCCCACGAAGCCGAACTCCTCACCGATCACGGCGAGGATGAAGTCGGTATGCGCTTCGGGCAGGTAGTGCAGTTTTTCGATGCTGCCGCCCAGCCCCACGCCAGTCCATTCGCCGCGACCGAACGCGATGAGCGAGTGCGTCAACTGATAGGCCTTGCCGAGCGCGTAGTCTTCGCGCCACGGGTCGAGATACGCGAAGATCCGCTCGCGACGCCATGGCGAGAGCCAGATCAGCATGGCAAACGTGCCGACCGCCGTGAGCGCCAGACCGCCGAACAGGCGGCCATTCACGCCACCGAGGAAGAGAATGCCCATGGCGATAGCGGCCACCACCATGAACGCGCCCATGTCCGGTTCGAGCAGCAGCAACAGACCCACGAACACCACGGCAATGCCCATCGGCAGGAAGCCCTTGCCGAAGCTCTGCATGAATTCCTGCTTGCGCACGGTGTAGTTCGCGGCGTACAGCGTCACCGCGAGCTTCATGATTTCCGACGGCTGGAGGTTCAACACGCCAAACGGAATCCAGCGCTTCGAGCCGTTCACGCCCTTACCCACGTGCGGAATCAGCACGATGATGAGCAGCAGCAACGCGAGCAGGAAGACCTTGGGCGCGAGCTTGTCGAGTGTCTTGACCGGAATGCGGAAGGTGATGACGGCCGCCGTCAGCCCGATCGTGAGCGACACAATGTGGCGGCCGAGAAAGTGATACGTCGAGTAGCCGTTGTACTTCGGCGAATCGGGCAGTGCGACCGATGCCGAGTACACCATCACCAGACCCAGCGAGAGCAGCGTAATCACCACCCACACGAGGGCGTGATCGTATTCGAGCATGCGCGAGCGCGTGGGCTTGATGCTGCCCAGCGTGCGGCTCGCCGCCGTGGTTGCCGCGCCCGGTGCCGTGGCCGTACCCGCGCCGGCAAACCCCGCCTGACGCTTCTTGCTGAAGAACGACTTGAGACGATTCATAGCATCACCCCCGCGTCGGCGGCCAGATCAATGACGGTGTCGCGAAATACCTGCGCACGATGCTCGTAGTTGCGGAACATGTCGAAGCTCGCGCACGCCGGCGAGAGCACCACCGCGTCGCCCGGCTGGGCCAGCTTGGCGGCTTCGCGCGTGGCGTCTTCGAGCGTCGGCGCGTCGATCAGATCGACGCCCGTGTCGGTCAGCGCTTCGCGCAGCAAACCGGCGTCGCGGCCAATCAGGAACACGGCGCGCGCATGGTGCGCGACCGGGTTGGCCAATGGCGAGAAGTCCTGCCCCTTGCCTTCGCCGCCCAAAATCAGCACCAGCTTCTTTTCCAGACCGGTGATCGCGGCGACCGTGGCACCGACGTTGGTGCCCTTGCTGTCGTCGTAGTACTCGACTTCGTTGATGCTGGCCACGAGTTGCACGCGATGCGGCTCACCCGGGTATTCGCGCAGGCCATGCAGCAGCTTGGCCATCGGCAGGTCGATCGCACGGGCGAGTGCCAGCGCCGCCAACGCGTTCGACGCGTTGTGCTGGCCCCGGATGCGCAGCGCATCGGCCGGCATCAGACGCTTGCCGAACACTTCGACGACGGCCTGCTCGGCGTTCGCCTTACGGCGCTTCGGCGCGGGCGGCGCATCGTCGCGCGTGATGCCTTCCACCAGCCACCACATGCCGCCTTCCATCTCCAGACCGAAATCGCCCACGGCATCGGGCGCCGACGTGCCGAACGTCACGACATTCGCCTCGGGCGACGCCATGGCGATCACGCGCGAATCGTCGCGATTGAGCACGCGAACGGTCTGTGGCCCGAAGATGCGGGCCTTGGCGGCAACGTACGAATCCATGTCGCCGTGCCAGTCCAGATGGTCTTGCGTGATATTAAGAATGGTCGCTGCGTCCGGGGCGAGAGAGTGCGTGGTCTCGAGCTGGAAGCTGGAGAGTTCGAGCACCCAGACGTCGGGCAGCGTTGCGTCGGCGATGCACTCGGTCAGACGATCGAGTGCGGACGGGCTGATGTTGCCCGCCACGGCCGTACGCTTGCCGGCGCGACGGCACAGCAAACCGGTCAGACTCGTTGTCGTGGTCTTGCCGTTCGTGCCGGTGATCGCGAGCAACTTCGGAGCGTAGCCGCTGGTCGCCTGCATATGGCGCAGCGCCTGCGCGAAGAATTCAATCTCGCCCCACACGGGAATGCCGCGCTCGGCGGCCTCGGCCAGCAGCGCGGTCACATCGGACGCGAGCGGCGAGAGACCGGGGCTGATGCCGATCAGTTCGATATCGTCGAGCAACGGGTCGATGCGATCGGCAAATGCGCCGCCGACAAACTCGGCCTGCGGGGCTTCGGCGTACAGCGTGGCGACGTTCGGTGCACTCGGCGGCAACGCGCGCGTGTCTGCCGCACGGACGCGGCAGCCGTAACGCGCGCACCAACGTGCCATCGCCAGGCCGGACTCTCCCAGACCCAGGATCAGGACACGCGGTTGCCAGGATTCACCAAACTTCTCGCCAAACACGTCGCTCTTCCTTTTATCGATTCAAACAACCTACGAATGCATCGCTTCTTTGCCGCCGATCTCCCACTATCGGCGTGAGCGGCCCTACCTTTAGCGCTTTACGACTTTTTGCGTCTTGATACCGCCTTAGCGCAGCTTCAGCGTCGACAAGCCGATCAGTACGAGCATCAGCGTGATGATCCAGAAGCGCACCACGACCTGCGTTTCTTTCCAGCCCGACAGCTCGAAGTGGTGGTGCAGCGGTGCCATCTTGAAAATGCGCCGCCCTTCACCGAACCGTCGTTTCGTGTACTTGAACCACGTGACTTGCAGCATCACCGACAGGGTTTCCGCCACGAACACGCCGCCCATCACGAACAGCACGACTTCCTGACGCACGATCACGGCCACGGTGCCGAGGGCGCCGCCGAGTGCCAGCGCGCCCACGTCGCCCATGAAGACCTGCGCCGGGTGGGTGTTGAACCATAGGAACGCGAGCCCGGCCCCCGACATCGCGGAACAGAACACGAGCAACTCGCCCGCGCCCGGAATATGCGGGAACAGCAGGTATTTCGAGTAGACGACGTTGCCCATCACATAAGCGAACACGCCAAGCGCCGCACCGACCAGCACCACCGGCATGATCACCAGACCATCGAGACCGTCGGTGAGGTTAACGGCGTTGGACGAGCCGACGATGACAAAGTACGTGAGCGCAATAAATCCGAACACGCCCAGCGGGTAGCTCATCGTCTTGAAGAACGGCACGATGAAGTCGGCCTTCGGCGGCAAATCGAGCGGGAAGCCGTTACGCACCCAGCTGATGAACAGCTCGAAAACCTTCAGGTTGCTCGTCTCGGACACCGAGAACGCCAGATAAATGGCGGCGAACAAGCCGATGATCGATTGCCAGAAATACTTCTCGCGCGACGACATGCCGCGCGGGTCCTTGAACACCACCTTCCGGTAATCGTCGATCCAGCCGATGATGCCGAAGCCCAGCGTGACCATCAGCACGATCCAGATGAAACGGTTGCTCAGATCCGCCCAAAGCAGCGTGGCGACGGTAATGCCGATCAGAATCAGCACCCCGCCCATCGTGGGCGTACCCGACTTGATCAGGTGTGTCTGCGGGCCATCGGTACGCACGGCCTGACCCACCTTCATTTCGGCGAGCTTGCGGATGACCATCGGCCCGAACGAGAGCCCGATCACCAGCGCCGTGAGGCTTGCCATCACGGCCCGAAACGTCAGGTAGTTGAACACGCGCAAATAGCTCGCATCCGCTTGCAGCCATTGCGCCAACGTCAGCAACATTCCATCAATCCTTTTTTACTTGGCCGGGGCGTCGCCGCCCCCGGTTTCACTCGTAGCGCGCAGTGTTTCCAGCACGCGCTCCATCCGCATGAAGCGGGATCCTTTAACCAGCACCGTCGCCGGCGCACTCAGCGTCGCGTTCAGTGCCGCCACCAGCGGTGCGACGTCCGCGAAATGCTCGCCGCCGTCGCCGAATGCCGTGACCGTGTCCTGCGTTTGTTCACCCAGCGTCATCAACACATCGATGCCGCGTTGTGCCGCGTATTCACCCACTTCCCGATGAAACTCGGGACCGTTGTCGCCCACTTCACCCATGTCGCCCAGCACCAGCACGCGCGGCGCAGGGGTTTGAGCGAGTACGTCGATGGCGGCCCGAACCGAATCGGGGTTCGCATTATAGGTGTCGTCGATCAGCGTGACGCCGGCGAGCGGCCCCTTCGAGAGCGTCGACACGTTAAGTCGGCCTTTGACGGCAGAAAACGCTTCGAGTGCCCGCACGATCGAACCAATATCGACATGCGCGCCGAGCGCGCACGCGATCGCGGCCAGCGCGTTGCGGGCGTTGTGCTCGCCGAGCAGCGGCAGCTTCACCGTAAATTCACCAGCGGACGACGCCACGCGCAGCACGCGAGTGGCCACGTCATAGCGGCCGGACACGGCCGCGCGCGCATCGAGCGCGAAGTCGAGCACGCGGCGCTTGGTGCCGGGTGCGTCGGCAATCTCCCGCCACATCGGCGCGAATTCGCTTTCCGCCGGGAAGACGGCAACGCCATCGGCCGGCAGCGCCGCCAGCACGGCCGAGTGTTCTTCGGCCACGGCGGCCACGCTCACCATGAATTCCTGATGCTCGCGCTGTGCGTTGTTGATGACGGCCACCGTCGGCTGCGCAATGCGCGCCAGATAGGCCGTCTCGCCCGGGTGATTCATGCCCAGTTCAAGCACGGCGAGCTTGTCGCTGTCCTTGAGGCGGAACAGCGTGAGCGGCAAACCGATGTCGTTGTTGAAGTTGCCCGCCGTCGCCAGTCGAGCTTCGACACCGACCGCCTCGGCGAAGATCGCCGAGATCATTTCCTTGACCGTCGTCTTGCCGTTGCTGCCCGTCACGGCCACGACCGGAATCGCGAAGCGTCGACGCCACGCGGCTGCCAATTCGCCCAGCGCGATACGTGTATCGGGCACGAGCAATGCCGGCGCCTCGAAACCGTCCGGTACGCGCGATGCCACCACAGCGGATGCGCCAGCGCGCACCACGTCGGCGAGGAAGTCGTGCGCATCGAAGCGCTCGCCCTTGAGCGCCACGAACAAATCGCCCGGCTGCACCGAGCGGCTGTCGGTCACGATGCGGGCAAATGCCGTCGCGTCCGAACCCAGCACTTGGGCATCGGTCACGGCGGCCTGCGCATCGCTCAGTTGCCACATGCTCATTCGCCACCTCCGCGCACGGTCGTTGCACGCGCTGCAAGTGCCAGACGCGCGTGCTCCTGATCGGAGAACGGCTTTTTCTTGCCCATGATTTCCTGTGTACTTTCGTGCCCTTTGCCCGCAATCAGCACCACGTCGGCGGCTTGCGCGCCGCGCACGGCTTGCAGAATCGCGCTCGCGCGGTCTTCGATGCGGCGCGCGGCGTCGGGCTGCGCGAGACCGGCAGCAATCTGCGCCATGATCTCGGCAGGCACTTCACTGCGCGGGTTGTCACTCGTGAGGACGATCGCATCGGCCAGACGCTCGGCCACCGCGCCCATTTGCGGACGCTTGCCCGCGTCGCGATCGCCACCGCAGCCGAACACGCAGACGAGCTTGCCGCCGCGAGCATCCGCCACCGGGCGCAGGGCTGCGAGCGTCTTGTCGAGCGCGTCGGGCGTGTGCGCGTAATCGATCACCACGAGCGGCTGCCCCGGCTGACCGATCTGTTCCATGCGTCCGGACACCGGCGTCAGCGAGGCGAGTGCGGCAATCGCGGC
Organism: Pandoraea sp. PE-S2R-1; assembly: GCF_002179865.1. Classification (NCBI taxonomy): domain Bacteria; kingdom Pseudomonadati; phylum Pseudomonadota; class Betaproteobacteria; order Burkholderiales; family Burkholderiaceae; genus Pandoraea; species Pandoraea sp. PE-S2R-1. The sequence continues at coordinate 13,832 of NZ_NGUR01000005.1, read as the reverse complement.
ATCCTGCGGCACACCGGCGGCGAGCGCAGCGCCCAGCACGGCCAGCGCATTGCTGATATTGAATTCACCGATCAGCGGCACCGTGATCTGCTGGCTATGACCGTCGATATGCAGCGTGAAGCGCGTACCGATGGTCGTCGCGCGAATGTCTTCGGCGCGCAGCACGGTATTGCCGTGCGCCGACGTCGCGTCACCATGCAGCCCGTATTCGTAGACCGGCGTCTTGCCTTTCAGACGTGCGAGCAGGCGCTGGCCCATCGCATCGTCGCGATTGATCACCGCAGACTTCAGACCCGGCCAGTCGAACAGGCGCGTTTTGGCCGCTTCGTACTCGGCCATCGTCCCGTGATAGTCCAGATGGTCTTGCGTCAGATTCGTGAACACGGCGACGTCGAAGGCCACGCCGTTCACGCGTCCCTGATAGAGACCGTGCGACGAGACTTCCATCGCGAGCGCCGCCGCGCCTTGCGCGCGCAGATCGGCAAGACTGCGCTGCAACTGCACGGCATCGGGCGTGGTGAAGCCAGTCACCGTCAGATGACCGGGGAAGCCACTGCCCAGCGTGCCGATGACCGCACTGCGCGTGCCCGCTTTCGTGAGCAATTGCGCGAGCCATTGGCTGCACGACGTCTTGCCGTTGGTGCCCGTGACGCCCAGCATCGTCATGCCGACGCTCGGCTCGCCGTACCACAGCGATGCCAGCGGACCCGCCAGCCAGTCAAGTCGCGGCACGCCGAACTGCGGCACATTGCCCAGATTGGCAACGCCTGACGGCCACGTGAAATCGTCGCTCTGCCACAGCACCGCCGCAGCGCCACGTTCCACCGCATCGGCGATGAAACCGCGGCTGTCGGCGCCCTTGACCGCATAGGCGACAAACACATCGCCCGGCCCGACGCGACGGCTGTCGGCATGCAAGATAGCACCGGCCGGCACCGTGCGGCGCAGCCAATCCCAAGCCTGCGCCAGCGTGGCGCGCTCAGTGGCGTTGGCGATCATCGCCAGCGTGACGGGGGTGGCGGGGGTGGAGTTTACGGTGCCCATGGCTCGCTCTCCTCCACGGCGTCGCTCACCACGAGCTTCGTTACCGGCGAATCCGGCACCACATTGAGCGAGCGCAGCGTGCCACCCACGATCGCGGCAAACGCCGGACCGGCAGCCACGCCGCCGTAGTGAGCACCACGGCCCGGCTCGTCCAGCGTCACGGCCACAATGATGCGCGGCTCGGACATCGGCGCCATGCCGACGAACGACGCGCGGTATTTGCTCTTGTCGTAACCCTTGCCCGATTGCTTGTAGGCCGTCCCCGTCTTGCCGCCGACGCGGTAGCCGATGACCTGCGCGCGCGTGGCGGTACCGCCCGGCGACGTGACCATTTCAAGCATCTTGCGAACTTCGCGGGCCGTGGCGGGCGAGATCACCGGCGTGCCCTTGACGGTGCTGCCGTCGGTCTTGTAGATCGAGATCGGCAGCAATTCGCCGTCGTGTGCGAACACGGTGTAGGCACGCGCAAGTTGAATCAGCGAGGCAGACAAGCCGTAACCGTAGCCCATCGTCGCCTGTTCGATCGGGCGCCAGCTCTTGGCCGGACGCAGACGTCCCGCCACCGCGCCGGGGAAGCCGATCTTCGGCGCCTGACCGAGACCCACACTAGTAAACATGTCCCACATTTCCTGCGACTTCATTTGCAGGGCGATTTTCGCGGTGCCGATGTTGCTCGAATGCTGGATCACGCCCTGCACGGTGAGCAACCCGTAGTCGCGCGTGTCCGTGATCGTTGCGCCGAAGAAGTTGGCGCGGCCGGTGGTCATCACCGTCGTCATCGGCTTCACGTAGCCGTTTTCGATAGCCGCTGCCACGGTGATCGGCTTCATGATCGAGCCCGGCTCGAACGTGTCGGTGATCACGCGGTTGCGCAACTGGGCGCCGGTCAGGTTAGTGCGGTTGTTCGGGTTGTACGTCGGCAGGTTGACCAGCGCGAGCACTTCGCCCGTGCGCACGTCGAGCACGACCGCACTACCCGCTTTTGCACCGGTGCGCTCGATGGCGTCCTTCAACTCGCTGTAGGCGAGAAACTGAATCTTGCTGTCGATCGAGAGCGTGATGTCGTGGCCGTCGCGCGGCTGCGCGAGGATGTCCAGATCTTCGACCACGCGGCCCAGCCGGTCCTTGATCACGCGGCGGCTGCCCGGCGTGGCGGCGAGGTCCTTCTGCATCGACAGCTCGACGCCTTCCTGCCCGACGTCTTCCACGTTGGTGAAGCCGACGATATGCGCCGCGATTTCGCCTTCCGGATAGAAACGCTTGTATTCCTTGCGCTGATAGATCCCCGGAATGTCCAGATCGGACACTTGCTTGGCGACGTCCGGCAGCACTTGGCGCTTCACGTAGACGAAGCTCTTTTCCTGATTGAGTTTGCGGCGCAGATCGGGCTCGCCCATCTCCAGCAGACGCGCGAGCTTGCGCACCTGATCGGTGGAGACATCTTCGGGCACGTCTTCGGGAATGGCCCAGATGGCCTTGACCGGCAAGCTCGTCGCGAGCACCTGCCCGTTACGGTCGAACACTTTGCCGCGCGTGGCGGACATCTCCAGTGTGCGTTCGTAACGGCTCTCGCCCTGACGTTGATAGAAGGCGTTACCGGGGCCCTGAATCCAGAAGGCGCGTGCAGCCAGTGCGGCAAACGCGCCGAAGATCACGAAGACGAGCATCTTCGAGCGCCACATCGGCAGACGCACGGACAGCACGGGGCTGGCAGAGAACTGCACATCCTTCGTCTTGGCCTTGGCGTCCTTGCGGCGGATCATCGCTTGCCTCCGCTGGCAGGGGCCGACGCGGCGCTCGCGGTCGGCACCGGCACGTCGACCATCGCGCCCGTCCCGCCGGCCGGGGCCGACAGATATTGCGTGCGGCCTGGGGAGACGGCCTGCATCTTCAGGTCGCTGCGCGCCACGTTCTCGATGCGCGCGCTCTTGCTCTGCGCGCTCTGTTCATATTGGAGACGGTCCCAGTCCTGCAACAACTGATGCTCGAGCGCCTGCTCGCGGTTCAGTTCGACGAACGTCCCGCGCGCACGATATTGCGCATTGATCAGCGACAGCGCGCAGCCGATGAGCAGCGCGAGCAGGAGGATGTTGAGCCGGCTCATGTCGACACCCGCTCCATGACCCGCATGATCGCCGAGCGCGCACGCGGGTTCGCTTCCACCTCGGCGGCGGAAGGCTTGCTCTTGCGATGGGCTTTGAATGGCGGCTCGGGGATTTCGTGGGCGCGCAAAGGCACGCGGCGATCCACCACCGGCGCGCTCGTGCGCGCTTGCATGAAGCGCTTCACGATGCGGTCTTCCAGCGAATGAAAGCTGATCACCACGAGTCTGCCTCCGGTTTCGAGGACATCGGCCGCCGCTTCAAGTGCTATCTCGAGATCCGCAAGCTCTTGATTGACGTGAATCCGTATAGCCTGAAAGGTGCGTGTTGCCGGGTCCTTGCCTTTCTCACGGGTCTTGACGGCGCCAGCCACGATCTCGGCAAGCTCGCGAGTGCTGACGAGTGGACCGAGGTGATCGGCGTTTGCCCGGCGAGCAACAAGCGCCTTTGCAATCTGAAAAGCAAACCGTTCTTCCCCATAGTCCTTGATGACCTCCGTCATTTCTTCCAGCGTTGCCCGGGCCAGCCACTCGGCGGCCGACTCGCCGCGCGTGGTGTCCATGCGCATGTCGAGCGGCCCGTCGAACCGAAAGCTGAAGCCGCGCGCAGGGTCGTCGAACTGCGGCGACGACACGCCCAGGTCCAGCAATACGCCCGACACCTTGTCGACACCGCGACGGGCAAGCCCGTCACGCAGCGTCGCAAAGCTGTCGTGCTCAATCGAAAATCGCGGATCGGCAATCTTTGCCGCCTCCGCGATCGCTTGGGGATCCTTGTCGAATGCGATCAGCCTCCCCTGGGCCCCCAGTCGCTCGAGAAGTCTGCGACTGTGCCCGCCCCGCCCGAACGTTCCGTCGACGTATACGCCTTCGTCGCGCCACAGCAGGGCGTCCACGGCCTCATCCAGCAGGACCGTGCGGTGCTGCATTACCGTTTCCACCGCGTGCGCCATGCTCGTCGGACCACCTGATCAATCAAAAAGTGAAGTTTTTCAGTGCTTCCGGCATACCTTGCGCCATCGCTGCCTGTTCCTTGGCGGCGTAAGTCGCGGCATCCCAGAGTTCAAAGTGACTGCCCATGCCCAGCAGCATGACTTCCTTGTCCATGCCTGCGGCGGCACGCAATTCCGGCGCTACCAGGACACGCCCCGCCGAATCCATCTCGACGTCAGCGGCGTTGCCCAGGAAAATACGGCGCCACCAGTGCGCATCCATCGGCAGTGCGGCGATCTTGCCGCGGAAGATCTCCCATTCGGGACGCGGAAACAGCAGCAGACAACCATCGGGGTGCTTCGTGATCGTGACCTTGCCTTCGGCCTCGCCTTGGAGCACGTCACGATGCCGGGCCGGAATCGACATCCGTCCCTTTGCATCCAGTGAAAGTGCCGAGGCTCCCTGAAACACGTGCGCTCCGTGAGGTTTCGACCGCCTGTCCGTCATGCCGAGAGAGAAAGATTTCGTGCCTAACGCCACACAAAAATACACTTTCTCACACTATTTCCCACTTTAGAGGAGAGTGTTTGGCCGGTCAAGCGTTTCGCCGGTTTTTCGAAGGGGATTTGTTAGGCAGAACAATGACTTAGCGCACTTTCCTCAAGCAGCCAAACGAATTTTTGTCAGAAAAATTAATGACATAACTGCGATAGTGAAAGTGGAACCTCAAACTTATGACCCGGCCTCGCGCGAGGCCCGCCAACGCTGTCGATACCGGGTAGTGCGCGCTCACGCCATTCGGCGGCCTGCCAAATGGCGCATGACACGGGCTACGCGAGGGGAGAACGACACGAGAAGAGAGGGTGTGCCTGAGGCGATCGCAGTGCGCTGACGAAGTACGTTTTCGAGTGCTCTATATATAGTAGGCCGTCGTCGTCATGACCTTGGCGGCGGCGCGCATGACGCGCTGCACTGGCGCTGGCAACTCAATACCACCGGCATCACGCGCCGCCTGGCCGTGTTCGATCTCATCGAGGCGCATCTGATCGACGATGGCCCGCGAGCGCAGATCGTGCGCCGGCAGCTCATCCAGATGGGTATCGAGATGGTGTTCGACCTGACGTTCGGTCTCGGACATGAAACCGAGGCTGACGTTATCGCCGCACTTGCCGGCAACAAAACCGATCGCGAACGCACCGGCATACCAGAGCGGGTTGAGCAGACTAGGCCGGGAGCCCAGTTCGGTCAGCCGGTGTGCCGTCCATGCGAGGTGATCCTCTTCCTCCTTGCCGGCATGCTCAAAGGCCCGACGCAATTCGGGCCGCTTGGTCGCCAGTTTCTGTGCCTGATAAAGCGCCTGCGCACAAACCTCACCCACATGATTCACTCGCATGAGGCCGGCGACATGGCGACGCTCCTGCGGGCTCAACGCGTCGTCGGCACCTTCCGGGGAAGAAGCTGACGCACCATCGGTCGCGCCAGCTGCCCCACCGACTTGGGTCGACTGAGCGGTCACTTTTGCGGGGACGGGAGTCGGCCGGGAGGCTTGCGTGACACCCACGATTGCTCGCAGGCCACGGTCAAGTTCGGAGATCAGGCTGTCAGAGAACATCTTGCTTTCAACTCACTTCAATCTTTCACAATGTGGAATTCAGGACGATTCCACCGCGCCTGCCGGGGATCATACGCCCCTTTGCCAGACGTGCCTTGCGCGGGAGCAAACGCGCGTAACCCGCGCCAGAAGCCGGTTTCCGGGCTGTTGCGTAAACGAAACAAAGGTCGCCGCAAACCCGCGCAAAACCGGCCTTTTCCTTTGCCGCCCACATTGAATTTGTTACATTACGTCCAACTTCTCGCGAAGTTGATTAGCAAGGACGTTATCACTAGTGACCTTGTTAAACAAATCTCACAATCCTTTGGAGATCACTCAATGAAAAAGTCGCTTCTCGCTCTGGGTGTGCTCGGCGCATTCGCTGGCGCTGCTCACGCACAAAGCAGCGTGACCCTGTACGGTATCATCGACGCTGGCGTTCAATACGTCAGCCGTTCGGGCGGCAACTTGGCCGGCACGGGCACCACTTCGAAGAACTTCCAGTTCGCCAACGGCAACCTGCAAGGTTCGCGTTGGGGCCTGAAGGGCGCTGAGGACCTCGGTGGTGGCCTGAAGGCTATCTTCGTGTTGGAAAACGGCTTCAACCTGGGCAACGGTACGCTGGGCCAAGGCAGCCGTGAATTCGGTCGTCAAGCATACGTCGGCCTGAGCAGCGCAACGGCTGGTACGTTGACCATCGGTCGTCAGTACGACTCCGTGGTGGACTTCGTTGGTCCGTTCGCAGTCGGTAGCCAGTGGGGCACGTTCGCAGGCGCCCACCCGTTCGATAACGACAACTTGAACAACTCGTTCCGCGTGAACAACACTGTCAAGTACACGTCGATCAACTACGCTGGCTTCAGCGCAGGCGGTATGTACGGCTTCTCGAACTCGGCCAACAACGGTACGGCTGGTTCGGGCTTCGCTAACAACCGTGCGTATTCGTTCGGTGCTGGCTACGCTAACGGCCCGCTGTCGTTCGGCGCTGGCTACTTGTACATCGCCTCGCCGGGCACGAACACCAGCGGTGTTCTGACCGCAGGTGACGTCAACACGCCGATGAACCTGGGCGGTGCTGCTGTCAGCGACAAGGCATGGATCGGCGCAGCCGGTCTGTCGTACGCCTTCGGTCCGGCAACGGTCGGTCTGGTGTATGGCCACAGCTCGTACACGTACGTTGGTGGCGGCAGCTGGAAGTTCGACAACGTCGAACTGAACGGCAAGTACATGCTGACCCCGGCTCTGCAACTGGGCGCTGCTGTGACGTACACGTGGTCGACGCTGAACAACGTCGGCACGAACGTGTCGCCGAAGTACACGCAAGCCACCATCGGCACGGACTACTTCCTGTCGAAGCGTACGGACCTGTACCTGGTTGGTCTGTACCAACACGCCAGCAGCGATGCTCCTGGCGGCGCGTCGATGAACGGCCTGGGCTTCTCGAACAACTCGAACCAGTTCGCAGTTACGAGCGGCATCCGTCACAAGTTCTAAGCTGACAGTTTTCGTCACTTAGTCTTTGTTTGACGAAAGGGCACCTTCGGGTGCCCTTTTTTTATTGCACGCGCGTTGTTTCCAGACCAACGCCCCACGGAATCCCGGCTTGACCCGGCGTTTATTTCAAACCTAAAATTTCCATACTGTAAATTTCATTGCGCCTCCCATGAGCCTCGCCGATTCCGACTCTCTCGATCTCGAAACGCGAGCCAATGATCGCGAGCACGACGCCTTGCGTCTTTGGCTGCGGCTGCTCACCTGCGCCAACATGATCGAAACCGACATCCGGTCGCGGCTACGCCAGGATTTCGATTGCACCTTGCCGCGCTTCGATCTGCTGGCACAGCTCGATCGCCATCCCGAGGGGCTGAAGATGGGAGAGCTCAGCAAGCGCATGATGGTCACCGGCGGCAACGTCACCGGCATCACCGATCAATTGGAAAAGGAGGGCTGGGTGACGCGTGAGACCGTCGTCAACGACCGGCGCGCCTTCCTGATCAAGCTCACGCCGCGTGGCAAGAAGGCGTTTTCGAACATGGCTCGCGCACACGAGGAATGGATCGAGCAACGGCTAGGCCGATTGCCTGAAGACAGGCAGCGTCAGCTATATGCGTTGCTGGGGGATTTGAAGGCGGTGATTGCCTGACGCTTAGGCCGATATCCCGACAAGACGTCGGGCGGTGATTTTTAAAAGCCCGGCCTGCCAAGGGGCGTCGCGAGGACACTAAAAAACTGACCTGTTCGACGCGAAGCTCCCCGAAGAGGGGCATCGGACATGACGCGGGCCACCGCAAAACTCAATCGCTTCCGCTACTTGGCAGCATGTTCTCGTGCGTTCAAGGTCGCCCGCGCGGCGGCGGCCGCCGGTGTTTCGTCTAGTGCGGCAAGCACCGCATCACGGTCGGACGCTTTGCGCTTCGACAACGCTTTCACTGCGGCATAGAACTTGGGCAAATCGTTGCCCTCTTGCGCGAGCAGCGCCATGAATGCTGGCACCCACTGGTTGTAAGTAGCGAATGATCCGATCTTCGCGTTATTTAGATCACTTGCGAACCAAAGGTCGAACCCTCTGTATCCGCCCCATGACACTTTGAGCGCCGCATAATCGGCGCGCATGTGGGTGAACAGGATCTCCTTCTGTGCCGCCTTCTGCTCATCACTGTCCGCCCCGTTGTAGAGCGCTTCCAACTGCTTCCGGTAGCCTTCGACCAGATCGCGGAACTGCCGCCGATACGCGTCATACCGCTCATACTCGATCGCCGCATCCGGATGCGCCGTCAGCCACCGCTGCACGCCGACCGTTTCTACCGTCACCGCAAACGATTCATTGAACGTCGTATCGCCACGGACAAACAGAATCTGATGCGCCAGCTCATGGAAGATCATGCGGGCGACTTCGGCGCGCGGCAGGTAGATAAAGGTGCTGAGCAACGGATCATCGAAGTACCCAAGTGTCGAATACGCGGGAATCCCGGCCACGAAGGTTTCCCATCCGTCGCGGTGTAATTCGGCGGCATAAGCCTCGGCCGACTCCCGGGAGTAATACCCGCGATATTCGACGCATCCGACAACCAGCAAACACGACTCGTGCAGCTTTAGCGAGAGCGCCGGCGCAGCGAACACGTTATAGACGACGAACGGCCGCTTGATATCGGCATAGCTGCGATAGCTGCCATTGTCGGGCTCACCCAGCGCCGTCACGGCGTAGCCACGAATCTGCTCCGCCTCGGCAAGACGCACCCGCAGACGAGGGTCCAGCGAGGGGTCCGCAAGCAAATCATCGACCGGTTTCGCCTCGTGCAGCATCGTGAAATGCCCGTTGATCGACTGCGCATAGTAGCCAACCTGACTGCACCCGCTAACGGCGAGCAACATTACCCACGCCGCCAGGGCTTTGAGACGCCGCAAACCGATCGGGTAAGGCTTCGCAGACCAGGTCGACATGAGAAGCTCCATGAGCAAGGATGTTCACCGGAGCGCGTAAAGGCTCCTAGGCACCAGAGTCAGCTGTCGGCTGGCGGTCGCGGGCAACTGGCGGCCTCTCGTCGCCGTTGCCTGCTTTCGTCTCGCGGTCGTCGGTACTTCAGTCCGATATTTCCGTCCGCTCAGGCCGGGGCGACGTCGACAAGGCAGTCATAGAAGGTCGGTGCGCGGCCGAGATCCGTGAGTTGCTGGCTCGTGACTTCGTTAGCGTTCTTGCCATCCGGGGCCAGCTTCTTCCACCAGATCGACAGCCCGACAACCACGCCCTCGCGGGCTTTTTCCGTCACCCGCGCTTTGGCGTTCAGGGTGCCGCGATCGTTGAAGATACGCACACCTGCACCATCCGAGATCCCACGCGGCGCAGCGTCTGCCGGGTGAATATCGAGGGTCGGCTCGCCAACGGACGAACGCAGACTGTCCACGTTGACGAAACTCGAGTTGAGGAAGTTGCGCGCAGGCGGCGAAATCATTGCCAGTGGATAGCGTGCCGCCAACGTCGGGTTACTCGCGACCGATTCGTACGGCGGCACCCAATCCGGCAGCGGATCGAACCCTTCCTGCACCATGCGTTCGGAATAGAACTCGCATTTGCCGGACGGCGTAAAGAACCCGCCATTGGCAAACGGCGCCTCGGGCAAGTCGTAACGCACCCAACCGTCGCGCTTCAGCGTCTCCCAATCGGTGCCGGCCATACGCGGGTCGGCCCATCGAATCGACTGCTCCGCCAGTTGGTCATCCGAATCTGAGAAGCATGGCTCCTGCCACCCCATCCGTTGCGCGAGCAAGCGGAATATCTCGGAATTCGGTTTCGTTTCACCCAACGGCGCGATCGCAGGATTGTTCGCGAGCAGATAGGTGTGGCCATAGGCCTTGTGGATATCCAGATGCTCAAGCTGCGTCGTCGCCGGCAGGACGAAGTCCGCGTAGTCAGCCGTGTCGGTCTGGAAGTGTTCCAGCACCACAGTGAACAGATCCTCTCGACCAAAACCCGACGCCACCTTGCTCGACTCGGGGGCCACGGCCACCGGGTTGCTGTTGTAGACCACGAGCGCCTCGATCTTCGGTCCGAACGACGCGTCACCCGGATGACACAGCGCGTCGCCGATGGCGCTCATGTTTACCAGGCGCGGCACCTTGTCCGGCACTGGGCGAAGGTCCGGACGGGTCTGAGCGAGCCCGTCAACGGGGGCAAAACCCGAAGTCGACATCAGCATGCCGCCGGCCGGGTCCCGCCACGCGCCGATGAGCGCCGGGAGGCACGCGACAGCACGCGTTGCCTGACCGCCCCCCTTGGCGCGCTGCATGCCGTAGTTCAGTCGAATCGCCGCAGGTTTGGCGCCGGCATACTCTCGCGCCAACGTAATGACCGTCTCTTCACTGATGCCACAAATCTCGGCGACGCGCGCGGGCGTATAGCGCTGCGCCCGTTCCTTCAATTGGGCGTACCCGACCGTGTGTTGCGCGATGTACTCGTGATCAACGAGATCCTCGGCAATCAGCACATGCATCATGCCAAGCGCCAGCGCCGCATCCGTGCCGGGCAGCAGCGCAATGTGCTGATGACATTTCTCTGCAGTGAGCGAGCGATACGGATCAATCGCGATCAACTTCGCGCCGCGCCGCTTGGCCTCCTGCGCGATCGCCCAGAAGTGCACGCTCGACGTAATCGGGTTGCTTCCCCAAATGAGAATCAGCTTGCTGTCGACAAAATGTTCGACGTGCATCCCGACGCCCGCGCCATAGGTGTAACGCAGACCGGCGGCACCCGCACTCGCACAGATCGTGCGATCGAGATCGGACGCACCAAGCTTGTTAAAAAAGCGGGCCGCCATGGTCTCGCCTTGCACAAAGCCCATCGTGCCGGCGTAGCTATACGGCAGGATCGCTTCGGGATCGCGCGCGGCAATCTCCGTCAGGCGAGCCGCGATCTCGTCGAGCGCCTGATCCCAGCTCACCTGCACAAACTTGCCGGCGCCCTTCGGCCCCACACGTTTTAGCGGATGCAACAGGCGGTCGGGGTGATAGGTACGCTCTGTATAGCGAGAGACTTTCGTGCAGAGCACGCCCTTGGTTGTCGGATGGTCAGGGTCGCCCTGAACCTTGATCGCGACGCCATTCTCCACCGTCACGTGAAGTGCGCACGTGTCGGGGCAGTCATGCGGGCAAGCGGCCCGAACGACGTGAACATTGGACGTCATGAAACTACTCCTCTCTCTACCGAAATGCTGCGTCTGGCTGGGGTGCGACGCTGGCGTTATTGTATTACGTTCGCTGGCGCTTCGCCCCGCCTGGCGCGGCAGAGCCGCATTTTCCAGACACGTCTGTGCTGCCGCTCGGGCGATTCCTATCGAGATGCCAGACCCTGCCTTTAGGGGTAAGATGAGCCATTGCGTACGCAGGAAATCCCCGTCATGAAGCTTATTCCCGAAATCGATGCCGCTCGCGGCGAAATTCAGACCATTCGACGTGACATTCACGCGCATCCGGAACTGTGTTTTGAAGAAAAACGCACCTCCGACGTGGTGGCCGAAACGCTGACGAAGTGGGGCATCCCCATTCATCGCGGACTTGGGACCACGGGTCTTGTCGGCGTCATCAAGAACGGCAGCAGCGACCGTGCGATCGGTCTGCGCGCCGACATGGATGCCCTGCCGATCAAAGAAGCCAACACCTTTGAGCATGCGTCGAAGCACGAAGGCAAGATGCACGCCTGCGGCCACGACGGCCACACCGCCATGTTGCTGGCTGCGGCGCAGTACCTCCAAAAACATCGCAACTTCGACGGCACGGTGTACCTGATCTTCCAACCGGCAGAGGAAGGCGGCGGCGGTGCGCGCGAAATGATCAAGGACGGCCTGTTCGAACGCTTCCCGATGCAAGCCGTCTTCGGCATGCATAACTGGCCGGGTGTACCCACAGGCACATTTGCTGTCACACCGGGGCCGATGATGGCCTCGAGCAACGAATTCAAGATCACGCTGCGCGGCAAGGGTACGCATGCGGGCATCCCGAACGCCGGCATCGACCCCGTCATTGCCGCGGTGCAAGTTGCTCAGGCGCTCCAAAGCATCATCACGCGCAACAAGCGCCCGATCGACGCCTCGGTGCTGTCGATCACGCAGATTCACGCGGGTGATACCACGAACGTGGTGCCGGACACGGCATGGCTGGGCGGTACGATCCGCACGTTCTCGCTGGAAGTTCTGGACCTTATCGAATCGCGTTTGCGCGAAATTTCGGAGTTTGTGGCCAAAGGCATGGGCTGCTCGGCCGAGATTGAATTCCAGCGTAATTACCCGCCGACGATCAATGATCCGGCAATGGCTGCTTTGTGCGCCGACGTGATGCGCGAGGTCGTGGGTGATGAAAACGTGAACGATAAAGTCGAGCCGACGATGGGCGCGGAAGATTTCTCGTTCATGCTGCTGGAAAAGCCGGGTGCCTATGTCTTTATCGGTAACGGCGACGGTACGCACCGCGATACCGGTCACGGCCTTGGCCCCTGCAATCTGCACAACGCCAGCTACGATTTCAACGACGACTTGCTGCCGCTGGGCGGGACCTACTGGGTGAAGCTGGTCGAAACCTACTTCGGGCGCGATCAGTAATCACTGGCACGTTGACACGCTATTCGACAAAAAAGCCGGCAATAGCCGGCTTTTTTACGGCGATTGAAACTACTTTGCCGCGGTGGTGGTAGGAATACCATCCGTATCCAATCGAATATCGCCGTACCACGCGGTGAATTTCGATTGCGTATTGTCGCCATCGCTCATGATAGCGATGCCGATCAGTCGCCCCGGCGGTTCGCCGAATGCCTTCTCGTAATCCTTTGCGATATCACGCGAATACGATTGCCATTGTCCGAGCCCGTCAGTGCCTCGCTGAACTACGATCGCGCGGATGCGTGCGGTGTAGGGATTTCGAACCACCTCATCCTGTGCGAACTTCCCGTCGCCCCATGTGTACATCAGCGTTGCATACGGCAACTCGCGTCCGCTCACCAGGCGCGCCAGTTCACGATGCAAATGGTCTTGCACAGTGAGTTTCGCCGGATCCCCGTCGAAAGCGAGTGCGATCCGCACAGGTGCATCATCGTATCGTTTCGTGCGGATATCGGCGGTGGCCGGCATTTCATCCGCACGCCATCGCCAATTCAACTTGGCGCCGGGATAGATGGGAATATCCAGTTTCTGAGCGATGCCTGACGCGGATTCGTCGACCTTTGCGCGAATCACGGCAATGCCGTTCGCATCAAGCGCCTGCTCGTAGTTCGTACGACGCTTGTTGTGCGTCACGAGATAGGTCTCCCAGTGAGGCGGAAGACCATCGGCGTTCACCGCAGCGGAAAGGGGGGCGATGTCGTCACTTCGTGCGGGCGTCGTTGTCGCGACCGTATCACTGACGGCCTGATGCGTGGCGCATCCAGCGATCATGATTGCAATACCCACTGCGCCACCAACCAAAGTCCATCTACGCCACGTTGCATGGCGCTTACGTCGATCATCATCTACCACTGGTTTCACTCCCCGAACCACGACTAACCCCGTGATCGAATCCTAAGCGAGAAACCGATGTCGATCCATCCGAAGTTTCACTTCACGACACTGATGCAACACATTTTGGTTTGTGAGGAGGCGTAACACTCACGCACGACGTTATGGAATTCCGTCCGCGCAAAGC
>NZ_NGUR01000004.1:0-38820 GCF_002179865.1 Pandoraea sp. PE-S2R-1 | reverse complement strand
GCCGGTCCTTTAAAGGTCCGCGCTTACGGGGGTCAGCTTTTGGCGGCTGGCCCCGCTGCTGTTTTAGGGGTATAGCTCAACTGGCAGAGCGTCGGTCTCCAAAACCGAAGGTTGGGGGTTCGATTCCCTCTGCCCCTGCCAAACAACTGTCTGCAAGCTGGAAATGGCGAATTCTCCCGTAGAAACTGTACGTACGACTGGCGACAAGCTGCTGCTGGCTCTGGCCGCGCTGTTGGTTGTTGCTGGTGTCGTGGCGTTCTACGCCTTGGAACAACAAGCACTGTATGTGCGTGTTGCTGCCATTGTCGTCGTTCTGGCCATTGCCGCAGGTGTTGGATTGGCATCGCAAACCGGCAAGGGCTTCATGGCCTTTGCTAAGGATGCGTATCGGGAAGTGGGTAAGGTCGTTTGGCCGACCCGTAAAGAGGCCGCTCAAACGACCGCGATTGTCTTCGCGTTCGTCATCATCATGGCGCTGTATCTTTGGATCAGCGACAAGACGATCGAATGGGCAGTGTTCTCTTTAATTCTTGGCTGGAAGTGATATGTCTGATACCGGGGCTGCACCGAGTAAGAAGCGCTGGTACGTCGTTCATGCGTATTCCGGCATGGAAAAGAGCGTAGCCAAGGCGCTTCGCGAGCGCATTGCGCGCGCAGGGATGGAAGATTATTTCGGCGAGATCCTGGTCCCGACCGAAGAAGTTGTAGAAACCAAGGGTGGCCAGAAATCGGTCACCGAACGTCGTTTCTTCCCCGGCTACGTGCTGTGCGAGATGGAAATGACGGATGAGACGTGGCACTTGGTGAAAAACACCGCCAAGGTCACCGGCTTCGTCGGCGGCACGGGCAACCGTCCGACGCCGATTCGTCAGGCCGAGGTCGACAAGATCATGTCTCAAATCAAGGACGGGGTGGAAAAGCCGCGTCCGAAGACGTTGTTCGAAGTGGGCGAGTTTGTTCGAGTCAAGGATGGTCCTTTCACGGACTTCAATGGCTCGGTCGAAGAAGTGAACTACGAAAAGTCCCGCCTACGTGTTTCCGTCACCATTTTTGGACGGGCAACTCCGGTAGAACTGGAGTTCGGACAAGTCGAAAAGATCTAAGAATAAGATGCGCCGGGCGATGTCCGGCGCGTTTTTGCGTTGGTGACAGTCGTCGCCGAGGAGCGTCAGTAGCCCGTTTTTTTTGGTGAACGCGCGCTATGACTCAACCCCGAATATGCGCCACATATTCGTTCCGGAGTAAACCATGGCAAAGAAAATCATCGGCTTTATCAAGCTGCAGATTCCTGCAGGTAAAGCCAACCCGTCGCCCCCCGTGGGCCCGGCACTGGGTCAACGCGGCCTGAACATCATGGAGTTCTGCAAGGCGTTCAACGCCCAGACGCAGGGCCTCGAACCGGGTCTGCCGACGCCGGTGGTGATCACCGCCTTCGCGGACAAGAGCTTCACGTTCGTTCTGAAGACCCCGCCGGCAACCGTGCTGATCAAGAAGGCTGCCAAGCTCGACAAGGGCTCGGCCAAGCCGCACACCGACAAGGTGGGCAAGATCACCCGCGCACAAGCGGAAGAAATCGCGAAGACCAAGATGCCTGACCTTACCGCTGCCGATCTGGACGCTGCGGTTCGCACCATCGCTGGCAGCGCACGTTCGATGGGCATCACGGTGGAGGGTCTGTAATGGCTAAGATCTCTAAGCGTCAACAAGCATTGGCCGCCAAGGTCGACCGCAACAAGCTGTACCCGGTCGGCGACGCTCTGGCTCTGGTCAAGGAATGCGCAAGCGCCAAGTTCGACGAGTCGATCGACGTCGCCGTTCAACTGGGCGTGGATGCAAAGAAGTCGGACCAAGTGGTTCGTGGTTCGGTCGTCCTGCCGGCAGGTACCGGTAAGTCGGTTCGCGTTGCCGTTTTCGCCCAAGGGGAAAAGGCTGAGCAAGCCAAGGCTGCCGGCGCTGAAATCGTCGGTATGGAAGACCTGGCTGAGCAAATCAAGGCCGGCAAGATGGACTTCGACATCGTGATCGCTTCGCCGGACACGATGCGCGTCGTCGGTACGCTGGGTCAGATTCTCGGCCCGCGCGGCCTGATGCCGAACCCGAAGGTTGGCACGGTGACCCCGGACGTCGCTACGGCTGTGAAGAACGCCAAGGCAGGTCAGGTGCAATTCCGCGTCGACAAGGGCGGCATCATCCACGCCACGATCGGTCGCGCATCGTTCGAAGCAGCATCGCTGCAACAGAACCTGTCGGCACTCCTGGAAGCCCTGACGAAGGCCAAGCCGGCCTCGAGCAAGGGTGTCTACCTGCGCAAGATCGCCCTGTCGAGCACGATGGGTGTTGGCGTGCGTGTGGACCAGACGTCGCTGTCGGCCTAAGCGGCAGACACGGCGAGCGGCACTGCAAAGTATCGCAATCGCAGGGTGATGGCGTCCCCTGCGATGGCTGTAGATCCTAGAGGTCGATAGCCAGCAGCAAAAGACTTTGGGCGAAAGCGGGTTCTTCGGAAAACGCTTTCGGTTATCAAAGACCGTTGGCGGGAATGGGCATTCACTGACACTCCCTTAATACGCCAGCCAACGCAGATGGCGAACCCGAACAAGTATGCAGTCACATCATGGCGCACGGACAACCGGCGCGGTGATTGAAACTCCAGACATGTCGGTAAGCCGTTAGTGGAACGGCATCACCATGAGGTGATGTCAATTTTGGAGGTTAACCGTGGCACTTAATCTTGATGATAAGAAAGCCGTCGTGGCAGAAGTTTCGGCGCAAGTCGCCGGTGCTTCGACCATCGTTGTGGCTGAATATCGCGGAATCACGGTTGGCGATCTGACGAAGCTTCGCGCTAGCGCGCGTCAGCAAGGCGTCTACCTGCGCGTTCTGAAGAACACGCTGGCACGCCGCGCAGTGGAAAACACGGCGTTTGCTGACCTGGCTGAACAGATGACCGGTCCTCTGATCTACGGTATCTCGACGGATCCCGTAGCCGCTGCGAAAGTCTTGAACGACTTTTCGAAGGGCAACGACAAGTTGATCTTGAAGGCCGGCTCGTACGACGGCAAGGTGATGGACAAGGCTGGCGTGCAAGCGCTGGCGTCGATCCCGAGCCGCGACGAACTGCTCGCGAAGTTGCTGGGTGTCATGCAAGCGCCGGTTTCCGGCTTTGCTCGCGTCCTGGCTGCCGTGGCCGAGAAGAAGCAAGCGGAAGCTGCTTAATTCTCGTCCCGGTTACACGATCGCTGACTTCGGTCCGAACACAATCTAGGAGTTTTACAAATGGCAATCACTAAAGAAGACATCATCGAAGCCGTTGGCTCGATGTCGGTTATGGAACTGAACGACCTGGTCAAGGCGTTCGAAGAAAAGTTCGGCGTGTCGGCAGCTGCTCTGTCGGTCGCTGGCCCGGCAGGCGCAGGCGGTGGTGCTGCTGCTGCTGAAGAGCAAACCGAATTCAACGTCATCCTGACGGAAGTCGGCGCAAACAAGGTCGGCGTCATCAAGGCCGTGCGCGAACTGACCGGCCTGGGCTTGAAGGAAGCCAAGGATGTGGTTGACGGTGCTCCGAAGGCTGTCAAGGAAGGCGTCGACAAGGCTGCTGCTGAAGAAGCCAAGAAGAAGCTGGAAGACGCTGGCGCCAAGGCCGAAATCAAGTAATTCGGCTCCGCGCGTAGGGAAGGCTGGCGACGAAAAGTCGTCAGCCTTTTTGTGCTTTCAGGCGTTGCAAAACCCACATCCAGTGTGCGGTATTCGAAAGCAGGCGCAGAGAAGCGCCAAGTAGTTGAAGTCAAACAGGTTTTAGTGATGGCTGTGTGAATCGTGGCGTTTGAAACGCGCGTTACACACTGAGAGAGGCCAAAGAAAAGATTGCGCCGTGAAGGTCAGGGCGGTTCTTCTCTTTGTCTTCTGAAGCGACTGCAGAAGGCAAGTTTGGTCGGGCGACGGGCAACACAGGCATCCGTCGCCGTCAGCCAGCGGTTGGTAGCGGCCAACCACCAAGCTCGTTGCTCCATGGCAAGCCCGCCGTGGAGGACGTCTGGTCTCAGTCGATGAACACCCGTTGGCGATGCCTGCCGTCGTCGTCACCGTAGTGATTCGGAGATCGTAATGCACTATTCCTTCACCGAGAAGAAACGCATTCGCAAGAGTTTTGCGAAGCGTCCGAACGTGCACAAGGTGCCGTTTTTGCTGGCTACCCAGCTCGCCTCGTACACATCGTTCTTGCAGGCCGAAGCGCTTGCATCGGAGCGGAAACCGGAGGGTCTGCAAGCGGCCTTCTCCTCCATTTTCCCGATCGTTTCTCACAACGGGTTCGCACGCCTTGAGTTCGTCAGCTATTTGCTCGGTACTCCCGCGTTCGATGTCAAGGAATGTCAACAGCGCGGCCTGACTTTTTGCTCGGCTCTGCGCGCCAAAGTTCGTCTGGTGATCCTGGATAAGGAATCGCCGAACAAGCCCGTCGTCAAGGAAGTCAAGGAACAGGAAGTGTACATGGGCGAAATTCCGCTCATGACGTCCACGGGTTCCTTCGTCATCAATGGCACGGAGCGTGTCATCGTCTCGCAGCTGCACCGTTCGCCGGGCGTGTTCTTCGAACACGACAAGGGCAAGACGCACAGCTCGGGCAAGTTGCTGTTCTCTGCACGTATCATCCCCTACCGCGGCTCGTGGCTGGACTTCGAATTCGATCCGAAGGACATCCTGTACTTCCGCGTCGACCGCCGTCGCAAGATGCCGGTCACGATCCTGCTCAAGGCCATTGGCCTGACGCCGGAACAGATCCTCGCGAACTTCTTCGTGTTCGACAACTTCAAGCTGATGCCGGAAGGCGCGCAGATGGAGTTCGTGCCGGAGCGTCTGCGTGGTGAAGTGGCTCGTTTCGACATCACCGATCGCGAAGGCAAGGTCATTGTCCAAAAGGACAAGCGCGTCAACGCCAAGCACATCCGTGATCTGGAAAACGCCAACACCAAGTTCATCTCGGTGCCGGAAGACTACCTGCTCGGCCGCGTGCTGGCGAAGAACGTGATCGACGCCGATACCGGCGAAGTGATCGCTAACGCCAACGACGAAATCACCGAAAGCGTGCTGCTCAAGCTGCGCGAGTCGGGTGTGTCGGATATTCAGACGCTCTACACGAACGATCTGGATCAAGGTCCGTACATCTCGGCCACGCTGCGTATCGACGAAACCGCCGACCGTACGGCCGCGCGTATCGCGATCTACCGCATGATGCGCCCGGGTGAGCCGCCGACCGAAGATGCGGTCGAGGCCCTGTTCAACCGTCTGTTCTACAGCGAAGAAGCGTACGACCTGTCGAAGGTGGGTCGTATGAAGTTCAACCGTCGCGTCGGCCGTGATGACGTGCTCGGCCCGATGACGCTGGAAGACGACGACATCCTCGCGACGATCAAGATCCTGGTGGATCTGCGTAACGGCCGCGGCGAAGTGGACGATATCGACCACTTGGGTAACCGTCGTGTGCGTTGCGTCGGCGAACTCGCCGAGAACCAGTTCCGTGCTGGTCTGGTGCGTGTCGAGCGCGCTGTGAAGGAACGTCTGGGTCAGGCCGAGTCGGAAAACCTGATGCCGCACGACCTGATCAACAGCAAGCCGATCTCGTCGGCCATTCGCGAGTTCTTCGGTTCGTCGCAGCTGTCGCAGTTTATGGACCAAACCAACCCGCTGTCGGAAATCACGCACAAGCGTCGTGTTTCCGCACTGGGCCCGGGCGGTCTGACGCGTGAGCGTGCCGGCTTCGAAGTGCGCGACGTGCATCCGACTCACTACGGTCGCGTGTGCCCGATTGAAACGCCGGAAGGTCCGAACATTGGTCTGATCAACTCGCTGGCACTGTACGCCCGCCTGAACGAATACGGCTTCCTCGAGACGCCGTACCGCAAGGTGGAAGACGGCAAGGTCACCGACCAGATCGACTACCTGTCGGCCATTGAAGAAGGTCGTTACGTGATCGCTCAGGCGAACGCGTCGATCGGCGCCGACGGCTCGCTCACCGACGAACTCGTGTCGTCGCGTGAAGCCGGTGAAACGCTGATGGTCACGCCGGACCGCATCCAGTACATGGACGTGGCCCCGTCGCAGATCGTCTCGGTCGCAGCCTCGCTGATTCCGTTCCTTGAACACGATGACGCGAACCGCGCATTGATGGGCTCGAACATGCAGCGCCAGGCCGTGCCTTGCCTGCGTCCGGAAAAAGCGGTGGTGGGTACGGGTATCGAACGTACCGTGGCAGTCGACTCGGGTACGACGGTGCAAGCCTTCCGTGGCGGCGTGGTGGACTACGTCGACGCAGGCCGTGTGGTGATTCGTGCGAACGATGACGAAGCGCTGGCCGGTGAAGTGGGCGTCGACATCTACAACCTGATCAAGTACACGCGTTCGAACCAGAACACCAACATCAACCAGCGCCCGATCGTAGAAGTGGGCGACAAGGTGGCGCGCGGCGATGTGATCGCCGACGGCGCGTCGACCGATCTGGGCGAATTGGCGCTGGGTCAGAACATGCTGATCGCGTTCATGCCGTGGAACGGCTACAACTTCGAGGATTCGATCCTGATCTCGGAGCGTGTCGTTGCGGAAGACCGTTACACGTCGATTCACATCGAAGAGCTGAACGTGGTCGCTCGCGACACGAAGCTCGGACCTGAAGAAATCACGCGCGACATCTCGAACCTGGCGGAAGTGCAACTGAGCCGTCTGGACGAGTCGGGCATCGTGTACATCGGCGCGGAAGTCGAAGCCGGCGACGTGATGGTGGGCAAGGTCACGCCGAAGGGCGAAACCCAGCTCACGCCGGAAGAAAAGCTGCTGCGTGCGATCTTCGGCGAGAAGGCCTCGGACGTGAAGGACACCTCGCTGCGCGTGCCCTCGGGCATGAGCGGCACCGTCATCGACGTGCAGGTGTTCACGCGTGAAGGTATCCAGCGCGACAAGCGCGCTCAACAGATCATCGACGATGAACTGAAGGGCTACCGCCTGGACCTGAACGACCAGCTGCGTATCGTGGAAGGCGATGCATTCCAGCGTCTGGAGCGCTTCCTGGTGGGCAAGTCGGCCAATGGCGGCCCGAAGAAGCTCGTCAAGGGCACCAAGATCACCAAGGAATACCTGGCTGATCTGGACCGCTACCACTGGTTCGACATTCGTCTGGCCGAAGACGAAGGTGCGCAACAGCTCGAGCAGATCAAGGAATCGATCGAGCAGAAGCGTCACCAGTTCGATCTGGCCTTCGAAGAGAAGCGCAAGAAGCTCACGCAAGGCGACGAACTGCCGCCGGGCGTGTTGAAGATGGTCAAGGTGTACCTGGCCGTGAAGCGCCGTCTCCAGCCTGGTGACAAGATGGCCGGCCGTCACGGTAACAAGGGTGTGGTCTCGAAGATCGTGCCGATCGAAGATATGCCGTACATGGCTGATGGCCGTCCGGCAGACATCGTGCTCAACCCGCTCGGCGTGCCGTCGCGGATGAACGTGGGTCAGATTCTCGAATCGCACCTCGGCTGGGCAGCGAAGGGTCTGGGTTGGCGCATCGGCGAAATGCTGCAAGCGCACACCAAGGTCCAGGAAGTTCGCAAGTTCCTGACGAAGATCTACAACGAGAGCGGTCAGCAAGAAGATATCGACAGCCTGTCGGACGACGAGATCATGTCGCTGGCGCGCAACTTGCAGAACGGCGTGCCGTTCGCAACGCCGGTGTTCGATGGTGCGCACGAAGAGGAAATCCGCCGCATGCTGGATCTGGCTTTCCCGGATCACATTGCGAAGGGCCTCGGCATGACGCCGTCGAAGAACCAGGTCACGCTGCATGACGGCCGTACCGGCGAAGCGTTTGAGCGCCCGGTCACTTGCGGCTTCATGCACATGCTGAAGCTGCACCACTTGGTCGACGACAAGATGCACGCGCGTTCGACCGGTCCGTACTCGCTGGTGACGCAGCAGCCGTTGGGCGGTAAGGCCCAGTTCGGTGGTCAGCGTTTCGGTGAAATGGAAGTGTGGGCACTGGAAGCTTACGGCGCATCGTACGTGCTGCAAGAAATGCTGACGGTGAAGTCGGATGACGTGAACGGTCGTACGAAGGTGTACGAAAACCTCGTCAAGGGCGATCACGTGATCGATGCCGGCATGCCGGAATCGTTCAACGTGCTGGTCAAGGAAATCCGTTCGCTCGGTATCGATATCGACCTGGAGCGCGGTTAATCGCGTTCAGGCATATAGGAGAAAGCAATGAAAGCTTTGCTCGATCTATTCAAGCAAGTCCAGCAGGACGAACAGTTCGACGCGATCAAGATCGGTCTGGCTTCGCCGGACAAGATCCGCTCGTGGTCGTTCGGTGAAGTCAAGAAGCCGGAAACGATCAACTATCGGACGTTCAAGCCCGAGCGTGATGGTCTGTTCTGCGCAAAGATCTTCGGTCCGATCAAGGATTACGAATGCCTTTGCGGCAAGTACAAGCGCCTGAAGCACCGTGGCGTGATCTGCGAGAAGTGCGGCGTGGAAGTCACGCTGGCCAAGGTGCGTCGCGAACGCATGGGCCACATTGAGCTGGCCTCGCCGGTCGCTCACATCTGGTTCCTGAAGTCGCTGCCGTCGCGTCTGGGCATGGTGCTCGACATGACGCTGCGCGACATCGAACGCGTGTTGTACTTCGAAGCCTACGTGGTGATCGAAGCGGGCATGACGCCGCTCAAAGCGCGGCAGATCATGACCGAAGAGGATTACTACAACAAGGTCGAGGAATACGGCGACGAATTCCGTGCCGAGATGGGCGCGGAAGGCGTGCGTGAGCTGCTGCGCGCGATCGACATCGATTCGGAAGTCGAACGTCTGCGCGAGGAGCTCAAAGTCACGGGCTCGGAAGCCAAGATCAAGAAGTTCGCCAAGCGCCTGAAAGTGCTCGAGGCATTCCAACGCTCGGGCATCAAGCCCGAGTGGATGGTGCTCGAAGTGCTGCCGGTGCTGCCGCCCGAACTGCGCCCGCTGGTGCCGCTCGACGGTGGCCGCTTCGCGACCTCGGACCTGAACGATCTGTATCGCCGCGTCATCAACCGTAACAACCGTCTGAAGCGTCTGCTCGAGCTGAAGGCACCGGACATCATCGTGCGCAACGAAAAGCGCATGTTGCAGGAGTCGGTGGATTCGCTGCTCGATAACGGTCGTCGCGGCAAGGCCATGACGGGGGCTAACAAGCGTCCGCTCAAGTCGCTGGCTGACATGATCAAGGGCAAGAGCGGTCGTTTCCGTCAGAACTTGCTCGGTAAGCGCGTTGACTACTCGGGCCGTTCGGTGATTACCGTGGGCCCGACGCTCAAGCTGCATCAGTGCGGCCTGCCGAAGCTGATGGCGCTCGAACTCTTCAAGCCGTTCATTTTCCACAAGCTGGAAGTGATGGGCGTGGCCACGACGATCAAGGCCGCGAAGAAGGAAGTCGAGAACCAGACGGCGGTGGTGTGGGACATCTTGGAAGAGGTGATCCGCGAGCATCCGATCATGCTGAACCGCGCACCGACGCTGCACCGCCTGGGTATTCAGGCGTTTGAGCCGGTGCTGATCGAAGGCAAGGCAATTCAGCTTCACCCGCTGGTTTGCGCGGCGTTCAACGCCGACTTCGACGGTGACCAGATGGCCGTTCACGTGCCGCTGTCGCTCGAAGCGCAGATGGAAGCGCGTACCCTGATGCTGGCCTCGAACAACGTGTTGTTCCCGGCTAACGGCGATCCGTCGATCGTGCCGTCGCAGGATATCGTGCTGGGTCTGTACTACGCGACGCGTGACAAGATCAACGGCCGCGGCGAAGGCATTTCGTTTGCCGACGTCTCGGAAGTGCTGCGTGCGTACGACAACAAGGAAGTCGAACTGGCTTCGCGCGTGAACGTGCGTATCACCGAGATGGTTCACAACGAGGACACCTCGGAAGGTGCGCCGAAGTTCGTGCCGAAGATCACGCTGTATCCGACGACTGTCGGCCGCGCGATCCTGTCCGAAATTCTGCCGCCGGGCCTGCCGTTCTCGGTGCTGAACAAGTCGCTCAAGAAGAAAGAAATCTCGAAGCTGATCAACACGGCGTTCCGCCGCTGCGGTCTGCGCGAGACGGTGATCTTCGTCGACAAGCTGATGCAGTCGGGCTTCAAGCTCGCAACGCGTGCCGGTATCTCGATCTGCGTCGACGACATGCTCGTGCCGACGAAGAAGGAAGAGCTGATCGGCGAAGCGTCGAAGAAGGTCAAGGAATACGACCGTCAGTACATGTCGGGTCTGGTCACGGCGCAAGAGCGTTACAACAACGTCGTGGACATCTGGGGTGCAACCGGCGACGCCGTGGGCAAGGCCATGATGGAACAGCTCTCGACGGAAGAAACGGTCGATCGCGATGGCAAGACCGTGCGTCAGGAATCGTTCAACTCGATTTACATGATGGCCGACTCGGGTGCTCGCGGTTCGAGCGCTCAGATTCGTCAGCTCGCCGGTATGCGTGGCCTGATGGCCAAGCCGGACGGCTCGATTATCGAGACGCCGATTACCGCGAACTTCCGCGAAGGCCTGAACGTGTTGCAGTACTTCATCTCGACCCACGGTGCACGTAAGGGTCTGGCGGATACGGCACTGAAGACGGCTAACTCGGGTTACCTGACGCGTCGTCTGGTTGACGTGACGCAGGATCTGGTCGTGGTCGAAGACGATTGCGGCACGAGCAACGGCGTGGCAATGAAGGCGCTGGTCGAGGGCGGTGAAGTGGTCGAAGCCCTGCGTGACCGTATTCTGGGTCGCGTGGCCGTGTCGGATGTTGTGAATCCGGAAACGCAAGAGACGGTGTACGAGGCCGGCACGCTGCTGGACGAAGACGTTGTCGAAACGATCGAATCGCTGGGTATCGACGAAGTGCGCGTGCGCACGCCGCTGACCTGCGATACGCGTTACGGTCTGTGCGCACTGTGCTATGGCCGTGACCTGGGTCGCGGTTCGCGTGTGAACGTCGGCGAAGCCGTCGGCGTGATCGCAGCACAGTCGATCGGTGAGCCGGGCACGCAGCTGACGATGCGTACGTTCCACATCGGTGGTGCGGCATCGCGTGCGGCAGTGGCCTCGTCGATCGAAGCCAAGTCGAACGGTACGGTTCGCTTCACGGCAACGATGCGTTACGTGACGAATGGCCGCGGCGAGCAGATCGTGATTTCGCGTTCGGGTGAAATCCTGATCACGGACGATCACGGTCGCGAGCGCGAGCGTCACAAAGTGCCGTACGGCGCGACGCTGCTCCATCTGGACGGTTCGCAGGTCAAGGCCGGTACGCAACTCGGTACGTGGGATCCGCTGACGCGCCCGATCATTACCGAACACGGCGGTTTCGCCCGATTCGAGAATGTCGAGGAAGGTGTCACGGTTGCCAAGCAGATCGACGATGTGACGGGTCTGTCCACGCTGGTCGTGATCGATCCGAAGCGTCGTGGTCCGGCGTCGAAGAACGTGCGTCCGCAGGTCAAGCTGCTCGACGAGAATGGTGTGGAAGTGAAGATCCCGGGTACCGATCACGCTGTGACGATCGGCTTCCAGGTGGGCGCACTGATCACCATCAAGGACGGTCAGCAAGTGCCGGTGGGTGAAGTGCTTGCACGTATCCCGACCGAAGCGCAAAAGACTCGCGACATTACCGGGGGTCTGCCGCGTGTGGCCGAACTGTTCGAAGCACGTGCACCGAAGGACGCCGGCATTTTGGCCGAAGTCACGGGTACGACGTCGTTCGGTAAGGACACCAAGGGCAAGCAGCGTCTGGTCATTACCGATCTGGACGGCAACCAGCACGAGTTCCTGATTCCGAAGGAAAAGCAGGTGCTGGTGCACGACGGTCAGGTGGTGAACAAGGGCGAAATGATCGTGGACGGCCCGGCCGATCCGCACGACATTCTGCGCTTGCAGGGTATTGAGGCACTGGCACGTTATATCGTCGACGAAGTTCAGGACGTGTACCGTTTGCAGGGTGTGAAGATCAACGACAAGCACATCGAGGTGATCGTTCGCCAGATGCTGCGTCGTGTGCAGATCGTCGATTCGGGCGATACGCGCTTCATCACCGGCGAACAGGTCGAACGCTCGGACATGCTCGACGAGAACGACGCCATGAACGCTTTGGACAAGCGTCCGGCGCAGTACGAGAACGTGTTGCTGGGTATTACGAAGGCGTCGCTGTCGACGGACTCGTTCATCTCGGCGGCATCGTTCCAGGAAACGACGCGCGTGTTGACCGAAGCCGCCATCATGGGCAAGAAGGACGACCTGCGTGGCCTGAAGGAAAACGTCATCGTCGGCCGTCTGATCCCGGCAGGTACGGGTCTGGCGTATCACAAGGCCCGCAAGGCCCGCGAAACGTCGGATCGCGAGCGTCACGACCAGATCGCTCTGGAAGAGGCGTTTGCCCCGATGCCCGCATCGGTGGAAGAGCCGACGGCAGAGTAAGGTGGCGGGCGGCGCTGGCGAAAACCGGCGCTGCCACCTCTGACTTTGTTGCGACAGAAGTTGATGTGAAAAACGGCACCCTTTGCGGGGTGCCGTTTTTTTTGGGGCTGCGGTTTCTTGCTACGTGACGACTACGCCGTCACGATCAGAACCCGAAGTGGCCCTGCACGTAGACCATACGCGGGGCGCCGACCATGATGCCGCCGTTCTGATCGGTGTTACGCGTGTAGAAGCGCTTGTCGAAGACGTTGTTCACGCCCACGGTGACATCGGCGTTCTTGTAGAACGGCAGCTTGTACATCGCTTGCAGATTCCACACACGGTAACCCGGCACCTTGCCGTTGGTCCCGTCGGCCGATTGCGCTTCGGTGTTCGCCAAGTCCGAGTACTGCGAGCTTTGGTGCGTGGTCGAGACGTTGAGGGTCCACTGGCCGATCGCGTAGCGCGCGCCGAGCGTGTCGGTAAAGCGTGAGTAGAACGGCACGTCGAGACCGGCAGTCGTGCCCGACTTCTGGATCGCACGCACGTACGTGAAGTTCGCGTACAGGTTCAGGCCGCGCAGCACGCTGTCGCGATCGAAGGTGTAATCGAGCGCGGTTTCGATACCGTCGTGATTCGTCGCACCGATGTTCTGGAAGGTCGCCGGACTGACGTTCGGCACTTGCAGAATCTGGTTGTCGAACTTCATCTTGAACGCCGTCAACTCGGCGCGCCAGCGGTTGTCCGTCCAGCGCGTGCCGATTTCATACGTGCGTGCCACTTCCGGCTGAAGCGGGTTCGACGCCGACATCGAGTTCAGCTGCGTGTTCTGCACCGGGCCGAACGACGTGCTGTAGTCCGCGAAGATTGTCCACGCGCTATTCACCAGATACGACAGGTTCACCGACGGCAGCGGCTTGTTGTTGTCGGTGCGGAAGGTGCTGCCCGAGGCCTTGTCGACGCGCTGCGAGGAGATCATTTCGTAGCGCACGCCCGGCGTCAGACGCCAGTTACCCCACGCCATGCGATCGTCGATATAGACCGCATTCGCCGTGGTGTAGTTGTAGAACGTGGTGGTCGCCGAGTTCTTGCCGTTGGACAGGGTCGTGCTGAAGTTGTTGTCGTCGCCGCGCTCGCGGATGAAGCGATAGCCGACCGTGACGTCATGCGCCGTCGGGCCGAGGAACAGGCGCTGCGTGTAACGCGGCTCGATGCCGAATGTTTGATAGTTGCGCGGCTGGTGAATGGTCACGAGCGGCAGCACCGACAGATTGGTCAGCGAGCTTTGACGGTAGCTCTCGTTGAAGAACGTGCGGAGCTCGAATTCCTGCGTCTCGGAGATCGTGTTCAGGTAGCCGAAGTCGAGCCCGGTGCGATTGCCGCTCCAGTAGTCGTTCGGCCGCGTGTTCTGGAACGGATCGGCGTTGTACTGCGCAGCCGTCAGGCCACCCGGCGTCATCGACTTGGCGTCGTAGTACGAGACCTTACCGTAGACCTGCTGGCTCGGCGTGATGTCGTAGCGCCACTTCAACGCGAGGTCGTTCACGTTTTCGTTGCTGCCCGTGCGCCAGTCGCGGCCGACCATGCCCGAGTAGAGCAGTGCCAAGCCCAGCCCGTTGTCCATCTGCGTGCCGAGGAACAGGCCGTATTGCGTGTTGGCGCCGCCACCGGTGGTGTAAATGTTCTGACGCACGGTGGCGTCGCCGGTCAGACCCGGCGTGTTCGGAATCGAGCGCGTCTTGAAGTTGATCACGCCGCCCACGTTTTGCGGGCCATAGCGCACGGCACCGCCGCTACGCACGACGTCGATGCTCTCGATGTTGAAGAGGCTGACCGGGGCGAACGACAGTTGCGGCTGGCCGTAGGGCGCCACGGCGAGCGGAATGCCGTCGAGCAACACGGTCGAGCGCGGGCTGAAACGGCCCGCAAGACCGCGCACGCCGATGTTCAGCGAGATGGCGCTGCCGGCGGAGCTGGAGTTGTCGGTGGCCTGCACGCCCGGCACGCGGCGCAGCACGTCGCCGATGCTTGCCGCACCCGATGCGTCGATCTGATCCTTCTTCACGACCGTACGTGCGCCCGGGAAGGTCTTCGCACTGTTATCCAAGCCTGTGCCGAGCCAGTCGCCCGAGACGTTGACCGCACCGAGTTCGACGTCGGCCTTCGCCTCGTCGGCGGCGCGCGTGGCGGCGGCGTTGTTCGCCGAATTGCTGACCGAATTGCCGGCCTGCTGGGCATGGGCGACGCCGAGCGTGGCCATCAACAGGGCGGCGGCACAGGCGGTGGCACGGGGGAGGCGGGCTGCCGGCAACACGGCGGCGCTGAAAGTGGTCGACGCTGACGCGCGGCGACGTTCGGACATCTTCATCTTTGCTGACCTTCGAGACTTCGTGAGTGTGACGAGCGCGGCCTTCGCTCTTGGCGAGCCCCCGGGCGCGGTCGGTTGTTATGAGTAATGCGTTGTAATAAAACGTCGCGGATTATAAATGCAAATCACTCTCATTTTTAATGGGTATTGCTGATCGGGAATCGGTATTTGCGGGTGCGTGGCCGTGGTGCGCATAGCGGTACGCAAAAACGGACACATTGCTTGGAAAAGGGCGACAAAAGCGAAGAAATACGAGAAGAAGCCGGGGAAGCCGAATGCCGTTCGTGAATTTCAACGGGTAGTTGAGGCCGTGGCTGGATTGCGACAGTAGGGTCTTTCGGGCCGAAGAAGGGCGCTGAAGGGTGTCGAGGGGACTTGAGGGGCGGCTGACGATTATCCAGTTTTGCTTACTAATCGCCCAAAATCGATTGATTGTTCCGCAGGCGCCGAGCCGCAAGAATAGAGCGCACCGAGACAAGAACCGCGCCGCCCCACATCGCGCTCTGCGCACCCCATGCGTCCGAGCGAGCGGCGGCGCTACGGAGACAAACGAGATGCTGGATGCGTCGATTCATCAAGCCCTTGCCCGCGAGTTGCATGACGCCGAGCGCAGCCGCACGCCGGTCACGCAGTTCTCGCGCCGCTACCCCGACATTTCCATCGCCGACAGCTACGCGATTCAGCAAGCGTGGCTCGCGCTGAAATACGCCGAAGGCCGCCGAGTGATCGGTCACAAGATTGGACTGACTTCGCGCGCGATGCAGGTTGCCGCGCAAATCACCGAACCCGACCACGGCACGTTGCTCGACGACATGCTCGTCGCCGACGGCGCCACGCTGGAAGCGGGGCGCTTTATCGTGCCGCGTCTCGAAGTGGAACTGGCGTTCATTCTGGCCAAGCCGCTCCAGGGCCCGGGCGTCACGTTGTTCGACGTGCTCGACGCCACGGCATGGGTCACGCCTGCACTTGAGCTGATCGACGGCCGCATCGAGCTGTTCGACCGCGACACGCAGGCACCGCGCAAAGTGTTCGACACCATCGCCGACAACGCGGCCAATGCTGCCATCGTGCTGGGCGGGCGCCCGGTCAAACCGGATGCCATCGATCTGCGCTGGACGGGTGCGCTGCTCTACCGCAATGGCGTGATCGAAGAATCGGGCCTGAGCGCCGCAGTGCTGAATCACCCGGGCAACGGTGTCGCGTGGCTCGCCAACAAACTGGGGGCCTTTGACGAAGGCTTACAGGCGGGCGAGATCGTGCTCGCCGGGTCGTTCACGCGACCGGTCGCCTGCAAGGCGGGCGATGTCTTTCATGCCGATTACGGCCCCTTGGGGGCGATCGGCGTGCGCTTCGTCTGACCGACTCCCCGAACTTCGGAACCGACCTCATGAAAACGCCCCCGAATGCATTCAAGCAGGCGCTCGCCAACCGGCAGCGCCAGATCGGCCTGTGGATGGGACTCGCCACACCGTACGCCGCCGAGTTGTGTGCCGGCAGCGGCTTCGACTGGATCGTGATCGACGGCGAGCACGCGCCTAACGATCTGCGCTCGACGCTCGCGGCCCTTCAGGCGGTCGCCCCTTATCCGTCGCACCCGGTCGTGCGTTTGCCGCAGGGCGATGCGGTGCTCATCAAGCAGGTGCTCGAAATCGGCGCGACGACGTTGCTCGTGCCGATGGTCGAATCCGCGGACATGGCGGCGGCGCTGGTCAGCGCCATGCGCTATCCGCCGCAGGGCACGCGCGGTGTTGGCAGCGGGCTCGCCCGCTCGTCGCGCTGGAATCGCTACGACGACTATCTGCATGCGGCGAACGACACCACGTGTCTGCTGGTGCAGGTGGAAACCGCCGAGGCGCTTGCGCAGGTCGATGCCATCGCGTCGGTCGACGGTGTCGACGGGGTGTTCATCGGCCCGGCAGATCTGGCCGCGTCGATGGGTTATCTCGGTCAGGCAACCCATCCGGACGTGCGCAAGGCCATCGAAGATGGCATCGCGCGCATTCGCGCCGCCGGTAAACCGGCCGGCATCCTGTGTGTCGACGAGGCGCTGGCGCGCCATTACCTCGACCTCGGCGTGACGTTCATCGCCGTCGGTATCGACACGTCGCTGCTCGCCAATGCGAGCCGTGCGCTCGCCGCGAAGTTTGCCGGCCCGGCAGATTGACTTCCCCCACTTTCCCCCAACGAGGCATCGCATGAGCGCTTCCCGTTTTGACGTCGCCGGCATTCCGGTGTCGCCAGACCATTTCATCGACGGCCGACGCGTGGCGTCGCCGGATACGTTCGAATGCGTTTCCCCCATCGATCAGACGCAGCTCGGTCATATCGCCAGCGGCAATCTCGCTCACGTCGACGCTGCCGTCACGTCGGCCGCGCAGGCGTTCCCCGCTTGGGCGGCGCTGGGCGCGGCCGCTCGTCAGCCGTATCTGCAACGCTTTGCCGACGCGATCGGGCGGCGTGCCGAAGCGTTCGCCACGCTCGAGAGCCACGATGCTGGCGTGTTGCGCTCGCGCATGGCCCACGGCGTGGTGCCGCGCGCGATGCAGAACATCACATGGTTTGCCGAGCATGCACTGACGTTGCAGGACCGCGTGATCGAGACACCGCAGGCGCGCCATCTGGTGCGGCACGACCCGGCGGGTGTGGTGGCCATCATCACGCCGTGGAATTCGCCGTTGATGCTGGCGACGTGGAAGATTGGTCCGGCGCTCGCCTCCGGCAACACCGTGGTGCTCAAGGCGCCCGAGTGGGCACCGCTCACGTCGTCGCTGCTGGCCGATTGTGCGGAAGAAGCGGGGTTGCCGCCCGGCGTATTCAACTTGTTGCAGGGCTCGGGTGCGGTGACGGGGGCGGCGCTGGTGAGCGATTCGCGCCTCGCACGGATCTCGTTCACAGGGTCGGTCACGACGGCGAAATGGATTGCCAAAACGGCCGCCGCGAATCTGGTGCCGTGCAGTCTCGAACTCGGCGGCAAGTCGGCCTTCATCGTGCTCGCCGACGCCGATCTGGACGCTGCCGCCGCCACGGCTGCACTGATGTATCGCAACGCCGGGCAAGTGTGTCTCGCAGGCACGCGACTGCTTGTGCATGCCGACGTCGCGCAACGTTTCACGGAGACGCTGCGCACGCTGGTGGAAAGCCTCGTCGTGGGCGACCCGCGTGAGGCAGCGACGGAAGTCGGCCCGATCATTCATCCGCGTCAGCTTGAGCGTGTGGAAGGTTTTGTCGAGCGTGCCGTCGCGGGCGGCGCGCGCGTGCTGTGGGGCGGCAAGCGTCATCCGTTCGGTGCGCAGTATTTCGCACCGACGCTGCTCACCGACTTGCGTCAACGCGACGAGATCGTGCAGCAGGAAGTCTTCGGGCCGGTGCTCACGTTGCAGACGTTCCGAAGCGACGACGACGTGGTCGATATGGCCAACGGCACCGATTTCGGACTCGGCGGCGTCTGCTACGGCGACGAAGCGCATGCCATCGCCATCGCGCAGCGCGTGCGTACCGGCTTCATCTGGGTCAACAGCTTCGGCATTCGCGATCTCGCCGCACCGTTCGGCGGCATCAAGCGTTCGGGCGTGGGCCGTGAAGGCGGCGAGTGGAGCTTCGAATTCTTCTGCGACGTGAAGGATGTCGTCGTGCCGAAACAGCCGTTCAAGGCGAGCTTCAGCCATCGCTGATCATCGCTGATGGCATCGCCGCATTCAGTAAAAAACAAAAGAGATTGAGGAGAACACCATGGGACAGATCGTCGGCGCGGCACTTGTGTCGCACCATCCCGGTTTGATGCAGTGTGAGGAATTTCGTGTCTTGCAGGGCGCAGGAGCGGATTCGGATTTGATCGCCGGGTACACGCGCGTGCGCGAGCGAATTGCGGCAGCGAAGCCGGATGTCGTGCTGATTTTCGATTCGCACTGGTTCACGACCGGCTATCACCTGATCGACGGCGGCGCGCGTTATTCGGGCATGTACGTCTCCGACGAAATGCCGTGGTATCTGCACGGTGTGCCGTACGACTATCGTGGTCATCCCGAACTCGCGCTCGCCGTGGAAGCCGTGGCGCGCGAGAAGGGCGTGCGTGCGCGTGCCGTGCAGCATCCCGATTTGCCGCGTCACTACCCGACGATCAACGTCATCAAGCAGATGCGGCTCGATGCGTGGCCGATCGTGACGGTGAGTTCGTGCCAGAACTGCGAGACGGAACATTTCCTGCAATCGGGGCAAGTGATCGGCGAGGCGATTCGCCGCAGCGATTTGCGCGTGGTGATGCTGGCGTCCGGTGCGCTGAGTCACAAGTTCAACGGCATCGACTGGAAGCCGACGCATCCGCGCATCTTTCACGAGAGCAATGTGTCGCGGCCCGAGAACATCGAGAGCGACAAGCGCGCGATCGAAGCGTTTCGCGAAGGGCGTCACGACCAGATTCTGGCGGACTGGGACAGCGACTATCGCAAGCGTCCGTGGGAAGCCCACGGCGCGCACTATCTGCAAATGGTCGGTGCGTTGGGCGGCGCTGCATGCCGGAGCAAGGGCGTGGTGCTCTCCGATTACGAAAACGCCCGCGGCACCGGCAACGTGCATATCTGGTTCGATGGCGACGACAACGCGAGCAGCACCGCGCGCCAAGCCTGAAGGAGCGACGCGATGGATTTCGAATTTCCGCTGAAAGAAGTGCCTGCCGTGATGCGAGGCCCGCGTGTTGAACGCCGGCGCATTCTGCTGGGCGGCAGCGCGTTCTGGGGCACCATGATCGAAGACGGTTCGCTGCGCGGTCAGTTGCGGCTCGACGATGGCCGCGTGGTCGATCCGCAAACGGTGGCGCATCTGCCGCCCGTCGACCCGTCGAAGATCATTGCCGTGCATATCTCGTATCGTTCGCGCAGCATGGAGACGCGCAACAAGCCGAAGCCGACCGATACACCGACGTATTTCACCAAGCCGCCGACTTCGCTCAACGGCCACGGCGGGCAGATTCTCAAGCCTGCCGATTGCAAGTATCTGAATTACGAGAGCGAGTACGCGGTAGTGATCAGCCGGACGTGCCGCAACGTACTGCCTGACGAAGCGTGGGATTACATCGAAGGCTTCTGTCCGGCGCTCGACATGGGCTTGCAGGACTTTCGCGATACCGATCAGGGATCGATGCTGCGCGTGAAGGGCGCGGATACGTTGTTGCCGATCGGTCCCGGCATCGTGCGCGGCGTGAATCTGTTCGAGCAGACATTGCGCACGTATCGCAACGGACTGGTGGTGCAGGAAGCGCACATCGGCGATGAGACGATCTGGGGGCCGCATTACGTGATCGCGGACATCGCGCGTCACATCACGCTGATGCCGGGCGACGTGATCCTGATGGGCACGCCGTGTCATTCGCGCTCGGTCGATGCGGGCGATCTGGTCGAGTGCGAGATCACCGGACTGGGTCGACTGTCAGGCAGGGTCGTCGGCATCGAAGCGCCGCGTGCGGCGGCGCTTGGTGTGGGGCACGCCCCGACCGACAGCCCGGAAGTGCGCCGTGTCGCACTGGGCTTCGATGAGCGTGTGCCTGAGCATTTCAAGGAGAACTATCGTCGCGCGGCAAATAAGGCGTAGTTGACGTACGCGGTGGCGGCATCCGAAGATGTCCCGGTCATGCCGGCACGTCGCGGCAATTCTTGGTACGGAGCAGACGAATGAAGGTAACGATCATTGGCGCGGGCGCCATTGGCGGGCTGATCGGCACGAAGCTGGCAGCGACGGGCGAAGCACGGGTCAGCGCATTGGCGCGTGGCGCGACGCTGGCGGCACTGCGTGAGCGCGGCTGGCGCGTGAAGCAGGGCGAGTCGCTCTCGGCAGCACCGGTGGCCGCAGCGCATCCGCTGGAAGACGCAGAGAAACTGGGCGTGCAGGATCTGGTGGTGATCGCGGTCAAAGGGCCGGCGCTCACGCAGGTGGCCGCCTCCATCGGGCCGCTGATTGGGCCGGACACGATTGTGCTGCCGGCCATGAACGGCGTGCCGTGGTGGTTCTGCAAGGGCGTGGCGCCGTTCGGTGACGAACCGTTGACGAGCGTCGACCCGGGCGGCGCCATCGGCGCAGCGATCCCGCTGGCGAATGTGTTGGGCTGTGTGGTGCACGCGAGCGCTGCCACCCCGGAGCCGGGGCTGGTCGATCACAAGATGGGGCGCGGGTTGATCATTGGCGAGCCGGGCGGCGGCATCAGCGAACGTGTGCAGAAGCTGGCCGCGTTGCTGGAGCGCGCAGGCTTCGAGGTGAAAGCGTCGGAGAACGTGCGACAGGACATCTGGTACAAGCTGTGGGGCAACCTGACGATGAACCCGGTGTCGGCAATCACGGGCGCGACCATCGACCGCGTGCTCGGCGATCCGCTCGTGCGCGCGTTCTGCTCGGCGGCGATGACCGAAGCGGCGACGATTGGCGGGAAGATTGGCTGCGTCATCGAACAATCGCCGGAAGATCGCCATGCGGTGACGGCGAAGTTGGGTGCGTTCAAGACGTCGATGTTGCAGGACGTGGAAGCGGGGCGGCCGATTGAACTCGATGCGCTGGTGAGCGTGGTGCGCGAGATGGGGCAGACGCTGTCGGTGGCGACGCCGAATATCGATGCGCTGCTCGGGTTGGCGCGATTGTTCGGGCGGGAGAAGGGGTTGTATCCGCAGTGAGGCGCTGGTGCGCCATAGCGTGCGTGAAAGGCGGATCGTCGAACAGATATCGCCGACAGCCCTTCACGCAAAGTGCTCGGGTGGGTGGACCTTACTGAGGCGCTGCGAGATACACCGACATCGCCTGAGCCAACGTGAAAGGCGATGTAGCCTGTTTGGCGGCACCGTCCGGAACGCCAAATGTGCTTACGGATGCAAGCAATCTGTTCAGTTTGGCGTCAGGCGGCAACTGTCCGGATACCGAAACAGGCATCCGCGGATCATCGGATCCCCACGTCCGCGGTGTATCACAGTCGTGGCTATCGATGGGGCGCTGATCGGTATGTGCGAGCACGTTGTTACCCGATAGGTCGTCAACGATGCCCATATCAAGCGATGACGAGACGCTCGGAACGCGACGCGCGTTTGTTGCGCCGTAATGCTCGAGTATTCGCTTTTCGAGCGCTTGTGGCGTCGGAAAATCGATGAGGTTATGGTATGGCCAGCCCTGAGGGGCAGAGCCGTCCACCACCACCTCCGCATCCATGCTGAAATTATCATTGTGGCAGGTGAGGTAATAATTGATATCGACTCTCTTTCCGGAATCGCTTTGGTAGGAATGTGTTTCCGTTAGATCTTTTTGAGATCCGTTTAAATTCATTTCTCCGTTAATTCTTCCAATGATTGGAAGAAGTAGAGGGTTGTTGGGGTTTATATTTTTGTTTTCATCTATAATTTTTAGGCCATTGAAAAATCTTCGAACAATGCTTGATTTGCTGATGAGGCTGATGTATTCGGGGATCTGTATATTAAATTCTTCAATGCTGTTGGTGATTTTTATCAAGTTTAGCAGCGTGAAATTTAAAACGATGGGTGCGGCGTTGCCACCTTTTTTCAAGGTGTTTTGAATTCCTGTCAATCTTGATAGTTTGTCTGAATAATAATCAAGATATCTTTGTTTGATTGCGTTGGTTTTGAAATCGTACATTAAGGTATCTCCAAATCTATTTCGAGGGAATCTGCGAGATTGATGTATTTGATGCAGGCCGAATTCCGCTTCGCGGACCCCGCGTAAGTGCTGATCACGCGACGTGAATAGGCCTGAGTCGTGTCGCCCTAAAGGCGTTATTGCGATGCGGCGAGCGCCACCAGTGCCATTGGGGCCGGAGTGAAGCGCGAGAGCGTCTGGTCGAGGCCGTTGTTTCCAGAGGTGAAGGCACCCATCGAATGCAACAGGGCATCGAGCTTTGCGGTGGCCGGTGTGTGACCGTCCGGACCAGCCGCCACCGCCAGCACGCCATGCTCTTGCGAACTACGCGCGGCGGCCATCAGTGGTTCGACGACTTCCTCGGGCTTCCCGGCCGGGACAAACTTGAATTCCGTGAATACCTGCTTTTCAAGGTCCGGGATACTCTTGAATTGAGTCAATTCGCCGTCGGAATATTCCTTGCGCTGCGTCGGCAGGTTATCCACCAGCAGGTTTGACCTCACATGCATCGTCATGTGGCCATGCATGAACACGACCCAATAATCGATACTCACCTTTCGGTCATTGTTATCGACGAAGGTTGTCTGTCCCTGTTTGAGGGTAATGCTCCCGCCCAGATTCATGTACGAATCCATTTCTGCCTGGCGGTCGTTTTTCTGCCCCTTCCGCCACTTGTCCTCTGCCGCCTTGTCGAGCCCGGGCGGAACCTCTTCGCTGTCGATCTGGTGGACGATCACCAGTCCGTGAGCCATTGAGTTGATCGGGGAGGATGTTTTGGGTGCGTTGATAATCTGGGCGAAGCCCGGGTGCAGTTTCTGGAACGATTGAATACCGTCAACCATATCCGCAAGATTCTTCAGCCCGGAATCGCCGAGGAAGTAGGCGCCGTGTCCGGCTTCGTTAAAGGGAACAGCCTTGCCGGTCAGTTGGGAGAATTTTCTGACCAAAGCCACAAATCTGCTCTGATCGGTTTGAATCGAGTTGCTCATGTCGTGATCTCCGGATCGTTTCGAGGAAGCCTGCGAAATCGACGGATGAATCGCGGGCTGAAGCGACTCTGCGACGCGATCATGGAGATACGAACCGTTCCCCCGACGAACTGTGAAATGTCACTTCAAGGGCGGGATAAAACTGAGGCCATTTCGTATGAAATGGCCTCAGTCACTGGTATTAGCGAATCAGGGTTGGGTTACCGCACCCCGGTATGGCGATATATCCGGCTCAGGGCGAGCAGCCCGATCGCCGCAGCGGCCATCATGTAGAAGCTCGGTGCCAGCTTGCTGCCGGTCACGTTGATGAGCCACGTCAGGATGAACGGTGCAAAGCCGCCGAAGAACGTCACCGACAGGTTGTACGACAGCGACAAGCCGGTGGTGCGCGTCTTCACCGGGAAGATCTCGGAGGCCAGTGCGGGCAGCGGCGCAAAGTACACCGTCATCAATACCCCCAGCACCGTTTGCAGCGCGAGCATCATGCCGAAGCTCGGGTACGTCGAGAGCAGCCAGAACATCGGCCAGATCAGCACCAGCAGCGCGGCCGCCGCAATCATCATCGGCTTTGTGCGCCCGGCACGGTCGGACCACGCGCCCACTACCGGCGACAGGAACATCTGCACGAGCCCCGTGGCCACCGTCGCGGCAAACGCAACCGATGCCGGCAACCCCAACTGCTTGATCGCATAGGTCGGCATGTACAGCACAAGATACGTCGACACCGTCGCGACGACGACAGCGCCCACGGCCAGCAGCAGGCGCATCTTCTGATGCTCCAGCGTGTCGCGCAGCGGCGTCTCGGTCGGCTCGGCTTGCAGGAACTCCGGCGTCTCGTCGACATGGCGACGGATGTAATACGCTACCGGGCCGATCAACAGACCGAACAGGAACGGCACGCGCCAGCCCCAACTCTGCATTTGTTCCGGAGACAGCGTGCTGGTGAGCAATGCGCCGAACCCGGCGGCGAGCAGCGTCGTCAGCCCCTGACTCGCGACCTGAAAGCTCGCGAAGAAGCCGCGTCGCCGTGGGGCATGCTCGGCGAGAAACGCTGTCGCGCTGCCGAATTCACCGCCCGCAGAAAAGCCCTGAATCATCCGCGCCAGCACGATCCCCACGGGCGCCAGCACACCGATGGAAGCGTACGTCGGCATGAACGCGATGATCGCGGTGCCGACCATCATCATCAGAATGGTCAGCGTGAGCGCCGCGCGCCGCCCCTGCTTGTCGGCATAGACACCAATGACGATCGCACCCAGCGGACGCATGAAGAACGACACGCCGAAGGTGCCCAACGTGAGCAGCAACGACGTCGTGTCGTCGTGCGTCGGGAAGAACAGCTTCGCAATGGTCACGGCAAAGAAGCCGTACACCACCAGATCGAACCATTCGAGCGCATTGCCGATGGACGCGGAAATGACCGCACGCCAAGGGTGCTTGGCAATGTGATCGCCTTGGTGCGCGTCAGGGCGCGCGCCGGCGGCGGTGGCTGTTGTCATGGTGTCTCCAGTCGACGTGATGTCGTGATGTAGTTATCGATTCGGCATGCGTTTGGCGGAGGCATGCGCTCCGTGTTTCTGATGAACCGTGATCGAGGGCGCGCAAGCGCGCCATGCCATCTCAATGACCCGCAAGCACCTGCGCGATCGCGCTGGCGACCGTGCCGACATTGCGCGTGTTGAGCCCCGCCACACACATGCGCCCCGAGCGCAGGATGTAGACGCCGTGGGTTTCGCGTAGCGCGTCTGCCTGCGCCGCCGACAAGCCGGTGTACGTGAACATGCCGCGCTGCGCGAGGTAGCGCGAGCGCTGCTCGTCGCTGACATGTGACGCGAGCTGCGCGTGAATTTCCGCGCGCATCGCAGCGATGCGCGTGCGCATGCTGTCGAGTTCGTTTTCCCACGCCTGACGCAGCACGGGCGTCGTGAGCACGTGCGCGACGAGTCGCGCGCCATGCGTCGGCGGGTTGCTGTAGTTCGCGCGAACCGTGCCGGTGAGCTGTCCGAAGACGCGTGAGGCTTCCTCGGCCGAAGCGCAGACGACCGACAACGCGCCGCAACGCTCGCCGTACAGCGAGAAGTTCTTCGAGAACGAGTTCGCCACGACGGTCGGTACGCCCGACTCGGTGAGTGCGCGCACGGCGAAAGCGTCGGCATCGAGTCCGTCGCCGAAGCCCTGATACGCCATGTCGACGAAGGCGATGAGACCGCGCTCGCGCAGCACCGGGATCAGCGTTTGCCATTGCTGCGGGGTGAGATCGACGCCGGTCGGGTTATGACAGCATGCGTGCAGCAGCACGATGCTGCGCGGCGGCAGCTTGGCGATCGTATCGAGCATGGCGTCGAAACGCAGGCCGCCGGTGGCGTCGTCGTAGTACGGATACGCCTGCACGGGGAAGCCGGCGCTCTCGAACACCACGCGATGGTTGTCCCAGCTCGGATCGCTGATCCACACGGTGGCGTCAGGGAAGTAGCGCTTGAGGAAGTCGGCGCCCACGCGTAACGCGCCACCGCCTCCAAGGGTCTGCAAAGTGGCAATGCGTTGGTCGCGCCGGGCGGCGCAGGCGTCGCCGAAGACGAGGGCCTGCACGGCGTCGCGATAGGCGGCAGTGCCGGCCATCGGCAGATACGGGCGCGGGCCGATGTCGGCCAGCACGCCGGCTTCCGCCTCGCGCACGGCGCCCATCACGGGCAGACGGCCGGCATCGTCGAAATAGATGCCGATCGACAGGTTGACCTTGTGCGGTCGGGGGTCCTGACCGAACGCTTCGTTCAGACCAAGAATCGGGTCGCCGGGATAGGCATCGACGTGAGAAAACATGGGACCTTGCATGGGACCTCGCAGGGGGCGTCGCAGAATCTCGACACCAATGGATCGAAGGGATCCAAAGAATCAAAGGGGATTTTTGAAATCGATTGTGGGCGACGACCCTTTGCGGAACAATCAATCGATTTTGGTCGATTCGTAAGCGAAACTTGATAATCGAAACCCCATGCCCCTGACCCGTGTCACGCTGCGCCAGTTCGAAGCCCTGGTTGCCATTGCCGAACTGCACAGCTTTGCCGAAGCCGGCAAGCGGCTTGGTCTCACGTCGTCGGCGGTGAGCCAACTCGTGGCGGAGCTCGAATCCGTGCTCGGCTTCCGCATCTTTGATCGCACGACGCGACGCGTAGCGCTTTCCAGTGCCGGACGCGACTTCCTTGCGTCCGCCGAGTCGGTGTTGCGTCACGTGCAGGCGGCGGAGAAGACCGCCGACGATTTGCGCAATCGTGCCGCCGGGATCGTGCGCGTGGGGGCGCCGCTCGTGCTCGCGGGCATGGCGCTGCCCGCAGCGATTCGTGACTACGCGGCGTTGCGTCCGAAGGTTGTCGTGCGTGTGGTCGATACCCCGGTCGATGCGCTCATCGATCATGTTGCCAATGGCGATCTCGATCTCGCCATCGGTCCCAATCGCGCCACTGGTGCGCATGTCGCCGGGGCCCCGGCGTTCGATAGTCCGTGGGTGCTGTGGTGCGCGCCTTCGCACCCGCTCGCCCGACGCAAGCGACTGCGCTGGCAAGACCTGCGCGACACGCCGCTCGTGGCCGCCGGACGCGATCACGAGCGCAGCGTCGAGCAAATGCGCGCGAGCGCGCCGCCCGACGCCCGCATCACGCCGATCGATGTCGTCGATAACGTGACGACGGCGCTCGGTATCGCGGCGCAGGGGCTCGCGTCTACGCTCACGCCCGGCTATGTCGCGGCGCTCGCCAATACCTTCGGTCTGGTGATGCAGCGTGTCGTCTCGCCGGAGACGATTCGTCAGGTGTGCGTGTATCGGCCGGTGTCGCGCGCCGCGTCACCCGCTGCGGAAGGTTTCGCGCAGTATCTGCTCGACTGGCTGCCGCAGTGGAACGAACGCATCATGTCGGCCTCGCGCGATTGACGTGCGGGGCCGTTTGGCATCGATGCGCGTGGTTTATCTGCGCTTGCCGTCGGGCGACGGCAGCGCGGCGAGATCCTCGCTCAGTTGCGCGCGCAGCGTCGAGATCGCCGCGTTCGTGTCGGACGGCTTCAGTTCTTCACGCGCGATGGCTTCGCGCAAATGGTGGCGCAGCAGCGGATCGCGCGTTTGCGTCAACGTCTCGCGATAGAACGGCAATACGTTTTCGGGATGTCCGCCAACGCGATACAGATGGGCGATTTCGTCGATAGTACGCATGGCGCCAAACGCGGGACCGCCCGGCGCTCGAGGACCCATCGGACCCGGGCCGCGCGGGCCGCCGGGGCCCTGCGGTCCGGCACCCGGTGGCGGCATGTCGTTGCCTTGCGGGCCGTTCAGCGCGAGGACGATTTGCGGGGGCAAATCTGAGGTGTTGGCCGGCGCGGCGTGAGCGGCAGTGGTGGCCGTTGCCGCTAACGCCATCGTCATGGCAACAACACCCGTGAGATGGCGGATGGTGATCTTCATCATTTGGACTCCGTAGCAAAGACGTGCGCTGAGATATCGAACGCATGCACCAAGCGTATCGCGCGAATCGCTGCGCACCGGTCGGTGGTAACCGTGTGTAAGGTGTAATGTGTGGAGCGATGCAGGCTGGCAGCCGCGAGGAGAATTCGTGCCGCAT
Organism: Pandoraea sp. PE-S2R-1; assembly: GCF_002179865.1. Classification (NCBI taxonomy): domain Bacteria; kingdom Pseudomonadati; phylum Pseudomonadota; class Betaproteobacteria; order Burkholderiales; family Burkholderiaceae; genus Pandoraea; species Pandoraea sp. PE-S2R-1. The sequence goes on along the minus strand of NZ_NGUR01000004.1, from coordinate 10,795 downwards.
GCTGCCGTGGATCTCTGAGAAGGAGCGCTACATGACTACCGAATTCGTTCGCCCGGTTGCCGTCACGTCGCTGCGCAGCCCGGTGGATTTTTATGCGACGCTCGCGCGCGTGATCGACACACTCAAGCAGCACGGCATGACGATCTTTGCAGACATCGATCAGAGTGCTGCCGCTGCGTCAGCGGGCCTGTCGCTGCGACCGACGCGACTGGTGTTGTTCGGTAACCCGAAAGGCGGTACGCCGGTCATGGCGGCCAACCCGCATGCCGGGCTGGAGTTGCCGCTCAAGGTGATGGTCTGGGCGGCTTCCGCCGACGAGGTGCGAGTGGATTTCCTGAACCCCGGGCCCGCGCTGAGTGCCTTGTACGGTATCGACGCCGCACAAGTGGCGGGCTTCGGTGGTGTCGCAAAGTTGCTTGAGGCTGCGCTCAAGGCGTGACCCGGCGCCATGCCGGTGGTGCATGGGTTCGGCGGCTGAAACGACGGGCGAGGGGCGCCACGTCGCGATCGGGCGCGATGGACCCCGGCTCAACGCCGGGACGCGCGTGGGTGCTCGCTGAGCCTTATGTGACGGGCGTGGGCACGCCCGGTGCGCATCACGAAAAGTGCCTATACTGATCCGGCCTTTCTGCGCGCGACAGCCGCCGCCAGACGCGGCCGTTCCCCACGGCTGCCGGTGGGCCGGTCGGTCGGCGGGTCGCGAGCGCAGGCTTTCCCCCTTTTTCGTGAGGAGTCACTCCCGTGTCGAACAGTCAATGGATCCGCGTCGAAACCGTCGACGGCACTTTCGATGCCTACCTGGCATTGCCGCCGTCGGGCAAGACGGCTAACGCACCGGGCATCGTGCTGGTGCAAGAAATCTTCGGTGTGAACGAACACATTCGCGGTGTGGCCGACCAATACGCGTCGGATGGCTACGTCGTGATCGCGCCGGACATCTTCTGGCGCGCCGCCCCGCGCGTCGAACTCGGCTATTCGGGCGACGACATGGCGCGCGCAATGGAGTTGCGCAAGTCGGTCGACGTGGAGAAGGCCGTCGCCGACGTCGGCGCCTGCGTCACGGCACTGCGCGGCAAGCTCGACGCGGGCGCGAAAGTGGCGGCGGTCGGTTACTGCTTCGGCGGCTTGGTGTCGTATCTGGCCGCGGCGCGCGGTCTGGTCGATGCCGCCGTGCCGTATTACGGCGGCGGCATTCACAACTATCTCGGCGAAGCCCCTAACCTCAACGTCCCGACGCAGTTCCACTACGGCGCGCTCGACAGCCACATCACCCCGGATATCGTGACGGCAGTGACCGAGGCCGTGAAGTCGCGTCCGAATACCGAAGTCTTCGTGTATCCGCAGGCTGACCACGGCTTCAACTGCTGGTCGCGCGGTTCGTACCATCAGCCGTCGGCGGCGCTTGCCCACGGCCGTTCGCTCGCATTCCTCTCGACGTGGCTGTCGAAGTAAGCCGTTGCCAAAGCGATACAAAAAAAGCCCGCCCCAGTTTCTGGGCGGGCTTTTCATTGGCAGACTGTGCTAAAAAAAGCCCGTCGCCGAAGCGACGGGCAAAGTCCTGTGCGTTGAACCACTACGCACAGCGACAGGAGCCTGCGGTGATGCCGGGCTGGCTGAAACTTCCAGCGCCCGCCATACGAGACCGGAGAACACGCTGAACGTCGGGACGATGCCGACGCGTCGTCATGCGCAGAACGCGCACCGCGCCGCAGTCCCCTGAGCGGGACGGGCGGCGCGGCAATTTAGCTTATGAACCGAAGTAGGTCGAACCGGCGCGTTGCGAGCCACCGACCGAACCCATGGTGACCGGGGCGCTGCTCGAGACCGGTTGGGCGCTCGGCGCTGCCTTCGGATAGACGCTGTCGTGTTGAACCACGAGGCCGGCCTTCTGGGCCTGGACCAGTTCTTCACGGACTTGGGCGCGGGTCAGAACGCTGGTTTGCGGGACCCACGAGAATTCCGAAGGACCGTCGAAAGCGTCGCTTGCAAAGGCCGAACCGGCCGACACAGCAAGCATTGCGGAAACCAGAGCCGAGGTAATAAGAGTGCGCTTCATGATGTTTTCTCCTGTCTTTTGAAGGGGGCGATGTGTAACTCATCGTCGACAGTTACAGTCTATTGATGCGCGACTCGACAATAAACACGACATTCGTCAAGCAACTCTTGTCAATTTAGAAATAATTGAAAACGACTGGGGAGACATCGATGCTTTATCTGTGGATCAAGGCCGTACATCTGATTGCCGTGATTTTGTTGATTGCCGGGCTGGTGGCGATGTCGCTTGGTGGACGTCTGGCGCAGCCCGACTGGCGCCGCATCGCCCGGCAAGCCGACTATCGGCTGGCGTCGCCGGCGCTCATCGTCGTGTGGCTGAGCGGCCCGGCGCTGGCTGTCATGGCGAATTGGTGGAGCGCGCCATGGTTGATGGTCAAGCTGGTCTTCGTGCTGGTGATCTCGGCGCTGCACGGGCGTCTGTCGGCCACGCTGCGCAGGCTGGAGCGCGACGGGGTAATGCAACCGTCGCCATCGCTTTTTCAGCGGGCGCTGCCCATCACGCTGGTGTCGATGGCCGTTATCGTCGTCATGGTCATCGTGAAGCCCTTCTGATCCAGATGACGCGGTAAGGCAATCGAGGCGGCCATCGAGGGCAATCGGCTTGGTGAGCGTGTGTCGGCGGTGTTACGCTGGCGTGGTCGCCTATAACGCCGAAAAATGGCCCGATGCCGATCTCAAGTGCGGTAACCCTGGATGGTCCAGGTCACGACCGCCCCGTCGGCGCGCTGGCGAAAGATTATCCGGACGGTTTCATCGTGACGCCCCATAGCCACCGGCGTGCGCAATTGATGTTCGCGCGTGCCGGGATCATGGAAGTGCGCACGGATACGTCGTTCTGGGTAATACCGCCGCAACGCGCGTTGTGGATTCCGGGGAACGTCTCGCATGAAGTGCGTATGCGGGGCAAAGTCGAAATGCGCACGATGTACGTCGACGTGGCGCGCTGCGGTCTGAGCGCCCCCGACACGCCGGTGGCCATCCGTGTCACCCCGTTGCTGCGCGAGCTGATTCTGCGCGCGATGGCACTGCCCAAGGATTGGATGGCCGACGGCAAGGACGGTCTGGTCATCGCCCTGCTGTTGCAGGAAATCGAGTGGAAGAGCGACACGCCGTTGCACTTGCAGGTGCCGGTCGACACCCGCCTGCGCAAGATTTTCGACGCCTATCTGGCCACGCCGGCCGACATGCGCAGCTTGCAGGATTGGGCGTCCGAGGTCGGCGCATCGAGCCGTACGCTGGAGCGCCGTTTCATGACGGAGTTCGGCTTGCCGTTTCGGGAATGGCGGCAACACATGCGACTGCTCGGCGCATTGCCGCTGCTGGGGGCCGGGCGGCCCATCACGCAGGTGGCGCTCGAAGTCGGCTACGACACGCCGAGTGCGTTCTCCACGATGTTTCGCCGCCTTATGGGCGTGACGCCAAGCGAATACCTGACGCGCGGCCGGCACCCGGATTGAGCCAGTGCATGGCTTCCCACATATCGTCGTAGACCGGCACGCCCTCCGCGTAAAGCGGTGAGCGCTGACGCTTCGAGCCGATGCCGACGAAGTCGATGCCGAGCGTGCGCGCCACCTTCAGATCCCACATGCCGTCGCCAATCGACACGATCGCGCGCGGATTCGTGATGCCGTAACCCGCCTGCGCGCGCTTGATGGCCTCGCTCACCAACTGCTCGCGCGAACTGTATTCCGACGCGGTGATGAGCATGGCATCGGTGTAGTCGATGGCGACCGAGCGCAGCTTGCGATGGCTGACCTGCCGGATGCCGCCGGTGGCGAACACCACGCCCCAGCGTGACCGGTGCGCCGCTTCGACAAAGGCGCGTGCGCCGGGGATCTCCGCCAGCCCGTGGGCGTTGAGCAGCGCCGTGAAGCGTTCGTCGATCTCATGCTCGAAGCGCGCGAGATCGTGCGGCTGCGGCAGCGCGCGGCCATTCTCGGCGTGCGCATGGATCAGAATCCCCGTATCGGTGTGATGCGGGTAGCTGCCCCAGTCGGTATTCAATGCCTCGAAGGCCAGCGACTCCATGGCGCCCAGCAGTGCGCGCTGGTGAATGCGCACCGAATCCGTGAGCGTGCCGTCGACATCGAGTACCAGAATGCTGTCTTTTTCGAAACTCGCCTGCATGGGGATATGGAAATAGGAGGAGAGGCGTCGTGACAGACGAAGTCTCGGAGTGTACGAATTCGCGGCATCAAATAAAACGCGCCGGGTGACACGGGATACGCCGTTTGCGACACCTTCGGCTACGGTATTTGACAGGGCGGGTGCGCATCAAGGGGGAAAGCCGCCCGGGCGGCGCTTTTTTATGCCTTTTTTAGCGGCATCGCCCGGTTCCGGCGCGGTGGCCATCAGCCCAATGAGACACGCCGGAACAGCATTTGCGTGCGCGACAGCCGTCTGGACCGGGGCTCGCAGGGCGGTTGCCGGACATCGGCATGTGAATTGCGGGCGGCCTGCTCCCGGGTTTTGCCGTACGCAAAGTCCCAGTAGCGTCGATGCCCCTCATGGAGCCTTTTCGACAGGGTGTGGACGAGATCGTCGCCCGCCGCCAGTTTCTGGATGTGAATGCGGCTGACGACGTAGTACTCGGGCACGTCGCCAAACAGGTGATCCAGATGCAGGCCGGTGTAGGTCATGGGGTCGTGCTGCACTGGCTCGATCGTGGCCTGCGTGCTCAGCGAGACGACGAAGGTACGGACGCCGCCTTGCCCCGGAATGCGGACGAACGCCCCCAACGTGGCTTCGTTGGTCAGTGCCTCGCCGGTCGGTACCGGCACGTCGCGATCGGGAATGCGCAGGAACAGGTTGTTCCGCTGAGCTTCCTGCGTGCCGCGTACGACGCGCTGGAAGCTCAGACGTGGCACTTCGATATACGCGCCGCTTTCGGCTAGCGCCTCGCGCAATTCCGGCGCCAGTGCGCCGATGCGCTCGTGCAGGCGCTGCGCGATGGATTTGGCGGCGTACCGGCCCTGCGATTCGCTCGCGAAGCGGGCTTCGAAACCTGCGTCGAGGGTGTCTGCGTCGCGGCGGCTGGCGGAAAGCGCAGCTTGCATGCGCTCAGGCAGCGACTTCTCGCAGCCGCGTCGCATCAATTCGCTGACGCGAACATATGTCCTTTCGCCCGCAGGCACGTCGAGCAGGCAATCGCCGCTGTCCATCCGGCTGCCAACGACGCAGACCGGCCGGACATGTGCCAGTTGTTCGGCCAGATACGCTGCGCGCGTGATCGGTGGACGTGACCAGTCGAAGGGCTGTGAGGGCGACGCGGTGTTTGTGGACCGGGATGCGGACGGCGGCGCGGTAGGGGAGGCAGAAGCGGCGGCAGATGCCGACGTCAAGGTCGACCTGAACGTAGGTGCTGCGGTTGGCGCGTAAGCCGGGACGCTGGCGCGCCGCATGGCAGTCGGTCTGGGTGGGGGCGATGGGCCGGCGCCGGAGGCCGGCGGGTGCTCGCCGGCGACAAACGCGTCGGCAAAATCGGAGGTGGGGGCCGTATTGATCGGCATCCCCGATGTGGCGGCCAATGCCGCCGTCAGCCATTTTTCAATGCGCATAAGGGGTCATTCCGGTCAGCACCACGGGCCTATCCCGTGGTGCTTCGCAGTGTTCCCATTCGCGCAGGTTGCGTTTGTCGGTTTCGGCGTAGCGCGTTGCGGTTTCTGGTGAACTCGACGCAGCGCGTCTAGACAATCGCCGTGTGCACGCTGGGCGGCGCTTCGCTCAGCAGCGATTTCAGTCGCTTGAGCGCGCTGGCGAGACGTTCGGGATCTCGCACACCGCCCAGCGAAATGCGGATGGCGTTGGGCGCGTCGGGCGTCAGGCAGAACGCGTCGGCGGGGGTCACCGCCAAGCCTTCGGCACGGGCTGCCATCGTCAATTCGCGCGCGGTCCATGGCGCGGGGAGCGACTGCCACCGATGGATGCCCTGTTCAGGCGTCGCGCCAATGTCGCCCAGCACCTCGGCGGCGATGGTCTGGCGTTGCGCGGCGGCACTGCGCACACCGGCCAGGATACGGTCGGCCATGCCGTTGTGAATCCATTGGGTGGCCAGCCCGGTCATCAACGGCGGCGCCATCAGGGCAAACGCATTCAGCGTGCCGAGAAATGCGTCGCGCCGGCGGGCGTCGGCGAGGCGCAGATAGGCCGTGCGCAAGCCGGGTGTGAGGCATTTCGACAGCGTTGCAATGTAATGCACACGGTGCGGTGCGAGACGCGCGAGCGGCGGCGGGGCCCGGTGGGCGAGGCGCCAGTACGGATCGTCTTCGATCACTGTCAGGTCGAGCGTCTCGGCAACGTTGAGCAGCTGGCGCCGGCGGGCCTCGGGCATGGTGCGTGCGGTCGGGTTTTGCAGCGTCGGATTCAGATAGACGACACGGGCCTTGTGCTCACGGGCGGCAGCGATGAGCGCGTCGGGCAGCATGCCGTCGTCGTCGGTCGCCACCGCAACGAGCTTGCGCTCCAGCGTGCGGGCGGCGCTGCGGATGCCCGGATACACGATCGGCTCGCACAAAATGGTTTCGTCGCGCGCCGTCTCGGTGAGTATTAGCGCAGCCAGGGTGGCCTGTGCGCCCGGGCATACGGCCACCTGCGACGCGTCGAGCTCACCGAGCATGGGGGCCAGCCAGAGGGCGCCGGCCTGCCGGTCCGCAATGCCGCCATCGCCCAGTTGGTAAGCCATGAGCATGGATGCGTCGGTGTGCGTGAGCACCTCGTCGATCCCTTGCTGGAGCAATTCTCCGAGGAAAAGATCGGACGGCGCGGGGGGAATGTTCATCCCCAGATCGAGCACCTGTTCGAAGGTCACGCGGGGTGTGCTCACGAACGTGCCCAGCGGCCCGCGCCCCTCGATGGCGTTGCGCTCGCGGGCCCGGTTGTAGGCGCGCGTGACCGTGGTGAAGTCGATGCCAAGCCACGAGGCGAGCTCACGCTGCGCGGGCAACCGGTCACCGGGGCGCAGCCGGCCATCCGCGACGGCTTGCTCGATGAAGCTGGCCAAGCGCAGATAACGCGGGCCTTTGCCGGCCAACAGCGCGGGCTTCCAGAAGGTGGCGCGCAGGGTGTCGTGAGAGGCGTCCATGGCGGATGTCGGTAGCATGTATGGAGATTTTTCGCTATGCAGCGTCGTAATGCAGTTTAGTCTGCATACATGTCGGTCGCAATGCCTGAATCCCGCCGCAGTGAGAGGGCGGATGCTCGGCGGTGTCGGGCCGGGCATCCCACGGAGCCGTTAACAATCAACGACTTACCGAGCGAAAACGCATGCGGCTGCATTGACACTTGCACATCCCCCATGTATAGTCGCAGGCTCCGGTTTTTCCGGCGGTAGGCGCGTGCCCAACCCAAAATGCTTACGTATCAAGCGGTTAGGTGCGGGTAATCCGCAGGAGTTACCGGGAAGTGCGCAGTAAATCTGCATGGTAGCCCGCCTTGGTTGTCATGCTTTTGACACATTTAGGAAATCACAATGCCAACGATTAACCAATTGGTCCGCAAGCCGCGCACCTCTGCTCAAATCAAGAGCAAGAGCCCGGCCCTGCAGGACTGCCCGCAGCGTCGCGGTGTGTGCACCCGTGTGTACACGACGACGCCCAAGAAGCCTAACTCGGCACTGCGTAAAGTTGCCAAGGTGCGCCTGACCAACGGTTTCGAGGTCATCTCGTACATCGGCGGTGAAGGCCACAACCTGCAGGAACACTCGGTCGTGCTGATTCGCGGCGGTCGTGTGAAGGACTTGCCGGGTGTGCGTTACCACATGGTGCGCGGTAGCCTCGACACGCAAGGCGTCAAGGACCGTAAGCAAGCCCGTTCGAAGTACGGCGCGAAGCGTCCGAAGGCCTAAGCAGCCTCACGGACATACGTTCGGTGATGGTGTTGAATCGTCACTGAGTAAGTGGTCACTCGGCCCGAAAAGGGCTAGTAGGTGGCCTGGAGCCTGGCTCCGACTGAAACAATTAAGGAAGAAATTATGCCGCGTCGCCGCGAAGTCCCCAAGCGCGAAGTGTTGCCCGATCCGAAGTTCGGCAACGTTGATGTCGCTAAATTCATGAACGTGTTGATGCTTGCCGGCAAGAAGTCGGTGGCAGAACGCATCGTTTATGGTGCTTTCGAGCAGATCCAAACCAAGGCGGGCAAGGATCCGCTGGAAATCTTCAACACCGCTCTCGGTAACGTGAAGCCGGTGGTTGAAGTGAAGAGCCGCCGTGTTGGCGGTGCAAACTATCAAGTTCCGGTCGAAGTGCGTCCGTCGCGTCGTATGGCATTGGCGATGCGTTGGTTGCGTGAGGCCGCGAAGAAGCGTAGCGAAAAGTCGATGGCCCTGCGTCTGGCAGGCGAGCTGATCGAAGCCTCGGAAGGCCGTGGCGGTGCGATGAAGAAGCGTGACGAAGTTCACCGCATGGCTGAAGCCAACAAGGCCTTCTCGCACTTCCGCTTCTGACGCTGGCAGGCAGTACCTAGAGCAGAAACCGGGGCGGGTGCGCATGAGAAATTGCGCCTCGCCCGTTTGTGTTAGTAGCCCCCTCAAAAATGGCGGCTACATTGAAAGAGGCTTAAAGTGGCTCGTACAACCCCTATCGAGCGCTACCGCAACATCGGTATTAGCGCTCACATCGACGCCGGTAAAACCACGACGACCGAGCGCATTTTGTTCTACACCGGTGTGAACCACAAAATCGGTGAAGTGCACGATGGCGCCGCGACGATGGACTGGATGGAGCAGGAACAAGAGCGTGGCATCACGATTACGTCGGCTGCCACGACCTGCTTCTGGTCCGGCATGGCGAACAATTACCAAAAGCACCGCATCAACATCATCGACACCCCGGGTCACGTCGACTTCACGATTGAAGTCGAGCGCTCGATGCGTGTTCTTGACGGCGCGTGCATGGTGTATTGCGCTGTGGGTGGCGTGCAGCCCCAGTCGGAAACCGTGTGGCGCCAGGCCAACAAGTACGGCGTGCCGCGTCTGGCGTTCGTCAACAAGATGGACCGTACCGGCGCAAACTTCTTCAAGGTCTATGACCAGCTGAAGAACCGCCTGAAGGCCAACCCGGTGCCGGTGGTGGTGCCGATTGGTGCAGAAGAAAACTTCAAGGGCGTCGTCGACCTGATCAAGATGAAGGCAATCTTGTGGGACGAGGCTTCGCAAGGCATGAAGTTCGACTACGTCGACGTGCCGGCCGAGCTGCAAGCGGAAGCCAAGAAGTGGCGTGAAAGCATGGTCGAGGCTGCTGCCGAGTCGAGCGAAGCGCTCATGAACAAGTACCTCGAAGAGGGCGACCTCTCCGAAGAAGACATCATCCTGGGCCTGCGCACGCGTACCATCGCTTGCGAAATCCAGCCGATGCTGTGCGGTACTGCGTTCAAGAACAAGGGTGTGCAGCGTATGCTGGACGCCGTGATCGACTTCCTGCCGTCGCCGATCGACATTCCGCCGGTCAAGGGCACGAACGACAAGGAAGAGCCGGTCGAGCGCCGCGCTGCCGATGACGAGAAGTTCTCGTCGCTGGCATTCAAGATCATGACCGACCCGTTCGTTGGCCAGCTGATCTTCTTCCGCGTCTACTCGGGCGTTGTGAACAAGGGTGACACGCTGCTGAATTCGGTCAAGGGCAAGAAGGAACGTCTGGGCCGTATCGTGCAGATGCACGCGAACCAGCGCGAAGAAATCGACGAAGTGCGTGCAGGCGACATCGCCGCAGCCGTCGGTTTGAAGGACGCGACCACGGGTGACACGCTGTGCGACCCGACCGCCCCGATCGTGCTCGAGCGCATGGTGTTCCCGGAGCCGGTGATTTCGCAGGCTGTCGAGCCGAAGACCAAGGTCGACCAGGAAAAGATGGGCCTCGCCCTGAACCGCCTGGCGCAGGAAGACCCGTCGTTCCGCGTGCAGACCGATGAAGAATCGGGTCAGACCATCATTTCGGGTATGGGCGAGCTCCACCTCGAAATTCTGGTGGACCGTATGAAGCGCGAATTCGGCGTGGAAGCCAACATCGGCGCACCGCAAGTTGCTTACCGCGAAACCATTCGCAAGGCAGCTACGGACGTCGAAGGCAAGTTCGTCAAGCAGTCGGGTGGTCGCGGCCAATTCGGTCACGCGGTCATCACGCTGGAGCCGAACGAGCAAGGCAAGGGCTACGAGTTCTTCGACGAGATCAAGGGCGGTGTCATTCCTCGCGAATACATCCCGGCGGTCGACAAGGGTATTCAAGACACCCTCAAGAACGGTGTTCTGGCCGGCTTCCCGGTGGTTGACGTCAAGGTTCGCCTGACGTTCGGTTCGTACCACGATGTGGACTCGAACGAAAACGCGTTCCGTATGGCCGGTTCGATGGCTTTCAAGGAAGCCATGCGTCGCGCCAGCCCGGTGATTCTCGAGCCGATGATGGCTGTCGAAGTCGAAACGCCGGAAGACTACATGGGTAACGTGATGGGCGACTTGTCGTCGCGTCGCGGCATTATCCAGGGCATGGACGACATGGTCGGCGGCGGCAAGATCGTGCGCGCTGAAGTTCCGCTGTCGGAAATGTTCGGCTACTCGACGTCGCTGCGTTCGGCCACGCAAGGCCGCGCCACGTACACGATGGAGTTCAAGCACTACGCTGAAGCTCCGAAGAACGTGAGCGAAGGCATCATCAGCGCCAAGAGCAAGTAAATTCGTTTTGAAGGGCGTCTGCGTCATGTGATGCAGCGCCCGTCACTCTGTTTAAATCGTCTATTCAGTATCTGAGGATTC
>NZ_NGUR01000003.1:0-1112 GCF_002179865.1 Pandoraea sp. PE-S2R-1 | reverse complement strand
GCGTGCTGACCGATCAAATCCTGCCGTAAAACACGGGGCGAGCTCAGATCGAGCAGCTGGAACGTGCCGTGACGTCCATCGAGTTCTTGGCGCCAACCACAGCACGTCGGTGCATCGGTGTCTAAAAGGCCTGCAAGGCGCCTATAAGGTCAACACGAAGCGACTACGAGCCTCCTGCGCGCCTGGTGCCCGCCGGACTGGGGGCTTAAAGGCCGGCGGACCTGCCGGGTGAAGGCTTCCCGGCTTGTGTGGCTGGGTGAATCGGATGAGCCGCTACGCCGGCGTCCAGGGGTAATGGGCCCTGGCCCCCGTTGGTGGCGCGCTAAGCCACGCCAACAGCGACATATTCCCGGACGATCACGACGCTTCCAGGCCCTGATCAGTGTCTGCGCAGGGCCGTTGATGCGGCATCGCCGGCGCCAGACGCGCAAAGCGACCGTCTGCGGAGGTGTTGCGAGGGGGCGCGCTTCGCGCCTCGCTGCACCAGCGGTGAACTGGACTTGCTTCCGGGGTGCGGGCGCTGCCGCAAATTCGTGAGTTGCCGGTGAAAATTTCCGGCATTGCTTTGCCGTCTCGATTACTAGGAAAATCAAAGACTTGCCGCACGAATCGAAAAAAATCGCAGCAGCAGGCACAAAAACTGCTCTTTTAATGCGTGGAAGGTGTTGACAAGGTAGGGCGACATCTCCATAATTGCAAATTCTCTGCGGAGGGGTGCCCGAGTGGCTAAAGGGGGCAGACTGTAAATCTGTTGGCTTACGCCTACGTTGGTTCGAATCCAACCTCCTCCACCAGAATGCGGAAGTAATGAGCGCCGGAAGTTCCGGCGCTCATTATCAAGGAAGCGAGAGTCGGAATCCAAGCGGGTGTAGCTCAATGGTAGAGCAGAAGCCTTCCAAGCTTATGACGAGGGTTCGATTCCCTTCACCCGCTCCAGGTGACGCGCAGACGCAGAAGAAGTAAAGGTTTCGCCCATGTGGCTCAGTGGTAGAGCACTCCCTTGGTAAGGGAGAGGTCGGCAGTTCGATCCTGCCCATGGGCACCACTAGATAGTGTGAAGCGCGGCAATCAACATGCCGAGCAACTCGGCAATAGATAACCCGTTAGGAGTT
>NZ_NGUR01000002.1:0-230594 GCF_002179865.1 Pandoraea sp. PE-S2R-1 | reverse complement strand
TAGCGGATTTTGAGGTGGCAAGTGCCGGCGAGTCCGGCGCCTGCCACCGAATGTCTGTTTGCTCTTTGTGATTTACCCGGCACCCGAACGAGGGCTGCCACGCTCTTTGGAGAATTTCCATGCAGAACCAAAAAATCCGTATCCGCCTGAAGGCCTTCGACTATCGTTTGATCGACCAGTCGGCTGCTGAAATCGTCGAAACCGCCAAGCGCACGGGCGCTATCGTCAAGGGCCCGGTGCCCCTGCCGACGCGCATCGAGCGTTTCGACATCCTGCGTTCGCCGCACGTCAACAAGACGTCGCGCGATCAGCTCGAAATCCGCACGCACCAACGCCTGATGGACATCGTCGATCCGACGGACAAGACCGTCGACGCGCTGATGAAGCTGGACCTGCCGGCAGGTGTCGACGTCGAGATCAAGCTGCAGTAAGGCTTACGGGCGACTTTGCTCTCGAAAGCCCCGCCAATGCTGGATCTGGTGGGGCTTTTGTTATGCGATTTAGCAACACTTGTCAAGCGATAAAAGCTCGTCTATAATGGCGGGCTCAAGTGTAGTTTTGAAAAGATGGCCCACATCCGTGGTCCATCCTTTTGTCATTTAGCCCCGGCCAATCGCAGTCGGGAATGGAGAAAATCATGAGCCTTGGCCTTGTCGGTCGCAAGGTTGGCATGACGCGTATTTTCACGGACGACGGCGATTCGATTCCCGTTACCGTGCTCGACGTGTCTAACAACCGTGTGACGCAAATCAAGACGGATGAAACGGACGGCTATACCGCCGTTCAAGTTACTTTCGGTAAGCGTCGCGCCACGCGCGTGACCAAAGCCGCCGCCGGTCACTACGCGAAAGCGGGTGTCGAAGCCGGTGAAATCCTGAAGGAATTCCGCGTCGAAGCTGCTAAAGCTGCTGAATTGCAGCCGGGCGCAGCCGTTGGCGTTGATCTGTTCCAAGTAGGCCAGAAGGTCGACGTGCAAGGCGTGTCGATCGGTAAGGGTTACGCCGGTACGATCAAGCGTTACAACTTCGCATCGGGCCGTGCCTCGCACGGTAACTCGCGTTCGCACAACGTTCCGGGTTCGATCGGTATGGCGCAGGATCCGGGTCGTGTTTTCCCGGGTAAGCGCATGACGGGTCACATGGGTGACGCGACGACGACGGTGCAGAATCTCGAAATCGCGCGCATTGACGCTGAACGTGGCCTGCTCTTCGTGAAGGGTGCCGTTCCGGGCGCCAACGAAGGCAAGGTTTTCGTGACCACGGCTGTCAAGGCCAAACTCGCGAAGGGAGCGTAACAATGGAACTGAAGCTCCTGAATGAGCAAGGTCAGGAAGGCGCTGCGGTCAACGCGTCGGACGTCGTGTTCGGTCGTGACTACAACGAAGCGCTGATCCACCAAGTGGTTGTGGCTTATCAAGCCAACGCCCGCAGCGGCAATCGTGCGCAAAAAGACCGTGAACAGGTCAAGCACACGACCAAGAAGCCGTGGCGTCAGAAGGGTACGGGCCGCGCTCGTGCCGGTATGTCGTCGAGCCCGTTGTGGCGCGGCGGTGGCCGTATCTTCCCGAATTCGCCGGAAGAAAACTTCACCCACAAAATCAACAAGAAGATGTACCGCGCCGGTGTGTGCTCGATTCTGTCGCAGCTCGCCCGTGAAGGTCGTCTGGTAGTGGTCGACGACATCAAGATTGATGCGCCGAAGACCAAACTGCTCGCTGAAAAGATCAAGGCCATGGGCCTCGATTCGGTGCTGCTGATCACGGATACCGTGGACGAGAACTTGTTCTTGGCCTCGCGCAATCTGGCTCACTTCGCTGTCACCGAGCCGCGTTTCGCCGACCCGCTGTCGCTCATCTACTTCAAGAAGGTGTTGCTGACGAAGGGCGCGATCGCCAAGATTGAGGAGATGCTGTCATGAGCGACGTGCGTAAAAACGACCATCGTCTGATGCAGGTCCTGCTCGCGCCGGTGATCTCCGAAAAGGCGACGCTGGTGGCCGACAAGAACGAGCAAGTGGTGTTCCAAGTTGCACGTGACGCGAACAAGCAAGAAGTGAAGGCTGCTGTTGAGCTTCTCTTCAAAGTGGAAGTCGAGTCGGTGCAAATCCTGAACCGCAAGGGCAAGCAAAAGCGCTTTGGCCGTTTCATGGGTCGTCGCGACCATGAGAAGAAGGCCTACGTCAGCCTGAAGCCGGGTCAGGAAATCAATTTTGAAGCGGAGGCCAAGTAATCATGGCACTCGTCAAAACTAAGCCGACATCGCCGGGCCGTCGTGCCCTGGTCAAGGTCGTCAACAAGGATCTGCATAAGGGCAAGCCGTTCGCCCCGCTGCTGGATACCAAGAGCAAGACCGCCGGCCGTAACAACAACGGTCACATCACCACCCGTCACATGGGTGGCGGTCATAAGCAACATTACCGTATCGTCGATTTCCGTCGTAACAAGGACGGCATTCCGGCGAAGGTTGAGCGTCTGGAATATGACCCGAACCGCAGCGCGAACATCGCACTGCTTTGCTACGCCGATGGCGAGCGTCGTTACATCATTGCTCCGCGCGGTCTGACCGTCGGCCAGCAAGTGGTGAGCGGCTCGGAAGCGCCGATCAAGGCTGGCAATGCACTGCCGATCCGCAACATTCCGGTCGGTACCACGATCCACGGCATCGAAATCCTGCCGGGCAAGGGCGCGCAAATCGCTCGTGCCGCGGGTACCTCGGCAATGCTGCTGGCACGTGAAGGTGTGTACGCTCAGGTGCGTCTGCGTTCGGGTGAAATCCGTCGCGTGCACATTGAGTGCCGCGCCACCATCGGTGAAGTCGGTAACGAAGAGCACAGCCTGCGCCAATTGGGCAAGGCCGGTGCAAAGCGTTGGCGCGGTATTCGCCCGACCGTTCGCGGTGTGGCGATGAACCCGGTGGATCACCCGCACGGTGGTGGTGAAGGTCGTACGGCTGCTGGTCGTCATCCGGTCAGCCCGTGGGGTCAGCATACCAAGGGTAAGCGTACCCGCTCGACCAAGCGCACCGACAGCATGATTGTTCAGCGTCGCAAGAAGCGTTAAGGAGCTAGCAAATGACTCGTTCTGTTAAAAAAGGTCCGTTTTGCGACGCTCATCTGCTGAAGAAAGTGGAAGCGGCTGCTGCATCGCGGGACAAGAAGCCGATCAAAACCTGGTCGCGTCGTTCGACCGTTCTGCCCGATTTCATCGGTTTGACGATTGCTGTGCATAACGGCCGTCAACACGTGCCGGTGTACGTGACGGAAAACATGGTCGGCCACAAGCTGGGTGAGTTCGCACTTACCCGTACCTTCAAAGGCCATGCGGCCGACAAGAAGGCGAAGAAATAAGGGGCCCGATCATGGAAGTGAAAGCAATTCATCGCGGTGCTCGTATCTCGGCGCAGAAGACGCGTCTGGTCGCTGACCAGATTCGTGGCCTGCCGCTCGAACGTGCACTGAATGTCCTGACCTTCTCGCCGAAGAAGGCCGCTGTCATCATCAAGAAGGTGCTCGAGTCGGCAATCGCCAACGCCGAGCACAATGAAGGTGCTGACATCGACGAGCTGCGCGTTAAGGGCATCTTCGTTGACAAGGCGACCTCGCTCAAGCGTTTCACCGCGCGCGCCAAGGGCCGTGGTAACCGCATCGAGAAGCAATCCTGTCACATCACTGTGACGCTGGGTAACTAAGGGGTCACGATGGGACAGAAAATTCATCCGACTGGCTTCCGCTTGGCCGTCAGTCGTAACTGGTCTTCGCGTTGGTACGCGAACAACCAGAATTTCGCTCAGATGTTGCAGGAAGACATCGGCGTTCGCGATTACCTGAAGAAGAAGCTGAAGAACGCTTCGGTTGGCCGCGTCATCATCGAGCGTCCGGCCCGTAATGCTCGCATTACGATTTTCAGCTCGCGTCCGGGCGTTGTGATCGGCAAGAAGGGCGAGGACATCGAAATCCTCAAGGCCGAACTGCAAAAGCGCATGGGCGTGCCGGTTCACGTGAACATCGAAGAAATCCGCAAGCCGGAAACCGATGCGCAACTGATCGCCGACTCGATCGCTCAGCAGCTTGAGCGCCGTATCATGTTCCGTCGCGCAATGAAGCGCGCGATGCAGAACGCGATGCGTCTGGGTGCCCAAGGCATCAAGATCATGAGCGCTGGCCGTCTGAACGGTATCGAAATCGCCCGTACCGAATGGTATCGCGAAGGCCGTGTGCCCCTGCACACCCTGCGCGCCGACATCGACTACGCGACCTCGGAAGCGAAGACGACCTACGGCATCATCGGTATCAAGGTGTGGGTGTACAAGGGTGACACGCTGGGCCGCAACGACGCTCCGGTGGCTGAAGAGCCGGCCGAAGAAAAGCGTCCGCGCCGCAACGCGCGTCCGGGCGACCGTCGCCCCCGTCGTGACGACGCTGGCGATAAGGCCGGTGCGAAGCGCGGTGGTGCACGCCGTCCGGCTGGCAAGCCTGAAGGCGACGCCAAGACTGGAGAATAATCATGCTGCAACCGAAACGCAGAAAGTATCGTAAAGAGCAGAAGGGCCGTAACACTGGCGTCGCCACCCGTGGCAACGAAGTGTCGTTCGGCGAATTCGGTCTCAAGGCGGTCGGTCGCGGTCGTCTGACGGCTCGTCAGATTGAAGCCGCTCGTCGCGCCATGACCCGTCACATCAAGCGTGGTGGCCGTATCTGGATTCGCATTTTCCCGGATAAGCCGATCTCGCAAAAGCCGGCCGAAGTGCGTATGGGTAACGGTAAGGGTAACCCTGAGTACTACGTCGCCGAGATTCAACCGGGCAAGATGCTGTACGAGATGGACGGTGTTGATGAGGCACTGGCACGCGAGGCGTTCCGCCTGGCTGCCGCTAAGCTGCCGATTCAGACGACGTTCTTCGTCCGTCGCCTTGGCGCTTGATTGGAGAGATTGAAATGAAAGCATCCGAACTTCGTGCCAAGGATCCCGTCGCTCTGAACAATGAGCTGTCGGATCTGCTGAAGGCCCAATTCGGTCTTCGCATGCAAGCGGCCACCCAACAGCTGAGCAACACCAGCCAGCTGAAGAAGGTGCGCAAGGACATCGCGCGTGTGCGTACCGTGTTGACTGAGAAGGCGAGCCAGAAATGAACGATACCGCTAAGACCTCGCTGAAGCGTACCCTCGTGGGTAAGGTTGTCAGCGACAAGATGGACAAGACGGTTACCGTGCTGGTCGAGCGTCAAATGAAGCACCCGCTCTACGGCAAGTACATTGTGCGTTCGAAGAAGTATCACGCGCACGATGAAACCAACCAGATCAAGGAAGGCGATACGGTCGAGATTCAAGAAACTCGTCCGCTGTCGAAGACCAAGGCCTGGACGGTTTCCCGTCTCGTGGAAGCCGCCCGCATCATCTAAGGCGCGCTGAAGCGAAGGCTGACTTGCAAGTCCGGAATTATCGATGTATAATTCCGGACTTTCCGCTTCTTTCGCCAAAACCGGTCTTTGGTTTCGCAAGGGAGTGGATGGCTTCCGAGACTGATTCGTATCCTCTACGAGTCGTGTTGAGGTAGCAAGGTTGTCCACTTTTGAACGACTCAACCCAAACGGCATCCTTTGATGCTGACGGGGACCAAGACTGACCGACGCCCTGGTGTCGGATTAAGTTGGGAAGATAACACCATGATTCAAACTGAAACCCGGCTCGAAGTGGCCGACAACACCGGTGCGCGTGAAGTGATGTGCATCAAGGTGCTGGGCGGCTCCAAGCGTCGTTACGCCGGCATTGGCGACATCATCAAGGTCAGCGTGAAAGACGCTGCGCCGCGTGGTCGCGTCAAGAAGGGCGAAATTTACAATGCAGTGGTCGTGCGTACCGCCAAGGGCGTGCGTCGCCAAGACGGCTCGCTGGTCAAATTCGACGGCAACGCCGCCGTGCTGCTGAACACCAAGCTCGAGCCGATCGGCACCCGTATCTTCGGACCGGTTACGCGTGAACTGCGTACCGAACGCTTCATGAAGATCGTGTCGCTGGCCCCGGAAGTGCTGTAAGGAGCCGACACATGAACAAGATTCGCAAGGGTGACCAGGTCATCGTGCTGACGGGTAAGGACAAGGCCAAGCGTGGCACGGTCCTGGCCATTGATGGCGACAAGTTGGTCGTCGAGGGCGTGAACGTTGCTAAGAAGCACGTCAAGCCGAACCCGATGAAGGGCACGCAAGGTGGCGTGGTCGACAAGACGATGCCGATCCACGTTTCGAACGTGGCGCTGGTGGATGCCAATGGCAAGCCGTCGCGTGTGGGCATCAAGGTCGAAGACGGCAAGAAGGTCCGCTTCCTCAAGACGACCGGTGCTACGGTCGTCGGTGCCTAAGTCGCAGGGAGTATAGAAAATGGCCCGTTTGCAAGAGTTCTACAAAGACAAGGTTGTTGCCGCTCTGACGACTCAGTTCGGTTACAAGTCTGTCATGGAAGTGCCGCGTATCACCAAGATCACCCTGAACATGGGCCTTGGTCAAGCGGTTGCTGACAAGAAGATCATTGAACACGCCGTTGGCGATCTGACGAAAATTGCCGGCCAAAAGCCGGTGGTGACGAAGGCTCGCAAGGCTATCGCCGGTTTCAAGATCCGCGAAGGTTACCCGATCGGTACGATGGTGACGTTGCGCGGTGAGCGTATGTTCGAATTCCTGGATCGTTTCATCACCGTGGCTCTGCCGCGCGTGCGTGACTTCCGCGGTATTTCGGGTCGTGCGTTCGACGGTCGTGGCAATTACAACATCGGTGTGAAGGAACAGATCATCTTCCCCGAAATCGAGTACGACAAAATCGACGCGCTGCGTGGGCTGAACATCAGCATCACCACCACCGCGAAGACTGACGAAGAAGCCAAGGCTCTTCTGTCGGCGTTCAAATTCCCGTTCCGTAACTGAGGTAATCGTGGCTAAACTGGCACTTATCGAACGCGAAAAGAAACGCGCCCGTCTGGCGCAGAAATTTTCTGCCAAGCGCGACGCCCTCAAAGCGATCATCGAAGACACCAGCAAGTCGGAAGACGAGCGTTATGAAGCACGTCTGGCGCTGCAACAGCTGCCGCGTAACGCCAACCCGACGCGTCAACGCAATCGTTGCGAACTGACTGGCCGTCCGCGCGGAACCTTCCGCAAATTCGGCCTGGCCCGTAACAAGATCCGTGAAATCGCCTTCCGTGGCGAAATCCCGGGCGTGACCAAAGCTAGCTGGTAATAGGAGAAGCACCATGAGCATGAGCGATCCTATCGCCGATATGCTGACCCGCATCCGCAACGCTCAGATGGTTGAGAAGGCATCCGTGAAGATGCCCTCGTCCAAGCTGAAGGTCTCGATCGCCAAAGTCCTGAAGGACGAAGGCTACATCGAAGACTTCGCGGTTGAGGCAGAAGAAACCAAGCCGGTGCTGAACATCGCACTGAAGTACTACGCTGGCCGTCCTGTGATTGAGCGCCTCGAGCGCGTGTCGCGTCCGGGTCTGCGTGTGTACAAGAGCCGCAACGAGATCCCGCAGGTCATGAATGGCCTCGGCGTTGCAATCGTCTCGACCCCGAAGGGCGTGATGACCGATCGCAAAGCACGCGCCACCGGCGTGGGCGGCGAAGTCATCTGCTACGTCGCCTAACCGAGGAGAGTTTAAATGTCTCGCGTAGGTAAGAGTCCTATTGCACTGCCGAAGGGCGTTGACGCAACGCTGATTGGCAATGTGCTGACGATCAAGGGCGCCCTGGGTTCGTTGACCCGCGGCATCAACACCCTCGTGAACGTCAAGATTGAAGACGCCACCATCACCTTCGCCCCGGCTGACGAAAGCCGTGAAGCGAATGCGCTGTATGGTACGGAACGTGCACTGGTCAACAATATGGTGACTGGTGTGAGCAAGGGTTTCGAGAAGAAGCTGCAACTCGTTGGCGTGGGTTATCGCGCCAAGGCTGACGGTAACAACCTGAAGCTCGAGCTGGGTTTCTCGCACGATGTTGTGCACGCCATGCCGGAAGGTGTTAAGGCGGAAACCCCGACGCAAACGGAGATCATCATCAAAGGCGTTGATAAACAACGCATCGGACAAGTGGCTGCGGAAGTTCGCGGTTACCGTCCGCCCGAGCCCTACAAGGGTAAGGGTGTCCGCTATGCGGACGAAGTGGTGATCCTCAAGGAAACCAAGAAGAAGTAAGGGTGCGAAACATGGACAAGAAACAATCACGTGTGCGCCGCGCTCGCCAGACTCGTATCAAGCTGGCAGCTCAAAAGGTGCATCGCCTTTCCGTGCATCGCACCAACGTGCACATTTACGCGCAAGTTTTCTCGGAAGACGGCACGCAAGTGCTGGCCAGCGCTTCGACGCTGGAAGCCGAAGTGCGCAAGGAACTGGGCGACAAGGAAGGCAAGGGCGGAAACGCTGCTGCTGCTGCGCTGATCGGCCGTCGTATCGCCGAGAAGGCGAAGGCTGCCGGCATCGAAAGCGTCTCTTTCGACCGCTCGGGCTTCCGCTATCACGGTCGCGTCAAGGCTTTGGCCGACGCTGCCCGTGAAGCCGGCCTCAAGTTCTAAGTAAGGATCCGTCATGGCAAAGATGCAAGCGAAAGTTCAGGCTGACGAACGCGACGACGGCCTTCGCGAGAAGATGATTTCGGTCAACCGCGTCACGAAAGTGGTGAAGGGTGGTCGTATTCTCGGTTTTGCCGCGTTGACCGTGGTTGGTGACGGCGATGGCCGCATCGGCATGGGCAAAGGCAAAGCGAAGGAAGTCCCGGTTGCCGTTCAAAAGGCAATGGAACAAGCCCGCCGCAATATGTTCAAGGTCGCCCTGAAGAATGGCACCCTGCAACATAACGTTCTCGGCCAGCATGGCGCCTCGCGCGTCCTGATGTCGCCGGCGAAAGACGGTACCGGCGTTATCGCTGGTGGCCCGATGCGTGCGGTGTTCGAGGTGATGGGCGTGACCAACGTGGTGACGAAGAGCCTTGGCTCGACGAACCCGTACAACCTGGTCCGCGCCACGCTCGACGGCCTGAAGAAACAATCGACTCCTGCTGACATCGCCGCTAAGCGTGGCAAGTCGGTGGAAGAGATCCTCGGCTAAGGGTGATCAATATGTCGCAGCAACAAACTGTGAAAGTCAAGCTGGTCAAGAGCCTGATCGGTACGCGCGAAGAACATCGTGCAACCGTTCGCGGTCTCGGCCTGCGTCGCCTCAATTCGACGTATGAGTTGCAGGACACGCCCGCTGTGCGGGGCATGATCAACAAGGTCTCGTACCTTGTGAAGATCGTCGACTGAGCGAGGGCAAAATGGAATTGAATTCGATTAAGCCGGCAGAAGGCGCTAAACACGCCAAGCGCCGCGTTGGCCGTGGCATCGGTTCGGGTCTGGGTAAAACCGCCGGCCGTGGTCACAAGGGTCAGAAGTCGCGTTCGGGCGGCTTCCACAAGGTGGGCTTCGAAGGCGGTCAAATGCCGCTGCAACGTCGTCTGCCGAAGCGTGGCTTCAAGTCGCTGACGCGCCGTTTCGTGGGCGAAGTTCGCCTGTCGGACCTGAACAACCTGCCGGTCGACGAAATCGATCTGTTGGTTCTGAAGCAGGCCGGTCTGGTGAGCGAGCTGTCGTTGTCGGCCAAGATCATCGCCGCTGGCGAGATCACCCGCAAGGTCGTTGTGAAGGGTCTGGGCGTCACCAAGGGTGCGCTCACGGCAATTCAGGCGGCTGGCGGTTCGGTCGCAGAGTAAGTTAGGACACCCCGGAGCCATCATTGGCCAAGTCTCCTAATCTCGCTAAGCCTGGTACGCAGGGCCCGAAGTATGCGGATCTGCGCCGGCGGCTGGTTTTCCTGCTGCTGGCGTTGATCGTCTACCGTATTGGTGCGCATATCCCGGTGCCGGGCATCGACCCCGATCAGCTGGCGCAGCTGTTCCAGCGCCAGTCGGGCGGGATCCTGGGCATGTTCAACATGTTCTCGGGCGGTGCGTTGTCGCGTTTCACGATCTTCGCGCTCGGGATCATGCCGTACATCTCGGCGTCGATCATCATGCAGTTGCTGGCGATGGTTTCGCCACAATTGGAAGCCTTGCGTAAGGAAGGCCAAGCCGGCCAACGCAAGATCACGCAGTACACCCGGTATTTCACGGTGGTGCTTGCGCTCTTCCAGGCAGCTGCAATCGCGGTGACGTTGGAAAGCGAGCCGGGGCTCGTCGTTGATCCAGGCATGATGTTCCGCCTGACGACGGTGATCACGCTCGTAACCGGCACGATGTTCCTGATGTGGCTCGGTGAGCAGATCACTGAACGCGGCCTCGGTAACGGTATCTCGATCATCATCTTTGGTGGTATCGCGGCCGGTTTGCCGAATGCTGTGGGCGGCCTGTTTGAGCTTGTCGGTACTGGTTCGATTGGTCCGTTCTCGGCGATCGTGATCTGTGCGCTCGTTGTGCTCGTGACGTTCTTCGTCGTGTTTGTGGAACGGGGTCAGCGCAAGATTCTGGTGAATTACGCCAAACGTCAGGTGGGCAACAAGGTATACGGTGGTCAAGCATCGCACCTGCCGCTCAAGCTGAATATGGCTGGTGTAATTCCGCCGATCTTTGCGTCGTCGATCATCCTGTTCCCGGCAACGATCGCGAACTGGTTCGGCGCAGGTGACAACACGCGTTGGCTCAAGGACATCGCGGCCAAGTTGTCGCCGGGTCAGCCGATCTACGTGATGCTCTATGCTTTGGCAATCGTGTTTTTCTGCTTCTTCTACACCGCACTGGTGTTCAACAGCAAAGAAACGGCCGAGAACCTGAAGAAGAGCGGCGCGTTTGTACCGGGTATCCGTCCGGGCGACCAGACGGCACGGTACATCGACAAGATCTTGACGCGTCTGACGCTGGCCGGTGCAGCTTATGTCACCCTGGTGTGTCTGCTGCCCGAGTTCCTGGTGTTGCGCTGGAACGTCCCGTTTTATTTTGGCGGAACGTCACTGCTGATCATCGTCGTGGTCACGATGGATTTCATGGCGCAAGTGCAGTCGTATGTGATGTCGCAACAGTATGAGTCGCTGCTCCGCAAGGCGAATTTCAAGGGCGGCAATAACATGACGCTTCGCTGATCATCTGGGATCATGTCGAAAGACGACGTTATTCAAATGCAGGGTGAGGTCCTTGAAAACCTCCCCAATGCCACCTTCCGGGTGAAACTGGAAAATGGCCATGTAGTACTCGGACACATTTCCGGCAAGATGCGGATGCATTACATCCGCATCCTTCCCGGAGATAAGGTGACGGTTGAGTTGACGCCCTACGATCTGTCGCGTGCGCGGATCGTCTTCCGGGCGAAGTGATTAGAGAGAGGGAATTGTCATGAAAGTTTTGGCATCTGTTAAGTGTCTGTGCCGCAATTGCAAGATTGTGAAGCGCAAAGGCGTAGTGCGCGTGATTTGCAGCACGGATCAACGCCACAAGCAACGTCAGGGCTAATCGGCCTTTAACGCTATTTAGTTGGGGAATTACGAATGGCTCGTATTGCAGGGGTTAACATCCCGAACCACCAGCACACGGAAATCGGCCTGACGGCTATTTACGGTGTCGGTCGCACGCGCGCTCGCCAGATTTGCGAAGCCGCTGGTGTGCCGTTCTCGAAGAAGGTCAAGGACCTCGACGACAACGATCTCGAAAAGCTGCGTGACCAAGTCGGTCAGCTGACGGTTGAAGGCGACCTGCGCCGTGAAGTGACCATGAGCATCAAGCGCCTGATGGACTTGGGCTGCTATCGTGGTCTGCGTCACCGCAAGGGCCTGCCGGTCCGCGGCCAGCGCACCCGTACCAATGCGCGTACCCGCAAGGGCCCGCGTAAGGCCGGCGTCTCGCTGAAGAAGTAACCAGAGGATAGGAAACTCATGGCTAAGCAACAGAACAACGCCGCTTCACAGCGCGTTCGCAAGAAGGTCAAGAAGAGCGTTGCTGAAGGCGTCGTGCACGTCCACGCTTCGTTCAACAACACCATCATCACGATCACCGATCGTCAGGGCAACGCACTGGCATGGGCGACTTCGGGTGGCCAGGGCTTCAAGGGTTCGCGTAAATCGACCCCGTTTGCTGCCCAAGTTGCTGCTGAATCGGCTGGCCGCGTGGCGCTGGAATACGGCGTGAAGAACCTGGAAGTTCGCATCAAGGGCCCGGGCCCGGGTCGCGAATCCGCGGTTCGTGCACTGAATGCGCTGGGTATCAAGATCACGGCCATCTCGGACGTGACGCCGGTCCCGCACAACGGCTGCCGCCCGCCGAAGCGTCGTCGTATCTAAGACGCTTTAGAAAATCCTGCTATAATCGCGGGTTCGCGCACGGTCTCGGCCGTGCGCGAAGCAATTTCTAAGACCACCGTCCGGTACATCGGTACCGGACTTGCGTAGTGGACAAGGCGCCGCTGCGTCAAATTTTGAGATAAAGGAACAACCGTGGCACGTTATATCGGCCCGAAGGCCAAACTCTCCCGTCGTGAAGGTACTGACCTCTTCCTGAAGAGCGCACGTCGCTCGCTCGCCGACAAGTGCAAGCTGGATAGCAAGCCGGGTCAGCATGGCCGCACCTCGGGTGCTCGTACGTCCGACTACGGCAACCAACTGCGCGAAAAGCAGAAGGTCAAGCGTATTTACGGCGTGCTCGAGCGTCAGTTCCGTCGTTATTTCGCGGAAGCCGATCGTCTGAAGGGCAACACGGGTGAAAACCTGCTGCAAGTGCTCGAGTCGCGTCTGGACAACGTCGTCTATCGCATGGGTTTTGGTTCGACGCGCGCTGAAGCGCGCCAGCTGGTTGGCCACAAGGCCGTCGTGCTGAACGGTGTTGTCGCCAACATCCCGTCGATCAAGGTCAAGCCGGGTGATGTGATCACCGTGCGCGAAAAGGCCAAGAAGCAAGTGCGTATTCAAGAATCGCTGACGCTGGCAGAACAAGTCGGTTTCCCGATCTGGGTTTCGGTTGACGCCAAGAAGATGGAAGGCACTTTCAAGGCACTGCCGGAACGTAGCGATATCGCGGGCGACATCAACGAAAGCCTGATCGTCGAATTGTATTCGCGTTAATCCAAACGCTGACGCGCCTCACGGCGCGTTTGCGTTCCGTGCAGGTTTGTCACCCATCAGCCTTATCGGTGTAACGAGCCGAGGGTATTGAAAAGGAAACCTATGCAAAACAGTTTATTGAAGCCCAAGATCATCGAGGTTGAAGAAGTCGGTGAGCATCACGCCAAAGTTGTGATGGAGCCGTTCGAACGTGGTTACGGCCACACCTTGGGCAATGCGCTGCGCCGCGTGCTGTTGTCGTCGATGCTCGGCTATGCGCCGACCGAAGTGACGATCGCTGGCGTCGTGCATGAATACTCCACCATCGACGGCGTTCAGGAAGATGTTGTCAACTTCCTGCTGAACCTGAAGGGTGTTGTGTTCAAGCTGCATAACCGTGACGAAGTCACCGTTACGCTGCGCAAGGATGGTGAAGGTGTGGTGCGTGCTTCGGATATCGAACTGCCGCACGACGTCGAACTGATCAACCCCGATCACGTGATTGCACATCTGGCCAAGGGCGGTAAGCTCGACGTCCAGATCAAGATTGAAAAGGGTCGTGGTTATGTCCCGGGTAACGTGCGCCGTTATGGCGATGATTCGGCCAAGGTAATTGGTCGTATCGTCCTCGACGCGTCGTTCTCGCCGGTCAAGCGTGTGAGCTATGCGGTCGAATCGGCCCGCGTGGAACAGCGTACCGACCTGGACAAGCTCGTGATGAACATCGAAACCAACGGTGTTGTGTCGCCGGAAGAAGCGATCCGTCAATCGGCTCGCATCCTCGTCGACCAACTGTCGGTGTTCGCTGCGCTGGAAGGCACGGAAGCCGCCAGCGAAGCGCCGTCGCGTGCGCCGCAGATCGATCCGATCCTGCTGCGTCCGGTGGACGATCTCGAGTTGACGGTGCGTTCGGCCAACTGCTTGAAGGCCGAAAACATCTACTACATCGGCGACCTGATCCAACGTACCGAGAACGAATTGCTCAAGACCCCGAATCTGGGTCGCAAGTCGCTCAACGAGATCAAGGAAGTGCTGGCCTCGCGTGGTCTCACGCTGGGTATGAAGCTCGAAAACTGGCCGCCGGCTGGTCTCGAGAAGTAAGTTGTGAAGACATGGCCGCCTTCGGGCGGCCGTGTTGCAACAAAAGTGCGGTGCGTCGGAGTGATCCGATACGGCCGTTTGTAACGACACCGGCCCGCGGTGGTTGTCACCGATAGAAGAGCTTGGTCGAAAAACTCTGTTTAAAGGAAAGTTGAAATGCGTCACCGTCATGGTTTGCGTAAACTGAATCGTACGAGCAGCCACCGTCTGGCAATGCTCCGTAACATGTCGAACTCGCTGATCGAACACGAAGCGATCAAGACCACCCTGCCGAAGGCCAAGGAACTGCGTAAGGTCGTCGAGCCCCTCATCACCCTGGGCAAGAAGGACTCGCTGGCTAACCGCCGCCTGGCTTTCAACCGCCTGCGTGATCGTGACTCGGTGTCGAAGCTGTTCAACGTGCTCGGCCCGCGCTTTGCAACCCGTCCGGGTGGCTACCTGCGTATCCTGAAGATGGGTTTCCGCGTTGGCGATAACGCCCCGATGGCGTTCGTCGAACTGCTGGACCGTCCGGAAGTTGATACGGAAGCGCCGGAAGTTGCTGAGTAAGCGACTTGCGCAACGGACCTTCGGGTACCGTGAGCTGTAGGAGAGAAGCCAGGTCATTGACCTGGCTTTTTTCATTTGAGGTGTTGTCCGAACCCCGCAGCAGATATCTCCGGAATAACGGCCTGTCTGCGCAGATTGCTTGTGGCCGGTGTACAGTGAACAATCGCTACGTTTGACCGGTCTATTGCACACTATGGATGCCCTTCTTATCGTCATGACGACGTTTCCCGACGAGGCCAGTGCCGAGGCAGCTATCGACGGCATGCTGGCTGCGCAGTTGGCGGCTTGTGTGCAGCAGATGGCCCCGGTGCGCTCAAGTTATCGTTGGCAAGGCAAGCGCGAGACGAGTGTTGAAGTGCCACTCATGATCAAGACGAGCGCCGCGCGTTACACGGCGCTCGAGCAGTTCATCAAGGAACACCATCCCTACGACGTGCCGGAAATCGTGGCGTGGCCCGCGACGGCCGCGTTGCCCGCGTACGCGCGCTGGGTTGAGGATGAGACTCGGGGGAAGTTGCATGTCTGAATCGACGATCGTAGCTGGGCCGGTATTTGCCCGGCATGACGACGTGTCCATGGCTCGAGCGGATGGCGGCTCGGGACGAGTGCTCAACGGCATGCGAAAGGGGCTGGCATTCTGGGTCTTTGCATGGCTTTGTACCGCGCTGCTGCTAATGGCGGCCGGTGTCGGCCGCGCCCATGCCGCTGACGATTTCCTCGATCCGGATGTTGCCTTCAAGGTGTCGAAGTCGGAGCAACCCGGTGCGGTGCTGCTTCATTTTGAAGTTGCCAAAGGCTACTACCTCTATCGTGAGCGCTTCGCCTTCGCCGCCGATAACGCCAACGTCAAACTCGGGACCCCTGAATTCCCGAAAGGGGAGGTCAAGCATGACGAGACCTTCGGCAAGGATATGGAGGTCTATCACGAGCCCATCGACGTCCGGATTCCAGTCACTGGGGCTACGGCCCCCTTCACGCTGACGGTGACGATGCAGGGCTGTGCGGACAAGGGGTTGTGCTATCCGCCGATGGACAAGCCGTTCAAGATCTCGGCGGCCGTCGGTAGCGCGGAGGGCGGCGGCGGTGCCGGCGCTAGCGGCGGAGCGTTGTCGATGTCATCGCAAACCGCTGTCGGTCCCACGCAGGCGCTGCTCGGCGCCAAGCCCGCGGCGGCGACGCCTAATGCAAACGCTGCGACGCCAAGCGGTTCGGGTGGCGGCTGGCTCTCGGCGCGCGACGATTACAGCGAAGCCGAGCGCATTCTTTCGGGTGGCAGCTTCCTGCTGGCGTTGGGGATCTTCTTCGCACTGGGCGTTGGGTTGGCCTTTACGCCGTGTGTCTTGCCGATGGTGCCTATCCTGTTGTCGATCGTCGCAGGTCAGGAGGCCAGTCGCGGCAAGGCAGTGCGCCTGGCAATCGCCTACGTGCTCGGTATGGCCATCGTGAACACCGTGATCGGTGTGGCGGCGGGCTTGCTCGGGCAAGGCCTCATCGCGTTTCTTCAGGCGCCTTGGGTGCTCGCGCTGTTTGCGTTGTTGATGGTGATTCTGTCGCTCTCGATGTTCGGCATGTACGAGATTCAGTTGCCGTCGGCGTTGCGTGAGCGTATCGACGATGCCGCCCGCAAACAGAAATCGGGGCAGTGGGTGGGGGCGGCGATGATGGGTATCCTGTCCGGCCTGATCGTCAGCCCGTGTGTGACAGCACCGCTTGCCGCTGCGCTTGCCTTCATTGCCAAGACGGGAGATGCCGTCTTTGGTGGCGCCACGCTCTTCGCCCTGTCGCTGGGTATGGGTTTGCCGCTGGTGATTCTGGCCGGTGGTGGTGGCACGTTGCTGCCGCGCGCCGGCGCTTGGATGGATGGTGTGAAGCGGTTCTTCGGCTTCCTGCTGCTGGGTGTCGCGCTGTGGATCGTGCGTCCGTTGCTGTCGACACAAGTCTTGCTGCTCGGGTGGGGGGTGTTGCTGCTGGTGGCCGCGACGTTCATGCGCGTCTTCGACACCTTGCCCGATGGTGTGAGCGGTACTCGGCGCCTGCTCAAAGGACTCGGTGTTGCGGTTGCGCTGCTCGGGGCCGTGGCATTGGTGGGCGCTGCCGCAGGTGCACGCGACCCGTTGGCTCCGCTGGCTGGTTTGTCGGCCGCTGCGTCGGGAAGTGCCAGTGCCGGTGCGCAGACCGCTGAGGGTGTGAAATTCCAGCGTGTGCGAAGTGTCGCCGAACTCGATCAGGTCGTTGCCGCCGCTGGCCGGCCGGTCATGTTCGACTTCTATGCTGACTGGTGCATCAGTTGCAAGGAGATGGAGCGGTTCGTGTTCACTGATCCACGCGTGAAGGCGCGCCTTGATCAGATGGTGCTCGTACAAGCCGACGTTACGGCAAACAATGCCGACGATCAGGCGTTGCTAAAGCGCTTTGCGTTGTTCGGACCGCCCGGGATTATCTTCTTCGATGGCAAGGGCGCTGAGGTGGCGGGTTCGCGTGTGATCGGTGCGCAGTCAGCCGATCAATTCCTGCGCAGTCTGGATAAGGCCTACGGTCCGGCAGCGTAACAGGATCAGGATCAGGATCAGGGGATGCGCGGTTGAGTCTGCTGCGCTGAATGCCACGAAGGTGGCCGTTCAGACCGCTACATAAACAAACAGCTAGTCCGTCACCGGACTAGCTGTTTGTCTTTCGTCTGCGAGAACTTGAGCGGATGGCGCAACCGGTGGCCGACGCCTCCTCGTCTTCTACTCAGTCGACTCAGGCTTGTGCGCGAATCAGGCGCGCTGCGTCGAGTGCGAAGTAGGTCAGGATGCCATCGGCCCCTGCGCGCTTGAAGGCGAGCAGCGACTCCATCATCACCTTGTCGTGATCGAGCCAGCCATTCTGGGCAGCGGCCTTCAACATCGCGTATTCGCCGCTGACCTGATAGGCATACGTCGGGTAGCGGAACTCATCCTTCACGCGGCGCACGATGTCGAGGTACGGCATGCCGGGTTTGACCATGACCATGTCCGCACCTTCTTCGATATCGAGCGCCACTTCACGCAGCGCTTCGTCCGAATTGGCCGGATCCATCTGGTAGGTCATCTTGTTGCCCTTGCCGAGATTCGATGCCGAACCGACGGCGTCGCGGAACGGGCCGTAAAAGGCCGACGCGTACTTGGCCGCGTAAGCCATGATGCGCGTGTGAATATGTCCGGCGGCTTCGAGGGCTTCCCGGATGGCGCCGATGCGGCCATCCATCATGTCGGACGGTGCGACGATGTCCACGCCAGCTTCTGCCTGCGTGAGGGCTTGCTTAACGAGGATCGCGGTCGTTACGTCGTTGATGACGTAGCCGTTCTCATCAAGTACGCCGTCTTGACCGTGGCTGGTGTACGGATCGAGGGCCACGTCGGTGAGCACACCGAGATCGGGGAAGTTGCGTTTGATCTCGCGCACGGCGCGTGGGATCAGACCTTCGGGGTTGGTCGCTTCGATACCGTCGGGTGTCTTGAACGACGCGTCGATGTTCGGGAACAGCGCAATGACGGGCACGCCGAGCGTGACGCACGTATCGGCCACACGCAGCAGCTCGTCGACCGAGACGCGCTCGACGCCCGGCATCGAGTCGACAGCCTCGCGGCGGTTCTGACCTTCGAGCACGAACACCGGATAGATCAGGTCGTCACAGGTCAGGTGGTTTTCACGCATCAGGCGGCGTGAGAAGTCATCGCGTCGCATGCGGCGCGGGCGAAGCAGGGGATAGGAACTCATGCGATCGGTCCTTTGGACGGGGAATAGCGCGTCTGAAAATTCCGTGTTTCGTCGGGTAAAGACGTCCCGAAAAGGCGTTGCCGTTGCGATCGGCTCAACGATTCCGTAAGGAGGAAAGCGCGCAAAAAAGGCCGCTTGCCGGGAAACTTTCGGACGCATGGTATATCATACCAACCGGATGTTCGCACTGTGTGTGGCGTCCCCCGCTTCTCCTCCCTGAGCGGGCGCCTGTCGTTCTACGATAAGGCTCATTTAAACCCGCCGTGCCTACACGGCGG
Organism: Pandoraea sp. PE-S2R-1; assembly: GCF_002179865.1. Lineage (NCBI taxonomy): Bacteria > Pseudomonadati > Pseudomonadota > Betaproteobacteria > Burkholderiales > Burkholderiaceae > Pandoraea > Pandoraea sp. PE-S2R-1. The sequence continues at coordinate 211,883 of NZ_NGUR01000002.1, read as the reverse complement.
TTTTTTTATGTGCGCTCGCTTTATCGCACCAACTACTGCATCCAACGCCCCGGAAATCGGGCGCGTACAGGCATCTCGGTCAATCCCGATATCTTCGTGTGCCCCCTCATCCGTTCGGTTGAGGCAGCGACCGCCGTCCCGATTTTTCTTTACGTTGACCCAAACGACCACACCGCTGGCCGCGACGATATGTCGCGCCCGGCGGGCTCGTGCGTCATCTACCTTTGGGTTTTGGCAGCGTGGTGCCGAATCGTGCTGGAGGGCGAAATTACTGAGACACGCTCATTTCTTCGCGGATTCGCGCGGCGGAATGGCGAGCCAGTCTTCGAGCACGCGTTGCGCGGCTTCGACACCGGTGCGCTTGAGCGACGAGAACAGCTGCGCAGTGAACTGGGGCAGCGTGTTGGGATCGTCCGCCGGGAGTCCGTCGGTGCGCTGAAGGGCGTTCAGACGCTTCTGGGTGTCGCGCAGGACGACCGTGGCTTCCTGACGGGTGAGCTTGTCGGCTTTGGTCAGCAATACGTGGATTGGGCGTCCGGTTGGCAGGAACCAGTCGATCAGTTCGCAATCGAGATCCGTGAACGGTCGACGCGAGTCCATCACCAGCACCAGCCCGCGCAGTTGCGGACGTTGCACCAGATAATCGCCAAGCAGTTGCTGCCAGTGCACTTTCACGCCGCCGCCGACTTCGGCATAGCCGTAGCCGGGCAGGTCGACGAGATAGCCATAGAGGTGCTCGAGGTGGGCAATCTCGAAGTAATTGATGTGCTGCGTGCGGCCCGGCGTCTTACTGGAGAAGGCCAGCCGCTTCTGATTGCACAGGATGTTCAGCGCGCTGGATTTGCCCGCGTTCGAGCGACCCGCGAAGGCGACCTCGGGCACGGCCGTGGGCGGCAGATCGCGCAGATGATTGACGGTCGTAAAGAAGCGGGCTTGATGAAGTAGGGACATGAAAGGAACCGGGGAGCGCCGCAGCCACAGGAGATGGGCTGGCAACGCGGGCGCAGGGGGCGCAGAACGATGAGTAGGGATGCTGCCGGCCAAAGCCCGGGAAGCCCCGCTCTGCGGCCTTCTACATGGAATCCCCTAAAGTCGGGGAAAGACTTTATTGTACAATACGAAAGTTAACCTTGGCCTTGCCAAGGCTTGTCCGAACGTCTCGCACGCCGTGAGGTTGGAGGAGAAACACGGCGCCGGACGGTGAGTTCGAACGACCGATTTCCCGACAAAACAGATATAAGGTGTGCGAATGAACCGAGGAGTGTGGAAGTCTCTCGCTGCAACACCATTGGCGCTGGCATGCTTTCTACTGAGCGGCGCAGGACAAGCCGCCGAGCCTCAGGCGCCAGCCAAACCAGACTTGAACCGGGGACAGGCAATTGCCAGTCAGGTCTGCGCATCGTGCCACGCGGCAGACGGTAACAGCACCGGTGGTGCTTATCCGAAAATCGCCGGCCAGCACGCTGAATACCTCTACAAGCAACTGACCGACTTCAAGGCGCAGCCCGGCAAGACACCGGCGCGCAACAATCCCATCATGGCCGGTATGGTCGCTGCGCTGTCCGATCAGGATATGCGCAACGTGTCCGCTTATTTCGCGTCGCAAACCGAGAAACCGGGCGCTGCGCGCAACAAGGACACCGTGCCGTTGGGCGAAAAGATTTTCCGTGGCGGTATTGCAGAGAAAGGCGTACCCGCCTGCGCTGCCTGCCACGGTCCGGCCGGTGCCGGCATGCCGTCGCAATACCCGCGCCTCGGCGGCCAGTGGGCCGATTACACCGCTGCACAACTCGTGGCCTTCCGCGACGAAACGCGTTTGAACAACGCGCCGATGCATGCCGTTGCGTCGCGACTGTCGGACAAGGAAATCAAGGCAGTCGCGGATTACATCGCCGGTTTGCGCTGATCGGTAAGGTCTGCCCTGACATCGTGTGAACGTCGGGGTATATTCGCTGACTTATAACGAAACCAGCTCCGTCGCCGCAGGGTGACGGGATAGAACTGGTTTAGCATACACAGGGTGGCGGGCGCGTGAAAAACGCGCTCCCGCCCTTTTTTGTTGCCGGAAACAGGATGAGTATCAGTACTTCGGGAATGCAGATCAAAAGCGCGCAGCGATGGGTGCGCGACGGTGTCGAACTGGTCAGTTCGATGCGTTTTGCCATCAGCCTGCTCACCGTGCTTGCGATCGCCAGCATTGTCGGCACCGTGCTCAAGCAAGGCGACCCCTACCCCAACTACGTCAATCAGTTCGGCCCGTTCTGGGCCGACGTCTTCCGCTCGCTCGGCCTTTATAAGGTCTACAGCTCGTGGTGGTTTCTGCTGATCCTCTTCTTCTTGATGGCGTCGACGACGCTGTGCGTTGTGCGCAACGCGCCGAAGATGATCGCGGACATCCGCAGCTGGCGCGACCACGTGCGTGAAGGCAGCCTGCGCGCCTTCGGTCACAAGGGCGAGTTCTCAGGCCCGACGCCGCGCGCCGAGCTGCTGCCCAGACTGACGGGCTTTCTGGGGCGGCGCGGTTACCGCTTCGTCGTGCGCGATCGCGATGGAGCGACGCTCGTGGCGGCGAAGGCCGGGGCGATCAACAAGATCGGCTACATCTTCGCGCACAGCGCCATCGTGATCATCTGTCTGGGTGGTCTGGTCGACAGCGATTTGCTCACCCGCATGCAGATGGCCCTGTTCGGCAAGTCGCCGTTGCAAGGCAACGCGGTCATCGCACAGATCCCAGAGGAACATCGCCTGTCGTCGAGCAACCCCGCGTTCCGTGGCTACGCATTCGTGCCCGAGGGCGGCAAGTCGACGACTGCGATTCTGAACTTCCAGGACGGCTCGGTCGTGCAGGACCTGCCCTTCTCCATCGAGTTGAAGAAATTCCACGTCGACTATTACTCGACGGGCATGCCCAAGCTCTTCGCGAGCGACATCGTGGTGACCGATCCCGAGACCGGCAAGTCGATGGATGCCACGGTGAAGGTCAACGAGCCCTTCATCTATAAGGGTGTCGCGATCTATCAGTCGAGCTTTGAAGATGGCGGCAGCAAGCTCAAGCTCACTGGCTACCCCATGCGCGGCGCGTCCGACAAGACGTTCGCCTTTTCAGGCGACATCGGCGGCTCTACGCAATTGAAGGGCGGTGCCGCAGCCAAAGACGAGTACACGGTTGAATTCAGCGATTTCCGCGCGATCAACGTCGAGAACATCAGTAACGGCAGCGGGCAGCAGGACGTACGCGGCGTGGCCCGTAAATCGTTCCGCGACGATCTGAGTGCACAACTGGGGTCGGGCGCGAAAACCGATCTGAACAAGGACTTGCGCAACGTCGGTCCGTCGGTGCAGTACAAAGTGCGCGACCGCAGCGGGCAGGCGAAGGAATACCGCAACTACATGCTGCCGATTCTGGTGGAAGACGGGCAGCGCGTGTTCATGACGGGCGTGCGCGACACCCCGGACGGCCCGTTCCAGTACTTGCGCATTCCGGCCGACGAAGACGGCTCCGTCAAACAATGGATGCTGCTGCGCGCAGCCCTTCAGGATGACGGAGCCCGGGTGGAAGCCGCGCGCCGTTTCGCGGCCCAATCGCTGCCGTCGCAGACCTCGGCGGAACTGCGTGGCCAATTGCAGGAAAGCGCCAAGCGTGAGCTTGACCTGTTTGCCGGTGCCATTTCGGCCAGCGCGAATGGCCACGCGACGGGCGGGCTGCAAGCGATCGCCGAGTTCGTGAGCGAGAAGGTGCCGCAGGAGCAGCAATCGAGTGCGGCCGACATGTTCCGGCGTATCCTCGACGGCACGATCTGGCAACTCTGGCAGGTCGCGCGCGAGCAGGCAGGCCAACCGGCGGCGACGCCAACGCCGGACAACGAGCGTTTCGTGCACACGGCAACCAACGCGCTGTCGGACAACTTCCTGTACGACGCGCCGGTGTTCCTGCAACTCGACTCATTCGATCAGATTCAAGCGAGCGTCTTCCAGCTCACGCGCTCGCCCGGCAAGAAGATCGTGTATCTTGGCAGTCTGCTGCTGGTACTCGGCATCTTCTCGATGTTTTACGTACGTGAACGACGTCTCTGGCTGTGGGTGAAAGACACTCCTGACGGCGGCAGCTCGGTCATGATGGCAGCGTCGACCACACGTCGTACGCTGGATTTCGACAAGGAATTCGCCCGCACGAAGGCGGAGTTGGACGCGATCGTCACAAAACGATGAAGGTGAGAGACATGGAGTTATCGCAAGGCTATTCAGACGTCTCGTGGCTGCGCCGGCGCAGTATCGGTGACTGGCTGTTCGCACTGGCGCTGGCGATTGGGGCGGGCTTCGCGCTCAATCGCTACGGCCATTTTATGGATTACTACGAGCACACGATTCTGGTGCTCTCGGTGCCGATTTTCGCGGTATTGGGTTGGCACTGGCGCTCGGTGCGCTGGTTGATGGCGGGTATCGCGATTCTTGCGCTCTCCGGCATCGGGCTCTATCACCACGATCTGGCCCGCGCCGATCAGGCGTTCTTCCTGAAGTATTTCCTCTCGAGTCAGTCGGCCATCCTCTGGATGAGCGCGCTGTTCTTCCTGGCGACACTGTTCTATTGGGGCGGCTTGCTGGCGCGCTCGCCGTTCGGCGCGAGCGTCGGGTCGGCACTGTGTTGGGCGGCAGTGTTGCTCGGGTTCACCGGCATGATGGTGCGCTGGTACGAGTCGTATCTGGTGGGCGCTGACGTTGGGCACATCCCGATCTCGAACCTGTATGAGGTGTTCGTCCTCTTCTGTCTGATCACGTCGCTGTTCTACCTGTACTACGAGCAACACTATGCGACGCGCGCCCTCGGCCCGTTCGTGCTGTTGGTCATCAGCGCCGCGGTGGGCTTCAATCTCTGGTACAGCGTGGCACGCAGTGCCTACGAGATTCAACCGCTCGTGCCTGCGCTGCAAAGCTGGTGGATGAAGATCCACGTACCGGCTAACTTCATCGGTTACGGCACGTTTGCGCTGGCAGCCATGGTGGCGGTGGCTTATCTGCTCAAGTCCGGCGAGCAAAAGCGTAACGTTGCAGCGGGCAAGGCGATCGACAGCGGTTTCTTTTCGTCACGCCTGCCGTCGCTCGAATTGCTCGACGACGTGATGTACAAGGCGATTGCCGTGGGCTTCGCGTTCTTCACGATTGCCACGATTCTCGGGGCACTGTGGGCGGCCGATGCCTGGGGCGGTTACTGGAGCTGGGACCCGAAGGAAACCTGGGCACTGATCGTGTGGCTGAACTACGCGGCGTGGCTGCACATGCGCCTGATGAAGGGGCTGCGTGGCGTGGTGGCGGCATGGTGGTCGCTGACGGGCCTGCTGATCACGACGTTCGCGTTCCTCGGTGTGAACATGTTCCTGTCGGGCCTGCACAGCTACGGACAGCTCTGACGTGTCATCCACGTGTCGATACGGCCAGCAGTCGCAGTACACGGCCGGTCGATGCGTGAAGTAAAAAAGCCGCCGCGCGAAATGCGCAGGCGGCTTTTTTATTGGGCGGCGCTTCGGTTTGCCGCCCCGTGTGTGCGGGCGTCGGCAAACCGGAGGAGATCGGTCCGCTCAGACTGGTTGTAGCAACTTCAGGCCGGCAGCAGACGTTCACCGGCAAACAGCGATTCGACCGTTTCGCGCTCACGCACGAGGTGGACATCGACGCCGTCGACCATGACTTCTGCCGCACGCGGACGCGTGTTGTAGTTCGAGCTCATCGTGAAGCCGTACGCGCCGGCCGAGCGGATCGCCAGCAGGTCGTCCGGCGCAATCGCCAGCGCGCGGTCACGGCCGAGCCAGTCGCCGCTTTCGCACACCGGGCCAACCACGTCGTATGTCACCACGTCAGCCGCACGGCGCGTCACCGGGTCGATACCGTGATAAGCCTCGTACATTGCCGGGCGGGCGAGATCGTTCATGGCCGCGTCGACGATGGCAAAGTTCTTGGTCTCACCGTGCTTGAGGAATTCCACGCGCGTGAGCAACACGCCGGCGTTACCGACCAGCGAGCGGCCCGGCTCGAACAGCACCTGACGGTGTGCATGGCCGCGCTTGGCGATGTGGTCGATGACCGTGGTGGCAAACGCGGTGATGTCCGGCGGCGTTTCATCCGTGTACTGGATGCCGAGGCCACCGCCCACATCGATGTGATGCAGCGAGATTCCGGCGTCGTCGAGCTTTTCGACCAGATCGAGGAGCTTGTCGATGGCGTCGAGGTACGGCGAAATTTCCGTGATTTGCGAGCCGATGTGGCAATCGATGCCGACCACATCGAGATGCGACATGGCTGCCGCCGCACGGTAAGCGTCGAACGCTTCTTCGTAAGCTACGCCGAACTTGTTGCCGCGCAGGCCGGTAGAAATATACGGGTGCGTCTTGGCGTCTACGTTCGGATTCACGCGCAGCGACACGCGCGCGCGCTTGTTCATCTGGGCGGCCACTTCGTTCAGGCGGTCGAGCTCGGGGCGCGATTCGACGTTGAAGCAGAACACATCCTTGTCGAGCGCATAACGCATTTCGTCGGCGTGCTTGCCCACACCGGAGAAGACCACGCGGCTGGCGTCACCGTCGGCGGCGATCACGCGTGCCAGTTCTCCGGCCGAGACGATGTCAAACCCGGCGCCCAGCTTGGCGAACACGCCGAGGACGGCCAGATTCGAGTTGGCCTTGGCCGCGTAATGGACCGCCGCGTTACGCCCTTCGCAAGCCTTGGCGTAAGCCTGATAGGCGGACGTCAGGGCCGCCTTCGAATACACGTACAAAGGCGTACCGAAGCGCTCGGCGAGTACGGGCAGGGCCACGCCCTCGGCATGGAGTACGTCGTCGCGGTAAGAGAAGAAGGCGTTGGACATCGCGGAAACTCGGGTAATCGGCAAGGGCACGCGCCGTGGCGCGCAATATAAACAGGCGGGAAACGCTTGTCCGGCAGTTCGGAACGCTGGCCGTCGGGCCCGTTGCCGGGTGTTGGCTATCGGGTGCCCGACAACGGTGCCGACAAGCTTACTCCGGTTTGGCGGCGGGCAGCGACGCTGCCGGCGGCACTTCAACCGACGGACCGCGCTGCGGCTCAGGCACGAGCGGCGGCGGGGGCACCGGTGCGCCCGGCGGCGGCGTCGGCTTGATAGGCCGCGCCGGGTAATAAAGGGGGCCGGCCTGGCCACAGCTGGCTAATACGCTCAGCAGGGCAATCGAGGCTACAATCGCGCAGGTTCGAATAGGTGCTGTCATGGGGGTATCGCCGCGTGGTGCGGCATGCAATCGATGACGCAAACCGTGGAGTTTAGCATGACGGAAAGTGAATTCCTGGCGCTCGCCGAGGCTGTGCTGGCGCGGGTGGAGGCGGCTGTCGAAGACAGCGATGTGGACATCGATTGTGAACGCACGGGCAACGTGCTGACGCTCGAGTTCGACGACGGCAGCAAGATCATCGTGAATCTGCAAACGCCGATGAGTGAAATCTGGGTAGCGGCGCGCTCGGGCGGCTACCACTATCGCCTGAAGGGCGACGAATGGCGCGACACTCGCGACGACGCCGAGTTGTTCGAGGCGCTCTCGCGTTTCGCGTCGCAGCAAGCCGGCGAGACGGTGACGCTGCAAGCCGACTGAGGCTGCCGCGTCCGCTACTGATGTGCGTGTTTCCCACCACGCACATCATCACTTTCCCCGGGTAAGTCCCATCAAGGCTTGTTGAACATATCCAGGATGCGTTGGCGCTCCTGCGTATCGACCGGCCCGGGCGGCGCACTGGTTGTCGTGCCGTCCGGCGCGGTATCGGCGCTCAGCCCCACCGTGCTGACTGCGCGCCCCGGCGGATAGTCGTCGTAGAAATAATCGCCGTTCGCCTGAATGATTCCCGAGGGCACCGGGCGCGTCGATTCCGGCACACCACGCAAAGCCTTGGTCATGTAGTCGATCCAGATCGGCAGTGCCAGACCGCCACCGGTTTCCCGGTCACCCAGATTGCGCGGTTGATCGAACCCGATCCACGCCACCCCCACCAGTTGCGATTGATATCCAGCAAACCAGGCGTCGTGCGAATCGTTGGTCGTGCCGGTCTTGCCTGCGAGGTCGTTGCGCTTGAGCACGTTCGTCTTGGCGGCCGTGCCACGCGTTGCCACGTCGTGCAGCATCGAGTTCATGATGAAGGCGTTGCGGGCCGGAATGGCGCGGAACGTCTCATCGCCCGCCGTGGCCGGCTTCTCTTCCATGATCACGTTGCCCTTCGAGTCCGTGATGCGCGCCACGATGAACGGATTCACGCGGAAGCCGCCGTTAGCGAACACGGCGTAGGCGCTCGCCATTTGCAGCGGGGTAACCATGCCGGCGCCCAGCGCCATCGGCAGATACGCCGGATGCTTGTCGGCTTCGAACCCGAAACGCGCGATGTACTTCTGCGCGTAGCCGGGCGTGATGCTTTGCAGAATCCGGATCGACACGAGGTTACGCGAGCGCATCAGCGCGACGCGCATCGGCATCGGTCCCTCGAAGCCACCGCCGTAATTCTTAGGCTCCCACGGCTGACCGCCGGTTTGCGCCGCGGTGAAGTAGAGCGGACCGTCGTTGATGATCGTCGCCGGCGCGAAGCCCTTTTCCAGCGCAGCCGAGTAGATGAACGGCTTGAAACTCGACCCCGGCTGACGCCACGCCTGTGTGACGTGATTGAACTTGTTGCGATTGAAATCGAAGCCGCCGACGAGCGAACGAATCGCGCCGTTCTGCGGGTCGAGTGAGACAAATGCCGCTTCGATATCGGGCATCTGCACGATGCGCCAGTTGTCCTTGGCGTCCTTCGTCACGCGAATGACCGAACCCGGGCGAATCTTCTGCTTGGGTTGTGCCTTGGCGCTCAGGCCGGCCGCGGCAAAGCGCAGTCCGTCGCCCGTCACGTTCACGTCGTCGCCATTGAGCAGCACCGCCTTGACCTGCTGCGGCGACGCGGCCAGCACCACGGCCGCCACCATGTCGCCGCTGTCCGGATGCTCGACCAGCGTGTCGTCGATCAGCTGTTCGCGATCGTCCTGATCGCTCGGCAGATCGATGTTGGCTTCCGGCCCGCGATAGCCGTGACGCAGTTCGTAGGCCATGACCCCGGCGCGCAGGGCTTCATAGGCCGCTTCCTGATCGGCCGAATTGATCGTCGTGTAGACGTTGAAGCCGCGGGTGTAGATCTCGTCCTTGAACTGGGCGTAAAGCAGCTGACGCACCATTTCCGCGACGTAACCCGCATGCACGCTGAACTCGCTGCCGAGCCCGCGCACGACCAGTTCTTGCGAGATCGCCTGATCGTATTCTGCTTTCGACACGTAACCGAGGTCGTACATGCGCTTGAGGATGTACTCCTGACGCACGCGCGCCCGCTTGTAGTTGACGATCGGGTTGTAGGCTGACGGCGCCTTGGGCAGGCCGGCCAGCATTGCGGCTTCGGCAAGCGTGACGTCCTTGATGTCCTTGCCGAAATACACGCGGGCAGCGCTCGCGAAACCGTACGCGCGCTCGCCCAGATAGATCTGATTCATGTACAGCTCGAGAATCTGATCCTTCGTCAGGCGCGACTCGATCTTGTAGGCGAGCAGCGCTTCGTAAATCTTTCGCGTGTACGTCTTCTCGCTCGACAGGAAGAAGTTGCGTGCAACCTGCATCGTGATCGTACTGGCGCCTTGCGACGAGCCGCCGCGAGCGACGTTGGCCACGCCCGCCCGGAAGATCCCGATGAAGTCGACGCCGCCATGCTGATAGAAGCGATCGTCCTCGATGGCGAGGACGGCCTTCTTCATCACATCCGGAATGTCGGCAAAGCGCACGACGTTACGGCGCTCCTCGCCGAACTCGCCGATCTGAATTTCGTCGGCGGTATAGATGCGCAGCGGAATCTTCGGCCGGTAGTCGACGATGGTGTCGAGCGACGGCAACTGCGGCGTCATGACCACCAGGATGTACCCCGCCAGCAACGCGCCACAGACGAGCATCGCGGCGATCAGGCCGACGAACCACAAAACGATGCGCAGCCAGATGGAGCGGCGCGGTTTGGGTGGGCGCTTGTCGCGTGGGGTCTCTGTTTGGGGTGTGCTTGCCATGGGGGAGTCGAAAAAAACAATGGGCCGATTATAACGAACGGTTAGCGAAGACCCCCCGAACGGCCGGTGCCTCTCTACCGAAGATGTCAGAAATGGGATTCCAGGCGTGTCGTGACTCGGACAAAGACGAGAAAAAAGCGGCGCGGATTCCGAAAGCGAAACGAACCGCGATTGCCGCGCCAAGATTCGGATTCGTCCGATTGGAGGCCGCTTCCCCGATGGCTAGGATCGATTGCATCGACATCGACCCACATGGGAGGCACGTCATGATCGAAGCGGCTCTGCGCAACTTGCGCCACATCACACACCCCCTCGCACGCCCCTTCGCGGCCCTTTTGCCGCGTCTCGACGGTGGCGGGTGCGGTATTCACTTTGACGCAGGAACCCTGCAATTTGTTCGCCTGACACGCGTGGCCGGCCCGGCACGGCTGCGCCTCGACGCCTACGGCACTGCGGCACTCGACGACGATGTGTTGCGCGGCGGGGTGCTGGCCAAACCCGAAGCAGCGGCCCGACGCCTCGGTGAACTGCTCGAACGTGTCGGCACGAGTGTCGAGTCCCTGCGCGACGACACCATCGTGCTGGCGCTTCCTGCGCATCTGCTCAAGACTCACGTGGTCGAGTACCCGCCGGGTATGCCTGAGCGGGCCCTGCGCGCCTGGTGTGAGCGGCACGCGGCGCTACTGTTGCCGGGTGACGGCGGTCCGGGTTTGCGTTCGCGCGTGGGGGTGACTTGGGCCGAACCGGGCAGCCACCGTCTACGGCTGTATGCCTGTGAGGCCGAACTGGTCGACGACCGCCTTGCTGCACTGGAAATGGCGGGCTTGCGTGCCCATGCCGTCGACGTGACCCATGCCGCCGGGCGTCGGGCGTTCCAATGGGCGTGGCCGGTGATGGGCGAGCCTGCGCATGAGACGCCGATTTCGTCTCGATCGCCGCCATCGCCGATGGCGCTGCTCCAGGTCAGCGATCACGACATCGATCTGGCCGTGTTCGATGCGCAGACGTGCGTGGGCGACTTGCGCGAGCGCTTCGACGGCGTGAACGGGAACCCCGAAGCATTAGCGAGTGTGGTGTGTGAGCTGCTCGGCAGACTACCGGTCGCGGCCAGTTCGCTGCATGTGGCGGCGCAAAGCATGACGCCGGGCGCTTTTGTGGCGATGTGCGACGGCCTCGTCTCGGCGTGCCGTGTCCCTGTGCGGCCGTTTGACCCGCTCGGCCGACTCGACGCTGCGAGCGCACCGGCGCGTCTGAGGCAGACGTTTGCTGAACGTGCGTCGCTTGCCGTCGCGTGTGGTCTGGCGTTACGCGCCATGTCGATGCGAGGTCTGCCATGGGCGTGATGCCTCGACTTCCGCCCATCGATTTGCTGCCCACGCTGGCGCAGCGGCGTCAGCGTGATTTTCGCCATCAGTGGCGAATCTGGGGGGCGCTCGCGCTGGCGGGTGCCTTGCTGGCGCTGCTGCCGATCACTTGGGAAGTTCATGCGCGCGGCGAAGGGCGGGCAAAATTGTTGGCGCTGAACGCCGCACGCTCGCAGCTCGACGCAGCGGCCGCGTCGTTCGACACGACGCGGCGCGCGCTGGCGGGTATTCGGGCACACCGGAGGGCGGCGCTGGCGCTGATAACGCGCCGACAGGATATGGCGGGCCGGCTCCTCGACGTCATGCGAGCGTGTGCTGATGGCGTGCGTTTAGCAGGCGTCGATATCGATGACCGGCAACTAAATGTCAGCGGCTTCGCGACAACACAGTCCCGTGTGCGCGAGATGCAGAAGCGCTTGCGAAGCCTGCCGTGGGTTAAAAAAGTCGCGGAAGTCGAATCGAGTCTGATCCCCGAGGGCGTGGCGCGGCAATTGATGGGGGCCAATCCCCCGGCGTCCTTGCCGGCCGTGCGGCGCTTCGCTGTGCGCGTCGTGCACCGGCCCGTTGCGGAACCGGCGTTTGCTGGCGACGACGTGTGGGATCCGGAGGAGGGCATCGATGACAAATGACCGCCAATCACCGGCCGATGTCCGCGATCTTCTCGCCGATCTTGCCGCGCGTTGCCGGACGCGCTGGGCTGCGTGGGCATCGGTTTCGCCACAGGAATGGCCGTTGCCCGTGCGTTGGAGCCTTGGGGCAGCGGTGCTGCTGGGGGCGCTGACGCTGAGTTGGTCGATGTGGTGGCTCATCGGGTTGCCGGTGCGCACGTCGCTGAGCAACGACATCGCCGCCGGGCGCACGGCGCTGGATCTCGCGACGTCGCAGGCGAAGCAATTACCGCAGTTAATGACGACGCTGCGAAACGCGGAGGCTGAGACGGTGGCGTGGGAGCGCCTGTTGCCGGTTGCGGCATCGGACGCACCTCCGGGGGCGCCTATGGGAATCGCTTCCGCGGCGGCGGTCGATAGATTGCCCGGGGATAGGCGGCAGCCACGCCAGCGGCAGGTACCACGAGGCGGGTCGAATATCGCGTACGCGGGATCTGATCGGATGTGGCGTGCCGACCTCGAGTCGCTTGTCGCGCGCGCTGGGCTGGTACTGGAGATGGCCCGTCCGGGGGCATTCGACGCGAAAGCCGGTATCGACACCGAGCGAGCGGAAATGCGGGTGACGGGGCCGGTGGCGGGTTTGATCGGTCTGCTTGCCGAGATCGAGCGGTCGCCGCGCCAGCTTGTCATCGAGCGGCTCAACTTGCAGGCGGTAGATGCGAGTGCGGCGCATGACGCAAACGGGCAGGCAACCCTAAAGGTAACGATAGCGGCCTATGTGTGGCATCGCGAGTTAGCCGCTGGCGCCGTGAGTGATGCTGTGCCGATGCCCAAGCTGCCGGAAACGCTGACGCCGTGGCAGATGCCGACGGCCATGGTTGACGTGTTTCGCGCATCGTTGACGGGGCGTCCGGGGCAGGCGACTGCCGCAATGGTGCTGGATCCTGCGGTGCCAGCCGTGTCAGCCGTTGATGTCGCCGACCCCATCGGCGAAATGCAGGCCGGGGCGCGTCGTGTGACCTTCCGGCGTGTCGCCAACGGCGTGACCTCGGATTGGGCGGGGCCGGCACATCCTCCCGCACCGCACCTCGAAACGCAGATCAATGTGACGCTGCATGGGGTGGATACGGTCGATGCACTGAAGGCGTTCGCGCGTCTGACGGGCAGAAATCTGGTGCTGGGCGAACGCGTCGCGGGGCGGCTTGACGTGGAAATGGCGAACGTGTCCCAGGCGACGGCCTTCGAGGTGCTGATCCGGGCAGCAGGGCTGGGCGTGCGATCGTTACACGGTGTGGACTGGGTGGCGCCGAAGGCCGAATTGCTCGCTGACGAGCAGGCGCAACTGGAAACCGCAGCGAAGCGCGAGACCATGCAACCTCTCGTCAGCCGGCGCTTCACGCTGAATTACCCGCGCGCATTGGAATTGCGCGAAGTCATCATCGGCGAGAAGGATCGCAAAACGCAGCGGCTGTTGTCATCGCGAGGCAGTTTGATCGCGGACCCTCGCACCAACCAGCTCTTCGTGACGGACTTGCCGGAACGCCTCGATGCCCTCGGCGCGTTTATCGCGCGTATCGATGTGCCGGTCAGGCAGGTGTTGATCGAGGCACGCATCGTTGAAGCCGATGACCGGTTCAGCGAGTCGCTCGGCGTCAACCTCGCCGGTGATTACGCACGGACCCATGCCCAGAAGGCCGGAAATGCCGCGCCTTCTCGGGGTGGCGACACCACGTCGCGGCGAAGTGGCAGTGCGGCGGGTAACGAGAGCAAGGGGATGCAGGGGACTCGTGGGGCTAAGGGGGGCGGCTCGCCGGCCGGCACGGGGTCTCCGGGATTGGTCGACATACTCGACAGCGCCCTGCCCGCGGCGGCACTCGCGGGCGTGGCGCCGCCAAGTCTGGCCATTACGCTGTTCGGGCGGTCTGCCACGCGTTTTCTGCAACTCGAACTGTCGGCGCTTGAAACCAGTGGACGGGGGCGGGTGGTGTCGCGTCCGAGGGTGGTGACGGCGGACAAGGTGGAAGCGGTCATCGAGCAGGGAACCGAACTGCCCTATCAGGCCCGTAGCGGGCGGCGAAGCGTGTCCACGGTGCAGTTCCGCAAAGCCACGCTGCGTCTGGAGGTAACGCCACTGATTACGCCTGACGGGCAGGTCATTCTTGACGTGGATGTGCGCAAGGACAGCGTGGGGCACGAGGTCGCCGACGGCTTTGCCGTGGATACCCGTCACGTCAAGACACAGGTGCAGGTCGAAGACGGCGGGACGGTGGCCATCGGGGGGATCTATCAGGAGGAACGGCGCGGTTCGCGTGCCCAGGTGCCGTGGCTAGGCGATGTGCCACTGCTGGGTGCGCTATTCCGGAACCGTTCGGAGGAGGACCGGCGCACCGAGTTGCTTGTGTTCATCACCCCCAGCGTGGTGCCGGAGGCCGGTGGCGTGGACGCCAATGTCGCCCCTGGCAGGCCCGCGCCGTTACGGGGCGGCAGCGAGGAGATGCCCGGACGCAAGGCATTCCGGGGGGCGCCGGACCAACCGGCAGGCCTCCCCGAGGTGCCGGCAAACGATGTTCCAGCGGGGCACGCCAGGCTGACGGCGGCGTCTTTGGAGGCGACGCGTTCCGCACGCCCGACGCATATCCCGGTATCATCAGGGATTGGAACCCAAATATCAGCGATTCATGCTGGAAAACGTAATACTTGTCGGATTGATGGGGGCGGGCAAGACCACGGTCGGACGCGCCGTCGCGCGACGTCTCGGACGGCAGTTCTATGACTCCGACCACGAGATCGAAGCGCGTACAGGCGTGCGAATCCCGGTCATCTTCGAGCACGAAGGCGAAGACGGCTTTCGCCAGCGCGAAGCGCACACCATCGACGAACTCACACAGCGCAGCGGCATCGTTCTCGCCACCGGCGGGGGCGCGGTGCTGCGCGCAGAAAACCGCGAATGCATCAAGTCGCGCGGTACCGTCGTCTATCTGCGTGCCACACCGCATGACTTGTGGTTGCGCACGCGTCGCGACAAAAACCGCCCGTTGCTGCAAACGGCGGATCCGCGCGCGCGCCTTGAACAATTGTTTCAGGAGCGCGACGCGTTGTACCGCGAGTGTGCGACGTTTGTCATCGAGACGGGCCGGCCAAGCGTCAATGCGCTCGTCAACATGGTGCTCATGCAACTGGAGGTCGCCGGCATCGTGCCGATCGGGCCTCACCATGAGCTCGAAGCCGATGCCCAAGCGGATGGTGTTGGTGATGTCGATGCGCAAGGCGAAGGTAATGACGCCCGCGGCGAAAGCATCGGGAATACCGAAAGCACCGAAAGCACCGGGAGCGCCAGCGAGGCGGCCGACGGCATGCCGAACGCCAGCACGCACGCCAACGAACCCATACCCAGCGACGCAGCGGGAAATGCCATGTCACC
Organism: Pandoraea sp. PE-S2R-1; assembly: GCF_002179865.1. NCBI lineage: Bacteria > Pseudomonadati > Pseudomonadota > Betaproteobacteria > Burkholderiales > Burkholderiaceae > Pandoraea > Pandoraea sp. PE-S2R-1. Next base: position 196,412 of record NZ_NGUR01000002.1, on the reverse strand, counting down.
GATTCGTGACACGGCCTCACGCTGATGTTGCCGACCACGATAACTAGCACTAGCCAGTCAGCGGCATGATTACCCTCAAACTCGAACTTGGCGAGCGCGCCTACCCTATCCACATCGGCACAGACCTGCTCACGCAGGATGCTTTGTTCGCGCCGCATGTGCGCGGCACGCACGCGATCATCGTGACGAACACGACCGTCGCGCCGCTGTATGCGGAGAAAGTCGCCGCGACCCTCCAGCGACTGGGCAAGCGCGTCGTCACGGCGGTGCTGCCGGATGGAGAGCAGTACAAGAACTGGCAGACGCTGAATCTCATTTTCGACGAACTGCTGGGCGCACAAGCCGATCGCAAGGCGACGCTGATCGCGCTGGGCGGCGGAGTGGTGGGCGATATGACGGGCTTTGCCGCAGCGTGCTACATGCGCGGTGTCCCGTTCGTGCAGGTGCCGACGACGCTGCTCGCGCAAGTCGACTCGTCGGTGGGCGGCAAGACGGGCATCAACCATCCGTTGGGCAAGAACATGATCGGTGCCTTCTGGCAGCCGAGCGCCGTACTGGCCGACATCGACACGTTGTCGACGCTGCCGGAACGTGAGTTGGCGGCGGGGCTTGCGGAAGTCATCAAGCACGGTGCGATCGCGGACGAAGCGTATTTCGACTGGATCGAAGCCAATATCGACGCGTTGAATGCGCGCGATACGGCGGCGCTGTCGTATGCGGTGCAACGCTCGTGCGAGATCAAAGCCGCCGTCGTTGCCAGCGATGAACGCGAACAAGGCTTGCGCGCCACGCTGAACTTCGGACATACCTTCGGACATGCCATCGAAGCGGGTCTCGGCTACGGCGAGTGGCTGCACGGCGAAGCGGTCGGGTGCGGCATGGTGATGGGCGCCGATCTGTCGGCGCGGCTCGGTTACATCGACGAAGCCCTGGTGCCGCGCATCAAGGCCCTCGTCGCGGCGGCCAAGCTGCCGGTGACTGGTCCAGCACTCGGCGAAGATCGCTACATCGATCTGATGCGGGTCGACAAGAAAGCCGAGGGCGGTGATATCCGCTTCGTGCTACTTAACCGGTTGGGCGAAGCGTTCATGACGCGTGTGCCCGATGCCGAACTGCGCGCGACGCTGCGCGCCAACGTGTAAGCGGGAGGGCTGGCGATGGTCGATTACGAAGCGTCGCTGGCCCCATACGCGGCCCGTTCGCTGAATTCGCGTGGACGCCGGTTTGCCGAGGCAGCCCCGGCGACGCGCAGTGAATTTCAACGCGACCGCGACCGCATCATCCATTCAACGGCGTTTCGCCGGCTCGAATACAAGACACAGGTCTTCGTGAATCACGAAGGCGACCTGTTCCGCACCCGCCTCACCCATAGCCTCGAAGTGGCCCAGATCGGGCGCTCGATCGCCCGCAACCTCCGTGTCAACGAAGATCTGGTCGAAGCCATTGCGCTGGCGCACGACCTCGGTCATACCCCCTTCGGTCACGCCGGACAGGATGCACTTAACGCCTGCATGCGCGACTACGGTGGCTTCGAGCACAACCTGCAAAGCCTGATCGTTGTCGACGAACTCGAAGAGCACTACGGGGGATTCAACGGCCTGAACCTGTGCTTCGAGACGCGCGAGGGCATTCTCAAGCACTGCTCGCGCGCTAATGCGCGGGAGCTTGGTGAGCTCGGTGAGCGTTTTCTCAAAGGGCGCCAGCCGGGCATTGAGGCGCAGATTGCGAATCTCGCCGATGAGATCGCTTACAACAATCACGATATCGACGATGGTGTGCGCTCAGGGTTGTTGTCGCTGGAGCAGCTCGACGCTGTGCCGCTCTGGAAGCGCTATTGCGCGGACGCGCAGCGCGAGTGGCCGGAGATATCCGGGCGGAGGCTCGTGCATGAGACGACACGACGCATCATCAACGCGCTGATCGTCGACCTGATCGCCACGACGCGCCGCCGCGTGGCCGATGCCTCACCGGCCTCGATGGACGACGTACGGGGTGTCGGGCCGCTGGTGGCGTTCAGTGACGAGATGCGGGAACAGGCGGGCCAGTTGAAGCGCTTTCTGTTCGAGAACCTCTACCGGCACTATCTGGTGATGCGCATGGCGGCCAAAGCCCAGCGCATCGTGCAGGAGCTGTTTGCCGCGTTTCTCTCTGACCCTCGATTGTTGCCGCCGAACTACCGCCCCGAGAATGAGGCGGATCAACCGCGCTGGATTGCGCACTACGTCGCGGGGATGACGGACCGCTACGCGATCAAGGAATACCGTAGGCTCTTTACGATCGAGCCGACGCTTTAGTGAATAGGTGAGTGGGTGACGGCCTCCGCGAGGGAGGCCGCCCTTTACGCTGCGATTAACTGCGTCCGGCGATAAACCCGAGTACCAAGGCCACGGCGGCTACGGTCCCGAGCGTCTGCCAAGGGCGTTCATGCACATAGCCATCGGCTTCTTCCCAGACCTCATTGGCGCGACGGCGCAGATGCGCGCGCCTATCGTCAAAGTCACTGCGTGCTTCACGAAGCTTGTCACCGATTTCGGTGCGCAGCGCTTCGATATCGGAGGCCGATTTTGCGTTGGAGAGGGCGTGATCGAGATCGTCGAGCAGGTCGCGAACGCGTGCTGAAACGTCGCCGGTTGCCAGACGTGCTGCACGTGCCGTGCGGCGTCCCGCATAGCGGGCATCGTCGAGGCCGTTATTCAGAGCTGATTCCGCTTTCGAGGCAATTCCCATTTCTGACTCCCTGATGGTGGTATTGAAATGCGGCCTGCGCCATGTCCGGGGGGACTTGCCGGCGCCATGCCGATGGAAACCTGGTGCGAGCGGCCATTATGGCGTGGCCATTCGCGGGCGTACACCATGAGAGACAGCGGGCCAAACGGGAAAGTTGCAGATATTTGCCGGTCGATCGATTGCGATAGTGCGGATTTTGTAACGAAATGCGAAAACGCCGCACAAGGCGGCGTTTTCTGATCCATCTGAAGCGTATTGCGACGCTTTGAAGCGCGCTGCCGTGATTTGGCAGTGACTTAGAAGCGATAGGCGAGCGACAGGAACGTGACCACCGGATTCAGCTTGACCTTGGCTTCGCTGGTCGTGGTGATCGGGCCGCGCGTCGTGGTCAGCTTGGCCGTCGTGCTCACCGGGATGTACGACACGGAGAAAGACAGCGTCCAATGCTGGTCCATGTTGTAGTTGATACCCGCGTTGAACACCGGTGCCCACGAGTTGGTCAGCTTTGCCGTGGTCGAGCCACCCGGGCCGAGGGCGAGCGAGTTGCTGGCCAGTGCCTGGAAGCCATCCGTGAGCTCGATGTTCGAGTACCAGAAGTAGCTGGCACCAATCCCCAGGAACGGACGCCACTTGTCATCCGCCTGACCGAAGTAGTACTTCAGCAACAGGGCCGGGCTCCACTGCTTGGCCGACGCCAGTGCACCGTTGCCGGGCAGTTGCAGGCGGCCTTGGCCGTACAGATGGAATTTCGGCGGAACACCGAACACGCCTTCGACGGCGATGTTGTCGGTGAAGAAATGCGCGAACGTGATGCCGAGCGTATCGGCATCAGACACCTGGGCGCCCGTATTGCCCCCAAGCGCAGCGTTAAGGCCGGCAGCCAGTCCCGGCACGCTCGATCCCGTCACTTTCAACGGATCGCTGGAAACTTGCGGCGAGAGGTGGAACCAGCCGAGGCTGACAACGTTATCGCCGGCTTTCTGTGCGAAAGCGGCCCCCGACGCCGTCAGCATGGCCACGGCAGCAATGGTCAAATGCTTCAACTTCATTTGATTCGTCTCCTGCTCAAGATTCTTTATTGTCGAGAATTTCGGTAAATGAAATTCAGGGCCATTATGCCGAGCGTGGAAAGTCGCGGGTAGCATGAGACTGGAGGTGTCGCTCTAAAGGTGTTGTTTCCACGCATCGACTCATGGAATGCCCTTAGAAAAAAGCGCTGGACGAAAGAAAAGCGTGCCTTTATACGTCAGGCACGCTTTGAGAAAAAACCTCCGGACTCCGATATTACGAACGCAATTAGCGTCCCGCAGGCTGGCTTTAGAACTTGTAGCCGAGCGAGACGAAGGTCACAATCGGATTCAGCTTGATTTCGGCATCTGAGGACGCAAGCACCGTACCGTCCTGTGCCTTGATCTTGATGTTGGCCGTGGTCTTGAGCGGAATGTAGGAAACCGATGCGCTTGCGACCCAGTGCTTGTCGAACGCATAAGAGACACCGGCATTCACAACCGGTTGCCACGATGCCGATGATTTCGCTTCTACCGTCGTCGGACCGTTATGTCCGGAAGTAAAAGCGAGCACGCTACCGAAATTCTGATTCAGCGCTGATTCGAAATTCGGATTGAGACTGACGTTTGTAAAGAACGTGTAGCTCACACCGACGCCGAGAAAAGGACGCCAGGCCGAATTCGCCTGGCCGAAGTAATACTGGAATACCAGCGCGGGACTCCATTGCCGAACGCTTTGCACGATCGGGTTGTTTTGCGCGGCGCCGAGGTCGATACTCGTGAGCGCGCCGGCGAGACCCGGGGGTGCAATCACGCCCTGGCCGGTGAGCTTGAATTTGGCAGGAACGCCGGCCACCGTTTGCAAGGCGATGTTGTCGGTGATGAAGTGGGTGATGACGAGCCCGAGCGTGTCGGCATTACTGACCTTCGCGCCAGAGCCCGGTGAGGTAAAGTTCGCCGGCACGAGCGCTGGGGTGAGACCGTCCTGATTGGTGCTGGTGGTCATCGGCTTGCTTGAGTCTTGCGGCGCGATGTGAAACCACCCGAGGTTGACGACGTTGTCGCCGGCTTGTTGTGCAGTGGCGCTGGTGGACGCCAGTGATATGCCGATACCGAGCGCGCAAAAGCACGCTGCGGACCGGTAGGTCCGAGTTGTCATTTGTCTATCCTCCCAAGATTATTTATTTATTTTTCGATGCATTATGCGCTGGTGGACTCTGGGCGCAATCGTCGAATCTAGAGTTTTTGTACGAATCAAAGGGAATTGGCTAGATATCAGTATTTAAAGAGGTTTTTGCTGTTGAAACTGCCTCGCGAATCGTGATATCGAGCTTTAAAGCTTTACATTTGAATTCGCATGGCCCGATTACCGCGACTCTTTATTCCCCGTCAGCCGCAGCATGTGATTCTGCGCGGCAACAACCGGCAAGCCATCTTCGTGGACGACGAGGATCGGCGTGTATTCCATGACCGTCTGCGCGAGGCCGCGCGAGCGCACGGGCTGGCGATTCACGCGTGGTGCATGATGCCGAACCACCTCCACCTGGTCGCGACACCGGCCGACGAGCGCAGCCTGCCCGCCACGCTTCAGGCGGTCGGGCGCTATTACGTGCTGTACTTCAACCGGCGGCACCAGCGCACCGGCACCTTATGGGAAGGGCGCTACCGGGCGACGGTCATCGAGGCCGAGCACTATCTGCTGCTCGCGAGCCGTTATGTCGAACTCAACCCGGTGCGTGCCGGGCTGGCCGACACCCCGGGCAACTATGTGTGGTCGAGCTACAACCATCACGTGGGCCTGACGGTCGATAGCCTCGTGACCGATCACGCGCTGTATTGGTCACTCGGCAATACGCCGTTCGAGCGTCAACGCACCTACGCGGAGGGGTTCTCGGTTCCGCTGCCACCCTATGAGGTTGACGCGCTGCGTACAGCAACGCAGAAGGGATGGCTGCTTGGCGGCCCCGAATATCTGGCGCGAATGTCGCTGGCGGCGAATCGCCGAGTGAGTCCACTTACCCGTGGCCGTCCACGTAAGTCGGCCAGCGACGTGCTCTGATCCCCTGCTGAATCTCCCCATCGGCGAACCTGTCCGGGTTCGCCAATCTCCCCCAACTGCTTGAAATTCAACAAATTAATGGCAGCGGTCAAATTGCCGAAAACAATCTGACCCCAATAAAAATAAGCCTTCTTTTGGTGCGGTCTCTAATTGGAATCTGACCCCATTAAAATATTTTGTCATTGTGAATTTCATAGCGTATATTCCAACTTCGGCCGATTGGTGCGATGCGCAAAACCGTGCGCACTGAGTCGGTACCTGTGGCGACACTCGAGAATGATCTTCGACGCGTGCGACACCGCAGTCTGGCCTGCCCGGCCAACCCCCACTTAACCCGGCCGACCGTGACGAACATGCGCGCGGCGGCCTCGCCAAGAGACGGTGTAACTCGTGGAAAAGAAACAGCAACCGATTGCGACGGCAGCAGCGCTGCCGGGTGAGGCGTACGTGGCGCCGGACGCACAGGGCATGTACGACCCGGCCAATGAACACGACGCCTGCGGTGTCGGCTTCGTGGCCCATATCAAGGGTGTGAAGAGTCACGCCATCGTCGAGCAGGGTCTGAAGATCCTCGAGAACCTCGATCACCGGGGCGCCGTGGGCGCCGACCCGCTGATGGGCGACGGTGCCGGCATCCTGCTTCAGATTCCCGATCAGTTCTACCGCGAAGAGATGGCCCGTCAGGGCGTCACGCTGCCGCCGGCCGGTGAGTACGGCGTGGGCATGATCTTCCTGCCGAAGGAACACGCGTCGCGTCTCGCTTGCGAACAAGAGCTCGAGCGCACCGTGAAGGCCGAAGGTCAGGTCGTGCTGGGCTGGCGCGATGTCGCGATCGACCGCGACATGCCGATGTCGCCGAACGTGAAGGCCACCGAGCCGGTGATCCGCCAGATCTTCATTGGGCGCGGTCAGGACATCATGGTGACCGACGCGCTCGAACGTAAGCTGTACGTCATCCGCAAGACCGCGAGCCACCGCATTCAGGCGCTCAAGCTCAAGCACGGCAAGGAATACTTCGTGCCGTCGATGTCGGCACGCACCATCGTCTACAAGGGCCTGCTGCTGTGCGATCAGGTCGGCCGCTACTACCGCGATCTGGCCGATCCGCGCACCGTCTCCGCGCTCGCCCTCGTGCACCAGCGCTTCTCGACCAACACGTTCCCGGCCTGGGAACTCGCCCACCCGTATCGCATGGTGGCGCACAACGGCGAAATCAACACGGTAAAGGGCAACGTCAACTGGATCAACGCCCGCACGGGCGCGATCTCGTCGGCTGTGCTCGGCAGCGATCTGCAAAAGCTGTGGCCGCTGATCTATCCGGGCCAGTCGGACACGGCATCGTTCGACAACTGCCTCGAAATGCTCACGATGGCCGGCTACCCGCTCGCCCACGCAATGATGATGATGATCCCGGAAGCCTGGGAACAGCACACGTTGATGGACGAGAACCGCCGCGCGTTCTACGAGTACCACGCCGCGATGATGGAGCCGTGGGACGGCCCCGCCGCCATCGCCTTCACCGACGGCCGTCAGATCGGCGCGACGCTCGACCGTAACGGTCTGCGCCCGGCGCGCTACGTCATCACCGATGACGACATGGTGATTCTGGCGTCGGAGTCGGGCGTGCTGCCGATTCCCGAGTCGAAGATCGTCAAGAAGTGGCGCCTGCAACCGGGCAAGATGTTCCTGATCGATATGGAACAGGGCCGCATCATCGACGACAAGGAACTCAAGGACAACCTCGCCAACGCGAAGCCCTACAAGAGCTGGATCGACGCCGTGCGCATCAAGCTCGACGAGATCGAGCCGAAGGTGGAAGAGGCCGGTGTGCATCACGACACGGCCACGCCGCTGATCGACTTGCAGCAGGCGTTCGGTTACACGCAGGAAGAAGTGAAGCTGTTGATGACGCCGATGGCAATCAACGGCGAAGAAGCCGTGGGCTCGATGGGCAACGACAGCCCGCTCGCGGTCATGAGCAACAAGAACAAGACGCTCTACCACTACTTCCGCCAGTTGTTTGCGCAGGTGACGAACCCGCCGATCGATCCGATCCGCGAGAACATGGTGATGTCGCTGGTGTCGTTCATCGGCCCGAAGCCGAACCTGCTCGACACGAACAACATCAACCCGCCGATGCGTCTCGAAGTGTCGCAGCCGGTGCTGGACTTCAAGGAAATCTCGAAGATCCGCCACATCGACAAGTACACCGGCGGCAAATTCCGCTCGTACGAGTTGAACATCTGCTACCCGGTCGCCTGGGGCAAGGAAGGCATCGAAGCCCGCCTCGCATCGCTGTGCGCCGAAGCCGTTGACGCGGTGAAGTCGGGCTACAACATCCTGATCGTCTCCGACCGTCTGACGAATCGCGAACAAGTCGCCATGCCGGCGCTGCTCGCTACGTCGGCCGTGCACCAGCATCTGGTGGCGCAAGGCCTGCGCACGAGCACGGGTCTCGTGGTGGAAACCGGTTCGGCCCGTGAAGTGCATCACTTTGCGCTGCTGGCCGGCTACGGTGCCGAAGCCGTGCACCCGTACCTCGCAATGGAAACGCTCGCTCAGATCGCCCGCAAGCAAGGCGGCGACCTGACGCCCGAGAAGGCCGTGAAGCATTTCGTCAAGGCCGTCGGCAAGGGCCTGCACAAGGTCATGTCGAAGATGGGCATCTCGACGTACATGTCGTACACGGGTGCGCAGATCTTCGAAGCGATCGGCCTGTCGCAGGAACTGGTCCGCAAGTACTTCCAGGGCACGGCATCGAACGTCGGCGGTATCGGCATCTTCGAAGTGGCGGAAGAGGCAGTGCGTCTGCATCGCGAAGCCTTCGGCGACAACCCGGTGCTGGCCAACATGCTCGACGCCGGTGGCGAATACGCGTTCCGCATTCGTGGTGAAGACCACATGTGGACCCCGGACGCCATCGCCAAGCTCCAGCACTCGACCCGTTCCAACTCGTACCAGACGTACAAGGAATACGCGAACCTCATCAACGACCAGAGCAAGCGCCACATGACGCTGCGCGGTCTGTTCGAGTTCCGCGTCGATCCGCAACGCGCGATCCCGCTCGATCAAGTCGAGTCGGCCAAAGATATCGTGAAGCGTTTCGCGACGGGCGCCATGTCGCTCGGTTCGATCTCGACCGAAGCGCACGCCACGCTGGCCGTCGCGATGAACCGTATCGGCGGCAAGTCGAACACGGGTGAGGGCGGTGAAGATCCGCGCCGTTATCGCAACGAACTCAAGGGCATTCCGATCAAGAAGGGCGAATCGCTTGCCTCGATCGTGGGCCACGATGTCATCGAAGCCGACATCGAGCTGCAAGACGGCGACTCGCTGCGCTCGCGCATCAAGCAAGTAGCCTCGGGCCGTTTCGGTGTGACGGCCGACTATCTGGTTTCGGCCGATCAGATCCAGATCAAGATGGCGCAGGGCGCGAAGCCGGGCGAAGGCGGTCAATTGCCGGGTCACAAAGTGACCGAGTACATCGGCAAGCTGCGCTACTCGGTGCCGGGCGTGGGTCTGATCTCGCCGCCGCCGCACCATGACATCTACTCGATCGAAGATCTGGCACAGCTGATTCACGATCTGAAGAACGTGAACGCCTCGTCGTCGATCTCGGTGAAGCTCGTGTCCGAAGTGGGCGTGGGCACGGTGGCTGCCGGTGTTGCCAAGGCCAAGGCCGATCACGTCGTGATCGCCGGTCACGATGGCGGCACGGGTGCCTCGCCGCTGTCGTCGGTGAAGTACGCTGGCTCGCCGTGGGAACTGGGTCTGGCCGAGACGCAGCAAACGCTGGTGCTCAACCGTCTGCGCGGCCGTATCCGCGTGCAGGCCGACGGTCAGATGAAGACCGGCCGCGACGTGGTGATCGGTGCGCTGCTCGGCGCTGACGAATTCGGCTTCGCGACGGCACCGCTCGTCGTCGAAGGCTGCATCATGATGCGCAAGTGCCACCTGAATACCTGCCCGGTGGGCGTGGCGACGCAAGATCCGGTGCTGCGCAAGAAATTCCAGGGCAAGCCGGAACACGTCGTCAATTACTTCTTCTTCGTGGCCGAGGAAGTGCGCGAAATCATGGCGCAACTGGGCATCGCGAAGTTCGATGACCTGATCGGCCGTGCCGACCTGCTCAACACCAAGTCGGGCGTGGAGCACTGGAAGGCGAAGGGTCTCGATTTCTCGCGCATCTTCTACCTGCCGGAAGTCGAAGACTCGGTGCCGCGTCTGCATGTCGAGTCGCAGGATCATGGTCTGGTGCAGGCACTCGACCACGCGTTGATCGAGAAGGCATTGCCGGCGCTGGAGAAGGGCGAGCACGTCTCGTTCATTCAGCCGGTGCGTAACCGTAACCGTACGGTCGGCGCGATGCTCTCGGGCGAAGTCGCCAAGCGCTACGGTCACGAAGGTCTGCCGGACGACACGATCCACGTGCAACTCAAGGGCACGGCGGGTCAGAGCTTCGGTGCCTTCCTGGCGCGCGGCATCACGCTTGATCTCGTGGGCGACGGTAACGACTACGTCGGCAAGGGCTTGTCGGGCGGCCGCATCATCGTGCGTCCGACCAACGACTTCCGCGGCGACGCGGAGAACAACATCATCGTGGGCAACACCGTGATGATCGGCGCCATCGAAGGCGAAGCGTTCTTCAATGGTGTGGCCGGCGAGCGCTTCTGCGTGCGTAACTCGGGGGCTACGGCCGTCGTGGAAGGCACGGGCGATCACGGTTGCGAGTACATGACCGGCGGCACGGTGGTCGTGCTGGGCGAGACGGGCCGCAACTTTGCTGCGGGCATGTCGGGTGGCGTGGCGTACATCTACGACGCCGACGGCACCTTCGGCGCCAAGTGCAACACGGCGATGGTCGCGCTGGATCCGGTGCTGCCGCACGGCGAGCAGGAGCGTACGGTGAGTCAAGGCCTGTGGCATCGCGGCCAGACCGACGAAGCGTTGCTGCGCGAGCTGATCGAGCGTCACTTCCAGTACACCGGTTCGATGCGCGCCAAGGCGTTGCTCGAGGACTGGGACAGCGCCCGCCGCAAGTTCGTGAAGGTGTTCCCGAACGAATACAAACGCGCTTTGGGCGAAATGGCCAAAGCCAACGACAAACAAGCACTGGCGGCCTGATACCGAATGCGCGGTCACGTCACAGGGTGAGGGCCCTGTCGGCGTGCCGCGCGCGGGTGAGGCACGGTAACCACAAAACTTTCCGACTGAAGAAACATGGGCAAGGTCACAGGTTTTCTCGAATTCGAGCGCCAGAGCGAGTCGTACGAAGCACCGCTGGCACGGGTCAAGCATTACAAGGAGTTCGTGCTCGCGCTCTCCGACGATCAGGCAAAAGTACAGGGCGCGCGCTGCATGGATTGCGGCATCCCGTTCTGTAACAACGGTTGCCCGGTCAACAACATCATTCCCGACTTCAACGATCTGGTGTATCGCCAGGACTGGAAGTCGGCGATTGCGGTGTTGCACTCGACGAACAACTTCCCGGAGTTCACGGGCCGCATCTGCCCGGCACCGTGTGAAGCCGCGTGCACGCTGAACATCAACAGCGACGCCGTGGGCATCAAGTCGATCGAACACGCAATCATCGACAAGGCGTGGAGCGAAGGCTGGGTTGAGCCGCAGCCCGCCAAGCACAAGACTGGCAAGACGGTTGCGGTGGTCGGCTCGGGCCCGGCGGGTCTGGCAGTGGCGCAACAACTGGCACGCGCCGGTCACGACGTGACCGTGTTCGAAAAGAACGATCGCGTGGGCGGCCTGCTGCGTTACGGCATTCCCGACTTCAAGCTCGAGAAGTGGCTGATCGATCGCCGCATGCGTCAGATGGAAGCCGAGGGCGTGACCTTCCGCACCGGTGTGTACATCGGCAAAGAGGCGCCGGATGCCACCATCAACAACTTCTCGAAAGAGACGATTTCGCCGGAACAACTGCAAGCGCAGTTCGACGCCGTGGTCATCGCGGGTGGTGCGGAACAGCCGCGCGATCTGCCGGTGCCGGGGCGTGAGCTCGAAGGCGTGCATTTCGCGATGGAATTCCTGCCGCAGCAGAACAAGGTCAACGCGGGCGACAAGCTGGCGAACCAGATGCTGGCAACCGGCAAGAGCGTGATCGTGATCGGCGGCGGCGATACGGGTTCGGATTGCGTGGGCACGTCGAACCGTCACGGTGCCAAGCACGTGATGCAGTTCGAGTTGCTGCCGCAGCCGCCGGAGCAGGAAAACAAGCCGATGGTGTGGCCGTACTGGCCGACCAAGCTGCGCACGTCGTCGAGTCATGACGAAGGTTGCGAGCGTGACTGGTCGGTCGCGACGAAGCGCTTCGAAGGCAAGAACGGCAAGGTGGAAAAGCTGATCGCCGTGCGCCTCGAATGGAAGGACGGAAAGATGCAGGAAGTGGCTGGTTCGGAATTCGAGTTGAAGGCCGATCTGGTGCTGCTCGCCATGGGCTTCGTCTCGCCGCTCCAGACCGTGCTCGACGCGTTCGGCGTGGACAAGGATGCGCGCGGCAATGTGCGTGCCTCGACCGAAGGCGAGCGCGCCTACACGACGAATCTGCCGAAGGTGTTTGCAGCCGGTGACGTGCGTCGCGGTCAGTCGCTGGTGGTGTGGGCGATTCGCGAAGGCCGTCAGTGCGCACGTGCGGTCGACGAGTTCCTGATGGGCCATTCGGAACTGCCGCGCTAAGCAAGTTTGCCTGCCAAAACCACAAATACGGGGTGTAGTTGGGTTTGAGAGGAGGGGGCGCGGCCGTAGGCAGTCGCGTCGCTGTGGAGAAACCGTCCGAACGGCAACGTTCGGGCGGTTTTTTCTTGCCTGTTCGTCTTGCGCAGGCGCTGTCGGGTGCAACGCTCGCTCAGCTGGAAATTCAGTAAATCGCTAAATATAAGATGTCATACAACAAAACATCTTTTCAATGCGCCGACATGTGGGAAATCCTTCCCAACATGTGCAAACATCAATGTATATAAGGCGTATGGCGCGTCGTGCCGGGGCGAATCAAAACACTAGGGATTATCCGTAAACGCCATAAACAGGCATTGTCATCGTACATCGTCTCACGTAGGATGCCTCTCCATGCGAGCCATGCACTCGCAACAAAAAAATCCACAACAGAGAGACAACCATCATGGCACTGAAGATCAAAGGCCTGCGCTGGTGGATGATCGGACTGCTGACACTCGGCACGGTCATGAACTACCTTGCGCGCAGCTCACTTGCCGTTGCCGCCCCCACGGTAATGAAGGATCTCCACATCAGCACCCAGCAGTACGGCTGGATCACGGGGGCATTCCTCGTGTTGTACCCGATCGGTGCCCCGTTGACGGGCTACCTGATGGACCGCATCGGCCTGCGTCTGGGCTTCCTGCTGTGCGGCGTGATGTGGTCGATCGTGTGCATGCTGCACGGTCTGGCAGACGGCTGGGTCGGTCTGTTCGTCCTGCGCGGTTTGCTGGGGCTGGCCGAAGCGTCGTTTATTCCGGCCGGCATGCGTGCCGCCGCCTTCTGGTTTCCGTCGAAAGAGCGCGCGTTCGCGGCGGGCATCTTCAACATCGGCACATCCATCGGCGCCATTCTTGCGCCGCCGCTGATCGCCTGGTCGATCCTGCGCTACAACTGGGAAACCGCGTTCGTCATCGCCGGTGCGCTGGGGTTGGTGTGGGGGGCGCTGTGGTTCGCGTTCTATCGTCATCCGACGGACCACCCGGCGCTCACGCAGGCTGAATCCGACTACATCAACGAAGGCAACGTCGTCGATGCGGCGGCCGATGCGCGCAAGCCGAACCTGCGCTCGATTCTGCGTCAGCGTAATTTCTGGGGCATCGCCCTGCCGCGTTTCTTCGCCGACCCGGTGTGGGGCACCATCGTGTTCTGGATGCCGTTGTACCTGAGTCAGGCGCGTGGCTTCGATTTGAAGACCATTGCAGCGACGGCATGGCTGCCGTTCGTGGCGGCCGACATCGGCTGTCTGATGGGTGGCACCATTTCCGTGTGGCTCAACAAGCATTTCAAGATCACCATCTTCAACGGCAAGCGCGTGGTGTTCACCATCGGTGCGTTCGTCATGACGGCGATGTGCGGCGTGGGCTTCGTCAAAGACCCGATGATGGCAATCTTCCTGCTGTGCCTCGGCGGCTTCGCGCATCAGACGCTTTCGATCAGCGTGATCTCCATGTCGGCGGACCTGTTTCCGCGTAACGAGGTGGCGACGGTCACCGGGCTGGCGGGTCTCTCGGCCGGTATTGGCAACCTGTTGTTCACGCTGGTGATCGGTGCGTTCGTGACCGCCGTCGGTTATGCGCCCTTCTTCGTGGCACTGGGTCTGGGCGACCTGATCGGTGCGGTGATTCTGTGGACCGTGGTCAAGCCGCATATCACCGGCACGGCGACCCCGGCACCGGCGCAGCGTGTCGATGTGGGGCGCACGGCGAATGCGTGAGCCTGCGCTTTCGCCTGAACCTGAACGCAAGTCTGAACAGCAAGTTTGACGGACACTGCGCCGCGCACCTCGATGGGTGTGTGGCGCAGTGTCGATTTCGTTGTAGCGATGCATCGACGTATGCATGGCGATCTACCGATGAACAAGGAGTGACATGAGCCAGACTTCCGGCAAACCCTTCCGCCGTCTGTTGCTGACCGGCGCGGCGGGCAACCTCGGCAAACAATTGCGCGGCAAGCTTGCCGAATGGGCGGACATCGTTCGCGTGAGCGACATCGTGCCGGTCACCGCAGACGCACCGCACGAAGAAGCGATGCAGGTCGATCTCGCAGATCGCGCCGCCGTGCACGCGTTGCTCGACGGCGTGGATGCGCTCGTGCATCTGGGTGGTATTTCCGTCGAAGCGCCGTTCGACGACATTCTGCAAGCGAACATTCTGGGGCTGTACAACGTCTACAGCGCAGCGCAGAAGCAGGGCGTGAAGCGCATCGTGTACGCGAGTTCCAACCATGCGGTGGGCTTCCATGAAGTCACCGAAGTGCTCGACACCGACGCGCCTCACCGTCCCGATGGCATGTATGGGCTGTCGAAGTGTTTTGGCGAAGATCTGTCGCGCTACTACTTCGATCGCTTCGGTCTCGAGACCGTGTGTCTGCGCATCGGCTCGTCGTTCGAGCAGCCGAAGAATCCGCGCATGATGATCACGTATCTGAGCTTTCGCGATCTGGCCGAACTGGTGCGCTGCTCGCTGTTCACCAACCGCGTGGGCCACGCCATCGTCTACGGCGTGTCGGACAACCCGACGCTGTGGGTCGACAACACCAAGGCATCGTTCCTCGGCTACCGCCCGCACGACAGTTCGGCTGAATTCGCTGGGCTGTTCCCGGCGAAGGCACCCGATACGCAAATGGATGACTGGACCCAGCGCTACCAAGGCGGTCCGTTCGTGCTGATGGGGCCGATGGAGCCCAAGGCATGAGTCTGTCGATCGAACGCGTCGAGCACGTTGAGCGACTGGAGCCGGCGCGTGCGACACCGCACGCGGTGGGCGAGAGCCCGCTCTGGCGCGCTGACGAACAGGCGCTCTACTGGGTGGATATTCCGGCGAAGCAACTGCATCGGCTGACGCCGGCCGATGGCGCACATCGCCAGTGGACCTTCCCCGAGCAGGTGGCGTGCTTCACGTTCGACGCATCGGGCACCCTGCTCGCCGGTGCCGAGACCGGGCTGTTCGCTGTGCACCGCGATGACCTCGCTGATCCCGGTAAGTCGGGCGTCGTCGACACGGCGAAATTTCAACGTCTCGCCGCGCCGGTGTTTCCGGCGCCCGGCATGCGTTTCAACGACGGACGTTGTGACCGGCAGGGCCGCTTCTGGGCGGGCACGATGGTGCAGGACATGTCGTTGGCGAGCGATGCCGGCGCGTTGTTCCGGTTCGACGCCGCGGGCCAGTTGTCGGCGCCGTTGGTTGATGCCTTGGTGACGCAGAACGGTCTGGGCTTCTCGCCCGATGGCCGCACGATGTACCTGAGCGATTCGCACCCGACGCGGCGTCTCGTGTGGGCGTTCGACTTCGATATCGATAGCGGTGCGATCAGCGGGCAGCGCCTGTTCGTGGATATGAACCAGTACCCGGGCCGTCCCGATGGCGCGGCGGTCGATGCGGACGGTTGCTACTGGACTTGTGCGAACGATGGCAGCCGGTTGCTGCGCTTCACGCCTGCCGGTGTATTGGATCGCGAGATCGTGTTGCCGGTGTCCAAACCGTCGATGTGCGCGTTTGGCGGGCGAGAGTACGATACGTTGTTTGTCACGTCGATCCGTCCGGGGGCGAATGCCAACGAGCACGATGGTCACGTGTTCGCCGTGCGATGCGGCGTGCAGGGTTTGCCGGAAACGCCTTATGCGGGCGTGTTGAATGTTGGGCCGGTAGCGGGTGTGTAGGCGGGGGTATGACGGTCGCGACGCCGCGCACAAGCGGCGCGCACCGCGGTAGTTGTCCGGCGCGCTCGCGGTGATTCAGGCGAGCGCCCGGTGAGGCAGCGGGATGTCGGATCGAACGTCGTTCGCGATCCGGCATCCCGTTTTGCCATTTCAGTGCTTGATCAGTGCGCAATCAGTGTGTGAAGTCCGGCGTCGTAAGCACCTTGCCGCGTGTCTCGGGCAACAGTAGCGCGCAGACCACCACCAGCAAATAGCCGCCACCGGCGACGAAGCCGATGGCTTTCACGAGCGAGCCCGTTTGCGCGAGCATGCCCACGGCGATCGGGAAGAACGAACCGATGCCGCGCCCGAGGTTGTAGCAGAAGCCCTGACCCGAGCCGCGAATATGGTTCGGATACAACTCGGTGAGATACGCGCCGATGCCCGCGAAAATACCCTGCACCACGATGCCCAGCGGGAAGCCCAGCCACAGCATCGCGCTATCGGTGATCGGCAGCATCGTGTAGACCATGCCGAGCACGAACGAGGCGACGGCGAAGAAGATGAACGCGCCGCGACGGCCGAGTTTGTCCGAAAGAATCGCGCCGACGATATAGCCCACGAACGAGCCGACGATCAGCACGATCAGATACGCACTCGTATTGAACACCGACAGACCGCGCACCGTTTTCAGATACGTCGGCAGCCACGTCGTGATCGCGTAGTAACCACCGAGCATGCCGCTGCAAAGCAGGCTGCCGAGAATCGTCGTCTTCAGATGCTCGGGCGCGAAAATCTGCGTGAAGTTGCCTTGCAGTTTGCCCTCCGCAATCTTCTTGCGCGTTTGCGTGAAGATCTCCGGGTCCGACACGTTGCGGCGCACGTAGGTGATCCACACGGCGGGCAGAATGCCGATCCAGAAGCAGGCGCGCCATGCCGTGCCTTCATCGAGCACGGCGAAGAAGAACCAGTAGAGCAACGCCGCCGCGGCCCAACCCACGGACCAGCTGCTTTGCACCGTACCGACCGCTTTCGCGCGATGTTGGGGCGAGCGAATCATTTCGCCCATCATCATCGTGACCACCGTCCACTCCCCGCCGAAACCGATGCCTTGCAACGTGCGCGTGATGAGCAGTTGCCAGAACGAGTTGGTGAAGCCCGAGAGGAACGTGAAGAGACAGAACGTGGCGATCGTCCATTGCAGGACGCGAACGCGGCCGTAGCGGTCCGCGAGAATCCCGGCGAGCCATCCGCCGACCGCTGACGAGATCAGCGAACTGGTCGCGATCATGCCGGCTTCACCCTTCGTCATGCCCCATGCGGCGATCAGCGTCGGGATCAGAAACGAATAGATCATGAAGTCGAACGCGTCGACGGCGTAGCCGCCAAAGCCCGCATACAGGGCCTTGCGTTCCTTCGTGTTGAGTTCGTTGAACCAGGAAAAAAATGCCATGAAGACTCCTCGGTGAATCGTGTATTTGTCGTTATGTGTGTGCTGCCAGCGCTGCCTGCGCCGGTCACCTGTGCCGTCGCACGGTGTTGTTGTTCTGACGCGGTGTTAAATCGTCAGGCCGCCGTCGACGTGAATGACCTGGCCGGTGATCTGCCGGGCGTGCGGGCCGAGCAGGAAGGCGGCGAGTGCGGCAATGTCATCGGGTTCGCAGAGGCGGCCGGTCGGGGTGGCGTCGGCAGCGCGTTGCCATGCGGCCGGGTCCATCGCGGAGTGTCCGCCGTCCTTGCGGGTGTAGCCCGGTGCCACGCAGTTCACCGTAATACCGGCGCGCGCGTACTCGGCGGCGGCGCTTTTCGCGAGCGCTTCGATGGCGGCTTTCGCGGCGGCTGTCGCGGGGAAACCGGTCGTGTTCGCGGCGATACGATGCGCGACGAACGAGCTGATCGCGACGATGCTCGCGCGCGACGAGCGTTGCAAGTCGGGCAGGGCGCAGCGCAGCAGCGCGGCGAAGGTGCCGGGCATGGCCGCCAGTGCGTGAGCAAAGGCCTCGTCGTCGATGTCAGCGAGACTTTGGCGTGTCGCGAAACCCGCATTGCTGACGATCTGATCGATAGGGCCGAAGGCGTCGCGGGCGGCGTCGATCAGTCGCGCGGCCGCAGACACATCCGAGAGATCGCCCAGCCACACAGCGCAGTTCGCGCCGAGCGATTCGCACAGGGTGCGAACGTCGGCGAGCCGCTGTTGGCTCTCAGGGGAACTGCCGCGTGTGTGCAGCAGAAGTTGCGTGTCGGGGGCGGCGAGGTGTCGTGCGATGGCGGCACCGATGCCAGAGGCGGCACCGGTCACGACGATAGTGCGTCTGGCGTGGCCGCCGGACGAAGAAGTAGGGGTAATCACAGTGAGCCCGGATAAAGCGGAGGGTGCGTGTGATTATGCCAAACGGGGCGAGGCGTGGAATAGCCGCGTCAATATTAATTAGGAAGTGAACAAAGACGCGGCCAATACCGTTGTGCGAATGCCGAAAGCAGCGGTGAAACGAGGCGCAAATCACTATGCCGCGCCAACCGCGCGCGGTGGCGCAACCTCCTCGACAGGATGCAGCGTCATGGTGTGCTGATGGAATCGGCCGAGTGTCTCGCGATGCGCAACACTGACCATCGTCGTATCGGGAAGATTAGCGTGCAGCGCGTCGTACACGGCTTCCTCGGTTTCGACATCGAGCGCGCTGGTCGCTTCATCGAGAAAGAGGAAGTCGGGTTTCTGAAGCAGCGCACGGGCTGCCGCGAGCCGTTGCTGTTCGCCGCCCGACAGACGCCGTGCCCAATGCGCGACGGTTTGCAGATCGTTGCTGTATTGCCCGAGGCTCACCGCAGCGAGTGCATCGCGATACTGCGCATCGGTAAAGCTTTGCGGCGGCGACGGGAAGGCAAGCGCAGCCGCCAGCGTATCGATCGGCAGATAGCTCTGTTGCGACAGGAACAGGACGCGCGCATTGGCGGGCACGTCGACCTGTCCACTGCCGAATGGCCACAGCCCGGCCAGCGCGCGCAACATCGTGCTCTTGCCGCAGCCGGAGCGCCCGCGCACCAGCCAGCGCGAGCCGCGTGCGAAGGCAAACGAGCCGACGTTCGCGAGCGGTGCGCCGTTCGGCAGCGCGAGTTGCAGATCGGTGGCGGTGAACGCGGGTGCTGCACCGGCCTGCGCGGGGACCACCGCAATGCCGCCGGCGCGCGGCGGTTCGTCGATCACGCGTGTAAATTCCCGTAACCGGTTGATCGTGGCTTTCCAGTCGGCCAGCGTCGTGAAGCTGTTCACGAACCACGAGAAACCATCGCTGACCTGTCCGAACGCATCGATGATGCGCATCAGCACGCCCAGCGTGAAGGCGCCCGCGAAGTACCGGGGCGCCGCTGCCATGATCGGAAACACGATGGCTATCTGACCGTAAATCGAGTTCGCGAAAATCAGCCGCTTGGTGACGACCATGATCTGCCACCAGTTGTCGCGCACCGCGCCAAAGGCCGATTTCAGGCGCGAAAGCTCCGCGCCTTCGCCGCGATACAGCGCGATCTGCTCCGAGCTTTCACGCAGCCGTACCAGCAGAAAACGGAAGTCGGCTTCCACTTGTTGCTGGCGATAGCTGAGTCCGACGAGCGGGCGGCCGACCTTGAAGATGAAGAACGAGCCGACCACGGCATACAGGGCCGCGACCCAGACCATGTAGCCGGGCACCGTCACGTTCATCGTGCCAAGCGCGAACGAGACGGCACCCGAAATCGTCCAGAGAATCGTCACGAACGAGAACAGCGAGACGAGCGTGGTCAGCAGGTCCAGCGAGAGCGCCAGCGAGGAATTCACCAGCGTACGAATGTCCTCGGAAATACGCTGGTCGGGGTTGTCCGCCAGATGATCGCGCTCGATGCGGTAATACGCCTGACGCGTGAACCACTTCGTCAGATTCGTATCGGTAACCCACTGCCGCCACTTGATTTCCAGCATCTGCCGGAAGTACGTGCGAAACGTCGCGATGATGATGAAGCTGAACGCCAGCACGGCGAACTCCATCAGCGACGAAGTGAAGATCGGCCAGTTGCGCTTGTCGAGGGCGTCGTAAAAGCGCGCGTTCCACGCGTTCAGGCGCACGTTGATGAACACCACCGCGAGATTCAGGGCGATCACGAGCAGCAGCAGGCGGCGTCCTTCCCAACGCTTTTCGGAGACCCAGTACGGCCGGATCAGTTGCCATGCCGTGGGCGATTTCGGGGGCGTTGGCGCCGGCTTCGCCGGATCGGTGGCGCCCGGCGGCGGAACCTCCGGCGAGGCGGGTGGCGTGGGTGGCGTCGGCGTGTGGGCCATGATCGTCTGGCGGCGTTGCCGCAGTGGTGCAACGTGTTATGGGGAGTGCCCGGAGGCGCGCGGCCGCGCGTGTTCCGGATCGAGTGCCCGATGACGCCCCGACGGCTTCACCGGTACCCGACGGTTCGTTTGACCGTCGTCTTCCTCAGTGTGTTGCACGATTCCCGGCCCAGGGCTCGCGTCACGCCGAAATTCAGTTTACGCGCTGTTACAACGCCCGGGAAAAACGTCAAAAAACGAGACGCGTCGAGCGTCTACCCACCCGGGAAGCCAGCTTGCACGGGCGTCGGCATCTATGTTGTAATGGCTGCGGGCGAAACAGGGGTGCTCCGTATCTGACGCGGGTGTAGACCATGCGTGACGATCGCGGGGCTGAGAGAGACCCTTTGCACCCGACCCGGGTAATACCGGCGTGGGAAGTTTCCGACTCCTCCAGTGGGGTAAGGTGCCTGGCACCGTTTCGTCCTTTTGCTTTCATGAGGAAAGGACCCCATGCGTTACCTTCCGCAAATTCCTTCGCATTGCCCTGAGTGCCTGCACGCCGAGATGGCCTGTGCGGGCGTGCGCGTATGAGCGCCACGACTTCACGTCCCGACGTTGCCGTGCTCGGCGGGGGGCTGTCCGGCCGTCTCGTCGCGTGGCAACTGATTCGCGCCGGCGCGCGCGTCGCGCTTTATGAGCGCGGCGATGCCGACGGCTCGTCTGCCGCCGGCTGGGTCGCCGCCGCGATGCTCGCGCCGCTGGCCGAAGCGGCCGTGGCCGAGCCGAGCATCGTCGAAATGGGCGCCGTCGGGCTCGAGCGCTGGCCCGGGCTGATCGACGGCCTGCCCGAACACGTGTTTTTCCAACGCAACGGCACGCTCGTCGTGTGGCACCAGCCCGACCGCGCCGAAGCCGTGATGTTCGACCGCCGCATGCGCGCCAACGCCCCGCCTGAGTTGCTGCGTGGTGGTGTAGAACGCCTCGGCGGCCAAGGGGCGAAATCGCTCGCCGAAGTCGAGCCCGCGCTCGCCGGACGCTTTCAGGAAGGCTGGCTGCTGCCCAACGAGGGCCAGCTCGATAACCGCCAGTTGCTGCGTGCACTCGCCGCTGGGCTGGCAAAAGCCGGTGCCGAATTGCACTGGAACACCGAAATTACCGAAGGGGACTACCCCGACGCGGGTCTCGTCATCGACTGTCGCGGCCTGGGCGCACGCGCTGCGCTCACGCAGCTTCGCGGTGTGCGCGGCGAAGTCGTGCGCATTCACGCGCCGGGGATCGGCCTGCGCCGTCCGGTGCGATTGCTGCATCCGCGCTATCCGATCTACATCGCGCCTAAAGAGAACGATCTCTATGTGATCGGCGCGACCGAGCTCGAATCTGAAGACATGTCGCCGATGACGGTGCGCTCGGCGCTCGAATTGCTCTCGGCGGCGCATTCGCTGAACCCTGCGTTCGGTGAGGCGCGCATCGTCGAGTTGAACGTCAACTGCCGCCCGGCGCTGCCCGATCACCTGCCGCGCGTGCAGTGGGACGGTGCGCGGCTGTTGCGCGTGAACGGCCTCTACCGGCACGGCTATCTGCTGGCGCCGGCGGTGACGGGCGAAGCGTGCGCACTGGCGCAGGCATTGATGCAAACGAAGGGCGCGCCAACGGCAGTAGGAGACGCGCTCGATTGGGAGACGTGGCGAGCAAGCCGGCCTTGGCCGGACCTGTTCCGCCGGGCTTGAGAGGGAACAGTACGCAATGGATATCCAGATCAATCAACAGACGCTGAGCGTGGCAGACGCGGCAACGCTTGCCGACGCACTGGCGGCCTACGGCGCCAAGCCGCCGTTCGCGGCCGCCGTGAACGGGCAGTTCGTGCCCAAGACCCAATACGCTGCGCGCGCGCTCGTGCCGGGCGACAAAGTCGATGTCGTGCAACCGGTCGCCGGAGGCTGAAATGAACGCAATTACCGAATCGGCCAACGTGGCCGCAGGCAGCACGCGCGACGCGCTGACCCTCTATGACACCCGCTTCGGCAGCCGCTTTTTGCTCGGCACCGCGCGCTATCCGTCGTTGCAGGCGCTGAACGATTCCATCGACACCGCCCGCCCCGGCATGGTGACCGTGGCGCTGCGCCGTCAACTCTCGGGCACCGGCGCGCAGGCGTCGGAAAGCCATTTCTGGGACACGCTGCGACGCCTCGCCGTGCCCGTGCTGCCCAATACGGCGGGCTGCCATTCCGTCCAGGAAGCGGTGACCACCGCGCAAATGGCGCGCGAAGTGTTCGAGACCGACTGGATCAAGCTCGAACTCATCGGTGACGACTACACGTTGCAGCCCGACCCGTTTGGTCTCGTCACGGCCGCTGAACAATTGATTCGCGACGGCTTCAAGGTGCTGCCGTACTGCACCGAGGATCTGGTGCTGTGCCGCCGTCTGCTCGACGTCGGTTGTCAGGCGCTGATGCCGTGGGGCGCGCCGATCGGCACCGGCAAGGGTGTGATCAATCCGTATGGCCTGCGCTTGCTGCGCGATCGCCTGCCCGACACGCCGCTCATCGTCGATGCGGGTCTCGGTCTGCCGTCGCATGCCTGTCAGGTGATGGAATGGGGTTTCGATGGCGTGCTGCTGAACACGGCCGTGGCGCTGGCGGCGCAACCGGTGGAAATGGCCGGTGCGTTCGCGTCTGCCATCAAGGCGGGTCGCAGTGCGTGGCTCGCCGGGCCGATGGCCGAGCGCGAGAGCGCCGAGGCCAGCACGCCGGTGGTCGGCGTGCCGTTCTGGCACAGCAAGGACTACTCATGACGATGTCCGCCCGCGCGGCTGCACGAACGCCCGGTGATTCAGGGCATATCGATCCTTTGCATCACGTGCAGTGCCTGCCGGCGGATGCGCCGCTTGCGCTGGCGTGGCAACAGGCGGCCAGCGCGATCCGCGCTCGTCTCGCGCCTTGGCCGGATGCCCGGACTACCGCGCAATGGCGACTGCACGCGCAGGTGCCGCCGGGCGGTTTTGCCAAAGGTGACGTGTTCTGGTGGCCGCTGACGCCGCAAGGTGCACTGGATACCGGCACCTCGGTGCAGATCGACGTGTGGCGTGCGGCGGGTGCGGTTGTGCTGTGCTCGCGTGCGTTGCCGCGCGGTGGCGTCGAAGACACGTTGTATGCGGACGGCGAGATCTATCGCGTGGCCGGCGTGGACGATCCTGCGTTTTTCCCCGCGTTCGCCGCGTTTCTCGATTGCGGCTTTGCGCCGCACGACGCACTCGTGCTTGGCCGCGCGTGGCGTACCGACGGAAGCCATGCGCGGGCAGAAGATGCCGACGCACTGGGGGATTGGCCGACGGTGTTGGCGACGTTCCCGGAAGTGGTTGGTCAGGTGCCGAGCCCCGGTGAATTTCCCGCGTGTCCGGCACGGCTGGGGTTGTACCCGGTCCTCCCCGATGCCGACTGGTGCGAGCGCATGGCTGACCTTCAGGTCGGCACCGTGCAGCTTCGCGTCAAGGACCCGGCCCATCCCGCGCTAACGTCGGAGATCGCGCGCACGGTGGCCGCCGGCAAGCGCGTGACACACGACAGCGCATGGTTCATCAATGACCATTGGCGCGAAGCGGCGAAGGCAAACGCCTACGGCGTGCATCTGGGGCAGGAGGACATGGCGGCGCTTTCCGCCGCTGAAGTTGAAACGCTGCACGCAAGCGGCATGCGACTGGGCATCAGCACGCACGGCTATTACGAGATTCTCGCGGCTCACCACTTCCGCCCGAGCTATCTGGCCGTGGGGGCCGTGTTCCCGACGACGACCAAGGTCATCGCCACCGCGCCGCAAGGGCTGGCCAAGCTCGCGCGCTACGTGAAGCTGATTTCGCCGCACTACCCGCTCGTTGCCATCGGCGGCATCGATGCGCAGAACTTGCCGCAGGTGCTGGAGACTGGCGTGGGTTGCACGGCTGTGGTGCGCGCCGTGACGGAGGCCGCCGACGTGGCAGTGGCCGTCAAGGGCATGCAAACGGAATTTGCGAAACGGGCATGACGACGGGTGAGGGCGTGACGTCGTGTGCGGGAGGTGGTGAGGGTGGCGGCGATGTGCCGTGCACTGCCGCCCGAATTACAACGTACGCGTCATGAACACCGCGCCGTCGCCGTAACCGGCCAGCTTCGCCGCGATCAGCGGTGAGACGTCGGCAGCGGCCACGTAGCCGAAACGCGCCCAGAAGCCTTGCGATTGCTGCACTGCAACGAGCGCGGAGGCGGCAAGCCCAAGTGTCTGTGCCGAGGCCAATGCGGCTTCGTACAGGCGAGCCGCTACGCCCGCGCCTCGCGTACGTGGCGCGAGCGCCATATCGTGGACGTACCAGCAATCGGGGGCATCGGGCAGGGCGTCGAGTGCCATGTCGAGCGGTGGCGGGGCGGCGAGTTGCCACGGATGCGTGAACAGATACCCGGCCACCACGGCGGCTTCATCCACGGCAACCCAGCAGGTGGCGGGGGACAGCGCCAGACGCGAGCCCAGCGTGGCTTCCGATTCCAGCATCACGTCGCCATAGGCCTGTGCCTGCACCACCAACACTTGGGGAAGGTCGGCGGGGCGCATCGGACGCGTCTGAAATCGAGTCGAGGGCGCAGGCGCGCTGGCGTCAGGCCCGGCCGGAGAAGACTGCATAACAATCAATGGTTTATTGCCCAAAGCGGCATATTGTAGCAACGGCGCAACAGCTGCGCCGATCAAACCCTTCCTAAGTCCTTGCCGGGGTTACGTTTTTCCCCGTTACGCGCATCGGAACGGGGTTCTGCGGTGCCGGCCGCCCGCCTGTAAAATCCCGCGGGCAACTGCCAGTACTGCCTGTCACAGCCTCCCCGTGGACGGCATCGATCGGCATTCCCCCCTATAATTGGCGTTTTGCGCCGCACTATAAGACCCGAAACGTGCCTATCCCGAATACGGAAAATCTGCTCGAATTGCGCGACGTTAGCTTCGGTTATGGCGAACGCCTCGTCCTTTCCGGGCTGAACATGCGGTTTCCGCGCGGCAAGGTCATTGCGGTCATGGGCGGCTCCGGCTGTGGGAAGACCACGGTCCTGCGCCTGATCGGCGGTCTGGTCCATGCCAGCCGTGGCGTCGTCGATTTCGATGGCACCGATGTGTCGTCGCTGGACCGGGACGGTTGGTACAAGTTGCGCCGCCGCATGGGCATGCTGTTCCAGTTTGGCGCGCTCTTTACCGACATGACGGTGTTCGACAATGTGGCGTTTCCGCTGCGTGAACATACGCGTCTCGATGAAGAGATGATTCGTGATCTGGTGCTCATGAAGCTCAACGCCGTGGGCTTGCGCGGGGCGCGCGACATGAAGCCGGCCGAGATTTCGGGCGGCATGGCGCGACGCGTCGCGCTGGCGCGCACGATTGCGCTCGATCCGGATCTGGTCATGTACGACGAGCCGTTCACCGGTCTCGACCCGATCTCCATGGGCATCACGGCGAACCTGATTCGCAAGCTCAACGATGCGTTGGGCGCCACGTCGATCATTGTGTCGCACGATGTTTCCGAGACTTTCGCTATCGCCGATTACATTTATTTCATTACCGAAGGCCGAATCGGTGCCGAGGGGACGCCGGAGGACCTGCGGGCCTCGCAGGACCCGACCGTGCGCCAGTTCATCGACGCGCAACCGGACGGCCCGGTGAAGTTTCAGTACCCCGCGTTGCCGCTTGCGGAAGATTTCGGCATGGGAGGCCGCGCATGATCACGGCGATCGGCGGTTTTGTCCGCGGGCATGTCGAGCGCCTGGGCTATGGCGCGCGCTTGTTCCTGCGCATGTTGAGGTCGACCGGTGCGCTGCTGCGACGCCCGCGTCTGGTGACCGATCAAATTCACTTCGTCGGCAACTACTCGTTCGTGATCATTGCGGTCTCGGGCCTGTTTGTCGGCTTCGTGCTGGGCCTGCAAGGCTATTACACGCTTAACAAGTACGGTTCGGAACAGGCCCTCGGCCTGCTCGTCGCGCTGTCGCTCGTGCGTGAGCTCGGTCCGGTCGTCACGGCACTGCTGTTTGCCGGGCGCGCGGGGACGTCGCTCACGGCGGAGATCGGCCTGATGAAAGCCGGCGAGCAGTTAACGGCGATGGAGATGATGGCGATCGACCCGATCGCGCGCGTCGTTGCGCCGCGTTTCTGGGCGGGCGTGATTGCGATGCCGATTCTTGCCGCGATCTTCTCGGCGGTCGGTATCTTCGGCGGTTATCTGGTCGGCGTGCAGATGATCGGTGTCGACAGCGGCGCGTTCTGGTCGCAGATGCAGGGCGGCGTCGACGTCTGGGCGGATGTCGCCAACGGCGTGATCAAGAGCGTCGTGTTCGGCATTGCCGTGACTTTTATTGCGCTGTATCAGGGGTTTGAAGCTCAGCCGACGCCCGAGGGTGTCTCGCGCGCGACGACACGCACGGTGGTGCAGGCGTCGCTGGCCGTGCTGGCGCTCGACTTCCTGCTCACGGCCTTGATGTTCAGCTAACCGTCAGGCGATCCCGCCTAAGACAACTACAGACAGATTGCGCACACTGACACAATGAAAAAACACCCTCTCGACTTCTGGGTCGGCTTGTTCGTGGTTCTCGGCTTCGCGGCACTGCTGTTTCTCGCACTCAAGGCGGGTAACATGAGTTCGCTGTCGTTCTCGAGTACGTACCCGGTCACCGTGCGCTTCGACAATATCGGCGGGCTCAAGCCGCGCGCCGCCGTCAAGAGCGCGGGTGTGGTGGTCGGACGCGTGTCGTCGATTCAGTTCGACGACAAACGCTATCTGGCCAGCGTCACGCTCAACATCGATTCGCAGTACCAGTTCCCGAAAGATTCGTCGGCGAAGATCCTGACCTCCGGCCTGCTCGGCGAGCAGTACATCGGGCTCGAACCCGGGGGTGACGATCAAATGTTGAAAGCCGGTGATACGATCACGCTCACGCAGTCCGCAATTGTGTTGGAAAACCTGATCGGCCAGTTCCTGTATAACAAGGCGGCGGATGCTGGCGGGGCCCAACCGGGCGGCGCGTCGGCAGCGCCTGCACCGGCTGCCGCGCCGGGACAAGGGGCAACGGCTAACCAAGGAAAATAAAAGAAATGACCCGCTTCCGTACTTCGGCAGTGCTGGCCGTCGGCGCCTTGACGCTGGCCGGCTGCGCCACTGTGACGAACCCCACGCCGACCGACCCCATCGAAGGGTTCAACCGTTCGATGTACACGTTCAACGACAAGCTCGACAAGGCTGTCATGACCCCGGTAGCGAAGGGCTACCGCTTTGTGGTGCCGCAACCCGGGCGCGACATGGTCACGAACTTCTTCTCGAACGTCGGCGACGTGTACAACTTCGCCAACAACCTGCTGCAATTGCAGATCACGGCGGCCGTTCAGGATCTGATGCGCCTGACGATCAATACGCTCTGGGGCGTGGGTGGTCTGTTCGACTTTGCAACCCCGGCCGGCTTGCCCAAGCATAGCCAGGACTTCGGTGTGACGCTCGGCAAGTGGGGCGTGCCTGACGGCCCGTACCTGGTGTTGCCGCTGCTCGGCCCGAGCACGGTGCGCGACACGGCCGGGATGGCGGCCAATCTGTACCTCGATCCGACGTCCTATATCAAGCCGGATTGGGTGAGCTACTCGCTGTATGGTGTGCGTCTGGTGAACACGCGGGCCAACCTGCTCGACGCTTCGAACCTGCTCGAAGCAGCAGCGCTCGATCCGTATTCGTTCACGCGTGACGCCTATCTGGCACGCCGCAAGTACCTGATCAGCGGCGGCGCATCGGGGAGTGCCCCGCTGCCGAACTACGAAGAGGAAGACGGCGCTGCTGGTGCGGGTGCCGCAGGCGCGGCGGCTGGCGCGGGTGCGCAGCCAATGCCGGCGCCGGCATCGGGTGCATCGGCCGAGCCGGAACCGGGTTCGCCGCAAGGCTCGCCGCTGCCGGGCACGATGGTGCCGGGTGGTCTGCCGTTCCGTCGTTGATCTCATGAGGGACGCGCGTTCGCGCGCGTCCTGTCGTACCAACACCTCGCTGCGTCCCGCCATGCGGGATGTGCCCGTCAGGCCCGTCAGGCAACAGTTTGTTACAACGCGCCGGCGGGAATCTGCGAACTCAACACGTAACGCGGGTATCAAAACCCGCAACACTCGTCACTCGAAAGAGGAAGTCCACAATGAAGAAGTTCTGGCTCATTCCCGTCATGGCATTTATGACGCTTACCGCTGCGGGCTCGGCGATGGCACAGGCCCAGGCGCCTGACGCGCTGGTCAAGCAGACGGTGTCCGAGGTCATGGCCGCTGCCAAGACCGATCCGAACATTCAACGCGGTGACCTGAACAGCATTACCAAGCTGATCGAAACCAAGATCATGCCGCACGCGGATTTCGCGAAGACCACGCAACTGGCCACTGGCCGTGCATGGGCGACGGCCACGCCGGCGCAACGCGACCAGCTCACGACCGAGTTCCGAAAGTTGCTGCTGTACACGTACGCCGGTGCTATCGCATCGATTCGTGATCAACAGGTCGAGTACAAGCCGTTCCGCGCGCAACCGGGCGATACCGATGTCGCGGTCAACACCAGCGTGCTCAACAATGGCCAGCCGTTCGAGCTCGACTACCGCCTGTACAAGACGGCGAGTGGCGAATGGAAACTGTATGACATGAGCGTGTTCGGCTCGTGGCTGATCCAGACGTACCGCAGCCAGTTTGCCGAGCAGATCAACAAGAGCGGAATCGATGGTCTGATCCAGTTCCTGAAGACGCGCAACCAGCAGCTCTCGGGCGGCAAGTAAGCGCATGCTCGCTTTGCAAACCGATCTCACGCACGACACCGCCGGTGAGGTGCTCGCGCAGGCCATCGATCGCATCGACGCGGGGGAAACCCACGTCGATTGCGCGGGGCTCACGCGCTTCGACTCATCGGCACTGGCCGTGCTGCTGGCCTTGCGCCGCCATGCCGGCCGACGTGGGTTGACGTTGGCGTTCACTAACTTGCCGACAGGATTGGCCAGCCTCGCGCTGGTGTACGGCGTCGACCATCTGCTCTCGAGCTGATCGGCCGGTGCCCTGTCGGCGGGGTGGCCAGCCCACCAAGCCCTCGGAATCCAGAAAAAGCGCCGTCCCACGACGGCGCTTTTTTTGTTCCGGTGTTTGTTCCGGCACGGAGCGCCGATGCCTGTCGAATCCAGCAGGGCGGGGCCTGGCGGGCTGACCCGTCGGCCAAAACCACGGCGGACTCCCGCTTCCTTTATAATCAGGGGTTTTCCGCCGTCTATTGAGCGGTAACCCCCCATTCGGGGCACCGACGCCGTCATTGCCGCCATCCTCCCCGGTTTGCGCGCTCGGCGCGCCGTGTCCGGAGTTACAAAAAATGGCGCGTCCGCCAAGCCGGGCGCGTGCAGCCCATGGCCGCCATCGAAATCCGTAACGTCAAAAAACGCTATGAGGCGTTGCAGGCGCTCAAGGGCGTCAGCTTCTCGATCGAAGAAGGTGAATTCTTCGGTCTGCTCGGCCCCAACGGCGCCGGCAAGACGACGCTCATCAGCATCCTCGCAGGTCTGGCCCGTGCCGACGCCGGCAGCATCAGCGTACTTGGTCACGATGTCGTGCGCGACTACCGCAACGCCCGCCGCAAGCTCGGCGTGGTGCCGCAGGAGCTCGTCTTCGATCCGTTTTTCTCGGTGCGTGAGACGCTGCGCATTCAGTCGGGCTACTTCGGCCTCACGCGCAACGACGACTGGATCGACGAAGTGATGGCCAATCTCGATCTGACCGACAAGGCTGATGCGAACATGCGCCAGCTCTCGGGCGGCATGAAGCGCCGCGTGCTGGTGGCGCAGGCGCTCGTGCATCGTCCGCCGGTGATCGTGCTCGACGAGCCGACCGCCGGGGTCGACGTCGAACTGCGTCAGACGCTCTGGAAGTTCATCTCGCGCCTGAACCGCGAAGGTCACACCATCGTTCTCACCACGCACTATCTCGAAGAAGCCGAAGCGCTGTGCGACCGCATTGCCATGCTCAAGCGCGGCGAAGTCGTCGCACTGGAACGCACGGCATCGCTGTTGCAGCGTTTTGCGGGCACGCGGCTGGTGCTGCGCTTCCGTCAGGGCACGTTGCCCGATTCGCTGCGTCCGCTCCTCGTGGACGGACAAGACACCGGCGGGCGTCAGTTCGCACTGCGTCTGGCGGGCTGTGACGAAGTCGAGTCGATTCTCGCCACCTGCCGTGCGGCCGGCGGCATCGTCGAAGACATTGAAATTCAGAAGGCAGATCTCGAAGACGTTTTCGTGCAGATCATGTCCGGTGCGCGCGCGCAGGAGGTGGCAGCATGATCGGTTTTCGTACGCTGTTCTATAAGGAAGTGCTGCGCTTCTGGAAGGTGAGCTTCCAGACGGTGGCGGCGCCGGTGCTTACCGCGCTGCTGTATCTGATGATCTTCGGCCACGTGCTCGAAGACCGTGTGAAGGTCTACGACCAGATCACTTACACGTCGTTTCTGGTGCCGGGTCTGGTGATGATGAGCGTGTTGCAGAACGCGTTCGCGAACAGTTCCTCGTCGCTCATTCAGTCGAAGATCACCGGCAATCTGGTGTTCGTGCTGCTGCCGCCGCTCTCGCATTGGGAGATGTTCGGTGCGTACGTGCTGGCCGCCGTGGTGCGTGGACTGTGCGTCGGCTTCGGCGTGTTCCTCGTGACCGTGACGTTCACGCATCTGACGTTTGCCGCGCCGTTGTGGATTCTCGGTTTCGCGTTCCTGGGCGCGGCGATTCTCGGCACGCTCGGACTGATTGCGGGCATCTGGGCCGAGAAATTCGACCAGCTCGCGGCGTTCCAGAACTTCCTGATCATGCCGGCGACGTTCCTCGCGGGCGTGTTCTATTCGATTCATTCGTTGCCGCCGCTGTGGCAAGCCGTGTCGCACTTCAACCCGTTCTTCTACATGATCGACGGGTTCCGCTACGGCTTCTTCGGCGTCTCCGATGTCTCGCCGGCCACGAGCCTGGCGGTCGTCGGCGCGACGTTCCTGATACTCGCAACCGTGGCGCTGAATCTGCTGCGCCGCGGCTACAAACTGCGTCACTGAACTTTCTTAGGATCGGCAAAATGCTGCCCACCCCAGAACAAATCAAACAGTACATCGAAGCCGGACTGGCTTGTGAGCACGTCGCCGTCGAAGGCGATGGCCAGCACTTCTACGCGACCATCGTGAGCGCGCAGTTCGAAGGCCGGCGCCTCATCGCACGCCATCAACTGGTGTACGCCGCCTTGGGCGATCGCATGAAGGCAGAAATTCACGCGTTGTCGATGAAGACGCTGACGCCGGCGGAGTATCAGGCGCAATGAGGATTACGCAAGAAAGCGCCGGCGCAGCCGGTAACGGCGAGTCCGCCGCCGGCGAGCGTGTGGCCGCAGACCATCTGGAAATCGAAGGTGGCGAGCGGCTGGCGGGAGAAATTACCGTGTCGGGCGCGAAGAATGCCGCGCTGCCGATTCTGTGTGCAAGTCTGCTGACGGCCGAGCCGCTGGTGCTTGGCAACGTCCCCGATCTGCACGACGTGCGCACCATGCTGACGCTGCTCGCGCGCATGGGCGTGAAGGTCGAACGCGATGGCGAGTCGGTGACGCTCGACGCGTCGCAGATCACCGAGGCGGCCGCCCCGTATGAACTGGTGAAGACCATGCGGGCGTCGATCCTCGTGCTCGGGCCGTTGCTTGCACGTTGCGGCGAGGCGCGTGTGTCGCTGCCGGGCGGGTGCGCCATTGGTGCGCGTCCGGTCGATCAGCACATCAAGGGCCTGCAAAAGATGGGCGCCGAGATCACACTCACGCATGGCGATATCGTGGCGAAGGCGGCGCGCCTGCGCGGCGAGACGCTCGTGACCGACATGATCACCGTGACCGGCACCGAAAACCTGCTCATGGCAGCGACGCTGGCCGACGGTGTGACCGTGCTGGCCAACGCCGCCCGTGAGCCGGAAGTGACCGATCTGGCGAACCTGCTGGTGAAGATGGGCGCGAAGATCGAAGGCATCGGCACCGAGCGTCTGGTGGTGACCGGCGTGGCGCGCTTGCATGGTGCAACGCACGACGTCGTGCCCGATCGCATCGAAGCCGGCACGTTCCTGTGCGCGGCCGTGGCCACACGCGGCGATATCACGCTGCGTCGCGTGGTGCCGGGCACGCTCGATGCCGTGATCGCGAAATTGCGCGAGACCGGCGCGAATGTGACTGCGGGTGCGGATTGGTTGCGTGTGTCGATGGATCGACGCGCGCAGGCCGTGAGTTTTCAGACGTCGGAATATCCGGCGTTCCCGACCGACATGCAGGCGCAGTTCATGGCGCTGAACTGCATTGCAGAAGGTGCATCGCAGGTCGTCGAGACGATCTTCGAGAACCGCTTCATGCACGTGCAGGAATTGCTGCGTCTGGGCGCGAATATCGGCATCGAAGGCAATACCGCGCGTATTGCCGGCGTGGAACGCCTGTCGGGTGCGCATGTGATGGCAACCGACCTGCGCGCCTCCGCCAGCCTGATCGTGGCGGGCCTGACGGCCGATGGCCGCACGCTCGTCGACCGTATTCATCACCTCGATCGCGGCTATCATCGTATCGAGGCCAAGTTGTGCGCCGTGGGCGCGCGAATCCGTCGTGTGCAAGCACGCCAGGGAGAGATTGCATGAGTTCCGCCAAGTCTGCCCAGCCGCTCAGCCAACCGCTGACGCTGGCGCTTTCGAAAGGGCGTATCTTTACGGAAACGCTGCCGCTGCTCGCTGCTGCCGGTATCGAAGTCACGGAAGATCCCGAGACCTCGCGCAAGCTGATTCTGCCGACCACGGACCCGAACCTGCGCGTGATCATCGTACGCGCAACCGACGTGCCGACGTATGTGCAATACGGTGCTGCCGACTTCGGCGTGGCCGGCAAGGATGTGCTCATCGAGCACGGCGGTGGCGGCCTGTATCAGCCGATCGATTTGAACATTGCCCGTTGCCGCATGTCTGTTGCTGTACCGAAGGGCTTCGATTACGCGAACGCCGTGCGTCAGGGCGCCCGCCTGCGGGTGGCCACCAAGTACGTGCAGACCGCGCGCGAGCACTTTGCGGCCAAGGGTGTGCACGTCGACCTGATCAAGCTGTACGGTTCGATGGAACTGGGCCCGCTGGTGGGCCTGGCCGACGCGATTGTCGATCTGGTGAGCACCGGCGGCACGCTGCGGGCCAATAATCTGGTGGAAGTGGAGGAGATCATGGAGATCTCGTCCCGCCTCGTGATCAACCAGGCTGCGCTCAAGTTGAAGCGCGAGTCGTTGCAGCCTATTCTGGATGCCTTCGAGCAGGCCTCCCGCCAAACAGCATGAAACTCGATATTCGCAAACTCGATTCCTCTGCCGACGGCTTCGCGAAGCAGCTTCGCGACGTGCTGGCGTTCGAGGCGAGCGAAGACGCCGCCATCGATCGCGCGGCTGCCGAGATCCTCGCCGACGTGAAGACGCGCGGCGATGCAGCCGTCATTGAATACACCAACAAGTTCGACCGCCTGAGCGCTTCCGGCATGACCGCGCTGGAGCTGCCGGCCACGGCACTCGAAGCGGCGCTGGAGAGTCTGGAGCCCAAGCGCCGTGCGGCGCTGGAAGCGGCCGCTGCGCGCGTGCGCGCCTATCACGAGAAGCAACGCATCGAATGCGGCAGCCATAGCTGGCAGTACACCGAGTCGGACGGCACGGTGCTCGGTCAGAAGGTCACGCCGCTCGATCGCGTGGGCATCTACGTGCCGGGTGGCAAGGCGGCGTATCCGTCGTCGGTGCTGATGAATGCGATTCCCGCGCGTGTGGCTGGCGTGAAGGAAATCATCATGGTGGTGCCCACGCCCGACGGCGTGCAGAACCCGCTGGTGCTGGCGGCTGCGCACATCGCAGGCGTGGACCGCGTGTTCACCATCGGCGGCGCGCAAGCTGTGGGCGCACTGGCTTATGGCACCGAGACCGTGCCGGCGGTCGACAAGATCGTCGGCCCGGGCAACGCGTTCGTGGCCGCGGCCAAGCGTCGCGTGTTCGGCACCGTCGGCATCGACATGATCGCCGGCCCGTCGGAAATTCTCGTGATCTGCGACGGCACGACCGACCCGGACTGGGTGGCGATGGACCTGTTCTCGCAAGCCGAGCACGACGAACTCGCGCAGTCGATTCTGCTGTGCCCGGATGCGGCGTATCTCGCCCGCGTGCACCAGTCGATGGAGCGTCAGATCGACGAGATGCCGCGCTGCGATGTGATCGCGGCGTCGCTGCAAGGCCGTGGCGCACTGGTCAAGGTGCGCGACATGAACGAAGCCTGCGAGATCGCTAACGTGATCGCGCCGGAACACCTTGAGATCTCGACGGAAAACGCGCAGCAGTGGGGCGACAAGATTCGCCACGCCGGTGCGATTTTCCTCGGCAAGTTCACGAGCGAAAGTCTGGGCGATTACTGCGCCGGGCCGAACCACGTGCTGCCGACCTCGCGCACGGCACGCTTCTCGTCGCCGCTGGGTGTGTACGACTTCATCAAGCGTTCGAGCCTGATCGAAGTGAGCGAAGGCGGTGCCCGCATGCTCGGCGAAATCGCTGCCGAACTGGCCTACGGCGAGGGCCTGCAAGCCCACGCGCGCAGCGCCGAATTCCGTCTGCATCACGAGTCCTGACATGCGCGACGACGCCCTGTGGCCCGCCGTGCAAATCGCTTCGGCGCCGGCTACGTCCCGGCGTCGGGCTCGCGCATCGCTCGCCCTATCCCCTGCATCGTCAGTCATGCTGCCTGCCCGCCCCGTGCTGGCCGGGCGGCGTGCTGCCGTGCGTTTTTTCACGCGCTTTGTCATGCGCTTCGTTGTGCGTGTTACCGCGCTGTTCGCGCTCGGCGCGGCGGCCGGCTCAGCGGCGCATGCTGCCGGGAATTACTGCCAGCACGCGACGTTCGAAGGCGCGTCTGTCGAGCGCATGACCGTATGCGTGCGCCGGCAGGCGTTCGATAACGACGTCTACGTGCTGCGTCTGGACGGCAAGACGGCCTTGCGCGGCACCGACGACGAAGTCGCGCACGGTGTGTTCGGCCGCGTGGGCAACCGGCTGGTGGCCATGCGTTGCGAAGCCGAGGAATCGCCCGCGCGCGTGAGCCCGGCGGTGGCGCAGGCGCTGTCGTGGCAAACCGGCGTGCGCGTGCAGCGCATCACCGATGCGCTCGGCAGCGTGGAGACCGGGCGCCGCTGCACCGTCAAGATCGACGGGGCCGATGCCGGACTGCTGACGTTCGCTTTCAACTGATTTGCCGCGGCTGGCGTCGTAGACCTCGGCGGCTCGTAGACTTCGTAGATTCACACGCTTCAGTCCTTCAAACCGATTCGCGCGTTATCCATTCAGGTGGTCCGACCCTCATGTCTGTCGATCAAGTGATTCGCCCCGAAGTGCTCGCCATGAGCACCTATCCCGTGCCCGATGCCAGCGGCCTGCTGAAGCTCGACGCGATGGAGAACCCCTACGGGCTGCCCGAAGCCCTGCGCACCGCGCTGGGTCATCGTCTGGCCGAGGTGGCCCTCAATCGCTACCCGGCGCCGCGCCCCGCTGCGCTGCTCGCCAAGCTCTCGCATGCGATGGGTGTGCCGGCCGGGGCGAAGCTGTTGCTGGGCAACGGATCTGACGAAATCATCAGCATGATCGCGACCGCCACGGCCCGTCCGGGCGCAGCAGTGATCGCACCGATGCCGGGTTTCGTGATGTACGAAATGTCGTCGCGCTTTGCGGGCATCGAGTTCGTGGGCGTGCCGCTGAAGGCTGACTTCTCGCTCGATATGCCGGCCATGCTGAACGCCATTGCGGCGCATCCGGGCGCGGTGGTGTATCTGGCGTACCCGAACAACCCGACCGGCAACCTGTTTGCCGACGACGAGATCGAGACGCTGGTGCGCGCCGCCAGCGGCGGCCTCGTGGTCATCGACGAGGCTTACCAGCCGTTTGCGGGCAAGACGTGGATGCCGCGTCTGGCGGATTTCCCGAACGTCGTCGTCATGCGCACGGTGTCGAAGCTGGGGCTGGCCGGGATCCGGCTGGGGTATCTGGCCGGCAGTGCGCAGTGGCTCGACCAATTCGACAAGGTGCGTCCGCCGTACAACGTGAACGTGCTCACGCAGGCGTGTGCCGAATTCATGCTCGATCACCTGGACGTGCTCGATGCGCAGGCGGCCGAATTGCGGGCCGAGCGCAGCCGGCTGGCGGCTGCCGTGGCGGCGCTGCCCGGGGTGAGCGTGTACCCGAGCGATGCGAATTTCCTGCTCGTGCGGGTGCCGGATGCCGACAAAACCTTCGCGGGCCTGCTCGCCCGCAAGGTGTTGATCAAAAACGTGGGTAAAATGCACGTATTGCTGGCCAATTGCCTGCGCTTGACGGTCGGCACCCCCACGGAGAATGCGGCGATGGTCGAAGCCTTGGCCGCATCACTCTAACAAGCTACAAGACGAGAACTCACCATCATGCGCATTGCGGAAGTCGTTCGCGATACCAGCGAAACGCAAATACGCGTCAAGATCGATCTGGACGGCACCGGCCGGAAGACGCTCGACACCGGCGTACCGTTTCTGGACCACATGCTCGACCAGATCGCGCGTCATGGCCTCATCGACATGGAAGTCGAGGCCAAGGGCGATACGTTCATCGACGACCACCACACGGTGGAAGACGTCGGCATCACGCTGGGCATGGCCGTGGCCAAGGCCGTGGGCGACAAGAAGGGCCTCGTGCGCTACGGCCACAGCTATGTGCCCCTCGACGAAGCGCTTTCGCGCGTGGTGATCGACTTCTCCGGACGTCCGGGGCTCGAATTTCATGTGCCGTTCACGCGTGCGCGCGTGGGCAGCTTCGACGTCGACCTGACCATCGAATTCTTCCGTGGCTTCGTCAATCATGCCGGCGTGACGCTGCATATCGACAACCTGCGCGGCATCAACGCCCACCACCAGTGTGAAACGGTGTTCAAGGCGTTCGGACGCGCGCTGCGCATGGCGGTCGAGATCGATCCGCGTGCGGCGGGTGTCGTGCCGTCCACGAAGGGCAGCCTGTAAGCGAGCCAGCGAGATAGCCCGCCGGCCTATGTGGCTGGCGGCCCCTGCGACGATTCTTTGCCCCGGCGGAATGCCGGCGCCGCGTGCCCACGATGACGCTCGACGCCTTCAAGTTCTTTATTTCGCTGCTGGCCCTGATCAACCCGCTGGGGGCGATCCCGCTGTTCATCAGCCTGACGTCCACGCAGACGCGCGAAGAGAAACGCCATACGATCAATGTGGCGGCGATTGCGGTGGCACTGGTGGTGGCGGGCTCGGGCCTGTTCGGCGAGCACATCATCCGTTTTTTCGGTATCTCGATTGCGTCGCTCGAAGTCGGCGGCGGGGTGATCATGCTGCTTATGGCAGTGAACATGATCAACGCGCAGACCGGCAACACGCGCGCGACCGCCGAAGAGCGTCATGAGGCGGAAGAGCGGCCGAACATCGCCGTGGTGCCGCTGGCCATTCCGTTGCTCACGGGGCCGGGCACGATCAGTACCGTGATCATTTACTCGGGCCGCGCTGCCGGGTGGACGCAGATTCTGGCGTTGATGGCGATCGGTGTGGGTGTCGGCGCGGTGTGCTGGGTGGCGCTGCGCAGTGCCGGGCGAATCGAAGGCTGGCTGGGCCGCACGGGTATCAACATCGGCACGCGCCTGATGGGGTTGATCCTCTCGGCGCTGGCCGTGGAATTCATTATCGATGGTTTGAAAATACTGCTGCCGGGTTTGAGATGAATAAGATTGCGATTGTCGACTACGGAATGGGCAACCTGCGCTCGGTCTATCAGGCGCTGCGTGCTGCCGCGCCGGAAGCCGACGTGAGCATCAGCAGCGACGCCGCCGAGATTCGCGCCGCCGACCGCGTGGTGCTGCCGGGTCAGGGCGCCATGCGCGACTGCATGGGCTGCCTGAACGAGTCGGGCCTGCGTGAAGCCGTTGTCGAAGCCGCCGCCACCAAGCCGATGTTCGGCGTGTGCGTGGGCGAGCAGATGCTGTTCGACATTTCCGACGAGGGCAACACGCCTGCGCTTGGGCTGCTGCCGGGCCGCGTGGTGCGCTTCGATCTGGAAGGCCAGTTGCAGGACGACGGTTCGCGCTTCAAGGTGCCGCAGATGGGCTGGAACCGCGTGCGTCAGTCCCGGGCCCACCCGATCTGGGCCGGTGTGCCCGACGACAGCTACTTTTATTTCGTGCACAGTTACTACGTCGTCCCTGCGAGCGCCGAACTGACGGCGGGCGAGACGGTCTATGGGGTGCCCTTTACCTGTGCAGTGGCCCAAGATAATATCTTTGCCACCCAGTTCCACCCGGAAAAGAGCGCCCACGCAGGGCTCGCGCTTTACCGCAATTTTGCAC
Source organism: Pandoraea sp. PE-S2R-1 (assembly GCF_002179865.1). Classification (NCBI taxonomy): domain Bacteria; kingdom Pseudomonadati; phylum Pseudomonadota; class Betaproteobacteria; order Burkholderiales; family Burkholderiaceae; genus Pandoraea; species Pandoraea sp. PE-S2R-1. Next base: position 157,546 of record NZ_NGUR01000002.1, on the reverse strand, counting down.
AGTGGAAACCTTAACCCGCCTGAGCGGGACCCGTGCGGCGCTTTGGCGCCCGGGCCTCTCGGCTGAGCCAGCTTATACTGTGTCATGTTGAATATTCCGATCCCGACGTGCCGGCGCCTTGCAGGGCAGGGATCGGTTTTGCGTTGTCCGCGTTTTTCGCGAATTCCTTTTACTTCCCACTAGCGACGTTTCACGATTGCCTATGCTGCTCATCCCGGCCATCGACCTTAAAGACGGTCAATGTGTACGCCTTAAACAAGGCGACATGGATCAAGCCACTGTTTTCTCGGAGGACCCCGCTGCCATGGCCCGACATTGGGTCGAGCAGGGTGCACGCCGCCTCCATCTGGTGGACTTGAACGGCGCATTCGTTGGCAAGCCGCGTAACGAGGCTGCCATCCGCTCCATCATCCAGGAAGTGGGTCAAGACATCCCCGTCCAGCTGGGCGGCGGCATTCGCGACCTGAACACCATCGAGCGCTATCTCGACGACGGTCTGTCGTACGTGATCATCGGCACGGCGGCGGTGAAGGACCCCGGCTTCCTCAAGGACGCTTGCAGCGCCTTCGGCGGGCACATCATCGTGGGCCTCGACGCCAAGGACGGCAAAGTGGCGACCGATGGCTGGAGCAAGCTGAGCGGTCACGAAGTCGTGGATCTCGCGCGCAAGTTCGAAGACTACGGCATCGAGTCGATCATCTACACCGACATCGGCCGTGACGGCATGCTGCAAGGCATCAACATCGAAGCGACCGTGCGTCTCGCGCAGGCTGTGACGGTGCCGGTGATCGCCAGCGGCGGTCTGTCGAATCTGGGTGACATCGATGCGCTGTGCGACGTGCAGAACGAGGGCGTCGAAGGCGTCATCTGCGGTCGCGCGATCTACTCGGGCGACCTGAATTTCTCGTCGGCGCAAACGCGCGCAGACGAGCTTTCCCAAGGAGCGGCATAAGCGAGCTCACGGCTGAGGCCGTCTCGTGTGCCAACATCATGGCTCTCGCTAAACGCATCATCCCGTGCCTGGACGTGACGGCTGGCCGAGTGGTCAAGGGTGTCAATTTCGTTGAATTGCGCGACGCGGGCGACCCCGTCGAAATTGCCCGCCGCTATGACGAGCAGGGCGCCGACGAACTGACGTTTCTCGACATCACGGCCACCTCCGACGGGCGCGACCTGATTCTGCCGATCATCGAATCGGTGGCGGCGCAGGTGTTCATTCCGTTGACGGTGGGTGGCGGCGTGCGCGAAGTCGCCGACGTGCGCCGGCTGCTCAACGCCGGTGCCGACAAGGTCAGCATGAACTCGTCGGCTGTGGCGAATCCGCAACTGATCGCCGACGCGTCGGCCAAGCACGGTGCGCAGTGCATCGTCGTGGCGATCGACGCCAAGCGCGTCTCGGCGGACGGCGAAACGCCGCGCTGGGAAGTCTTCACGCACGGCGGCCGCAAGGCCACTGGGCTCGATGTCGTGGCTTGGGCGAAGAAGATTGCCGAGCTGGGCGCGGGCGAGATTCTGCTCACCAGCATGGACCGCGACGGCACCAAGAGCGGCTTCGATCTGGCGCTCACGCGCGCCGTGTCGGACGCCGTGAGCATCCCCGTGATCGCCTCGGGCGGCGTGGGTTCGCTGGCCGATCTGGCCAACGGCGTGACGCAAGGCCATGCCGACGCCGTCCTCGCCGCCAGCATCTTCCATTACGGCGAGCACACCGTCGGCGAAGCCAAGCGCTTCATGGCCGACAAGGGCATTTCGGTGCGGCTCTGAACGGGAATCAACGGATCATGACGCAAGACTGGCTGGACAAGGTAAGTTGGGACGCGCAGGGCCTCGTGCCCGTGATCGCGCAGGAAGTCGGCAGCAACGACGTGCTGATGTTCGCGTGGATGAACCGTGAAGCGCTCGCGCGCACGGTCGAGACCCGCGAAGCCGTCTACTACTCGCGCTCGCGCAAACGCCTGTGGCACAAGGGCGAAGAGTCGGGCCACGTGCAAAAGGTGCACGAGATCCGCCTCGATTGCGACGAAGATGTGGTGCTGCTCAAGGTTGAGCAGATCGACGGCATTGCGTGCCATACCGGCCGCCACTCCTGTTTCTTCCAGAAGTTCGAGGGCACTGTCGACGACGGCCAATGGGCCACCGTCGAGCCGGTGCTCAAAGACCCGCACAAGATCTATAAGTGAGCACCATGAACGATACGCTTGCGCGTGTTGCCGAAGTGATCGCCTCGCGTCGTGGCGGCGATCCGGACAAATCGTACGTCGCGCGCCTGTTCCACAAGGGTGACGACGCGATTTGCAAGAAGATCGGCGAAGAAGCCACCGAAGTGGTGCTCGCCGCCAAGGACATCCGCATCGGCGGCGCAGACAATCTGCGCCAGAAGCTGGTCAACGAGACGGCCGATCTGTGGTTCCACTGCATGGTGCTGCTCGCGCACCACGACCTGAGCCCGGACGAAGTGCTCGCCGAGCTGGCGCGCCGTGAAGGCCTCTCGGGGCTGACGGAAAAGGCCCAGCGGGGCACGCGCGGCGAACACGCCGACTGATCCGGGGCAGTCTGGCGTGCCGGCATCAACGGCCTGCACGCCGGCACACCTGCACCGAGCGCCGCACACACTGTACCGATTCGACATGCCGGCGCATCACGCCGGCAGACGCGAGGGAGACCATCCATGAACGATCCGCAGACCCCCGGTACGACCAACCCTTCCGGCAGCACCGGCAATCCTTACGTCGTCAATTCGCCCACGACCGAGCAGGAGCGCGCGTTGCGCAAGCTCACGCACGTGCTCTACGCCCTGTACGCCCTGTTTTGGCTCACCGGCGGCGTCACAGCCATCGTGGCGATCATCATCAACTACATCAAGCGTGACGATGCCGTCGGCACGCTCTACGCGTCGCACTTCACGTGGCAGATCCGCACCTTCTGGTGGTCGGTGCTGTGGGGCGTGCTGGGCGTGGCGCTGGCGGTGGTGATGGTCGGCTTCGCGATTCTCTGGGTGCTCGGCATCTGGACGCTGTACCGGATCGTGAAGGGCTGGCTCTACCTGAACGACAACAAGCCCATGTACGCGGCGCGCATCTGATCGCTGACGCAGGCGGCCCCGATTGATCGAGGCCGTCGATTTGGGGCACTCCCTTTGGGTCACTCCCTTTGAGACATTGGAGAGGAAGACATCCGCATGACGCACGACAACTGTATCTTCTGCAAAATCGTCGCCGGGCAGATCCCGAGCACGCAGGTGTACGCCGATGACGACGTGATTGTGTTCAAAGACATCAATCCGGCTGCCGACCTGCACCTGCTCATGGTGCCGCGCAAGCACATCGCCACGTTGCAGGATGCCCAGCCGGAAGACCAGGCATTGCTCGGCAAGATGCTGCTGCTCGCGCCGAAGCTCGCTGCCGAGCAGGGTTACGCCTACGACGGCGACCCTGAGAACGTCGACGGCAACGGCTTCCGCGTGGTCGTGAACAACGGCCCGGGCGGCGGACAAGAGGTTTATCATCTTCACATGCATATTCTGGCCGGGCCGCGGCCGTGGAAGCGCATGTGAGGCAAATGACGTGAAGCTCCGGCGGGATGCGGAAAATTGCCGCAGATCGCCGGTTCACAGTGCGCTAGTGCCGCATCGGGAAAGGTTTCACGAAACATTTATTTCTACCCGGCGTCTGACGCGGTTACGATGCTGGACGTGACGCCCGATGTGCCACAATGGGGCACATTGCCGCGCTCACACGGGCAAATACAATGCATCGGGCGGGATCGTCCGATAAGACCCTCGCCGCCAGGCGACGAGGGCGAATCACGCAAGGAGAGTGGTCATGGGTTCGTTGAGTATTTGGCACTGGCTGATCGTGCTGGTGATCGTGATGATGGTTTTTGGCACCAAGAAGCTGCGTAACATGGGCAGCGATCTGGGCGGTGCGGTCAAGGGTTTCAAGGACGGCATGAAGGAAGGCGAAAGCGCCCCGGCTGCCAAGGAAGACCCGATGACGGCCAAGGAACTGCGCGATTCGACGACCATCGACGTGCAGGCCAAGGACGCGAGCAACAACAAGCAAGGCTAAGTCGGCGTCGACATGATCGATCTCGGCCTTTCCAAACTGATGTTGATCGGCGTTGTGGCGCTGGTCGTGATCGGTCCCGAGCGTCTGCCGAAGGTGGCACGCACGGCGGGCGCGCTGTTTGGCCGCGCCCAGCGTTACATCAACGATGTGAAGGCCGAGGTGGGCCGCGAGATGGAGCTCGACGAACTTCGCAACATGCGAAGCGAGTTCGAGAACGCGGCTCGCAGCGCCCAGAGCACGGTTCAGAAACATCTGAATGAGCAGGAGTCCTCGCTCAACGAGGCCTGGGCCAGCGCCACGGGCACGTCGTCCAGCGAGATGGCCGGGGGTGGCACCGATGCCGCGACCGGCTACTCCGACAGCTACCTCGCCGAGCCGGTCGTCACGTCCGGCATTCGTGCGTCGACCAAGCGCCGCAACTGGCGCGTGCGCCGCAATGCAACGCCGGTGTGGTTCAAGCAGGCCAGCGCCACGCGCACGAAAGTGCAGTCGGGCGCGGCGCGGGTCGCGCGGCATACGCCGGCCAAGCTGCGCCGGCCCGTCAAGTTCTTCTGAGGCGCGTGCGCACCTTACTTCCCGCCACCTTGCGCCGTACCGGCCTCATTCCTGGATAAGTCGACGTGAGCGACGACAAGCAAACCCCTGACGGGGGCACCGAAGAGACTTTCATCTCGCACCTGATCGAGCTGCGCAACCGCATCATTCGCGCGGGTGCGGCGGTGATCGTGGTGTTCCTCTCGCTGGTGTATTGGGCGCCGGACATCTTCCGCCTGCTCTCGCGCCCGCTGACGCAATCGCTGCCCGCTGGCGGCAAGATGATCGTCACCGACATCACCGGGTCGTTCTTCGTCCCGATGAAGGTCACGATGATGGTCGCGTTCGTGATCGCGCTCCCCATCGTGCTGTATCAGGCGTGGGCATTTGTCGCACCGGGGCTTTATCAGCACGAGAAGAAGCTGGTGTTTCCGCTGGTAGTGAGCAGTTACTCGCTGTTTCTGATCGGCATGGCGTTCGCGTACTTTCTGGTGTTCCCGACCGTGTTCCACTTTATGGCGCATTACAACGCGCCGCTGGGCGCGGAGATGAATACCGATATCGACAATTACGTGAGTTTTGTCCTGACCATGTTCCTATGCTTCGGGGTGACCTTCGAAGTGCCGGTGGTCGTGGTGGTGCTGGCGCGCATGGGCGTCGTGAGCATCGAGAAGCTCAAGCAGATTCGCCCGTACGTGATCGTCGGTGCCTTCGTGCTCGCCGCCGTGGTGACGCCGCCGGACATGCTCTCGCAGCTGATGCTGGCCATCCCGCTCTGTATCCTCTACGAACTTGGCCTGATCGCCGCACGGATCTTCGTCAAGCAAGGACACCCGAACGAAGAGAAAGAGAACGGGCAGGCAACGCCGTAACGACGTGACGAAGGTGTGAGTCCCCACGAGTAATAAAAAAGCACGGGCTGCGTCCCGTGCTTTTTTATTGCCCATGCCAATCCGGTGCGAAGCCCGTGGCGATGCAAAACGCGGCGGACAGACGCGTCGGACAAACGCGTCGGCCAAACAAAAACGGCCGCGCCGAAGCGCAGCCGTTTTGTCCTTCCAACGCCGGGGCGTGGACCCCAGCTTGCCGTCAGTCGGCGCCGTTCTCGTCGTTGCTGTCGTCGTCGTCCTGCGCGGGGCGCTTGGGCGGCGGCGGACGCTTGCCGATGGTCACGGTCAGGTCCATATCCTTCTTCTTGCGTGTGACGTGGATCTTTGCCTGCGTACCCGGCTTGATCTGCGCGATCACGTTGAGCAACTCGGTCGTGTCGCGGATCGACTCGTCGTTGACCTTGGTCAGGATATCGCCCGGTTGCACGCCAGCCTTGTCCGCCGGCCCGCCTTGCACAACGCCGGCGATGATCACGCCCGAGTCCTGCTGCAAGCCGAACGACTCGGCGATGTCGGACGTGATGTCCTGCGGCTCGACACCGACCCAGCCACGCGTGACCGTACCGCTGGTGATGATGCTCTCGAGCACCGTGCGCGCCGTCGACACCGGAATGGCGAAGCCGATCCCCATGTTGCCGCCGCTGCGCGAGTAAATCGCGGTGTTGATGCCAAGCAGATTGCCGTTCACGTCGACCAGTGCGCCACCGGAGTTACCGGGGTTGATCGCCGCATCCGTCTGGATGAAGTTCTCGAACGTGCTGATGTCGAGGTGATTCCGGCCGAGCGCGCTGATGATGCCCATTGTCACCGTCTGGCCGACGCCGAACGGGTTCCCGATGGCGAGCACCACGTCGCCGACGCGCACCTGATCCATGCGGCCGAGCGTGATGGCGGGCAGGTTGTCCAGCGTGATCTTGAGCACGGCCAGATCGGTCTCGGGGTCGCTGCCGACGAGTTTCGCGCGGGCTTTGCGGCCATCGGCGAGGGCGACTTCGATCTCGTCGGCACCGTCCACCACGTGATGATTCGTGAGAATATAGCCTTCACTGCTGACGATCACGCCCGAGCCGAGGCTCGAGACCGGGTCTTGCCGCACCGTGCCGCCGCCGTCGCCGAAGAAGTAACGGAACAGCGGGTCATCAAGGCGCGGGTCGCGATTCTGCTTTTGTTCCTTGCTGGAAAAAATGCTGACGACCGCGGGCATGGCCTTTTGCGCGCCGTCGGCGTAAGAGCCGGTAGCCGGCTTGTCCGACAGGCTGGGAGCGACTTCCTGAAGGGCGATGATCGGGTTGGCCAACTGTTTGCCGAACGAACCCTGGCGTTGCAACCACTGCGGCTTGAGCGTGGCAATGATGAAGAGCAACGCAAGCAGCACGGTGACCGCTTGCGCGAACAGTAGCCAGAAGCGTCTGAGCATGAAAGAGCGAGACCTTATATGAATCGTGTTGAACTCGAATTGTATCTGAACGATACCCTGCAAATCGCGCAATTTCGCGATTACTGCCCCAACGGCCTACAGGTTGAAGGGCGCGATGAGATCCGCAAAATCGCCAGCGGCGTGACCGCCAGCCTGGCGTTTCTCGAAGCGGCACGTGACTGGGGCGCTGACGCGGTCATCGTCCATCACGGCTACTTCTGGAAGAACGAAGATGCGCGTGTTGTGGGGATGAAACGCCGTCGCCTTGGCTTGCTGATCGGCAACGACATCAACCTGTTCGCCTTCCATCTGCCACTCGACGCACACCCGGAGTTGGGCAACAACGCGCAGCTCGGCAAACTGTTGGGATTCGCCGACGATGGCGGGCGTTTCGGCCCCGATCAGCTCGGATGGCTCGGCAAGCCCGCGCAGCCCACGACTTTGGCCGAACTCGCCGCGCATGTCGAAGCGACACTGGGTCGCACAGCGCTCATGCTGGGGGCGCCCGATCGCGTGGTCCATCGCGTCGCGTGGTGCACTGGGGGCGCGCAGGGCTTCTTCGACGCCGCCATTGCAGCAGGGGCGGACGTCTACATCAGCGGCGAAGTGTCCGAACCGACCACCCACCTCGCACACGAGAGCGGCGTGGGCTATCTGGCGGCAGGGCACCACGCCACGGAGCGCGGCGGGGCGAGAGCGGTTGGCGAACATGTCGCCGAACGCTTCGGCCTCGAACACAAATTCTTCGACATGCCTAATCCGGTCTGAGTCGGTCTGAATCGAGGGCGGCGTTGGGGCAGTGTCGAAGGCCAGCCACCGCGCTGCGCGGGTGGCTGGCAGACAGGGCAAGAAAGCTCAGCCGTTCTGCTTCTTGAGGCTGTCGCGGATTTCGCGCAGCAGAACGATGTCTTCCGGCGTCGGGGCCGGTGCCGCCGGGGCTTCCGGGGCCGGGCGCTTCAAGCGGTTGATCTGCTTGACCATGATGAAGATGATGAACGCCAGAATGATGAAGTTGATGGCGACCGTGATGAAGTTGCCGTAACCGAAGACGGCAACGCCGGCCTTGGTCAGATCGGCGTACGACGTGGGGTTGCCCTTGAAGTCGGGCGGGATGGCGCCGAGCAGAATGAATTTGCTCGAGAAGTCGAGGCCACCGAAGATGGCGCCGACAATCGGCATGATGAGGTCTTTGACGACCGAGTCGACGATCTTGCCGAATGCCGCGCCGATGATCACACCGACGGCCAGATCGACCACATTGCCTTTGACGGCAAATTCCTTGAATTCCGACATGAAGCTCATGCCATTCCTCCGCTGTTTTAATGAGGGCCGGGGGCGCGCACAGTAGCTGTCACCGGGGTGAGACAGGGAAAATGATGACTAAATGTCGTGCACGCGTCAACGAAAGCGGCGATCATAGCGACTCTCGTGCAGCATCCCAGAAGCGAAACCCCGGGTGAGCATCAGCCGCCCGCAGGGTACGTTAATCCTTTGAAAATACGCGAAAACCACTAGGAGACTGGGGCGTTTTGCCGTTGTTTCAGGCATTTACGCTCGCGTATGATTTAAGGTTGACGGAAATATCAAATCAACCGTGTGGGGCTTGTGATGAGTGACAATCAAGAAAAGGCCGTCGACAGTAGCCGCCGGAATCTGCTGATTGCAACGTCCGTAGCTGGAGGCGTGGGCGGCGTTGCAACACTTGTTCCTTTCGTCAGTTCTCTGGAACCCTCTGAGCGAGCCAAGGCGGGCGGTGCGCCGGTCGAGGCCGATATCAGTAATCTCAAGCCCGGTGAGAAGATGACCGTGGCGTGGCGTGGTCTGCCGGTGTGGATCGTGCGCCGCACGCCGGCGGAAATGGATTCGCTGTCCAAAGTGACGGGCGAACTCGCTGATCCGGACTCCAAGGAGACGTTCTCCTACCCGATGCCCGAGTATTGCAAGAACGCGTTCCGGGCGCGTGCCGAGCATAAGGATCTGCTCGTTGTGGTCGGCATCTGCACCCATCTGGGCTGCATTCCATCGGGTCCTTACGACGCCAATACCATCCCAGCATTGGGGCACGACCCGGGCTTTCTGTGCCCGTGCCATGGTTCCACGTACGACATGTCGGGCCGCGTGTTCAAGAACAAGCCGGCACCGAAGAATCTCGACGTTCCTCGTTTCATGTTCGTGAACGACACCCGGCTCGTGATCGGTAAAGACGAAAAAGGAGAAGCGTAACCATGGCCGCCGACAAACAGGTCGACACGACGGGCTTGCTGGGCTGGATCGATCGCCGCTTCCCGCTGACACAGCTTTGGAAAGATCACGCTTCCGAGTACTACGCCCCTAAAAACTTCAACTTCTGGTATTTCTTCGGATCGCTGGCGATGCTGGTGCTGGTGATTCAGATCGTCACCGGCATTTTCCTGGTGATGAACTACAAGCCGGACGCCAACCTTGCGTTTGCGTCGGTCGAATACATCATGCGCGAGGTGCCATGGGGATGGCTCATCCGCTACATGCACTCCACGGGTGCGTCGATGTTCTTCGTGGTGGTGTATCTGCATATGTTCCGCGGGCTGTTGTACGGTTCGTACCGCAAGCCGCGTGAGCTGGTGTGGGTGTTCGGGTGTCTGATCTTCCTGTGCCTGATGGCTGAGGCGTTCTTCGGTTATCTGCTGCCGTGGGGTCAGATGTCGTACTGGGGCGCACAGGTGATCGTGAACCTCTTCTCGGCAATTCCGTTCATCGGCCCCGATCTGTCGCTGTGGATTCGTGGCGACTACGTGGTGTCGGACGCAACGCTCAACCGCTTCTTCGCCTTCCACGTGATTGCGATTCCGCTGGTGCTGATCGGCCTGATCGTGGCGCACATCATTGCGTTGCACGAAGTGGGTTCGAACAACCCCGACGGTATCGAGATCAAGGACAAGAAGGACGCCAACGGCCGGCCGCTCGACGGCATTCCGTTCCACCCGTACTACACCGTGCACGACATCATGGGTGTGGGTGTGTTCCTGATGGTGTTCTCGGCGATCGTGTTCTTTGCGCCGACGATGGGCGGGTACTTCCTCGAAGCGAACAACTTCATCCCGTCCGACTCGCTCAAGACGCCGCCGCACATCGCACCGGTCTGGTACTTCACGCCGTTCTACTCGATGCTGCGGGCCACGACCGATGACTTCAAGCACATCCTGATGGCGTTGACGGTGATCGTCGCGGCGGTGTGGTGGATCAAGGGTCGCGCAGCGGCCACCACCAAGGTGGCGGGTTCCGGCGGCGTGGTGTTGCTGTTGTTGGCGATGTTCCTGATCGAAGCCAAGTTCTGGGGCGTGGTGGTGATGGGCGGCGCGGTGGTGACGCTGTTCTTCCTGCCGTGGCTGGACCAGAGCCCGGTGAAGTCGATCCGGTACCGTCCGGGATTTCATAAGGTGTTGTTGGGTATCCTCGTCGTCATCTTTGCTGTGCTGGGTTACCTGGGTATCCAGGAGCCGACGCCCGTGAAGACTGCGGTCTCGCAAATCGGCGCGCTGTATTACTTCGGATTCTTCTGGCTGATGCCGATCTGGAGCAAACGCGGCACGTTCAAGCCGGTGCCCGAGCGCGTAACCTTCGCGGCGCATTGAGCGCACTCAAGTCGACTAGGGATATCAAGATGAAAAAACTGTTGCTCATCCTGGCGCTCCTCAGCGGTTTTGTGGCGCCGGCCATGGCGGAAGAGGGCGGGCCGCTCGATACGGCGCCCAACCGCGTGGACGACCTGGCGTCGCTGCAACGTGGGGCCAAGCTTTTCGTGAATTACTGTCTGAATTGCCACTCGGCGGCATCGATGCGGTATTCGCGTCTCAAGGATCTTGGGTTATCGGAAGCGGAGATCAAGAACAATCTGCTTTTCACGACCGACAAGATTGGCGAGACGATGACCGTGGCGATGCGTGCGGCGGATGCGAAGGACTGGTTCGGTTCGGCGCCGCCGGATTTGTCGGTGGAGGCGCGTGCGCGGGGGACGGACTGGCTGTATACGTACCTGCGCACGTTCTATCGTGACGATGCGCGCCCGACCGGCTGGAACAACGTGGCGTTCCCGAATGTGGGCATGCCGAACCCGTTCTGGCAGTTGCAGGGACAGCGTGGATTGAAGCATGTGGAGGGCGCGGAGCATGGCCCGGCACAGTTCGTGCAGATCACTCAAGGGACGATGAAACCGGTGGAATTCGATTCTGCCATGGCTGATCTGGTATCTTATCTGGATTGGATGTCGGAGCCGGCGCAGCGTACGCGCAGGCAGCTTGGCGTCTGGGTTTTGTTGTTCTTGGGACTCTTTACGGTGCTTGCCTGGCGCCTGAATGCGGCCTATTGGAAGGACGTGAAGTAAAATAACGTCTGTACGACGGGGCCAGGGTCAGGGAAGCGTCGGTTTCCCACCCCGGCCCCGTTGGTTTTTAAGGAAGACGCGCTATGATGGTTTTGTACTCGGGCACGACCTGCCCCTTCTCCCAGCGTTGCCGGCTGGTTCTGTTCGAAAAAGGCATGGATTTTGAGATCCGTGACGTCGACCTGTTCAACAAGCCGGAAGACATTGCGGTGATGAATCCGTACGGTCAGGTGCCGATTCTTGTTGAACGCGACCTGATTCTGTACGAATCGAACATCATCAATGAGTACATTGACGAGCGTTTCCCGCATCCGCAATTGATGCCGGCAGACCCGGTGCAGCGTGCGCGTGCGCGCCTGTTCCTGTTCAACTTCGAGAAAGAGTTGTTCGTGCACGTGAGCACGCTTGAGAACGACAAGGGCCGTGCGGCCGAGAAGGCCCATCAGGCCGCTCGCCAATCGATTCGTGATCGTCTGACGCAGCTTGCACCGATCTTCTTGAAGAACAAGTACATGCTGGGCGAAGAGTTTTCGATGCTCGACGTGGCGATTGCGCCGCTGCTGTGGCGTCTGGATCACTACGGCATTGAGTTGTCGAAGAATGCTGCCCCGCTGATGAAGTATGCCGAGCGTATTTTCAGCCGTCCGGCGTACATTGAAGCGCTGACGCCGTCCGAAAAGGTCATGCGTCGTTAATACGGCGTTATTACGTCGCGAATGCGTCGATACCCCGCTGGCGCGGGCCGGCCTGCCGAAGTTGGCGGGCTGGCTGGCCAAGGGGGGACGAAATGTCTTATGCCTCCTGAAACGTCTACCAAGCCTTATTTACTGCGCGCGCTGTACGAGTGGTGTACCGATAACGGGTACACGCCGTATCTGGCCGTGCATGTCGATGCCAAGACGCGAGTTCCGCGCGAGTTTGTGAAAGATGGCGAGATCGTGCTGAACATCAGCTTCGATGCCACGAGCGGACTCCAGATGGGCAACGACTGGATTGAATTCAGCGCCCGCTTCGGCGGCATCTCGCAGAAGGTTGAGGTGCAGGTGCCGAACGTGCTGGCGATTTATGCCCGTGAGAATGGTCAGGGAATGGCCTTCCCGGTCGACAAGCAGGCACAGGCGGATGCGGGCCCGGAGTTGGAATCGGTACCGTCGTCACCGGAGTCTGACGAGGACGATCCGGAGCCGCCACGTCCTGGCGGCAATGGCGCGGCTGGCAGCAATGCCCCGCGTGGACACCTGAAAGTGGTGAAGTAATTCACGGCGTCGTGTGCGGATGGGGAAGTGCTCTTTGAGCGGTTCCCCAAACGGACGCGGTTGTGAGGAATTTTGCACTAACAGGTAGTCGCAATAGCCAATGGATCGGTTACAATGTGCGACTTCGCCGGCTTAGCTCATCTGGTAGAGCAGTTGATTTGTAATCATCAGGTGGCGGGTTCGAGTCCTGCAGCCGGCACCATATACCTATCCGAGGAAGTCCTTGGAAGTCCTTGGAAGTCCTTGGAAGTCCTTGGAAGTCCTGAAACCCGTGATAGCATAAGGCTTCACGGGTTTTTTTATTCCGATGTTGTCCAACGGTGCCCGTCTGAATCCGGGGGCATGTGGGGGCACCACCGGGGGAATCTCAGCAATCTCGCAAATGCCCTCGGGAAAAGTGCCCCCAAGCGCTGTAAGGTAGGTGCCTTATGCCGTTGACTGACATCGCGATTCGCAAAGCCGCTCCCCGTGAAAAGCCGTACAGGCTTGCTGATGGCGGCGGCATGTACCTCGAAATCTCGCCGTCTGGCGGGAAATACTGGCGGCTCAAATACCGTTTCTTGGGTAAAGAAAAGCGTCTGGCTTTGGGCGTCTATCCGGACGTGCCGTTGGCCGCTGCCCGGGAAAAGCGCGAGGACGCCCGGAAGAAGCTTGCGGCTGGCGTCGATCCCGGAGAATCGAAGAAAGCCGATAAGCGGGCCGCTCGTCTGGCAGCGACCAATTCCTTCGAGGCAGTTGCGCTTGGCTGGATGGATGAGCTCAAGCCGTACGTGACGGCTGGGTCGATGGTGAAGACCAAGACTCGCTTTGAAAAGGATGTTTTTCCATGGATCGGCAAGCGACCGGTAGCGGAAATAGATGCCCCTGAAGTTCTGACGGTCCTTAAGCGTGTTGATGTTCACGCAGAATTGACCCACTAAGGGGTGTAATTTTCATCGAATTTTGACCCACGTGATTGAATGTCCTGCTCAATCTTTGAGCAGGGGATACAGAGGTGATCACGGTGGGCATATTGGCCAAGATCAGGCGGATGTATTTCCGCGAGCAGGTCCCGCTGCGCGAGATTGCGAGGCGTACGGGCCTGTCCCGAAACACGGTGCGCAGCTGGCTGCGGCAGACCGATTCTGTCGAGCCGAAGTATCCAAAGCGCGTCAGTCCGAGCGTTGTTGACGAGTGGGCCGCACAGCTGACGGGCTGGCTGCGGGCGGACAGTCATCGCCCGAAGCGCGACCGGCGCACCGCGCGTTTCATGTTCGAGGCGATCCGCGGCGAGGGTTACGCGGGCAGCTACGGCCGCGTCAGCGCGTTCGTGAGGCGCTGGCATGAGGAACAGGCCGAAGCGCCACGCAGAAAGGCCTACGTGCCGCTCGCCTTCGAGCCCGGCGAAGCCTTCCAGTTCGACTGGAGCTGCGAATACGCCTTCATCGGCGGGCTGCGGCGGCGCCTCGAGGTTGCCCACGTCAAACTCAACGCCAGCCGCGCGTTCTGGCTCATCGCCTATCCCTCCCAGAGTCACGAGATGCTGTTCGACGCGCACGCCCGCGCATTCGCCGCATTCGGCGGTGTGCCCAGGCGCGGCATCTACGACAACATGAAGACCGCCGTGGACAAGGTTGGCCGCGGCAAGGAGCGCGCGGTCAACGCACGCTTCGAAGCGATGTGCAGCCACTATCTGTTCGAGCCAGAGTTCTGCAACCGGGCGGCAGGCTGGGAGAAAGGCATCGTCGAGAAGAATGTTCAGGACCGCCGACGGCAGATCTGGCACGAAGCGGCGCTACGGCGCTGGGAGACGCTGGAGATTCTGAACGAATGGGTCGCCGGCCAGTGTCGCGAAGCCTGGCACATGCGGCACCCGCAATGGCCCGAGCTGACAGTCGAGGACGTGTTGCAGGACGAGCGCACCCGGCTGATGCCCAACCCACGGCCGTTCGACGGCTACGTCGAGCAGACCCTGCGGGTTTCGTCGACCAGCCTGATCCACGTCCAGCGCAACCGCTACAGCGTGCCTACCGAGTACACGAACCAGCTGGTGAGCGTGCGCTGCTATCCGGCGTATCTCAGCGTCGTCGCCGACGCGCACGAGATCGCCCGCCACGAACGCAGCTTCGAGCGGCACATGACCTTTTACGACTGGCGACACTACATCACGCTGGTCGAGCGCAAACCCGGCGCACTGCGCAACGGTGCGCCCTTCATCACGATGCCGCAACCGCTGCAGCTATTGCATCGGCACCTGCTCAAACACCCGGGCGGCGATCGCATCATGACGCAGTTGCTCGCCGCGGTGCGCGAACACGGACTCGATGCGGTGCTCCTCGCTGTGCAGGCTGCGCTGGATTCAGGGCGCCCCAGTGGGGAGCATGTCCTGAACGTGCTGAGCCGGCTGAAGGCGCCTGTCACGAGTGCCAGTCTCGCCACCACGAAACTCCAGCTCAAGGAAGAACCGGCGGCTGACGTGAATCGCTACGAGACGCTACGCGCCAACCCACCGGAAGATCGTCATGTCTAACGACATCATTGCCCAGCTCAAGGGTCTCAAACTGCACGGCATGGCGAGTACCTGGCCGGAGCTACTGGCACAGGCGCGTCACACTGACTTCGAGCCGGAGCGATTCATGAAGCAGCTGTTGATGGCAGAAACCGCCGAGCGGCAGGTACGCTCGATCGCCTACCAGATGACCGCCGCACGCTTCCCGGCTCACCGCGACATGAAAGGCTTCGACTTCGCACAGGCACAAGTTGATGAAGCGCTGATTCGTGAACTCAGCGAACTGTCGTTTCTCGCGAGCGCACACAACGTCGTGTTCATCGGCGGCCCGGGCACCGGCAAGACGCACCTCGCTTCGGCCATCGGAATCGAGGCCGTACAGCGCCACGGCAAGCGTGTGCGTTACTTCTCAACTGTCGAGCTGACCAACGCCCTGGAGCAGGAGAAATCGACGGGCAAACAAGGCCAGATCGCACACAAGCTGATGTACGTCGATCTGGTCATTCTCGATGAACTCGGCTATCTGCCGTTCAGCCAGACCGGCGGCGCATTGCTGTTCCATCTGCTCTCCAAGCTATACGAGCACACGAGTGTCGCGATCACGACCAATCTCAGCTTCGGCGAATGGGCGACCGTGTTCGGGGATGCAAAGCTGACGACAGCGCTGCTGGACCGGGTTACGCATCACTGCCACATCGTCGAGACCGGCAATGAATCGTGGCGTTTCAGGACCAGCTCTGCCAAGGCAAAGGCAACAAGAAAAAAAGCAGCAAAACCGACCGGAAACGAAGAGTTATCCACACCGGAATAGATGTACTACGCTGTCTCGAGGTGGGTCAAATTTAGATGAAAACGGTGGGTTACGACTCCGTGAAAATCAACAATGGCACCGGCGACCGTGCCCAGGGCGGCGCCGGGAGGGCCGGCGATGAGTCCGATTCGGCCGCCGAGCGTGCCGCCGATGCGTGCGCCGTTCATGGCGGCGGTAAAACCGCTGGCCGCCCCCGCAATAGCGCCAAGGATGCCGCCAACTTTGCGTGCGTGGTTACGGGTCACAACCTGCGACGACTGGCAATGTGGACAGGCTGTCATCATGCCGCTTGCTCCTGTCGGCAAGCATCACGGTTGCTGTAACGAAAGTGGGCCCAGAGCGCGCCGACCAGGAAGATCAGGGTGAATACGAGCAAGTATTCGAGGGGAGAATTGTTGGGTATCACGATGGCTCCATGGATGGGACAAATGGCGGATAGGAGTGGCGGCATTCCACCACTCTCTATGGCGTGATATGTGGTCAAAAATTCTTTGAATCAAAAGACGGGAAATTGCTGCTTCTCAGCATTCGTCGAATATCCCTGCGGATATTGAGCAAACATCGATAGTCACTGGGCGTCTTCGGTACCACAACGGATTGCCTTCAACCCTGCGCCAGCAAAGGAAGTGGCCTCAAGAGCGTTCGCGTGACTACCGATGAGCGGAACACGGAACCCGACACACGTCAGCTTTGCGATCTCAGACTTGAGATCGTGGATTCGGTGATTTGGCCGTTTCTGAACCCAACAGCCTCGGTGTTGAGGGCGCCGCCGCTTGGACTGCGACCAGCGCTGCCCACATCCAACGCCCATTTGCCTGCTTGCTCAAAGCCCAGTCCAAGTGCATAATGTAATCAATTTGATGACATGATCTGACCAGTGGTGAGTAGTATCGCACGCTATTTCGGTCGTTTCTTCGTCTTTCCTGGATGAGGATTATCTGACTATGCACCCCCAGCGCGTCGAGAGCCTGAGCCACGTCCAGCGAGAGCGGCTGGCGTATATCGACTTCCGACTGTACTTCCTGGGAGAGATCGGACGGCCCGATTTGGCAGGTCGATTCGGGGTGGCCCCTGCTGGGGCAACACGGGATCTGGCTCTCTATCGAGAGATCGCTCCGCAGAACATCGAATTCGACGGCAGTAGCAAAATTTACCGTATCGGTATTGGCTTTACGCCGATCTTCGAACACTCGCCGCAGCGCGTCCTGTCTGCGCTCTCGCTGGGATTTGGTGATGGGGTGAACGGTGATTTGCAGCCGCTCTTGCCTTGCGAGTCCCCTGCTGCACTGAGCAGTCCCTGCATGGATGTGCTGGCACCTATCTGCCGAGCCATCCACACCAAGCGTCCGGTAGCCATTCGCTACCACTCATTGAGCAGCGGAGAGTCCGAGCGGGTGATCGTTCCCTTCGCTCTCGTGGACAGCGGCCTACGTTGGCACGTCCGAGCGTTCGACCGCAAAACCGGAGAGTTCCGCGACTTCGTCATCACCCGGATCGAAGCGCCCAGGACACTCGACGAAGACCCAAAGGCTGGCGAACGCCCTGACGACGACATCCAGTGGACACGGATTGTCGAGATCGAACTGGTTCCGCATCCAGACCAGCCTAGACCTGAAATCACTGCACGCGACTATAGCTTCATGGGCGGCGTGCTGGCGCTAAAGCTTCGGGCTGCTACGGCTGGATACATGCTCCGGCGCTGGAGCGTCGACTGCTCCCCCGACCACCGTCTGCGTGGCCCCGAATACCGCCTGTGGCTCAAAGACCATTTAGCACTTTACGGCGTGAAGAACGCGCTGTTGGCCCCGGGTTACAGCTCGCCAGACTCACAAAAAACCTCGAGCAAGGCTGACTGATGCGCCGCGCCGAAAAAGAACAACCGAACTAGAATGGATTCCCTCTAAATGCCCTTAACCCTGCCACAGCTAGAACGCCACCTCTTCAAAGCCGCCGACATCCTGCGCGGCAAGATGGATGCCTCCGAGTTCAAGGAATACATCTTCGGGATGCTGTTCCTCAAGCGCTGCTCCGACGTCTTCGAACAGCGCCGCGCCGAAGTGATCAAGCTCGAAATCGATGCGGGCAAGACCCCTGCCGATGCTGAATTCTCGGCCGAGAACAAACGTTGGTACAAGAAGGATGGCTATTTCTGGGTGCCGAAAGAGTCGCGCTACAGCTACCTGGTCGACAACTCGCGTCAGGCCAACGTCGGAAGCCTTTTGAGCAAGGCACTCGCCGGGATTGAAGGCGACAACGTCAGCCTGTACGACGTTCTGGAGCACATCGACTTCACCCGGAAGATCGGCCAGAGCAAGATCCCTGACATCAAGCTGCAGCAGCTCATCACGCATTTCAGTCTGTACCGCCTGTGCAACGAAGACTTCGAGTTCCCCGACCTGCTCGGCGCGGCCTACGAATACCTGATTGGCGAATTCGCCGATTCGGCCGGCAAGAAAGGCGGCGAGTTCTACACGCCTCGCTCGGTGGTGCGAATGATGGTGCGGCTGATCAAGCCCGAGCTCAAGCACGACATCTACGACCCCTGCTGTGGCTCCGGCGGCATGCTAATCGCTGCTAAGGAATACATCGACGAGCACGGCGAAGATGGCCGCAAGGCCAACCTGTTCGGGCAAGAGTTCAACGGCACGGTCTGGTCCATTGCCAAGATGAACATGCTGCTGCACGGTATCAGCACCGCCAACCTGCAAAACGAGGACACCCTAGCCGAGCCGCAGCACGTCGAGGGTGGCGAGTTGATGCACTTCGACCGCGTGCTCACCAATCCGCCGTTCTCCATCCACTGGGGCAATACCGAGAAGGATGCCGACGACAAGCCCGCCTGGAAGCCCAAGTTCGAGGCTGAGCGCTTCCCCTACGGCCAGGTGCCACTGGGCGCCAAGAAGGCCGACCTGATGTTCCTGCAGCACATGTTGGCCGTCACGCGCGACGGTGGCATGGTGGCCACCGTTCTGCCCCACGGCGTGCTGTTCCGGGGCGGCGAGGAAAGGACCATCCGTGCCGGCATCATTGAGGACGATCTACTCGAAGCCGTCATTGGCGTCGCGCCAAACCTGTTCTACGGCACCAGCATTCCGGCCTGCATTCTGGTGCTGCGCCAGCGGGTGCAGAACGGTGCCAACCGCGTCAGCGGCAAGCCTGCTGAGCGCCAGGGCAAGGTGTTGTTCATCAATGCCGATCGCGAGTTTTTCGAAGGCCGAGCGCAGAGCTACCTGCTACCCGAGCACATTGAGAAGATCGTCACCACCTTCGACGAATTCCGCACCATCGACGGCTTCTCGGCCATCGTTGACAACGCCACGCTCAAGGCCAACGACTACAACCTCAACATCCGCCGCTACGCGGACAACGCACCGCCACCCGAGCCACACGACGTGCGCGCCCATCTGGTGGGCGGTATCCCCAAGGCTGAGGTGGCCAACAAAGCCAGCTTGTTCAGTGCCCACGGTCTGAACCCGATGGATCTTCTGGTGGAACGCGACGCCAAGTATTACGACTTCGCGCCTGCCCTCGACAAACGGCAGGCCCTCAAGCCGACCATCGAAAGCAATGCTGGTCTGGTTGCCAAGGAAGCGGCCATCCGGGTCGCATTCGAGCAATGGTGGCAAGACCACAGCGCACGCATCACGGCACTGTCCGGGCAAATGGACAACGCCGCCAGCCTCGTCGCCCTGCGCGACGACCTGCTGGCTAGCTTCAGCCAAAGCCTGGAGGCCATCGGCCTGCTCGACCCCTTTCAGGTACGCGGTATCGTCGCCGGTTTCTGGTACCAGACCAAGTACGACTTCCTCACCCTGATGGCGCGCGGCGCCAAGGGCGTGGCCGACGCCTGGCGCACCAGCATCGTTACCGCGCTGGAAGACAAGGCCAGCAAGGAAAGCCCGCTGGAGCACAAGCTGGTCAAGTTCCTGATGAGTGATTTCGTCGAGGCCATCACCGAGCTGGAAGCCAAGAAAGCAGAACTGGACAGTCAGATCAAAGCGGCCAGCCCCAAGGATGCCGAGGGTGAGGACGGCGAAGCCGCCGAGGCGGCGGAGGACGATGCCGACGAAGAGAGCGCCGTGGACGAAGCCCAGCTCAAAGCCTGGAAAAAGGAACTCACCGCCGTCAAGAAGCAACTCAAGGCCAAGAACGACAGCTTCAAGCAGCACATCGGCGCCGCCGTTGAAGGACTGACGCCCGACGCCGCCGGCGACCTACTGCTGACCATCCTGCACAACGACATGCAGGCCATCGTCGAGCGCTACATGGCCGCGCAGCGCAAGGAGATCGTGGCCACGTTCGAGAACTGGTGGGACAAGTACCGGGTGACGCTGACCGAGATCGAAGGCAAGCGGGATGAGGCTGCAAAAGCGTTGCAGGGATTCTTGAAGGGGTTGCGTTATGTCTGAGATCGCCAAAACAAAGGCAGTGGCATGGCCTGCAAGGCGACTTGGTGATTTGTTCCGAATTAATGGAGACCAAGTTGTGCCGATGGCATCCTTGAAGGCGGAGTTCGTGCACTACAGCATCCCTGCTTGGGATGCCACTGGCGGACCAGCTATCGAGCTTGGCGCTCAGATTGAAAGCAACAAGACCGCCATCTTTAGCCCTGCGGTCTTGGTGTCGAAGTTGAATCCCCGAAAGCCACGTGTCGCGGTAGTGCCGACACCTGCAGAACGTACGTGTTGTTCGACTGAATTTATTTGCTACCAACCAAAGCAGTCGTATGAAAACTTGAGCTTCTGGGCTGCTTACTTTGCCTCAACTGACTTCTCAGCACGACTTGCACGTGTGGCCGTCGGTTCGACTAACAGCCATACACGCGCGGCACCGAAAGAGACATTGAAGTGGCTTGTTCCTGAGGTGCCATCAGTCCAGCAGCAAAAAATCGCGCAGATTTTCGATACCCTCGACACCGCCATCCACGAAACCGAGGCGATCATCGCCAAGCTCAAGGCCGTCAAACAGGGTCTGCTACACGACCTGCTGACGCGCGGCATAGGCGCCAACGGCGAATTGCGCCCGGCCCAGGCCGAGGTGCCCCATCTCTACAAGGAGTCGCCTCTGGGGGGGATTCCGAAGGACTGGGCGTGCAAACCATTTGGTGACCTTTGTGAGTCGAGTGCGTTCGGTCCTCGCTTCCCGTCTGATGCCTATGATGAGAACGGGCCGCTTGCAACCCTTCGCACGACCGACATGGACGACGAAGGGAACATCACGCTGTCCACAATGCCTCGGGCGGCGATCGCACCATCGGTGTTCGCTGATCACCTGCTTCGGCCCGGAGACATCGTTATCTCGCGAAGCGGGACGTGCGGAGTGACCGGCGTCTTCGCCGGCCACAACATTCCAGTCGTCCCGGGTGCGTTCTTAATTCGATTCCGGATGCGCGATATTCGCTTGAACCGCTTCTACCGCCGGTACTTCAACTCCTCGCTGGGTCGGCCATATCTGGAACGTCTTGCAGTAGGCGGAGTGCAGAAGAATATCAAAGGCAGTGACGTGCTGTGCCTCCCCGTTCCAATCCCTTCGCCTGAAGAGGCGATCGCAATCGCTGAACGCGTGGAGTCCATTGGGAATGACATCGAGGGAAATGAGCAGCTGCTTACCAAGTTGACGCTCCAGAAGTCTGGCCTCATGGACGACCTCCTCACTGGCCGAGTCCGCGTCACGCCATTGCTGGCCGAAGCAGCACAACAAAAAGGGAGCGCCTGATGGGCTGGGAACTCGATGACGTCGAAAAACCGTTCGTAGCCCAGTTGGAGGCACTCGGCTGGTCCTATAACCAAGGCAGTCTCGACGATCCGGCAGTCACGGGTCGAACCAGTTTTGCCGAGGTGATTCAGGAGGGGTTGCTGCGCGAGCAGTTGCGCGCGCTGAACCCCGGTGCTGACGGCGCGCCCTGGCTGGACGATGCGCGGCTGTGCGAAGCCGTGGCGGCCATCACCCGCCTGGGAACGCACAAGCTGATGGAGGCCAATGAGAAGGCCACCACCATGTTGATCCGAGGCTTGACGGTGGAGGGTCTGCCCGGCTGGGACGGCGGGCGGGGTCAGACGATCCGCTACATCGACTGGGAGTCCCCGGCGAACAACCGCTTCTCGGTGATCAACCAATACCGCGTCGATTGCCCGCCCGGCTTCAATAGCGGCAAGGCCTTCATCGTGCCTGACCTTGTGCTGCTGGTGAATGGCATCCCGCTCGTGGTGGCGGAGTGCAAGAGCCCGTCCGTCCCTGAGCCGTTGGCCGAGGCCGTTGACCAACTGCGGCGCTACACCAATCAGCGCAAGGCCGCGTTTGAGGTGGACGACAACGAGGGCAACGAGGCGCTGTTTGCCACCAACCAGTTGCTGGTGGCCACCAGCTTCGACGAGGCACGCGTGGGTTGTGTCGGCGCGGCCTTTGAACACTACGCTCAGTGGAAGACGGTGGTCGGCCCTGATGGCGCGGGTAGCGAGATTGAGGTGGCGCAGACGCTGGACAAGTCTGCACTATCCGAGCAAGAACGCTTGATCGCCGGGCTGCTTTCGCCTTCGCATCTGCTGGATGTGGTGAAGAACTTCATGTTGTTCATGCAGACAGGCGGCCAGACCATCAAGACGGTGTGCCGCTACCCGCAATACCGGGCGGTGAGCCGGGCGATTGCGCGACTCAAGACCGGTCAGACACGGCTGCAGCACGGCGAACACGACAACCGCGGCGGCATCATCTGGCACGCCCAAGGCTCGGGTAAGAGCCTGACCATGGTGTTCCTGGTGCGCAAGATGCGCGCAGACGCCCAGCTGCGGCGCTTCAAGGTCATTGTCGTGACCGACCGTAAGGACCTGCAGGGTCAATTGTCCGTCACCGCCACGCTGACCGGCGAGGTGGTGGACGTCGCCGAGAGCACGGCGGGTGTGAAGGCGCTGGCGCGGCGCAAGGGCCCGGGGCTGATCTTTGCCACGATCCAGAAATACCGTGACCCGGACAGCGCTGGTGATGCGCCGCTGACTGCGGACGACCTGCCAAAAGTCGAGGATACGAAGGCCAGCTACAAAGGCGACGAGAAGTTTGAGGTGCTGAACGAGGACGACAACATCCTCGTGCTGGTGGACGAGGCGCACCGCACCCAGGCCGGCGACCTGCACGCCAACCTGCTGGCGGGCCTGCCCAACTGCGTGCGCATCGGCTTTACCGGCACACCGATCATCATGGGCGACAAGAAGCGCACCCATGAGATCTTTGGCGAGTTCATTGACCGCTACACCATCAAGGAAGCCGAGGCCGACGGCGCCACGGTGCCGGTGCTTTACGAGGGCCGCACGGCCAACGGCGCTATCAAGGACGGCGCTAGCCTGGACGAGCTGTTCGAGGACCTGTTCCGCCAGCACTCGCCGGAAGAGCTGGAGGCGATCAAGAAGAAGTACGCCACCAAAGGCCACATCTTTGATGCCCCGGCACTGATCGCGGACAAGGCCCGCGACATCATTCGCCACTATGTGACCAACATTCTGCCCAACGGCTACAAGGCACAGGTGGTGGCGTACAGCCGGTTGGCAGCGATCCGCTATTTCGAGGCCTTGCGTGTCGCTCGCGATGAGTTGCTTGCCGACACCCTGGCGCTTTCCCCTGAAGACAAGGCGCTGGATGACGAGGCGTTGTGTCAGCGTCCTATGAGCGTGCAGGCGGTGGTGCAGGCCTGGCGCTACCACGACACCCTGGCGCGCATCGAATTCGCGCCCATCATTTCGGGCAGCAACAATGACGACCCGGCGTGGAAGCAGTGGACAGACGGCGCGGCACACGAGCAACTGATCAAGCGCTTCAAGAAACCGCTGTTCAATGCCAAGCCAGAGAAAACCGACTCACTGGCCTTTCTGGTCGTGAAGTCAATGCTGCTCACCGGCTTTGATGCGCCGATTGAGGGCGTGATGTACCTCGACCGCCCGATCCGCGAGGCGGAGTTGCTGCAGGCGATTGCCCGCGTCAACCGCACCGGCTTTGGCAAGCGCTGCGGCATCGTGGTGGACTACTACGGCGTGGCCCAGCATTTGAAGGAGGCGCTGGCGGCCTACGCCGATGAGGACGTGGAAGGCGCGCTGGGCAGCCTGAAGGACGAGGTGCCGGTGCTGCGCGACCGCCATCTGCGCGTGGTGGATTTGTTCCGCCAGCGGGGAATCGAGTCGCTGGACGACACCGAAGCCTGCGTCGAGGCATTGGGCAGCCAGAAGTTGCGCGCCGAGTTCGCCGTCAAGCTCAAGGCATTCTTGGGGTCACTGGACACGGTACTGCCGCGACCGGAAGGGTTGCCCTATTCCGGCGACGCCAAGCGCCTGGCCTACATCTATGCCCGCGCCCGCAACCGCTACAAGGACACACCGGTACTGGGCAAGGATGTCGGCGCCAAGGTACGCAAGCTGATCGACGACCATGTGATCTCGCTGGGCATCGACCCCAAGATCCCGCCGATTCAGCTGACCGATGCCGAGTTTGATACACACCTTGCGCGTGCTGCGAACGAGCGCGCCAAGGCTTCCGAGATGGAGCACGCGATTCGCTCGCACATCCGCAAGCACACGGACGAAGACCCCGTGCTTTATCGCAAGCTCTCGGAGCACTTGAACGATATTCTCAAAACGCTGGGTGAAAAGTGGAGCGAGGTGATCTCGCAACTGCAGACGATCATCGACGAACTGCGCACGGGCACGGCGGGGAATGCCGATGCACCGAGCGACTTGCCCGAGCATTGCGCGCCGTTCCTACGCACCGTTCTGGATGTGGTTTGTGCTGGCCAGATGCCCACTGCAGCCGAGTTGCTGCGTCTGAAGGATGTGACCGTGGAACTGGTGGACCTGCTGGTGCAGGAGCTGCAAGGCAACCGCGATATCTGGAGCCCCCATAAACGTGCAGCACAGGAAGACTTGAACACGCAACTGTTCGAGCATTTGATGCGCCTTCGACCTCCCCTGGTGGACGCCGACAAGGCGGGCGTGCTCGCTGACAAGTTGATGGAACAGGCGCGCGCGAGTCACGACAAGTTGGTGCAGGTGTAAAGCAATGCTTGCGCCCTTGAAATCTACCGACCATCAAACGGACAGCCCCTCTTTTGAGGCAGAGGCTTGCATCCAGGTGGACGACTTGCAATTCACGATACGGCGCAGTGCCAGGCGCCGGACTATGCAAATCACGGTGGAACGAACTGGGGAGCTGGTTCTGAGCGCGCCGCCAGAAGTTGGCATCGACCAACTCCGTGGCTTTGTCAGCGAGAAGCGCTTCTGGATCTACACGAAGCTGGCCGAGAAGGACCGGTTGCAACGCAAGGTGCCGCGTAAAGAGTTCGTCGGTGGTGAGGGTTTCCTGTACCTGGGGCGCAGCCATCGACTGAAATTGGTCGATGACCAAGACACGCCCTTGAAGCTGGTGAACGGCCGCTTTGCACTGCGCCGCGATGCGCAGGCAGGCGCACGGGAGCACTTCATCCGCTGGTATAGCGAAAGGGCCCGTGTTTGGCTGTCGGGCCGCGTGGCCGACTACCAGTCACGCATGGAGGTGGCTCCGGCTGGCGTGAAGGTGCAGGACCTTGGGTATCGCTGGGGTTCTTGCGGCAAGGGCGACTGGCTGTACTTCCATTGGAAAGCCATCTTGCTGCCAGCCCGTATCGCGGAATATGTGGTGGTGCACGAGATTGCCCACCTGCACGAGCCACACCACACCCCTGCCTTCTGGCTGCGCGTTGAGCGCGCAATGCCCGACTATGCGCAGCGAAGGGCCTGGCTGGCGGAACACGGAATTGATGTTGAGGGGATATAGAAAAACATGGCGGACTATTTCACCAGTGACCACTTCAAGCTGCTGAACAAGTGGAAGGGCCAAAAGCGCGACGAATCCAACCCCGAGCAGAACCGCGCCTACGATGAATTGAAGAAGGCCTACGAGGTCACCGAGGCGTGGGCCAACGAGGTAAAGGCCAAGCTGTTTCCGACGGGGGTGGTCAAGGTTCGCAAGCGCCCGACCAGTCAGGCGAATTCCTTCCTGCCGTATAACTGGGCGCGCATCTATCCTGCAGCGGATTCACCGAAGGAACTGGCTTATACCGTTGGGATTGGGGCTGACGATGGCTTTGTGGTCAAGATCGATACGGTCGGGCTTGAAGATGGCGCCCCGGCGCGTCGTGACTACCTTGCGCTGCGGGGCCGCTATGACAACGCTTCGCCCATCGTCGCCATGCTTCCGACCTCGGACGGGCTCGGCAAATCATCGCTGGCTGAATTGGTCGATTGGAGCGTAGAGGCCATTCGCAAATTCCGCGTCCGTTATGACGAGGTGGTGACCAAGCTGGATTTGGCGGAAAAGCTAAGCGACGAAGATCTGCTCAAGCACTTCGATGGCAAGCCCGCCTTCAAAACCTTCCGGGCCTCTTGGACGGCGCAGGACAAAGCCACCTTTTGCAGGCTGGCCAGAGCCGTTCACGCGGCCGGGCTGGATTGGTGGCACATGGGCAAAGGGATTCAGGTTCGCTTTGGCCGCAAGAACCCTGGCAGTGAGCGTGCGATCGCCGTGCTCGGCGTGATCCGTGGCACTCGCACCCGAAAGATTTCCTGGACACGCGAAGTTGGTGCGGTGCCCAAGTTGAATCGGGAACCACTGACTGATGATTTGGTGGCGAAAATTGAAGCCGCCTTGGTCGCCGAACGCGAAGCCCTGGACGACTGGTTGGTATTGGAAACCGAACGCCCTGCTCTGTGGCCTGACCAACTTCGGGATGACCCCACGGAGTCCGACGAGGAATCCGATGACGAGGAGCCGCCGATAGATGCAGCCGTCATGCAAGCCTTCAATCGCATTTACTACGGGCCGCCCGGGACAGGCAAGACTTACGAAGTATCCAAGTTGCTGCGGCGGGACTATGAGCAGGCAATGACCTCGGTGTCTGCTGAGGAATGGCGTGGCCAGTTTGTCGCTGAAAGGATTGCCCCGCTGAAGTGGTGGGAAGGTGCTGTCCTGGCCCTGGTCGATCTGGGCGGCAAGGCGAATGTCAGCCAGCTGTTGGCGCACCCCTTCATCGATGCCATCGCCATTACCAAAGGTCGCAAGGACAACTTGCGGCAGACGATCTGGACGACGCTGCAGGAACGCACGGTTGACGAATCCGCGACCGTCAAACAGAAGCTGCGCTTTAGCCCGCAGGTATTCGACAAGCGTGAGGAGTCTGTTTGGCAACTAGCCGGTGAATGGGAAGAGGCCTGCGCCGACCTCGTTGCGTTGGTCAAGGAGTACCGAGCTGGCACCGAGTCTTCGGGATTCCTTCGTCACTACAGCTTTGTTACGTTCCACCAGTCGTATGGCTATGAGGAGTTCGTGGAAGGCCTGCGTCCGGTGCTGGATGACGATACTGATTCTGGTGCGATCAAGTACGAAATACGCCCAGGCGCGTTCAAGGATCTCTGCCGCAAGGCGCGTCTCGCACCGGAGCAGCGATTTGCCATGGTCATCGACGAGATCAATCGGGGCAACATCAGCAAAATCTTCGGCGAACTGATCACTTTGATCGAACCCGACAAGCGGGAGGGGGCAGAAAACGCAATCTCGGTCACGTTGCCGTACTCTGGCGAACCATTCTCGGTACCAACCAACCTTGACATCATCGGCACGATGAACACAGCGGACCGGTCGCTGGCCTTGCTTGATACGGCGCTGCGTCGCAGGTTCGACTTTGTGCCTGTTCTGCCAGATGCGCGAGATGAGGCGGGTGCGCCACTTTTTGGCCTTCGGGTGACACTGGGTGGGCAGGTGATCGACATTCCACGAATGCTATCCGTCATCAATCAGCGCGTCGAGGCACTCTACGATCGCGACCACTGCATAGGCCATGCTTACTTCACAGCGCTTGCACAGGTGCCGGATGGCGATGAAAGACTGGTGGCGTTGTCACAGGTCTTCAGTAACCGCATTGTCCCCTTGCTCGAGGAATACTTTTTCGAAGACTGGCAAAAAATCCGTCTTGTGTTGGCAGACAACCAGAAGCCCGAGGCGGCTCGGTTTGTGATTGAGAGCCAGGATCACGAAGAGGATCTGGCGAGCTTGTTCGGCATCGATCACGGCCTTGACACCTTTGCCACCAAGCAGCGCTACGTGGTTCGGGACGCGTCGTTCAACAACCCGGATGCCTACATTGGCATCTACCAGACGCTGCCAGCCTGATGAATGGCTTGACGATTTACGAATTTGACGCATTGGCAGCAGCTGGGGCGGACTTTTCGGGTATCGATGGCGTGCACCTGGTTCCGGCCACCGTATTTGGTTGGCTCGAAGAGCAATGCCTGCGGGCTGCGGACACAGGAGATGCCGCCTGGCTGCGGTGGGCCCAGCGTCGTGGGCGTCGTGTCATTCAGGTGACCAGCTTTGTCGGCGTCATTCGTGCGCCGGACGGATACCAGATAGAGGTGCTGCCGAAAGTAGGCAAGGCCATCGGTGGCGGTGCCGTCGAGGCGCGCCAGTTGCTGATTGAAATGCTGTGCTGTCTGCATGGCTTTCGGCATGTCCTTACCAATAGCGCCCTGCTTTTTGCGGCGCGGATGCCCCTACTGGAAATTTTCATCAGCGAGTTTCTGTGCGCTGTCGAGCACATCGTCAAGCGAGGGCTTCGGAGCGACTATCGCCTGCGTCAGGACAACTTGTTTGCCTTGCGCGGCAAGCTCCTGATGTCGCCACACTTGCGGCAGAACCTGTTCCGGGCAGACCGCTTCTTCACAGAGCACGATGAGTTTTCGACGGACCGACCAGAAAACCGACTAATACATGCGGCGTTACGTCGCGCATTGCTTCTAACAGGAACGCAGGCCAACCAGCAACTGGCCCGAGAGCTGGATTTCGTTTTTGCGGACGTTTCTCCTTCCACGCAAACACGAATCGATTTCCAGCAGGTGAGACTGGACAGAGGCATGGGCTACTACGTTGATGCCCTTGCTTGGGCACGCCTTATCTTGAACGAGGAGTCACCGCTGACGGGCTCGGGGCGCCACACAGCTCCATCATTGTTGTTTCCGATGGAGGCCGTCTTTGAAGCGTATGTGGCCAAGCATCTTGCGCGGCAGTTGACACCACCTCTCATTTTGAAGACTCAGGCACGCAGTCACCACCTGGTTCGCCATCGCGAACAGAATTGGTTTCGGTTGAAGCCGGACTTGCTGATTCGAAATTCAGATCAAGATTTACTGGTGCTCGACACTAAGTGGAAGTTACTTGATGGTTTGAAGGCGAACGGAACGGACAAATACGGTTTGTCCCAGAGCGATTTTTACCAGTTGCAAGCTTATGGGCTGAGTTATCTGGACGGCACTGGGGATGTTGTTTTGATCTACCCAAAAACGGATGCATTCGCCAACCCCCTGCCTGTATTTGATTTTCCGAAGGCCAGCGGGATGCGCCTTTGGGTGCTGCCGTTTTGCCTCAAGGAGCGTAGTCTGAAGCTGCCAGCTTTCTTGCAACTGCAGTCGATCTTTGTCGTGGAGAACAGCAACGCAACCCAGGCCGAGGATTTCAATGCGGTACCGGCCTGAGAACAATACGGACGGAAGATAGAAAAATGGCGCTTAATCTTGGCAAATCGGTCGTCGACTACCTGACCGCGCATCCTGATGAGAAATTCTCGGCCCGACAGATTGCTGAGTGGATTTTCGCGACCTTCCCGGACGAGTGTCACGCTAAAAAAGCCAGCAGCTCAGCGTTGGATACCGACGCAGACCTGCTACAGCAATTGGTGGCGGAGATCGGCTCGCAGCGCCCACGCCTGCAGAAAAAGCACCCCAACCTGAAAACGACTGAAGGCCGCCCCCGAAAGTACTACTTCTCAGAGAAGTCGGACAGCGCTGAGATCGCGGCGGTGGAGAGCGTTGGCGTCATTGCTCCAGTCGGCAAGGACGAGACCAAGCTCGGGGAGCACGGCCTGTACCCGTTGCTGAGCAGCTATCTTTGGGCAGAATTCGGGGTGTACTCGAAACGCATCGATGAGAAGCGCTCGACCAACAAGCGTGGGCCCAACGGCAACCGCTGGCTCTACCCGGATCTGGTCGGCATGGAAGACCTGGGCGCGGACTGGCACCAAGAGGTCAAGGATTGCGTCAATCAGTATTCGGACAAGCGCACCAAGCTGTGGTCGTTCGAGGTCAAGCTTCTGATCAACCGGTCGAACGTCCGAGAGTGCTTTTTCCAGTCCGTCTCGAACTCATCGTGGTCCAACTTTGGCTACCTGGTGGCTGCCGAGATTGAGGGGCAGGACACATTGAAGGAGCTGCGTATGCTGTTCGCGGCTCATGGCATTGGCTTGATCAAGCTGGATGTCGAAAATTCGTCCGAGAGTCAGGTTCTGATCCCGGCCAGAGAGCGCGGGGAGATCGACTGGGACACTGCCAACCGGCTGACGACCGAGAACAAGGACTTCCTGGGGTACGTGAAACTGGTGAAGCAGTTTTATCAGACCGGCGAAGCGCGGCTGGCCGACTGGGATGTGCCCAAAGAGGCCGAGTAAGTTGTGTGGAATCTCTCGAAGCGATTCGCGAGGGCGATGGCGGCCCGGGAATCTGGGGCACGGTATCACCCGGTCGAACACGCGTCCGATGGGCCAGAAGTTCAGCACGACGGCCCACAGGGCTTGGATCGCGCCGGTCCATGCATGGAGGATGGCGATGCCCCAGTCGGCAGCTGTAAGTTCGTCCGTCCAGCGCCGTCTGATACGCTACTATTGCGTCCAATAGTCAGGTGTTGCCGCGAGCCGTGCTTGGTTCCGCTAGAGCGTTGAAGGCGGGTGGGCAATCGAACCAAAGTGTTCCTGGGAATTGGGGGGCACATTTGGGGGCATGGGGGAATCCTGGAATTTTTAAAAGCCTTGTGTGTCAAGAATATGCCGGAGGAATTCCATTCCTGCAGCCGCACCAAACAAGCAAGGCCCACATGTTCGCATGTGGGCCTTTTGCTTTTGTGGACCTCAAAAAAATAGAACGTTGGTCTTCACACTAATTAAGCCTCGATTAAATCAAATATCAAGTGTGCCGCAATGGTCGCCACTCCCTACATCTAACCTACATATTCCGCCTGCATCGAATGATGTAGGAGTCTCGGTCGCATTACTCCCTTCAAAAATAAAATCCGAACATCATTCGATATTATCGATATGAATAAACGTTCGGACTACAGAGCATGGAAACTGACAACCCGCCAATTCTGAGAGGGGATTCCCTGTAGGCGCCTTCCTACAAGACCTCATGTCGCCTCAACGCCCTGATGATTCATGCCGAATCTCGGCGTTCATTTTTGCCTCTATTTAGCGGAGTTAAGGCCTTTCCATCACTGGAATCTTAAGAAAAACGATCAAAGGAAAAAACAAATTCGGACTGCATCCGAGTGTTTGTATATGAATGAAATGACGTATCGGTAAGGGAATGAAATTTGGTAGACTTTTTCATCCAAACTACGTTGGAGGCCGAACCGATATGTCGTATCGCATTGACCGCACCGAACGTAACGATTCCCCCACCGCTATCGCTCGCGCGGTCCGAATGCGGATGAGTGTGGCACCCAGTCAAAACCTCTCGCATCAATCCTCCCCTTCAGCATCTCCCGTACGCACCGCAATGGCGGCCGCGCTCAGCGCCGCTGCGCTAGTCACCTTCCCGATGTCACAAGCGTTCGCCGCAGGCGGCACCGGTGGTTGCACCGCCGCGCCGGGTGTTACCTGCGCAGGCGGTAGCGCCGGCGCACCGAACGGTGGCGCCGGGACGGATGCGAGCAATACCAACGGCACCGGCGGCAACGGCGGTGGCGGCGGGAGCGTGGATGGCACGGGCGCCGCAGGCAGTGGCGGCAATGGCGGTGCGGGTGGCACCGGTGGCGGCGGTGGCGGCAATGGTGACGCAGGTCAGGCCGGCTCCGGCGTACCCGGGCTTTCGGGTGGCACCGGCGGTACCGGTGGCACCGGCGGCGCGACAAACGTCACCGGTGCACTCGGCAACGGCGCGGGCGGCGGCGGTGGCGGCGCGGGCGGGGTCGGTATCGAGCTCCCCGGCGGACAAACCAACAGCGGCGCGATCGCGGGCGGACGCGGTGGTAACGGCGGCGGCGGTGGCGGCACCGACAGCACGGGTACCGGCGGCGGCGGCAATGGCGGCGGCGGCGGTGCAGGCGGCGTCGGGGTGCAACTCACCACCAGCCAGCAATCCACCAACACCGGCACCGTCGTCGGTGGCCAAGGCGGTAACGGCGGTGGCGGCGGCAGCTTTGGCAACGCGACCTCTCCGGGCAGCGGCAACGGCACCAATTTCATCGCAGGGAACGGCGGCGCAGGCGGCTCAGGCGGCGACGCCGTCGTCTCGGCACAAGGCGGCACGTTCGTGAACGGCACCTCAGGCGTTGTCACCGGCGGTGCCGGTGGCAACGGTGGCGGCAGCGGGTCAGTCAGCGCCAACGGTGCCGTGGTCCCCTATGGCGGACGCGGTGGCGACGCGGGCGTGGGCGGCAATGGGGCAACCCTTTCCGGCGGCAGTACCGTAACGAATAGCGGCATGATCACCGGCGGTAACGGTGGCAACGGGGAAAATGGCGGCGCCGCACTCGCCACTGGCGCCCTTGCGGTTTCCGGCAACGGCGGGCTCGGTGGCGCGGGCGGCGTCGGCGTGCTCATCGACGGCAGCGGCAGACTCAACAACCAGACGACCGGCACGATTGTCGGCGGCAACGGCGGCACAGGCGGTGGCGGCAGCGCACAAAGCGCGACCTTCGTCGGTGGTACAGGCACCGGTACCGTTACCGGCGGTGTCGGCGCCGACGGCGGGCAGGGCGGCGACGGTGTCCGGCTCAACGGCGGCGGCGTCGTGACGAACGCCGGCACTATCCTCGGTGGCGTGGGCAATCGCGGCGGCGGCGCTGGCAACAGTACAGGGACCGGCGTGGGCGGTGAGGCGGCGGCCGGCGGCAACGGGGTCAGCCTCGTGGGCGCCGGAACGGTCACCAACGCGTCGACCGGTGTCATCAAGGGCGGTCAAGGCGGTGACGACAGTGCGGGCGGCGGCGGCGGAGGCGGCGTGGGCGGCGACGGCATTTCCCTCAGCGGCAACGGGACTGTCAGCAATTCCGGTGTCGTCACGGGTGGCGATGGCGGCAATGGCGGCAACGGCGCTAACACAACCGGTGGTCATGGTGACGTAGGCGGTGCGGGTGTACGCGTCGCCGGGACCGGGACGGTGACCAACGCCACCAGCGGCAAGATTACCGGCGGCGATGGCGGTACCGGCGGCGGCGGCGGGAACGCCACATCGGCGGGCGGCGCAGGCGGTGGCGGTGGTGCCGGGGTGGTAGTCACCGCCGGAGGCTCCATGAATAACGCCGGCACGATTACCGGCGGTGTTGGCAACCGGGGCGGTGGCGGCGGCACCAGTAGTGTTGGCGGTGCGGGCGGCGCCGGTGGCGCAGGTGTGTTGGTGACCAACAACGGCGGCACTATCACGAATACGGGCTCGATCAGCGGCGGCGCTGGCGGTGCGGGCGGGACCGGCGGTACCGCTGGTGCATCAGGCGCGGGTGGGATCGGTGTGCAGGGCCAGAACGTGGCGGTGATTAATAGCGGCACCATCACCGGCGGCACCGGTGCGGACGGCACCGTCGCCGACGCCATTCAATTCAGTGCCGGCACCAATTCGCTCGAACTGCGCGCCGGGTCTGCCATCACCGGCACCGTCGACGCGAATGTCGGCACCAACACGTTCATCCTCGGCGGCAATGCCAACAGCAGTTTCAATACGTCGCTGATCGGTCCGACAGCACAGTACCAAGGTTTCTCGGCCTTCCATAAGACGGGCACCAGTGTCTGGACACTCACCGGCAGTACCACCGCACTCACGCCGTGGACGCTCTACGCCGGGACGCTGGTCGTTAGCCAAGACAGCAGCCTTGGTGCCCCCGGCGGCGCGCTGACGTTCAACGGCGGCACGTTGCAACTCGGCGCGAGTTTCAATCTCGCTGCCGGTCGTGCAGTCGCACTCGATACCGCCGGCGGCACGATCGATACGAACGGGTTCAACTCGACGATCACGCAGGGCATCACCGGCACCGGGGCACTGACCAAGATCGGCGCCGGGTCGCTCGTGCTCAACGGCAACAGCACCTACACGGGGGGAACGAGCATCAATGCCGGGGTACTGGCCGTGGGCGATCCCACGTCCTCTGGGGCGGCGCTCTCCGGTGGCGGCGCGGTCACGGTAGCCAGTGGCGCAACGCTGGGCGGCTACGGCAGCGTCACGGGTTCAGTGCAGAACAACGGCACCGTCGCAGTTGCCAACGCCACGCCGGGTTTTGCCTCCGGTGCCACGGGCAACCTGACGGTCAACGGCACGTTCACCAACGCCGCGCTGCTTCAATTGGCAGGCCCGGGCGTCGGCAACACGCTGACCGTCGCAGGTAACTACGTCGGCCAGCAAGCGACGGCATCGCTTCGCACGCAACTGGGCACCGACAATTCTCCGACCGACAAGATCATCATCAATGGCGGAACGGCGACCGGCAGCACGACGCTGAAGATCGCCAACGCGGGTGGCAAGGGCGGGCAAACCACCGGTGACGGTATTCAGGTCGTGCAGACGGTGAACGGGGCGTCAACGGCGGGCTCGGCATTTACCGGCGGCACGGCGAATGCAGGCGCTTATACCTACTACCTGTACCGCGGTGGCATTACCCCCGGCACGCAAGACAACTGGTATCTGCGCTCGACCACGCTCGACCCGACCCGTCCGCCGATCGACCCGATCGTGCCCGTCCCGCCCGTCGATCCCGAAACGCCGCTGTATCGAACCGAAGTCCCGGTCTACTCGCAGATTTCGGCGTTGGCGCGCGAGATCGCCGTGCAGCAGATCGGCACGTTCCACGACCGTATGGGCGGGCAGGACCTGCTGGATGAAAACGGCAAGTGGGGCGGTGGCTGGGGCCGTGTGTGGGGCGACCATATGTCTCAAGACCACACGGGTACGGTGAATCAGTCGTTCAGCGGCACGATCTTCGGGTTGCAGGTCGGGCAGGACGTCTATTCGAACACGACCGATAGCGGCTACCGCGACCACGCCGGTCTCTTCTTCGGCTTCGCCCGAGGCAGTGGCGACGTGAAGGGCTTCGCATTGGCCACGCAGGATCTGGCCGCCGGCAGCCTCGCCATCAACTCTTACAGCCTTGGCGCCTACTGGACACGTATCGCACCGAGCGGTTGGTATGTCGACACTGTGTTGATGGGCTCGACCATGTCGGTGAATCCGTCGTCGCTGCAAGGCAATACCGCAACGACACGGGCGAATGCGTTCACGGCGTCGCTGGAAGGCGGGCTGCCGTTGCCGCTGCCCTACGGCTTGTCGCTCGAACCGCAAGCCCAGTTGATCTATCAGTACACGCACATCAACGACCTGACCGATCCGGCGGCGACCGTGTCGTTCAAGAGCGCCAACGAACTGATCGGGCGGCTCGGTTTGCGACTTCAGACGCAGTTTCAGGCGAATGGCATCAACTGGAAACCGTATCTGCGTCTGGACGTGCTGCGCTACTTCGGCGGCACCGACACCGTGAACTTCTCCGACACCACCAAGATCGATTCGTCAGTCGGGTCGACACAAGGGCACGTGGGCGCTGGCGTTTATGCCAAGCTGAATCAACGTGTCAGTCTCTACCTGACGGGCGGCTACTGGTTCAATCTGGGCGGCTCGCACCGGAGCACGGCGGAAGGCAATGCCGGGGTCCGTCTGAGCTGGTAGTGCTGTTCAGACATTCTGATTGCTAAGTCATCCGAAGCATAAAAAAGGAGCCGCGATTTCGCGGCTCCCTTTTTTTCATCAAGATATATCCGGACGATGATCACCCGATCATGCGCCGGGCGAGACTCGTCCGAATCGCGCTACCCGTTAAAACGCCCGCGCGAAAATCTCCTCGATCTCCGCTTGCTCGGCGCGACGCGGATTCGTAAATCCGCAGGCATCCTGCATCGCATTCGCGGCCAGCGTCGGGATATCTTCCTTCTTCGCACCCAACTCCGTCAGACCGGCAGGGATGCCGATGTCTTTCGAGAGACGGCGAATCGCAGCAATCGCCACCTTCGCCCCTTCCGCATCGCTCAGCCCGTCGACCTTCTCGCCCATGGCTTGCGCGATATCTTTCAGGCGTGCGGCGCTGACGCTCGCGTTGAACTCTTCCACGTGCGGCAGCAGAATCGCGTTGCACACACCGTGCGGCAGGTCATAGAAACCGCCCAACTGATGCGCCATCGCATGCACGTAGCCCAGCGAGGCATTGTTGAATGCCATCCCCGCGAGGAACTGCGCATACGCCATGTTTTCGCGTGCCGTCATATCGTCGCCATGCGACACCGCACGACGCAGATTTTCTGAAATCAGCGTCACGGCCTTGAGTGCGCACGCGTCGGTGATCGGCGTGGCAGCCGTCGAGACATACGCCTCGGTCGCATGCGTCAGCGCGTCCATACCCGTGGCGGCGGTGAGCCCCTTGGGCATCGCCGCCATCAGTGCCGGGTCATTGACCGACAACAACGGCGTGACGTTGCGATCGACAATCGCCATCTTCACGTGACGTGCCTCGTCCGTGATGATGCAGAACCGCGTCATTTCGCTCGCGGTGCCTGCTGTGGTGTTGATCGCGATCAGCGGCAACTGCGGCTTTGCCGACCGGTCCACGCCCTCGTAATCCGCAATCTTGCCGCCGTTGGACGCGCACAGCGCAATCCCCTTCGCGCAGTCGTGCGGCGAGCCGCCGCCCAGCGAGATCACAAAGTCGCAATGGTTCTGCTTGAGCAGCGCGAGACCCGCTTCCACGTTCGACACCGTCGGGTTGGGTTTGGCGCCGTCGAAGATCACCGCCTGAATGTCCTGTTGCGTGAGCAGCTTTGCCACTTTCTCGGCGACACCGGCCTTGGCGAGGCCAGCGTCGGTCACGATCAACGCACGACGGAAATGGTATTGAGGCAGGGCGGCAATCGCTTCGTCGAGGCTGCCGATGCCCATCATGTTGACGGCGGGAATGAAGAAAGTCGTGCTCATGGTTATGCTCCTTATATCTGTTCTGTGAGGGGCGCACCACGACCACGCGGCCGGCAAATTCAACACTGCCGGTCGCGTCGTCGCAGGGGGGAATGCGGGATCTTCTCGCAGGCATTAAAGACAGCTTCCGCCTATCGGCGGGCCGCGTCTTTGATCTGCGGCAAACAGGGACGCAAATGCACAAAGCGTCGAAGGACTCTACAAATCGGGCTTAACAATGCCTGCGAATGCTTAGAAGAAACCCAGCGGATGAATGTCGTAGCTCACCAGCAGATTCTTGGTCTGCTGGTAGTGATCGAGCATCATCTTGTGAGTTTCGCGCCCGATGCCCGACTTCTTGTAGCCGCCAAACGCGGCGTGCGCGGGATACAGGTGATAGCAGTTCGTCCACACGCGACCGGCCTGAATCGCGCGGCCCATGCGATAGGCGCGGTTGATGTCGCGTGTCCATACACCCGCGCCCAGACCGAACTCGGTGTCGTTGGCAATCGCGAGCGCTTCGGCTTCGTCCTTGAACGTGGTGATACCGACCACGGGCCCGAAGATTTCTTCCTGAAACACGCGCATGCGGTTCTCGCCCTTGAGCAGCGTCGGCTGAATGTAGAACCCGGACGCAAGCGGCCCGTCGAGCATCTCGATACCGCCACCGGTCAACACCTGAGCGCCTTCCTTGCGAGCGAGATCCAGATACGTCAGGATCTTGTCGAACTGCTGCTCCGATGCTTGCGCGCCGACCGCCGTATCGGTATCGAGCGGATCGCCGCGCTTGATGCGGGCGACCTTGGTCATCACCACTTCCATGAACGGCTCATAGATCGATTCCTGCACCAGCGCGCGCGACGGGCAGGTGCACACCTCTCCCTGATTCAGAAATCCCAGCACGAGCCCTTCAGCGGCCTTCTCGATGAACTCCGGCTCGCCACGCATGATGTCGTCAAAGAAGATGTTCGGCGACTTGCCGCCCAGCTCGACCGTGCTCGGAATCAGGTTGGCGGCCGCGCGCGACAGAATGTGTCCGCCGACCGGCGTCGACCCGGTAAAGGCGATCTTGGCAATGCGACGGCTCGACGCCAGCGCTTCACCCGCTTCGCGCCCGAAACCCTGCACGATGTTGAGCACGCCCGGCGGCAGCAGGTCGCCGATCAGCTCGGCGAACAGCGTGATGGTGAGCGGCGTCTGCTCGGCAGGTTTGAGCACCACGCAATTGCCCGCAGCGAGGGCAGGCGCGAGTTTCCACGCGGCCATCAGCAACGGGAAATTCCACGGAATGATCTGGCCGACGACGCCCAGCGGCTCATGGAAGTGATAAGCGGCCGTGTGCTCGTCGATCTCGGCGCTGGTGCCTTCCTGTGCGCGAATGCAACCGGCGAAATACCGGAAGTGATCGACGGCCAGCGGCATGTCGGCAGCGAGCGTCTCGCGCACCGGTTTGCCGTTGTCCCACGTCTCGGCGACGGCGAATTTCTCCAGATTGGCTTCGAGCCGGTCGGCAATTTGCAGCAGAATGCGCGAGCGCGCCTGCACCGGCGTTTTGCCCCATTTCGCCGCAGCAGCGTGGGCCGCGTCGAGTGCCAGTTCGATGTCGGCGCCACCGGAGCGCGGAAACTCACCGATGACTCCCCCCGTCACCGGCGACGTGTTGGTGAAGTAGCGTCCTTCGACGGGCGGGACGAACTTGCCGCCGATGTAGTTTTCGTAACGCGGCTGCAAGGTCAGCAGGGCACCGGGGGTGCCGGGCGGGGCATAACGCATGTTGTGTCTCCGGATATTGTCGTGTCGGTGGCATCGAGGCCACGCACGTCGGTAAGCAAGTCGCGGGCCAGCCCGGCAGATCGTTGCCTGACGGGCATGACACGCGTGAGCCGCGCTCGCCGATGCGCCGAAACCGTGACACGTGTGTCACCCCTTGTCTCGCGGGCGGGACACCGGGCGCGCGACCGCCGTGACACTGATGGCTAATGGCATCGCGCTGCCGATAGGCGGGGTCGCGAACCGGCCACGGGCATGGCTGACATACCTCATTGCAATCACCTGCGGCTTGCGACATGCTTCGGGGACGACTTCAAGGTCATCCGGCACGGGGAGACAACCAATGCCAGCGAATACAGAATCAGCACACGCGCGCCGTGTGCTGAATGTTGTACAAGGTCACCTGCCCGCCGTCGCGGCGGCGACCGACCCGAGTATTGCCAGCTCCTGGCGCCGCTGTCTCGACACGCACGATCTCGACCCGGGCGCGCGCATGGCGCCGCATGTCATCGGATCGTCACAACTGACCGAGCGGCGTAACGCGATGGAGCAACTGCGGCATGTATCGGCGCACGTGCTGGAGCGTCTGCAACGCCAGTTGATGAATCCGCGCCAGGCGGTGCTGCTGACCGACCCGGAAGGTGTGATCGTCGACTGTCAGTTGCATGACGGCACGCGCGACGACTTCCTGCGTGCCGGCCTGCGGCCCGGCGCCGACTGGAGCGAATCGTGCGAGGGCACCAACGGGATCGGCACGTGCGTGGTCGAACGGGCCCCCGTGATCATCTGCCAGCAGGACCACTTCCGCGCGCTGCATACGCCGCTCACCTGCACGGCCAGTCCGGTGTTCGCGCCGCACGGCGAATTGCTCGCCGTGATCGACGTGTCGTCGACCAGTGCGGACGTCACAAGGCAAAGCCAGTTCCACACACTCGCGCTCGTCAATCTCAGCGCGAAGGTGGTCGAGAGCGAATACTTCTTTCTGCACTATCGCGACGAATGGCTGCTGCAATTGCAGGAGCAAGCCGACCATCTGGGCGGGTTCGCGCAGGCGTTGCTGGCCTTTGACGACAACGGCCGCGTGCTTGCCGCGAATCAGAGTGCATTGAATCGTCTGGGCGTCACGCGTGACGACATCATCGGCACGCGGGTTGACCAGTGGTTTGCGCAATCGCTCGATGCACTGATGGCGCGTGCGCACCCGCAACCGCAGACTTGCTGGCCGGTTCGCACGCAAGCAGGTGAGGCGTTGCTGGCGATGTTGCGCGCGCCCGAACGGGCCGCGCGGCCAACGCCACGCATGCCGTCGCAACCCGCACCGCGTCAGGACACAAACGTCGCGCCCTTCACCGACGCACATCTGGTACGCGAATTCTCGCGTGCCTGCCGTGTTTTCGCGCACGACGTGCCGGTGCTGATTCGTGGCGAAACCGGCAGCGGGAAAGAAGTCTTCGCCCGCGCCGTGCATGCGGCCAGTGCGCGCGCGAACGGCCCGTTTGTCGCGCTGAACTGTGCGGCCATTCCCGAAGCGCTGATCGAGAGCGAATTGTTCGGCTACGTGGGCGGCAGCTTCACGGGGGCGCGCAAGGAGGGCATGAGCGGCAAGCTCTGGCAAGCCAACGGCGGCACGCTGTTCCTCGATGAAATCGGCGACATGCCGTTTGCGATGCAGACGCGGCTGTTGCGCGTGCTGGAGGAGCGCGAGGTGTTGCCGTTAGGCGGCGGAGAACCGGTGGCGCTCGATATCCGCGTGCTCAGCGCGACGCATCAGGATCTGGAGGCGCGCATCGTCGAGCGGCAATTCCGTGAAGACCTGTTCTATCGCCTCAGTGGGCTGGCCGTCGTGGTGCCGCCGCTGCGCGAGCGCGACGACAAACTCGATCTGATCCAGCGGTTGTTGAGTCAGACGCAGGCAGACAATCGCGTGGTCGTGACAGACGCCGCGCGCGAAGC
This sequence comes from Pandoraea sp. PE-S2R-1, assembly GCF_002179865.1. Taxonomy (NCBI): domain Bacteria; kingdom Pseudomonadati; phylum Pseudomonadota; class Betaproteobacteria; order Burkholderiales; family Burkholderiaceae; genus Pandoraea; species Pandoraea sp. PE-S2R-1. The sequence continues at coordinate 116,965 of NZ_NGUR01000002.1, read as the reverse complement.
CCTATGTGCTTTCGACTGGCCCGGCAACGTGCGGCAGATGCGCAGCGTGATCCGCACACTGGTGGCGCTGAGCGACGACGGCGTCATCAACGCAGAGGATCTGCCCGGCGAAGTGCGACAGGCGCAGGCCGTCGATGGCGATGCGCCCCGCGAGGCCCCGCTCGAAGCGGCGGAACGGCAGGCGTTGCGCGAGACACTCGATGCCTGTCAGGGGCAGGTGAGCGCGGCGGCGCGCAAGCTTGGCGTGAGCCGCAACACGCTGTACCGGAAGCTGAAGCGGTTCGGCTTATTGCGCTAGCCGGTCAAAACCAGTTGCCCGACGCCGTCAAACACGCTATAGTCACGCCTCTTCGCGCGGGGGTATAGCTCAGCTGGGAGAGCGCTTGCATGGCATGCAAGAGGTCAGCGGTTCGATCCCGCTTACCTCCACCAAACGAATGACTGTTTTTGTCCCCTTCGTCTAGAGGCCTAGGACATCACCCTTTCACGGTGAGTACAGGGGTTCGAATCCCCTAGGGGACGCCATCTAACGGCGTCGATGTGGCAGCAACACATCGATACCGCGTCGGCGTCAGATTCGACGAATCGCATGAACAAAGGCCGGATGTCTTCAACGACATCCGGCCTTTTGCGTTAACGCATCACTGTGGCAACACGGGCAACGGTAACGTCAAACCACCTTCGCGCCGGGTACGCCCGATTCCACCACAAACTGCTTCAACGTCGAGACTGCCGCCTGTTTGTCGGCCCGGTCCGAGATCACCTGAAAGCGCGTTTGCATCCGCTGCGGCGTCAGATCGACGGATACATAACCGCGATGCCGGCTCTCGAAGTACTTCACGTGCGGATTCTCCGGCAGCATCTCGGCAAATGCCTCGTACGGCGGCGGATTCGCCGTGATCGACGTGCCGACGAACTCCGTCGCAATCACCGGCGAATCGGGACGCGCGTTCGCATGCACGTCGTTCGTCCAGTACGAGTGGATATCGCCACCGATGAGCACAGGATTGTTCGGGCGCGACTGCGTCATCGCCTGCAACATGCGATCCCGTGTCGCCGGATAACCGTCCCAGCCGTCGGTCCAATGGCCGACGACACCGGTCTTGCGATCCTTCTGCGTGAGCGGCACGAACAGCAGATCCTGTGCGATCACATTCCATTGCGCACGCGATTGCCGAAATCCATCGGCCAGCCACGCTTCCTGCTCGAAGCCGAGCATGGTGCGGCGCGCTTCGGTGCGCTCGGTGCAACTGTCGGGCGTGACATGGCCACCGCGAGTGTTCGGTAATGCGCAGGGTTGCGGCGTGCGGTACTGGCGTCCGTCGAGCACGTGGAAGTCGACGAGCGCGCCGTACCCGATACGGTCGTACACGCGCATATCGGGCCCGCGCGGAATCGACATCGCACGTAGCGGCATGTGCTCGTAATACGCCTGATAGGCGGCTGCCCGCCGCTTCAGAAAGTCCGTGGCCGAGACGTCGACCTTCTGCGACCACGCGTTGGCGTAGTCGTTTTCGACTTCGTGGTCGTCCCACGTCATCAGACTCGGCGCGGCGGCGTGCAGCATTTGCAGATCGGGGTCGGTGCGGTACAACGCGTAGCGATTGCGATACCCGATGAGATCCTTCGCATCCGGGCCGTCGTGCGCGCGCACGATCGGCTTGGCATCCTTCTTCTTCTGATCGTTCGAATAGTCGTAGATGTAGTCGCCGAGGAAGATGACGAGATCGGGGTTCTCCTGCGCCATGTGACGATAGGCGCTGAAATACCCCAGCTCCCAGTGCGAGCACGATGCAAACGAAAAGCGAAGACGATCCACCGGCGCGTTGGCGAGCGGTGCGGTGACAGCGCGTCCCACCGGGCTTTGTGCGCCGAGTGCCGTAAAGCGATACCAGTACGGTCGATGCGGCGCGAGGCCGCTCACCTCGACGTGCACGCTGTAGGCGAACACTGCCGGTGCATAGGCGACGCCACGACGCACCACGTCACGCATGGCCTCGTCGCTGGCGATCTCCCACTGCACGGGCACCTGCGCCGGCATGCCGGCCATGCCGCCCTGACCGTCGGGCGAAATGGGCGCGGGCGCGAGGCGCGTCCACAGCACGAAGCCATCGGACACCGGGTCGCCAGAGGCCACACCCAACGTGAACGGATCGCTTGAATTAGCAGCGAGCGCCCGCGAGAACGGACCGAGCAGCGGCACGGCGACGAGGGCACCCGCGCCCTTGAGCAGCGTGCGGCGTGCGCGATCGGGCGAAGCAATATCGACCGGCATCATGATGCGTCACTCACGGTGTGCCCGGGTGCGGCACAGGGTAATCGCGCGACACGTCGATCGGGGCCGTATGCGGCGAATTCCACCACGTGCGCTGCAATTGGGCGATACGCTGCGCCATCTTCGCGTCGCGCATCACCACTTCGAGATTGCGCGAGTTGTCGAAGTAGCCGCCGGTCCAGTTGCTCGTGCCGACCCAAGCCAGCTCGCCGTCGATGACCATCGTCTTGCTGTGCACCACGCGCGCATAGGGAATGAAACCGCTTGAGGCAGGCGGCACCGTCACCACACGCAGCTCGACATTGGGCACCAGCGCAAGGCTCTTCAGATACGCAACATCAGGGCGCTTCAGGTTCCAGTTCGAGATCAGCATCTGCACCTTCACGCCGCGTGCAGCCGCCGTGCGCAACGCCGTGTCGATCACGCCGTAGTACGGGCGCTTGCCCTTCTCACCGAACGAAAGTGGTGCGTAATCCATCAACTGAATCTGCACGCTCTGCTTCGCCTGCCCGATGAGCGCGGGCAGGGCAGTCTGCGAATCGCCGACGCCCGGCGGGTTGTACGCATTCGGGCTCGCGACGAGGAACGACGACTGTGCGAGATCGGCGGGCACGACATCGCGATTGCGCACCGTCGGTTGTCCGCCGCTCGCCAGCGCGGCTTGCGCTTCCCAGTCCTGCTCGAAGATGCCTTGCATCTGCGCGACGATCTTCGCGTCGCTCACGCGCACGCCGGTCTCGTCGATGTGTTCGAGCGCGCGCCAGTCGAAGTTCTGGCTGCCGACGAAGCCCTCGCGTCGATCGACGATGAAGTACTTCGCGTGAATGATGCCGCCGCCGACTTTCGAGAAGTCCAGCATGCGGAACTCGAGATTGGGAATCTGTTTGACGCGCGCGAGCGTCGCTTCGTCCGACATGCGCTCGCCCTTGGCTTCCATCAGAAAGCGAATCTTCACGCCGCGCTTGCCTGCGGCTTCGAGATGATCGAGCACCGTGTCCATGCGGCTGCCGCGCTCACCCGAGACGTAGAACTGACCGAAGTCGATCGACGTCTTTGCGCGATCGAACATGTCGGTCCAGACGGTGACGGAATCGCGCAGATCGTCGCTGTCGGCACCGGCGCCAACGGGTGCGGTGTGCACGAGTTCAAAGCCGGGAATGGTGAAGGGTGCGGGCGCAGCGCATAGCGGAGCGATGCTGCTCAGCGCTAGCGTGAGCGCGGCAAACGTGTGACGCATGACTTCCTCGAATGACGTGTCGTGTTCGTGTGTGGAGCAAAGCTTTCGCACGGAAATCCTTATGTGACAGTTCTGCGATGGCATCGTATATCTAACATATGCATTGACATATGTGCCTTCAAAAACTGCCTGCGTCACATCGCGAAAACACCTTGTTTCAAGGGGTTTTACGCTCGTGTAGCGCGTTGGCTTCCTGTGGTTTACACGGCAGGATATTCGTCAATTGTTAAACTTTATTACACGTAGGAAATATATTTTGCGGTTACGGGGTAAACGCAACGTCTGACGGAATCAGCATCGCATTTGTGCCGATTCGTCACGGAAATTTCATCGACGTCCAAAATAATCCGGTTTCTTTTTTCCGGACGTCGCCATGATTCACTTCGAAGATCCCCCCAAACGGCACGCGCGCATCGAGATCATTCCGATGATCGACGTGATGATGTTCCTGCTCGTCTTCTTCGTGTTGCTCAGCATCAACGTGATCCCGTCGCGCGGCCTGTCGACTACGTTGCCGCAGTCGTCGAGCGCCGCGCAGGTCAATCCCGAGAAGCCCGTCGTCGTGACCATCACGCGCGATGGCGCATTGCAGGTCGACGGTGCCGACACCACGCTCGAAGCGCTCGGCGCACGCGTGAAGGAGAAGGCCGGCGACGTCGAGAAGGCGCAAGTCACGCTCAAGACCGATGAAGGCACGTTGATGCAACGTGTGATCGACGTCATGGATGCGTTGAAGGCAGCGTCGGTGAGCAAAATCTCGATCGCCACGCGAGCGAAATCGTAATGACTGCGACGAACGCCACCCCAGCTTTCTGGATGCCCACGCCGATCTATCGCCGCCGCGACTGGGTGGCGGGCGGGTTGACGCTGTTGCTCGCACTTGCGGCCACGGTCGGTCCGAGCCTGCGAGCGCTGACGCCGCCGCCAGGCGAGAAGCAGGCAGAAGTGCTCACCGAAATCGATCTCGCGCCACCGCCGCCCGAGCCGCAACCGCAGCCGAAGGCAGAGCCGCTGCCTCAGCCCAAGCCGGAACCGAAGTCTCAGCCGAAGCCTGAGCCCAAGCCCGAACCGAAGCCCGAGCCGAAGCCGCAACCTCAGCCGCAGCCGCGTCCTCAACCGGCGCCGCAACCCACACCGACGCCAACGCCGACACCGCAGCCAGTCGCCGACAGCGCACCGGCGACGTCAAGCGCGACGCCGACGGCTAACACCGCGACCAACGCCGCACCGTCGACGCCGACCGCTGAGTCGAAGCCCGTACAGAAGGCAGCGGCACCGAGCAAGGGCGACCCCGACCGTGAGTACGAGCGGTCGTTGCGCGCGCTGGTGGAGTCGCGAAAAAAGTATCCGACGAGCCGTCAGGCCATGACCGAGAAGCCCACGGGGACGGTCGAGTTGTGCGTGATGCTCGATCGCAGCGGCAAGGTGAAGGACGTGAACCTGACCAACGGCTCGGGCTCGCTGCTGCTCGACAACACGGCCACGCGACTCGTCGAGGGCACCACGTACCCGGCATTTCAGGACACCCATTTCGCAGGCCAGGCGCAACACAGGTTCTGCATGAAGCTCGATTACCAGCTCCCGAGCAATAGCTGAGGAGCGACCCAGGCAACACAGAAGTCCCGTTGCACTCACGCTGACCACGCGGCCCTGCGCCACGTGAAAAAAACCGCGGCGGCGTTTTTGCCGCAGCAATCCAGGCACCCGTAACCATAACGAATAGACCGAGATGAACGATCTACATACGACGGCCGGCAAGCCGTTCAAGCATCCCGCATTGCGTCTGTCCATGATCGCTGTTCACGTGCTGCTGCTTCAGGCTGGCGTCGCACACGCACAGAGCGCCGATACCAATGCCGCACCCGCCGCTGCCACGGCGTCCCCCAGTGCTTCGGGCACGTCGAACATCGGCACGGTGACCATCACCGGCGACGGCGACAACCTCGGCACCGGCCTCATGGTTCGTGAAGACGAACCGAAAACCCGCAGCACGGTCACGCGCGCCGAAATCGAAAAGGAACGTGCCACCGGCAACGTGTTCCAGTCGATCGGCCTGCTGCCGGGCGTGTCGACGTACAGCTACGACGCGTCGGGCCTGTTCGGTGGCGGTCTGTCGATTCGCGGCTTCAACTCCGACCAGATCGGCTTCACGATCAACGGCGTGCCGGTCAACGACTCGGGCAGCTTCGCCGTGTATCCGCAGGAATTCCTCGACAACTCGAACACCTGCGGTATGTCGGTGACGCAGGGCGCGACCGATCTCGACGCCCCGCACGTCGGCTCGACCGGCGGTAACGTCAGCATCGTCACGTGCGAACCGGAAAACGAGAAGCGCGTGCGCGTGTCGCAAACGGTCGGTGGCCTGAACCTCACGAACTCGTTCGTGCGTCTGGACTCGGGCCGCTTCGCGAACGACATGGCGAAGATTTTCGTGTCGTACTCGCACGCCGAAATCGACAAGTGGAAGGGTGAAGGCAAGGCCAAGCGCGATCACGTCGACTTCGGCTTCCGACTGGATCTCAACAAGGAAAACTACGTCACGGGTACGTTGAACTACAACCGTGCGATCAACAACAACATCTACAACCCGTCGCTCGCGCAGCTCAACCAGAACGGCTACTACGGCGACTACGCTTCGCAGTTCGCCGGTCACCTGCCGCCTGTGAAGGGCACGGCGCAGAACGAAGCGTCGCAAAGCCCGGCGTACTACAAGCTGTCGCAGAACCCGTTTGAAAACGTGATCGCGTCGGTCACCGGTGTGTTCCGTCTGACGCCGACCACGCAGGTGAAGATTCAGCCGTACTACTGGTATGGCTTCGGCACCGGCGGCACGCAGCAGTACGTGCTCTCGGAAACCGGCTTCCTGAACCCGGCCACCGGCAAGACCGGTCTGGGCAAGGATCTGAACGGCGACGGCGACACGCTCGACAAGATTATCGTGGCGAACAGCAGCGTGACGCGCACCGACCGCCCGGGTATCACCACGACGGTGACGCAACAGCTCGGCAACCACCAGATTCAAGCCGGTGTGTGGTTCGAGCGTGCGGTGCACCGTCAGACCGGCCCGGCCGTGCTCGTGAATGCCGACGGTACCGCCAGCGACATCTGGCTGCAAGACAACCAGATCACCGGCCCGACGGGACAACCGTACGAATCGCGTAACTGGAAGACGGTGTCGACGTCGTGGCAGTTCTTCGCCGCCGACTCGATCTCGATGCTCGCCGACAAGCTCAACGTGACGGCCGGTTTCCGTACGCCGCACGTGCGCCGCGACTTCACGAACTTCGCCAACGAGGGCAGCAACTCGGGTACGTCGTACAACGTGGTCAAGGACTACAACGCGTTCCTGCCGCAGGCCGGCGTGCGTTACTCGATCGACGACGCGAATCAGGTCTATGCCAGCTACGCGATGAACTTCCGTGCGCCGCCCAACTTCGCGTTTTCGCCGACCAACGGCAACGTGACGTTCGTGAACGGTCAGGCGACCGTGACGGGCAACGTGAAGGCCGAAACGTCGAACGTGTACGACATCGGCTATCGCAACGAAAGCGGTCTGGGTGTGTTCTCGGGCTCGCTGTTCTACGTCGATTACAAGAACCGTCAGGCCACCGCGTACGACCCGAACCTGAACAACTCGGTCTACACGAACGCCGGTCGCGTGCGCAATTACGGCTTCCAGCTCGAATTCGGCACGGTGCCGTTCCACGGCTGGTCGGCGTACGCCTCGATCACGAACAATCACAGCCGCCAGCTCGACAACCTGCAAACGTCGGCGACGACCACGATGCAGACGTCGGGCAAGGATTACCCGCTGGATCCGTCGTGGCTGCTGGGTCTGTCGATTCAGTACGCCCAGCCGAAGTGGTACGTGCGTGCGCAGACGAAGTTCACGGCGCGCCAGTACGCCACGCTCATGAACGACGAAGTCGCACCGTCGTACACCACCGTGGATCTGGATGCAGGCTACCGGTTCAACAACACGTTTTTCTTCAAGAACCCGACCGTGCGCGTGAACGTCAGCAACCTGTTCAATCGCCAGTATCGCAACCCGTCGAGCGTGCAGGTCGGCGGCGGCAGCGGCACGGTTTATTACTACCTGGGCGCACCGCGACTGCTGTCTGTGTCGTTGTCTGCCGACTTCCAGTGAGGCGAGCCGCTGCTTTCGCACTCACGAATTTGAAAGAGGAACCTTCGTATGAACACTCAGGTGCTACATGATCTGTCGTTTTTCCTGATGTACGCGTGCCTGGTCGTGGCGTTGTTCATCAGCATCGAACGTCTGATTTTCTATCGCTACACGAACAAACACGCTCGTGAGCTTGACGCGATGCTGCTCGGCGAAGGCCGTACGCTCGACGATCTCACGCAACATCTCGAGAGCAATGACAGTGTGCCGGCCGATGCGCTGCGTGCACTGGCCAAGGCGCGTGCCGACGCTCATTCGCGTGAAGACATGGAGCAGCTCTCGGCTGCGCTGTATCTCGCGATGAAGTCCAAGCTCAAGCAGCGTCTGTGGATGCTCGACACGATCGTGACGGCGGCACCGCTGATCGGCCTGCTCGGTACGATTCTCGGCATTATCGATACGTTCTCGTCGCTCGCCGCGTCGGGGATCTCGGATGCCAAGGGCGTGTCGGCCGGTATCGGGACGGCGCTGTACGCGACCGCACTCGGTATCTCGACGGCGTTGTTCGTGCTCGTGTTCCTCAATCACTTCAACGATCGTATCGAGCGCATCGGCGATCACCTGAAGATCCTGCTCCTGCGTGCCGGTATTCAACCGGGTTCGCAAGACAATGTGGTGCGGTTGCAGCGGCAGGCGTGATGAAACGCATAAGACGGTGACCCCGTAGGTCAGGTCGCCGATCAGCCTTTGCCGTACCGATGTTCGCCCCGTGCGATGCCGTTTTCGCGGCCATTGCACGGGGCTTTTTCTTTTGTTTTGACGCCCGTCAACCCTTGATTTCCCAGTGAAAAACGCTGTTGCTCATGCGCGACAGCGAGAGGCACATCGCAAATGGGGGGACTGTATGGGGACGGTTGATCGATACCATCCGGCAAATCAAGTTCGCACTGTAGAAAAAACGAGCCGCTGAATCCGGTGCGAAACAAGTGGCAGGAGGAGGTATTGCGACACTGGCCGTACGGCCGGCGTCGTCTGTTGGTCTTCGCCGCGCAGGCAGCCGATACCAATGTATCGGACAACGAAGTACGTGTCATAGCGTCGCCACTACCATTCCGACCTCATGTCTGAGAGCCCCATGTCCGAAGTCCCCGGGGCGAGTAACGTCTGCACGCCGTATGCCTTATGCCGTATGGCGCCAGCAGGCGATGACCGGAACACAAAACGATGAAAGTCCTGTCGATCTTCGGTACACGTCCCGAAGCCATCAAGATGGCACCGCTCGTGACGGCGCTCGATCGCGAGCCCGGCATAGATAGCGTGGTTTGCGTGACGGGGCAGCATCGCCAGATGCTCGATCAGGTGATGTCGATTTTCAATCTCTCGGCCAAGTACGACCTTGAAGTCATGGTGCCCAATCAGACGCTCAACGGTCTGTTCTCGCGCGCCATTGCCCGGGTAGACGCTGTGCTCGAGGCGGAAGTGCCGGATTACGTGCTGGTGCATGGCGACACGAGTACGGCGTCTGCGTGTGCACTCGCCGCCTTTCATCGGCGCATTCCTATCGGGCACGTGGAAGCGGGGTTGCGCACCGGCGATCTGGCCAAACCCTTTCCCGAGGAAATGAACCGCCGCGTGGTCGATGCAGTCGGCAACTGGCTGTTCGCGCCGACGGCAACATCCCGAGCGAACTTGCTGGGCGAGAACCTTCAGGGCCGGATCGCCGTGACCGGTAACACCGTGATCGACGCACTGGCGACGCTTATGGAGCGGCTACGCGACGATTCGCCGCTGGCCAAGGAGGTCGCCGCGCGTTACCCGTGGCTCGACAGTTCGCGCCGTTTGCTGCTTGTCACAGGGCATCGCCGCGAGAGCTTCGGCGATGGCTTTCGCAATATCTGCGCCGCGCTCGCCGATATCGCCAAGCGCGACGACGTGCAGATCGTCTACCCGGTGCATCTGAATCCGGCCGTTCGCGAGGTCGTGATGACGGCGCTCGCGGGATTCGACAATGTGCATCTGATCGATCCGCTCGATTACGTCGATTTCGTCTGGTTCATGCAGCGCGCGTACGTGATTCTCACCGACTCGGGCGGTGTGCAGGAAGAAGCACCGTATCTCGGCAAACCGGTACTGGTCATGCGTGATGTGACCGAACGCCCGGAAGCGGTCGCCGCCGGCACGGTTGCACTCGTCGGCGCCAACCGTGATCGCATCGTCGAGGCCGTGACCCGTCTGTTCGATGACATCGCGTACCACGTGTCCTTCTCGCGGCGCGTGAATCCCTACGGTGACGGTCACGCCTCACAACGCATCGTGGCGGCCCTTTGCGGACGCACGGTAAGCGAGTTCGATCCGGATGCGCCGGCCACCGGCCTTGTGTCCTGACAGGCGGGGGACTCACGCGATGACTGCTCTGCCGACACCTGCGCTGCCACCTGTTCCGTCCAACCCCGCATCGCCCGCCCCCGCGGACCGTGCGCCCCACTACGGATATTCCATGCCGTTGCTCAACACATTGACTGCACGCCGCCGAATGACCCGCGACCTTTCCCGTTCGGTATCTTCGGTATCGCCTGCGACGCGTGCACCCCGTACGCCCCTGGGCCGCCTGTGTGCGACGACGGCGGGTGTGCTTGCCGTGCTCGGCATGTGCGCGCCGCTCGCGTCGCACGCCAGCGCACTGGGCGACGGCGTGCGTGCCCTTGGCTCGGGTGTGAATCTGCAACGCAGCATCGCACTGGCCGACTTGGGCATCACGGCGCCTATCGTGCTGTCGGGAGATGCGAGTCAGGACTTCTATCTGCCGGTGCCCAAGGGCTTGCCGCTTGCCGATGCGTCGATCACGTTCGACGGCCGCTATCTGAAGGGGGAGCCCGGTGCAGCGTCGGTGGTGCTTTCCATCGACGGCCAGCCCATGACGTCGCAGTCGGTGCCTGATGGCGACGGGCCGCTGCAACGCAATCTCGCGGTGTCGGCGCGTCCTCGCGACACCGGTTTCGTGCGCTTCTCGGTGAACTGGCACTCCCGCACGGGCACCTATCGCTGCGAGCCTGATCGCTCGATTGCGAACTCGGTCACGATCACGCCGCAGACGCGGCTGACCTATCGCATCGATCAGAAATCGGTGTCGAGTCTCGATGACGCGTGGGGCACGCTCCCCGGTGCACCGGCACTGCTTATCGCATCGAAGACGCTGGGTCAGGAAGCGTTCGACAGCGCCTGGCGTATCGGTGTAGCCCTTGAGCGTAGCGGCAAGCGCGTGCAGGTAAGGGCACTGCCCGCCGTGGGCGATGTTGTCGATACACGCGGCGTCAACGTGCCGGCAGCACTCGCCGGCGTGCCGGCTTTTGCCGCGCTGCGTGACAGCACCGCGACACACAAGCTGGCCAACGACGCCGAATTGGGTGCGTTGCTGGCAATGAACGCGCCGTCGGTCAGCGGTGACGTTGTGGTGGCCGACGCGGCGATGCGTGCGCGCCTCGCCGCTGCGTTCGACGCGCTGCAAGGTCAGCTCGCCTCGGATAGCGATGCCGCTGCGGCCTTCAAGGCATGGCGCGATCAGCGTGCGCCGCTGGCGAATGACGCGCTGGGTGCAAAGCAGATTCGCCTGCTGTCCATGGGCAGTCAGTCGGTGATTGCCATCGCGGGCGACGCAGGCGCGCAGGCAGCGGGGCTCTTCGACAACTCGCTGCGCCGTCTGTTGCTCTCGAACAATGTGACCGTGCCGGTCGCCCGCACGCCGGACATCGCGGACAAGCAGGTAGTGCGCTTGTCGAGCCTTGGGGGCTCATCGGATAGTTTCGACGTGCTCGCCCGCGGCGACTGGACCGTGAGCTTCCCGCTGGGTGCGGTGGCGTCAGACGGCCGCATGCCGGGCGAGATTTCGCTGTATCTCGCCGCTGCGCCGGGACCTGCGGCGTCAAAGCCGGTGGCGACGGTGTTTTGGAACGGCATTCTGCTGGCCGCGAAGCAACTCGACGCCAATGGCCGCCCCGAGCAACTCAAGGCCCGTGTGCCGGGCTACGTCCTCGGCGTGAACAACAACCTGCGCGTGTCGGTGCAACGTCAGCCGTATTCGGCGAACTGCGATGAAATTCCGCAGGCCTATCCGGTCAATGTGCTGCCTTCGGCGAGCTACATCCGCCCGGGCAAGGCCGAACCGGACGGCACGTTCGTGGGCTTGCTGCCGCTCATGGCCGGTAACCCGCAACTGATCGTCCCCGCGCGCTATCTCGAAGACGCCCCGGCCAATATCCGCCGCGTGATCGGTATTGCGTCGGCCAGCGGGCTCGCCCCGTCGCGCACGGAGCTGACGGTTGCCGCTGCCGACAAGAGCGTGAAGCCGGTCAAACCGTTCGTCGCGATGGAGGTGCCGATCGATGGCGCGAAGCCGACAGTGAGCGTGTCGGATGGCAAGCGTCTGGAAATCGGCGGCAAGGATGCCAAGTGGCTGGACATCACTGGTTTGGAGAATCTGTCGACCGCAGAGGTGGTGCGCGGCGGCGGTGAGGACGGATTGTTGTGGTACGCCGTCGGTGCGCCGCAGGTCGAAGTGGGTGAGCCGTTCCTGCTCAATCGCGGCAATCTCGCGATCATCGGGCCAGCAGGGCCGGTCGCGTGGATCGACAGCAGCAACCCCGATGCCAGCCTGCCGCCGGGCGCGGGAGAGAGTGCGTTTTACGAGTGGCGCCGCTATGTCTCGTGGGGCGTGCCGGCCGTTGCCATTGCCCTGTTGGTGCTGCTGCTGATTCTCGTGCTGGCGCTGCGCGCCGGTCGCAAGAAACAAGACAGCCATTGACCGGTAGAGACGCGCCGCCGTGATCTCCTCGCTCTATTGGCCGTATCTGGTCGCCGACTACTATCACGCGCTGGAAATTGCCAGCGCGGTGGTTGGTGTTCTCATCCTGCTATCGAGCATCGACGATCTGTTCGTCGATGCCTGGTACTGGGTGCGCCAGGTCTACCGCTCACTGTTCATCAAGCGACGCTACACGCCGTTGCAGGCGGCGCAGTTGCGCGACGTGCGAGAGCAGCCGCTCGCGATCATGGTGCCCGCGTGGCTCGAATTCGACGTGATCGCCGCCATGCTCGAGAGCATGGTGGGCACGCTTGAGTACAAGAACTACATGATTTTCGTCGGTACTTATCAGAACGACGAGCGGACCAAAACGGAAGTCGAGCGCATGCGCCGCCGCTATCGGCAACTGGTGCGCGTGGAAGTGCCGCACGACGGACCGACCTGCAAGGCGGACTGCCTGAACTGGATCGTTCAGGCGATCTTCAAGCAGAACCAGCAGCAGCCGGAGCCGTTCGCGGGCGTGATTCTCCACGACAGCGAAGACGTGCTCCACCCGCTGGAGCTCAAGTATTACAACTATCTGTTGCCGCGCATCGACTTCATTCAGTTGCCTGTGACGTCGCTGGAGCGTGAATGGTACGAACTTGTCGCGGGCACGTACATGGACGAGTTCGCCGAATGGCACACCAAGGATCTGGTGGTGCGCGAGAGCCTGTCGAAGATGGTGCCGTCGGCGGGCGTGGGGACCTGCTTTTCGCGCCGCGCCCTTGAAGAGCTCGCTGCCGAGACCGACAACCAGCCGTTCAACACTGACACGCTGACCGAGGATTACGACATCGGCGCCCGTCTGGCGCGACGCGGCATGAAGCAGATCTTCGGCAAGTTCCCGGTCGAGTATGTGATCAAGCGGCGGCGGATGTTCGGCTTCGGCAAGGAGAAGATCTCGACGATCCGCATGCCGCTCGGCATTCGTGAGTATTTCCCCAACACGTTCAGAACCGCGTACCGGCAGAAGGCACGCTGGACACTGGGCATTGGGCTGCAAGGCTGGGTGCAGGTCGGCTGGGCAGGTTCGCTCGCGACGAAATATCTGCTGTTCCGTGATCGCAAGGGGTTGGCGACATCGTTCATCGCCATCATGGCCTACGTGTTGCTGATCAACTTCGCGCTGTTCCTGCTGGCAGACCGCATGGGTTGGTGGACGATCTACTACCCGTCGATCTTTCCGCCCGGCGGCTGGGTCATGACGCTCATGAGCGTGAACGCCGTGGCGCTCGCGTTGCGTGTGTGTCAGCGCAGCTTCTTCGTGTATCACATGTACGGCTGGGAACACGCGCTCTTGGCCGCACCTCGCATGGTGATCGGCAACTTCATCAACGCGATGGCGGCTGCACGCGCGTGGCGATTGTTCATCGTGCATCTCATCACGGGCAAGCGTCTCGTGTGGGACAAGACGATGCACGACTTCCCGTCGACCGATCAGATCACCCAGCAGCGTCAGCGTCTCGGTGAGTTGCTGCTGTCGTGGCAGGCCATCGACGAAACTAAGCTGGCATTCGCACTGGAGACACAGGCGCGCGAGAAACGTCCGCTCGGCGAAATTCTCATGCAACTGGGCTGGCTCGACGAAGCCACGTTGCATGAAGCCATCTCGTTCCAGCAGGGCGTGATCGCGCCGTCGCTGCCGCCTAACGACATTTCCCCCGCTGCGACATGATGCCGCCTTTCCGAACGCTTCTTCTCGTCACGGCCATGGCCTGCTGCTGGCCGGCCTCGCCCGCCATGGCGCAGGCGACGGCACACGCCGGCAAACCGTCTGGCGAAGCGCCGCTGTCCGGGCAGGCCTGGAAGTTGGCCGATCAGGCCTACAAGCACTATCAGGCGGGACGCTTCGAGCAGGCGGCGACGGCGGCCGCAGCCGCTGTTCGCCTGCGCCCCGATGTGCTGCGTCTTCGCATGCTGCTCATCTATTCGCTGCAACGCGCAGGCAAGATCGACGACGCCCACAAGGCCGTCGACAGCGCGCTCAAGTACGGCTTCGATACACCCGCATTGCGCGACGCGAATACGAATCTGAGCGGCGCACAGGCGGGCGGGCCACCACCGACGGAGGCTTATCGACGCGCTTTTCCGATTGCGACACAGGCGTACTCGGAATACAACGCGCAGCAATACGCGGAGGCGTCGACCCATGCGGAACAAGCGTTTCGTATCGATCCGTCGCGCGGCGAATGGGCATTGCTCTGGATCGCCGGACTGGAGTCACAGGAGAAGTTCGACGCAGGCGTGAGTGCCGCCGAAACTGCGATGTCGCTGGGCGCACCGAATACGTCGGATCTGAAAGCGCGTATTCAGGTGCTGCGGGCGCGCATGGCCGTGGACCCGGCGAGCGCCGGCTATCAGGCCATCATCGACAACAAGCCGAAGGACGCCATTCCGCTTGCGCAGGAGGCCGTGCGTCTGGCCCCCGAGGACGACAGCTATCGCCTGCTGCTGATTTCCGCGTTCATGCTTGACAATCAGTTGCCCGAGGCGGAAGACGCCGCCAGCAATGCGCTCACTCAGAACGACGAGAACACGGTCGCACTCGAGATGCGCGGCTATCTGCGACAGCTTCAGGGCAAGAAAACACTGGCTGACGCCGACTTCGACGAGGCCATCAAACAGGACTGGCTCGACGATGGGCAGGTGCGCAACGTTCGGCTTATCGCCGCCGATGCTGCCCTTGCGGCGGGCGATCATGCGCGTGCCATTGCGCTGGTGGCGCCGCTTGACGCGAAGGACGACGCCGTCAAGAAGCGTCTGAAGCTCGCGCGTTCCGGTGCGCGTGCGCCCAAGGCACTCACGCAGATCAATTTCCCGGCACCGATTCAAGACCCGCGCGAAACCCCCTACGGCACGGTCTACGAGTTGCTGCCCTACGACACGGTCGGCTACGGCGGGCCGTCGGCGCAAGCCTATGCCGCGTACGACCGCGAGGACTATCAGGAAGCGATCAAGCAAGCACGCCGTGCGGTCGAGCTTGATCCGAAGAGTCCGATCTACCAAAGCCTGCTGACGACAACGCTCGCTGCCGGTGACTCGGCGCAGACGAAGGAAGCGGGTGAGCGCATTGAGAAGGCGCTGGCGGAGAAGCCGGGCGACCCGGATTTGCTGATTCAGCGCGGCTACCTTCGCCAGCGCATCAACGAACCGGCACTGGCCGTCGACGATTTTCGGGCGGCGCGAGCGACCGGCAAAGCCTCGCCGGATGTGGTGCTCGCCGAGGGTTACGCGCTGTCGGCCGCCGGTCAAAAGGCCGAAGCCGAGACCACCTTCCGTCAGGCCATCGACGATTACGACGCCAAACGGTTATCGCTCACACCCGAGCAACTGCTGGACACGCGCAGCGCCATCGCCGATGTGTCGCGCCAGTGGGGCGCGACGGTCTCCGTGGGGTATCGCGGTGCGCGCCCGGCCGGGGGCAGTTTGGGCGGTGCGGCGATCTCGGTGCCGGGCAATGCCGTGTTCAGCACGGCAGAAGTGTTCTGGCGCCCGCGTGGCTGGTTGAACGCGAACAATCACGCCTTCGAAGTCTATGGCCAGTTGTCGAACACGCTGTACGACGCAGGCGGCAATACGATCGCGCAGACGGGCCTCGATCCTTGCAGTCAGGCACCCATCAACATCGACCCGACGTCGAACCGGGGCAGTTCGGGTTTTCCGACGACCGTGGGCATTCTCGGCATGCGCTTCACGCCGTCCACCGATCTCGGTCTGACGTTCGGTCTGGAGCGCCAGTTCCTGCTCGGATCGGCGACGCGCTCGGGCACCTTCCAGCCGCTGCGACAGGATCTTCAGTGCGCGCTCAATCAGCGTAACCAGACCGCGAACTACCACTCGAATGCAGGCAACGGCGGCTGGCAGGCGTACGCCACGTACGGCCACTACATCGGCAGTGAGCTGCGCATGGACCGGCCGAGCTGGTTCACGCTGGAGAGCTATGTGCAGGCCGGTTACTCGTGGCAAGACCTGCCCTCCGACCTCTGGCTCACGAACAACGATACCGGCGCTACCGACGCGCGCACGTCCGGCAAGGTCAAGCGGCGTCAGTACTTCGCTGCGTTCGAAGTGCGTGCAGGGCAAAGCTTCCGAATGGACCAGATCGACGAGCATCTCGTGCTGTATCCGTACGTCGTGCTCGGGGGCGATTGGCTGAAGAACGCCGACCGGGTCGAGGGGCTGCCGATCAATGGCGTAGACGACTATGAACTGCTCGGCAACAGCAGTTCGTGGTCGCTGGGGGCGGGCGTCGGTTTCAACGTCCGGTACTACTTCCGCTCGGACCACTACAACACGGCGAGGTCGTACGTCGACTTCGCTACGCAGTATCGCTTCAACATCGGCGGCGGGCAGGCGGATCGGGCGAAGGGCCTGTTCATGACCTTCACGCTGTCGTACTGATGCGGGACAGATTTCAATCGATATCGAGGAGTTGCAACATGACGCCGTACGCTTCCGAACCTCGCGCTTCGCGACGCCCATTGCGATATTTCTCCGCGGGCGTCGTACGTCGCCTGAGCCTCTGTGTGCTGACGTTTGCCTTGGGGGCTGCACAGGCGCAAGACGCGTCTACGCTCATCTTGCGCGGCAAGGACAACTGGCTGTTTCCCGGCTGGGGCAGCCTCACGCAAGTCGACACGCGCGGTATCGACGCGAACACGGCGCTGGTGATCGAGGCGCGCGACGCGCTCGCGGCACACAACATCAAGCTCGAAGTATTGTTGCTGCCGGACAAATCGCTGTTCTATCAGGACAAGCTGCCCGACGGCAAAGTCATGAGCCCCGAGGTCAAGGCGCGCTATACGACGATTCTGGGCAAGCTGAAGGCCGCAGGCATTTCGACGTTCGACGACGAGGTGATTCTGCGCCGCATCAAGGACGGCGGTCAGGATGTCTACTACCGCACCGATCAGCACTGGACGCAGGTCGCTGCCGATGCGACGGCGCAGGCGACGGCGGAAATGATCCGCAAGGACGTGCCGGAACTGTCGGGCAAGCCGGGCACGGGCATGCCGCTGGGCGGCATGGTCAACGACCGTCGCTATGGCGATCTGGCCGAACTGTTTTTGACGCCGGAAGATCGCAAGAAGATCGGGCGCGAGGTGTTTACGGTACGTCGCCCGTCCGACGGCCAGAATCTGCTCGACGATGCGCCGGCGCCGGTGCACATCACTGGCCACAGCATGATGCAGCCGTACTTCGGCTTTCCGCAGAAGCTCTCGAACTTGCTCGATCGTCCCGTCTCGGTGAACTGGAAACCCGGGAACGTTGGGCAATGGGTAATGCTGCTCGAATACGTCGAGTCGCCGGCCTTCAAGCAAACCAAGCCGCAAGTGCTCGTCTGGCAGATTTTCGAACCCGCGTATTCGCAGGGTCCGGATGCCGCCGGTCTGTGGGACAACGCCTCGATCATGACACCTGATGTCTGGCGCAAGCGTCTGAAGGCCGCATTGGGGAACTGAGCACGTGCCAGACATCAAGCCCCCCTTGTCGGCATCGGCGTCACCATCGTCAGTGCCATCGCACCGCCTGAACGCGCTTGTCATGGCCGCATTGCTTGCCGCAGGTCTCGCGTGGGGCGCGTGGACGCTCGCACACGCGCAACTCGATCGCGATCAACTGAATGGGTCCGCGTGGCTCGACGGGACGGCGGGCCATGCGCTCAACAAATCGTTGCGTTTGCCGGCGCAGGAGACGGTTGAAACGTGGAATGCGGCCGTGCGCTACCGGATGCTTGGTGACGTGGGCGAGCAGGTCGCGATGGGGTGCCCGCAATGGATGTTTTATCGCGACGGCATGCGACCGAAGCCCGGCACGAAGGATGCCGTGTTCGAGGATCGTCTGCGTCTCATGCATTACTGGCTCGGCGAGGTGCGCGCACAAGGCATCAACGTGCTGGTGGTGGCGGTGCCCGACAAGGCGCGCATCGAGTCGTCGCATTTGTGCGGTCAGCCCGTGTCGGCGGCGATGCTCGCTCGCATGGATATTGTGAAGGCGGCCTTGCAGCGCAATGGCGTGCCGTTCGTCGATCTGCGTCCGACGCTCGCCGAGCACGACCGGCCGATGTTCTTCCGCACCGACGTCCACATGAATGCCGAGGGCGCGAAGTCCGCTGCGGCCACCGTCGCGCAAGCCGGTCTGGCATTGCTGCCGGGCAAGGGTGCACAAGCGTTCGATGTCGGTACCCCCGCGCCCGCCCAACCGCGCGTGGGCGATCTGCTGTCGCTCTCAGGTCTTGAACATGCACACGACGGCTGGCGGCCGCGTCCCGATCAGGCATCGGCGCAGCACATTGCGCCGTTGCGCAGCGGCGGCCTGCTTGATGAAACACCACCGGTCGAAGTGATGCTCGCCGGCAGTTCGCATGGGCGACGAAGCAATTTCGCCGAATGGCTGGGCGTCGATCTGGGGCGCGAGGTCTGGAATATGAGTATGGACGGCGGTGATTTTGCCGGGGCACTGACCGTGGCGCTCAAGCAGCGCGCGCAGTGGCCCAAGAGCTTGAAGCTGGTGATCTGGGAGTTCTCGGAGAACGCGTTGTCGCTGCCGCTCAGCGACGACGAGAAATCCGTGCTGGCCCGTTTGCCCTGACGGGCAACGTCTGACGATACGACACGAAACAATACCAAACGATTCCAAACGATTCCAAACGATACCAAGCGCGATATCCGATGCTGTTCAACTCTTACCTGTTCCTGCTGTTGTTTCTGCCGGTGGCGCTGGCGGGACACTACCTCAGCGGTGCCATCAACCTGCGTCTCGCAGCGTTCTGGCTCTGCCTGACGTCGTTCGTGTTCTACGGTTGGTGGAACCCGCAGTTCGTGGCGCTGCTGGCCCTCTCGATCGCGTTCAACTACGTCGTGAGTCAGGGCGTGTTACGCAACGTGGGGCGTGCGCGCGTACAGAACGTCATTGTCACCGTCGGCGTGGGTGTCGACCTGATCGTGCTGTTTCACTACAAATACTTCGCGGCGCTGTTCGGCTTTCTGCACGATCTCGGTCTCACGCATTCCAGCGTCGATACGCTGGTGCTGCCGCTGGGGATTTCGTTCTTCACGTTCACGCAGATCGGTTATCTGCTCGATTGCCGTGCGGGGCTCGTCAAAGAGCGCAGCTTGCTCAGCTACGTGCTGTTCGTGACGTTCTTCCCGCACCTGATCGCGGGGCCGATCCTGCATCACAAGGAGATGATGCCGCAGTTCGCGCAGCGGGAGAATTACCGCTTCAAGGCCGAAAATCTGTCCATCGGCGGCATGCTGTTCGTGATTGGCCTGGCCAAGAAAGTGCTGCTGGCCGATGCGATTGCGCCCTATGCCGACGCGGGTTTTGCGTCGCCCGGCGACTTGCAGTTCTGGGCGGCTTGGGGAACTAGCCTGTGTTACGCGCTACAGGTGTACTTCGACTTCTCCGGCTACTCCGACATGGCGCTGGGACTGGCAAAGATGTTCGGCATCCGGTTTCCGCTGAACTTCAATTCGCCGTACAAGGCGACGAGCGTGATCGACTTCTGGGCGCGGTGGCACATCACGCTCACGCGCTACCTCACGTCGTACCTGTATTACCCGGCGGCGATGGCCATCTCGCGATACCGCAGTGCGCGCGGTCTGCCGGTGGGCTCCGAAGGCGCGCGCACACCGGCGGGCTTTGCGAGCACCATCGTCGTGCCGACACTTTTCACGATGGGACTGGCCGGGGTGTGGCACGGTGCCGGCTTCCAGTTTCTGGTGTTCGGTTTGCTGCATGCCGCCTATCTGTCGGTCAATCACGGCTGGCGCATCTTCGTCGTCGGTCGTCGCCCCAAGTCGCATGTCCCTCGCTGGCCGGCGCACGTCGCGTCGGTGGGATTGACGTTCGTCGCCGTATTGGTCGCACAGGCTTTTTTCCGCGCAAACGGCGTCCATGACGCCCTGTCGCTGCTGAGCGGCATGACCGGGCTGCGGGGTTTCGAAGCCTGGCCGTCGCTGAGCTATCTCGACGGTGCGAGCTTCGGCGACGCATGGCGTCTGCTCATCGGACACCACTTGCAACTGGCCTATGTGGTCGTGCTGCTCGGCATTGTCTGGTTCACACCGAATGCGCACCAGATTCTGGGGCGATATTCACCCGCCTTGTTCAAGGTTCAGGAAGCGGCACGCCGCTTCATGCGCTGGCAACCCAACCCGGCATGGCTGTCGGTCACGCTCGCGCTGCTGTTTCTTTGCCTGGTGAATCTCCATAAGGAAACGCGTTTCCTTTATTTTCAATTCTGATTTCGCGTCATTCGCGGGAGTCGTTTCATGAACATCAATGACATCGAAAGCAAACTCGCCGACATCGTCGGCAACATCGTGCTCACGCAGGTCGAACCCGACACGCTGCTAATCGATTCGGGGCTGGTCGATTCGCTCTCGGCCGTGGACGTGGTGCTGGCGGTCGAGCGCGAATTCGGCGTGAAGGTGCCGCCGTCGGAGATCGACGTGTATCTGCAATCGGTGCAGACGCTTGCGGCATTCATTGCCGAACAGAAAGGCGCCTGAGCGCCGGCCGCCTCGCCGGAGGGTTAGACCATGTATTTCGATTTCGAACGGCTGGCATTCGCCGACATTGCGCACGCGCCCGACGTGCCTGCGGTAACGGATCTGCAAGGCGCGCTCACTTGGGCGCAATTGCACGGCGCGACCGAACAATGGATGACGCAGGCCACGGCAGCCGGTGCGCTGCCTGATGTGCCGATGGTGATTTCGGGTCACAAGGAATCGGCCTTTCTCGTGGCGATGCTGGGGTGCCTGTGTCTGGGCGTGCCGTTCGTCCCCGTGGACGTCATCAATCCGGAGTCGCGCATTGTGCGCATCGGTGAGCTCGTACAAGCGCCGTTGCGCTTCGATGCGCAGTCCCGCGAGTTCGTACCGACGGGACAGCACGGGGCGGCGCTTGCAGAGCGCGGACTCGCCTACATCATGTTCACCTCGGGCAGTACGGGCGACCCGAAGGGCGTGCAGATCGGGCGCGAAAGCGTTGCGCTGTTCGCGGGATGGATTCGCGACGACGTGAAGCCGGGCCCGGCGCCCGCCTTCATGGACCAGATGCTGTTCAGCTTCGATTTCTCGCTGTTCAACTGGGTCGGTGCGCTGGCCACTGGTGGATGCTGCGTTTTGTGCCCGCGAGAGGTCATCGCCGACCGGGCCGCGTTTGCGCGTTATCTCGCGACGACGCAAGTGAACGTGTGGGCGTCGACGCCGTCGTTCGTGCGCCAGCAGTTGCTCAATCCCGAGTTCGACCATGCGCATCTACCGGACCTGCGGATGTTCGTTTTCGGTGCCGAGTCACTCACGCCCACCGTCGCCGAAGCGCTTTGGCAACGCTTTCCCGAAGTCCGCATCGTCAATTCGTACGGGCCGACGGAAGCCACTTGTTCCACGACTTGGGTGGAAATCGACCCCGCGCTGCGGGCGGCGGCACCGTTGCCGTTCCCGATCGGACGGGCCAAGCCCTATGCCGAGGTCTTCATCGACGACGGCGAGATCTGCATGGCAGGCGATCACGTCATGCGCGGTTATCTGAATCGACCCGATCTCAACGAGACGCGTCTGTTCTTGCATCACGGCAAACGGGCCTACCGCAGTGGCGATCTTGGTGAGATCGATGCGCAGGGGCTCGTGACCTTTCGCGGTCGCCGCGACGATCAGATCAAGATGCACGGGTATCGGATAGAGCTGGCGGAGGTCGACGCGTCGCTCGCCACGCTGCCCGGCATTCGCGCGGGGGCTGCGGTCGCGTTGCGTCGCCCGGACGGCGTGATCGTGCGCATGATCGGCTTCGTGGAGCCGGAGACGAGCGGTCCGGCGGGCCTGCATCCGATCCCGGATGCACTGGCCGACTGGAAGGCCCTGCTGAGCCAGCGTCTGCCGCCGTACATGATCCCCACCGAGTTGCTCGTCTGTCACGGCTTTCCGACGACGAGCAGCGACAAGGCCGATCGAAAACAATTGGAGCGGATGTATCTGGCGGCGCGCATGCGCCCCGGCAATACCGCGAATACGGAGTCGTAAGAATGAAGATGTTGCGAACGATGGCACTTGTGTGTGCGATGACAGCTGCCGGTACAGGGGTGGCCAGTGCCGAGGGAATTTTTGCCCAGCTCTACGCTGCCCGGCCGCCCGCGGGTTCGTCGTTCGTCCGTGTGGTTAACCCGGGCGGCGCGCCGATGCGCGCACAGGTTGCCAAGGGGCCTGTTCAGACCCTCTCGGGCGAGAAGGTGGCGAGCACGTATGCCATCGTCAAGGGCAACGACGCGTTTCCGATCGTCATCGACGGGAAGCCCGCGGGCACGCTTCAGGTCGCGCCCGACACGTTCAACACGCTGGTGCCACGCCGTGAAGGCGGCAAGCTCACGTTCACGGTCCTGACCGACGCGGGCGGCACTGAAGATGGGCTCAAGGCCGAGTTGCGCTTCTACAACCTGAGCGCGCAATGCGCAGGCGGGCAACTCAGCGTCAGTCCGTCCGGCCCGACACTGTTCGACAACGTGGGGCAGGGCGCATCGGTGGCGCGTGGTATCAATCCGGTGAAAGCGACGCTGGTGTCCGCGTGCGGCGCGGTCTCGTCGAAAACGCTGGCGCTGCCCGCGTTGGCCCCGGGCGATCACTACAGTTTGTTTCTGGTGGGTACGCCCGGCGCACCGGTGTTGCGCGGACAGTTGAGTGCGACGGATCCTTATCAGCGCTGAGGCCGGTCAGGACAATGCCGCCTGCCATTCGCGCAGCAGCGCCTTCGAACCGGGGGTGTCGTCGAGCACCCAAGGATCGATGGCGAACGCGACCAGCCGTGTCGCGCCGTAGTGTCGTGCGATTTCCCATTGCCGTTTCACGCGGGAGAAATCAGCCGCCTTCGCGTTGAAGGTGGTGCCGTCGTCTTTCTCAGACGGCAGTTCTTCGAACAATTCGATGACCAGATCGAACGGCGCGCCTCTGGCGAGAAGCATGTCGTGCAGCGGCGCCAGCGCTGTGTAGTTCGACATGCCGGCGACGCCTACGCCGTCCTGAATCATCGGGTGCAGCGTGACGCGGTCCAGCAGGGTGCTCCACATGCCGGCGAGCGTGCCGGTCGTCGGCAGCCGGCTGAAATAGGTGGAAATCGCCGGGGGCTGGCCGCTGGTCGCCTTCGCAACGTCGGACATGCCGCCGAGCCAGGTGGCAAGCTTGTCCAGTCGCGCGGGGATGGCCCAATCGTACTGTTCCAGTTCGTAAGGCAGATACCAGCCGCGAAAGGCGGCATGTTTCGGCCACGCGGCCTGCTGCATATAGCGCGCAGCGTTATTGCCGGTGCGTTGCAGGAAGGTGGCGAGCGAGGCGTCGTCCGGTGCACCGATGGCGGTCCACCAGCGCTCGTCGTAGGGCACCCCCAGATGCACGCCCATGCCGAGCGCAGCGCTTTCGTCGAGGAGCGTGCGGATCAGGGGATCGGGGGCCATCCATGTGTTATCCGGCTCGCCGTCGATACCGGCCCACTGCACGAAGATCTCCTTGCAGCCGAGCGCGTGCGTGGCGGTGAGGCGCTCGCGCCATTGTTGGGGCGTCCATTCCAGATGGCTGCGCCAGAGCTGGACGAAGCTGCCGCCGAGTTCGGGCGGCGGTGTGCAGGCGGCGAGTGGCAGGCAGGCCGCCAGCGCGGCGGCTTGCAGAAGGCGGCGGCGCATCGGCGAGTGAGCGGACACTACCGGTACAATAGCGGTTTTACGCGTGGCGTCAGGCCGTGCGTGCCGTCGCGAATTCATCATGAGCAAACTCGCCCTCACTCTCAAGTTCAAGTGCACGAAGTGCGCCAAACCCGTCACGCTGTATTTGCAGAAGACCTCGGCGTGCTCACACATTACGCCGTATCAGGGCTGGTGCAAGTGCGGCCAGTTGATGCGCCATGCGACCGGCGACAAGGCGGCGGTGGCGTCGTTTGTCGACTCGATGGACCCGCTGTGGTCGCATCACCACCATCATTGAGCGGCGCGTGCACGATACGCATCGTGCCTGTCAGGCGTCCCCGACGCGTCCCCTCACGTCCTTCCAGTCCACTCAGTTCACGGGTTTAACCGCCGAGCGCTTGTCCAGCCACGCCATGCGGCGCCGGATCAGCGTTTGCGCCGGGGCTTCAAAGCCTCGGTAGACCAGATGCGCCAGCACGAACACCACGATCAGGTAGGCCGCGAGGAACCCCGCGTTCATGGCCACTGAGGCGCTGGCGATGCCCCACTGCTGCAACACGATCACGGTCGTCAGTTGCAGCGGGAAGTGGATCAGATAGCTCGAATAGGTCGTGTTGCCCAGATGGACGATGGGCGCCGCCAGCCGGTCGGGAATCCACGGTTCGATCACCTGCAACAGCACAATCGACACCGGCGCGATGACCGTGGCCGCAAGATACTTCGTGCCGCCGAAAACGGCGCAAAACCAGAACAGCCCGGCATAGGCGGCGCAACACAGCGCAACCGTCGCGAGACGATGTTGCTCGATCACCGTGCGCAAGCGCTGGTAGATCAGGTGAACGGCGCCACCCATGAAGAAATAGAAGGCGCAGTAGACGATGTTCGACTCGCTGCCCTTGATCTGCTGGAGAATCAGCCAGCCCCCCGCCGCCGCCGACAGTCCCATGAGCAGGAGCGTCGAGACAAGGCCGATGCGGCAGAACCGCGCGAGCAGGAAGAAGGCGACGTAGATGACGATTTCCGTCGACACGCTCCAGACCGGCCCGTTGAACGAGTCGGTGTAAGGCGTGAGCCAGCCCGAGGCGAAGATCACGTTCACGAAGAAATCGTACGGCGTGTTGTACGGATACACGAAATACGCGTGATTCTCGCGCACGTAGTACGCCTGAAGCGCCGCAACGGCGATCAGCGTGACGATGTGCAGGGGATACAGCCGCGAGAACCGGTTCAGGAAGAACAGGCCGCCGGACACGCTGCGCTCGGCGATTCTTCCGAGGTAGCGATTGAAGAAGATGAAGCCGGAAATCGTCCAGAAGACGTTGACCCCGAGCCAGCCGAAGTCATAGAACGGGTGCAGCAGCCCGTAAAGCGGCTCGGTGCTGCGCACCACGTCGATCGAGGCCGTCGCAGGTTGAAAGAAAAAGTGCTGGTAGTGCCAGATGAGTACCGCGAATGCACTGACAAATCTCAGAATCTCGATACCGACCAGCTTGTTCTTGCCACTGCTCATCAACCTCAGCCTCGCAGCTTTTTCAACATCTTGAGTCCGCGCCGCACCACAGCGGAGTAAAGCTCGGCGCCCTTGAGCACCGGGTCAACGTGGCGCTCGTAAGGCTGAATGGTAATCGGGAAATAAGGCGAGAGCTTGGCGACCACCTGATCGAGCGGAATCTGCGTGTTGCTTTGCACGACCGCGAAGAGGCCATCGCTGTCCGGCGCAAAGTAATGGGCGGCGTCCCACTCCTGCATTTTCTCGGCAAACCACACGCTCTCGGTCGCGTGCAGCGTGCGCTGCGGCGGCACGGCCTGCGTGTGATAGCGCTCCAGCAACCCTTCATGCTCGGCATTGAGCCAATACAGGGTGTATTCGGTCCAGTCGACGGCATAGTTCGCAAGCAGCACGCGCTTCCAGTCGGTGCCGTGCACGGCTTCGAGTCGCTGTTGCAACGACAGGCACAGCGTGCGTGAGAGCGTGGCGGGTGTCCACCAGACGCCGTCGCGCTCCAGGTGCGGCTCGACGTCG
This sequence comes from Pandoraea sp. PE-S2R-1, assembly GCF_002179865.1. Lineage (NCBI taxonomy): Bacteria > Pseudomonadati > Pseudomonadota > Betaproteobacteria > Burkholderiales > Burkholderiaceae > Pandoraea > Pandoraea sp. PE-S2R-1. Next base: position 90,790 of record NZ_NGUR01000002.1, on the reverse strand, counting down.
AGCAGTTTCGACGAGGCTTCCCAGTAGTAGGGCTCGACATTGCGCGGCTGGAGGTGCGTGACGGCACGGCCGTCGACGACGAGCGAATTCACGTCGAACGCATGGGTGGCGAAGCAATCCGGATCGAAGATCAGGAAGTACTCGGTCTCGATCCACTCCGGTGCGTTGATCTTGATGATCTGCTGACGGTGCCAGTTGCGAATCTGGTGACGTTGCGAGAATTCCGCGAACGCGCCCATGTACAGCGATTCGTCGATGACCTCGATGGGGAAATCCGACCACGCCTTGGCATAGCCCTTGACCTCGTCGACCTCGTCGTGCGGCACGATGATGACGAACCGATGGAACAGATCCGGCGTCGTGAAGTGACGCAGCGACGAGAAGAGGATGTCACAGCGGCCGATGTTGTCGGCGTAGTGTCGTCCCCGGGTCTTGATCGGCAGGATCGCGCTGATTTGTTGCATGGTCGTCGTGTCTGAGTCCGAATCCGAATCCGAATCTGGGCCGGTGGCTAGAAGAAGCGGTAAATCGCTGCGGGGATGTACCCGCGGCGGTGCGTGAGCGCCACGCCGATCAAGTGTCCGCCTGCATCTTCGACCTGCGACTTGAGACCGGCGATGACCGGCTTGCGAGTCGATTCGGCACGCACCACCAGGACCGTTGCGTCGGCCAGCGATGCGTTTTCGATGCCGGTGAAGGACTGGCTCGACGGCGGGGCGTGCACGACGATGTAGTCGTGTGACTCGCGCAGCGCGTCGAACAATTGGGTCACCTGCTGCCACGAGGACGGAATGCCCCCGCTGCGCGGTTGCGCCACGACGATATTGTGACGATCGACGCGGGTAAATACCAGCGTCTCGAGCGTGCCCGTGTTGACGATGGCGTCGGCGCTGGCCGTATCGCTGCCGCCGCTACCGGCGCCATCTGGCCACGCCAGCAGGCCCTGAGCGTTGGGCTTGCCGTACAGCGGCGCACCCGGCGTCGAAGCGAAGTCGAGAATGGCGATCGGCTTGGCCGAGCGGTGTTCGAGTTCGACCGACAGCCCCTGAATCACGGCCGCCTGACCGTCGTTCTGGCTCGCTGCCAGCACCATGACGACCTTGGCGTGGGCGTCGGTGCTGCTGTTGATCGCCGCGATCATGCGGCCATACGCCATGTAGGCCGGGCGACTGAGGGTTGGCTCGGCAGCCGCTGCGGCCGCAGGGCTTCCCGCACCCGCCGCACCCGCCGCTGCGGCAGTCACGCCCGCACGTCGTTCTGCGCCCAGCATGACCGGCGCGTTCACCACCGGCAGCAACAGCGCACGTTCGACCTGTTCCGGGCTCAGGAACGTTTCGCGCAGGCTGGCGAGGATCAACACCGTCAGTGCCGAGATCAGCAGACCGGCGGCAACGGCGGCGGCGATCACCAGACTGGCGGCAACGCTGCGCTGCGACGGCGGGAACGGGGCCTGAATCACGCGCACGTTCGTGCCGTTGATCTGGCTGGCCTGACCTTGCTGCACGCGGGCCAGCTCGACCTGACGCGAGCGCTCCTTGAAGCTGTCGGCGAGGATGTCGCGGCGCGCCTGCAACTGGCTCAGCTGGCTCGAGACGTCGCTCAGGCCTTGCAGCTTGGTGCGCGTGTCCTTGATCTGCTCGTCGAGCGCCTTCTGCTGCGCCAGACCGCCCGCGATGCTGGCGTTCAGCACGGACAGACGCTCCTGCACCACGTCGTAGTAATTGTTATGACCCAGACGCGTCGCCGTCATCATCTGCTGCTTCTGGCTCGCGATATTCGCGCGCATATCGGCAATCTGCTTGTCGATGTTCTGCACGAAGGGCGACGTCGGCAGATAGCGTGATGCGAAATCGGCGCGTTTGGTCTCGAGTTCCGACAGCGTGGTCTGCATGCCGTTCAGCGCACGGCTGGCTTCCGAATCGTCGGTATAGATCGGAATGGTCGAGCGCACGTCCTTCGTCGAGGCCTGCATCGACTGAAGCTCGCTGCGGTCCTGCAACAGCTTGGCGTCGGTTTCCAGCTTGCGCTGCACCAGTTGGCTTTCGAGTTGCACCGCGCGCGAGGTCTGGTCGTCGATCTTGACGATGCCGTGCTTCTTCTGGAACGCGAGCAGATCGGCGTCGGCCGTGTCGAGTTGCTTGCCCACATCGTCGCGCTGACTCACCAGCATGCTGACCCGGCCCGACGTGAAGATCGACGCGCGCTGACGGAAGTATTTGTCGAGCAGCCGGGCCAGCGCATCGGCGGCCACTTTCGGATCGGTATCCGAATAAGTCAGCGTGATGGTGTTGGCGAGGTCGTTCTGCTCAATATGCAGCTTGCGCTCGAAGCTCTGCAATTCGCGGTCGATGTCACGCTCGGTGGCAGCCGGTCCGAGTTTGGACAGGACGACATCGCGGTGCAGCTCCGGGCTGGCGAGAATCTGCGCTTCCACACCGTTCAACTGGCCGACCGGTGGCTGGAGCGCCACGCCGGCGTTGGCGTTGTTGGTCTGGTCGTAGTAGCCGGCGTTGAGCACCAGCAGCGTGGCTTGTGCGCGGTACGGAATAGGTACCAGCAGGGCTATCAGAATGCCAAGAGCGACGATCCCCAGAAATACTGCCGTCGCAATTTTTCGGTAATAGAAGAAGGTATTGAGATAGTCCCGGATCGTCAAATCGACGACAGCGGCGTGCCGGTCAGGCCTTGTTCTGGTCGTAATTGCCATAAGGGTGCGAGTAGCGGTAGCGTTGCCGGGCCATCAAGTGTGGCTTCAAGGCGCATATCTTACGGAAGATCGTCCCCCTAAAGTCTCCCAAGAAGCACTTTTTTCCCCTAAATCCGACAAACATTCTTCGCGCTTGGCGAGAACGCTCAAGTGCACTAGAGTACGGTCCAAACCGACCAATCCCGGCTTCCTGCCATCATTACCGATGAACATTTTCCGCCCGGCCTGCGTTCTGGCACTGATGACGCTGACAGCCTGTTCCCATACCTGGGTTGACACGAAATACCAGCAGCCGGCCAGTTTTGCGACGTGGGTCGACGCAGCACCGTCCCCCTACCGCCTGCTGCCGGGGGACGATATTTCCGTTGTCCTGCCGTTCAACATCGAGCTCAACTACAAGGGCCGCGTCGCGCCTGACGGCACGATCGCGATGCCGTTTGCCGGTAACCTGCCTGCCGCCGGCAAGACGCTTGCGCAGTTCGGCGAGACCGTCGACCGGGCGCTGGCGACCGGTGGCATGGTCGCGAATGCCCGTGCCCAGATCGCCGTCACCCAAACGGCCGCACACATCTTTGTGGGCGGCGAAGTCGGCAAGCCGGGTGAGTTGGCACTCACGCCGGGCATGAGCGTCATGCAGGCGATCATTACCGCGCAAGGCCTGCTCGACACGGCCCGCACCGGCGAGATCGTGCTGATTCGCCGCAGCCCGGACGGCCGTCCGATGCTGCGCACCATCGACGTCAAGGCACTGACGCAACAGGGCGACCCGGCGCAAGACATCGTGCTGACGTCCAACGACACGATTTTCGTGCCGAAGTCGTCGATTGCCGAAGTGGATCTCTGGGTCGACCAGTACATCAACAAGGCACTGCCGTTCAACAAGAACGTGAACTACGACATCAACGGCGCACGTTCCTTCTGATCGTTCATGACCGGCTGTCGCAGGGACACTGCGACAGCCGGGTTTGCCAAGCTTACTCACCGAATTCAACCGCTTCGTGACAGCCGGGTCGCACTCCCTCGAAATGACAGCCCGCCACGCCGATGCACCGGTGGGCGAACTGCCGCCCGTCTTTGCCGACAGCGCCTCGCGGTCCTATGTGATCTGGTGCCTGGTGCTGGTGCTGCCGATGTTCGGCCAGACCTTTCACTACATTACGGCGCTGTATCCGCTGTGGGCCTTGTCGAAAGCGTTTCCGGTGCTCACGCTGCCGCTGGTCCTGCGTCTGGGCAGTCAGCCGCGCTTCCCCATGACGCGGCAGGTGTTGCTGAGTTTCGCGTGGCTGCTGATCATCCCGAGCTTCGCGGCCGTCATCTATTTCAACGAGAGTTTCTTCGTCAGCCTGACGGCGCAGGTCAAACTGCTGCCGATCCTGTATTTCTTCTCGTTTCTCGCGCTGCTGCTCATGCTCAAGCCGACGCTGGGCGAGCTGGGCCGGAGCTTCGTGATTCTCGGTGCGGTCGTGGTCGGTGCGTTGATCCTGATGTGGCTGGTGGTGCCGTCCAGCTGGTACAAGGAAACCTACGTATTCGGTCAGGCGCCGTTCTTCACCGCCGACAGCCGGGGACACCGTATCCGGATGTCGATGTATTTCCCGTTCATCCTGCTGTTCTTCTGCTACCGCCGCGCCTATTTCGAGCGGAGTTTCCGGTATCTCGTCGGCGTGCTCGTGGGACTGGCGGTGGCGCTGCTGATCGTGAAATCGCGCGCACTGGCCATCGGCATCGTGGCGGTGCTGGTCATCAACACGTTTGTGTGGGCCCGCCCGCGTGCGCGGATCGGGCTGCTGCTCGTGGTGCCCGTGGTGCTGGCGTCGGTGTTCTCGATGGGCTATCTGGCGACCATTTTCAGCGCGGGCGCCGAGACCGGCTTTGATACGCGCCGCATTTCCGCACAACTGGCGACACGCTTCCTCGGTAACGAGCCGATGCGCTGGCTGTTTGGCGTGGGCACCATCAGCCCCGCGAGCGGCGATAGCCTGATCGGTTACTTCCACCACTTCTTCTTTCTGGCGGACATTACCTGGCTGGGGATCGTGTTCGAGTTCGGCCTGATCGGTGCGCTCATCATCCTGGCCCTGCAACTGCGTGGACTCTTCTTCTACCGGCGCCTGCGCGCGGAGGTCGAAGACGACTTCCTCGGCGCGCTGTTCGACTATCTGAAGTTTGTTCTGCTGGCCTCGTTCTTCTACCCGCCGACGCTCGCGCCGGGCGAAACCGCCGTCATCCTGGCGATTTTTGCCTATATCTGGCGCGCGGGCGGCTTCGATCGGCGGGCCGATCCCCGGAGTTTCCATGCGCGTTTTGCGGCACCGTAGCCCACGCTCCCGTTTGATTCAACTGGTCGGGGTGGCGCTGCTGCTGTCCGCCGCAGCGTGCACCAAAGCCACACCCGGTGAGTTGCTGCCGGTTGCCATCGCGGTGGATGCGGCGGCAAACCGTCATCCGATCAATCCGTATGTCTACGGTATCAACTTCGGCACGACAGCGATGTTGCAGGACCTGCGCGTGCCGCTCAATCGCTCGGGCGGTAACAGCGCTTCGGCCTACAACTGGCGGCTCGACGCGCGCAACGCCGGGCGCGACTGGTACTACGAAAGCCTGCCGGTCAATCCCGCCGATATCAACGACCAGTTCGGCGACCGGTTTGTCGCGCTGACGAAGGCGGGGGGTGCGACCCCCATCGTGACGATCTCGATGCTGGGGCGCGTAGCCACGTTGTCGCGTGCCCGTGAGCGTCTCGCCAGTTTCTCGATCGCCAAATACGGTCTGCAACAGAATCACGACGTGGACGGGATGACCGACGCGGGCAACGGCATTCTGCGCGACGGTACACCGGTCGTGAATGATCCGAACGACGCCACGGTGCCCGATGACCCCGCCAGCCAGCAGGCGCGCGTGGCGGCGCTGGTGCAGCAGTTCGGGCCCGCGCGTGCGGGTGGCGTGCGTTATTACGCGATGGATAACGAGCCGAGCCTCTGGCAACTGATTCATAACGACGTGCATCCGACAGGTGCGCACGCGAGTGAGATCGCTGCCAAGGTAATCGCCTATTCGCGTGCCGTGAAGGCGGCCGACCCGGGCGCGCAGGTGATCGCGCCCGAAGAGTGGGGCTGGAACGGCTATCAGTACAGCGGCTTCGACCAGCAGCATTCCATCAAACATGGCTATGCGCAGGCGCCCGACCGCCAACGCGAGACCGGTGGCATGGCTTACGTGCCGTGGCTGCTGGCGCAGTGGAAGAAAGCGGGCCGTCCGGTCGATGTCTTCAGCCTGCACTTCTACCCGCAGAGCGGTGAGTACGAGGAAGCGCCCACCGGCAATTCGTCCACGATTGCGCTGATGCGAAACCGTTCCACGCGCAATCTGTGGGACCCGAATTACAAGGACCCGACGTGGATCAACAGCGTGGTGGCGCTGATCCCGATGATGCGTCAGTGGGTCGACACGTATTACTACCCGGGCACGCCGATCGCCATTACCGAGTACAACTGGGGCGCGGATACACGCATGAACGGGGCGACGGCCCAAGCGGATGTGCTGGGCATTTTCGGCCGCGAAAAGCTGGATATGGCGACGCGCTGGGGCACGCTCGATCCGTCGATGCCGGTCTACAAGGCGATCAAGCTTTACCGCAACTACGACGGACACGGCGGTGCGTTCGGTTCGACCAGCGTGGCAGCGACCGTCCCCGATCCGGATACCGTCTCGGCGTTCGCGGCTTTGCGTGACGACGGCGCGATGACCGTGGTGGTCATCAACAAGCAACTCGATCGTCCCGCACAGACCACGATTTCGCTGGCCAATTTTGCGGTCGGCGGCGCGGGCGAAGTCTGGCAGTTGGTGAACAACGAACTGACGCGCGCCCCTGACGTCGCGGCCACCGACGGTGCGCTGCGCGTCGATTTGCCGCCGCAAAGCATCAAGCTGCTGGTGTTGCGAGGCGCGGCGCAGCCTGCATTGAAGCCCGCAGGCAAGCCAACCTCGAAGCCGGCGAATTGATATGACCGACACGCGCCCGCCGCCCGCCAAGACCGGGGCTTCGATGATTCGCGGCAGCGTGATCAGCCTCGGCGTACGCCTGCTCGATCTGCCCAGCCGCTACGGTTTTCACCTGCTGATCGCTGCGGCGCTCGGCGTGGTCGAGACCGGCAATTTCTACATCGTGTTCAGCACGATGGTGGCGCTCGCCGGGTTTGGGCGTCTTGGCGTCGATCAGGCGCTGACGCGGCAACTCGCCATGGACGTGGCATCGGGGCAGTTCGGTGCCGTGCGCCCGACGATCCGCCGTGCGCTCTGGCTGGTGGTGCTCACCTCGGTCGCCGTGTCGGTGCTGCTCGCCGCCGGTGCCGCGCTGTTTGCCGACGATATTCTCCGCAAGCCGGGCCTCGCCTTGCCGCTCATGCTCGGGGCGCTCTCCTTCGTTCCACAGAATCTCGGTGCCGCCGTCGCCGGGGCGCTCGCCGGGTTGCAGCGCGTGGGCTTCAGCCAGATGATTTATTCGTGGCTCTGGCCTGCCATCTTCTGCGTGGCCGTCATCCCGCTGGTTGTCACCGGCCACCTGACGGTGATCAATGCCTTGATACTGATTGCCGCGAGCTTCACGCTCACGGCGATTGTCGGTGCGGTGCTGCTCCGGCGGTTTCTGCGCGATGTGCCGAAGCAGACTCTGACGAACACCGCACCGTCAGCGGCACCGCATCCTGCCGCCAAGGGGCTGCTCAAGACGGGGTTGTCGCTGTTCTCGCTCGAACTCACCAAGCTGCTGATCACCTCGGCGCCCGCCATCGTGCTGGGCATCGTCGCGTCGTCGCGCGAGACCGGTTTGTTTGCGCTTGCGTGGCGCTTGGCGCTCGTCGTCAATCTGTTGATCAGTGGCGTGACAGGCATGGCCGCACCGCGCTTCGCCAGTCTGTATGCGCGTCACGATACGCCGGGGCTGGAGCGCAGCGCGGCGCAAGCGATCGGGTTGGTGCTTTGTCTGGCGCTGCCGGTCACGGTGGCGATGCTCGTCATTCCGCAGCACCTGCTGGGCCTGTTTGGGCACGGCTATGACGATGGTGCGACCGCGTTGCGCGTGCTGGCGCTCGGGCAGATTGCCGCTGCGTGCTTTACTGCCATGCCGGAACTGCTCGGGATGACGGCACACACGCGGGCGCTTATGCGGATCAACGCCGTGTCGGTGGTGGTGCTGCTGGCCGGGTTGGCGTTGCTGGCACCGTCAGGCGGCAGCGTCGGCGCCTCGGCCGCCGCATCGCTGGCGATTGCCGTGAATGGCGCGGCCGCGACGTGGGCCGCGCATCGACTGCTCGGGGTGTCACCGCTCGCTGCGCTGCGGCGTTGGGTGACAGGTCTTCTCGCCCGGAAGGCGCGCGGCTAATTACGCGCGCGTGGCTTCTGCCTTGACGGCGTCGCGCCAAGGGGTCCAGTTGAGGCCAAAGGTTTGTTTGGCCAACTGAGCATCGAGGCAGATGTCTTGCTGCCAGAGCCGGGCGAGCGACGGCGGAATCGGCGGCGGCAGGTTTTTCAAGCCAACCTTGCGGCCTGCGATCTCGGCGATCTTGAGGGCAGGACCCAAGAGCTTCGTTTCGAGCTTCAGTTGCTTTGCCCCGATGCGCTTGACCGGCGTCGCGCCCAGCGCCATCGCGTAAGCGGTGAAATATTCGTTCCAGCGCGGGGCCTCTGCCATGGCGAGGTTATACGCGCGCCCACCCGCACCCGGCGTGCGCAGTGCACTCAGTGCGGCGCTCACGACATCGTCCACGTGCACCAGATTGCTGTGCGCATCGCCCGCGACGCCGAGGTCGCCGAGACGGCCTGCGCGCAGCAACTCCGCGATACGCGCGGACCACTGCGGGCTGCCACCTCCGTAGACACAGCCCGGGCGCAACAGCGTGACGCTCGGCAGGCCTGCGAGCGCTTTTTCCGCTTCCACCTTCGCGATGCCGTAGGCGCTTTCACCCGCGAGCGTCGCCGTCTCATCGATATGTCCTTCGACGCCGCCATACACCGCCATCGAACTGAAATACACCACAGGCACCGGCGTGGTGCGCGCGTTCAGGGCATCGCGCAACGCATGCGCATTGGCCACGATGGTTTCCGGTGAGCCAGCCACGCAATTGACGAGACCGTCGACGTCTTCGAGGGCGGCACCGAGCGAGGCGGAGGAGAGGGCGTCGACGACGCGCAGCCCCGGGCCGGCGCGGCGCGAGGCGGCGACCGGTTCGGCCCAATCACTGGCGGCAAGTGCCTGAACGACGTGGCGGCCGATAAAGCCGGTCGCGCCGGTAACGAGGATGCGGGCTTTCATGTGGCGGACGGACTCACGAAGAAGTGGACGGGCTGGCTGACGGCGGCATGGGCAAGTCGGAGACGTTCCCCTGCTGCTGGAGATGATCGGCAAGGCGCAGGGCCATCGCCACGATGCTCAGTGTGGGGTTGGCCTGCCCGGAGGTCGGGAAGGCCGCAGCGCTCGCGATAAAGACGTTGTCGGTCTCGTGCAAGCGGCAATCGGCATTGACCACGCTGGTCTTCGGATCGAGGCCCATGCGCGCGGTACCGATGTGGTGGCCGCCGTAGGCGCCGTAGCGCGTCATTTCGGCTTCCACTTCGGACGGATCGTACGAGAAGCGGCCGACGCCGGTGCGTTCGACTTCCTGCGCGAGTGCTGCGAGTGTCCGGGTCACGGTCGCCACGTCTTCATCGCAGTAGCGCCAGTCAATGTGAATGCGGCGCTGGCCCAGCGTATCGACGGTGTCGCCCAGCATCACGCGGCTCGCCGGGTTCGGCGCTTGCTCGGCATGGAAGTCGAGACTGAAGCGCAGGTTGGCCGGGCGCACGATGATCGACGGGAATTTGCGGGCCGCCAACGTGCGCTTGAGCGTCCAGTGCGTCAGGAACCGAACGGTGTTCGGCGCATCGACGATGACGTTGCGCAAGTGCGCGAGCCAGTTCGCGAGCGAATTGTCGGGCGAGTCGCCATAGAGGCGCTTGGCGTATTCGTAAGGAACGATGGGGCGTGCGAGATACAGCGACGACAGAATGCCGCTGCCATGGCCCGCTTCGGGAATGCGCGGATGGTGCAGCCGCGCGACGAAGTTGCCGACCCGGAGGTCGTGCTGAGCTTGCGGGCGCAAGGCAAAACGGCGGCGGCAGTAGATACCTTCGTCCGAGACTTCGTAGCCGTGGTACACCGACGCTGCTGCGGCGAGGTCCATCGTGCCGATGGTGCCGGCGATGTGGCACATGTAATAGCGGCCTACGACGTCGTGCGCATTGCCGAGGCCTTGACCGCTGGCACCCGGGCTATCGAGCAACAGTCGCGGGACTTCCAGACCGCCGGTGGCGAGTACGTATGCGCGCGCGGCCACGGTGAAGACCTTGCCCTCGAGCGTGCGGACTTCGGCCGGGCCGACCAGACGTGCCGTGTCGTCGCGCTGTGGCAGGCGGCACAGGTTGGCGTGCTGCACGACGCGCACGCGTCCCCGGGCCAGACGCGCCCGATAACGGCCGCCGAAATCGGTCGGACAACTGAATCGTTCCAGCGTATTCGTGGTGAACAGATCGCTCTCGAAGTTGCCGATCATCGGCGGCGACGGCTTCGTGAATGCGCGCTCGGCGGTGTAGGCGAACTCACCGGCCTCGCACAACGTATTGGCCTGTGCGTACCACGGCATCAAGTCGTCGAGGGCGATTGGCCAGCCGCTGTGCGGCATGTAGTCGCGCGCTTCGAAATCGATGGCATCGAGCGGCATGCAGCGTCCGCCCCAGAGCGTGGTCGAGCCGCCGAAACGGCGTACCCGGTAGCTCTCCGTAGGGGGATGAAGACGCGTGTCGGCGACGGTGCCGTCGTAGAGCGCCTGCGTGGCGGGCTCGGGGGTGTCGCTGCCGCTTTCGAGCAGGATGACGTCGAGTCCGCTGGCTTCAAGTGCCAGCGCAAGGGTGATGCCGGCGGCACCTGCACCGGCAATGCACAGATCGGCTTGCAGGCAGGTGCCGGAAGGAATGTCGTGGGCGTCGAGAATCATCGTCTGCGGCAACTCGCGGCGTGCTTACGGCAGTTAGGGAAAGGGCAGGACGGATAGCCGCTGCGATGGTAGCTGATCCACGACGTCAAGACGACGACTTTCCGCAACAAGTGCGCGCGCGTGTGGCGAAAAGTGTCACTGACGTCATAGGCCCGCTGATACTATCGTGCCTGCCACCCGAACGGATCCGGCTTCGCCGGACGACAGGAATACGATAGGTCATGACCAGTGACACGGATCTGAACGCCGCACCCGTCACGCACTCGCGCGACGTCTTCGAACCCAGCGTTGCCCTGTTCGGGCTGAATCTCGCTGCGGTGCCTTTCGACACCGCCGTCGATGTGCTCGCACATGCCAGTGTGCAGCGCGACGGGCGCGCGCGAATCGTAGTGACGCCGAACGTCGATCACATTGTGCGGCTCGACACACAGCCCGAGTTCAAGCGCGCCTATGCCACCGCCGACTATCTGTTCGCCGACGGTATGCCGATCATCTGGGCCAGCCGCCTGTTCGGCACACCGTTGCCCGGACGCGTGACTGGCGCAGACTTGCTTCCCGCGCTTTGCGACCGCGCCAGTGCGACGGGCGGCAAGGCAGTCTTTGTGGGCGGTCATCCCGAATTCGAAGCCCGGATTCGCGAGGGGCTCGCTGCGCGCTTCCCGGGGCTGGACTTCACGCTGATCGTGCCGTCGATGCGCTTCGATCCGACGGGCCCCGAAGGCGATGCGATTGCGGAGCGTGTTCGCGAGATAGCGCCCGATTTGATTTTCGTGTGCGTAGGCATGCCGAAGCAGGAGCGCTGGGCGATGGCCAACGCAGGCAACATGCCGGGTGGACTGATGCTGTGTGTGGGCGCTGCGATCGAGTTCGCCGCCGGGATGCAGCGGCGTGCACCGAAGTGGATGCAACGCACCGGCTCCGAGTGGATCTGGCGCATCTTGCAGGACCCGGGCAGGATGTGGCGGCGCTATCTGGTCGATGACCGGCGCTTTGTCGGCATCTGCTGGCGGCAGTGGCGCAGCATGGCGCGTAGCGGGCGCTAGGGCGCTAGCCGCTAGCCGGCGCAGCACGCGCCTGCGCCGAAGCGCGCGCAGGCACTGGCGCGCTAAAAGACTACAGCGCGGACTACAGCGCGTTGTGTCCGGTGACCATGACCGGAATAGTCTTGAGCAGAATCTTGATGTCGAGCCACAGCGACCAGTGGGTGATGTAGTAGCGGTCGTACTCGACGCGGCGCTGCATCTTGTCGGGCGTCTCGGTCTCTCCGCGCAGGCCGTTGATCTGCGCCCATCCCGTAATGCCGGGCTTCACGCTGTGACGCAGCATGTAACCCGGAATCAGACGCCGGTACATCTCGTTGTGCTCTTCCGCATGCGGACGCGGGCCGACGAGACTCATCGCGCCCCCCAGCACATCCAGAAGTTGCGGCAGTTCGTCGAGCGACGTCCGGCGCAGATGCCGGCCAAGGGTCGTGATGCGACTGTCGCCCGCGTGTGCCTGACGCAACCCGCCAGTCGCCGCCGCGGCCGCATCCTCGGGCTGGACAACACGCATCGAGCGGAATTTGCGCACGATGATCGGCTGGCCGCGTTCGCCATAACGGCGCTGCCGGAACAGGATCGGCCCCGGTGAATCAAGCCGTACGGCGATCGCGATGCCGATCATGACCGGCCACAGGAAAAACAGCAGCAGCGACGCCCCGGCGATATCCATGCCGCGTTTGATCATGCGCAGGAAGCCCTGCACGGTGATGTCATGCAAAGCGAGCAACGGTACACCGGCAAGATCGGTGCCGGTCAGCGGCAGATCCCCGGGGAAGCGGAACTCGGGCAGCAGGTAGATGGCAGCCGTCGAATCGTACAAGCGGTTGACGATGTCGGCGGTGAGTTCCTTGTTGTCCTGTTGCCCGATGGCGATGAAGACGATTTCGTAGCTGCTGGCTTGAATATGCGCCGCCGCGTCGGCATAACGGCCAAGGTAGGGCGGCAACACTTCACCGTCTTCCGGCTCGACAGGCGCGTCGTTGTAGTAACCGGCAACCTGAATGCCGAGAATCGGCGAGCGGCGCAGGCGCAGATTCAGCTTGCGCGCCTCGGGGCCGAAGCCGAAGAACGCCGCGCGGCGCTGATTGCCCGGGGCATTGTTGATGCTGTGGGCCGCACCGCGCAATGCGGCCAGCCCCAGCATCTGCAACGGCAGCGCGAGCCCCGCCCATTCGGCGAGCATGACGCGCACGTCTTCCGGACGGTCATAGGTCAGGAACAGCAGCACGATCATCGTGAGCAGCACCCGGCACCAGCGCATGGCGCCGCGGCCGAGCATCCACTTGGCATCGCGGGCGCTGGCCAGCAGATGGAAGCGGGCAAAGACGATAAAGGCTGCCACACCCAACGCGCTGACAAGTGTCAGGCCGTACGGGGTATAGGGGTTCTGTCCGTTGAATAGCAGGACAGCAAAGAAGGCGCCGGCATTGAGTACTGCACTAATGCCGCCGACCACCGCCATGAAAAGCCGATGGTGATAAGTCGTCTGGGTCGACATGACGGATGCGAAGGGTTGCGGTAACTGACGGATTCGACAAAGTTCCGGAACGGCGCACAGCCCTCCGATGGTCGCGCGTATCTTATCAGGCCAAATAGTCTTTGCGTATGGCGCCTGACCCCTCGATCGACGCGACTGTGTCGCGTTTGACACGCCTTGAAAATAAAACGCCCGCCGGGCAAAACCGGCGGGCGTTTCACTGTAGCGAATCGGACTCGGCCCCTTGCAGGCCTTCCGATATTTCGTGCTTAGCTTAGTACGGATACACCGTGTCGTTGGAGACGGCAGCACGTTGGCCCTGTTGCACACGCAGCGGCGGGGCTTGGGTCACGGTGGCGACGCGGCCATCGTCCAGACGCACGGTAATGCGGTACAGCACGTTCGGCTGGCCCATGCCGTTTTCGATGCGGTTACCTGCGATGGCACCGACCACCGCGCCACCGATGGTGGTGGCCGTGCGTCCGCGTCCGCCGCCGATCGTGTTGCCGAGCAAACCGCCGGCGGCACCACCCAGCACCGTACCGAGAATGTTCGGGCTGTTATTCGCGCCGTTCATCTGCTCGATCGATTCGACCCGGCCATACAGCGCGCCCTGCGGTGCCTGCTGCGGCGGTTGCTGATAGCCCTGCTGGTAGCCCGGCTGTTGGTAACCCGGTTGCTGATAACCCTGTTGGTAACCGCCACCGTATTGCTGGCCCGGTGCGACGCAACCGGCGAGCAGGACTGCGGCCAGTGCCGCGCTGATTCCCGTAAGTGCTTTGATCTTCATTTTCAGTCGTTCCTCGTGAGCGTGAGGTAAATGCGCCGTCACCATGGAGGTCGGTGACTTCGCGCACTATGTGCCACATATCTTGCGACCACGTCGCGGAATGTAGGGTTCCGCAGACATTCGTGCTGTAAGAAACGGTAAGCATTTGTAATGGCGCCGAGCCCGGTGCGGCGCGGGTTCGCGCGGATCTCGCCGCTTTTGAAGCATGCCTCGATCATATTCCCATGGGGTGGGACTTGGGGTCATGCCCTGTCAATGCGGGTGGGGTGAGGGGAAGCCACTATATATGGCGGTGATAAGTGGATGATGTTGCTGGTAAATTCGCAAAATATGCCAGTTGGCGCGGGAATCGTCTAAGCATATAACCAGAAAGCACTTGGTTGACACGGTACCAAGCGGTAACATCGCGACCTTTCGTCCCTGCTTTCCCGGTTCCGCATCATGTCTGTCGACGTTTCCCTGTCTCCTGCCGCGTCTGCTCCCGCAGCGACTGCGGCATCTACGGCTGCCCGCCCTTCCGGCCCCGCTGTCATCCGCTCGGCGGGCGACGTAGCGCAGCTCGTCAACGAAGGCGGCGCGCGTGTCTCGAATGCCCGCTGGATCGTGGCCATCGCCCTTGGCGGTGTGTTCCTCGACGCTTACGATTTGGGCGCACTCGCTTTCGGTCTGAAAGACGTCGCCCGCGAATTCAATCTCACGCCTGCCGGCACCGGCATGGTCGCGTCGGCGATCACGTTCGGCGCCATCGTCGGTGCGTTTCTCGGTGGCTATTTCACCGACCGCATCGGCCGCTATCGCGTGTTCATGGCCGACATGCTGTGCTTCGTCATCGCGGCCATCGCCTGTGCGTTCGCGCCGAACGAGTACGTGCTCGCCGGTGCGCGCTTCGTGATGGGGCTGGGCGTCGGTATCGATCTGCCCGTGGCGATGGCGTTCCTCGCCGAGTTCTCGAAATTGAAGGGACGCGGCAACAAGGCGGCGCGCGTGGCGATGTGGTGTCCAACGTGGTACGCCGCGATCTGTGCGTCGTATCTGCTCGTGCTGCTGTGCTACTCGGTGCTGCCGTCGTCGCATAGCGCGCTGCTGTGGCGGATCATTCTCGGCTTCGGCGCGATTCCGGCGCTGGCCATCATCGCCGTGCGCAGCCGTTACATGAGCGAGTCGCCGGTGTGGGCCGCGAATCAGGGCGATCTGGAAGGGGCCGCGAAGATTCTTAAGCGGTCGTATGGCATCGATGCCGTGGTGGCTGCCGACGCCGAGCGTGTGACGGCCAAACGGCCTGCGGCATGGAGCAACTATGGGGCGTTGCTGCGCGGTGTGTATCTGCGCCGCACGACGCTCGCGACCATCATCGCGGTGGCCTCGTCGTTTGCGTATAACGCGGTGGCATTCGGTTTGCCGGTGATTATTGCGAGTTTCCTCGCGCAGTCGATGCTCACGACGATTCTGATGTCGCTGGCGCTCAACCTGCTGTTTGCGTTCACGGGTGGTTTGCTCGGCGTGCGTCTCGTGCCGAAGGTCGGTGCGTGGAAGTTGACCGTCATCGGTTACGCCTTCCAGTTGACCGCACTCGTCGGGTTGGCGCTGGTCGGCAAGCCCGCAGGCGGGGTGCAGGTGGCGTGGGCGTTGGGCTTTCTCGCGCTGTTCCTGCTGGGGCAGGGCTTCGGTCCGGGCGCGCACTCGATGACGTTTGCGTCGCTGAGCTACCCGACGTCGCTGCGCGGCGTGGGCGTGGGCTTCAATCAGACGCTGATGCGTTCGAGCTCCACCGTGTCGCTGTTCCTGTTCCCGGTGCTCGCGGCGGCGCTGGCGACCAAGGTCTTCTGGGTGATCGCGATCGCCCCGGCTGTCGGACTGCTCGCGCTGCTGGCGATTCGCTGGGAGCCGTCGAACTACGACGTCGACGCCGAAGACTTCTGATTCGCCTTTCGCGTCAGTCGAGTGGGCGCAGCGGTGGTCTTGCCGCTCGCCCACGGTGAAATTTTCTGCGACGTCGATTGCGAAGGTTTCTGCGAAGTTTTTTGATGTCTCAACGCATATCCGGCGAGAACAATCGTTCTCGCTTCATGAACGGGTCGATGTCTGCGGCCTGGTTGCGATAGCGCGCACAGCGCTTCTTGCCATTCATCTCGATACATTCCCGGGTGCCCAATGGGTTGCCGCCTTCGCGCGTCGCCGATGGGCCGCTGACGGACGAGCGTCCGCTACCCAACGCATTGTCGAAGGCACGCTGCGCGGCCGATCCGGGGGCGTTGGCATCGTCTCCGGCACCGGCGGGGCGTTGCGACTGATCGGTAATCACACGCTCGGCGGAAGCCGCCGGTGCCGAGGCCCGCGAGGGAGGTAACTGACCGACACCCCGTGCGATGTCGGCGCGCCAGTCGGGCGGCGGTACGGTGAGTGTTGGCGGCGTGATGGCGCGAGGTGAGGGTGGTTCAGGTGTGATCGGTTTGGGCTGAACGCTGGGTGTGGCGGGTGCCGTTTGTGTTCTCGGCGAACGGGTGGCGGGCGAGGTCAAGGATTGCGCCGGTTGAACGGATTTCGTGCTGGCCGGCGGTGTCACCGGCGCCGGTGTTGTTATCCAAGTCACCCGCATCGAAGGCCGTTGCGTGTCGTCGCGCAGGTCCGGCAAGTCAGGCAACCATTCACGCAGTGCCATCCCCGCGAGCCCATGGACGACCAGCACGGCAAGCGCCATCCAGCCAATACGGCGACGCCAGCGCGCACGATCGATTTCGCTCACACGGGGCGCGAAGGTTGCGAATGTCGGGGCAGCGAGGGAGGGGGCGATGGCGGGCGCGAATGGAGAGAGGGGCGGCAAGGTCAGGCGTCGCGACGCTAGGGGCCGTCAGGGAAGTGCATTCTGGCACAGCCCCGTGTCGGGTCGCAGCGCAGGATGTTTGAGGCGAAATAAAAATGGCGCCTCAGGGGAAGCGCCGGGAGGTTCAGGCGAGGTGCGAAGGCTCGTCAGCTCCGCCTTTGACGGGTGGCTACCGGCCCATGATTCGTGATCAGTTGGGGCGAGGTGTGCGGGTGGCAAGCGCCGCGCCGCCGCCCATGATGTAGTTTTCGAGCTGATCGATGGTGAACTGTTGCTCGGAGATGATCGCCTTGACCAGATCGCCGATCGACAGCAGGCCGACCAGTTCGCCGTCTTTCATGACCGGCAGGTGGCGAATGCGGTGCTCGGTCATGAGCGACATGCACTCTTCGTTGGTCTGTTCCGGGCTCACATAACGCACGGCGGAGGTCATCACGTCACGTACGGGGGTCGTGACCGATGTCCGGCCCATGAGCGCCACTTTTCGCGCGTAGTCGCGCTCGGTGAAGATGCCGATGATCGTGCGGTCGTCCTCGCTGACCAGTACCGCGCCGATGCGCGCTTCTGCCATCAGGGTCAACGCATCGAGTACCGAATCGGACGGGCGCACTTTATATACCGTGTCTGCCGACTTGGACTTCAGGATCTGAGCGACTGTTTTCATGGTCATCCTCCTGCGGGGTACGGGTACTTACAGCATAGTAGAGGCCACGTTGCGCGTCACGCCCGCGTTGTCCCGGAGGGGCGGCCCGGTGGAACGCCGGAGGAATCCGGGAGAAGCACGCTGGGAGGCGGGGGCGCTGAATGCCCCGAATGATGCATTGCGCCACAAGTTGACGACAAAAGCCTCCAAAATGGCACAATCCGGACAACTTTTCCCCACGAGCAACACAGATAGGGGTATCCTAGCGGGATCGGCGAAAATTCGCCGATCATCGCCTGACGATCGCGAAATGCTTTATCGGCGCCGCTGACAGCCTTGTCCTGCGAGCCGAATCACTCGCTGTGCCGATGGCGCGGACCGACCGGTCTCCGCCCTCCCGACACGCACTGCTCGTCATTGTGGCACTGCCGCAATGTGCCTTGCTCCTTCGAACTCTCGCCGCGTTTCGGTGCGCCGCCATGACAGTCATGGCAGGTCCGCCGGGTAGGCTCGTTTGGCTTCGATGGATGCCCTGCAACCCACAGGGCGTGGCGACGGTATTGGCGAACGAACCTTCAGTAACACCGGTGCTGCGCTCATCGCGAGCGGCACCTACAAGAGGACACGATATTGGCCAAGGAAGAATTGATCGAATTCGGCGGAAAAGTCGAAGAGGTATTGCCGGACAATCGCTTTCGCGTCACGCTTGAAAATGGCGTGGGCGTGATTGCGTACGCGAGTGGCCGTATGCAAAAGAACCGCATCCGTATTCTCGCGGGTGACCGCGTGACGCTGGAAATGTCGCCCTACGATTTGACGAAGGGCCGCATCAATTACCGTCACAAGAATTAAGGTCAGCGCTCAAGTCTGACCGGCGCGCCAAGCGTTGCCCGTCAAGGGCATAGCCATGGCGCGCATAGAAGCGATGCGCAGCGACTCGATGGTCGCTGCTCGTCACTTCGAATCTCTCAAATCCCCACTCGTTGCATCCCGTGTGTGCGGCCGCCATTAGCGCGTGACCGACGCTCACGTGGTTCGTTCACGTGGTTCGCTCCCGTTTCGTACCTGTGTCCTGTTGTTGCGCCCGTTGGTGCACACTTCTCAGCTTCCGCAGCGTCCCCAGCTTTCCCTGCATCCCCTGTACTTCCCGCTTTCTCAGAGCTGTTCGAAACGGTCAAAGCGACGGCCGGTGTATTCCACTTCGCTCTCGAAGTCGAGCACGCGTGCGGCGGGCGGGCCGCGCCGCATCCATTCCAGCATCTTGTCGACCTGCTCGGGCGTGCCTTGCACGACGGCGATGATGTCGCCCTCCGGAAGCGCCTGCACCCAGCCGCGAACGCCGATCAGATGGCCCTCGCGTACGGCGGCATGGCGGTACCCGACGCCTTGGATCTTGCCGCGCAGGCGCACGGCAACGGTTTCAAGCGCGGAGGCAGGAGGCAATGACTTCATGGCAGCAAAGACGAGTACGGAGATTGAATCGCGAAAACGACCGCAGGCGCGGCGACGGAATACGCGGAATGCGCGGAACGCAATGGAATGCGGTGGCGGAGGGCGATTGTAGCCTCATCGCGTGTCCGTGCCTGCCAAACGCTGCTCAAACGGCACCCAATCGTCACTGAACGCCAATCAGACCTTCCCCGGCACCAGCCGGATGCGCGTAATTTCGGACGGCGCCCCAAAGCGCTTGGGCGGGCCCCAGTAGCCAGTGCCCCGGCTTACGTAGATCGCCAGACGTCCCAACCGGTGCAGCCCATGGACGAATGGCTGCTGGAGCGGCACGAAGTACATCCACGGCCAGAACTGGCCGCCGTGCGTGTGGCCCGACAACTGAAGATCGATGCCCGCTTCGGCCGCTGCCGGTGCGCTGCGCGGCTGATGCGCGAGCAGCACACGCGGCACATCTTCCGGCGACCCTGCGACAGCCGCTTGCGGGTCGCTGCGCTTCTCCGGATCGAAATGATGCGCACCGAAATCGGTGACGCCCGCCACCGTCAGCGCAGCCCCTTCGTGATCAAGCACGACGTGCTGATTTTCGAGCACCGTCAGGCCGATACGGCGGAGTTCTTCCACCCACGCCGGCGCTCCCGAGTAGTACTCGTGATTGCCTGTGCACACATAGGTGCCGTGGCGTGACTCAAGTCGGCCTAGCGGCGCGATGTGGTCGCGCAACGCGGGCACGCTGCCATCGACCAGATCGCCGGTGATGGCCACGAGATCGGGCTTCAATTCGTTGGTCGCGTCGACGATGGCGTCGATGTAGCGGCGGCGAATCGTCGAGCTCACGTGAATGTCGCTCAACTGCACGATCGTGAACCCCTTGAGTTCCGGCGGCAGATTGGCGATCGGGATATCGACGTCAACCACGCGCGCGAGCCGCCGCGCGTTGTAGAAACCCAGCACCGTCGAGGCGGCAGTCAGCAGCAACACGATGACGGCGGAGCGCGTCACGAGCTGCGCGTCGAGCACCGAGAACGCCATCGCCACGCCGAGCACCACATCGCGCAGCAGCGTGAGCACGAACAGCGACGAGAAAATGCCGACCGCCATCATGCCGGACCAGTTCAGCAGCGTGGCGAGCGGCTCGCGCTGGAGCGCCCGGCTCATCAAGCCGAGCGGAATCAAGACGGTGGAGGCGATGAGCCACAACGCACCGGCCACCTTCCAGCCCATGCCGACGGGCAGCGGCGTGAGCAGCCGCCAGCCGATATAGGCATGCAGCAGCGCGATGATGGCGAGCATCAGCCAGCGCGGACGCGCAGGCAGCGTGCGGCGCGACGACTTGCCCTGGCGGTGCGCCGGGCCGTCGGTCGCCCCTGACGGGGCACGAGACGCTTGTGAAGTTTGCGACATATCGGTGTCTGTAACGAAATTGGGGGAGAGACTACGCCGGCGGCGCCGGGTACTTCTGGGCATTCATGACGAGCTTTTCGGTCACGGCGCGATTCAGATCCACGCCCAGCACCGACGACAGACGCACGAGATACATGGCGATGTCGGCGAGTTCCTGCTCCACATGGCGTGCCTCGCTGCTCGCCATGACCGCGCTGGCCTCAGCGTCGGTATGCCACTGGAAAATTTCGACCAGCTCTGCCACTTCGACGGACAACGCCATCGCAAGGTTCTTCGGCGTGTGGTGCCGATGCCAGTCGCGCGCGTCGGCAAACGCGTGCAGCGCGCCTTCCAGCCCCCGCGTGTCGATCAGACGGGCATCTTCGCGCGTGTCGGGCGATGCAACATCGGCAGGCGAATCCGGTGACGAGGACACTTGGCTCATGGACGGCTGAATAAAGTTGAATAAGTTGGCGGGATGTCGAGTCGCCGCCATCGCAGAGCGTCTGCGAGACTTCGATATTGGGGCGGCAGTTCAAAGCGCAATGGCGCAAGCCGAATGACTGACGGGGGCCAAGATGCTGGCGATTGACATCGTCCGGGATGCCATCGGCATCGTACTCGCGACAAAAAGCCGCAGGAACGGGTTATGGTAGCGCGTTGATGCCAGACGCGCGCTGCACCCCGGGAAGGGCCGGCACATGGGCCGTCGGTGCTCATCGTCAGTTGCCATCACTTGCCAGCAGTGGCCGCAACGCCGCGTGAATCGCGAATCATCACCCGGCATCCTTACCTTCGATCACCAACCTTCACACCGTGGACAGCTTTACCTCCGAGCCGCCGGTTATCGGTGACCCCGCCGAACCGAGCACCTATCGCGTCACGCTGCTGCCTGCCGGCTGGCAGTTCGACGCCCCGGCCGACGTGCCGCTGCTGCTCGCCGCGCAGGCCGCCGGCATCAAGTTGCCGAGTCTGTGCCGCAACGGCACCTGCCGCGCGTGCCTGTGCCGCGTGCAGAGCGCGGGCGACCCGGCCCCGGCGTCAGTGGCTTACCGCATCGAATGGCCGGGCTTGTCGCGCGACGAGAAAGCGGAGGGCTGGCTGCTGCCGTGCTGTAGTTACGCGCGTGCCGACCTCACCATCGACGCGCCCGACGCTGCGCTTTGTTAAACTTGCCGATGTCTGTCGCTCGACGAGAGCGGCATAACCGTTTCAGGATCAGGAAAGCCGAATGGCACAGTACGTATTCAGCATGAACCGCGTGGGCAAGATCGTGCCGCCCAAGCGTCACATCCTCAAGGACATCTCCCTGTCGTTCTTCCCCGGCGCCAAAATCGGCGTGCTGGGTCTGAACGGTTCGGGCAAGTCGACCGTGCTCAGAATCATGGCTGGGGTGGACAAGGAGATCGAGGGTGAAGCCATCCCGATGGCGAACCTGAACATCGGTTATCTGCCGCAAGAGCCGCAGCTCGATCCCGAGCAGACCGTACGCGAATCCGTCGAAAGCGGCATGGGCGAAATCTTCGAGGCACGTACCAAGCTCGAAGAGATCTACGCCGCCTACGCCGAGCCGGACGCCGACTTCGACGCGCTCGCCGCCGAGCAAGCCAAGTACGAAGGGATTCTCGCCGCGAGCGACGGCAACAACATCGAACAGGCACTCGAAGTCGCCGCCGACGCGCTGCGTCTGCCGCCGTGGGACGCCAAGATCGGCGTGCTCTCGGGCGGTGAAAAGCGCCGCGTCGCGCTCGCGCGTCTGCTGCTCTCGAAGCCGGACATGCTGCTGCTCGACGAACCGACCAACCACTTGGACGCCGAATCCGTCGACTGGCTGGAACAGTTCCTCACGCGCTTCCCGGGCACCGTGGTGGCCGTCACCCACGATCGCTACTTCCTCGACAACGCGGCCGAGTGGATTCTCGAACTCGACCGGGGTCATGGCATTCCGTGGAAGGGCAACTACAGCTCGTGGCTCGACCAGAAGGAACAGCGCCTGGAGCAGGAAGAATCGAGTGAGTCGGCTCGTCAGAAGGCGTTGAAGAAGGAACTGGAGTGGGTGCGCCAGAACCCGAAGGGCCGTCAGGCCAAGTCGAAGGCGCGTCTCGCCCGCTTCGACGAACTGAACAGCCAGGAATACCAGAAGCGCAACGAAACTCAGGAAATCTTCATCCCCGTGGGTGAGCGTCTGGGTAACGAAGTCGTCGAATTCAAGAACGTGTCGAAGGCCTTCGGCGACCGTCTGCTGATCGACGACCTGAGCTTCAACGTGCCGCCGGGCGCGATCGTCGGCATCATCGGCCCGAACGGCGCCGGTAAATCGACGTTCTTCAAGATGCTCACCGGCCGTGAACAGCCGGACAGCGGCGAAATCAAGATCGGTCAGACGGTCAAGATGGCCTATGTCGACCAGAGCCGCGATGCGCTGGATGGCACGAAGACCGTGTTCGAAGAAATTTCGGGCGGTGCCGACGTGCTGACCGTGGGCCGTTACGAAACCCCGTCGCGTGCCTATATCGGCCGCTTCAACTTCAAGGGCTCGGACCAGCAGAAGCAGGTGGGTTCGCTCTCGGGCGGTGAGCGTGGCCGTCTGCACATGGCCAAGACGCTGATTTCGGGCGGCAATGTGTTGCTGCTCGATGAACCGTCGAACGATCTGGACGTCGAAACCCTGCGTGCACTCGAGGACGCGCTGCTCGAGTTCGCCGGCTGCGTGATGGTGATCTCTCACGATCGCTGGTTCCTCGATCGTATCGCCACCCATATTCTGGCTTTCGAAGGCGACTCGCACGTCGAGTTCTTCCCGGGCAACTATCAGGAGTATGAGGCGGACAAGAAGAAACGCCTCGGCGAGGAGGGCGCGAAACCGAAGCGAATCCGCTACAAGCCGATCGCGCGGTAACGCAGGAAAAGGCGCCGCAAGGCGCCTTTTCTGTTTCATCTGACGTAATTGCTGAAGTCGTAACGCAAGACCCCCGACGTGCCGTGTGTGCGCGATGCGCCGCACGGCGCGCCATTTTGACGAATCAGGAGTGTGCAAATGAGCCAGTCAGTGAATCAGTTGAATGGAAAAGTCGCCGTGGTGACGGGCGCCGCCAGCGGTATCGGCAAGGAAATTGCGTTGACGCTCGCCAAAGCGGGCGCAGCGGTGGCCATCGCCGATTTGAACCAGCAGGGTGCCGACGCGGTCGCCGAGGAAATCAAGGCGGCGGGCGGAAAGGCCCTGGGCGTGGCGATGGACGTGACCAATGAAGAAGCCGTGAACAGCGGTATCGACAAGGTGGCGCAGACGTTCGGGTCCATCGACATCCTGATCTCCAACGCCGGCATTCAGATCGTGAACCCGATCGAGAACTACGCGTTCTCCGACTGGAAGAAGATGCAGGCGATTCACGTCGACGGCGCGTTTCTCACGACCAAGGCGGCGCTCAAGCACATGTACAAGGACGATCGCGGCGGCATCGTGATCTACATGGGCTCGGTGCACTCGCATGAGGCCTCGCCGCTGAAGTCGGCTTACGTCGCGGCCAAACACGCGTTGCTGGGGCTGGCGCGCGTGCTCGCCAAGGAAGGCGCCAAGCACAACGTGCGCTCGCACGTGATCTGCCCGGGCTTCGTGCGCACGCCGCTTGTCGACAAGCAGATTCCCGAGCAGGCGAAGGAGTTGGGGATCTCGGAAGACGAGGTCATCAAGAAGGTCATGCTCGGCGGCACCGTCGACGGCATTTTCACCACGGTGGATGACGTCGCGCAAACGGCGCTGTTCCTCGCGACCTTCCCGACGGCGGCCTTCACCGGTCAGTCGTTCGTGGTGAGTCACGGCTGGTTCATGCAATAACCGGAAGTCGGTTTGCTGGCCATCCGTCTGTTGCCAAAGCCGGATGGCCAGTGCCTTGCCTTAGCAGCACCGCGTGGCATCACGCCATTGCTTCAGGAGAACGGTCATGACGGCCAACCCGCCGAAAGTCCCCAAACGCGCCATCGATCTGCCGCCGTACGAGACGGTCGCGCTTGTCTTGCAGGGCGGCGGTGCGCTCGGCGCTTATCAGGCGGGCGTGTACGCCGGGCTGTACGAGTCCGGTATCCACCCGAACTGGATCGCGGGCATCTCCATCGGGGCCCTGAACACGGCGGTCATCGCTGGCAATCCTCCCGAGAAGCGCGTCGCGCAGCTCGAAGCGTTCTGGCGCACGATCTGCGAGCCGGCGGTATTTCCGCCGCT
Source organism: Pandoraea sp. PE-S2R-1 (assembly GCF_002179865.1). Lineage (NCBI taxonomy): Bacteria > Pseudomonadati > Pseudomonadota > Betaproteobacteria > Burkholderiales > Burkholderiaceae > Pandoraea > Pandoraea sp. PE-S2R-1. Next base: position 66,231 of record NZ_NGUR01000002.1, on the reverse strand, counting down.
GCCTGCTCCCTTCGAAGCCGCCATTCTCAACGGACCGGAGTCGGGGCGTGTGGCCTACAGCGCGTGGCAGGCCTGGCGCGCACTGATCGAAGGTCAGAAAGGCTTCTTCACGCCGCGCTGGCCGCAGCCCTTGCCGACGGCGACGGGCGACCCGGCACATGCGAGTTATTACGACACGACGGCGCTGCGCGGCACGCTCGAGCGCTTTGTCGACTTCGATCGCATCAACTCGCGCGAGACGCGCGTCTCGGTCGGTGCGGTGAATGTGCACACGGGCAATTTTGTCTACTTCGACAACACGCGCGAAGTGCTGCGGCCCGAGCACTTCATGGCGTCCGGCGCGTTGCCGCCGGGCTTTCCGGCGGTCGAAATCGACGGCCAGTATTTCTGGGATGGCGGGCTGGTGTCGAACACCCCGCTCTCGGAAGTGCTCGGCACGTCGCCGCGCCGCGACACGCTCGCCTTTCAGGTGGACTTGTGGAGTGCGCGCGGGCCGTTGCCCGATAACCTGAACGACGTCGCCGACCGGCAGAAGGACATTCAGTTTTCCAGCCGGACGCGATTCGTCACCGATAACCTGCAACGCGCGCAGCACTATCGCCGCGTGTTGCGTGAAGTGCTGGAGCGCGTGCCTGCCGAGGTGCGTGCGCGCGATCCGTGGTGCCATGCCGCGCAGGAGATCGCGTGCAGCAAGCGCTACAACGTCGTCCAGCTCATTTATCGCAACAAGGAATACGAGGGCCATTACAAGGACTATCAGTTCGGCCTCTCGACCATGCTCGATCACTGGACCAGCGGGCTCGACGACATGCGCCGCACCCTTGCGCATCCCGAGTGGCTGGCCATGCCGAGCGATACCTCCGGCTTCGTCACGCACGACGTGCATCGCCACGAAGTCATCTGACGTCGCCGGCAACGAAATTTCCCACGGAATCGAATTTGTCTCTGCCTGACCTGTTTGCTCCCTGCTCGGCCACGGTCGCCGACGTGTTGCGCCACTACGATGGCGGCCATGCGACCGATGATGGCGCGCACGACGTGTCGCATCTCGCGCGCGTCTGGTGCCTTGCGAAAGAAATCGCCGCCGACGTGCCCGGTGTCGATCTGGAAGCGTTGGCCGTCGCCACGTTGTTGCACGATTGCGTGAGTGTCGAAAAGAACTCGCCGGATCGTGCACGCGCATCGACGCTGGCGGCTGACGTCGCCCGCACGTTGCTGGTTCGGATGGAATGGCCGGCGGCTCGCGTCGAGTTGGTGGCGCATGCCATCGCGGCACACAGCTTCTCGGCGGGCATTACGCCGACGACGGATGAGGCGCGGATTCTGCGCGATGCCGACCGGCTCGACGCGTTGGGTGCCGTCGGCATCGCCCGCGTGTTCTATGTGGCGGGGCGTCTCGGCAGTCGCTTGTATGACCCGGTCGATCCGTTTGCGCAGCATCGCGAACTGGATGACGCGACGTACGCCATCGACCATTTCGAGCGGAAATTGCTGCATCTGACCGACGGGCTGAGCACCGCAGCAGGGCAGCGCATCGGCCGAGAGCGGACCGATGTCATGCGCGCGTTTCTGACGCAGGTGCGCCGCGAGTTGGGCCTCGCCTGAGCCCTGCGCACTCAGCGCCGAAGATCAAACGTCGAACATCAAACGTCGAACATCAAACGCAAAGGAAGTCCGGCGAGTGCCTACCGTCTCGCGAACTACCCCTGCGGCGCGCCCCCCGACACGCCGCAGGGCCCTGCGTCAAACCCCCGTCTACAACGCGAGTGCTGTCTCCAGCCGCATTTTGAGCGGCTGAAGATCCAGCAACATGGCCGTACGCGCCGTGCCATCCGACGTCGGCAATTCCACCGCATCGCGCATGTCGTTGCGCATCTCATGCGTGGCCCGTCCGAGCAGCATCGCGGGCACCGGCAGCTTGTCGGCTTCATCCAGCGTCACGATGTTCTCAATGGCATCGACGAGCAGCCCGAACTTGTCCTTGCCGTGTTCGATCACCAGAATCTTGCGCGCCTGCGTGTCTTCCTGCGCGGGCATGCCGTAGAGCGCACGCAGATCGACAATCGTCACCAGCTCGCGGCGCAGATTGAGCATGCCGCGCACGAACGACGGTGCGCCGGGTGCCGGCATGACATCGGGCGAGTCGTGAATGATCTCGCGCAACTGGTCGAGCCGAACGGCCAGCATGTGTTGCAGGCGGAACGACACGTAAGCATGGCGAGTGCCGCGTGATGCCTTGCCCGCAGCGCCCGCTGCGAAGCGCGCCGGGCTACCGCCCTTTTGATGCGCTGCACCGTCGCCTTCGCGATACAGCTCGCGATGGCCGCGCGTGAGTTCAAGCACTTGCGAGTGCGTAAAGAGTTCGTCGGCATTGAGCAGCACGATGTCGCTGGCGTCTTCGCGGGTGATGCAACCTGCGAAGAGTTGCGCATGCGTCGTGCTGAACGACGGCATCGCCAGCAACTCGTCGGCGTAGTACGTCACGATGCTGTCCACGGCGTCGACCAGCAGGCCGAAATGCACGTCCTCTTGCTTGACGATCAAAATGCGGCGCGGGTCGGCGGCGGTGCCTGCCACGTCGGCATCCGGCCGGCACGCGTGCAAGCCGAGAAAGTGAGCGAAGTCGATGACCGGCACCACGGTGCCGCGCAGGTTCAGCATGCCGACGCAGAACACGCTGGCGAGCGCCGAGTTCTGCAACTCGGGGATGCGGATGATTTCGCGAATCGCGCTCATCGGCAGCGCGAGGCGCGAGTGCTCCACCGTGAACGACACGCATTGCAGCCGCTGACGTTGCTGGCGGCGCTGCGGTGCGCTCAGCGACTGACGGGCCAGCAATTGCGGCATGTTCTCGATATGCACGAGCGCACCCGGCGCGAGAATTTGCAGAATCCGATCGCCCCCGTCCAGCTTGATGGCCCCGGAAACCACCGGCGGCGCGGTGTGTCCGGCATCGTATTCGAAGCCGGTGCGCTGCGAGGCGCGTACGCGCAGAATCTCGCCCGTGGTATCGAACAGCAGCCCGACGCGCACGCCGTCGACATCGACGATGGCGATCTTCTCCGTCGCCCGCGCCAGCACGCCAGCCGTGCCCGAGGAGATCGACAACAGCGGCTTGAGATCGACAATCGGAATCAGCGTGCCGCGCAGATTGAACAAGCCCAGCAGAAACGGCGGCGAGAGTGGTACCGGCGTAATGCGCGACGGGTAATTCACCACTTCCTGCAAGGCGGCGATGGGCAGCGCGAACTCCACGTCACCCAGATGAAACGAGCCGAAGACTTCGACGTCGTCGGCAGTCACCGCGCGCCGTGCAGGTGCCGGGGCGGGCGACGCGGCAGGGGCTGCCGTCTCCAGCGCCGCGCTGTGCACGCCGCTCAAGTCCTCGATGCCGTCGATGCCGTCGACGTTGATCGCTTCCACCTTGTCGTCACGGCGCTGCGTCGGTTCGCTCGCGATATGCGTCGTGACGGCCGCGCCCGCACCGTAACCGTACGCATTGCGACCGGCATAGCCCTGAAAGGGCGACACCGTCGGCGGCAGCACGGTCGTGCCGGCCAGCGCGTCCCGATGCAGAAAGGGAAATCCGGGTGTGCGTGCGTTCATGTGCCCCGTCCCACGAGTCGAAGCGCCGGGCGGCGCGGTACCTCGGTGGCACCGTTCGATCCGATCACGCGCACGAAATACGCGTGATGGGCGCAATCGATGGTGATTTGCCGCCCCACTTCGCCGCCCACTTCCACGTGCACGATCGGAATGCCTGTCTCGGCGATGAGCGCCTGCGCCATCTTGGCGTTGGCCACCCCGATCAGCCCGTGCCGGGCAGGCGGCTGGTGCGGCATCATGTTGCCGCCGCCCGCGATGACGGCTTCAATTTCGCTGCGCCGCGCGCCATCGGCTTTCATGAGCGCCAGCAACGATGGCACGGCTTGCGTCACGTACTTGGCGCCGATAGCGAGCGTGGGTGCCGGGGCTTCGGGCAACAGGCAGTGCGCGAGACCGTACAGGCCACGCGAGCGCCACATCAGCGCGATGCCGACACACGAGCCGAGCGTCGCGCGCAAGACGTCTTCGCCGCGCCCGATGCGCACTTCGCCCATCAACACCTGAATGTCATGCGATGACCCCATTCGGCGCTCCCTGATTTCGGTAAATGAGCGGTTGTTCGAACCGGTAGCCGGTCGACAGCCGCGAGAGCGATTCCGACTCGCCCACGATGAGCACGCCTTCAGGGGAGAGCGTGCGGCGCACGTTCTCGAGCACCCGCTCCTGATCGGGGGCTTCGAAGTAGATCAGCACGTTGCGCAACATGATCAGATCGAACGCCTCGCGGCGCGCCATGCGCTGATACAGGTTGTGCTCGGCAAAGGTGATGTGAGCCCGCAGTTCGGGCACCACGGTATGTCCGCCCACGCTGGGCCGGAAGTACTTGGCGAGCAGGCCCGGGCGTTGCTGCTTCAGGCCGTCGATGCTGCGCCCGCCGTAGTTGCCTGCCATCGCCACGGCCAGCACCTGACTGGAGATGTCGGTCGCGTGAATCTGATACTGGAAGTCCGGATGCCGCACACGGAATTCCTCGCAGATCATCGCCGCAGAGTAAGCCTCTTCACCGCTGGACGCTGCGGCCGACCACATGCGGAACGGCCGGCCCGGCTTGCCCTCCTGCCAGCGTGGCAGAAAGTGCTGCGCGAAGTAGTCCCACACGCGCGGCGTGCGAAAGAACGTGGTCTCGTTGGTCGTGACCAGATTCACGAAGTTGCGCACTTCGTCCGGCGTGTTTTCCAGCAGCGCGAGATAGTCGCGATAACAACGCAGTGAGAGCGTGCGCAGGCGCGGGCGTAGCCGCCCCTGCAACATCGTCCACTTTTTTTCGTTCATCGAGATACCGGTGTGCCGGTGCACGGCGCGCAACAAGGCGAGCTGGGTACCGGGGTCGGCGTCGGCTTCGATTTCCATGTCGTGCTCTCCGGAGGTACGGACGCGTCAGTCGTGACAGATCGAAGGAACGGGGTGCGGCGTCAGACTTTGAAACGGGAGACCGTGCGGTCGAGTTCCTCGGCCTCACTGGTGAGCCCGGCGGTGGCCTGCGCGATGGTCTCGCACGCCCCCGCCGACTTCTCGGTCTCTTCGGCCACGTGCTGAATCGCGAGACTCACTTCACGGGCGGCAACCAGTTGCTCTTCTGCGGCACACGAAATCTCGGAGATCGCCTGCGTGGTGCGCGATACGCCGCCGACTATCTTCTCGAACGCATCGCCCGCCTGCTTCGACACTTCGCTGCCCTGTGCCACGCGTTTGGTCGACTCGTTGATGAGTTTGGAGATTTCCTTGGTCGCCTGCGACGAGCGCTCGGCCAGCTTGCGCACCTCGTCGGCCACGACCGAGAAGCCCAAGCCGTGCTCACCGGCACGCGCGGCTTCGATGGCCGCGTTGAACGCCAGCAGGTTGGTCTGCCCGGCAATCTCGCCGATCACCTTCACGATCTCGCCGATGTCTTCCGAAGACTTGTTGATCAACTCCATCGCTTCGACCGAGCGGGCGATGGCGCGCGCGCCGGTCTCCGCTTCCTGCTGCGTGGCCTTGGCGAGCTGATCGGCGCCCTTGGTGTTGTCGGCAATCGAGTTGATCGATGCGGTCAGTTCTTCGATCGAGGCATTCATCTCTTCGACGGTGGCACCGAGCGCCTGAGCGCCGGTCGCCACGGTATTGGCGCGGTCCGCGATGTCGCGCGATGCGCCCGAGAATTCGCCGGCCGAGTTCACGACCTTGCCGATCACGCCGCGCAGGTCGTCCATCATGTGGCGAATGCCTTCGGCCAGTTGATCGATCGGGTCGGTGCCGTTCACGGCGATGTCGCCGGTCAGGTCGCCGGCAGCCGCGCGATTGACCGTGTTCAGCAGCGCGGCCACCTTGCGTTGATCGTCTTCGGCGCGGCGCTTCACGCTGGCTTCGAGTTCGACTTGCTGCGTAATGTCGGTCGCGAACTTCACCACCTTGTAGGGGCGGCCGTTCATGTCGAGAATCGGGTTGTACGTCGCCTGAATCCAGACTTCGCGCCCGCCACGGCCGATGCGCTTGTAGCGGCCCGAGTCGAACTCGCCGCGATTGAGCTTCGCCCAGAACTCGCGATACGTGTCGGACGCGGCGTATTCCGGCTCGCAGAACATGCGGTGATGCTTGCCTTTGATGTCGTCGAACGCGTAGCCGAGCGTCTTGAGAAAGTTGTCGTTGGCGGTGATCACCGTGCCGTCGAGATTGAACTCGATCACGGCCTGCGCGAGATCCATCGCGCGCACCTTGCCTTCGAACTCCGCCGTCTGACGACGCTGTGCGGTCACGTCCGAGGCGAACTTGACCACCTTGTACGGGCGCCCGCTGGCGTCGAATACGGGGTTGTAGGACGCGTGAATCCAGATCTCACGGCCGCCTTTGCCGATGCGCTTGTACTCGCCGGTGTCGAATTCACCGCGATTCAGACGTGCCCAGAAGTCGCGGTAAGCCGCCGAGTTGGCGTACTCCGGCTCGCAGAACATACGGTGATGCTGGCCCTTGATCTCGTCGAGCGAGTAGCCGAGAGCTTGCAGAAAGTTGTCGTTGGCGTTGAGCACGGTGCCATCGAGCTGGAATTCGATGACGGCCTGCGACACGCCGATGGCGCGCACCTTGCTCTCGAATTCCGCTTGGCGGGCCCGGTCGGCCGTGACGTCGGTCGCGAACTTGATGACCTTGTAGGGCACGCCGTTCGCATCGAACACCGGGTTGTACGAGGCGCGAATCCAGACCTCGCGGCCGCCCTTGGCGACCCGCTTGTATTCGCCCGAGTCGAATTCCCCGCGCCCGAGCTTCGCCCAGAAGTCGCGATACGCCTCTGACGCGGCGTAGTCCGGCTCGCAGAACATGCGATGGTGCTGGCCCTGAATTTCGTCGAGCCGATAACCGAGTGTCTGAAGGAAATTGTCGTTCGCGTGCATGACGCGCCCTTGCAGATCGAACTCGATAACCGCCTGAACGCGGTTAAGTGCGGCACTGATGGCCTGTAGTTCCTGTTGTTCCATCTGGAATTCAGGCGTGGCGATTTCCATGACCTTCTCCCTGATACGCTTGCCCCGGCGCGTGTCGTGCGGCCGTCACGAAAAGGATTTTTTGCGTCGCCCAGGAGTTGACGCGCACTCCTCTATAGACGCGATTACGACAGTTGGAAAGTCAACTTGAGATTGGTGGCTACCCGCATGTTGTTTTTGCCTTGAATGGCAAAATCACCCGGTAAGCCGCGCCGAATAAAGATTTAAAGATAAATGAAACGGGCGCAAAGTCGACGCTGTTATAGCGTCAATACATTTCAAACGCGCAGATGAAATGGCAATACGAGGGGTTTTGCACGGAGAAGGTGCAATGGAAGTGGCTGAGCAGGCTGTCGGAAAAAAGACCCCCTCCCGCGTCAGACGCGGGAAGGGGCTGACATCCAAAGCCGCTCTCTTCGGGGCAATTGAGAGGGCGGCAAACAATACTATGCAATCGCCGTGCCAGCGGTCGCATCAAGCGCAAACCCGCGTCGTTATTGAGTTTTCAGAGAGCGGCCGCTGACCGGGGGCGGCGATGTTACGGCGTTGTACGCCGCATGTAACGTAACAAAGTGCGACACTTCCCCCGTTTGGCAACCTTCGCTTACACGGCTTACAGACGCGTGATGGGCTTCATATCGGGCCAAAGATATAAAGGAATCGAACGGACTCGCGTTCCCCTCGTTCCTTATCATCAGGAGTCAGATCATGAAGTTGCTTGTTGCCGCGCTGCTTGCCGTCACGCTTGCCGGATGCGTTGTTGTTCCGGCCCGGCCGTATTACGGGGGTTACTACGGACACCCGTGCTGCTATCGTTATTGATTCGCCTGACGAAATAGAGAACGTCGTTCGGGATTTAATTGGGGAGCCAAAACGCGACAAAACGCGAAATTCAACGCATCGAAATTACACGCGATCAATTAATGCTTATTCATCGGTTGATGATGAGACAGGCGCGATATGAATCACGCCTGTTTCATTTGAATTTCGCATCGGCCGAGAATTGTTCGCCGTGAAAAATAAAAAGCCCCGCAAGCAAAATATGCGGGGCTTTTTGTTGGCAATTCATCGCCAATTCACCGTCAATTTATCGGGTATTCACCGTCAAATTAAAGGTAGTCGCGGTGCCGGCTTGCGGCATCGGCTTGCGAGATTAGCGGCGATAGCCGTCGTGGCGGTATCCATCGCGGCGATCCCAGCCACGGTCGTGATGCCAGTGGCGCGGGGGCGGTCCGCGCCAGTAATGCGGACGCGGTCCGTAGATCACCGGCGGAGGCGGTGCCACCATCATCGGTGCGGGCGCGGCGTAGACCGGCGGTGCGACGTAGACGGGGGCGGGGGCGACGATGGCCGGCCCCGGAATGCCGATGTTTACCGAGACATCGGTGCGTGCGAGTGCGCTGCCCGAGACGAGCGCAGCCGCCATCCCTGCGGCAGCGATCCAGTGTTGATGTTGCATCTGATCTCCTTGTTTCATCACGTCCAATTTTAAGGAACGTGGTCCCACGGCGGTGCAACCGCAGGACTACAGATGTAACAAGGCGTAAGGAAACCTGCGATAGCGGCCGAAAATCTATCGGCCGCTATTCACGACAACATCGATGCGTCGTCGGGTGTCATCCGCGATCGACGGCTAACGCCAGTCGTGATCGCGTGGTGCGAGAAAGCTCGGCGGGCGTCGTCCGCGTTGTTCCGACGTGCTGAAGTACGAGGGGCGGCGTAAATCTCGTGTGTCGTTCGGCGAGCGCCAGTAGGGCGTGCGCGGGGCGCCGAGCAGATCGCCCGGGCGGTGCGGCGAGAGCGGTGGCATCGAGGCCGGCCATGCCACCTGGCGCCAACGGGCACCCACGGGCACGACAAGTACGAGCATCACGAATACCAGCGTCAGCACGGCGTACAGGACAACAGGCGAGAATGCGGTCTCCATATCAAACTCCGTTCGCGAAAGTGTCACACCACGGGGGACGCGCCTTGGCACGCAAAGTGTGGCGTTTTTACTATAGTCCATGCGGCTGCGGCTGACACTCGGTTGTCGGGACGCGGGTTGCAAGACTACACTACAGACGCAGTTCCCCGCAGGCCCGCCCGCCGGTCTGCGCCGGCAACGTTGGCGAACCACTCGCCACCTCAATGCCCGGGAGGTACGCGATGAGTCCGTCCACCAGTCAGGCCGTTCTCGAGCCCAGCACTGCCGTCACCTCGTCGGCACCCGTCACGCCTGTGGCGATCGATCACGTCGCGTATCCCAGCTACGACGCGGCGCTCACACACAGTTTCTACGTCGACGTCATGGGCTTCAGGCTCGCGGGTGCGCAAACCGGCATGAGTCGCCTCTGGGGCAAACCGTACCTGCTCGTGAGCTATCAGATCGCCCCCGGCGAAGCGGTGGCCTTCTTCAATTGCGACGGGTTGGCGCCCGTCTCCCATCCCGATACCCCCGCGAACCAGATCCATCACGTGGCGCTACGCGTGCGCGATCTCGATGCTCTTGAGCGCTGGAAATCGCGTCTGACGGCGCACGACGTCGCGTTTGTGGTCGAGCGTCACGGCGACGGCGAGCATCTCTATCTGCTCGATCCGAACGAGGTCATGCTGGAATTATGTGTGGCGACGCCGGAATCGGCGGCGGGGCAGCCGCAAGGGGCGCTCGATACGTTGCAGCGCTGGCTGGATGGTGTGCGCTGATTGGCTCGTTCAGTCGTTCAGTCTCTCAGTCGTTCAGCCGCTTATGCTTCGGCGTCCTTGCCGAGTCCGGACCAACTGGTAGAGACCTGCGGCGCCAGACCGAAGAGGTCGAGCACGCGCCCGACGGTGTCGTCGACCATGGCGTCGAGCGATTCGGGGCGGTTGTAGAACGCCGGCAGCGGCGGGTAGACGATGCCGCCCATTTCCGTGACAGCCGTCATATTGCGCAGATGCGCCAGATTGAAGGGCGTTTCGCGCACCATCATGACGAGGCGGCGACGCTCTTTGAGCGTGACGTCAGCGGCGCGGGCGATCAGGTTGTCCGACAGGCCGTGGGCAACGCTCGCGAGCGTTTTCATCGAGCACGGCGCGATGACCATGCCGGTCGTGGTGAACGAACCGCTGGCAATGTTGGCGCCGACTTCACGCACGCTGTGGTACTGGTCGGCCAGCGCCTGCACGTCCGATCGTTCGAGCCCCAGTTCGTGACGTAACGTCAGCCAACCGGCGCTCGACACGAGCAGATGGGTCTCGACGCCGCCGAGCGCACGCAAGCGCTCAAGCAGGCGCACCCCATAGACGGCACCGGTCGCGCCAGTGATGGCGACGATCATGCGCGCGGGGCGCGGCGCGCCCGTCGAGACGGTCATCAGGCCGGGATCAGGCGGAGATCAGACGGCGATCAGGCAAGCTCAGCGATGATCTGCTTGAGTTCGCCGCTTTGGTACATCTCCATCATGATGTCCGAGCCGCCGATGAATTCGCCGTTGATGTAGAGCTGCGGGATGGTCGGCCAGTTGGCGAATTCCTTCACGCCCTGACGGACTTCTTCGTCTTGCAGCACGTCGACCGTGAACAGGTTGTCCACGCCGCAGGCTTTCAGGATCTGCACGGCGCGGCCCGAGAAGCCGCACATCGGGAATTGCGCATTGCCCTTCATGAAGAGCACGACGGGATGGTCGGTGACGATTTGCTGAATACGTTGCTGGGTAGTCATGGTGGAAAGCCCGTGGGGATGCCGGAAAATCGGCGTGTCCGCCATTTTAGCGGTTTTCCGCCGCGCTCGTTGGTGCGTGCCCTCCGGGTGCCCTTTGCGGGTGGCCCGGGCTGCCCTCGTCAGGCGCGGCGCCCGCCCGTAGTGCGCTCGATACCCGCCAGATCCCGCTCGGAGAAAACGTCGAGGAAACCGGCCGCATTGCACAGCGCGCGTACGTCGGCGGCCTGATGGTAGCCGTGTTCGCACAGCAGCCAGCTACCGGGTTTGAGCCGCGACACCGCGCCCGCGACGATGATGCGCAGGGCGGCCAGACCGTCGGCGTGATCGGTCAGCGCGTCGGCCGGTTCGAACCGCAGGTCGCCTTGCGAGAGGTGCTCGTCGCCCGCCACGATGTACGGCGGGTTCGAGACGATCATGTCGAACGGCGCTTCATCGGCCGCCAATGCGCCATACCAGTCGCTTTCCAGAAAGCGCACACGCGGCGCCAGTCCGAGTTGCTGCGCGTTGCCGGTGGCGACGCGCAGGGCATCCGCCGAGCGGTCCAGTGCGGTGAGTTGGGCGTCCGGGCGGCTGTGGGCGATGGCCAGTGCAATCGCGCCGCTGCCGGTGCCGAGATCGAGCACACGCGGTGTGGCGCACCCTTCCAGGCGTGCCAGTGCCAGTTCCACCAGCAGTTCGGTTTCCGGCCGGGGAATCAGGACCGACGGACTGACGGCGAACGTCAGCCCGAAAAACTCCCGGGTACCGGTGAGATAGGCAATCGGTTCGCCCGCGACACGCCGGGCGTGCAGACCGCGATAGACCGCCACGGTGTCGGGGGCAAGGGGTTCGCGGTCGCGTGTGATCAACTGCGTGCGCGACCAGCCGAGCACGTGCGAGAGCAGAATGCGCGACTCCGACGGCGGCAGCCCGGGTTCGCGTAGCAACGTCTCGACGGTGGTGCTGCCGGATGCGGTTACCCCGGTGGCTGACCCGGCCGCCGAATCGTTCGACGATTCGTTCGACGATTCGTTCGACGACGAAGTGCCGTCCTGCCCCTGCGACATCAGGCAGCCTCGCCCAGCGATGCCAGCAACTCGGCCTGATGTTCAGTCACGAGCGCGTTGACGAGATCGTCGAGATCGCCGTCCATGATGTACTCAAGCTTGTAGAGCGTGAGGTTGATGCGGTGATCGGTCATCCGCCCTTGCGGGAAGTTGTAGGTGCGAATGCGCTCCGACCGGTCGCCCGAGCCGATCAGGCTCTTGCGCGTAGCGGCTTCCTTGGCTTGCTGGGCGCGCATCTGGGCATCCTTGATGCGTGCAGCGAGTACCTTGAGCGCCTTGTCCTTGTTGCGATGCTGCGAGCGGTCGTCCTGACATTCCACGACGATGCCCGTGGGCAAGTGCGTAATACGCACGGCCGAATCGGTCTTGTTGACGTGCTGCCCGCCGGCGCCTGACGCGCGGAACGTGTCGATGCGGATATCGGCCGGGTTGATCTCGACGTCGGCCACGTCGTCGGCTTCGGGCATCACGGCCACGGTGCACGCTGACGTATGGATGCGGCCCTGCGTTTCGGTCGCGGGTACGCGCTGCACGCGGTGGCCGCCCGACTCGAACTTCAGCCGCGAATAGGCGCCCTGACCGATCAGGCGCACGATCACTTCCTTGTAGCCGCCCAGATCCGACTCGCTGGCCGACATGATTTCCACCTGCCAGCGCTGACGTTCGGCATAGCGGGTGTACATGCGCAGCAGGTCGCCCGCGAAGAGCGCCGACTCGTCGCCGCCCGTGCCCGCGCGAATTTCCAGATAGATGTTGCGCTCGTCGTTGGGGTCGCGCGGCAGCAGCATGCGTTGCAGCGAGGCTTCCATGTCGTCCATGCGCGTGCGGGCGTCGGCCGCTTCGGCCTCGGCAAAGTCACGCATTTCCGGGTCGGATGCCATCTCCTGCGCCGCCGTCACATCGTTGTGCGCCTGGCGGTACTGCTGGTATTGCGCGACAACCGGCGCCAGCTCGGCGTGTTCGCGGGTGAGCTTGCGGTAGTTGTCCAGATCGCGCGTGACGTCGCCCTGGCTCAATAGGCCATCAAGCTCGACCAGACGTTGCGTCAACTGGTCGAGCTTGGCTTGCATGCTCGCTTTCATCTATTTGTCGGAAGATCCCGAGGTGCGGAACAGTTCGGGAATGAGGTGAATGATTTGCTCGCGCGAATCGCCGCGCGCCGTGTTCAGCGCGTGCGTCGGGCCATGCAGGAATTTCTTGGTGAGGGACTGAGACAGGGCTTCGAGCACGGCGGCAGGGTCGTCGCCGCGTGCGAGCATGCGTTGCGCACGCTCGAGTTCGGCCACGCGCATCGCTTCGGCCGTGCCGTGAATGTCGCGAATGACCGGCACGACGCTGCGCGCGTCGAGCCATTGCATGAAGTGCTGAACGCGCGTCTCGATGATCGCTTCGGCCTGTGCGACCGCCGCCTGACGCAGCGCATTGCCTTCGCGCACGACCGCGCCGAGATCGTCGACCGTGTACAGGAAGACGTCGGTCAAGCGGCCCACTTCGGGCTCGATGTCGCGCGGCACGGCCAGATCGACCATGAACATCGGCTTGTGCTTGCGTGCCTTGATGGCGCGCTCGACCGCACCGAGGCCGATCAGCGGCAGCGTGCTGGCCGTGCACGAGACGACGATGTCGAACTCGTGCAGGCGCTGCGGCAGCTCGGACAGACGGATGGCGTTGCCGCCCAGCCGCTCGGCGAGCTTCTCGCCGCGCTCGGCGGTACGGTTGGCGATGTAGAGGGCTTTCGGGTTCTGCGCGGCAAAGTGCGTCGCGCAGAGGTCGATCATCTCGCCCGCGCCGATGAACAGCACTTTCTGCGTGCTGATGCTCTCGAAAATGCGCTGGGCCAGACGCACCGCCGCAGCGGCCATCGACACCGAATGCGCGCCGATCTCGGTCTGGCCACGTACTTCCTTGGCCACCGCGAACGTGCGCTGGAACAGTTGATTCAGATACGTACCCAGCGCGCCGGCTTCGGCGGCGGTGCGCACGGCATCTTTCAACTGGCCGAGAATCTGGGTTTCGCCGAGCACCATCGAGTCGAGACCGCTGGCCACGCGAAACGCGTGTCGCACAGCGTCGGACTGGGGCAGGGCATACAGATGGGGGGCGAGGTCGCTCGCCGGAATGTTATGGAACTGCGACAGCCAGTGCACGGCTCGCTCGCGGGCGGCGGCATCGTCGGTGACGCAGTAGATTTCCGTGCGGTTGCACGTCGACAGGATGGCGGCCTCGGGGGCGCTCGACCGGTCGTTCCACAAACTCTTCAGGCCTGCCAGTGCCGGCTCGATCCGCTCGAACGGAAACGCCACCCGTTCTCTCAGCGAGACGGGCGCCGTGTGGTGGTTCAGGCCGAGAGCGAGCAGTTGCATGGTGTGGGGGATCTAATAGCCCCAGATTATAGCGCGTCGACGCGATGCCCGTTTCAGGCCAACCCACGCGCGACGCACCGGGACAGTGCTTGCCATCATCGCGCAGTGACGCCCTTTTGACAAATAGCGATCCCTTATACCGAACATAGGCGAGGTGCAGCGTGGGGGCATCTTAGGCCGGATTTCGGGACGCAGTGATGAAATATTGAGCAATAAATGCCGTTGTGGCGCCGATGACGCGACCGTCGACATGCCGGAAATAGGCGATATACTGCGTTCGGGTTCCCGTCCTTGGAGACACGTCATGGGCATTATCGGCACCATCGTCGTCGGTCTGATCGTCGGTCTCATCGCACGCGCCCTGCATCCCGGCCGGGACAGCATGGGCATCATCATGACCATCATCCTCGGCATTGCCGGCGCGCTGCTCGCCCGGTATGTCGGACAGTTCCTCCATCTCTATACCGAAGGCCAATCGGCCGGCTGGATCGCCTCGATCATTGGCGCGATCGTCCTGCTGGTGATTTACGGCGCCATCAAGCGCAGCCGCGGTACCGCCTGACGTCCGCGCCCGGAGAGCGATCATGAGCATTCTCATTCTCCTGCTTGTCGGGCTGGTGGCCGGCTGGCTTGCCGGACTGGTCGTCGGCGGCAGCTTCGGGCTGATCGGCGACATCGTCGTCGGGGTGATCGGCGCGTTCATCGGCGCCTGGTTGCTTCAGCATCTGGGCATCGCCATCGGGCACGGCACCTTCGGGCGCATCATCACGGCCACCATCGGTGCGATTGTGCTGCTCGCGCTGTTGCGGCTGGTGCGACGATAGGCCGCATCGCGACCGGGTGGTTTCGCGGCAAAAGCAACACCACCGGCGTGTGATCGCGGAAAAATCGAGCGTTGATCGCTCATGGCGAGGCTTTGGCCGCGCCAAACCTTCCAAAACCCGCTTCCGGTCAGGGTTTTCTCAGTCCGTAAGCCCCGTGGCATAAGGCTTTCCGGGAAGCGAGGGCGGTCGCCCGCGCACGTCATACGCGTTTGTCGGTGTTCGGCTATGCTTGTCGCCATCCTCTGGCCCGAGTCGTCTTGACTACGCGCGCGGTACCCCCGCCACGTTCGATCCCCGTCTTCCGCCGTCTCAAACGCGTCGCCCCCACTTCAAAAAAACAATGACTGCTAACCGCAATTCCGTGCGGCCTTTCATCGTGGCATCCGTCATGGCTGCGACCTCCATGGTCGCCATCGAAGCCACGATCATTTCCACCGCCATGCCGCAAATCGTCGCCCAGCTCGGCGGCTTGAATCTGTACAGCTGGGTTTTCTCCGCGTTCCTGCTCACGCAGACCGCCATGACCGTGGTGTTCGGCAAGCTCGCCGATCTCTACGGGCGCAAGCCGGTGGTGCTCGCGGGCATCGTGATCTTCCTGATTGCCTCGCTCGGCGGCGGGCTCGCGTGGTCGATGCCCGCGATGATCGTGTTCCGCCTGTTGCAGGGCGTGGGCGCGGCGTGTATCCAGCCGGTGAGTCTGACCATCATTGCCGACTACTACCCGATCAGCGAACGCGGCAAGGTGCAGGGCTATCTGGCGAGCGTGTGGGCCATTTCGGCCGTGCTTGGACCGATGCTCGGCGGCATCATCATCCGTGACCTGTCGTGGGCGTGGATCTTCTGGATCAACATCCCCATCGGCTTGCTGGCCGCGGCGGGCTTCATCGCCTATCTGCACGAAGAGGCCCCGCGCCAGAAACCGAGCATCGACTTCCTCGGGGCCGTGTTCTTCACCATCGCCGTGGCGGCGCTGATGATTGCGCTCACCGATGCGAATGCCTTCACCGATACGCATGTGTGGTCGGGCGTGCTGGTATGCGCCATCGCCTCGATGCTGTTCGTGTGGCAGGAGCGCCGCGCGAAGGATCCGATGATCTCGTTCGCGCTGTGGAGCCGCCGTCCGATTGCGGCGGCCAATGCGGCGACGATGCTTTCGGGCATGGTGCTCATGGGACTGACGACGTTCCTGCCGATGTACGCGCAGGGCGTGCTCAAGCAAACGCCGGTAGTCGCCGGTATGGCGCTCACGATGATCATGGTGGGCTGGCCGATTGGTGCCACGCTCGCCGCCAAGACGTTCACCCGATTTGGCCTGCGCCGCGTGCTGGTGCTAGGCAGCCTGCTGATGCCGATGGGCGGTATCGTGTTCGCGTTGCTCGGCCCGAACAGCTCGCCGGTACTGGCAGGGTTCGGCTCGTTGCTGATGGGCTTCTCGATGGGTACCGGCAGCGTGAGCGCGCTGGTGCTGATTCAGGAGCTTGTCGCGCCGTCGCAGCGCGGCAGTGCCACGGCGTCGAACATCTTCTCGCGGAATCTGGGCAGCACGCTGGGCGCGATGTTGTTCGGTGCAGTGCTCAACTACGGGCTGACGCATTCGAGCGGTCTGGGCACTGTCAGCTCCGACCAGTTGCGTCACGTGCTGGAAGATCGCGGCGTGGCGACCGTGGCCGATCAGGCGATTCGCGCGGTGTTGCAACACTCGCTGCACCTGACGTTCCTGTCGATTCTCGCGATTTCGGTGGGCGTGGTCATTCTGCTGCTGCTCGTGCCGACCAACGCCGTCGACAGCGCGCGTGGCGTGAAGCGCGACAAGCCGGAGTTCGTGCCCGGCGGGCATTGATCGTCAGATTGCGATTGGCATGCAGGCGCGCCAATGAAAACGGCCGGTACGGGCGCAACCCCGACCGGCCGTTTTCTATTCAATCAGCCTGATCCATCACGTCACATCAACGCGATGCTTCCGGCACCAGATGCAGGCGCGACTCCGTCTCGGCTTCGACCGCGGCACGGGTGTACGGCAGCTTGAAGTACTCGCCGTCGAGCCACTTCTGCGCAAGGTCGCGGTAATGCGGGCTGTCCGGATTGCCCGATTCGCCGGGCAGGTTCATCGCGCGCGTGTTGTCCCAGTTGCCCACGTCGACCACGATCCGGAACGACGGTCCGTTGGTCTGGCGGAAGTCGCTCACGCGATACGTCGACTGGTTCGGCGTAAAGGCACTGCCGCCCTTGGGTAACGGACCGACGTTGAGCTTCGCGCGCATGGCCGGGTCGACGGCGTCGGCGAGCGGGTGCGCGTTCAGGTTGGTCTGAAGCTTGCCCCACTGCCACGCACTCGGGGCGGCCCCTTGCAGTTTGACCATCTCGCCCCACGCTTCGCCAAGACTGCTGAGCAGCACCGCGTCGCGCTTGGCGTTGGCGTTCTCGCCAAAGCGGGCGGCGGGTTGCTCAAGCGCGTCGAGCATCGGTGCCGGGTCGGGCGCACCGAAGCTGTCCGCAGCGGCCTTCGGCAGCACCGCGTTCTTGTAGGCGCGGCCCAGATGACGGCTGAACCAGACCTCTTCCAGCGCGGCCTGTGCCGAGTCGGCTCCCATGTGGGCGTCCCAGCCCTTGAGCAGTTTGAGCGCGGCAGCCGTTTGCGGATCGTCGCTGGAGAGCGGCGCGAGTAGCGCCATCAAACGACGGGCCGGAATCGACACGATGTCGTTCTGCAAGCGCTCGGAATCTTCGATCGACACCTTGTCCTTCGCCTTCAGCACCTCGTCGATGCGCGCATGACGCGAGCCGTTGGTCCATTCGAAGCCGAGCTTGCGCTGATCGTACGGATACCCGGCCGGCATGTTCATCTCGTTGGACGTGGTGAAGTAGCCGGTCGCGGGGTTGTACGCCGAGGGTAACTGATCGCGACGCCAGAAGCCGGCCCACTCGTAGCGGCCGTCGCCGGGCACCGGCATCAGGCCGTCCCAGTTCGGGCGAATCGGTGCCATGCCGCTCGGCACCCAGCCGATATTGCCCGACGTATCCGCATAGACCTGATTGACCGTGGGCGCGCCCCACGTGTCGAGTGCCTTCTGGAACTGCGCGTAGTTCTTCGCGCGCATGTAGCGCATGGCGTCGAAGTAGGGCGACATGCCCGGCTCAAGCCATGCCGTGCGCACGGCGTACGCGCGATGTTTGTCCTTGTCGACATAGATCACCGGGCCGTGGCGGGTGAACTTGAGATCGGTCTCGACTGGCGCGCCGTCGCGCACGTTGATCGTCTCGTGGGCGGTGCGCATCGACACCCACTTGCCGCGATAGCGGTACTGGTCCGGGTTGGCCGGGTTCAGCTCGTAGACGTACAGGTCTTCCTGATCGATGTTGAAGATCGTGAGGCCGAACGCGATGGTGCCGTTATGTCCGATCGCCACGCCCGGAATGGCCGGCTCGCCTGCGCCGATCAGATTGAGCGTCGGCGTGCTCACCTGCACGATGTAGCGCAGGCTCGGTGCGGCATAGGCGCGGTGCGGGTCGTTGGCCATGATGGCGCGGCCGGTGGCCGATTTCTGCGGCGAGATGACCCAGTTGTTGCTGCCTTCCGCCGATTCGGTCGATACGTCGTACGGGCCGGCTTCGGCCACCTGAATGATGTCGGCGTCGGCGCGTTGCAGCGATTCCTTGGTGATCTTCACGCCTTGCGTGGCGAGATCGAAGACCTTGAGCAGATCGTCGGGCAGGCACGGATCGAGACCGGCGGGCACTTGCGTCTTCCATGCCGGTTGCAGGCCGACGCGCACACTGTCGGCGTCGAGCGAGGCCTTGCAAACGACCTTGGCGCGCGCGACTTCGCTCTTGAGGTTGCGGGTGAGGCCGTGGCTGCGAATGCGCACGATGTCCTCGGCGGTCCATTTCGCTGGCCAATACCCGACCGTGCGGAATTCGTACGGCATCTGGTCGGGGTGCGCGGCGAGCCATTCGATATAGGCGTTCACGCCGGCGGCGAAGGCTTCGGCGGCCGGCTTGGCATCGGGGCCGTAGCGGCGCCATTCGGTCGCCATGTCGCCGCGATAGACGAAGCGGCGGGCGGCGTCGTCTTGCGCAACGTAAGCGCGGCCAAAGACTTCCGACAGCTCGCCGAGACCCCGGCGTCGCCAGAGGTCGATCTGGAACAGGCGGTCGCGCGCGGCATTGAAGCCTTGCACGAAGAAGCCGTCGCGCTCGTTCGCCGCGAAGATGTGCGGCACGCCGTTGCGATCGATCAGGATATCGGCCGGCTGCGAGAGACCGGCGACCGTAAGTGTTTCGGATGCGGGGGGGGCGGCCGAGGGGGCAGTGTCGGCGGCGTGCACAGACGCGCTCCACGTGGCGAAGGCACAGGCCAGTGCGCCGATGGCGTGGATGGCATATGTGGCATTGGGACGTTGCATTGTCTTCCTCCTGTCTTCTTTGGGGTTATTGTTCTTGCGAAGTACCCAGCAATCCTATGCAGATCCCGGCGACTTGCAACCCATATTCCGCGAGGTGGAAGAAATCCCTATACTCGATCGGCCGCCGGTGTTTTTCTTACACCTTGCGCTTCCGAATTCTCTTACTTGCCCGCGCCTTTACGCACAACGCCGCTGATGCACGAACCCCGTCCGCCATCGTCACCGCCACCGGCTTCGCGTCTGCAACGCTGGCGTGCGTCGCGTCATGTGCGCACGTTGTTCGTGCCGCTATGGCGATTCGGTGTGACGGGGGTGATCTCGACGGCTGTGCATGTGATCGTGGCGATCACACTTATCGATGGGTACGGCGTGGGACCGGTGCTGGCGAACGCGACGGCGTTTTGCGTGGCGACGCCGTGTTCCTATCTGCTCAATACGCTCTGGAGTTTTTCCGCGCGGCTACACCGCACGAGTCTGCTGCGCTTCGTGGGCGTGTCGCTGTTCGGGCTGTGGCTCACGACGATGATTGCCGGAGGCGTCGAGCGCTTGGGTGGCAATCACTGGCTGGGCATTATCGCTGTCGTGCTGATCGTGCCGCCCGCGACGTTTTTGCTGCATCGGCTCTGGACGTATCGCGACGCGTGAGCGCGAGGCTTTCATGCAAATGGCGTTGCGCACGGCCGCCCACGCGAGCGGGCAGATGGCTGACCTTGCCGCTCGTCTGATAGCGCCGGCGCACGAGATAGAGCGGACGTCCCTTCGATTCGTAATAGATCCGTCCGACGTATTCGCCGATCACGCCAATCCCGACCAACTGGATACCGCCGAGGAACAGAATGCCGACGAGCAGTGAGGCATAGCCGGGCACATCGATGCCGTGGATGATCGTGCGCAGCGCGATAAAGCAGCCATAGGCGAATGAGACGAACGCCAGCGATACGCCAATGTAAGTCCAGCAGCGCAGCGGCACGGTGCTGAAGCTGGTGATGCCTTCCAACGCAAAATTCCATAACCGCCAGCCGGAGAACTTCGACTCCCCCGCGCTGCGCGGTTCGCGCACGTACTCCACGATTTCCGTCTGAAAGCCGACCCACGCGAAGAGACCCTTCATGAAGCGGCGGCGCTCGGGCAACTGCTTGAGCGCTGTCACCACGCGCCGGTCGATCAACCGGAAGTCACCAACGTTCTCGGGCAACTTCACTTCGGAGAGCCGGTTGTGCACGCGGTAGTACAACCCGGCGGCGACGCGTTTGGCGAAGCTGTCGCTCGCGCGGTTGGTGCGCTTGGCGAGCACGACTTCGGCGCCGTTGCGCCAGCGCTCGATCATCACGGGGATGAGGGCGGGCGGGTCTTGCAAGTCGGCGTCGATGGGAATTACGGCGTCGCCGACGGCTTCGTCGATGCCGGCACTGAGTGCGGCTTCCTTGCCGAAGTTGCGCGTGAAGTCCACGACACGGATGCGGGCGTCGCGACGGCGTAACGCGAGCAACGTGTTGAGCGTGTCGTCGGTGCTGCCGTCGTTCACGCAAACGATTTCGAAGTGAACGCCGGCCACGCTGTCGAGAATGGGGACGACGGCCCGGAAGAACGCATCGAGCGCCGGGGCTTCGTTGTGGCAGGGCACCACGAGCGAGACGAGCGGTGCGCGAGTGGTGTCGGGTGTGTGGCGGGTGTCGGCAGCGCGTGGCATCGGGTCACCTCGTGAACACATGGGCCATGCCGGGGGCACGGCGGTCGGCGGCATCGATTCGCCGATCGAACGCATCGGGCAGATCGGGAACATGTGCGAGCTTGCGACGACGGCGCCAGAGCATGCCGAGTGTCGCCAGCGTGATGAACGGCATGAACTGGAAGTGAATGAAGAGCACGCCGAACAGGCCGAGCAGCGGTGTGATCCACAGCAGCACGAGCCATTCTCGCTCGCCGCGCAGCCAGCCACGCGCCATACCATCGCGCACGTACCAGGCGATGACGAGCGCGAGCAGCGCGAGGTCGTAGTCGTAGAGGTATGGGCTCACGAGCGTGGTTGCGCAAATGAGCATGGCGGCACGCAACGCGAAGGCCGTGGGGCGTCGCCAGAA
This sequence comes from Pandoraea sp. PE-S2R-1, assembly GCF_002179865.1. Taxonomy (NCBI): domain Bacteria; kingdom Pseudomonadati; phylum Pseudomonadota; class Betaproteobacteria; order Burkholderiales; family Burkholderiaceae; genus Pandoraea; species Pandoraea sp. PE-S2R-1. The sequence goes on along the minus strand of NZ_NGUR01000002.1, from coordinate 44,771 downwards.
GTCGATCATGGCGGCCACAGCACCCAGCGCAATCACGGCGTGAATCGCGAGTGCGACGACGACCGGCAGGCGGAGCATGCGTCCGGTGATGAAGAACGTGGGAATGCGTGCAACCTGCGCCGTGCCGTTGGCGACGCCTTGGCGTGCGTACTCGTTGGCATGAAGGAAGGCCGCGTAGACGTCGATGCCGAAGAGCGCTGCGGCCAACAATGTGGTGACGGCGACGGTGGCAATACAGGCGGCAAGGGCGCGCCATTGGCGGGCGCAAAGGAATGCCAGCGGAAAGAGCAGTGCGATGTGCGGTTTGATGAAGAGCAGGCCCGCGAAGATGCCGGCCCACACGGGGCGTTTTCGCAGGAACACCAGTGAGAAGCCGGCGATGGCCGTGGTGTAGAGGCCGATCTGTCCGGCGACCACGACGAGCAACACCCCGGGGAAGCCGATGATGGGCAAGCGCGCGTCCTGCCACGGCGCGGTACGCCGCAGCGCCGTGTAGAAAAAGCCGAAGCCGACGCAGGCATAGGCCGCGTAAGCGAAAGTGAAAGGCAGCAGCGCGACGGGGGCGAGAAACACCATCATCACGGGCGGATAGAGCCACGGCATGTAGCCGCCCATCTTGGCTGTCCACGGTTCTTCTGCGAGTTGTACGCCGTTCATGATCTCGATGTTGTAGGCATCGAGCGGATGCCCTTGCAGCACGAGATGCGACGCGCCCCAGAACGGCAGGAAGTCGAGACCGAACGGGCCGACCTTGGGGTTTTGTTGAATGAAATGCTGATAGCACCAGATGCCGATCACGCCGAGCACGCAAAGCAGGCCGGCGGCGGCATACAGGCGAATGCGATCGCGATCGTCGCTCCAGTGCCGGCGCGAGGGCGCTGCTACGTCAACCACTGCGGACGGCTTCGATGTCATGCCAACACCCCCCTGGCTGCATGAAGACTGCGATGCTCGATTGCGCTGCTGTTTTGGTGTTGCGAGTTGTTGTTGTAACGATTGTCACTGCGCGGGCACGCCGAGCTCAAGCAGGGCATTCCCGAGATGGCAGGGCCACGCTCTGATATTAGACGAGACGGTCTCCGAAAGGATCACGTCTATCGGGTGACTGTGGCAAACCGGCGTTTGAAGTGTTAATTCGGATGGCAACGCAAAACGTCACGGCGCGTCACATCAGGCCGATGACGTGCCACCAAAGCGCATTGGCCGGTAGCACCGTGACGAGCGACAGCAAGGCGGTGGCGACGCAAAACCGGGTCGCGTCGCGCAGCCCGATACCGGCGAGCGCCATGGCCAGAATCAGCGGCGGCGCTTGATACGGCAGCACGATCGTCGAGATACCGACGGCCTGCGTGAGCAACACGGCTTTCATGCTGAGTGGCGCGCCCTGTGCGAGGGCGGGGACTAACGGGGTGAACAACGCGGGCGCGGCGTTCGAGGTGACGGCAAACATCAGCACGACGGAAAGTACGACCAGCACGAGATAGGCGGGCGTTGCAGACATTTGCGCAAGGTCGAGGCGCGAGAGCGCGGGACGCAACGCATCGGCCAGACCTGCGTGATCGACGGCCGCTGTCAATCCGATGATCGCGGCCACAAACCACAGCGGCGCGAGCTTCACCTGCTTGAGAAACGCTTCCGGATTCACGAGGCGTAGTGGGCCGAGGCAAAGCAGCGCCACGCCGAGCCCGACCCAACCGGCGGAGACGTGGTGCCACGGTTCAGTGAACCAGAGCCCCAACATCAGCGTCAGCGCGCCGAGCAGGCGGCGTTCGGCAGCGCTCATCGATGCGGTTGCGGGCGAGGGGGATGACGACGCGAGGTCTGCTGCGACGAGACGGTCCGGAAACATCCACATGGCAACGACGACCAACAGCGCGCCGCGCACGACGGCCAGCGCGGGCACGAGTGCGCTGGCGTATTCGGCATAGCCGAGGCGGATGCCCAGCACCGTTTCCGCGCTGCCGGCCATCACCAGATTCGGCAGATTGGCGGGCAGGATGGCGGTCGACAACTCGCAACTGGCGAGTGCGGTGGCGAGCAGCAGCCCGGTGCGTCCGGGGCGGCCGGTGACGAAGCCGACGCGGTCGCAAAAGCTGAGCACGATCGGCACCAGAATGGCGATGCGTCCCAGCGTGGAGGGCATGACCAGCGACAGCACGAAGGCGATGGCGACGAACCCGGTGAGGGCGAGCCCGTAAGCGTGTCCGCAGTGGGCGGCGAGGCGGCGTGCCACGCGTTCGCCGAGTCCGGTGACGGCGAGCGCCATGCCGATGACGGCGCCGCTGAACACCAGCCAGAAGGCACCGGACGTGAAGCCCGAGAAGACCACGCCTGCGCCGAGCGATGTGCCCGCAACCAGCAGGAACATCAACAGCAACGACACGAGGAAGTCGGGCAGCCAGCCGGTGGCCCAGTAGCCGAGGCAAAGCGTCACGATGACGGCCACCGAGAGCGTGTCGCCACGCAACCCTGCCGAGTACAGCGCGAAGCCAACGAGGGCGCTGAGTCCCACAAGCAAGCCATGCCGCGAGCGTCGCCCGGGCGCGAAGGCGTCGCCGGGGATGGGGGCGACCGTGCTGCCAGCAGCAGGTGTCGGGCTGGTTTGTGACATGGTGACTCCAGATAATATATAATTTTGCGTGATTATATATAATTTGCCGGGAGAGTCGACGAATGGCGAAAGATGCCGGATCGGAAGCGGGATCGGAGTCGCAGGCGGGCACTGCGACGGAGCGGGCTTATGAAGCGTTGCGTGAACAGATTGGCCGAGGTGAATTGAAGCCGGGCGAAGCGCTGCGGCAGGACCATCTCGCGGCGGCGCTGGGCGTGAGCCATGTGCCGGTGCGTGAAGCGCTGACGATGCTCGCGGCTGACGGGTTGGCGCTCAGCCGCGTGAATCGCGGCACGGTGGTGGCGTCGCTCACCGAGCGCGACGCGCTGGAGTTGGCCGACTACCGCGCGTTGCTGGAGGGGCGGTTGATGGCGTTGGCGATGCCGAACTTGTCGCGCGCCGATTTGGCGCGGGCCGAGGCGTCGTTGGATGCGTTGGAAGCGACGTCGGATCTTGCGGATGTGGTGGCACGCAACGCGGCGTTTCACGCGATGCTTTACGCGAAGGCGGAGCGCCCTTACTTTCAGCGTGCAGTGGCGACGGCGCGGCTGAACCTCGGCCGGTATCTGTTTCTGGCGTGGCGCACGCAGGGGAATGCGCAGCGCTCGCACGAGGAACATCGCGAGCTACTGCGTCTTTGTGCGGCCGGTGACGATGCAGGGGCGGTGGCACTGGTGCAGGCGCATAACCGGGAAACCGGCGAGCGGATTGCGCAAATCATTCGAGAGGGTTGGGACGCGTGAGCTATGTCGACACGAACGGCCGCGCCTTTGTCATTGAAGTGGTGAGACCGGCGGACTTGCCTGTGCTCGCACAGCTGTACCTCGACGTCAGACGGCAGACGATGACGTGGCTGACGCCCGACCGGTTCCGGTATGAAGACTTCGCGTCGGATGCCGCGGGCGAGACGATTCAAGTAGCGAGAGCTGCCAACGAGGAGATCCTCGGATTCATCTCTGTCTGGCCTGCGGATAACTTCATTCACATGCTCTACGTGCGTGAGACCTCGCAAGGCGCAGGTGTGGGGGCGGCGTTGTTGAAAGCGCTCCCGGGCTGGCAGTCGCGCGTATATCGACTCAAATGTCTGGTGAAGAACTCGCGGGCGAGGGCGTTCTACTTGCGTCACGGTTGTGTTGTGACCGGGGCGGGGACGTCGGAAGAGGGGGATTACGAGGATATGGTGACCGTGGTTGCCCGAGCTTGATGAGCTGCCGATTGAGTGCTGTCTGATAAGTGTCACATCTGCTTGTGATGGTTTGTGCTCGGAGAACCATTGCCGAGGGAAGAGAGACGAGGAACACATCCTGATCGTCGCAGCCTATCGAACGAGATGTCAGCGAAGCGCTTCCATACTCCCTTAAGTACCTCCTCTCGACCGATGTCATTGAGGGTGGACCTTAAAAGGACTATATTCAGTCTCACTGGGATTTGGAACTATGGAAATGCGCTACTCAACGCAAGTCAAGCCTATCAGCTATCTGAAGGCGAACGCCGCGGAAGTCCTGGCGACGCTCGCGAAACAACGCGTGCCGATGATTATCACGCAGAATGGCGAAGCCAAAGCCGTACTGGTGGATGTGGCTTCGTATGAAGCGACGCAGGAAACGCTCGCACTTCTCAAACTGCTGGCGCTTGGGAATCGAGATGTGGAGGCGGGCAACGTTGCACCAGTCGCCGATGTCGTGGCGCGTATTCGAAAAAAGCGGAGCGCCGCGGAATGACGGGAGGGAGGGTCAAGTACAAAGTGACCATGACTGCCGGTGCAGAAAGTGACCTCGAAGCGATTTACGACTACATTGCCGAGTTCGATTGTCCGAAGAATGCAGAGCGAGTTCTCGATCAGTTGCTGAGCGTTGTAGAGAGCCTCGCTCAATGGCCTGAACGCGGTAGTTATCCCAGAGAGCTGGTGTCGCTCGGTATCAAGGAGTTCCGTCAAGTTGCCTTCAAACCCTATCGCGTCATTTATCGGATCTTCGGCAAACAAATCGTGATCTACGTCGTCGCTGACGGTCGGCGCGATATGCAGTCGGTTCTCGAAGATCGCTTACTCTCAAGTTAGCCGACTCACTCGCTTTCACTCGACTAAACAAAAACACCCCGGATCAGCGGCGTACCGCTGTGATCCGGGGTGTTTTTGTTTGTGGCGACCCGTTTTGCACGGGAGCGCCACGACAATCAGTCTGTCAGACGTTACACGTTAAACAAGAAATTCATCACGTCGCCGTCATGCACGACGTATTCCTTGCCTTCGGCGCGCATCTTGCCGGCTTCTTTCGCGCCTTGCTCGCCCTTGAACTGGATGTAGTCGTCGAACGCGATCGTCTGCGCGCGGATGAAGCCGCGCTCGAAGTCGGTGTGGATCACGCCAGCCGCTTGCGGGGCCGTGTCGCCCACGTGGATCGTCCACGCGCGCACTTCCTTCACGCCGGCCGTGAAGTACGTCTGCAAGCCCAGCAGCTTGAAGCCCGCACGAATCACGCGGTCCAGACCCGGCTCGTCCATGCCCATGTCGGCCAAAAACTCGGCCTTGTCGGCATCTTCCATATCGCCGATTTCCGCTTCGATCGCCGCGCACACCGCCACGACCGGCGCATTTTCCGCTTCAGCGTACTTGCGCACCGCATCCAGATGCGGGTTGTTCTCGAAACCGTCGTCCTTCACGTTCGCCACATACATCGTCGGCTTGGCCGTGATCAGGCAGAACGGCTTGATCAACGCCTGTTCGTCTTCTGACAGCTTGAGCGAGCGCACCGGACGTGCCTCGTTGAGCACCGGCGCAATCTTCTCGAGTACCGCCACCAGCTTGGCCGCTTCCTTGTCGTTGCCCGACTTGGCCGCCTTCGTGTAACGCTGCAACGACTTCTCGACGGTGGCCAGATCGGCCAGCGCGAGTTCGGTGTTGATCACTTCGATGTCGGAGATCGGGTTGACCTTGCCGGCCACGTGGATGACGTTCTCATCCTCGAAGCAACGCACGACGTGCGTGATCGCGTCCGTCTCGCGAATGTTCGCGAGGAACTGGTTGCCCAGCCCTTCACCCTTGGACGCGCCCGCCACCAGACCGGCGATGTCCACGAATTCGACCGTTGCCGGCATGATCCGCTCGGGCTTGACGATCTCGGCCAGCTTGCCCAGTCGCGGGTCCGGCACCTCGACCACGCCGACGTTCGGCTCGATCGTACAGAACGGGTAGTTCTCGGCAGCGATGCCCGCCTTGGTCAGCGCATTGAAAAGGGTCGATTTGCCGACGTTGGGCAAGCCGACGATGCCGCATTTGAGGCTCATGCTAAATCCTGTGAAATCCGGTATTGCGTCGCGGAAAGTCCGCTATTGTACCCGTTCGTGCCCGAAACACCCGCTCCGCCACCCCCGGGGCCTCGGGGGGCGCAGGCGCTCAGCTCAGTTGCTTGGCCGAGAACGTGTCGCACTTGCGCACATCGCCCGACTGCAACCCCTGACGCAGCCAATACACCCGCTGCGCACTCGTGCCGTGCGTGAACGACTCCGGCACCACGCGTCCCTGCGATTGCTGCTGCAACCGGTCGTCGCCGATGGCCGCCGCCGCCTTGAGCCCCTGTTCAATGTCACCCGGCTCGAACAACTGCTGGTTCGCCTTGGCCGCATTGTTGGCCCAGACGCCGGCAAAGCAGTCCGCCTGCAACTCCAGCCGCACCGACAGCGCATTGGCCTGCGCTTCGCTCACCCGCCGGCGCGCCGCGTCGAACTGCTCGGAAATGCCCAGCAGGTTCTGCACGTGATGGCCCACCTCGTGCGCAATCACGTAAGCCTGCGCGAAGTCGCCACCCGCACCGAACTTGCGCTGCAATTCGTCGTAAAACTCGAGATCGATATAGACCTTCTGGTCGCCCGGACAGTAAAACGGCCCCATGGCCGTTTGCCCCGTCCCGCACGCCGTGGCCGTCGCCCCGGAGAACACCACCAGCTTGGGCGCCACGTACTGACGGTTCAACTGCGCGGGGAAAACGCTCGCCCACGTGTGCTCGATGTTGCCCAGCACCTTGCGCGTGAAAACAATCTTGGGGTCGTTGGCGGGTGCCGTGTTGGCCGGTGCCCGCTGGGGCTGCGACTGCGTTTGCCCCTGAATCATCTGCGAGCCTTCGATGATCTCGCGCGGGTCGATGCCGAAGAAGTACGAGGCCGCCAGCGCCACCACGATCGTGCCGATCCCGATGGTCGCGCGACCTCCGAAGCCGCCGCCACTGCCCCGGCGGTCTTCTACGTTCTGACTTTCCTGTTCGTCGTCGAGACGCATTTTGAATCTCCCCTGCATGGATGCCCGTTACCTGCGCGGAAGTATAGCGCCGGGCGTCGACGGCGCGACGCTCGGTCGCAGCCGGGCCCCGCGCGGCCGGTCATCGCCCCGGCGGCAGGCGTGCGACAATACGCCATCTCGTTTTCTGAACCAGTCGGCTCGCGCAGTCATGGCGCGGGCGCTGCATTCGCCGCATGGCCCAATCCCAAACTTCCAGCCAGACGCACGACGTCATCGTCGTCGGTGGCGGTCTGATCGGCAAGGCCGCCGCCTTGCTGCTTTCGCAAGCGCGCCTGTCGGTCGCACTGCTCGCCCAGCCCGCCGCCGCGCCAGCACCGGCGACGGCCCCCGGCGCCGACCTCTGGGACGCCCGCATCTATTCGCTCTCGTCCAGCTCGCAAGCCCTCTTCGAGCGCATGCGTGTCTGGCAGGCGGTCGATCCTGCACGCGTGAATCCCGTCTACGACATGGAAGTGTTCGGCGACGAACGTGGCAGCCTGCACTTCTCGGCCTATCAGGCCGCCGTGCCGCAACTGGCATGGATCGCCGAATCGTCCAATCTCGAACGCGCCCTCGACGCCGCGCTGCGCTTCTCTCCGCAAGTCCATTGGGTCGACGCCCGCGCCGATGCGCTCGAAGTCGACGCGGATGCCGCTTCGGTGCGTTTGTCCGACGGCAAGGTACTGCGCGCATCGCTCGTGGTCGGGGCCGACGGCGCGCACTCGTGGGTACGTGGCACGGCAGGCCTCGATGGCACGGTGCGCCCGTATGAACAACTTGGCGTGGTGTGCAACTTCCGCGCGGAGCGATCGCACCGCGATACCGCGTTTCAATGGTTTCACGACGGCGAGATCATCGCGCTGCTGCCACTGCCGGATCAGCACGTCTCGCTCGTCTGGTCGGCGGCCGAGAGCCACGCCAGTCAGTTGCTTGCGCTCGACCCCAAAGACCTTGCCGAGCGTATCGGTACGTTCTCGAAGGGTGAACTTGGTCAGCTCACGCCGGTCTCAGCCCGCGCACAGGGGTTTCCGCTGGTGCTCGCGCAAGCGAAGCGTCTCATTGCCCAACGCGTGGCGTTGATCGGCGACGCGGCGCACGTAGTGCATCCGCTGGCCGGGCAGGGCATGAACCTCGGTTTGCGCGATGTTGCCGCACTGGGCGACGCCGTGGCTGCGCGGGAATCGTTCCGCGACTGTGGCGATGCCACCGTGCTGCGTCGCTACGAGCGTGCGCGCAAGGAAGATATCGGCAGCATGGCGTTCACGACCGATGGGCTGCACAAACTGTTCTCGACCAGCAGCCCGCTCGCGAAATTTGCACGCAACGCCGGTCTCGACGGCGTGAACATGCTGCCCTTCGTGAAGAAATTCCTGATCGGCCGCGCGCTGGGTTAAGGCATTCGTCTACGGCGTCGATTCGCAACTGGCGAAACGACGCGCGGGACAGTGCAAGTATCTGCGCACGCCCTCGCATCCCCATACGCACCATCAAGCACGACACTACTTCTGGAGAAATTCGATGTTGCAACGTTATCGCGCCGCGGCGCTTGCTATCGCAGCGGTTTGCGCCGCCGGTGTCACCACGCTGGCCGTCGCGCAGAACAAGCCGGACGCGACGCTCGACCGCGTGAAGAGCGCCGTGCAAAAGACGCTCGGTTCGGATGCCCCCGTGAAGTCGGTGTCGCGCACGCCGGTGCCGGGGCTCTATGAAGTGGCGGTCGGCGGCGAGATCATCTACGCCGACGAAAAGGCACAGTACGTCATTCTGGGCGGCAATCTGATCGACACCAAGACGCGTCAGAACCTCACGGAAGCGCGTCAATCCGAGCTGAACAAGGTCGACTTCTCGAAGCTCCCGCTCGATCGCGCCATCAAGTTCGTGAAGGGCAACGGCAGCCGCAAGATCGCGGTCTTCTCCGATCCGAATTGCCCGTACTGCAAGCGCTTCGAAGAGACCCTGAAGTCGAACATCGACAACATCACCGTCTATACCTTCCTGTACCCGGTGCTCGGCCCGGATTCGGACGCCAAGTCGAAGGCCATCTGGTGCTCGACCGATCGCCTCAAGGCATGGCACGACTGGATGCTCGACAAGAAGGCACCGGCCACGCCGAGCGCCAAGTGCGACGACGGTCCGGTCAAGCAGAACGTGGCGCTGGGTCACAGCTACAACGTGACGGGCACGCCGACGATCATTCTGTCGGACGGCCGCCGCCTGCCGGGTGCCGTGCCCGCCGACGAGCTCGAAAAAGCCCTCGCCACCGTCAAGTAAGCCCTCTCACATAAGAAGCGCCTGCCCGCGCCGCCCACGTCATGAAAGCTACGCCTTCCATTCGCTACGCCGTTGTCCCGAAGTCGCCCGCCGCTCACTTGTTCGAAGTGAGCGTCACGGTCTCCAGCCCTGCGCCTGAAGGCCAGCGTTTCACGCTGCCGGCGTGGATTCCGGGCAGCTATATGGTGCGCGAGTTCGCGCGCAACATCGTGACCATCGGCGCGACGTGCCGTGGCCGCAAGGTGGCGCTCGACAAGCTCGACAAGCACACGTGGCAGGCGGCGCCCTGCAAGGGCACGCTGATCGTGACGTATGAGGTCTATGCGTGGGATCTCTCGGTGCGCGCCGCGCATCTGGACGACACGCACGGCTTCTTCAACGGCACCAGCGTGTTTCTGCGTGTGCACGGGCAGGAGAACTCGCCGTGCGAAGTCGACATCCTGCGTCCGCGCGGTGCTGTCTACAAGGCATGGCGCGTGGCGACGGCGCTGGAGCCTGCACAGGGGACGGCGGCGCTCGACTTCGGACGCTATGCCGCCGCCGATTACGACGAACTGATCGATTCGCCGGTGGAACTGGGCACCTTCGTGCACGGCACCTTCAAGGCGTGCGGTGTGACGCATGAGGTGGCCATCACCGGCCCCGTGCCGAAGCTCGATCTCGATCGCTTGCTGCGCGACATGAAGAAGATCTGCGAATCGCAGATCCGATTGTTCGAACCGGGCGCCAGCGCGCGCTCGCGTGTGCCCATGTCGCGTTACGTCTTCCTGTTGATGACCGTGGGCGACGGCTATGGCGGGCTGGAGCATCGCGCATCCACGGCGTTGCTGGCCGGTCGTAACGATTTGCCGGTGCAGGGTCAGGCCAAGATGAGCGACGCGTATCGCGGCTTCCTCGGTCTGGTGAGCCACGAGTATTTCCACACGTGGAACGTCAAACGCATCAAACCGGCGGCCTTTGCGCCCTATACGCTCGATCAGGAAAATTACACGCGCCTGCTGTGGTTGTTCGAAGGCTTCACGTCGTATTACGACGATCTGATGCTCGTGCGCAGCGGCGTGATCGACGCGCCCGCTTATTACGATCTGGTCGCGAAGACGGTGGCCAATGTGCTGCGCGGCAGCGGCCGTCTCAAGCAGACCGTTGCCGAGAGTTCGTTCGACGCGTGGACCAAGTACTACCGTCAGGACGAGAACGCGCCGAACGCCATCGTGAGTTACTACACGAAGGGCTCGCTGATCGCGCTGGCACTTGATCTGACCATTCGCACGCAGACCCGTGGCCAGAAGTCGCTCGACGACATCATGCGCGCGCTGTGGCAGCGTTACGGACGCGATTTCTATCGCGGCTCGCCGGTCGGCATCGATGAAGACGCGGTGCAGCCGTTGTTTGAAGAGGTGTCGGGTATCGACCTGTCGGAGTTCTTCGCGACGGCCGTCAACGGCACGCGCGACTTGCCGCTCGCGTCGTTGCTGGAACGTGTCGGCCTGACGCTGGCGCCGGTGACACCGGATCACGGCCGTCCGTCACTGGGCGCGAAGACGGCCAAGCGCGGTGACGATCTCGCGCTCGCGCAGGTGCTCGACGGTGGTGCTGCGCAAGCGGCGGGTCTGTCGGCAGGCGATACGCTCGTCGCCATCGACGGTCTGCGCGTGACGGCGGGCAATCTCGACAAGTTGCTCGAACGCTATCGTGCAGGCGATCAGGTGCGCGTGCATGCGTTCCGTCGTGACGAGTTGCGTGAAACCACGCTTACGCTCGATGCCCCGGAAGTGACGCAATACCGCATTACCGCCACGCGCGATCGCGCCGCAGCGCAACGCCGCGAGAAGTGGCTGAGCGCCTGATCTGTATTTGATCCGTGTTTGATGGGTGTTTGAATCGCGTTTGATTCGTCTTTGATTCGCGCCCAATTACCGCTTGGCCTCGACCGGTGCCGGACCCGGCACCGTCGGGTCGCGGTTTTCTTCGGGACACGTCCGCGCGACCGCCAGCATATGTTCGATGAAGACCTGTGTCTTTCTCGGCAAAAAGCGGCGCGAGGGCGTGACCAGATGCACCGGGCTGGCCGGTAACGACCACTCGGGCAGCACTTTGACCAGACGGCCCGTGCGCAACGCATCCTCGGCCAGAATGTCGGTCAGCGCGGCAATGCCGCTGCCCGCCAGCGCCATCTCCTTGACCATCCCCATGCTGTTGACCTGAATCGCGCCGTGCATCGTGATGTCCACGCGCTGCCGCCCTTTGTGCAGTGTGTCGGTATTGAAGAGCCGCCGCGCGCCTTGCAGAATCACGTACCGGTGGCCGGCAAGTTCTTCCGGCTCACCGGGCAGGCCGGTGGCGCTGAGATAGAGCGGGCTGGCGTAGAGGCTGCGCGTGAGCATCAGCAACGGACGCGCCACCAGCGTGGAGTCCGAGAGCTGGCCCGCGCGAATGGCGACATCCACACGCTCGGCGATCAGGTCGACCTGCCGCGAGCTGAGATCGACATCGACGGTGATTTCGGGATACGCCGCACAGAACGTGGCGAGCGGAAGCGCCAGCCATTGCGTCGCAAAGTCGGCGGGTGCGGTGATGCGCAAACGGCCACGCGGCTTGTTCGAGAGCTGCGAAGCGAAGTCGCGCGTCTCTTCCACTTCTTCGAGAATCGGCAGACAGCGCTCGTAATACGCCTCGCCCACTTCCGTGAGTTCAAGGCGCCGGGTGGTCTTGTGCAGCAGCCGCGTGCCGAGTCGCGTCTCCAGCCGGGACAAGCGGCGGCTGACCGTTGCCTTCGGCAGATCGAGCCGTTCACCGGCCCGGGTGATGCTGCCGGAGCGCACCACTTCGGCGAAGATCAGCATGTCGTTCAGATCGTCAATCATCGCACTGCGCTCCTTGTGACGCCTGATGGCATCTGGTCAAACCCGCTGAATCACCCATGAACCGCTCATGAACCGCCCGTGAATCCGCTACCTGGGAGGGACGAATTCATTGTTCCAAAATAGGAACAAACAATTCGATTTTAGCGGCTTGTTTCATTTTTGTGGGTAACTAGAATTCACCCTAAGCCGACACGCAATTGACGGCATCCCCGGTGAAGGGGGCCTGCGTGGACGGATTTTCCGAACCCAGGCTCAGGAGCCACAGCAATGACCACGATTCTGCAAATCAATTCCGCCGCCCGCTCGCAGGGTGCCAACTCGACCACGCTCGCCAACGAAACGGTGACGCAACTGGTCGCGAAGAACCCCGGTGCCAAGGTGGTCGTGCGCGATCTGCTGGCCGACGGCGTGCCACATCTGGACGAAGCCGTGATCGGCGCGTTCTTCACGCCGGAAGACCAACGCTCGCCCGAGCAGAACGCCATCATCGCGCGCAGCGATGCGCTGATCGCCGAAATTCAAGCCGCCGACTATGTCGTGTTCGGCGTGCCGCTGTACAACTTCCAGGTGCCGTCGCAACTGAAGGCGTACTTCGACTGGATCGCCCGTGCCCGCGTGACGTTCCGTTACCGTGAAGACGGCACCGTGGAAGGCCTGATCCAAGGCAAGAAGGTGCTCGTGGCGTTTGCTCGCGGCGGCAACTACAAGGACACGCCGGCCGACAGCCAAACCCCGTACCTGAAGGCCATTCTGGGCTTCCTCGGCATGACCGACGTGACGTTCATCTTCGCCGAAGGTCTTGCACGTGGCCCGGAATCGGCCGCTGCCGGTTTCAAGAACGCCCGCGACGCCATCGCAGCGCTGTAATTCAGCGTACTGAAGTGGCGCGCCCGGTCGGGCTGCGAACGTAGCCCGACTCGCCGGATCCTCCCGGCGAGCGGGCGCGCCGCGTCGCTTACCGCTAGTTGTCCCGCACGCGCAGGAACCCCCAATGACCAACCCGAATTCCGTCCCGGGTCTCGCATCGGGTCCCGTATCTCTCGAATCTCTCGTGTCGTTACGGACTCGTGTCAAGAAGCGCCCGGCCGCCCATGCCGACGCGCCGGTCATTCCGCGCGTGCTTCCCGTCTCCCGGCCCGGCCGCTGTGCTGCGGCCGCGGGGGCGGGTGTTTTCGATCAGACCGCCGAGACCGATCCGTTCCTCTCGGTCGATGTATTCCGCCGTCACGGCGCGTGCATTCCGCCGCATCCGCATGCAGGGTGTGCCGTGGCGACCTATCTGTTTCCCGAATCTACGACGTCGATGCGCTGTCGAAACGCGCAAGGCGGTGACGACACGCTGCAACCGGGCGATCTGCTCTGGCTGGAAGCGAATTGCGGCACCGTGCATGACGACGTCCCGGAAGACCTTTGCAAGACCGTGCGCGGCGTGCGTCTGGTCGTCAATCGCGCCGGACGGCATGCGCATGGCGCCCCCGATCAGACCGTGGTGCGCGCCGCCGCGATGCCGCAGTGGCAAGCAGGCGGGCTCGACCTGACGCTCGTGTGTGGCGAGTGGGGTGAGCTGCAAGTCGATCGCGCTGATCGTGCTGATCGTGCTGATCGTTCTGATTGCGTAAGCAGCGACGAGACGCCTCAAAGCGGTGGCGGCCATTCCTGTGAGGAAAAACCGACAACGTTGTTGCGACTCGACTGGCGCGACGACGATGTGCGTACGTTCACCATTCCGTGCGACGGCCGCCGTTGGATTGCGCTGATCGCGCAGGGCGAGGCGGCATTGGCTGGCCATGCGTTGCGTGCCGATGGCGGCGATGTGGAAGCGATGTTGCTGCCGCCCGGTGAATGGCAGATGGCGGGGCGCGCTGGCGCACGCCTGCTGCTCGTCGGCGGTACGCCACTCGATGAGCCGGTGGTCTTTCGCGGCAACTTCGCGGCGCGCGACGAGGGCGATCTCATCAACCTCATGCGGCGTTACCAGCAAGGCTCGATGGGCACGCTTTGATGCTGCGTGACTGAAGTCAGTGACCAATGAATGCAGAAGGGGGATTCGGCCATTGCGACCGAATCCCCCTTTTTACGCTGCCGTATGACTTCAGCGCACTAAGTCACTGCATCACGTTGCAGCAATGGCACTGCGGCACTACGGCCGTCATGCATCACTGATGGAAGTTCAGCGTCAGCATGGCGCTGCGGCCCGGGGCCCACGTGGCGTAGATCGGGTAGGCGCTGGCGTAGTACTTCTTGTCGAAGATGTTCTGCACGTTCAGTTGCAGATCGACGCTGCGCGAGACGCGATACGTTGCCATGGCGTCGAAGCGTGCATAGCCCGGCGTCCACTTGCGCGTGGTGGCCGACACCGACGCGTAGGTGAGACTCGAGAGCGTCATGCCGGCACCGAGCGTGAGCTTGGGCAGCACTTCGTAGTCGGTCCACAGCGTGACGTTGTGCTTGGGCACCATCACCATCGGCAGACCCGACGCGCCCGGCGCACTCGGACCCGCATCGGTCGTGATCGCATCCAGATACGAATAGCCGCCGAACACGCGCCAGTGTTGCGTCAGATTGCCGGCCCAGCCGAGTTCGGCACCGCGCACGCGCTGGCTCCCGGCGTTGATCGTGCCGCCCAGACCATCACTCACGCGAGCATTGGTCTTGTCGGTCTGGAACAGTGCTGCCGTGAGCGACAGGCGTTGCTCCAGCACATCCCATTTCGCACCGATTTCAATGTTGCGGCTGCGCTCGGGCGACAGATTCGAGTTGCCCGTCGTAATCTGGTCCGTACCGCCACCGAGGCCGCTGTTCGCGCCCGGCGGGTTCGCCGACGTGCCGTACGACGCATACAGGCTCAGCGTCGGCAGCACCTTGTAGACCACGCCCAACTGGAAGCTGAACAGGGTCGAGATGTTCTTCAGGTCAGGGGCACCGGCTTGCACGGCGTGAACGTCGAAGCGATCGAGGCGCATGCCGCCGTTGAGCAGCCAGCGCTCCGAGAGCTTCACGCTGTCGAACAGATAGGCCGAGGCCACATCGGTGCGCGTGTTCGTTGCGGCGCCGGGGAAGGCCTTGTCGCCGTTGAGGACGAGCTTGCCCGTCCACGGGTTGTCCGGGTTCCAGCCGCCGATGGTCGTGCAGTTGTAGGCCACCGAGCAGGGGCCGCCCGAGCGGATGTTGTTACCGGCGCTGTCTGCGACGAGGTACCCCTCGTAGCGGCTTTGTTCGTTGCTGAATTCGACGCCGCCCGTGAGCGTGTGCTCGAAGCCGAACAACGTGGCCTTGCCGGTGAGTTCGGTCTGGTTGGCGATGCTGTTGGTGGCGTACTTGCCGCTCTTGGCTTGCAGCGAAATGATGTTCGAGCTGGCCGACTGGAACTGCGGGTTCGTCGCCACGTAATCGAGCGTGGAGCGGCCGACCATCGTGGTGTTCTTCACTTTCCACGTGTCGTTCAGGCGGTGCTCGATCTTGATTTCGCCGGTGTCGGTCTGACCACGACGGTAATCGCGGTTGTTCAGACCGTAGAACTGGTTGCGCTGGAAGCCGCCGTCGGGCGTGCCGCCTGCCGAGCGGAACGGTGCGCTGAAGTCCGGCATGTCGTACGAGTTCAGGTGGTAGTAGCTGAACGTGACGGTGGTCGGGCTGTTCAGGCCGAACGCCACCGACGGGGCGATACCCCAGCGCTTGCTGTAGGCGTTCGTGCGGCCGGCCTGATCGGCGTCGAAGCCCATGGCATTCAGGCGCACGGCGGTCTGGTCGTTGAGCTGGCGGTTCACGTCCAGCGTCAGGCGCTTGTAGCTGTCGGTGCCGAAGCCAAGGCTGGCGTTGGTGAAGTCTTCCAGCCGCGGCGTTTTCGTCGTGATGTCGATGCTGCCGCCAACGGCGCCGCGTCCGGCGTAGACCGAATCCGGGCCCTTGATGACGCTGATGTTCTCGATGGCGAACGTTTCACGGTTCTGCACGCCGGAGTCGCGCATGCCGTCGACGAAGATCGAGTTGCGCGATTCGAAGCCGCGAATGACCGGGCGGTCGGCCGACGGGTTCGCGGCGGCGTCGCCACCGAGGAACGTGATGCCGGGCACCGTTTTGAGCGCGTCGGCGAACGTGGTGGCGTTCGTCTGCTTGATCAGCTCTTCGGGAATGACCGTGACCGAGCGCGGCGTGTCGCGCAGCGGGTCGACGAACTTGTACGACGGCAACGTCTTGGTCTGCATGGCCGACGGCACGGCGCTGTCGTTCACCTGCGTGGTCGGCAGGGTAACGGCATTGGCGGCGGCAGGGGCGACGCTGGCAGCCGGGTCCGTGTTCCCGGTCGGGGCTGGCTGGGCTGGCTGGGTGGTCTGTGCGGTAGCGGGGAGGGCGAGGGCGCCACCGGCGACGAGCAGGGCGCAGGCGGTCACGAGCAGACGCTGGCGCGTCTGGAAAGCGGTAGACATACGTGTGTTCCGGCTATGGCGTCACCGTCGGACGCCTGACGGGCCGGGCAACGCACGATTCTTATCAGTTGATAATGAGACGAATTCTCATTACGGCCGGAAGTTTAATATGTTCAAGAAAGCGTGTAAACGTTTGAAATGATCTATGCGTTCGTATATTTCGGTGGGTAAAACCGGAATGGCATTGAACCGACACGGTCCGGCTTTTTGATAGCTGAAACTATCAAATTGGCACCAAACGTTGAAAATGATCGCCAAAGCGATCATCGGCAGCTTCAATCCGGCAAACGCCAGTCGATGGGCGACTTGCCGTGCTGTTCGAGGAAGGCGTTGGCGGCGCTGAAATGGCCGCAGCCGAGGAAGCCCCGATGCGCCGAGAGCGGCGATGGGTGCGGGGCTTCGAGCAGCAGATGACCGTGCCCGGCGAGCAGTGGCGCTTTTGCCTGCGCGTGGCTGCCCCAGAGCAGGAACACCAGCGGCCCTTGTTGCGCGGCGAGACCGCCAAGCAGCGTGTCCGTGCACGCCTGCCAGCCGCCTTTCTTGAACGGCTTCGCGTGACTTGCCGCATTGCCTGCTTCGACCGTCAGCGTGGTGTTGAGCAGCAACACGCCTTGCTTGGCCCACGCATCGAGATTGCCGTGCGACGGCGGCGATAGCCCGAGATCGCGCTCTATTTCTTTATAAATGTTGCGCAACGACGGCGGCACGCGCACCCCGCGTTGCACCGAAAACGCCATGCCGTGCGCTTGCGCAATGCCGTGATCGTCGCCGTGATACGGGTCTTGTCCAAGAATCACGACTTTGACGTCCTGCGGCGATGTCATGCGCAGCGCGTGGAAAATGTCGGCCGGATAGACCGTCTTGCCTGCGGCCACTTCGGCGTCGACATACCGGCACAACGGCGCATACGCATCGCTGGCGACGAACGGGGCGGTCAGTGCTTTCCATGCGGCAGGCAGCGCGCCGAACTGATCTTCGACACGGCCTTGCAGCGGCCCCGCGACGGCAGGTGCCGCCACGGTCTCACTCGCGCCACTCACCCCCGCAGGCGAACTTGGTTCAACCGGCTCATTGGCGTTCGCGTCGGCGTCGGCAGCCTCGGCGGCCGGTGCGGGATCGTCGAACAGGGAGCGCTGATGCTCGTCGTTGGCTTTCGCTCGTGCGCGTGATGTCATGCGATAGGTCTTTTGAAATGCGTGAATTCGGAAGGCAGACGACGCCCGTCAGGCGTTGTCCCATCAGCGCGTTGCGACGGTTGCGCCCGCTCAACGGCGTCAGCCGCCGAGCACCTTCTGGCGCAGACGATAGCCGCGTTGCGCCTTGCTCACGTCGTCGCTGTGAAGCTCGGGCAGCACTTGCCGCAGGTCCTGCGACAGCGCGAAGAGAATGCGCTCGCCCTGAGCGTTGCGGTCGTCATCGGGCGCTTCGAGCAATTCCAGTTCGACTTCCAGCAGCGGTGCCGTGTGGCGCTGGCCATTGGCTTCGACGGCGACTTCGCCACGATCTAAGGCAATCTCCACCGCGGTCCCGTCACCCGCAACGTAGCGCCACAACCGCCGCACGAAGTTCGTCTCGAACTGGGCAACCACGCTAGCGCCTTCGTCGCGCAGCATCGCCGCCGTCGCCGGAACGTCGCACGCGGCGATCAGCGCATCAAGCTCCAGTGCCTCGCCCTTGACCGGCTGTTCCCACTCGTGGCGCACATGCAAGCCGTCACGCGCTTCACCCACCGATTTCAACGTTTGCAGCCACTGCCCCGGATGACCGTCGCGCGCGACGAAACGCAGGCGCAAGGCCGCTTTGGCCCGCGACAGCGCGAGCGTTGGCGTATCGAAATAGCGGTTCACGAGATGGCGCTCGCCCCGCGCCTCGGCACCGGGCAGGTGATCGAGATGCGCGATAAGGGCGTCGGCGCGTGCGGTGGGAAGATCGCCCGGCAGGGCAAGTTTGAGTTCGCGTTCGATGGCCATGGGCCGCTCCTGTATCAGCGCGGCATGTCGAACAGCGTGGCGAGGGCATCGCCCGGCTCGGGCGCACGCATGAAGGCTTCGCCGACGAGAAAGGCGTTGACGTTGGCCGCGCGCATGCGCGTCACGTCGTCACGCGACAGGATGCCCGACTCCGTCACCACCAGACGATCCTGCGGAATGTGTTTGAGCAGACCCAGCGTGGTGTCCAGCGTGACTTCGAAGTTATGCAGGTTTCGATTGTTGATGCCCAGCAGCGGCGTGCTCAACTCGAGGCCCGCATCGAGCTCGCGACCGTTGTGCACTTCCACCAGCACCGCCATACCCAGCTCGTGCGCCTGCGCTTCCAGATCACGCATATGCGCCAGTTCCAGTGCAGCGGCGATCAGCAGAATGCAGTCCGCCCCCATCTCGCGGGCTTCATACACCTGATAGGCGTCGATCATGAAGTCTTTGCGAAGCACCGGCAGATCGCACGCGGCGCGCGCGGCCTTCAGATACTCGGTCTTGCCTTGGAAGAACTGCTCGTCCGTCAGTACCGACAGACACGCGGCGCCGCCACGTTGATACGACTCGGCGATGGCTGGCGGCACGAAGTTCTCGCGAATCACGCCCTTCGACGGACTCGCTTTCTTGATTTCGGCAATCACGCCGGACAACCCGCCGTCGATCTTCGTGCGCAGCGAACCCACGAAGTCGCGCGTGCGCAACTCGCTGTCGCCCACGGTGGCTTCGGCATCGCGGCGCAGGCTGATCAGGTCGCGGGCGCGCTTGGCGGCGGCAACTTCTTCGGCCTTCACGGCCAGGATTTTGTCGAGAACGGTAGACATGGCGATCAGTATTTCGGGCTTCAATAGTGGGTCGGACGTCGACGTGACACGTTCGACGTCCGACCGTCAGATTACGATTTGAATCGTTGCGTGAACGTCACGAACTCGTCGAGTTTTGCGCGCGCGGCACCGCTCGTGATGGACTCGCGTGCCATGCGGATGCCGTCGCCGATCGACGCTGCGCGATTGGCGGCATACAGCGCCGTGCCCGCGTTGAGTGCCACGATTTCGCGTGCGGTGCCTGCCTTGTCGTCGAGCGCTTCAAGCAGCATCGTCTTCGACTCGTCGGCGCTACCCACTTTCAGGCTGCGGTTGCTCACCATCTGCAAACCGAAGTCTTCCGGGTGAATTTCGTATTCCGTGACCTTGCCGTCCTTGAGCTCACCCACGACCGTGGATGCGCCGAGTGACACCTCGTCCATGCCGTCCTTGCCGTAGACGACGAGCACGTGCTCTGCGCCCAGACGCTGCATCACGCGCACCTGAATACCAACCAGATCGGGGTGGAATACGCCCATCAACTGATTCGGTGCGCCGGCCGGGTTGGTCAGCGGGCCGAGGATGTTGAAGATCGTGCGCACGCCCATTTCCTTGCGGATGGCGGCCACGTTTTTCATTGCCGGGTGATGGTTCGGCGCGAACATGAAGCCGATGCCGACTTCACGCAGGCACTCGGCCACTTGCTCGGGCGAGAGCATGATGTTCACGCCCAGCGCTTCGAGCACGTCGGCGCTGCCCGACTTCGAACTCACGCCGCGATTGCCGTGCTTCGCGACCTTCGCGCCCGCGCCGGCGGCGACAAACATCGATGCCGTGGAGATATTGAACG
Source organism: Pandoraea sp. PE-S2R-1 (assembly GCF_002179865.1). NCBI lineage: Bacteria > Pseudomonadati > Pseudomonadota > Betaproteobacteria > Burkholderiales > Burkholderiaceae > Pandoraea > Pandoraea sp. PE-S2R-1. Next base: position 24,699 of record NZ_NGUR01000002.1, on the reverse strand, counting down.
TGTGCGACACATCGCCGCCGGTGCCCACGATATCGACGAAATGCTCGTCGGCCGGGGCGTCGACGTGATTGGCGAACTCACGCATTACTTGCGCGGCCGCAGCGATCTCGCCGATGGTTTCCTTCTTCACGCGCAGGCCGGTGATGATGGCGGCCGACATGACCGGCGAGATTTCGCCTTTCATGATGAGACGCATCAGATGGAGCATCTCGTCGTGAAAGATTTCGCGGTGTTCGATCGTGCGTTGCAGGGCTTCTTGCGGGGTAATCATGGAAGACTTCTCTCCTCTGCCGGGCCGGCCGCGCGATTGTCGCGGCGATCCGCTGTCTTGTCCGTCAGGTGCCGGCATCGATGCCGGGCAACCTGCTCATGTCATTCGAAATCGCTTGGGGTGCAGCGCTGTGCTGAATTCAGGCGGCCTGCGCCACACGCGGCGCGGCTTGCAGGAAATTGCGCAGCACGGCGTGGCCGTGTTCCGAGAGAATCGACTCCGGGTGGAACTGCACGCCTTCGACGTCGAGCGTCTTGTGGCGCACGCCCATGATTTCACCGTCGTCGGTCCAGGCGGTCACTTCGAGGCAATCGGGCAGCGAGTCGCGCTCGATGGCCAGCGAGTGATAGCGGGTGACGGTAAAACGCTTGGGCAGATCGGCGAACACGCCTTGTTGCGTGGTTTCGATCTCGCTCACCTTGCCGTGCATGATCTGCTGGGCGCGGATGACCTTGCCGCCGAAGGCTTCGCCGATGGCCTGATGGCCGAGGCAGACGCCGAGAATCGGAATTTCGCCCGCGAAACGCTTGAGCACGTCGAGCGTGATGCCGGCGTTGGCCGGGCAGCTAGGGCCGGGCGAGAGGCAAATGCGATCGGGGGAGAGCTCGGCGATGGCGTCGAGCGTGATCTCGTCGTTACGGAAGACGCGGACGTCTTCGCCTAATTCACCGAAGTACTGGACGATGTTGTAGGTAAACGAGTCGTAGTTGTCGATCATCAGCAGCATGATGGTCCCTGTTCGTCTGGTGACATTGAAATGTCGAACGCGTGAGATTTGCGAATTTCCCCTGAGCGTGCCCCCACATTGACTTCGCGGTCCGCGGGGGAGGGCGCTATGGGGATGAGATAGACGTGGCGGGTTACCGCCACCAGCGCAGGGCGACGGTCAGGGACGACCAGAGGAGGGAGGAAGACTGAATCGACTTCATAGTGACGGCGATTGTAGCAGTAACCGCCGTTGCTCGTGGGCGGGGTGTCGCAAAAAGCGGTCAAACGGCGAATTTCTCGCGTGATCGGGCCATTTCTCGCAAGAATGTGCGCGCGACTGGGCCCGTCATTCGATGATTCTGCCCCCCGGTCAGGGGGCAGAATGCGACGCTCAGGCGCCCTTTTTCGGCTTCCGGGCCGTTGTGGCTTTTGTCGCAGGTTTCGTCGCGGCTTTCGTCGCCACTGGGGCGCTTTTCTTGACCGCCGTCGTGCGTTTGCGGGGCGCAGCAGCGGGTGTCCGCTTTGTTGCCTGCTTCTGTGCCTGCTTGGGTTCCTGCTTCAATGCGGCGTCTTCGAATACCGCCAGAACCCGTTCCAGATCACTTTGCTCGTCGCCGTCGATCGGCACCGCGAAGCTGAGATCCTTCACCGCCTTCGCCACCAGACGGATGTGTTCGGGCGAGGCGTGCGCCAGCATGCCCGGAATGGCGTTCATGGCGGCGTCCGGCGACATCCGCAGCAAGCCCGCCTGCCGGCGGATCATCTCGCGGAAACTTTCGATGGGGATGTCCCGTTCGCTGCGCGGCAGCGACCGCGCCAGATTGAACTGACGCTCATCGGCCTCGCCATGCAGACGATGCACCCACAGCAGCGCACGAATCCCTGCCTCCAGTGCGCCGCCGTGATGCAGTTCGTGCTGACGATTGGCCAGTGCTTCTTTCACGAACGCAATGTGCTCCGGCGAGGTGCCCGGATGCACGCGCACCGCCGCCCCGTCGCTGCCGTGCAACCCCGCGAGCGCCTGCACCCACGGCTGACCGTAGATCAGCTCGAAAGCCTTCTCGTAGCCGTCGTCACGGATATCGCGATAGAAGTTGAGCGACTGCTCGATGGCCGTCGACATGGCGGTCTGAAACGCGAGGAAGGGATTGTCCGGCGACACCGGCTGCCGGGTCTCGCGAATGCGCTCGGCTTTCTCGGCAATCGGGGCGGCAAACGGATTGCGATCCGACCACATTTCGTAACTCACGCGAAGCGGATGCAGCATGCGCATCCAGTACGCCGAGTTGGGCGTGACCATTGCCTGCACCCACGGCTGCACGAGACTCCGGTACAGGCCGAGATTGATATCCGACAGATGCGCCACGGCCGCAAAGCGCCGGTCGCTCTCGGTGTCCGGCTGCACGATGGCGCGCACGTCTTCGATGCTGCGCCGCTGGATCGACATCACATAGTCGCCGTCGATCAACTCCCGATGCGGCGTATCGGCGGTCTTGTCGGCAATCTGCGCCTGATAGATGCCCGCCGGCAGCACGTCGATCAGATCGATGTTGTTGACGAACTTGCGGTGCTCCTTACGCCCCGTGCTGCTCGACACGAAGATGCCCAGATGGCCGATGCTGTCGTGCGTGGCGTACACGATGGTCTGATCGTGGCTGAACACTTCCGCGTCGTCGCGATACATATCGGTGATGAAGCCGAGTGCCTGCGGCGGCGGGGTGATGTTGTCGCCGTACGAGCAAAACACCACGATCGGCGAGCGGATGTTGCGCAGGTCGAGCCGGATACCGTCGCTCGTGATCAGCTCGGCGCTGGTGAGCCGGTTGCCGACGAACAGGTTGTCGACGATGTACTGCATTTCCACCGCGTTGAGAAACACATGCCCGCCCCAGTACTTCTCGAAGCCGAGGTAGCGCGGGGCCTCCGTGTCGACATTGGCGTACAGGTGGTATTTCTTGCGCCACAGCGTGTTGGCCGGGTCGAGATTCTCGAAATTCTGCACGAGCCATGCGCCGTCGAAGCGGCCGTCGCCGAGATCGCTCGTGAGCGCCGTGAGCCAACTGCCGCCCAGCAGGCCGCCGGAATAACGCATGGGATTGCGTCCGCGCCAGCCCGCCCAGTACGAGAGTGGCGCTCCGGCCACGATGATCGGGCCGAACAGCTCGGGGCGCATGGCTGCCGTCATCAGCACCTGCCAGCCCGCCTGACAATTGCCGATCACAGCCGGCTTGCCCGCCCCCTCGGGGTGCATCGAGATGACCTTCTCAAGGAACGCCGCTTCCGCATGCATCACGTCTTCGACCGTCTGGCCGGGCACCGGGTCGGGCAGAAAGCCGACGAAATAGCAGGGATGACCGGCCCGCAAGGCGGCACCGATTTCACTGTCGGGCTTGAAGCCACCGATGCCCGGACCGTGGCCCGCGCGCGGATCGACCACGACGAACGGGCGCGCGTTAGGCAGCGTCGGCGCGTCGTCGGGCGGTTGAATCCGCATCAGGCAGTAGTTGCACGGGCGCGGCAGATCGTGACCATCGAGAATCACCTCCGACGGGAAGTCGAGCACGTTCGGTGCCGATTCGGCCAGATGTTCCTGATACTGATTGCCGCGCTGACGCATCACGTCTGCGAAGAGCACGCTGCGCTGCCACGCGTCGACCGCATATTCGGCAGCGGCAGCCATCCACGGCATATTGTCGAGCCACGGATTGGCGGCGAGCCACGGCATATCAGTGGAAGCCGCCGATGCGGCGGCGGTAGAAGACGTCGCGCGGGACGTTCGGCGTTGGAGTGCGGCAGACGACTTGGCAGGCATGGCAATGACCTCGCAAATCCGGCATGACAGGGCTTGGCGGATGCTGTGAGCGCGCAGGCGTCACCAGAGACCCCGGTGATGCCCGCGCTACCTCTGTTACCAACATCAAGCCATCGAACTGAGCGTGCGGCGAAAACGTCGCAGCGAGATGGCGAAGAACACGGCGCCAATCACGGCCAGCGCCACGAACTGCACCCACACGACGCCGATCCCGGCGCCTCGGAACAGGATCGCCTGCCCCAGCTCGACGAAGTGCGTCGTGGGTGCTGCGAGCATGATGTCCTGCACCACCTTCGGCATGCTTTCGCGCGGGGTGTTCCCGCCCGAGAGCATTTGCAACGGCAGCAGTACCAGAATCAGCAACATGCCGAACTGCGGCATCGAGCGGGCCAGCGTCGCCAGAAAGATGCCCATCGACGTGGTCGCAAACAGGTGCAGCGTGGCCCCTAACAAGAACAGCGCCACCGACCCGCCGATCGGCACGTGCAGCGCGCCGCTCACGATCAGCCAGAGCGACATGGCGGCGGCGATCAGCACCACCATCCCCATCGACCAGACTTTCGCCAGCATGATCTCGGTCGGTGTCACCGGCATGACGAGCAAATGCTCGATGGTGCCGTGCTCCCGCTCGCGAATCAGGGCGGCTCCGGTGAGGATGATCGACAGCATCGTGATGTTGTTGATGATCTGCATGAGCGCGCCGAACCACGCCCGCTCCAGCGTCGGATTGAAGCGCACGCGCAACGCCAGTTCCACCGGCAGCTCCGCATTCGATCGGTATCGCTGGACGAATTCCCGCACTTCCGCCGACACGATCTGCTGCACGTAACCGCTGCCCGAGAACGCCTGACTCATGCGCGTGGCGTCCACGTTCAACTGCACTTCCGCATGACGGCCCGCGAGCACGTCGGCCTGAAAGTTCGGCGGAATGTTCAGCGCGAAGGTGTAAGCGCCCTCGTCCATGCCCCGGTCCACGGCGTCGGCGCTGATCATGCGCGGCTGCGTGAACTGCGGCGGGTAGAACGCGGAGACGATGCGTGCGGACAACGGTGACGCGTCTTCGTCGACGATGGCGATCGGCGCGAGGTGCAGCGTGTCGGGCTGCGCCGTGGCCGACGAATACACCGAGGCCGTGAATGTGTAGATGATGAGCACGAGCATCATCGGGTCGCGCACCAGACTCCACAGCTCTTTCACGCCAAGGCGGTAGATGTTGGCCAGATGCCGCCGCCACGCGTGCGAGCGACGCGGCTTGTCAGCGCCTGCCGGGGTTTGCGCTGGCGCGGCAGGAGGTGTCGGGGGTGCCGGCGGCGTTGGCGATTGAGGGGTCGAGGGGCTCGCCATCATTTGTCCTGTTTCTTGAGCAGCAGGATCGTGGCGCCCAGAATCACGGGCACGGCGACGAGCATCGGCCAGAAGGCATTGCCGAGGTCAGCAAACCCAAGCGCCTTGTTGAAGACGCCCCGGCTGATGATCAGCATGTAGGTCGCCGGGTAGATCTCGCCGATGAACCGGCCCGAGCCCTCCATCGATGGCACCGGCGTGAGCATGCCCGAGAACTGAATCGCCGGGATCATGGTGCCGATCATCGTGAAGAACAGGGCCGCGATCTGGCTGCGGGTGAAGGTGGACGCGAGCAGGCCGATGCCTGTGGCAACCACGTTGAAGATGAAGATGGCCGTCAGCAACGTGAAGAAGCTGCCCTTGATCGGCACGCCGAAAAGCGTCACGGCGATCAGCGCCATGAGCAGAAAATTCAGCATGGCGAGCGCCACGTACGGAATCTGTTTGCCGATGAGAAATTCGGTACGGGTGACCGGCGTGACATACAGGTTCAGGATCGACCCGAGTTCCTTCTCGCGCACGACGGACAGCGCCGTGAGCATCGCCGGCAGCATCAGCAGCAACAACGGAATGACGGCGGGCACCATGGCCGGCAAACTCTTCACGTCCGGGTTGTAGCGATAGCGTGTCTCGATGTCGAGCGAGGCGGTCGCGCGCTGGCCAAGGCGTCGCAACGACTGATCGGCCAGCCAGTTCTGGTGCATGCCCTGCACGTAGCCTTGCACGGTCTCGGCGCGCATCGGCATCGCGCCGTCGATCCACGCGCCGATCTGCACGTTCTTGCCGCGCGATACGTCGCGGGCAAAGCCCGGCGGAATCTCGATCGCCAGTGCCAGTTCGCCGTCACGCAGGCGCCGGTCCATGTCGTCGTAGTCGACGATCGGCGGCTGCTCGATGAAGTAGCGTGAGCCCGCAATATTGAGGGCGTAGTTCTGGCTGAGTGTGGTCTGGTCACGATCAAGCACGGCGTAGCGCAGGTCTTCCACGTCCATGCTGATGCCGTAGCCCATCACCAGCATCAACACCAGCGAGCCGACGAGTGCCAGCGTGGCGCGCACGGGGTCGCGCTGCAACTCCAGTGTTTCGCGCCATAGATAGCTGATCATGCGGCCGAACGAAAACGCTTTGTGCTGTGCGTGTGCGGTCTCAGTGGGCGCTGCGGCAGCCGGTTCGGTCTTCGGCGATTTGGGGGATTCAGGCGCTTCAGGCGTGCCGCCGCCCGCTTCCACGAGATATTCGATGAACGCCTGCTCCAGCGTCGCGGCGCCCTTGTCTTTCGTAATCTTGGCGGGGGGATCGGAAACCAGCACGCGCCCGGCGTGCATCAGCGAGATGCGGTCGCAGCGGTCGGCCTCGTTCATGAAGTGCGTTGAGATGAAGATCGTCACGCGGTCGCGCCGCGATAGTTCCACCAACAGGCGCCAGAAATTGTCGCGCGCTACCGGATCGACGCCGGACGTCGGTTCATCAAGAATCAGCAGCTCGGGCTGATGCACCATCGCGACCGCGAGCGACAGGCGCTGACGCATGCCGAGCGGAATGCTGTCGGGCAGGGCGTCGAGCACGTCGGCCAGACCGAAGCGCAGCACCATCTCGTCCACCCGCGCGCTCACTTCCGCCTCGGGTACGTGAAACAGGCGCGCGTGCAGCACCAGATTCTGATGCACGGTCAGCTCGGTATAGAGCGAGAACGCCTGCGACATGTAACCCACGCGACGGCGCGTATCGATGTCTTTCGGATTGACCTCGCGACCGAATAGCCACGCTTGACCTTCACTGGCTTCCAGCAGGCCGGTGAGCATTTTCATGGTGGTTGACTTGCCGCAACCGTTCGAGCCGAGAAAGCCGAAAATCTCGCCGCGCTGAATGCGGAAATCCACATGATCGACCGCCACGAAATCGCCGAAGCGCATCGTCAGGCCCTTGGCTTCGATCGCAATCTCGGTGTGTTCGTCGATGTGCAGCGGCGGGATGACGACGGGCTCGTAACCGAGTTTCTTGTCGTCGGGCAGCAGATCGATGAACGCCGCTTCGAGATTGTCGCGATGTGTGCGGGCGAGCAGTTCGGCCGGTGTGCCGGTGGCGAGCACCTTGCCCGCGTCCATCGCCACCAGCCAGTCGAAGCGCTGCGCCTCGTCCATATAGGCCGTGGCGACGATCACGCTCATGGTCGGCCGCTCGCGGCGAATGCGTGCAATCAAATCCCAGAACTGTGCGCGGGCGAGCGGATCGACGCCGGTCGTCGGCTCGTCGAGAATCAGCAGATCGGGATCGTGAATCAGCGCGCAGCACAGACCGAGCTTCTGCTTCATGCCGCCCGAGAGCTTGCCCGCAGGCCGCGCGAGGAAGGGGTGCAGCCCGGTGCTGCGCGTCAGGTCGTCGATCCGGCGGCGACGCTCGGCGGCGTCGTGCCCGAACAGGCGCGCGAAGAATTGCAGATTCTCTTCGACGGAGAGCGTGGGATACAGGTTCTTGCCGAGCCCCTGCGGCATGTAGGCGATGCGCGGGCACACGAGGTCACGGTGCACCTTGCTGGCCATGTCACCGCCGAGCGCTTCCACGGTCCCCGTCTGTACCGCGCGCGCTCCGGCAATCAGCGAGAGCAGCGTGGACTTGCCCACGCCGTCCGGGCCGATCAGGCCGACCATGCGGTTCGGGGGGATGTCGATCGAGACATCGTCGAGCGCGACAGTCTTTCGGCCGTAACGCAGGGTCACGCCCGTCACATGCACGACGGGCACGGTGCTGTTGCTGCCGATATCGCTGCCGCTGCCGCCGGCAGGAGGAGGGAGGGGCGCCGTCATGATGCGGCGCTCACTGCGGCAGCTTGGTCTGCAACTGGGCCGGCCACGCTTCCTGACTATCGGTCTTCACCCACGCGACACCGGGCAGGCCGGTCTTCACGAGTTTCAGATGCTGTTGCAGCAGTTCGGGCGAAATCTGCGCACGCACGCGGAACATCAGCTTCTGGCGCTCGCTCTCGGTTTCCACCGTCTTCGGTGTGAACTGCGCGGTGCTCGAAACGAACGAGATGCTTGCGGGAATGACGTACTGCGGCGCGGCGTCGAGAATGATGCGCGCTTCAGCGCCCATGGCGAGACGCCCGGCCACGGTCTCTGGCAGGAAGAACGTCATGTACACGTCCGACAGATCGACCAGATTCAGCACCTTGCCACCGGCCGCCAGCACTTCGCCGGGCTGCGCCACGCGGTATTGCACGCGGCCGTCGCGCGGGGCTTTCAGGTCGCTGTCGGTGATGTCGGCTTCGATGCGGTTGACGGTGGCTTGCGCGGCTTCGACTGTCGACTTGGCACCAGTGACTTGCGCGTTGGCCGCTTCCACTGCCGATTGTGCGGCGGCGATCTGTGCGCGTGCAGCGTTCACGGCAGCGCGCGAACTGCGCACGCGCGCGCGGTCGTCATCGAGTTCCTGCACCGACGACGCGCCTTCCTTCGAGAGGGTTTCCGAGCGGGCGAGGCGGCGTTGTGCGGCATCGAGTTCGGCTTCGCGCGCGGCGGCGTTGGCTTCCGCCGTGGCCTTGTCCGACACCCGTGCTGCCGCTTGTGCCTGAATCGCTGCGACGTTGGTGACGGCCTGCTGATACTGCGCACGCGCTTCGTCACGCTGCGCGTTGAGCGTGTCGATCTGCATCTTGGCGAGTACTTGCCCCGCTTTGACGAAGTCGCCTTCTTTCACGTAGATATCCAGCACACGGCCGCCGAGCTTGGTGGCGACGTCGACTTCGGTGGCTTCAATGCGTCCGTTGCCGCTGGCAAAGCCTGCCCCCGGGCCCGTGTGACTGTAGGTCTTCCATCCGTACCAGCCCAAGCCGATGACGACCAGCACGATCAGTGCGGGAACCAGTTTCTTGGCGTTCGGAAGCGTCATGTTCGTTGACCTCTTGATTATTGGACGGGCTGTGCGGGCGCTGCGGTTGCCGTGCCGGAAACGCTTTGCGTCGAGGGCACGATCACACGCGGCGTGCGCGCGAACGGACCGCCGGGCGCGTCGGCCGCAGGCATCAGGCGGCTGCCGCCGCCAAGCGCCGAGTAGAGCGAGACGCGCGCCGAGAGCAGCGCGCGGCGCGTCTGCACCGTCTGTTGTTCGATAGCGAGTAAATCGCGCTGGGCGTCGAGCACTTCGAGGAACGCTGCGGCACCGTGGTCGTAACGCAATTTGGCCAAGCGGGCGCGCTCGGCCTGCGCGTCCTGCGTCGCTTGCAAAATCGTGACCTGCTGGGCGAGCCAGTGACGTGCACTCAGAGCGTCGGCCACATCGCGAAATGCGCCCTGAATCGTCTTCTCGTAGTTCGCGACCGACTCCACGCGGCGCGCTTCGGCCAGATCGAGATTGTTCACGAGACGCCCGCCCTGAAAGATCGGGATGTTGATGCTCGGCGTGAACGCCCACGCGGCACTGCCCGCTTTGAAAAGACCGTCGAGCGCGCTGCTGGCCGTGCCCACCGACCCGGTGAGCGTGATCTGCGGGAAGAAGGCGGCGCGTGCGGCGCCGATGTTCGCGTGCGCGGCGCGCAGTTGATATTCGGCGGCGATGATGTCGGGGCGGTCTTCGAGCAACGCCGAGGGCAGGCCGGGTTCAAGGTCGCGCATCAGGGCGGCATCGTCGACCGTACGGTCGAGGGCGCGCGGTGAGGTATCGATGGGCGCGCCCACGAGTACCTGCAAGGCATGCGCCTGCACGGCACGCTGCTGTTCAAGCTGCGTGACGAGCGCGCGGGCCTGCTGCCACAGTGTGGTCACTTCCGTCAGATCGAGCTTCGATGTAGAACCGACTTGCTCGCGGCGCGTGAAGATGCGCAGCGACTCGGCACGGCTATCGACGGTTTGCTGTGCCAGCGTGAGGCGCTCGTCGTATTCGCGCAGACTCAGCCATGTTTGAGCCACTTGCGAGATCAGGCTCAGTTCGAGCGCGCGGCGAGAGGCGTCGGACGCCAGATAGTCGTCCAGCGCGGCATCTTTCAGATTGCGGATGCGGCCCCAAAAGTCGAGCTCCCATGAGGCAAGGCCGAGCCCGACCTGATATTGACTGCTGATATACGGGTTGCCGGTGAGGCTCAGATCGCCGGGCAGGCGCTGACGGGTTTCGCTCGCGCCCACGCCCAGTGACGGAAACAAATCGGCGCGTTGAATGCCATACACCGCGCGAGCCTGCTCGACGCGCGAGAGCGCCACGCGCAAGTCGCGGTTGTTGGCCAGCGCGGTCTCGATGAGGCTGCGTAACTGCGGATCGGCAAAGTATTCACCCCAACTCAACGTGGCGGCGGGTTGCGATGCAGCGGAAGTGGATGCTGTGCGTGCTGCGGGGGCATCAGACGCCCAGGTGCCTGCGATCGGCGCAGCGGGGCGCTCGTAAGTGGGCGCCATCGAAATACACGCACTCAATGTGCTGAGTGCAGTAACGATCAGTGCGGCTTTGGCAGACAGTGCGAGGGTATTCGCAACGCCCGAACGCATACGTGAATTGCATGGTTTCGCCATAGATGTTTCGGCCTCCCGAAGGACATGCCAACTATAGCGTGGTGACGTCAATCGGCGTATACCAAAGTGGCCGAAAAAAAGCGAACGGTTGTGCTAAATCAACAAGGGCCCCGAATCGAATAGAGGATCGATTCGGAGCCCTGCTTATTGCGTCTGCTTATTGAGTCTGCTTATTCGTATGCAATATATGTAAAGCGATCGCGTTTCAAACAGCAACCGGCTTCACTTTGGTGCAACGCGTTCATGGCAGCGTTGCACCGTTGTGCAGATCCGTTGTGCAGATCAGTACTCGGCGTCGAGTCCGTCCTGCACTTGCTCGGCCGCGCGTAACACGGCGCGTGCCTTGTTCTCCGTCTCTTGCCATTCCGATTCGGGGACCGAGTCGGCCACGATACCGGCGGCGGCTTGCACATAGAGATTGCCGTCCTTCACGATGCCCGTGCGAATGGCGATCGCCACGTCCATCTCGCCACCGAACGACAAGTAACCCACGGCGCCGCCGTACAAGCCACGCTTGACGGGTTCGAGTTCGTCGATCAGCTCCATGGCGCGAACCTTCGGTGCGCCCGTGAGCGTGCCGGCCGGGAAGGTGGCGCGCAGCACGTCGATGTTCGACAAGCCGTCTTGCAGGCGGCCTTCGACCGAGCTCACGATGTGCTGCACGTGCGAGTACTTCTCGATGATCATCTTGTCGGTGACTTCGACCGTGCCGGTTTGCGCGATACGGCCCACGTCGTTGCGTGCCAGGTCGATGAGCATGACGTGTTCGGCAATTTCCTTCGGATCGCAAAGCAATTCAGTGGCTAGTTCCGCGTCGCGCTCGGGCGTGGCACCACGCGGGCGGGTGCCGGCGAGCGGGCGGATCGTGACGATTTCATGCACGCCATCCGGCGTTTGACGACGCTCCTGACGCACGAGGATCTCGGGCGACGCGCCGACCACCTGAAAGTCGCCGAAATTGTAGAAGTACATGTACGGCGACGGGTTGAGCGAGCGCAGTGCGCGATACAGCGAGAGCGGCGAGTCGCGATATGGCTTGATCAGGCGTTGGCCAACTTGCACCTGCATCAGCTCACCGGCAGCGATGGCTTCCTTGGCCTTCGCGACGGCCGCCAGATAGTCCGGCTTGGCGAATTCGCGGAAGGTCTCGGTGCGCACGCTGCCGGAGGTAACCGGCGCGTCGACCGGCGCCTTCAGGCGCGCGCGCAGATCGCGCAGTCGCAGGCGCGCCTTCGAATAGGCTTCGGGCTGCGTCGGGTCGGCATAGATGATGAGGTAGAGCTTGCCGGTCAGGTTGTCGATTACGGCGAGTTCTTCCGTGAGCAGCAACTGGATGTCGGGCAGGTTCAGGTCGTCACGCGGCGCGGTGTGGGCGAGTTTCTTCTCGATGTAGCGCACGGCGTCGTAGCCGAAGTAACCGGCGAGGCCGCCGGCAAAGCGCGGCATGCCCGGGCGCAGCGCCACTTTGAAGCGCGCCTGAAACTGCGTGATGAACTCGAGCGGGTCGCCTTCGTGTGTTTCGACGACGACGCCGTCGCGTACCACTTCGGTCTTGGGGCCAAAGCTGCGCAGCAGCGTGTGGGCCGACAGTCCGATGAACGAGTAGCGGCCGAAGCGCTCGCCGCCGACGACCGATTCGAGCAGGAAGGTGTTCGCACCGCGCCGGTCGCCCAAGGCCAGCTTGAGATAGAGCGAGAGCGGCGTGTCGAGATCGGCGAAGGCTTCGGCGATCAGGGGAATGCGGTTATAGCCTTCGTTGGCCAGCGATTTGAATTCGAGTTCGGTCATGGTGCACTCTGCCTGCAAGTTTGCCGGCGGGTGGTCCCGCAGATTCGGCGTGGATTGGCGTTAAGAAAACCTGAAAGGTATTTCGGGGAGGCCGACCTGCGGTCGAACTGCATCGCTCTTGCACCCCTCGTCGGTTGCCGGTCCGCGCACGCACCGTCAATACGCGCAAGCGTACGGCGGTGCGACGAAAGAATCGTGTTTTGACGAAGACGCGCGCCGTGCAAAACGGCGCGTGAGTGCAGTAAATCTTGGGAACAACAACGATGCAAGAAACGGGTTGCTGAAGACGAGCTCCAGCGGTCCCGGCCACCCTGTGAGAAGGGTTTAGCAGGACCAGCGTCGCCAGGGCCAGGCCCCCCGGTCGATCACGCTCAGACTCCGTTTCTTGTTCAGGAACATGCGTTTGAATGCAGTGTGGAAGTTGGCAATGCGCTGAAGGGTTTCAGCCAGCCAGTGAGGGCGTCGCCTTGGGCACGATGGCCCGGGCAGCGCCCAGAATTGAGCCGACTATACCATCGGTGTCAATCGTTTGTATAGATTCGCCATGGTTGTAGCCGTACGGCACCGTGAGCGACCGGCAGCCCGCTGCGCGCGCCGCCTGGGCGTCGTTGCCCGAGTCGCCGACGAGCACCGCCTGTGCCGGTGCCACCCCGAACGCTTCGCACGCTTTCACGAGCGGCATCGGGTCGGGCTTGCGCTTGGGCCACGAATCGCCGCCGTAGACGAGATCGAATTGGTCGAGCAGACCGTAGTGCTCGAGCAGGCCGATGGCGAAGCGATGCTGCTTGTTGGTGATGCAGGCCACCGGCAACCCGGCGGCGCGCAATGCGGCCAGACCCTCGCGTACTTCCGGGTAGAGGGCCGTGTTCTCGCCGTTGATCGACGTGTAGACGGCTTCGTACGTGTCTTGGGCGCGGCTGAAGTGAGCGTCGATCTCGGGCTCGGAGAAGCGCTCGGCGAGCGTCTTGCGCACCAGATTGGCCGTGCCCTTGCCCACGAACGTCATCAGGCGCTCGGCCGGCACGGGGGCAGCCCCCAAGTCGGCCAGCATGGCGTTCAGTGCAACGCCGAAGTCGCCGGCGGTGTCGACGAGGGTGCCGTCGAGGTCGATCAGCACCGCGCGGATGCCGTCCAGATGAATATCGTTCGGGGGCAGGGACATGGTGTCGGCCTTACTTCGTGGCGGGGTTGGCGTTCGCAGCGTTCGCCACACTGGCCAGCTCTGCGCGCATCTGGTCGATTACCGCCTTGTAGTCGGGTTTGCCGAAAATGGCCGAACCGGCCACGAACGTGTCGGCACCGGCCGCAGCGATCTCGGCAATGTTGTCGACCTTCACGCCGCCGTCGATTTCCAGACGGATTTCACGGCCGGTCTCGGCGGTGTAGGCGTCGATACGGGCACGCACCGCGCGCAGCTTGTTGAGCGCTTCGGGAATGAACGACTGGCCACCGAAGCCCGGGTTGACCGACATGATGAGGATCATGTCGAGGCGGTCCATCACATGATCGAGGTAGTTCAGCGGCGTGCCCGGGTTGAACACGAGGCCGGCCTTGCAGCCGTTGTCGCGAATCAGGCCCAGCGTGCGGTCGATGTGTTCCGAGGCTTCCGGGTGGAACGTGATCAGATTGGCACCGGCCTTGGCGAAGTCCGGCACGATGCGGTCAACCGGGCGTACCATCAGGTGCACGTCGATGGGCACGTCCACGTGGGGGCGGATCGCTTCGCAGACCAGCGGGCCGATGGTCAGGTTGGGAACGTAATGGTTGTCCATCACGTCGAAGTGAATCCAGTCGGCACCGGCGGCCACGACGTTACGGACTTCTTCGCCCAGCCGGGCAAAGTCGGCGGACAGGATGCTGGGGGCGATGCAGAATTGCGTCATGGCGTGAGGGGGCTGGAGCGTCAAAAGCGCTATTTTAAAGCTTTCGCCTGACGCCTGTCTGAAAGCCGGTTGCCCCGTGCGACGACTTGCCGCAGAATGCCTTGCAAATCAATACGACACGCGCTGGACGCGCGGCAGGTGCCCGAATCGAGGGTATCGGCGCCGCCAGCGTGACCAGACAGACCCAAATACCGCACGTATGCGCAATAGGAACACCCGATGAGCCAGTATGAATTTACCGTCACGGTGCGCCCGCAATACTTGCCCGAGCAGTCGGAACCGGATCGGCGGCAATTTGCCTTTGCCTACACGATCACGATTCGCAACAGCGGGGAAGTGCCTGCGCAATTGATCTCGCGCCATTGGGTCATCACCGACGGCGACAACAAGGTGCAGGAAGTCAATGGCCTGGGCGTGGTCGGGCATCAACCGTTCCTGCAACCGGGCGAACAGTTCGAATACACGAGCTGGGCCATGGTCGGCACGCCGGTCGGGACCATGCGCGGCGAGTATTTCTGCGTGGCCGAGGACGGCACGCGCTTTGAAGCGCCAATCGCCGAATTTGCGCTCACCATGCCGCGCACCCTGCATTGAGGGTGAGGGGCGGCATGAGCGAGGCGGGGAACGCAGGGAAGGCGGAGCAGGAAGTTCAGCGGCGGTCGTCGGACCAGTCTTCGCGTTTGAGCGGGTCGTCCAGCGGCTTGGTCGACGTGCGCTCCGCCGGGTCACCGGCATCGATGCCGTCGACCGTATCGCTCGGCATCGGTCTGATCGGACGCGCCGGCGCTTCCCGCATCTGGCGCACCCGGCGCATGGGCGAGGGCCTGCGGCGCATCACAACAATTGCGGCGACGATCACGATCGCCAGCAAGACTTCCGGCAAGACCAGCAAGGCCGGATATTCATCGAACAAATTACCCATGATGCTTTCCCTGAATGTGTTCGGGCGGTGGCGTGCCGGCCGGGGCCTGGCGCTCGCCGCGTTTGCCGCATTGCTGTACGGATGTTCGAGTGTGCCGCCGAAGGACGCCTATCGTCCAGGCACACCGCCGTCGAACGTGCCTTCGCCACCGACGGGGGCTGGCCGCATGCAGGCCGTGTCGTGGTCGCAAGTCGACGGCTGGCAGGACGATTCGCTGATCGGCGCACGGCTTGCGCTTGCGCAAACCTGCGTCAAGCTGGGCCGGCAGAGTACTTGGCAGCCGGCCTGCCGCGCGTCCGAACGTCTCGACGATCTGGACCCGGCTTCGGTACGCCAGTTCTTCGAGCAATACTTTACGCCGTTTCGCATCGCAAACTCCGACGGCACGCAATCGGGCCTGATCACCGGCTATTACGAACCGCTGCTGCATGGCTCGCGCGTGCGCACCGGTATCTACCAGACGCCGCTCTACCGCTGGCCGGCCGGACGCAAGGTGGGCTCGCTGCCCGCGCGCGCTGAACTTAACCGCAGCGGTATCCTGCGCGGCAACGAACTGGTCTATGTGGACGACCCCATCGAAGCGTTCTTCCTGCAAGTACAGGGCTCCGGTCAGGTGCTGCTCGACGACGGCACCGTGATGCGCGTGGGTTACGGCGGCAACAACGATCAGCCGTACAAGTCGATCGGCCGCTGGCTCATCGATCGTGGCGAGATCACCGCCGCACAGGCGACCATGCAGGGCATTCGTGCCTGGGCGCGCGCCAATCCGTCGCGTGTCGATGCGCTGCTCGACGTGAACCCGCGCTTCGTGTTCTTCCGCGAAATGCCGAATCACGGCGTGGGCGGTATCGAAGGGCCTGTCGGTGCCTTGGGCGTGCCGCTGACCGCCGAGCGCTCGATTGCCGTCGACCCCGCGTCGATTCCGCTCGGCAGCCCGGTGTTTCTCTCGACCACCCGTCCGCCGTTCGGGCCGCAGGCCAACGCGCCGATCAACCGCCTGATGTTCGCGCAGGATACCGGCAGCGCCATCAAGGGCGGCGTGCGCGCCGACTTCTTCTGGGGGCTGGGTGACGACGCCGGCGATCTGGCGGGCCGCATGCGCCAGAGTGGCCGCATGTGGGTGTTTCTGCCGAATCAATGAAAGACGCCCGATGAAAAAAAGCCCGCGAGTTTCGCGGGCTTTTTTCTTAGTAACGACTGGCGAGGAATGCGTCGCTCAACGCGGACGCTTATCCACCACCCGGCGTGCCTTGCCGACCGAGCGCTCGATGCCGCCCACCGGACGCACGCGCACCGCGCACGACACGCCGATCAGCGTCTTGATGTCGCGCTTGAGCTCGCTGCCTGCCGACTTCAGTGCCGCATCGTCATGGCAGCCCACGGCGGCTTCGACGTCCACTTCCATCGTGTCCATCGGGCCTTCCTTGTCCAGCACGATCTGATAGTGCGGCGAGAGCACCGGCTGGCGCAGCAGCAACTCTTCGATCTGCGACGGGAAGACGTTCACGCCACGGATGATCATCATGTCGTCCGAGCGGCCGGTGATCTTTTCCATGCGGCGCATCGTGCGTGCCGTACCCGGCAGCAGACGCGTCAGGTCGCGCGTGCGGTAACGGATGATCGGCAGCGCTTCCTTCGTGAGCGACGTGAACACCAGTTCGCCGAATTCGCCATCGGGCACCACTTCGCCGGTTTCCGGATCGATGATTTCGGGGAAGAAATGATCTTCCCAGATCGTCGGGCCGTCCTTGGTTTCCGCGCATTCGCACGCCACACCCGGGCCCATCACTTCCGACAAGCCGTAGATGTCGACCGCGTCGATGCCCATGCGCTTCTCGATCGCCAGACGCATGTCGTTGGTCCACGGCTCGGCGCCGAAGATACCGATGCGCAGCGACGACTCGGAGGCCGCCATGCCCTGACGCTCAAGCTCGTCGGCAATCGCGAGCATGTAGCTCGGCGTGACCATGATGATGTCGGGCTTGAAGTCCTGAATCAGCTGCACCTGCTTCTCGGTCTGGCCGCCGCCGAACGGAATCACCGTCAGGCCGGCACGCTCGGCACCGTAGTGGGCACCGAGACCGCCCGTGAACAGGCCGTAGCCGTAGCTCACGTGCACCTTGTCGCCGCGACGTGCGCCCGAGGCGCGAATCGAGCGCGCCACCAGATCGGCCCACGTGCTGATGTCGTTGGCCGTGTAACCGACCACCGTCGGCTTGCCCGTCGTGCCCGACGAGGCGTGAATGCGCGAGACCTGTTCCATCGGCACGGCAAACATGCCGAACGGATAGCTGTCGCGCAGATCCTTCTTGGTCGTGAACGGGAACTTGGCCAGATCGGCCAGCGTGTTCAGATCATCCGGATGGACGCCGGCCTCGTCGAACTTGCGCCGGTACACCGGCGAGTTCTCATAGGCATGCCGCAGCGTGGTCTTCAGGCGTTGGAGCTGAAGGGCGCGCAGTTCGTCGAGGCTCGCTTTCTCGATCGGATCGAGCGGCAAGGCGGTGGTCATGTCTGTCTCCTTGGGGCTTACGTCTTACACATACTGTTGGTTTTGCTCGCGAGCACGGGCTCGCGCACTGCCAGACGGCGTCAGATGACGCTGCCCTTGATCTGGGCGGATTTGCCTCGGAACATCGCCACCACTTCGCCGGCCGAGTTGGTCACGCGAATGTCGTAGATGCCGTGACGGCCCGACAGCAGTTGTTCCTGCGCTTCGGCCGTGAGCGTGTCACCGCCGGACACCGGCTTCAGGAATTCGATGCTGCAACCGGCCGCGACCGTGTTGATGTTGTAGCTGTTGCAGGCGAATGCGAAGGTCGAGTCGGCCAGCGTGAACATGAGGCCACCGTGGCAGATCGCGTGACCGTTGAGGAATTCGTCGCGCACGCGCATCGTCATGCGCGCGTAGCCCGGGCGCACTTCCTGCAACTCCATGCCGAGCCACTGGCTGGCGCGGTCGGTGCTGTACATCGCTTCGCCGGTGGCGCGGGCCAGGGCTTCGGGCGACAGGGTTTCCGGGGATGCGGCGTTTCCTGCGGGGGCGGTCAGGCTCATGGTGTCTCTCGTCTCGTCAGTCTTATTAAGTCTTCTTGTGGTCCGGTCTCTCGCGCGGCGCGTGTGGTTTTGGCGGTTCGTGTGCGTCGCTGCTTTTTCTTCGAATGCTATTTCGGTGCTGAAAAATTAACGGCCTTCGAACTTCGGCGCGCGCTTTTCGAGGAACGCGTTCACGCCTTCGGCATAGTCGTACGATGCGCCCAGCGCACGCTGGCCATCGCGCTCGAGATCGAGCTGCTGGTCGAGCGTGTTGGTGGCCGATGCGTAAAGCGCTTCCTTGATGGTGGCGAGCGCGCGCGTCGGTTGCGTCGCGAGATTCGTGGCGAGCTTGTTGGCTTCGGCCGTCAGCGCGTCGTCGTCGACACAGCGCCAGATCAGACCCCACTCGGCGGCTTGTTCGGCCGAGAGCTTGTCGCCGAGCATCGCCAACGCCATCGCCCGTGCCATGCCGATACGTTGCGGCAGGAACCACGTGCCGCCCGTGTCAGGCAGCAGGCCGATCTTCACGAACGCTTGCAGGAAATTCGCCGAACTGGCGGCGAGCACGATGTCGCAAGCCAGCGCCAGATTGGCGCCCGCGCCCGCAGCGATACCGTTCACGGCGGCAATCACCGGCATCGGCATCGCGCGCAGCTTGCGCACCAGCGGGTTGAAGTTCTCGTCGATCAGCGCGCCCAAATCGGTCGAGGCGCCCGGCGTGAAGTCGAGGTCCGCCAGATCCTGTCCCGCGCAGAAACCGCGTCCGGCGCCGGTCAGCACAATGGCGCGTGCGCCCTGTGCCTGTGCGGCGTCGAGGGCTTCGCGAAGTTCGGCGTGCATCTGCCGCGTGAAGCTGTTGAGCTTCTCCGGGCGGTTGAGCGTGATCGTGGCGACGTTGGCTTCCAGCGTCAGTTGAATCGTGGCAGTCATCGGGGGCTTCCTCCGGGTGTCTCGTGCAGGCGCGTGGTCAAGTCGTCAGTTGTTATGGCCACGCGCGCCAATGGACTCAAGTGCGATCAGACACGCTCAATGGCGATGGCGATGCCCTGACCCACGCCGATGCACATCGTGCACAGGGCGTAGCGGCCACCGGTGCGGTGCAGTTGATACATCGCGGTCGTCACCAGACGGGCGCCCGAAGCGCCGAGCGGATGGCCCAGTGCAATGGCGCCGCCGTTCGGGTTCACGCGGGCATCGTCGTCGGCAATGCCGAGTTGACGCAGCACCGCCAGCCCTTGGCTCGCGAACGCTTCGTTCAATTCGATCACGTCGAACTGGTCGAGCGTCATGCCGAGTTGCTTGAGCAGCTTGAGGGTCGCCGGCGCCGGGCCGATGCCCATGATGCGCGGTGCCACACCTGCCGTTGCCATCCCCAGCACGCGAGCGCGCGGCGTCAGGCCATGCAGCTTGGCGGCGCTTTCGCTGGCAAGCAGCAGGGCGCAGGCGCCGTCGTTCACGCCCGAGGCATTGCCGGCGGTCACGGTGCCGTCCGGGCGCACGACGCCCTTGAGCTTGGCCAGCGATTCGAGGCTGGTCGCGCGCGGATGCTCGTCGTGTTCGACGACGATCGGGTCACCCTTCTTCTGGGCGATCGAGACCGGCGTGATTTCCTGAGCCAGCGTGCCGTCGGCTTGCGCGCGAGCGGCCTTCTCTTGGCTGCGCAGGGCGAAAAGATCTTGATCGGCGCGGCTGATCTTGAAGTCGTCGGCGACGTTCTCGGCCGTCTCCGGCATCGAGTCCACACCGTATTGCGCCTTCATCAGCGGGTTGATGAAACGCCAGCCGATGGTCGTGTCGAAGATGGCGGCCTGGCGCGCAAAGGCGCTGTCGGCCTTGCCCATCACGAACGGGGCGCGGGTCATCGATTCGACGCCGCCGGCGATCATCAGACCGGCTTCGCCTGCCTTGATGGCGCGCGCGGCGCTGCCGATGGCATCCATGCCCGAGCCGCACAGACGGTTGAGCGTGGCGCCCGGCACGTCGATCGGCAACTCGGCCAGCAGGGCGGCCATGCGTGCGACGTTGCGGTTGTCTTCACCGGCCTGATTCGCGCAGCCGTAGATCACGTCATCGATCGCGCGCCAGTCCACGTTCGGATTGCGCGCCATGAGCGCCTTGAGGGGAATGGCGCCGAGGTTGTCGGCACGAACGTCCTTCAGGGCACCGCCGTAACGGCCGATGGGGGTGCGGATCGCGTCGCAGATAAAGGCTTCGGTCATGATGTCTCGTTCCTGTCTTGGAAGGCGGGGTTCGCGCAGTGTGGTGGCGTCGGGCGATGCGTGCCTCGGATGCCACCCGTACCACCGGTACCACCGTGCCGCGAGGAGTCACTATGGTAGTGACTTCCCGCTGCCGGTGCGCGCGTTCGCGCTCTATATATAAGGGTGCTGTGTCGCTCGGGTGTCGTCCGACCGCCTTAGGCAGCGCCCGCGTCGGACTTGGCCGGCACGTGGTGGCGGCTCTGCACGACACGGAAGCGATTGGCCACGAAGGCCGCGTCGGCGAGGCTGGCGTTGGCGGCCGGGTTGCCGCCCGTGCCGTGGTAGTCCGAGTACGCCGCCGACTGGTTCACGAACACGCCGCCGGTCAGATTCAGCGACAGGGCCACGCGGCCTTCGATGGCGGCGTCGAGTGCCTGCGCTTCCCCTTCCGCGGACGTCGTGTAAGCCGACAGCGTCAGTGCGCCATGTTCGGCGGCGATGCGGCCGGCCAGTTCGAAGGCTTGCTTGCCGCTGTCCACGGCGATCACGAAGGCGATCGGGCCGAACCATTCACGGGTGTAGACGGCTTCGTCGGCCACATCGAGCGCCACGATCAGCGGCGTGCGCACGCGGGCGTCGGCGAAGGCCGGGTGTTGCAGCGTCTGGCTGTCGAGCACGACGCGGCCGACCTTGCGGGCTTCGTCGATCCGGGCGAGCACACCTTCGTTCTGAATGGCGCCGAGCAGTTCGACGGCCTTGGCCGGGTCGCTGCACGTCTTTTGCACGCTGCCGGCAATGGCGGCGACAACGTCGTCGAACGACACCTTGCCTTCGGCCGTCTGGATGCCGTCACGCGGGATGTAGATGTTCTGCGGTGCCGTGCACATCTGGCCCGAGTACAGGGCGAGCGAGAAGCCGATGTTGCGTGCCACGCCCTTGAGGTCGTCTGCCGAGTCGATCACGATCTGGTTCACGCCAGCCTTCTCGGTGTAGACCTGCGCCTGACGGGCGTTGGTTTCGAGCCAGTCGCCGTTGGCCGTGCTGCCGGTGAAGTCGATCACGCGCACTTCGCCGCGCTTGGCCAGTTGCTGGACGATTTCGCCGTCGTTCGGGTTGGTCGCGGCGAGCGTGACCACATCCGGATCGAAGCCGGCTTCGGCGAGCACTTCACGGGCGATCTTCACGGTGATGGCGAGCGGCAGAATCGCGCCCGGGTGCGGCTTGACGATCACGGCGTTGCCGGTGGCGAGGCTGGCGAACAGGCCGGGGTAGCCGTTCCACGTCGGGAACGTGCAGCAGCCGAGCACCAGCGCGACGCCGCGCGGCACGACGGTGTAGCGCTTTTCCATCGCGAGCGGCGGGTTCTTGCCCTGCGGCTTTTCCCAGTAAGCGTCGGCGGGGATGCGGCGGAGTTCGTCCCAGGCGTAGGCCACGGCTTCGAGGCCGCGGTCTTGCGCGTGCGGGCCGCCGGCCTGGAACGCCATCATGAAGGCCTGGCCGGTCGTGTGCATCACGGCGTTGGCCATTTCGAAGCTGCGTGCGTTCAGGCGTTTGAGAATTTCGAGCGACACACCGACCCAGGCGTCCGGGGTGGCGGCGCGGTACGTCTTGTGCGCTTCGCTCACGCGGGCGAGCAGGGTGTCGATTTCGAAGCCGGGGTAGGTCGTGCCGAGCGCGAAGCCGAACGGCGAGGCTTCCTGACCGGCGCTGCCGGTGCTGCCGCGCTGTTCGAGCGGGAAGGCGGCGTTCAGATACTGCTTGAAGGCGGCTTCACCGTCGGCGGCGGCCGTCTCGCCATAGGCGCGCGGGCTCGGCATTTCGGTAAACGGACTCCAGTAACCACGCGTGGCGATGGCCTGAAGGGCGCGCTCAAGGGTCTCTTGGTGTTTGGCGAAGAGGGGATGGGTCATGGTGGCGGGTCTATCCGTATCGGAGTGCGGCTGGCGGGTTCGCTGTCTGCCCGCACCCCCTCGCGAGCGAGGACTTGCGGGCGGCGGAGACGGCATGCTGTCATTCGGTAGCGATCAACATTAATTGACCGACCGGTTGGTTTGTTAATATAGCATCAAATCTTTCGGGCGTGGCAGGTCATGACGCCGGGTTTTCCCCGAATTTTTCGGTGGTGCGAATGGGCGGCGGGGCGACGTCTGGCGGGCCGTTTGCATGGTGGAACGGGAGATGCGTGGGCAGGGGAACGATGGCATCATGCCTATCCACTACAGTCGACGCCCGGCCGGCCGCAATCCATGGTCTGCCGCCCGCGCCGCCGCGCTGCTGCGAACCGGCAGCGTGCCCATCGCCTTATGCCTTACGGCTGTTTCCGGTGACTGCGCCGACGCTACTGTAATAAGCGTCGCGCAGATGCCAGCCCCTGAATCACAAGACGAGACTTTGACTGGAGGAACAAGAGGATGACGACGTACGAGAACATTCTGGTGGAGACGCGTGGCCGCGTCGGTCTGATCACGCTGAACCGCCCGAAGGCCCTCAACGCGCTGAACGACGCGCTGATGGATGAACTGGGCGCCGCGCTGACGGCGTTCGACGCCGATGAGGCGATCGGCTGCATGGTGATCACGGGCAGCGAGAAGGCATTCGCGGCGGGCGCCGACATCGGCATGATGTCGAAGTACACCTTCGCCGATGTCTTCAAGGGCGACTACATCACGCGTAACTGGGAGACGGTGCGCCGCATCCGCAAGCCGGTGATCGCGGCGGTCTCGGGTTTTGCGCTGGGCGGCGGGTGTGAGTTGGCCATGATGTGCGATTTCATCATCGCTGCGGACAACGCCAAGTTCGGCCAGCCGGAAATCAAGCTCGGCGTGATCCCGGGCGCAGGCGGCACGCAGCGCCTGACGCGCGCGGTGTCGAAGGCGAAGGCCATGGATATGTGTCTGACGGCGCGCTTCATGGACGCCGCCGAAGCAGAACGTGCCGGGCTGGTGTCGCGCGTGGTGCCGGTCGCGACGCTGCTCGATGAAGCGCTGGGCGCGGCCAATACGATTTGCGAATACTCGCTGCCGGTGGTGATGGCAGCCAAGGAAGCGGTGAATCGCGCTTTCGAATCGACATTGGATGAAGGCGTGCAATTCGAGCGCCGTCTGTTCCATTCGCTGTTCGCGCTTGAAGATCAGAAGGAAGGCATGGCGGCGTTTGTTGAAAAACGTAAGCCGGTTTTCAAGCATCGCTGAAATTGAGTGAGAAACTGGGACGGCCTCCTTTTTGGAGGTCGTCGTATGTTAGGCTGCCGGTTTTTTCAGCAAGGACGAGACGATGTCGATGAAGCGACGTGCATTTGCGCTGGCCCTGGTAGTGTCTTCCGGGCTGTTGTTGGGTGCCTGCGGGAAGAAAGAAGAAACGGCTGCCGGCCGCTCGGTCGGGCCGGATGGCTCCCAGCCTGTCTACGTCGTGGGTTCGGACGCGGCCTATGCGCCGTTCGAATATGAGACCGACACCCGGCAGATTGCCGGCTTCGATATCGATGTGATGAAGGCCGTCGCCGACAAGGCGGGTATTGCGGTGCGTTTCATCAACACGCCGTTCGAGGGCATCTTCAATTCACTGGTGCAGGGCGATCGCGACATCCTGATCTCGGCGATCACGATTACCGATGAGCGCCGCAAGCAGATGGACTTCTCGACGCCTTATTTCGAAGCGTCGCAATTGATTGCCGTGCCGGCCAGCTCCAGCGTGAAGAGCTTTGACGATCTGAAGTCGCTCAAGGTGGGCGTGCAGACGGCCACGACGGGCGATGAAGTCGTGCAGAAGCTGATGGGCAAGAACAACCCGGCGGTGAAACGCTTCGAGGGCACGCCGCTCGCCATGAAGGAACTCGAGGCGGGCGGTGTCGATGCGGTGGTGGCCGATAACGGCGTCGTGGTGAACTTCATCGCGAACAATCCCAACGCCAGCCTGCGCACCGTGGCGGACAGCAACTTCCCGAAGGAGTATTACGGGATTGCCGTGCGCAAGGGCGATGCCGAGTTGCTCGCGAAGATCAATAAGGGGATCGAGGCGGTCAAGGCCGACGGTACGTACGACGCCATCTATCAGCGCTACTTCGGTAAGAAGTAACGGCTCAGGTGCATGGAATAAGGAAAAAGCCCCGTCGTGACGGGGCTTTTTCATGGCTTTTCAAATTATTTTCACAAAGTGCTTGCCAGCGTTCGGGGTTTTCACTAATATTCCGTCTCTCGCAACGACAGCGACGCAGCGAAAGCAGCGAAGCAGAAGGAA
>NZ_NGUR01000001.1:0-1195 GCF_002179865.1 Pandoraea sp. PE-S2R-1 | reverse complement strand
GGAAATGGCAAAGGAAAAATTCGAGCGGACTAAGCCGCACGTGAACGTCGGCACCATTGGTCACGTTGACCATGGCAAGACCACCCTGACGGCCGCTATCGCAACGGTTCTGTCGTCGAAGTTCGGCGGCACGGCCAAGAAGTACGACGAAATCGACGCAGCGCCGGAAGAAAAGGCACGCGGTATTACGATTAACACCGCGCACATCGAGTACGAAACGGCTAACCGCCACTACGCACACGTTGACTGCCCGGGCCACGCCGACTACGTCAAGAACATGATTACCGGTGCTGCGCAGATGGACGGCGCAATCCTGGTTTGTTCGGCCGCAGACGGTCCGATGCCGCAAACGCGTGAGCACATCCTGTTGGCCCGCCAAGTTGGCGTGCCGTACATCATCGTGTTCCTGAACAAGTGCGACATGGTCGACGACGCCGAGCTGCTCGAGCTGGTCGAAATGGAAGTTCGCGAACTTCTGACGAAGTACGAATTCCCGGGCGACGATCTGCCGATCGTCAAGGGTTCGGCCAAGCTGGCGCTGGAAGGCGACAAGGGCGAACTGGGTGAAGTGGCAATTCTGGCGCTGGCTGAAGCGCTGGACACGTACATCCCGACGCCGGAGCGCGCGATCGACAAGGCATTCCTGATGCCGGTTGAAGACGTGTTCTCGATCTCGGGTCGTGGCACGGTGGTGACGGGTCGCGTTGAGTCGGGCGTGGTCAAGGTCGGCGAAGAAATCGAAATCGTGGGCATCGTGCCGACGGTCAAGACGATTTGCACGGGCGTTGAAATGTTCCGCAAGCTGCTCGACCAAGGTCAGGCAGGCGACAACGTCGGTATTCTGCTGCGCGGCACGAAGCGTGAAGACGTCCAGCGTGGTCAGGTTCTGGCCAAGCCGGGCTCGATCAAGCCGCACACGGACTTCACGGGCGAGGTCTACATTCTGTCGAAGGACGAAGGTGGTCGTCACACGCCGTTCTTCAACAACTACCGTCCGCAGTTCTACTTCCGTACGACGGACGTGACCGGTTCGATCAGCCTGCCGGAAGGTAAGGAAATGGTCATGCCGGGCGACAACGTGTCGATCACGGTCAAGCTGATCGCTCCGATCGCCATGACCGAAGGTCTGCGTTTCGCAATCCGCGAAGGTGGCCGTACCGTCGGCGCCGGCGTGGTTGCTACGATCGTTGCCTAA